>CBDDIZ010000020.1:0-115015 GCA_965229305.1 Bryobacteraceae bacterium | reverse complement strand
CCGATCAGCTTCCATCCCTTGTCATAAAGCGCCAGCGTCGGCCCGTTCGGATTCTCGATCGCAAACACGACGTTCTCCCGCTCCCGCACCTTGCCCTTGCTCAGTTCCGGCCACACATTGATCCCATCCAGCGGCAAACGATTCGCCGGCTTGATCCCCCACCGCCGCCGCCAGCGTCGGCAGCATGTCCATCGCGTGGATAAACTGCTGCGACTCGCTCCCCCGCCTTCACTCGTCCGGGATAGCGAATCACCGCCGGCACCCGGATCCCGCCCTCATAGCAAGTCCCCTTCGCCCCCCCGCAGCGGCGTGTTCGTCGCCCCGAAGTTCAGCGGACCGCCGTTATCGCTCATGAACAACACCAGCGTGTCCTTCGCCAGCCCCTCATCGTCCAGCGTCTTCAGCACCCGCCCCATCGCCCGATCCATCCCCGCCACCATCGCGCTGTAGTTCCGCCGCTTCGGATCCTTCACCTCCGCGTACGGCGCCAACAACTCCGGCGTCGCCTGCAACGGCGCATGCGGCGCGTTGAAACGGCATATACAGAAAGAACGGCTTGGACTTGTCCCGCCCCCGAATCCACCGCTCTCCGGCCGCCGCCAGCAGATCTGTCGTATAGCCTTCTTCCTTCAGCGCCACGCCGTTCTTGTGCCAATCCAACCGCCGTCGCGCACATGCGTGAAGTAATCGAGCTCCCCGTTCACATGACCGTACGCATAATCGAACCCGCGCGAATTGGGCCAATACTCCTTGCGCGAATGCCCCAGGTGCCACTTCCCCAGAATCAGCCGTCTGGTAACCCGCCGCACGAAACGTCTCCGGCATGAAATGTTCTTTGGTCGACACGTCCCGAAATCGAGCCACGGCCGGATCACGTGTTACGCCGTCCCTAACCGCATCGGCGACCGCACCGTCATCAAGGCACTCCGCGTCGGCGAACACACCGGATACGTGTAGCACCGCTCCAGCCGCAAAACCATCCTTCGCCAGCCATCGATCACCGGCGTCCGGATCTCGCTCCCGTGATAGCCCACATCGCTCCAGCCCAAATCGTCGGCCAGAAAAATAATCACGTTCGGCGGCATCGCCGCCTTCGCCGTCGCCGCCGCATCGCACCCAGTAAAAAAGCTCTCCGCTGCATCGCCCCTCAGTCTAGATCCCGCCCCGGCGACAATGAAGACTGTGACCCGCCGCTACCCTGACCGACCCTTCCTTGGCGTGGGCGCCCTCATCGTCCAAGGCGACAACATCCTCCTCTGCCGCCGTGCAAGCCGCCCTATCAAGGCTTCTGGTCCCTCCCCGGCGGACTCGTCGAATTGGGCGAACCCGTCCTCGACGCCCTCCGCCGCGAAGTCCGCGAAGAGACCGGCCTCGAAGTCACCATCCTCCGTTTTGCCGAAGTCTACGAACGCATCACCACCGACGCCGACGGCCGTGTCGAGTACCACTTCACCATCCTCGATTACCTTTGCCGCCCCGAGAGTGGCACACTAAAAGCAGGTGACGACGCCGCTGACGTTCGTTGGTTCCCCGTCGCCGAACTCGCGTCCCTCGAAATGACCCCTGGCACGCTCGCTGTCATCGAGCGTGTCCTCCGTACCCCATGAATCCCTGGAGCCTCGACCTACTCGAATACGAATCCTGCGCGCCGTCCTCAGCCCGCAGCATCCACTCCCCGCTCGGCCGCGAGCGGCTGGAAGCCCTTGCGCCTCCACTGACCGCGCCGAACTCCAAGCCGCCTTGGACGATCGTCGAAGAAGCCATCCGCTACCTCCGCTACGCCGAAACGCCTCTCCGTTTCTCGAACATTCCCGACCCCACGGTCATCCTCCAGAAGCTCCGCATCGAGGGCGCCCTTCTCGAAGCCACCGAAATCTACGCCCTCACCACCCTGCTCGATCGCGCGCGCGACGCGCGCCATGGCATCCTCGATGTCGCCGTACCAGTACCCCCGCCTCGCCAACCACGCCTCCGCCATCGGCGACTTCTCGCGTACCCTCTCCGACCTCTCCGGCAAGATCCTCCCCGACGGCACCCTCACCGACGAAGCCAGTCCTACCCTTGCCCGCCTTCAGCCGCGACCGTCTCCGCCAGCAGAAAGCCATCCAGGACTCGCTCAAACCGCTTCCTCAAAGCCCACGGCGACGACGGCGTCCTGCAGGAAAACTTCGTCACCCTCCGTAACGACCGTTTCGTCGTCCCACCTCGTCCCCAGCCAGAAAGGGCGCATTCCCGGCGTCGTCCACGGCTCCTCCGCCTCCGGCCAAAACCGTCTTCGTCGAACCCCTCGAAACCATCGAACTCAACAACGACCTTGTTCGCCTCAACGACGAGGAACTTCGCGAAATCCACCGCATCCTCCGCGAGATGACGCTCCAACTCCGCGAAGAGCGCCACGCCATCGCCGCCGCCTCCATGGCCATGGGCGACCTCGACTTCTTATTCGGCAAAGCCCACTTCGCGATCTCCTTCGATTGCATCGTCCCCACGCTTTCCTCGGAAGACCAACCCCGCCTCGCCCTCAAGAACGCCCGCCATCCCCTCCTGGTCGACGTCTTTAAGAAACAGCGCAAGAAGGTTACCCCCCTCAACCTCACGCTCGACACGCACCACCGCACGCTCCTCATCAGCGGCCCGAACACCGGCGGCAAAACCGTCGCCATGAAGTGCATCGGCCTCCTCTCGCTGATGGCCCAATCCGGCCTCCCCGTACCTGCGGAAGAAGCCGAACTCCCCGTCTTCGACCAGATCCTCGCCGACATCGGCGATAGCCAATCCATCGCCGAATCCCTTTCCAGCTTCTCCTCGCACGTCGTACGCGTCAAAGCCATGCAGGAGCAAGTCACGCCCGATTCCCTTGTCCTACTCGACGAACTCGGCCGCGCCACGGACCCGGAAGAAGGCGGCGCCCTCGCCGTCGCTCTCCTCGACGACTTCCGCACCGTCGGCGCCTTCTGCCTCGCCTCCACCCACCTGATGGCCGTCAAGGTTTACGGCTCCACCACCTCCGGCGTCGTCAACGGCCTCCATGGGCTTTAACGAAGAAACGCTCGAGCCCACCTACTTACTCCGCAACCGGCGCCCCCGGTAAGTCCGCCGGCCTCGACATCGCCTCCCGCCTCGGCATCCCCGCCCACCTGATTGCCCGCGCCCGCTCGCTGATGGGCACCGCCGAACGAGACATCGCCCGCTTCCTCGACGAGTTACACGTCCGCGTCGCCAGCGCCCGCGAACACGAAGAAGCCCTTGCCCGCGAACGCGCTAAGTTACGCCTCCGCGAAGAGCAACTCACCGCCGAATACGCCAGGCGCGAAGCCGATAAGTTCGCCAAACTCGAACAGGAGTTCGCCGCCGCCCTCGCCGACTTCCGCGCCACCGCCGCCCAAACCCTCGACGAACTCGACGAAAAGCAAGCCGTCAACAAAGCCCGCGTCAAAAACCGCTCGCGTCGAACGCGAGTTCAAAGAGCGCATCGAAAAGCTCGGCCCCGTCGCCGCCGCCAAACCCACGCTCGAGCTCCGCGAAGGCATCCGCGTGCGCCTCAAAGGCATTCGCGAAATCGCCCGCATCCGCCGCCTGCTCGGCGCCGATAACATCGAAGTCGAAGCGGGCTTCCTTAAGCTGCAGGTCCCCCGCGGCGACGTCCCTCGAGATCCTGCCCGAAGCCAACGAAAAGGCCAAGCTACCTCGCAACGTCAGCTTCCAGACCTCTCGCGAAGAAGCGCCTCTTGCCCGCGAGCTCAACGTCATCGGCAAGCGCGCCGAAGAGGCCTGCGACGAGGGTCGAGAAATTCCTGGACCAGTCCTCGCTCGCCTCCATGGAACGCATCCGCATCGTCCACGGTCACGGCATGGGCATCCTGAAGCGCCAGATTCATGACCTGCTCCGCGGCCATCCGCTGGTCGCCAAGCACTATCAAGCCGAAGGCTACGAAGGCGGCGCCGGCGCCACCATCGTCGAGCTCCGCGGCGAATGACCCTCCTCATCGCCCTCACCGCTTGGGCTGGACTCCTGCTCCAGCTCAGCCTGATGGCGAGCCTGCTGAATTTTCTTCAGTTACTTCACGATCCTCACCAACTTACTGATCGCTCTCGCCACCAGCTCACTGACTTGGGCGCCCACCTCCCTGCCCGGTAAGTTCTTTGCCCGCCCTCCCGTCCAAGCTCGGCCTCGCCCTTTACATCGCCCTCGTCGGCATCATTTACTCACTCTTACTTCGCCACACCTGGAATCCTCAAGGCCCGCAGAAGCTCGCCGACCTCCTCCTCCACGACGTCACCCCCGTCCTCTATCTCGCCTACTGGCTGCTCAAAGCCCCCAAAGCCGCCCTCGCCTACCGCTACGCCTTCCTCTGGCTCACTTACCCCGCTCACCTACCTCGGCTATACCTTGCTCCGCGGCCGCTACGACGGCTTCTATCCCTACCCCTTTGTCAACGCCGCGCAGCTCGGCTATCCGGCAGCCCTCTCGAACGCCGCCTTCCTTACTGTCTGCACCGCCGTCCTCGGCTGGCTCCTGATCCGCCTCAGCCGCCGCCTTGCGAAACGTCTCAGCAGACCGCTGCTGCAACTGAGATCGCCTCGAGCGTCTCGTCGATATCGGCCTCCGTATGCGCCGCCGAAATGGGACCATTGCTTCATCGCCAGCGGAAACGGATAGATTCCCCCGCTCAATCAGCGCCAACCGCAGCCGTTGATCGAACGCCGCGTCATGATGCGTCGCCAGATCATGCCAATCCACCGGCAGATGATCCATGAAGTACGGGCAAAAGGCCGGACCCCTGCCGCCCCACCCGCACCCGCTCGCCGAAGATCAGTTCCAGCCCCGTCTGCATCCGCGCTCCCCAACGCCTCCACGTGCCGATACACCGCGCCATCCACTAACCGCTCAATCGTCGCGATGGCTGCCGCTGTCGGCACTGGATGCGCGTTGTAAGTCCCCGCCAGCAGGCACGCGCTTCGCGCGGCTCCGGATGCGCGAACACGTCCATCAGTTCGCGCCGCCCCCCCCACCACACCGCCATCGGATACCCGTTCGCCAACGCCTTCCCGTACACCCGCCAGATCGGGCGTCACACCCGCGATCGAGGCATACCCGCCCAGCGCATGCCGAAACCCCGTCTTCACCTCATCGAAAATCAGCACGAATCCATACTGGTCGGCCAGCTTCCGCAACCCCGCCAGATAACCCGGCTGCGGCTGCACCACCCCGATATTCTGCAGAATCGGCTCCGTAATCACGCACGCCACCGGATACTTCCGGCAGACCCACTCCACTGACTCCAAATCGTTGAAGTTCACCGGATGCACCAGCGCCCGATGCGCCTCGGGAATTCCCGCGCTGATGGGCTGAAACGCATACTCCCCCGGACTCACCCGCGGCCCCAACGTCTCGAGCGGCGTCATCAGATTGCACGCCACATCGTTGTGCCAGCCGTTATACCCGCCCTGCATCACGATGACGTGCTCGCGCCCCGTCACTCCGCGTGCCAGCCGCATCGCCGCGTACGTCGCCTCGCTCCCCGAGTTCAGCATCTGCACCGACTCCACAAACGGAATGTGCGTGCAGATCAGCTCCGCCAATCGCCCCTCCGCCCGCGTCGTCCCGCTCCCAAACAAACTCGTCTGGTCGCGCAGCGCCCGCTCCACCGCCTCGTTCACCGCCGCATCGTTGTGTCCCAGAAAGTGCGGCGCAAACGCGGCGTGATAGTCGATATACCGCCGTCCGTCCTCATCCCAGATATAGGCGCCCTGCCCCCGCGCAAACGCCATCTCCGGCTGCGTCGCCCGGTTCAAGCTCACCACTCCCCCGGGGATGAAGCGCCGATTCGCAGCCAACAGTCGCGCCGATTCTTGAAGCATCATGTGGCTACCAGTCTAAGTGCGAAAATGTCCCTCATGGCAAGTAAGTTAGCCGTCGTCACCGGCGGCGCGCGCGGCATCGGCTGGGCCAGCGCTCTCAAACTCAGCGAAGATGGCTACGACGTCGTCCTCGCCGACCTCGCCCCGCCCCCCGACCCTCGCTTCCTCTTCATCCGCACCGACGTCAGCGACCGCGCCAGTGTCGACGCCCTCTTCGCCGGTCTCCCCCGCGTTGACGCCCTCGTCAACAACGCCGCCATCAATATTCGCGCTCCCTTTCTCGACACCGATCCTGCCGACGTCGAGCGCGTCTGGGCCGTCTGCCTCTGGGGCGTCTTCCACTGCACCCAGGTCGCCGCCCGCCGCATGGTGCAGCAAGGTGAAGGCGGCGCCATCGTCATGATCAGTTCCGTCCACGCCCACCGCGGCTTCCCGAACTCCACCGCCTACAACGGCGCCAAAGCCGCGGTGAACCACATGGCCCGCACCTGGGCTACCGAACTCGCTCCCCACCGGATTCGCGTCAACTGCATCGAACCCGGCTGGACCGACACTCCCGGCGAACGCGCCTTCTTCACCGAAGAGCAGATTCGCGAAGAGGGCCAGAAGCTCCCCTGGGGACGCCTCGCCGAACCCTCCGAAATCGCCGACGCCGTCGCCTTCCTCGCCTCACCACGCGCCAGCTACATCACCGGCAGCGTCCTCAAGGTCGATGGCGGCATCACCCTACCCTGACGGCCACAGCCCCGGATTCAGCCACTGCTCGCTCACCATCGGCTCCCGCCGGATCGCCGCCACCACGTCCTCCGGCAGCGGACCGGCCTCCGCATACCGCAGCAACTCATCGAGCTCATGCTGATGCGCCGTCCCCGCCAGCGCGCTCGCCAAGCGCGGCTCGCCCATCACATACCGGTAACCCAATTCCGGCAACGGAATCCCCAGCGCCTCCAGCCTCGCCACCGCCGCCTTCAACTCCCCATACGACTCGGGCAAGGTCTTATACCGCTCGCTCAACGCCCCCTTCAACAACACGGACCGCGCAATCAGCCCCACGTCCGCCTCCTCCGCCACCGCAAACAGCTCCGTCTCCGGCCGCCGGTCCAGCGGACTAAATGCAATCTGCAGGCAGTCAAACACGCCGGCCTCGATGGCCTCTAGCGCCGCCTGCGTCCCGTACACACTCGCCCCCAGAAACCGGAACTTGCCCGCGTCCCGCAGCTTCAGTAAGTGCTGCGCCACTTCGTTATTCGCCAGCTCGTCCTTCGGCGCCGTGTGTAACATCACCACGTCCACATAGTCGGTCCGTAACATCCGCAAACTTGTTTCCACGCTCTCCGTCAGCGCGGCTAACTCCGGATGCACCACCACCTTCGTTGTGATCACCACCTCTCGCCGCCGCCCCTCCAGCGCCGCCCCTAGAATCGCTTCCGCCTCCCCATAGGCGCGCGCCGTATCCAGATGATTGATCCCCCGGTCCAGCGCGTGATGTAACAACCGCACCGCCGCTTCGGTCGTCGGGCGCGAGTTACTTCCCGGCAGCCCGTAATCCATCCCCAACTCCACCGTCCCCAGGGAAAGAGCCGAGATCGAAAGGCCCGTCCGTCCAAACCGCTTGCGAATCATTCCGTCTCCCAATCGAATACCGCCGCCACCAGCGACTTATCATGTAAACGCGCCAACTCGTAAGCCTCCACCATGCGCGAGGCCGGCAGCCGATGCGTAATTAGCGGCCGTAAGTCCACCGTTCCGTCCGCCATCAGCCGTAGGATGAACTCGAGATTGCGTCGTAAGTTGAACCGAATGGCCGCCGGCGCGCACTCCACCCGCGGTGATCCGCCGGCGCCAATTAACGTAAGTTGCTTGCCATAGAACCACTGCGGGTCCAGTGGGTTAAATTCCGGCGGCGCTTCCGCTCGTCCTGGAAAACCTAGTACGGCAATCCTTGCACCTGGTTCGGCAATTTCTACCGCTGCACGGTAGGCCGGCCACGTGTTTGCCGTCAGGATAATCAGCGGCGACGCATTCGCTGGACACTCCCCGCCCGTGTAAACCAGCCGCGCCCCCATCCGCTCGGCCATCGCCGCGCGCCCTGGCGAGTTGGCCACCGCCGTCACCTCGGCCCCCATCGCCTTCGCCAGCGCCACTGTCGCCAGGCCGATCACCCCCAGCCCGATCACCGTCACCGGCTCGCCCGCCTCGTAGCGCGCGTGCCGCAAAGCGGCCACGCCCAGTTGTCCCAGATAGCTCAGCGATGCCTGTGCCGCATCCACCCCGTTCGGCACGGGCACTAGAAAGGTGGAGTCGTCAGCGACATAAGCCGACACGTGCGGTCGTAACGAGAGTAAACGGTCCCCCGGGCGATACGCCGATACGGCTTCCCCCACCCGATCCACCACCCCGACGTGACAGTATCCCGTCCGTCGCGGATACGGAGGCGCCCCTGGCACCTCCGTCGACCGCCCTTCGTAGTTTCCGAGTTCCGTCCCCGTCGAGAGTGCCGTGCAAAGGCTCCGCACCCGCAAATCGTGCGGCCCCAGTTCGGGCTCCGGCACGTTCTCTAATCTGAGGTCACCTGCGCCGTAGAGAATCGCTTCCAACATGTGAACCCATCCAGTGTCGCACTAAACTGTCGACAGTTCTACGATGGGTCGCCCGCGGCTTACTGACCGGCTGCGGTGCCAGCCAACCGGGCCTGCAACTCCTGCCGCCGGCTCCGTTCTCGCGCCAGTTCCTGCTTCACCTGATTGAGTTCCGCCGCCATCGGATTCGCCGCAGCCGTGTTCGCCGACGCCACCACCCGCGTCCGCGCCTCACTCACCTGCCCTTGCCGTTCCGTCCGCAACAAAATGTCGACGTCATCCGCCGCCTGCGGAATCGCATAGCGGCCCGCCGCGAACTGCGCCGCGTCGAGCACGATGGTCTGCCCGCCCACCACCAGCGTCGCCCGGTCGGCCGGCTTCGCGCCGTTCCACTGCACCTGCCATTGCTTGCCGTCCGCCGCCAGTCGCAAGGACTCGGCCGCCGCCGAACTCGCCGCCTTCGCCACTGTCGGCGCGAACTCTTCCTGCCACTTATTCATGGTCACGCTGCCCAGCACCACCAGGGCCACCAGTGCCACCGTCATCGGCCACCGCAGCGATCGCGGCTCGATCATGTCCTCGGTCACCATCGGACCCGGCACCACCTGTGGCGTCATCGTCACCTGCGGAAACATCGGATCCAACCTCACCGCGTCATTCGGCTGCACAAAGAACTCTTGCGACGGCCGCTCCGCCGACAGCAACGTCCCCGCCACCGGCACATAGGTCGCCACCCGCAACGGCCGCTGGCTCGAAGGCCGCAACACCATCGCCAACGGCTCCACACCCGGAAAGCACGCCCCCGCCGCTCGCAACTCTTCCGTCAACAACCGTGACTCACCGTGATGCTTCGACCGGAACCAGCCCACCGGCACCTGTCCGGCCAGTTCGGTCCGCGCCCGGTCCACCGCTCGGCCCAGCCGCGGATCCCGCCCCGAGGTCAAGCCGGCCGCCGGCGTCCACGCCGTCACCCGGATCCCCTCGGCCTCGCTCTTCCCCAACAGGATCCCGAACAAAGGCTCGCCCTCGCCCTCAAAGGCGGCTTGAGCCGCCCGCCGTAGCGATTCCAACACCGCCGCGTCATACGAGACTGTCGATTTCTGCCGCGCCCGTTCCAGCGGGTCACTGGCAAACGTTGCCGTGGACAACCGATCCGTCACTAGAGAAGCCATGCACATCCTCCGAGCAAGCTGAACGCCATTTACCTGTAAGCAAAAGGCCTTAGGTGAATTGTTTTCAGTCTGACATTTCCTAGGGGATTCGCCTATGGACCGATTGGCCAAGAATGGGGGAGCCCGATCGGGTCATTTGCGGGGAACCAGACGTACCACCTTTCCTAGTGAGTGAAATACACTCATATTTTCTTATTGTCTTTTGCTAATTGTGCTATCCTGTCCTCAGAAGGATTTCACATGGACTTCAACCGCTTCACCGAGAAGGTTCAAGAGGCCCTCCGCGGCGCTCAATCCGCCGCCCTGCGCCTCTCCCATCAGCAGGTCGATGTCGAGCATTTATTGCACACCCTGCTCACCCAGGACCAAGGTCTCGCCACCAACGTCCTCCGCAAGTCTGGCCTCAACCCAGAGCAAATTCGCCGCCGTTTGGAGCAGGAGCTCGAAAAGCTCCCCAAGGTCAGCTCCCCCAGCGGCCCGCCCGACCAGATCTACGTCACCACCCGCCTCACCAAACTCTTCGCCGACGCCGAGCAGGAAGCGAAGAAGATGAAGGACGACTATCTCTCCGTCGAGCACCTCCTGCTCGCCTTGAAGGACGACAACGGCTTCGCCGGCAAACTCGTCCGCGAGGCCGGCGACCGCCTTGCCGCCTCCATCAACGAACTCCGCGGCGCCCAGCGCGTCACCACGCAGAATCCCGAAGCGACCTACGAATCGCTCGAGAAGTATGGCCGCGACCTCACCACCGCCGCCCGCGAAGGCAAACTCGACCCCGTCATCGGCCGCGACGAAGAAATTCGCCGCGTCATCCAGGTCCTCTCGCGCCGCACCAAGAACAACCCCGTCCTGATCGGCGAGCCCGGCGTCGGCAAGACGGCCATCGTCGAAGGTCTCGCCCAGCGCATCGTGCGCGGCGACGTCCCCGAAGGCCTCAAGGATCGCCGCGTCGTCTCGCTCGACATGGGCGCCCTGATCGCCGGTGCCAAGTTCCGCGGCGAGTTCGAAGAGCGCCTCAAGGCCGTCCTCAAGGAAGTCCAAAGCTCCAATGGCCAAATCGTCCTCTTCATCGACGAGTTACACACCGTCGTCGGCGCCGGCAAAGCCGATGGCGCCATGGACGCCGGCAACCTGCTCAAGCCCATGCTCGCCCGCGGCGAACTGCACTGCATCGGCGCCACCACGCTCGATGAGTTCCGCCAGCACATCGAAAAGGACGCCGCCCTCGAGCGCCGCTTCCAACCCGTGCTCGTCGACCAGCCCAGCGTCGAAGACACCATCTCGATCCTCCGCGGTCTCCGCGAGCGCTACGAGGTCCATCACGGCGTCCGCATTAAAGATGCGGCCCTGGTGGCCGCCGCGGTCCTCTCGAATCGCTACATCGCCGACCGCTTCCTCCCCGACAAGGCCATCGACCTTGTCGACGAAGCCGCCGCCAAGCTCCGCACCGAAATCGATTCCCTGCCCTCCGAGCTCGACGAAATCTCGCGCCGGCGCATGCAACTCGAAATCGAACGCGAAGCCCTGCGCAAGGAAAGCGACCAGGCCTCGCGCGACCGTCTCGAAAAACTCGAAAAAGAACTCGCCGAACTGAAAGGCCAGGAGCACGAACTCCGCTCGCAATGGCAGGCCGAAAAAGGCGGCGTCGACAAGCTGCGCGGCCTCCGCGAAAAGCTCGAACAGACGAAGCAGGAGATCGAACGCGCCGAACGCGCCTACGACCTCAACAAGGCCGCCGAGCTCAAGTACGGCACCCTCATCGGTCTCGAAAAGCAGCTCAAACTCGAAGAGGACGCCCTCAGCGATAGCCAAAGTAAGAACAAGCTATTGAAAGAAGAAGTCTCCGAAGACGACATCGCCGACGTCGTCAGCCGCTGGACCGGCGTGCCGGTCTCGCGCCTGCTCGAAGGCGAAATGCACAAGCTCCTCAACCTCGAAAGCGAGCTTCACGAGCGCGTCATCGGTCAGGACGACGCCGTCACCGCCGTCGCCCAGGCCGTCCTGCGCGCCCGCAGCGGCCTCAAGGACCCCAACCGTCCCGTCGGCAGCTTCATCTTCCTCGGCCCCACCGGCGTCGGCAAAACCGAACTCAGCCGCGCCTTGGCCGGCTGCCTCTTCGACGACGAACGCGCCCTGGTCCGCATCGACATGACCGAGTATCAGGAGAAGCACAACGTCTCGCGCCTCATCGGCGCGCCTCCCGGCTACGTCGGCTACGAGGAGGGCGGGCAGTTGACCGAGCAGGTCCGGCGTCGCCCCTACGCCGTCCTGTTGTTCGACGAAATCGAAAAGGCGCATCCGGACGTCTTCAACGTCCTGCTGCAGATCCTGGATGACGGCCGCCTCACCGACGGTCAGGGCCGGGTCGTCGACTTCAAGAACACCATCATCATCATGACCTCGAACCTCGGCTCGCAGCGCATCCTCGAGTACAAGGGCGCCTATGCCGGCACCGAGTTCGACCTCATGAAGCTCTCGGTGATGGACGAACTGCGCCAGTTCTTCCGGCCCGAGTTCCTGAATCGCGTCGACGAAACCATCGTCTTCCACGGCCTCTCGGTCGAGCACTTGGAGAAGATTGTCGAGATCCAACTCGGCGTCCTGCGCAAGCGCCTCTCCGAAAGGCACATCGAACTCGTGCTCACGCCCGATGCCCGGCAGCATGTGGTCAGCGTTGGCTACGACCCGGTCTTCGGCGCCCGGCCGCTCAAGCGGGCCATCCAGCGCGAGATCGAGAATCCCCTCGCCCGCAAGCTGATCTCCGGCGAAGTGCATGACGGCATGAAAATCCGCATGGACTACCAACCGAGGTTCGGGCGACTTACGGATCGAGACGGTGGAACCTGTCCCAGCCTGAGTTTAGAGGAACTCGATCCGGTAGTCTTCGATCACCGGATTCGACAGGACGTCCTCGGCCAGCACGCGGAGCTCAGTCTCCGCGGCGGCCCGGGGCGTGCCTTCCGCGAAATCGATCTCGAAACACTTGCCCTGACGAACTTCGGCGATCGATTTATGTCCGAGTCCATTCAAGGCGCGGCGCACGGCCTGCCCTTGGGGGTCGAGCACAGAATCCTTCATCATGACGAGTACGCGGGCTTTCACGCTCTTATTGTACTGGCTGACCATGCAGGCTGGCGCGGCAACCGCGCTTTTTCATCAACTTGTCATCGACTAGCCAACTCGACCGCTCACCGCCACCAGCCGATGCGCCCGATCCGTAGCCGTCTAGCGCAACTGCACCTGATGCGCCTCGAGCGTCGTGCCGATCGCCTGTTCGTAGCGGGCAATCGCCTTATTCAAATCCAGCTTCGCCGCCACGGCGCGCCGCCGCGAGTCGGCGTATTCGTTCTGGCGCGTCAGCACCAGAAAGCTCGTACTTTCGCCCGTCGCAAACAACCGCGTCTCGCTATCGAGCTTCGCCTGCGCCGCCCGCGCGCTCGCTTCGGCCGCCACAATACGCCGATTCGCCGTCTCGATCGATTGCAGCGCATTGCGCACCTGCGCTTCGATCAATTGCGCAATCCGCGCCTGCTCCAGCTTCAGTTGCCGCCCCTGCAGGACGGCGGTCTCGACATTCGCATTCGCCGCTCGATTCCGAATCGTGAGATCGAAAGAAATGCCCGCCTGGTAAGTCGAGTAATTGCCGCCGAACAAGTTACTCAGCGCCTGCCCATAACCTCCGAGTAAGTTCGCCGGCAGATTACCCAGGCCCGTGCCGCTCCCGCCCAGCCCGGCAAACGGATTCGGCGCCGGGTTCCGCGAACCCGCCAAACCCGCACTGATATAGCCCGCATTCAGATTCAGCTGCGGCCGCGTCGCTTCGCGCGCCAGCGTCTGCTGAATCAGATTCGTCTGCTGCCGGATGTCGGCCGCCTTCAGCTCCGGGCGCTGACGCAAGGCCACGTCCACCGCCTGTGCCAGATCATTCTTCGGTAAGGCTGGAGCTTGCGGCTCAGTGGGGATGATCTCTTCGCCCCACAGTGACGACGCGCGGTCAGCCGACAGCAGTGGCTTCAGCAGATTCTCCGCCTGCGTCACCACCTCAAGGCTGGAGTAGTAAGTGTCCCGGCGACGCTCAAACTCCGCTTCCGCGCCCGACAGTTCCACTGCCGCTAGCGTACCCGCCTCAATCTGCCGCTTCGACAGATCGAACTGCTTACGCGCCAGGTCCACGGCTTCCCGCTTGACATCCGCGTCTTCGCGCACCGCCACCAGATCCCAATACGCTTGCTGCACGCGGGCGATCACGTCGATGGCCTTCAGCGCAAAGTCCGTCTCACTCAGCGTGATCTGCTTCCGGCGGATCTGGATCGTCGCCCGGTCGTTGTCGATCGTGCGATTCCGCAGCAGCGGCTGCACGTAGGAGAACACTAACTGCGGCGTCACATACGGCGACAGCCCGGTAAACGGGTTGTTGGTCGTATTGCGGCTATTGTTGAAGTCCATGCGTGCCGTCGCTCCATAGAAATTCAACTTCTGCCCCAGCGACACGTTATTCGTGATCACCCGCTCCACTAACTTGCCGTCGGCCGACACCAGCACGCTGGGCGTCGGCGTCGCCCGATTCTCGAACGTCGGCGCGTAGCGCAGGAAAGGGTCGAACACCCCCTGCGCCGCCAGCAACGCCTTCTGGCTCAGTTGCGTATTCACCCGCTCAATCTCGATCTCGAGATTCGCCGCCAGCGCCATCTCAATGGCCTGTTGCAGCGTCAGCTTGCGCTGCGCCGCGCCGACCCCGACGCGCGTCTCCACCACATCCTGTCCCTGCATCGGGCTCGCGAGCATCAGTAACACCATCAAACCCGCCGTCGCCGCGCGCAATCCGAACAGATTGCCCAAGCGGCTCCACAAACGCAGATGCATCAGGTCGTCGAGTAAGGAGTAAGCCACCGGAGTTACCAACAGCGTGAGTAACAAGCACAAGGACTGGCCACCGATCACGATAATCGCCACGGACCGCCGCGAACCCGAACCCGCGCCGCCGCCCAGCGCCAGCGGAATCATGCCCGCTACCAACGCCGCCGTCGTCATCAGAATCGGCCGCAGCCGGTCCAGACAGCCTTTCAGAATCGCCTCGTGGCGCTCCATGCCGCCCCGCCGCAGATTCTTGATGTGATCGATCTGGAGAATGGAGTTCTTCTTCACAATGCCAAACAGCACCAGAATGCCCACGGACGAGTAAATGATTTGATAGTTCTCTTTGAACACCAGCAGTGAGAGTACCGCGAAAGGCACCGACAGCGGCAGGCTCAACAGAATCACGATCGGGTCCGTGAAACTTTCAAACTGCGAAGCCAGCACCATGTACATAAAGGCGAAGCACAACACGAACACCACCACGAAGTTCGCCGCCGCTTTGCCGAATTCGCGGCTCGCGCCGGCCGGCGCCGTACCGTAGCCTGGCAGCATGTTCATCGCCGCCTGCTCTTTTTCGAGCTCCGCCAAGACCGTCGACAGCGATTGCGGCGCCACGATGTTCGCCGTCAGCATGATCTGCCGCTGCCGGTTATAGCGCTCAATCTGGGTCGGGCCCAACGCCTCATCGAAGGACGCGATGTTCGAAACCGGCACGTTGCCCAGCGTCGTGCTCGGCACATACAGCCGCTGCAGCGCATCGGCCGAATCGCGGAACTGCTTATCCACCCGCAACTGCACGTCGATCCGGTCATCGCCTTCGCGATACGTCGTCACCTGCCGATCGCCGCCCACCAGCGTGCGCAGCGCCGTCGCCACCGACGACACACTGACATTCAAGTCCGAAGCCTTGTCCCGATTGATGCGCGCGCGGAGCTCCGGTTTGCCGCCTTCATAAGAGCTTTCCACGTCTTCCACGCCCTGCAGCGATTGCAGCTTCGCCTGCATCTGCGCCGCGTACTTTTCGAGCTGTGGTAACTCCGGTCCCCGCAACGTAAACATCAGGTTCTTATTCGGACCGCCACCTTGAATCAAGGCTGGCCGTTGCACACTGATAATCATGTCCTTGTACTGCGCAAACCGCTTGCGCGCCATGGTCATAATCTCGTCCTGCGTCACCGTGCGCTCTTTCTCATCCACCAAACTCACTAGAATCGAGCCGCGATCCACCTTCCGCAATTGGTCGGCGCCGATCGTCGTCAACAGGCTCTTAAAGCCCGGCAGCTTGCGGCAATCGGCCTCGAGCAGCCGCATCTGCTCATCGGTCCCTTCGATCGACGAGCCCGGGGGCACGCGCACCACCACTTCGAACTCACCCTGATCGTCCACCGGCAGAAAGTCCTTACCCACCGCCATGAACAACGGAATGGACGAGAGCATCACCAACAAACACAACAACGAGATCGCCCAGCGGTGACTCATTGACCATTCGAGCATCGCGCGATAAGCGTCGTTCGCCTTCGTCAGAATCCAGAACTCTTTCTCCGAACTCTTGGCGTCTTTCTTACTCAGAAAGCGTGAACTCAACATCGGCGTCAGCGTGAAGCTCACCAGTAGGGAAACCATCACGGCGAACGCGGCTGTATAGCCAAAGCTCGACATAAAGCGGCCCACAATGCCGCTCATTAACGCCACGGGCATAAACACGATCACCAGGCTCAGCGTGGTCGCCAACACGGCCAGGCCGATCTCGCGCGTGCCTTCCACGGCCGCCTGCATGGGCTCCATTCCCTCGTGTTCCATCTTCCGGAAGATGTTCTCGAGCACCACAATCGCATCGTCAATCACGATGCCCACCATCATCACCAGCGCCAGCATCGTAATCTGATCGAGCGTAAAACCCATCAGGTTCATCAGCGTGTAAGTGGAGACGATGGACGTCGGAATCGCGATGGCTGTAATTAACGTGGAGCGCCAACTCCGCAGAAACACCCACACGATAAATGCCGCGAATAAGCCGCCTTCGATCAAATGCGCCTGCACCGCTTCGAACGCCTGCCGGATAAAGGTGGATTGATCGCGCGTATAACGGACCTGGAAGTCCTTGGGTAATTGCGGCACCAACTCCGTCACGCGATCCTTCACATCCTGAATCACCTGCAACGAATTGGTCCCCGCCTGCTTGCGCACTTCGAGCACCACCGCCGGCGTGCCATCCAGTCGCGCCAACGTCCGCGGCTCTTCGAACCCGTCCACCACGCGCCCGATATCGCTCACGCGCACCGGAGCCCCGCCTGTGTTCGCAATCACAATGCGTTCAAAATCCTTCGGACGCTCCACGCGCCCCAGCGTCCGCAGCGAAATCTCGCGGCGTCCCTGATCGATGTTGCCGCCCGGCACTTCCACGTTCTGCGCCGCCAGCGCCGCACGCACCTGATCCACATTCAGACCATAGGCCTGCAGCTTATTGCCATCCAGCCACACCTGAATCTGGCGCAGACGTTCGCCCACGAACTTCACCTGCCCCACACCGTTGATCGACTCGAGGTTCTTCTTCAGCACGTCATCGGCGATCTTGGTCGTCTCGCGTGCGTCCCGCGGTGAAGACACCACCACGTTGATCACCGGCGAAGCATCGGTCGCGATCTTATCCACCACCGGCGGATCGGCATCGCGCGGCAGTTGGCTCACCATCGCACTGATCTTGTCGCGCACTTCCTGCGCCGCCACGTCCGAGTCGCGCGACAGCACGAACTGGATGCTCACCAGCGATAAGCCTTCCGACGAAACCGAACGCAGTTCTTCAATGCCGGCAATCGTGTTGACCGCCTCTTCGATCCGCTTCGAAACCTGCGTCTCCACTTCTTCGGGCGAGGCGCCGCGCAGCGTCGTCGTCACCGTCACGATCGGCAGCTCGATCTTCGGGAAGAAGTCGACCCCCAGGCTGCGATACGCGTTCAGCCCCAACACCACCAGCGCCAGGATCAGCATCGTGGCGAACACCGGCCGCTTGATACAAATTTCTGCTAGCTTTTGCATGGGTCCGCCTTAGTTGGCCTGCACCGCGCGGCCGTTAAACAACGCATCCAGGCTCGAGGTGGCCACCTTCTCCTCCGGCTTCAAAACGTCGCCGGGCACTTCCACCAGCCCGTCGACCTCCACCCCCGGCTGAAAGCGAATCTCGGCCGCCTTGCCCCCGCGCAGCGCAAACACCTTGCTCAGGCCCGCGATGTAGTAGATCGCTCCCTTCGGCACCACGTTCACCGTTTGCGGATTCTTCGAAACCAGCTTCACCTGGACGAAGCTGCCCGGCCGCAACCGCGCGTCGTTTTCCACCGGCCGCGCCTCGGCCACCAGCGTCCGCGACTTCGCATCGAGTTGCGGATTGAGCTGCCGCACCACCGCGTGAAACTCCGCGCCCGGCGCGGCGTCGGTCGTAAACGTCAGCGTCGTCCCGATCTGCGCCGACACCACATCGCTTTCCGGCACCTCCACACGCAACCGCAGCGGGAAGGCCTTCACCAGGGTGAGGATCGTCGCTCCCTCCTTCACGTATTGCCCCGGAGCCGCCGCGCGAGCGCTGACGATGGCGTCGAAGGGCGCCCGCAGCACCGTGTCGTTCAGACGCTTTTCCACCAGCCCGACATCGGCCCGCAGCGCCGAGATCGAAGCCAGTTGCATCCGCAGTTCGTCTTTCTGCGCCTGCAACGCCGCTTGGCGAGCCTGGTAGGCTTTCTCCATTTCCACAAAGCGCTGCTGCGAGATGTCGCCGCTCTTGTAGAGCTTCTGCGCGCTGTCAAACTTCGTGAACGCATCTTCCATCTGCGCCTGCGCCTGGCGAATGGCCGGCGTGCTCTCGGGCGTGACGTTCGTCTGATTCGGGTCGAGCCCCATCCGCGCCAGCGCCTGGCTCACGGCGGACTTCGCCCGCTCAAGCTGCAGGTTCAACTCCGTGCGGTCCAACTGCGCCAGCACTTGACCCTTGCGTACGGACTGGCCAAAGTCCACCGCAATGCTGTTGATGTGGCCCGGAATCTCAAACACCGCGTTGATCGTATCGTCCGGCACCAGCGAGCCGGTCAGCGACAGCGTGCGGTTCACTTGGCGTGTTTCCACCGCCACCGCCTTCACCGCCAGCGGCGCTTCGGGTTTGGCGGCCTGCACCGGGGCTTCCTTCTTACCGCAGGAAAACAAGAGCAGACCGCCCGCAAGTACAACGAGAGAGGAGGACTTGAGCTTCATTTTGAGTTTTTAGCCTTTAGGTGCGACGATACCGTCGAGGTAGAGGTCAATCATCTCGGGGAGAGATGGGGCGCCGGTAGGGCATCCGTTGGGGAAGAGGATGCGCTTTTTGGCAAAGTCAGAGGCAATCGCGAGGAAACCGTGCAGAATCGCATCCGGATTGGCCATCCGCAAATGGCCGGCGTCGATCTGCTCCTGCACGTACTGACGCAGCACGGCGCAAAACGACGTCTCGTGGCGCTGGAAGGCAATCTCCGACAGTTCGTGCCCTTCGAGCGCCGCGAAGAACAGCAGGCGCACATAGTTCGCGTTCACGGTGTGCCACTCGCAAACCAGCCGGGCCAGGGTCTGGAAAACCTGGCGAACGCCGTAGTTGGGGTCCTTGAGCAGTGCGGGCAGACGCATCTCAACGTCCGAACCCATCACCGTTTCGATGATCGCCGTGTAGAGGTCGCGCTTTGAGGGAAAGTGCTGATAAAGAACGGGTTCGCTGACGCCGACGGCGGCCGCCAGTTCCCGGGTGGTGACGCCGCGAAAGCCGCGTTCGCCGAACAGACGGATCGCGGCGTCAATGATGGCGGCACGCCTCTCGGTCGAGGTCATGCGGGTAGAGGTACTCATAGGTGCGCCGCATTAGCAAGCGCTAACCTAGGATACACTAACTTAGCGTTTACTAGCTAGCGGGTCGTGTAGCCCCCGTTCGCAAAAATCGTCTGGCCCGTGATCCACCACCCGTCGGTCACCAGAAATTTCACCAGCGGCACGATGTCTTCGATCTTCGTTAGCCCGCCGAGCGCCGATGCCGACTGATGATAAGCCACCGCTTCCGGCGTCTCCTGACCATAGAAGAACGGCGTGTCCATCGGGCCGGGCCCCACCGCCGTCACTGAGATGCCTCGCGAACCGAACTCCTTCGACGCGGCGCGCGTGAAGTGCTCCACCGGCGCCTTCATGCCGCCGTAGGTCGAGTAGAGTCCGGTATAAGCCGCCAGCAGCGACGTCACGATCGTACAGATCTTGCCACCGTCGTTCAGCGTCTTGCCGGCCTCTTGAATGAAGAAATAGGCCGACTTCGCGTTGACGGCCGTCATCTCGTCGAACTCGGCTTCGGTCGTCTCGAGGAAGGGCTTCTTGAGCACCTTACCGACGGTGTTGACGGCGATGTCGAGCCCGCCAAACCGCTGTTTGGCCGCCGCAAAGGCGGCAGTGATATCTTTCACTTGGGTGAAGTCGCCGGCGATGGCGAACGCTTCCCCGCCCCCGGCGACGATGTCGGCCACCGTGTGCTCGGCCTCGGCCTTCGTGCTAGCGCTATTGTAGTGCACACAGATCTTCGCGCCCTCTTGCGCGAACGTGCGGCTGATCAGACCTCCCAGGTTCTTCGCGCCGCCACCAACCAGAACGGACTTCCCTTGCAGGGTATGCTTGCTCATGCGCCCATTCTCGTGGGCGGGCCGCCATCTGTGCTACCAAGATCTGTAGGGCGCTTATGAATTCTCCGTCTCTGATCACCCACGGACAGTGGCCGGGCATCGAGTTTCGCGTCTGGAGCGAGGACATCTCCCGCCTCACCACCTGGGCGATCACCTCGCCGCGGCATACGGCGGTGGTGCATCTGGCCGGACGCATTTCGCGCTTGGAAACCGAACTCGAAGGCACCGGTCGCCTGGGACATGCGCCCATGCCGGGCGAAGTATGGGTGATTCCCGCCGAAGCGCGTTATGCAAGCTTGGCGCAAGGTCAACCGGTCCGCTATGCCGAACTGTTCTTTGACCCGGCGCTGCCGGCCGAGCTAGCTGGCCGCGGGCTCACGCCGCCTCCGGTGCGGCCTCGCGCCGGTCACTATGACGAGTTTCTCTATCGCGGCGTACAGCGGTTGGCAGCGTTCACCGCGCGGCCGGACGACCTGGCCGAACTGGCGGGCGAGTCCTTGGCACGCACCCTGTACCTGCACTTCCTGGCCGGCTATCAGCATGAGCCGCCACGCGTCCAAACGCGGCTCCGGCCGGAGCAAAAGCGCCGGCTGGAAGAGTTCGTGCGGGAGAACCTGGGGGGACGGATTCGCCTGGCTGACCTGGCGCACGCGACAGGCCTGAGCGGACACGCTCTGTTGCCGGCGTTTCGGGAAGCCTTCGGTTTCACACCGGCGCAATATGTGATCGAGGAAAGACTGAGGCAGGCGCGTGCCCTGTTGCGGCACACCAAATGGGAGATCGCGGAGATCGCGTTAAGGACGGGCTTTGCGAATCACGCCCACCTGACGGCGTCCTTCCGGACCCGGGTGGGCGTGACTCCACAGGAATTTCGAAAAGCGGAGTGAACTACGAGATGACGTCGACGCCCATCGACACGCAGGCGCCCTTCACCTGAGAGATAGCCGACTCGAGCGTAAAGCTGTTCAAGTCCGGCATCTTCAGCTTGGCGATTTCTTCCACCTGCTTCATCGTGATCTTACCGACCTTGTTCTTGTTCGGTTCGGCGGAACCCTTGGCGAGCGCCACGGCCTTCTTCACGAGGATGGCGACCGGCGGGGTCTTGGTGATGAACGTGAACGAGCGATCGTTGTAGATGGTGATGACGACCGGGATGATCAGGCCTTCCTGATCCTTCGCCGAGGTCTTGGCGTTGAACTGCTTGCAGAATTCCATGATGTTGACGCCCTGGGGACCGAGAGCGGTACCAACGGGCGGCGCCGGGGTGGCCTTGCCGGCCGGAATCTGCAGCTTGACTTGTCCAGTTACTTTCTTAGCCATGGAACGATACCTTAATTAAACCTTTTCGACTTGGAGGAATTCGAGTTCGACGGGGGTGGAGCGCCCGAAGATGGTCACCAGAACGCGCAACGTATCGCGTTCGGGATGGACTTCTTCCACCTTGCCGGTAAAGTTGACGAACGGGCCATCGTTGATGCGGACGGTTTCGCCCTTCTCGAAGACCTGCTTGGGACGGGGCCGGTCGGCCGTATTGGCCTGCCGGTAGAGCATGGAATTGACTTCATCGGCCGTCATGGGGATCGGCTTGGTGCCGCCGCCGACGAAGCCGGTGACGCGGGGCGTCGCCTTCACTTCGTGCCACAGACGGTCGTCCATCTCCATCTCCACCATCAGGTAGCCGGGATACAACAAACGCTCAGAAGTGACCTTCTTCCCGTTGCGCAGCTCGACGACGGTCTCGCGCGGCATCAGGATCTGGCCAATCTGCTGGTCAAAGCCAAAAGCAGAGGCGCGGGTCTTGAGACTCTCCGCTACCTTTTGCTCGAAGCCGGAATAGGTGTGGATGATGTACCACAACATGTTCGAAGGCGGCGCCTCGGCGGGAGGCAGGCCTTCGTCTTCGGCCGCCTCAACGGGGCCTTCGGGAATTTCAACATCCTCCGCCGCGGCGTGGTCGATCGCTTGGTCGTTGGGGTCCATGAGGGAATCTTCTTCCGGGTCTTGAGCGATCATGGAACCTACCTGGCGAAGGATTTAAACAGCTGATCGATCAGTTTGGCGACCGCGATGTCGACAGCAAAGAAGAAGGCGGCGAACCCGAAGACGGCGGCGACAACGACAGCCGTCGTGGCCTTCACCTGGTCGGGGGTCGGCCAAGTGACCTTGCGCATTTCGGACTTCAGGTCTTCGAAATACTCTTTAATTTGGGCCGGCCATGTGGCGACACCCGACGGTCCTGCCGAGGCTTCGGTCGATGGACGCTGAACCGCTTCACTCACAACTTGGCTCCCCATTCTGACAATTCACTTCCTAACTCGCGAACAAAAAACTTGGCAGGGGCAGAGGGATTCGAACCCCCAAAGGCGGTTTTGGAGACCGCAGGTTTACCGTTAGCCTATGCCCCTGTACGAGGTGGCCCCGGCAAATCTCCGGGGCCACTCTCTATCTTAGCTTAAATTAAGCAACAATCTCCGACACGGTGCCGGCGCCGACGGTGCGACCGCCTTCGCGGATGGCGAAGCGGAGGCCCTTGTCCATGGCGACCGGCGTGATCAGTTCGATTTCCATCGTCACGTTATCGCCCGGCATCACCATTTCGGTGCCCGCCGGCAGGTGCGCCACGCCCGTCACGTCCGTCGTGCGGAAGTAGAACTGCGGCCGATAGCCATTGAAGAACGGCGTGTGACGGCCGCCTTCTTCTTTCGACAGCACGTAAACTTCGCCCTTGAACTTCTTGTACGGCTTGATCGAACCCGGCTTCGCAATGACCTGGCCGCGTTCCACCGCGTCCTTGTCGATGCCGCGCAGCAGCAGGCCGACGTTGTCGCCCGCCCGGCCTTCGTCCAGCAGCTTCTTGAACATTTCGACGCCGGTGATCACGGTCTTCTTCGTATCCGAGAAGCCCACGATCTCCATTTCCTCGCCGACCTTGCAGATGCCCTGTTCGATACGGCCAGTGACCACCGTGCCGCGACCCTGAATCGAGAAGATGTCTTCGATCGGCATCAGGAACGGCTTGTCGGTGACACGCGCCGGCAGCGGCACGTATTCGTCCACCGCGGCCATCAGATCGTCGATCGCCTTTTCCCACTGCGGCTCGCCATTGAGGCCACCGAGCGCGGAAACTTTGCAAACCGGCAGATCGTTGCCCGGGAACTGATAGGAGGAGAGCAGTTCGCGAACTTCGAGCTCGACGAGCTCGAGCAGTTCGGCGTCTTCCACCATGTCGACCTTGTTGAGCGCCACGACGATGTACGGCACGCCCACCTGACGGGCCAGCAGGATGTGCTCGCGCGTCTGGGGCATGGGGCCGTCGGTGGCCGCCACCACGAGAATCGCGCCGTCCATCTGCGCCGCGCCCGTGATCATGTTCTTGATGTAGTCGGCGTGGCCGGGGCAGTCGACGTGCGCGTAGTGACGATTCGCCGTCTCGTATTCCACGTGCGAAGCCGCAATCGTGATGCCGCGCGCTTTTTCTTCCGGCGCATTGTCGATCGAATCGAACGAACGGAACGCGTTCTTCGGATTGTGCTTCGACAACGTCTTGGTGATCGCCGCCGTCAGCGTCGTCTTGCCATGATCGATGTGCCCGATCGTGCCAATATTCACATGCGGCTTACTGCGGTCAAATTTCTCTTTCGCCATGGTGTCCTTCCCTGAAGGTGCTTGAAGAAAGCTTTACTGGAGCCGATGACCAGGATTGAACTGGTGACCTCGTCCTTACCAAGGACGCGCTCTACCAACTGAGCTACATCGGCCCGAAACCAACTAAATGGTGGACGGGGAAGGATTTGAACCTTCGTAGGCCGCATGGGCCGGCAGATTTACAGTCTGCTGCGATTGACCGCTCCGCCACCCGTCCGCACTGTGCGATCGCCTTCGGCGCGCACAACTCGACTCTACCAGAGGCAACCGGAGTAGAACAAGCAGGCGGGAAAAGACCGCAACGCCTTATAGTAACAAGACTTCAACACCCTTTTCAAGAGCAGTTGAACGAAACGAACCCGGGACTCGCTGAAAACAAAAATAAACGGGCCCGTGAGGGGATGCCTCCCGGGCCCGCGTTGGTGGGGATCGGATCCCCGCTTAGAACGTGTAACGCAGGGCGAGTTGCATATTGCGCATATCGCCGCGCGTACCGCGGATCTTGCCGAAGTTGCCGGACTGGATGTTCGTATCCGGATTGCCCCAGTTCGGGTGGTTCGGGAAGTTGAAGGCTTCAAAACGGAACTGGAGATTGTGGTTCTCGTTGTAGGGCATTTTGAAGTTCTTCAGGCTGGAGAAATCCCAGCGGACATAAGAGGGTCCGACGAGCGTATTGCGCCCGACGTTGCCGTAGGTGCCGCGGGGCTGCACCGCAAAGGCCGCCGTGTTGAAGGCGTTTTCGGTGGTGACTCCGGAAACCTGCGGATTCTGGCCGGTGGCATTCGGACGATCGAAGAAGGCACCGGTGTTCGACGTATCGGCACCGTTGACCACCGTGATCGGGAAGCCCGACTGGACGGTGAAGATCGAGCCCAACTGCCAGCCGCCCGCAATCGCGTTCAGGAAGCCGTTCGAGATATCGAACTTGCGACCCTTGCCGAACGGGAGGTCATACAGACCGGACGTAACGAAGCGGTGCGCGGTGTTGAAGCCGGACAACGCCCGTTCGCACTGACGGCAGCCGCTGTTCTGGGGGAACAGCACGTCGCCGCCCTGATTCCGGATGGCCGATGCGGTATCGATCGACTTCGACCAGGTGTACGACACGATGGCCGTGAGGCCCGAGGAGTAGCGCTTGGTGAGCTTGCTGCCGAGCGAGTTGTAGTTCGCCTTGCCGCCGTTGTCCACCAACTGAATGCGGCCGAACTCGGGGAACGGCGAACGCGCGTTCAGCGAGAGCGACGACACAGCCGGATCGACCGGGATGGTTTCGTTCACCGCGCGCAGACCTTCGAGGCGCCGCGAAACCGAACCCATGTAGCCGACTTCGGCGACCAGGTTCGAAGCCAGTTCCTGCTGCACGTTCAAGAGGTACTGCAGGGTGTAGGGCGTGCGGCGGTCGTAGGGATTGGCGAACGAGTAAGGACGGTTCACGTTGGCCACGCCGCCGGCGATCGCGGCCAGAGCATTGCTCCAGTTGCGATTCGGGGTGGTTTGGCTCGAGTTGTCCCGCAGACGGCCGGCCAGGTTGCGCGACATGTCGAAGCGCGGGTTGCCGGTGTCCTGCGAGTAGAAGGCGCCCAGACCGAGGCGGATGACGGTCTTGCTGCTGAGCTGGTAGCTCATGCCCAAGCGCGGGGCCCAGTCGTTGTTGTCGCGGCCGACGAGGCGATTGCCGAGCGAACCGTCGCAACGGGTCTGGATCGGAATGTTGGGGAACTCCGGACCGGCCACCCAGCGCAGGTTCAGACCTTCGTAACAGTTGGTGCGCGAAGCACCCTGACGAAGGAAGTAGGGGTGGAGGTTCGGATCCTGCACGATCGCCGCCAGCGGGTTGGTGGGCCGGATGTCGGCGGGCACGATCGCATTAAACAGCGTCCCCGTCTGGTCTTCCCAGGGGGGCGTGTTTTCGTAGCGCAAGCCGAGGTTGAAGGTCAACTTCGAGCTGAAGCGCCAGGTATCGTCCACATAGAAGGCGAAGCCGGTGGCCCGGAACTGAGCGCGCGCAATCGAGACGGCCGCTTCGGACTGGAAGACTTCGGCGAGGAGCAGGTCGGCGAAGGCGTTGCCGCTAGCGGTGTTCGAAAGGCTGCGCGTCGCGTTGCGATCGAAGGTGAACTGGGCACGGGCAAACTGATTGCCCACCTGGTTGTATTCGTCGCGCCGGAGTTCGCCGCCGAACTTGAAGCTATGCTTGCCGCGCACCCAGCTCAAGTTGTTGATGAACTGCATGGCGCGGTTGTTGTTTTCATAGGGACCTTCGGAAGAGTTACCGAAGCCGCTATAGCTGTTGATCGAGACGCTCGGGATGCCCCACTGCACGGGGGGGCCGGAAGCGAGACCGGGGATGGAAAGCTCGCCGACCACGTCCCGAGTGAAGGCCAACTGCGGGCCGGTGGTGTTGTAGAACTTCGTCAGGCCGAAGCGGAACTCGTTCACCAGCGAATTGGTGATCACGCGGCTGTTGGTCACCGTCCACTGGCTGGCCTTCGTGATGATGGCTTCGCCGTTCAGGAACAGGTTCTCGTTCAGCATGTTCTCGTCAGACCGAGAATAGCGGCCGAACCAGTTGGATCTGGACGACTCCACCCAGTCAAAGCGCTGGATGAACTGATCCTTGTTGATCGGCCGGCCGAGCGAAATGACGTGGTTGTTGTTCAAGCCGGCCGCTTCGTTGTTGGGCTTTGGATAGAAGGCCAGCAACTTCTGCGAGGTCGGATCCAGGCGCGAGGCCGGGATGGTGGAGTTGGGGAAGGGCTGCGCGCCCGAACCGTCGGCCGCGCGGGTGCGGGGATCGAAGATCAAGCCGCCGCCGACCGAAGCCTGCTGGAAGTTGCCGGCGAAGTTGGCGGCCGTGGGCAGGGTGTAGATGCCCTGCACATTGCGCCGCTGCCGGAACCATTCGTAGTTCGACATGAAGAACAGGCGATTCTTGCCGTTGAAGAGCTTGGGAATCGACACCGGACCGCTCAACATGAAGCCGTACTGATTCCACTTGAAGGGGTCCTTCACGCGATCCGGACCCGTGAAGCGGTAGTTGCGGGCGTCCATCTTCTCGTTCCGCAGGAACTCGAAGACCGAGCCGTGATACTGATTGCCGCCGCCGCGGGTGGACACGTTGATCTGCGTGGCGCCGCGGCCGAACTCGGCCGGATAGACACCGGTTTGGACTTTGAACTCCTGCAGCGCTTCCACCGACGGGAAGATGACGTAGGTGTTGAAGTTCGGGTCCGTATTCTCCACGCCGTCGAGCGTGAAGCGGTTGAAGTTATTGCGCATGCCGGCGACGGAGATGTTCTGGTTGGCGCGATCGCCACCCTGACGTCCGTCGGCTTGGCCGGCGCTGGGGAAACCGAAGCTGACGTTCGGCGACAGAGCCGTGAGCGCCAGGTAATTACGGCCATTGAGCGGCATTTCGACCATCGGCTTCTGCCCGATGACGGTGCCGACGGTGGCGTTCTCGGTCTGGAGAATCGCGCCCGAGGCACTCACTTCGACCGAGTCACTCGTCGAGCCCACTTCCATGGTGAGATCGAGACGGGCACTCTGTTGGACCTGCAGGTCGAACGAGTTCATCGAAGCAGCCTTGAAGCCTTGTTTTTCGGCTTTCAGGGTATAAGCGCCGGGAGTGAGCGCGGGGAAAGCATAGTTACCGGAGTCGTTCGAAAGCGTGTCGCGAGCGGCGCCAGTGGCGACATTCGTGATGGTGACTTTCACTCCAGGGATCGTGGCGCCGGTCGCATCGCGAACTTCGCCGGAAACATCGCCTAAGGTCTGCGCGGCCAGACAACCGGCACATACCAAGGCGAGAACAACAACTGCAAACAACCGAGTCTGCATAGGCAAACCTCCGTGGGTTACGTTACGTAGAGAACACGCGGAGCCAGACTACAAGCTCCACCAAAGCGTGCCTAATTTATCACAGATCGGTGAATTCTTGGATTCGCCCTAGCGCCGGGAAACGCCCGCCGCGGTAGCCAGGGAGAAGGCCGCCGGATCCACTTCGCGATAATGCGCGCGACGGTTGAAGCGCTTGCGATCGGGGCCATCGCCATCGAGAAAAGTGAGCGCCAGGCTGGCCGCGATTTTGAAGTCGTGGATGATGCGTTCGGGGCTGACGTTCGAGTCGACCGTGGCAGAGACGCCGTACTCCCCAGCCTTCACCTCGAGCAGTTTCCAGCCGCGGTCGACACACAGTTCGGAGATCGCGCGCGAGACCAGCGACTGGCGCTCGGCATCGAGCCGATAGGCGGGCTGGAAAAAGAGCCGGTTCAGGAAGCCCCGGAGGGATCCGGCCTCAACGCCGTGAGTCGGAAACCAGAGAGAGTACCTCATACCCAATAGTGGCGGGAAACGGCGAAAAGTCTCCGATATTTTTCCAGTTTTCTAGTTTCCGTGGGGAAGTTCTACAAGCTGGCGCCGAACGAAGCGCATATGATGTCTGGGCCATGTTGCGAACTCTGTTGTTGCTCTCCTGTTGGCCGGTGCTGGCCGCGACGCTACCGAAGGTGGCACCGGAAGAAGTGGGCATCTCCGCCGATCGTCTGCAGCGGGTGCGAGCCCTGATGCAGCGCTATATCGATCAGAAAGAGATCGCCGGCGCGGTGACGCTGGTGGCGCGCAAGGGGCGCATCGCGCACCTCGAAGCGCAAGGGTTGGCAGACCTCGACACGCGGCAGCCGCTCAAGACGGACTCGATCTTTCGTCTGGCATCGATGACCAAGCCGGTCACCAGTCTGGCGGTGATGATGCTGCATGAGGAGGGTCGCTTTCTGCTGAACGATCCGGTGTCGAAGTTTCTGCCGGAGTTCAAGAATCCGCGCGTAGCCGTGGCGAACGCGCCGAACGAACGCGCCGCCGGCGGCTTCCACACGGTGCCGGCCGTGCGCGAGATCACGATTCGCGATCTGCTGACGCATACGGCTGGTCTCGCGAGCGGCACCGGCGGACCGACTTTCGAGCTCGCGAAGGGCTTGGCAGAATTTCGCAAGCCGGAGAACACCATGGCCGAGTACGTGCGCGAACTCGCCAAGCTGCCTTTGAACTTTCAGCCGGGAACGGCTTGGGAGTATGGCCCGGCGACGGATGTCCTGGGGCGCATGGTGGAAGTGATCTCTGGCATGACGCTCGATCGCTTCTTCGCCGAGCGCATCTTCGCGCCGCTCGGCATGAAGGACACGCACTTCTATGTGCCCGACGCGCAGTTGCCGCGGCTAGTGACGGCATACGAAAAGAAGGACGGTGCCCTAAGCAAGCTGACGGCACCGGGTCCGGCGTCGCGCAGCGGCAAGTTCTTCATGGGCGCGGGCGGCTTGGCCGGCACCGCTGAGGACTATCTGAAGTTCTGCCAGATGCTGCTGAACGGCGGCGTACTGGACGGCAAGCGTCTGGTGAGCCGCAAGACGATCGAACTGATGACCTCGAACCACATCGGGCGGATTCCGCTGTGGCAGGAGAATCTGCAGGGCTATCGCTTTGGGCTGGGTTTTCGGGTGCGCGAGCACAACGGCGAAGCGGCGATGCTGGGGTCGGTGGGGAGCTACGGCTGGGGCGGCGCCTACGGCACGTACTTCTGGATCGATCCGCACGAGCAGATGATCGGCATCGTGATGATCCAGTTGATGCCGTACGCGCACCTAAACCTGCGACCGGAGTTTCAGAACACGGCCACGGCGGCGATTGTAGATTAGATGAACGATGATGTTGCTTCCTCTGATGTTGACCCTGGCGGCGGATTTCCCCAGCGCGACGATTACGTCGGGCAAGTTGACGGCGCGGCTGTATCTGCCGGACGCCCAAAACGGCTACTATCGCGGGACACGGTTTGACTGGTCAGGGCAGATCGGCAGCTTGAAGTCGGCGAACCACGAGTACTTCGGGCAGTGGTTCGACCGCTACGATCCTAAGCTGCACGACTCGATCCAGGGTCCGGTGGAAGAGTTCAGCGAAGTGGGCTACGAGGAAGCCAAGCCCGGCGACCTGTTCCTGCGCGTGGGCGTGGGGATGGTCCGCAAGCCTGAAAATAAGCCCTACGAGCGCTTCCGCACCTACGACATCGTCGATGGCGGCACCTGGACAGTGAAGAAGGGCAAAAGTTCGATCCGCTTCACGCAGACCCTGCAAGGCCAGGGCTATGGCTATCGCTACACCAAGACCGTGCGGCTGAAAGGTCAGGGCATGGTGATCGAGCACGAGTTGAAGAACACGGGCCAAAAGCCGCTGGCGCTCAATCAGTACAACCATCAGTTCTTCATGCTGGACGGCAAAACGACGGGGCCGCAGGTGGAGGTGAAGTTTCCGTTTGCCTTGAAGGCCAAGCGCGCACCCTCGAGCGAACTGTCGCAAATCGAAGGCGGCGACATCCGCTATCGTCGCGAACTGGTGAAGGGCGAGAGCGTCTTCGGGACGTTTGAGGGCTTTGGCAACACCGCCGCGGACTACGACATTCGGGTCGCGCGCAAGGACACCGGCGCCGCGGTGCGAGTCCAGGGGGACCGGCCGATTGAGCAGTTGGTTTTCTGGTCGATCCGCACGACCGTGTGCCCGGAGCCTTACGTCCGCGTGGATACGGCGCCCGGGGCGAAGACCAAGTGGGCGTATCGCTATACGTTTGAATAGGATGATCGGGCCTTTACCCCGTCGTAAAGGCCATGTAGAATATGGGCGACATGAGACCGGCCCTGGCGCTGTTATCTTCGATTTTACTGGCCGCCGACGCCCCGGTGACCCAGTATCCGCACGCTCCGATGCCGACGTATACGGCGGCGGAAAAGCGGCACTGGTCGTTCCAGCCGATCACGGTGGCGCCGACGCCCCAGTTCACCACCGCGGCGGACAAGGCTTGGGCCAGCGGCCCCATCGACGCCTTTATTCTCGAGCGTTTGAATAAGGACGGGCTGCGCCCGGCGCCGCGCGCGGACCGGGTGACACTGATCCGGCGTGCCTCGCTGGACCTCACCGGGCTGCCGCCCACGCCGGCCGAGATTGACGCTTTCCTCGCGGACAAATCGCCGCAAGCCTGGGCCAAAGTGGTGGACCGTTTGCTCGCTTCGCCCGCTTACGGCGAACGCTGGGCACAGCACTGGCTCGACGTGGTCCGCTTCGGCGAAACCGAAGGCTTCGAGTACGACAATCACCGGCCGGATGCTTGGCGCTACCGCGACTACGTCGTACACGCCATCAACTCGGACAAGGCCTACCCGGAGTTTGTGAAGGAGCAGTTGGCGGGCGACGAGATCAATCCGAACAACGAGACACTGCGCATTGCGGCGGGTCTGCAGCGTTTGGGTGCCATCCGGCGGAATGCGGGCAATCAGGAAGTGGCTTCGTCGCGGAACGAAGTGCTGACGGAGATGACCAACATCGTGGGCGCGGCGTTCCTCGGCATGACGCTCGGCTGCGCGCGCTGCCACGATCACAAGTTTGACGCGATCAAGCAATCGGACTACTACCGCGTGCAAGGCTACTTCGCCTCGACGTTCGACCAGGATGTGGCGCTCACCTCGAATGCCGATCAGGCCGCTTGGAAGAAGAAGTTCGACGCCGTGGAGTCTTCGCTCAAGCGCATGCAGTCGAAGATGAAAATGCTGAAGGGCGAGGAACTCGTCAAGATGCAGGATCAGTACAAGGCGAAGGAAGCCGAATTGCCCGATCCGTTGCCGGCGTTGTTCAGCGTAAAGGACGACCTGAGCAAAACGTCGCCGATCCATCTGCTCGCGCGTGGCGACTATGCCGCAAAGGGTGCGACGGTCGGCATGCGGCCGCCGGGCATCCTGGCGGGTCCCGATCTGCCGGAACTGCCGCTGACAACCGAAAAGCCGCGCACCAAGCTCGCCGAATGGATGTTCAACCCGAACAATCCGCTGCCAGCGCGCGTGATGGCGAATCGCATTTGGGGCTTCCATTTCGGGCGCGCCATCGTCGCCACACCGAATGACTTTGGCCGCATGGGCTCGCGTCCCACGCATCGCGAACTGCTCGACTATCTGGCGAATCGGTATGCCTCAAACGGCTGGCAGATGAAGCCGCTGCACCGCGAGATTTTGCTGTCGAACACCTATCAGCAAGCCGTGGCGAATCCGATCTCCGGCAAAGTGGGACAGCAGAAAGATCCGATAAGACGTTGCTGTGGGCGTTCCCCCGCCGCCGCCTGGATGCGGAACAATTGCGCGACAGCATGCTGGCGGTTTCCGGCGCGCTGAATACGAAAGTCGGTGGACCGTCGGTGCTGCTGCCCGTGCAACCCGAACTGGTGAATCTGCTCTACAAGCCGCATCAATGGGTGCCGACCAAGGACGTCACCGAGCATGACCGGCGCAGCATTTACTTGATCCACAAACGCAATCTGCGCCTGCCGTTCATGGAAGCGTTCGACCAGCCGGACTTGGCTTCCAGTTGCGCGCGGCGCGAGTCGTCGACGCATGCGCCCCAGGCTCTCGAAATGCTGAACGGCGAGATGACCAATCGCCTGGCCCGAGCCTTCGCCACGCGCCTGCGGACCGAGGGCGGCCCGGCGTCGGCGAAGCAGGTGGACCTCGCCTATCGTCTCACCACGGGACGCTTGCCATCGGTTGCGGAGAAGCAGGCGGCGGTCGCGTTCCTGAAGTCGCAGCCGCTCGAAGAGTTTGCCCTAGCCATGCTGAATTTGAATGCGTTCCAATATGTCAACTGAGCCATACGTCAGAGAGCACAGCCGGCCTACCCGCAACCGGCGCGAGTTTTTGACCGACGCCTTCTGCGGCTTCGGCTCGTTGGCGTTTGCGCAGATGGCGCAGGCGGCCAAGCCGGTGAATCCGCTGGCGCCCAAGTCGCCGCACATCGGCGGCAAGGCGAAGAACGTCATCTTCCTGTTCATGGCCGGCGGACCGTCGCACCTTGAGACCTTCGACCCCAAGCCACTGCTGAATCAGTTGCACGGGCAGAAGCGTCCCGCCGAGTTCGGCGAAGCGAAGTATCAGTTCGTGCAGCAGAACGCAAAGCTGCTGGGCACCAAGCGCACGTTCAAGCAATACGGCCAGAGCGGCCTGTGGGTGTCGGACCTGTTTCCCAAGCAAGCCGAGATCGTCGATGAGCTGTGCGTCTTGCGCAGTGTCACCGGCGACATGGTGGTGCATTCAGCCGCGCAGTATCAGATGATGACCGGGCGCATTCTGCCGGGCTTCCCGAGCATGGGTTCGTGGGTGGTCTATGGGTTAGGGTCAGAGTCCAGTTCCCTGCCCTCTTACTGCGTGCTGCCGGATCCCGATGGCGCGCTCGAAGCGGGTCAGCCCATGTACATGAACGGCTTCCTGCCGGCCGTCTACCAGCCCTCGATGTTGCGGCCCGGCCCCAAGCCCGTGCTGAACCTGGACCTGCCGGCGAACGTAAAGTTCGAGAGCCGCAAGAAGACCATCGACCTGATCAAGCGCCTGAACGAAGTGAATCCGGATGGCGAGGATCCCGAGTTCGCGGCGCGCATCTCGGCGTACGATACCGCCTTCAAGATGCAGACCGAGGCGCCCGAAGCGTTCGACGTGATGAAGGAATCGCCCGAGACGCTGGCCATGTACGGCGTGGGCAAAGAACCCACCGACGACTATGGCCGACGCTGTCTGCTCGCGCGGCGGATGGTGGAGCGCGGCGTGCGTTTTGTCTGCGTCGTCTCCGGCGGCGGTCCCGGCGATCTGCAGTGGGACGCGCACAACGACATCGAAGAGAATCATCTGCGCATGGCGATTCAGACGGATCAGCCGGTGGCGGCGTTGATCAAGGACCTGAAGCAGCGCGGGATGCTGGAAGACACCTTGGTGCTGTGGGGCGGCGAATTCGGCCGGTCCCCGGAAGCGCAAACCGGCAAGGGCCGCGACCATCACAACCTCGGCTTCACGATGTGGATGGCCGGCGGCGGCATCAAGGGCGGCCAGGCGATTGGCAATACGGATGCCATTGGCTTGAAGGCGGTCGAAGAGGTGCATCACTTCCGCGACGTCCACACGACGATCCTGCATCAGCTCGGCTTGAATCAGGACGCGCTGAGCTATCTGCATCTGGGCCGTAAGGAACGGCTCACCGAGATTCAGGGCGCCGTCATCGAAAAGGCGCTCGCCTAGAAACCCTTGATCGGCGGCGGTTCGCCGCTGAGCCGGAAGGTAACGGCGGGCGAACTCTGCCCGCGATGCTCCACCGTCAAGCGATGCTCGCCCGCGGCGAAGAGCGGACGCAGTTGGACGTTCACCTGCGCCCCAGCCACCGCGTGCGGGGTATGCGGGACGCCATTGCACAGCACGGTAACATTGCCGGGTTCCGCCTCTGGCGACAGACCTTCCAGCCACAGCGTCACCCAGCCGCCCTGGGCCCAGTCCACCTCGCCGTCCGCAAAGGTGATGCCGTCCTGCACGGAATGCAGCGCGAGGGGCTGCGCGCTCGGCGGCAGGTCGACGTAGAAGTCAGCCGGGGACGACCAGTCGGACCCACCGATTCGCAAACGCCCATGATGCTGTCCCGGAGCCAGCCCGGGGGGCAGCCGCGTGTTCACCAGCAGTCCCGAGGCGGTGACGGTCGCGTAGATGGGCGGCGTGCCGTAGCCGTCCACCTCGGGGTAGATCGTGTCGAGGGGCGGTGGCTCGGCCGACGGCCAGGGGCACCAAAAGGCCAGATACTCTTCCTGCGCCGCGCGGAACGTACGGCCGCCACGCATCGGCGAGTTGATGCCATGGAGCACCAAGGGCGGCTCCGTCACCGCGGGTAAGTCACGCCAGCGTCGATTGGCGCGCACGCAGACGGTGGTGGCCGTGACGTTCAGGATGTCAGCGCTCGCAAAGCCCGCCGCGCGAATCCAGGCTTGCACCTGACTGACGGTCGGCCCGCACCAGTTGTCGAGCTGGCCGCCCAGTTCGTCGTGCTCGTAGAACTCGGCGTAAGGAATCGCCGGCGACTTGCCTTCGCGGAACTCCTGCGGATCGATCACAAAGGTATCGACGATGCAGCAATCGCGCGTGATGGCACACACGCGCTCGAGCGCCAGCAGCGGATGCTTCAGGTGATAGAGCACCCCCAGTAGCAGCACGATGTCGAAGTGGCCTAAGCGTTCGGGCGAGACGTCGTAGACATCGAGCCGCTCGTAACGGGCGCGCGAGCCCATCAGCGTATAAAGCTTACGAAAGGTATCGAGATCGACATAGTCGATGGCTGTCACCTCGGCGCCGCGCCGTTCGAGTTCGAACGTGAAGTAGCCGTCCCAGGGGCCGACGTCGAGCGCGCGAAGGCCGCTGAGGTCCGCCGGGAACTGGAACTTCTCCCAACGGTCTTCGAGATACTCGAGCGGCATGGCGCCTTCGAGCACGCGTCCGTCGGGCAGGCGAAGGCTATGGTAGAGGCCCGTGCGGGCCAGTCCTTCGCGAACAGGGTTCATGGCGCGCCGGGTTTGCGCGTCCTGATGCGGTCGGGGTACAGCGATATCGAACATTATGCCGCATCAATACGGCGCTTTTCACGGCCGCCGAGGTTACTTCGTGTAAGAGATGCGGAAGATGCGATTGTTGCCGTCTTCAGAGAGTAACAGGCTGCCGTCGTTCATCTGCAGCACACCCACGGGGCGGCCCCAAACGTCACGCGACTTCTCCCCCAGCATGAAGCCGCTGAGGAACTCTTCGGGGTCGCCCACCGGCTTACCGCCTTTGAACGGCAGGAAGTTGAGCGAGTAACCCAAGCGATCCGTCCGGTTCGACGAGCCGCGGTAAACGAGGAACGCGCCGTGGCGATACTTCACGGGGAATTGCTTGCCGGTGTAAAAGATGAAGTCCATCACGGCGGCATGAGCCGGCAGCACGACATCCGGCTCCACGGACTTCGCCACCAACTCGGGCTTCACTCCCTTGTGGCGCGGCTCTTCATTCTGGCCGATGTAAGCGTAAGGCCAGCCGTAGAACTTCCCTTTGCCGATCGACGTGAAGAAGTCCGGCACCAGGCCATCGCCCAGGCCATCACGCTCCTGGACGGTCGCCCACAGTTGCTGATTGGCCGGGTTGATGCGAATCGTAACGGGGTTGCGCAAGCCGGTGGCGAAGATCTGATGGTTGGAGCCATCGGGCGAGTAGGTGTTGATGGCGGCGCGGTCTTCGGGGTCGCCGAGGTCGATGTTGCTGCCGGAGCCGACGCCGACGTAGAGCGTTTCGCCCTTCTTATCGAAGGCGAGCGAGCGGGTCCAGTGGCCCTTGCCGTAGTTCTTGAGCGGCACGATCACTTCGGCGGGGCCGGCGGTGAGAGCCGCGACGTCGAGCTTATAGCGCTTGATGGCTTCGGCTTCGGCGACGTAGAGATAGTCTTTCCAGAGGGCGAGAGCGGAGGGACGGTCGAGCCCGGTGATCAGGTCCTTGCGGTTGCTGCCGGAAACGGCCACCACGGCGCCATTGGCGACGCTATCGGCGATCAGGACCGGGCCGGAAGGCAGTTGCACCATGAAGCGCGGCTTCTTGAAGCCGCTGCCCCACTCCTCCACTTTGAAGCCGGGCGGCACGGTGAGCTTGGCGCCGGCGGGCTTCTCAATCAGCTTGGCGCCGTTGGCCACCGAAGGCGTAGCGTAGGGAGCCGGCAGTTTCACCTTGACGCGGTCGGCGGCCGGCAGAAGAAGGGGCAGGAGGAGAAGAGTCAGTTTCATACGCAAGGCGGCTACAGTCTATCATCCTCTGCTACGCTCTGAGCAGGCATGCGAGTGATCTATTCGGCCGCGCACGGGGGCTTCGCGGGTCAGCCGGTGCCGCTGGGCGGGGGAGCGGCGATTGCCAATCAGTTGACCGCGGAATGGAGCCGGACCCAGCCCTTTGAGCTCCAGCTTCTCGACCCGTCCGTCCTCGGCTCCGCGGCTCCCACCGGGGAAGAGTTAGTCGGCTACTCCGAACGGCAGTACGCCGACTTCTGCCACCGCTTCGACGCCGCGGCCACCGAGTTCATCCTCCGGTACGACCCGCGCCACACGCGCGTGCTGATCAACGACATCTCCGAAGCGCCCGTTTTTCCGCGGCTCGCCGAGCGCGGCTTCATCATGGACAGCATCTATCATGTCGACGTGGTAGCCTACGTCGCGAAGATTTATGCCAAAGACTACGTACGGCCCGAGACGCTGGTGCAGCTTTATGACCGGTTGGGCTCGCTGTATCCCTCGATCGCCAAGCTCGTCTTCGAAAAGCAGCGGCAGAGTCTGCAGTATTCGCGGCACGTGATTGTGCCCTCGCCGGCGATGAAGCAGGTGCTGCTCTCCTGCTACCCGCAAACGCCGCCCGGCAAGATTCGCGTGCTGCCGTGGGGCCATTCGCTGGAAACATTTCCGGAGGATGATGTCGCGTTTGAAGTCCAGAAGCTGCGCGACCAGTTTCAATTGCATCCGGCCGTGCCGACGCTGCTGTGCCTGAGCCGGATCTCGCCCGAAAAGGGCCAGGACCTGCTGCTGGAGGCGATCGCCGAATGGGAGCGCCAGCCAGGCTTTCCGCCCAACGGCCTGAACCTGGTGATCTGCGGCGACGCCGCCTACATGATGGGCAAGAAGTATCTGGCTAAGCTGCGTGAGCTGGCTCACGGCTTACGCAAGACCAAGGTCGCCTTTCCCGGCTACGTGATGGGAGTGCGCAAGCAGGCATTCTTCGAGATCGCCGATTTGTACGTCTTCCCTTCCCGGCACGAGAGCTACGGACTCACGCTGGTGGAAGCGCTGGCCGCGGGCTTGCCGGCCGTGACGCTGGATCATGACGGCGCACGCGGCGTGATGCGTCCGGAGTTCGGCGTGGTGGCGATCTATCGCGACCTGATTCCCGAGATCGAGGCGCTTTTGCAGGATGGGGAACGCCGCCAAAGGATGTCGGCGGCGGCGCGCGCCTGGGCCCGGTCCCAGCGCTTTAGCGAAACGGCGCGCACTTTAGCCGAATGGATTCGCGAACCGATAGAATGACGGCATGAATCGCCGTGAATTTGTCGCTTTGGCTCCCGCTGCGCTGGCCGCGGCCAATGATCAGAGTCCTGCTGCGCGCTGGCCGGTGGTGATGTTCTCGAAACATTTCCAATGGACCACGGTGAGCGAAATGGCCTCGCGTTGCGCGGAAATGGGCTACGACGGCATTGACCTGACGGTGCGGCCCGGCGGACATGTGGAGCCGTCCGAAGTCGCCGAGGCCTTGCCCAAAGCGGTGGAGACGATCCGCGCGCAGAAGCTCTCCATGCCGATGGTGACCGCCGGCATCGTCGACGTCACCACGCCGCACACCGAAGCGGTGATGAAGGCGCTGGTGGCCGCCAAGATCCCCCGCTACCGCTGGGGCGGCTTCAAGTACGTGGAAGGCAAAAGCATTCCGGCCCAATTGGACGAACTGCGTCCCAAGGTGCGCGACCTCGCCGCGATGAACAAGCAGTACGGCCTCACGGCGATGTACCACACGCATTCCGGCGTCAATCAGGTGGGCGCCTCGATGTGGGACCTGTACTCGCTGCTGAAGGATCATTCTCCCAACCAAGTAAGCGTGAACTATGACATCGGTCATGCGGTGGTGGAAGGCGGCTACGGCAACTGGCAGCACACCACTCGCCTGTTGATGCCTTACACGCGCGGCATTTCGGTAAAGGATTTTCGCTGGGAAAAAAACGAAAAGGGCCAGTGGGTACCCGGCTGGTGCGGCCTGGGCGAGGGCATGGTGGATTTCCAGCGTTTTTTCCGGATGGCGAAGACCGCCGGGTTCGCCGGGCCGCTGCAATTGCACTTCGAATATCCGGAATTGGGAGGAGCCGATCAGGGCAAGAAGACTTTTACGGTGCCGAAGGAAAGATTGTTGGCGATTTTCAAGCGGGATCTGATAAAGTTACGGGAAATCTTACGGGAAGCCGGAATGGCTTAAGGAATTTTAGGGATGCGGGCGCGATGTTGGGTTAAGGGGTGAATGTCGCGCCCGCCTACGTAACGGGGATTGAAAGTGTAGGCGCACTGATCTCCGCGATGGTTACGCCGGCGGAATTTTTTTTGCGAAGCGCGTAGTTGCGCCCGAGCTACGATCATGGCTATGATCGCGATTACGGACCAAAGGGAGGTTCTATATTCGTGGCTGTTGAACAGAAGGTAAAGGACATCATTGTCGAACAGTTGGGCGTTGACGAGGGGCAGGTGGACCCGAACGCATCGTTCGTCGATGACCTTGGCGCGGATTCGTTGGACATCGTGGAGCTGGTGATGGCTTTCGAAGAAGCGTTCGATCTCGATGTGCCGGATGAAGAAGCCGAAAAGCTTAAGACGGTGAAAGACGCGATCGACTACATCAAGTCGAAGACCGGCAAGGAATAGAGATTTTCAAAGCGGTGCGGGGCGGGCTGCTGAGCAGTCCGCCCTCTGCTTTTTTGGCGCATCTTTTCGACCCCTCGCACATCCTCCTACAATAGGGAGAGGAGCCATTGTTTGCCTCGTAGAGTTGTGGTGACCGGTGTTGGACTCGTAACCAGTCTGGGAGTCGGCACGGAAAAAACCTGGGCCGGAATCAAGGCCGCCCAGAGTGGAATCGGCCAGATTGAACTGTTTGACCCGACGCGGCATGACTGCCGCATCGCGGGCGAGGTGAAGGATTTCGATCCGGCCTCGTTCATCGAGAAGAAAGAAATCAAGAAGATGGCGAGGTTCATGCACTTCGCCGTCGCCGCCACTGACTTCGCCCTCGAGATGGCGAACTACAAGGTGACGCCCGAGGAAGCCGAAAATGTCGGCGTCTACATCGGCAGCGGCATCGGCGGTTTCGAAGTCATCGAACGCGAACACACGGCGCTGATGGAAAAAGGCCCGTCGCGCGTGTCACCGTTCTTCATTCCGGCGACGATTGTGAACCTGGGCTCGGGCTACGTCTCGATCCGCACGGGCGCCAAGGGGCCGAATTCGGCCACCGCCACCGCCTGTACGACGGGCGCTCACGCCGTGGGCGACAGCTTCCGCCTCATCCAGCACGGCTACGCTGACGCGATGATCTGCGGCGGCGCCGAGGCGGCGATCACGCCCTTGAGCGTGGCGGGCTTTGCCTCCATGCGCGCGCTGAGCACCCGCAACGACGAACCGCAACGCGCTTCCCGTCCCTGGGATGCGGACCGCGACGGCTTCGTGATGGGCGAAGGCGCGGGCGTGCTGTTCCTCGAGTCGCTGGACCATGCCCTGGCGCGCGGCGCCAACATTCTCGCCGAAATGGTGGGTTACGGCATGTCGGGCGATGCGTATCACATCACTTCGCCCTCCACCGACGGCGACGGTCCGTATCGCGTGATGCGCAACGCGCTGCGCGACGCGAAGCTCGAAAACACGCAGATCGATTACCTGAACGCCCACGGCACTTCGACGCCGGTGGGCGACCGCATCGAAACCACGGCGATTCACCGCGCCTTTGGCGAGCATGTGGGCAAGCTGGCGGTGAGCAGCACCAAGTCGATGACGGGGCATCTGCTGGGCGGCGCGGGCGGCCTGGAAGCCGGCCTGTGCGTGATGGCGATCCGCGATCAGATTGCGCCCCCGACCATCAACTTCGAGAAGGCTGGCGACGGTTGTGACCTCGACTACGTGCCGAATGTCGCGCGGCCGATGAAGATCGACTACGCGCTTTCGAACTCGTTCGGCTTCGGCGGCACCAACGGCAGCCTCATCTTCAAACGATATACCTCATGAAAATCATCGTCGCGATCAAGCAAGTGCCTGCCCGCGATTCACAGCTGCGGCTGAACTCCGCCGCTTCGTGGATCGACGACGGGGATCTGACGTTCGAGATCAACGAGCCCGACGCCTACGCCCTGGAAGAGGCGCTGCAGCTCAAGGAAAAACAGGGTGCCGGCGAAGTGGTCGCGCTGTGTCTGGGTCCCGAGCGTGCCGCCTCCACCATTCGGGAAGCGCTGGCCAAGGGCGCGGACCGGGCCATTCACCTGGTCTGCGAGGAGCCCGAAAAGCTCGACCCGCTCGCCGTGGCGAAGCTGCTGGCTTCCGCGGCCAAGACCGAGTCGCCCGATCTGGTGCTCACCGGCCTGCAATCGGATGACGTCGGTTCCGGCCAAACGGGCGTAATCCTGGCCGAATTGCTGGGCAGTTCGCACGCCACCATCATCATGGAAGTGCAACCGCAGGCTGGCGCGGTGCGCGTGAAGCGCGAGCTCGAAGACGGCTGGTTCCAATACATCACCATGCCCTTGCCGGCCGTACTGACCATTCAGAGCGGCTTGAATCGGCTTCGTTACGCCACGCTGATGGGCATCAAGAAGGCCAAAACCAAGGAACTGAAGGCGATCGACGCCGCCGGCATCGACACCGGGGCGGCCGCCACCATCCTCGAGCGTGTCTATGAGCCGGAACGGCAGAAACAGACGCAGATGCTCGAGGGCACGGCCAAGGAACAGGCCGCCAAGCTGGTGGAGAAGCTGAAGTTCGAAATGAGGGTGCTCTCGTGATTCTGGTGGTGATGGAACAAACCGGCGGCGCCTGGCACAAGATGTCCTGGGAGACGCTGGCGGGCGGGCAGGCACTGGGCCAGTCACGCGGCGAGCCCGTGGCGGCCGTCGTGCTGGGCAGCGGCATTGGATCGCTCGCGGCCGAAGCCGCGACCAAAGCACTCGACAAGGTCTACGCCCTCGACGACGCGTCACTCGCGCAGTACACGGCCGACGGGTATACGGCAGCGCTTGCGGAACTGATTCGCGAAGTGCAGCCGTCGCTGGTGCTCTTCCCGCACACCTATCAGGTGCGCGACTTCGGTCCGAAGCTAGCCACGCGGCTCGATCGCGTGCTGGTGAGCGACGTCGTGAAGGTGAACGACGGCCCGGTCTTCGTCCGGCAGTTATTCCAGGGCAAGCTGAATGCGGATGTGAAGCCGGCCACGGGGGCGCCGCACCTGGTGAGTCTGCAGGCGGGCGCTTATCGCGCGGATACACTGGCGGCCGGTTCGGCGCCGGTGGAAACGCGGCAGCCGTCGGTGGGCGAGATTCGTCAGCAGCCGGAAGCGCCGTTCCGCGAGTCCTCACGCGCCGTGGACCTCACGGCCGCCGACGTCATCGTGTCGGTGGGACGCGGCATCAAGGAGCAGGAAAACCTGTCTCTGGTCGAGGACCTGGCCAAAGTGCTGGGAGCCGAACTGGCGGCCTCACGGCCAATCTGCGACAGCGGCTGGCTGCCGATGGAACGGCAGGTGGGCAGTTCCGGTCAGACAGTAGCTCCGAAGGTTTACGTCGCCGTCGGCATCTCCGGCGCCATCCAGCATCTGGTGGGCATGAAGGGCTCGAAGGCGATCGTGGCGATCAACAAGGATCCGCACGCGCCGATCTTCGAAGTGGCCGACTACGGCTTGGTGGGTGATCTGTTCGAGATCGTGCCGGCGCTCACCGACGAGGTCCGCAAAGCGCGGGGCTAGGCACTCAGTCAGCAGACAAAAAAAGGGCGAGGCCAGCGGCCTCGCCCTTTTTCTTTTGGTTCGACGGAAGAACTACTTCTTCTTCACCACCGGCTTCGCACCACCGGGGCGCGGAGCAGCGGCCGGAGTGGCCACCGGCCAGCCCGTGATGTTGCCGGGTTCCGCGGTCACCGTCAGCATGAACGGATCCTTGGTGAACGTCTTGGGCACGGCGTTCTCGAATTCGATTTCCGTGCCGGGATCGGCCTTGCCCGCCAGAGCGGGCGTGACGGCGATCGTGATCTCGCCATCCTTATCGTTCTCGAGCGCGACCACCACCTTCGTCGGACGGATCGCCGGGGTGTGGCTGATCACTTTGCCCTTCAGCTTCGGCAAGCCCGTACCCTTCACACTGTCGTTGAAGTATGTCTCGCCGTTGGCGCCGACCAATTCCTTCTTCACCTGGATCCAGAGAGCCAACTGCGGATTAGTCTTCTTCAGTTCTTCCAACTCGCGTTCCATCACCTGGCTCACCGATTCGATCTTCAGGTCGGCCGGGGGAATCGCATTGTCCTTCGTGAGGGCAATGAACTCGTCGATCTTGCTGTCGTTTTCGCGCATCAGGATGTAGTTCTTGCGGAAGAACTCCATCGCTTGCTTGCGGGCGGGCTCGGGCAGCGCGCCCTGACCGGTGAAGCTGGCGGCACGGGCATAGTGGAACAGAGCCACCGCCTGGCGCTCTTCCTTCTTCTGGCGCAACACGGCCGTGGCGGCGTTCAGCGAAACGTCACCCAGGTTTGGCGCAATCTTGAGGATCTCGAGATACTGCTCTTCGGCGCCCGGATAGTCGTTGCGGCTCATCTTGACGAAGGCCAGCGACTTCAAGGCGTTCAACTGCTGATTCTTCTTCTCGCCTTCCCACTGGGCGTCGGTCATGTTCGCCGGCTTGGGGAAAGTCTTAAGGAGTTCGAGCATGCCTTGGGCAGCCTTCTCGCTGTTGGCCAGCGCGGCTTCGCTCTTGTCGTTCATGCTCAGAGTGAGCAGGTTCATGTAGATGTAGCCGGCCAGACCTTTGGGATCTTCCTTGATCAGGTCGAGCGCCGCTTCCCGCATGCCCTGGGCGTTCTGCGCCGCCTGCTGCGCGGCGACTAAAGCCTGCAGACGTTCGATCTTGTAGTCCGAAGTGGGATACTTCTCTTTCCACTGGTTGATGAGATCAACCTTCTTCTTGGCATCCGCTTCCTTCTGGATCGCCTGGATCAAGTCGTATTCGGCCTGATCCTTCACCTTCTTTTCCTGCGCATATAGCGCGGGCATCACCGCCAAGCCGACGACCACGATGGCCCGAATCCAACGCTGTAACACTTCTTCTGCCTCCTACGGACGCTGAAAGGATAGATGACGATGCCTGCCGAGACTTACGCGATCCAGGCCCGCAACGGAACCCTCAGCATATCCGAAACTTCCAATCAGCCGCAACCTCACTTGACAGCCGAAATTCCGTTCTACCCACCCCGGAGATCTTCATCAGCATAGATGCCTGGCAAGAGAAAGATGTTCCCGAATTCTTCTTCGTTGGCATGCTAGACTGCGGTGATTCCATGCGCTGGTTCGATCTGACGGTGATCGTGATCTACCTGGTGGGCATTACGCTCTTTGGCGCGCGCTTCCGCCACAACCAGCAGACACTCAAAGACTATTTCCTCGGCGGGAAAACCACTCCGTGGTGGGCGATTGCATTTTCCATCGTTTCGGCCGAAACCAGCACGCTCACCGTCATTGGCACGCCGGCGCTCGCCTTCGACGGCAATCTCGGCTTTCTCCAGGTGGTGCTCGGCTACCTGCTGGCGCGCGTCATTATTGTCACGCTGTTTCTGCCGCATTATTTCCGCGGTGAGATGTTCACCGCCTACGAATTGATGGAGCGGCGCTTCGGCCACGAAGTTCGCAAGCTGACGGCGGGCTGCTTTCTGGTGCTGCGGGCGATGGCCGAAGGCGTCCGGGTGTTCGCCATCTCCATCGTCATCTCGATTATTCTGGGCACGGACAATCTGGTCTCCATCCTGCTGATCGTCGCGCTGACGCTCTTCTACACATTTGAAGGGGGCATGACAGCCGTCATCTGGACCGACGTCATTCAGATGTTCCTCTACGTCGCCGGCGCGGTCCTCAGTTTCTTCGTCATCCTGCAGCAGATTCCGGGGGGCTGGGCGCACGTCGCCGACGTCGCCGGGCAAGCCGGCAAGTTCCAGGTCTTCGACTGGAGCCTGCCCACCGAACCCGGCTTCTTCACCCGTCCTTATACCTTCCTCGCCGGCGTCATCGGCGGCTGCTTCCTCACCACGGCTTCTCATGGCACCGAGCAACTGATGGTGCAGCGCCTGCTTTCGGCGCGCACGCAAGGCGAAGGAAGGCTGGCCCTGATGAGCAGTTGGGCGGTAATCTTCTTTCAGTTCTCGCTTTTCCTGGTGATCGGCATCTGCCTGTTCGTTTACTACCAGGACAACGGTTTGCCGCGGCCCGAGAAAGGCGATCGCATCTACCCGCAGTTCTTGTGGAATCAGTTGCCGCCCGGGATCGCCGGCTTAACGATCGCGGCCATCCTGGCGGCGGCGATGTCGAACCTCTCCGCGGCGCTCAATTCCCTGGCCTCCACCACGGTGATGGACTTCTGGAAGCCGCTCGCCCGCCGGCCGAAATCCGATGCCGACTGGTTGAAGTTGGCTCGCTGGATCACGCTCGCCTGGGGCGCGGTGCTGTTCTGGATTGCGCTGATCGCGCAGCAGGTGAAGTCTGTACTCGAAACCGGCCTGGGGATTGCGAGCATCGTCTACGGCGCTCTGCTCGGGACGTTCCTCCTCGGCCTGCTGTTCAAAGGCCCGGGCAAGAAGGCGGCGATGGCCGGCATTCTGGCCGGGCTCAGCACGAACCTGTATCTGTTTTTGGGGACGAACGTGAAGTTCACCTGGTATGTGCTGATTGGGACGACGGTGACGCTGGCGGTGGGTTTACTGGTGGGTCAGTTTGACCAGCAGAAGGAGAAGACTGCTTGACGAATCAAGGCCAACTGGCGCTGCGGCGCGACCTGGGATTGTGGGGAGCCGTGGCCATCGTCATTGGCACGGTGATCGGCAGCGGCATCTTCCTGGTGCCCAAGCGCGCCATCCTGAAGGTGGGCGACCCGTGGGAGTTGTTCTTCGTCTGGGTGTTCGGCGGCTTACTGTCGCTGGCCGGGGCGCTGACCTATGCGGAGCTCGCGGCGGCGATGCCGGAGTCCGGGGGCGAATACGTTTATCTGCGAGCGGCGTACGGACGCCTATATGCCTTTATCTATGGCTGGACCCAGATGTGGGTGGCCAAGAGCGGGTCGGTGGCGACGCTGGCGACGGCCTTCTACCTGGCGATGGTGAATTTTGCGCCAGGTCTGAATGCGGTGGTGGCTCGGACCGATGCGCCCATCGGGCCAGGCTGGAAGCCGCTCGAGGTGACGGTGGGCCAGTTGGTGGCGATCGGGCTGATCCTGGGCCTGGGCGTCGTCAACTACTTCGGCGTCAAATTCGGCGGCGGTCTGCAACTGGTAGTGACGATTGCGAAAGTCGGGCTGTTCGCGGCGATCGTGGCCATCGGCTTCAGCTACAGCCAAGGGACATTCGCGCATATGAATACGTCGGTCCCGGCCCCGGGCGGGGTCGCCGGCTTCTTTGCGGCGCTGGTCGGCATTCTCTGGGCTTACGACGGCTGGAATAACGTCTCCATGGTGTCCGCCGAAATTCAGGAGCCGCAGAAGAATCTGCCCAAGGCTCTGATTCTGGGGACGCTGGCCGTGATGGCCATCTACCTGGCGGCGAATGCGGCCTATTTCTACGTACTGTCGGCGGAAGAGGTGGCCCAGGCGGATCTGGTGCCGGCGGAGTTGATGCGCAAGATCTTCGGGCCGACGGGAGCGACCGCGGTGAGCATCGTGGCGATGGTCTCCATCTTTGCCGCCCTGAACGGTTCGATTCTGTCGGGCGCGCGGGTGCCGTTCGCCATGGCGCGCGATGGACTGTTCTTCAAAAGCTTCGGCGACGTCCACCCGGAGCACCGTTCGCCGAGCGTCAGTATCTTCGGGATGTCACTGTGGAGTTGTGTATTGGTGCTCTCGGGGCGCTACGACGAACTGTACACCTGCGTGATTTTCGCGAGCTGGATTCTGTACGGAATGGCTGCCCTCTCCGTGGTGGTGCTCCGTAAAACAAAGCCCGAAATGTTACGCCCTTATCGCACATTGGGGTACCCCGTGGTGCCGATGGTGTTTGTGCTGGTAGCTGCGCTCTTAATTTTCTATACGTTACGCGATTCGCCGCGAGAATCGATTCTGGGACTGGGCCTGATCGCGATCGGATTACCCTTCTATTTCCACTGGAATCGGAAGAATTCAGCAACGCGGTCTAGCTAAGACAAAAGTCAATCTGTTCTGATTTCAGAACGGACCTCTTGATAATGCCTCTACTGTGAGCCATAATAGACCTGACAAAGGTCTGGAATAAAGGACCATCGGTTCTGAAAATAGAACCCCCGCCAAAAAGCTGGGAATATCGGCCGATTAGAGCAGGGAATGGAGGCTGCATTGGACGTCACAAAAATCTTGGACGAATTGCGGAAAGAGCGAGAACAAATCGAAGAAGCGATCCTGACGCTGGAGAGACTGGTGGAGAATCGTGGGCGCCGCCGTGGGCGTCCCCCATCGTGGCTCTCAGAAGCGCGCCGTCGGGGCAAAGTTCTGACGAGCGCCGCGGCAGCAGCGCCCAACGGAGCCACCAAGGTTCCTGCCGAAGTTCGCTAACCCCGCGCAAGTTCAACAAGTTAAAAAGGCCGGTCCTCACGGACCGGCCTTTTCCCTTTAGATCAGACTCTTCAGCAGTTCAACGGCGGCGCCGACGTCCTGACGCCACACCTCAGGGTTGGTGCCTTCGCGCTCGACGTTCACCGTGCCCTGGTAGCCGATTTCTTTTAATTTGGCGACAAATGCGGGAATATTCACATCGCCCGCGCCTAAGGGTTTTTCATGACCCAGGGACCCGGGGACATTCTTGTCCGGCCAGATGCCATCTTTAGCATGCACCGAGATGACGTGGTGGCCGAGCACACCCAAGGCTTCAATCGGGTTGCCGGTGCCGTAGAGGATCATATTGGCCGGATCGAAGTTGATGCCCAGATTGGGACGCGCCACGTCTTCGAAGAAGGCGAGCAGCGTTTCCGCCGGCTCCTGACCCGTCTCGAGAGTGAAGCTTTGTCCATGTTGCTGCGCGTGGTCGCAGATGCGGCGAACCAGGTCGCGCACGGCAATGTAGTTCGGATGCGTCTTATCGTGAGGCACGAAGCCGACATGCGCCGCAATCGACTTCACTCCGAGCTTGGCGGCAAAATCCGAGAGGGCGATCGTGCGCGCTTCGCGTTCGGCGCGAGTGTCAGCGGGGATGAAGCCCACCGTGCGCTCGACGGTGGGGATATCAGCGTAGTCCTCACCGGTGTAAGCGCCAAAGACGGTGACGATGGTGAAGTCCTCGGACTCGCAGGCGTACTGCCAGAGCGGCGCCGCGCCGTCGAGCAGGTAATCGCCGGCGACACCCAATTGGCCGGAGCGGACGCCCAGCGCCTTCACGCCGCGGATGACGTCCGTAGGGTTGGGCGCGGCCCAAAACATCACACCGGGTTCAAGAGGTTTTAGAGCGGACATAGTTCTCCTTTTTTGGCGCGCGCCTCGGACATGAGCCGGGTGACGCGCACAGCCTGCGCGGACTCGGCGGGCGAGCAGTCAGTGGGCGCGGTGCCTTGGAGGCAGCACTCCACGAAGTAGCGAATCTCTTCCTGATAGCCGTCGATGGCGGCCGGGGGCGTGAGCGACTCCGGTTCGGCTCCGGGGCGGTAGACCTGCGGGTCCTTGCCGCTCGCCGAGCTGTATTCAATCGTGCCGCCGTCGGCGACGATGGTGTACTCCATCGAGAACGGGAACGCGCCGTGGTGCCAGCCGCCGGCGACAGTGACGCTGTCGAGCCCGTCGTAGATCAACTGGCCATTGATGGTGTCGACGTAATCGGCGAGAGCTTCGCGGCCCGTGGCGGAGACGGCCTGCGGAGTGCCGAACAGATAGAGAGCCATGTCGACGTCGTGAATCAAGAGGTCGAAGACACCGCCGCCGCTGATGGATTTGTCCTTCATCCAGGCGGCCCAGGGAGGTGCGGCGCAGCGGCGGCGGAAGGTCGCGGAGCGCACGGGTCCGAGGGAGCCGGAGCGGACGAGGTCCGCCATTTGGCGGTACATGGGGAAGAAGCGCAGAACCTGCGCGGCCATCAGGATGCGGGCTTGCTTTTCGGCGAGCTTCACCAGGCGGTCGGCCGTGGGGAAGTCGAGGGCGAGCGGCTTCTCGCAGAGAACATGCTTGCCGGCGAGCAGCGCGGCTTCGGTGGCTTCGGCGTGCAGATGCGTGGGGAGGCAGACGTCGACGGCGTCGATGGTGGGATCGGTGAGGATGTCCTGCCAGCGCGTGTGCTTGTCGACGTTCGAGAAATCGAGCGTGGCGAAGCCTTCGCCGAGATTGCCGCCTACTGAGCTCAGATCGCCGGAGAGCTTCTTCTGATCGGAACTGGAAATGGCGGCCAGCGTGACGCCGTCAATGCCGCTGAGAGCGCGAATATGGGTTGCGCCCATGAACCCCAAGCCGAGTACGCCAAGTCTCATTTGAAGTTCCAGTGTAGCTCGCCTATCGCAACTCGAAGGCGGCGATCTCCAGGAGGCGGTTGTATTTGGCGAGGCGTTCGGAGCGGGTGATGGAGCCCACCTTGATCTGCCCTGCCCCGCTGGCCACGGCGAGGTCGGCGAGGAAGCTGTCCTCGGTTTCGCCGCTGCGCGCAGAGATGACCGCACGGTAGCCGGCCTGACGGGCGCGGTCCACGACGGCGAAGGTTTCGGTAAGCGTGCCGATCTGGTTCATCTTGACAAGGACGGCGTTGGCGCAGCCTTCGGCGACGCCGCGCTCAAGGCGGGCGAGATTGGTGGTGAAGAAGTCGTCTCCGACCAGTTGGAGACGGTCGCCGAGTTGCTGGGTGAGTTCGCGCCAGCCGGACCAGTCATCTTCTTCGAGGGCGTCTTCGACGGAGCGAATCGGATAACGGCGGCTCCAGTCGGCCAGCAGGTCGGCCATGCCGGCCGCGGTAAGGGTGCGGTGTTCGGTAGCGAGGTGGTACTGGCCGTCGCGATAGAAGTGCGTGCTCGCCACGTCGAGGGCGATGGACATCTCGAGGCCAGTGCGCTCGATGGCTTCCGTGAGAATTTCGAGCGCTTGCTCGTTCGAGGTGAAGCGTGGGCCCCAGCCGCCTTCGTCGGCCACGCCGGTGGTGACCAGACCGCGTTCGTCGAGCACTTGCTTGGCGGCGGCGTGCACGCGGACGATGGCTTCGAGCTGGTTCGGGTAGCCGTGGATGCCGTGAGGCATCACCAGGAAGTCCTGAAACTCGATGTTGCCGCCGGCGTGCAAGCCGCCGGAGAGGATGTTCACCATGGGCATCGGCATGACCGGCGTGCGATGGCTTTGCAGATGACGCCAGAGCGGGATGCGCAACGATTGGGCGGCGGCGCGCGCAGCGGCACAGGAGACCGCGAGCAGGACGTTGGCGCCCAGGCGGCTCTTGTTGGCGGAGCCATCGCGCTCGATCAGGATCTCGTCGACGCGGGCCTGGTCGCCGGCGCTGACGCCGTGAAGAGCCTGATTCAGTTCGCCGTTGATGGCGTCGGCCGCACGGACGACGCCCTTGCCGGCGTACCAGTGCTCGTCGCCGTCGCGCAGCTCGTGGGCTTCATGACGGCCGGTGGAGGCGCCGCTCGGGGCGTGAGCGATGGCGCGCGTGCCGTCCTGCAAAGTGCAAACGGCAGCAACGGTGGGGCGACCGCGCGAGTCGAGGATTTCGAAACCGGCGAGAGATTGAATGGCTAAAGACATGCGAATAAATCCTGGGGGGTGGTGGGCTTTTCGGTGAGCAAGCGGCGGGCCGTTTGGCGGACGGCGTCGCGGAGTTCGTCCGTGTTGAGGTACTCGGCTGGGGACTTGCCGTCGATGCGGCAGAGCATCAGCAAGGGCAGGTGCCGCAGGGTGTCGGCGAAGGGGACGGCGGGGACGGCGTTGAGATAAGCGAGGGCGGCGCGTTCGAGCATGGGGCGGTCGGCGGGGCGGCGGAACATTTTCAGGACAAGGTGATTGAGGAGGAAGGCGGTGTCGAAGCCGGGGTCGCCCCAGTGGACGCATTCCCAGTCGAGAATCATGGCCGTGCCGGGCGAGGCCATGATGTTCTTGGGGCTGAAGTCGCCGTGGACGAGAGCCCAGCGATGCTGACGGCAGGACTGCGAGGCTTCGTCGAAGTGGGCGCGAAGGTCCGGGTGGCGTTCGCTGGTGTAGCGGTAGTAAGGGTCGAGGCGGAGTTCTTCGAAGAAAGCGATATCGTCGAACTCGGGCCGGGGATTGGGGAGCCGCAACATGCCGGCGTGGAGTGCGCCGAGGTAGGCGGCGAGGTCGGGGTCGATGTCGCCGGCGAGGAGTTGCTCTTTCCAGGAAGTGGCGCCGGCGGGGGCGGCGGTCATCGCGTAAAGGTATTCGTCGCGAGCTTCGTAAACGACGGCGGGCACGGCGCCGGCGGGCAGGGCGGGAGCGAGCGCTCGCAGGACGTCGACTTCGCGCCAGATGCGGCTGGGATGGACGGGCCAATCGGCCTGGACGCGCAGCTTGGGAATCGACTGTTTGACGACCAGCCGTTTACCGCCGCCTTCGATCAGCGCGACGTCCGAAGAGACGCCGCCGGAGAGCGGGTGCACTTGCGGGTGGGAGAGCCCGAGGGTTTGCGCGACGGCGAGCGCGCGGGAGAGAAAATCCACGTCCTTCTGAGGATAACGTCAGCGGGCGCGGGTGCGGTACTGCAGGACGAGTTGCATGACGAGGCGTTCGACGAGGTCGCGGGTTTCCCGATGGACGTTGATGGGCTTGGTGTGCGGGTCCGGCACTTGCCAAGTGACGGAGGGCCAGTTGATACCGGGAGGCAAGGGATAGCCGCTCATGTTGACGATGAGGTCCGCGCCCTGGGTCGCGGCGAGAGTGATGGACTTAGGGAACTGCTGGTCCAGGTTGAGACCGCGTTCGGCCATCACTTGCTTGGTGACGGGGTCGACCATCATGCCGGGGGTGAGCCCGGCGCTGATGGATTCGAAAACGCCAACGCCCAGCGCGCGGCCAAAGGCTTCCGCCATTTGGCTGCGGCAGACGTTGCCGAGGCAGACGAACATGACGCGAGGCAGGCGGACCGGCGCGGCCGGCGTGCGGGTGCCGCCTAAACCCGCCTTAAGAAGATCTCGTGAACCCGTGGATCGCACGTCAACTCCGGATGAAAGGTGGCGACCAGGTGCTTGCCTTCGGTGACGAGGACGGGGTCGCCGCGATGAGTAGCGAGGACTTGGGCGCCAGACCCGACGCGCCGGATGATGGGAGCGCGGATGAAGACGGCTTCCAGCGGCTGGCCTTCGAGGTCGATCTGAGCGATGTGGCTATCCAGTTGGCGACCGTAGGCGTTGCGCTCGACATCCAAATCCATGAGGCCTAAGGATACCTGATTCGGACTCATCACATGCTTAGCAAGCAGGATGGCGCCGGCGCAGGTGCCGAAGATGGGCTTGGCCTGACCAAAGGCGAGCAACGAGTCCCAGAGGTTCTCATAGCCGATGAGCTTGAGCATGGTGGTGGACTCGCCACCGGGCATGACCAGGGCATCGACCTGGTCGAGACCGGCCTGGGAGCGGACTTCGATGGCTTCGGCGCCCACGAGCTCGAGCGACTTGGCGTGTTTCGCAAAGTCGCCCTGGAGCGCGAGGACGCCGACTTTCTTCGCCATGCGCTTACCAGCCCCGGGTGGCCATCAGTTGGCCTTCTTCCAACTGACGGATGTCCAGACCGGGCATGCCGTCGGGGAGTTCGGCGCTGGCTTCGAGGACCTTGGCGGGGTCGTTCCAATAGGTGGTGGCTTTGACGACGGCTTTGGCGAAGCGCTCCGGATCAGAGGACTTGAAGATGCCGGAGCCGACGAAGACGGCTTCGGCGCCGAGCATCATGGCTAGGGCGGCGTCCGCGGCGGTGGCGATGCCGCCGGCCGAGAAGTTCGGGACGGGCAGCTTGCCGTGCTGGGCGACGTACTCGATCAGTTCGAAGGGAGCGGCGTGACGCTTGGCTTCGGCCATCAACTCGTCCGAAGAGAGGACGGTGAGCTGCTTCATTTCGCGCTGGATGGTGCGCATGTGGCGGACGGCTTCGACGATGTTGCCGGAGCCGGCTTCGCCCTTGGTGCGAATCATGGCCGCGCCCTCGCCGATGCGGCGGAGAGCTTCGCCGAGGTTGCGGGCGCCGCAGACGAAGGGCACGCGGAAGTTGCGCTTGTCGACGTGGTTCTCGTCGTCGGCCGGGGTGAGGACTTCGCTTTCATCGATGTAATCCACCGAGAGGGCTTCGAGGACGCGCGCTTCGGCGATGTGGCCGATGCGGCACTTGGCCATCACGGGGATGGAGACGGTGGCCTGGATCTCTTTGATCTTCGAGACGGGGGACATGCGGGCGACGCCGCCTTCCTTGCGGATGTCCGAGGGGACTTTGACGAGAGCCATCACGGCGCAGGCGCCAGCCTTTTCCGCGATGAGAGCCTGTTCGGCATTGGTGACGTCCATGATGACGCCGCCTTTGAGCATTTCAGCGAGGCCGGACTTCAATCGAAAAGCTTCATTCAAGATCATGCGAATTCTCCTGTGCGTGTGTTCAGACCATGGCGGTGGCCGGGGAGGGCGACACCGCGGATTTCAAGCGATCGAGTTCGCGTTGGATCGCGCGGCCCAAGGCCGCCAGTCCGGTGCGAATCGAGGCCGGGGGTAAGCCGGCGAAACTGAGACGGAGTTGCCCGTGGGCACGCGCTTCGATCTGGAAGTGGCGGCCAGGCAGATAGGTTAAGCCTTCGCGTTCGGCGACCGGGAGCAGTTCGGTGGCATCGAGCGGTTCGGGCAAGGTGATCCAAAGGTTCATACCGCCCTGGGGGCGGGTGTAGCGGGTGCCGGGGGGCAGTTCGCGTTCGCAGCCTTCGAGCGCGGCGGCGAGGCACTCGCGGCCAGCGGCGATCATTTGGGCGAGGTGCTGGTCGAGCCGTCCGGACTCGGCGAAGCGGAGGAGGATGGCCTGGGAAAGCTGGTCCGAATGGAGGTCCGCCCATTGCTTGGCTTCGATGAGGCGGGCCATGAGGGGTTGGGGGCCGAGGATCCAGCCGACGCGGAGGCCGGGGAAGGCGATCTTCGAGAAGCTGCGGAGGAGCAGGACTTCGGCGGCGGGGACGAGTTCTTTGAGGGTGGGGAGCGGGTCGCCGTCGTAGCGGAGGTCGCGGTAGAGGTCGATTTCGACGATGGGGATGTGACGGTCCGCGGCAGCTTGGGCGACGCGGCGGCGGGTGTCGACGGGCATGGAGGCGCCGGTGGGATTTTGGAAGTCCGGGGTGACGACCACGAGGCGGGGGCGTTCGGCGGCAATCGCGCGCTCGACTTGGGCGGGGTCGACGTGTTGGTCGCCGAGAGGCATGGGGACCAGACGCAAGCGCCCGCGCTCGAAGACGTTCTTAAGGCCGGCGTAGACGGGATCTTCGACGAGGACGGTGTCGCCGGGGCCGAGCATCGCGCGCTGGATGAGGTCGAGGGCTTGCTGGCAGCCGCTGGTGACCATCACTTCGTCGGCGGGGGTGGCGAGGCCACTCGCTTCCCGCAGCCAACGGCGGAGCGGCGCGTAACCGGCGGGGGCGCCGAGTTGGAGGATGCTCGAAAGGCGCGCGTCGTTCAACACTTCATTGACGGTGGCGCGAAAGGCGTGCATCGGGAAGAGCTGTTCGGCAGGTCGCGAGGTGGCAAAGCTGATGAGGTCCGCTTCACGGGTACGGGGGGTAGGAGCCTGAACGAAACTTCCCCGCCCTACGTGTCCGCGGATGAGACCTTCTGCTTCGAGGAGTTCATAGGCGGCGGCGACGGTGGCCCGGTTGACCCCAGCCAATTGAGCCAATTCACGAGTGGGCGGGATTTGATCGCCCTGGCGCAGGACACCCGTTTGAATGGCATCCCGAATGCCAGCATAGAGTTGCCGGTAAAGCGGGATACTGGAATTCGCTTCGAGTGGCGGGATTTGGATCATGCCAGTTCATGGCGATTGGACCACATTGGCCTACCAACTGTCAATCCATTCTCGAATTGGCCGAGCAGAGACCAGCCAATGCCGTAGGGCGCGGTGTTTGATAGAATTTCAGCCAGAAATGCGAAAACTCGTCGCCTTCTTCACGGTGCTTTGCCTGGCCGGGATCGCCCTGGCGCAAATCGATACGCGGAAGAAGAAGAAAAAGTCGAAGAAGGAAGAGCCGGAGATCACGCAGACACTGGAAGTGCTGCCGGACCCGCCGACGGCGATTGCGGCGGAAACGGCTCGGCTGGCTTTTGCCGTGTCGCCCCTTTCGAACAAGGGTCTGCTCTCCCAACAAACGCGCGATGCGCTGAAGGCGGTGCGCAACGCGGCACGCGGCGGGACACTGGTGAAGCTGCGGGCGTTTGTGGCCGGCAACGGCGACTTGCGGCGGATTCCGAACATTGTGAGCGAGGCGTTGAGCGAAGCGCATCAGCCGCTGCCGGCGGTGAGCACGATCTTCGTCGGCGGGTTACCGCTGGAGGGCGCGCAGGTCCAATTCGAAGCGATCTACATGGACAAGAAGCGGCTGAATCCGGCGGGGCTGGTGTTTCTTTCGGGACAGCAGGTGCGGGCGACGGTGGAAAAGCCGCGGCCGCTGCTGGAGGTGACGAACGAGTCGCTGGCGAATCTGGACAAGGCGCTGAAGGCGGCCGGGGCGGAGATGGCGCGCGTGACCTGTTACGTGAGCGTGCTGGAGAACGTGACGGAGATCCAGGGACGGATGACAGCGCTGTTTCCGAAAGCGGTGCAGACGCTGGCGCAGGTGCAGCGGGTGACGGGGCCGAGCCTGGCGGAGTGCGAAGGCGTGGGGCGCCTGTCGGCGGCGCCGGGTTCGCCAGTGGAGTTCGTGAATCCCGAGGGACTGCCGAAGTCGGCGGCGTATACGCAGTTGGTGAAGGTGAACGCGCCGAAGGTGGTGTTCACGACGACGCAGCAATCGTTCGGGCTGGATGCGGCCGGGATGAAGCTGATGATGGACCGGCTGAAGAAGATGCTGGAGCCGACGGGCGCGACGATGGAGCAGGTGGTGATGGCGTACGGGTACTCGCTGACGGGCAAGGCCACCGAGGAGTATCGGGGCGTGCGCGGCGGCTACTATCGCGGGCCGTCGCCGCCGGCAAGCACGCTGCTGGTGTTTGAGGGATTGCCTTCGAACGACGCGACGCTGGGCCTGGATCTGGTGGCGGTGCCGCGGTAAGAAGAGCGGGCGGCGGGGGCCCTGGCAGGCAGTGATAGGATGACCGCCATGGACCAAGGATGGAACGACGCCGACGAGAAAAAGTTCGGGGATTTGAAGCAGCGGTGGCTCGAGTCGAATCGCCTGGAGATCGAGATTGCGACGCTGATGAGCGACGCCTGCCGGCGTGACGACGTGCGGGAGATTGAGAACCTGGACAGCCGGCTGCAGCATCAGCGGGACGCGAGCGAGGGGTTGTGGGACGAGTATCTGCCGCTGCTGGTGCGGCGGAGCCAGCCAAACGATGACAATGCGTGAGAGGTGGGTCATGCGGGGCGGGTTTCCTTGGCGCGCGGAGAGTCGCGGGGACTAGAGAATCAGGGGAGCCAAAGGCTTGTGGAGAGGACCGGAGAGAAGCGACTTGCGGTTCTCCCAAGCCCACCAGCCGGCGAGAGCCAGGGACATGACGAGGTCGTCGTGGGTGGCGGAGGCTCCGGCATAGGTGATGCCGCCGCTGCGGCCGAAGCGCCGTTCGTATTGCAGTAACTCCTGACGCAGCAGGTCCGCGTGCGGGGCGCGCGCCGCGATTTTCAGATAGCCACGTTCGAGCAGATGATGGAGGGCGGAGACGAGGTCCGCTTTGGGGACGTTGCGGCCGCGCGGCGTGACGACGGCTTGCTTGCCGGAGGAGATGCTGACAGGGAGGATGTGGAGCGGGTAACGCCGCTCGCGGATGAGCTCGGCAATGGGTAAGCCGGCCCCGGTGGCATCGAAGACCAGGGAGCCGTGGTGGGCGATTTGGGGATGGTCAGCGAGCCGGGCGAGGCGATCGAGGATCTGGCGGTAAGGCGTGTGAAGGGGGAAGCGCTCGACCAGACGGAGGTTGAGTTCGCGGCGGAAGAGCCACTGCCAGGTATAGGGATCGCGGGTGCCGGAGGGGACGGTGCGGTACTCGAGCAGGGTGAGAGCGGCGTGGTCCCGGAGTTGCCCCAGGTCGAGGCCGAGGTAGTAGTGCGGGGGTTGTTGGAGATGGCCGAAGGACTCGCGGAAGATCTCGTTGAAGGGCGGCAACTCGTTCGAGAAAGCCTGATGGATGTGTTCTGCCGCGAAGGCATTGGACTCAGCGGTGGTGAACTCGCAGAGGTACTCCTGGGCGAACTGCTGGGCTGTTTTGCGGCGGCGTTCGGCCACGAGAAACTCCTTGGTGAGGCGCCCGCTGCTTTGCGGACCTTCGGCGGGGGCGGATAAGCGAAGCCAGGGGTGAGCCGCGGCCTGCGGAGGGGCGATGGCCTCGCGGTAGAAAAAGCCGCGCTGACCATGGGGAGTGGACAGCAGCCAGAGGTGGCCCTCGGTGGCGGCCAGCAGGGGCGTGACGGCGGCATAGACCTCGTCGTTGACGCGCGCGGCTTCATCAATGATGAGCAGATGGGCGGAGAAACCGCGGGCGTGGTCCGGATGAGCGGGGAGCGGGAGGATGAGCGAGCCGTTGGCGAAGAGCACCGAGCGCGGATTGGTGCCATCGGAAGTGAAGGCGTAACCGAGACGCTGGGCAAACTCGCGGCAGTGGTTGGTGAGCACGCGGGATTGGCGGAGCGTGGGCGAGACCACGACAATTTGCTGCCGGGGACGGCTGAGCGCCTGATGGAGAGCGCGCACGGCGGTGAGCGTGGTTTTGCCCCATTGGCGGTGGCAATTGAGCAGCACAAAGCGCGCGTCGGTGGTCAGCAGGGTGCTCTGGACGTCGTCCGGAGTGAAGTCGAGGAGCCTGCGAGCGAAGTCGAGGATGCTCGGTTCGGGCGGATGGTCGCGGAAGAGATTGGACATGGCGGGGCAGTTAGGCGGCGGGCCGTTTGGGAGGCGGCTGTTTCGATGGCGAGGGCTTGGGTTCGTTCGGTGTCGTGCAGCTTGTCGCCGGATTACGTTCGGGGGACGGGGGTTCGGGCGCATTATTGGAAGCGGCGTTGGGTTCGTTTGGCACCGGAGTTGGAGAGGCCGGCTCGGGTGCGAGTTCGGATTCCAGGTCGGGAGCGTCGAGGGTGGGCTCGAGGTCGAGGCGGGAGGCCTGGAGTTCGCGGAGGAGCTTCAGATTGCGGTGGTATTGGCGAGCGAGCTGGGCTTCGTAGCGGCGGAGGAGTTGGGTGGATTCGGCGGTGCGGGTGACGGCGGCGGCGAGGTGGGCGGCGGGGCCGGCTTTGGGGAAACGCTTTTGGAGGTCGTATTGGTGTTCGGCGATGGCGAGTTCGAGGCCTTGGGCTTCGACGGTCCAGAGGCGCTGCTGACGCCACTTACAGAAGACAGCTTCGGTGAGTAAGTCGAGTTCATCGGCGTGGGCGGGCGAGTAAGTGCGGCAGTAACTGGCGAGTAACTGGTCGAAGGCGGCGCGGTCTTCGATGGCGAGGAAGTTATCGGGAGAGAGCGAGGCGAGGCCGTGCTTGAGCGCATTCTGGGCGGAGCGGGCTTTGCCGGCGGCGGTGCGGGGTCCGGTGGAGTGGAGCGCGTTGCGGCGATTGGCATCGAGGCGGGCTTGGGAGGGCATGTTGGGGTATCCTTTCTGAGGAGAATTAGTAAGTCGGGGCGGGGGCGTCCTGGAGCGAGAAACTTCGCTGGAGGATGCGGGGCGGCAGGGCGCGGCGGCCCTGGATTTGACGGCAGAGTTCGGAGACGGCTTCGCGGACGGCGTCGTAGGCGCCGGGGAAGGCTTGGAGGGCATCGAGGGCGACGCGGTAGTAGAGGGGCCAGGCTTCGGCGTCGGGAGGAATGTAGGCGGGGTCGTGGGCAGGGACCAGGCGGATGTCGTAGTCGGCGGCGGGGGTGTCGGGGTCGAGGCCGTAACGGGAGACGACGTCAGTGGCGCGGACGGTGTGGCAGCGAAGCATGTTGGTTTACCCGGTTTGACGGTAGCAGGCGAGACCTACGGCCCCGGGGTGGGGGCGAGGGTTAAGTGACTGAGGGGATGGGAGATAGAATTTTTGAAAACGTGGTGAACGCCCTGCGGCGCGGGTGGCGAATCGGGCAGCGCGCCGTGCGAATCGGCCGACCGGCGCGCTCCCCTGCCCCGCCGGCTCCGAGGTCATCGATATCATGGGGGCGGTGGACAAAGGGAAGACGGGGCCATTCATGAAACCAGAAGGAAGTTCGCCGCGATTCACAGAACAGCAGTTGGGCTCGGTGGCCCTGTTTCTGTTGCCGTCGCTTAAGCTGAAGCAACTGAACGAGAGTGGCCGGTCCAATGAGAGCCGGCTGCACGATTTTCTGATGGACAACTTCGGCGGCTATACGGCGCAGGCGGGGAACATCTTCGGATATTGGCGGCTGCGCGACGGCGCCGATGAGTACGGGGAGCATCGGGAGTTTAGCGTGGCTTCGCTCGATCCGACGAAGGCGCTGCTCCTGAAGGAGTTTCTGGCGACGTTGGCGCGCGATCTGGATGAGGTGTGTATTTACCTGTGCATCGATCGGACGGCGTCGCTGATTTATCCTGGCGGGGAGGAAGAGGGCGACTGAGGGTTGGCGGGATGGGTAGCGGAGTCGATTGGCGACGCATGCGGCCCACGAGCGCCTGCCTGGGCGGCGGCTCAGTGCCCGCCAAGGAGCTGAGATGGGGGGGCATCAACTTTCTTGTAGGCGTGATTTGCGTAATTCATGAGGGGCGGATGCATGGCATCACGCAGCGGGGCAATAGAGGGCAGTGGGTGTGCCGGGAGGAGGATGTTCGGCGCTGCCCCCGATTGTCCCGGCGAACGCGTCATGGGCGTCTCCCTCCCGGTGCCGGCCATCACCTATTCCCCGATACCGGACGTGGCCGATTTCGCCACCATTACGAATTCACCCTCCGCGCATTGACGAGACTCGCCGGACTGGACATTCTCCGCCCACAACCCGACTCGAATCGTCATCGACGTCGTGCCCGTTGCAACGAGGCGCGACCGTACCTCCATCACTTCCCCCTGCTGAATCCGGCCGGCGAAATCGACCCGCCGCGAGGAAGCGAGAACCACTGGCTTTCGACAATGACGAGTAGCTGTAACAAAGGCTCCCTTGCTCATTGCCGCCATCGCGTGGCCTCCATACAGGCTGCCGTAATGGCTGGTTTGTTCCGGGAAAACCATCTCCACCATGCGCAGTTCGTCGTCCAGTTCGGGCGATACGGGCATGACCGGCGGCAGACGGCGGTCGTCTCTGAAATAGCTCTCATCAATTCCCACCATGTTGAATATTCCGCAACTGCACTGGCGCCGTTTGCCGGAAACCAGTTCTTCGGCGATCAACTCCACTTCGACGGCCATGGACCGCCGGCCTACTCGCACGATCCGTCCGTTCAGTTCGATGATCTCACCGAGGTTGGCGGGCATCTTGAAATCAATCCGCTCACAAGAAGCGGTGACAAAGTTCACGGGCGCGTGCCGGGAGGCCACGATGAAAGCGACTTTGTCCATCAACGCAAGGCCGACACCGCCGAATAGGGTCCCGTGATGGTTCGTGTCACCGGGGAACACGATATCGATGAGCCGCGTCGTGACTGGTGATTTCATGATGCCCTTTCGCCTAACCTACTTGGCGTAGCCGCGCCGCCGCTCCCACCATGTTGATGAGTGCAGGAACGACTTCCTCCCAGCGGCGAGTTTTGAGACCGCAGTCGGGATTGATCCACAGCCGTTGCGAGGGAATCACCTGCAAGGCCTTTCTCGCAAGCATCAGCATCTCTTCTTCCGAGGGCACACGAGGGGAGTGGATATCGAAAACACCCGGCCCGATCTCGTTCCGATAGCGCTCGGCAGTAAACGCCAGGAGAGATTCCATATGTGATCTGGCGCTTTCAATGGAAATCACGTCCGCATCCATGTTTGCCACTGAATCGACAATCTCGTTGAACTCCGCATAGCACATGTGCGTGTGAATCTGAGTGGAGTCATGCACGCCTGAACTGGCCAGGCGGAAGGCAGCGACAGCCCAATTGAGATATTCTTCAGCTGCCTGACGGTGCAACGGCAATCCTTCACGAAGGGCCGGTTCATCAATCTGGATGATGCGACAACCGGCGTTTTCGAGGTCCGCCGTTTCAGCTCGAATCGCCAGCGCCAGTTGCAAGCAGGTATCCTTGCGCGGCTGGTCGTCCCTGACAAACGACCATTGAAGAATCGTCACCGGGCCAGTAAGCATACCCTTCATTGGCCGTTCGGTTTGACTTTGGGCGAACTGCCACCAGGACACGGTCATCGGGCGGCGGCGGGTGACATCACCATAAATGATGGGGGGCTTGACACACCGCGAACCATAGCTCTGCACCCATCCCTGTTTTGTGAAGACAAACCCTTCGAGCATTTCGCCGAAGTATTCCACCATATCGTTCCTTTCGGCTTCGCCGTGAACGAGAACGTCGAGTCCGATCTTCTCCTGCTGCTGAACCGCGTTGACTATTTCGTGGCGAATATACGCGTCATACTGCGTGGAGTCAATCTCACCTTTCTTCAAGCGCGCCCGTTGAGCACGCAGTTCGGCCGTTTGGGGAAACGAGCCGATGGTCGTGGTGGGGAACACCGGCAAGCCGAGGGCGGCATCCTGCTGCTTCCGTCGGACTAAGTAAGGGCTCGAACGCTTGTAGTCGCTCGCGGCGATTGCAGCCACCTGTTTTCGCACCGCCCCATTGACCACTTGCGCCGACGTCTGTCGACGCTGGATCGATGCCGCATTCTCTTCGAGCTCCTGCTTGACCGCTGAGCGCCCGTGATTCAGCGCACGTTTGAGGACAACGATCTCATCGAGCTTTTGCAGACCGAAGGCCAGCCAATCCCGAACCTGTGAGTAGATTTCGGTCTCCTCGCGGAGGTCGAGCGGACAGTGCAGCAGGGAACAGGACGGGCCCACCATCAACCGCTCCGGAGAGAGTCTCGCCGCCGCCTTTTCGGCCATACGCAACGCGCGTTCGAGGTTGGTCTTCCAGACGTTGCGCCCGTCGACCAAACCGAGAGATAGGGTAAGGTGAGCCGGCACCGTCGCGAGCGCCGCATCCAATTGTCCAGGAGCGCGGACAAGGTCAAGATGGAGTGCATTGATCGGGGCTTGCAGAGCCGCAACGAGATTATCGCCCAGCGCGTCGAAGTATGTGGCGAGGAAGATCTTGATTGGCGGCGCAGCCGCACTGAGTCTCTCCATGGAAACACGGAAGGCCGACCGCGTCGGTTCGTCAATCTCCAGCGCCAGGATCGGTTCGTCGATCTGAATCCATTCCGCTCCCCGAGCCGCAAGTTCGCGCAAGAGATGTTCGTACGCCGGCAGGATGTTCTCCAATAGACCGATGGTGCGGAACAACGGGTCCGGGCCTTTACTCAGCATCAGGAAGGACAGCGGGCCGAGGATCACGGGTCGAGCGGCGATGCCTGCCGCTCTCGCCTCGGCATAAGGCTCGACAAAGACATCGGAACGGACGCGGCGAAAGTTCTCCTGCCCGGTCAGTTCCGGGACGAGATAATGGTAGTTCGTGTCGAACCACTTGGTCATTTCGAGTGCTTGGACACTGTTGACTCCGCCGATGCCGCGGGCCATCGCGAAGTACCGGTCGAGGTCGATACTTTCCGCACGATGACGAAACCTTTCGGGTATCGCATCGAGCCACCAAACGGCGTCCAGAACATGGTCATACAAAGAAAAGTCACCCGTCGGTATATGGTCAATTCCCGCGGCGCGCTGCCAATCCCAGTTCTGCCGACGGATGGTGCGAGCGACAGAGTGCAGCTCTTCAGCCGAAGCTCTCCCAGCCCAGTAGGCTTCGGTAGCTTTCTTTAGTTGGCGGTTTGCCCCTATCCGGGGGAAACCGAGGTTAATGGCAAGGGCCATGGATCGTTCTCCTCTCGAGGATCCAACGAAGCTCGAGGAGAGACACGAGTAACGGCAAAGATTCCCGGCGTGGTGACGAACGCGGCGAACAAGAAGATTGGCATGCCTTGTATCCTTTTCCCTCGAGGATCATCGGAACTCCGCGTTCCTTTGGAACGCGGACCCATCGGCAGGTCTTCGGACTCACAGGCAGACTGCTTAAACCTACTGGCCGTCGCTTCCCAGCTCTCCGAGGAGAACCAGTGCTTGATGACGGCGGTCGTTCCTGTATACCGCTGCGGGGCAGTCCTGGATTCGCACCAAGTTCCCTTTTCACTTCCGGCCGGCAGGCCGGAAGACCGTTGGTAAGAGCAGCGTAGCACACTAGCGTCGAATCTTCGTCGTCGGATTTGACCGCCAACCAAGGGCGTGGTAGGTTAAAGTGCCTTGGGTGCCCGGAAGGGCCTAATAGGGAAGCCGGTGCGATTCCGGCACGGTCCCGCCACTGTGATGAAGGTGGCCGCTTCACAAAGCCACTCGGTTTGAAACGCCGGGGAAGGCGAAGCGGTCGGGTAGACGACTACCGCCTTCAGAGTCAGGAGACCTGCCTAGGGTGGCGGCACGGCTTTCTGCGGAGAACGGAAAGAGGCATCGGAGGCTCGAACCCTGCGGTTCGCGTCTTTCACTCACTGCGAGATTGCGGTCAGTCTGTCGTCACTTTACGAAGGACGGACGCCGTGCAATCACTGAACGATCGTGGCCCAGAGAGACTGTCACTTTGATGACTGTCTCAAGGCTAAACTTCCTCACGTTCGAGAACCGCGAGGCGAACCCAGCGGCTTTTTTGTCTTTCGCCGTCTTCATCGGCCTTCAACTCGGAGCATTGCTTGCATTCATCCGCTATCTCTTCAGGCCAACGTGGGATCAGCATCTGGCCTCGGGATTTTGGGTGATTCTGTGGACCTGTCTGGGCTGCAACCTTGTACTATGTTTCGGAGAGTACCTGTTCCATCGGTACTTACTTCATATCGAGACCGTGCGATTCTTACGCACGCTTTGCAGCAGCCATCTGCTCCACCACAAGTTGACCTTCATTGGCTTTGACGACGCGACGCGGACAGTCCGAAGTGATTATCCGATCAGGGATGTCGAACACGACGACCAGTCAACCTTTCCCCCATGGGCACTCATTCCGTTCTTCGCTTTCTTCACGCCATTCTTCGCTCCGATGGCATTTTCCTTCCCTGACTTTCCAATTCTGATCAGCGGCTATGTCGCCATTGCCGTAGCGCATTTTCTATATGAGACGCTCCACGCCCTATGTCACCTTCCGTATGAGCGCTATTGGAAAGCCCGAATCGAAGGCCCTTGGGGATCACTGATCTGGCAACGAGTGTACGGATTCCACCAAGCGCATCACGCTAACTATAAATGCAACTTGAACGTTGCAGGCTTTTTCGGCTTTCCACTGGCCGACATGATCCTTGGCACTTACAAGCAACCGGCTCAACTTCTGATTCACGGCGCGCCAGCAACGAAAGAAGCGGCCCGTCGGCTGATCCCACAACCCCGTTGGCCTATCTCTTGGCTCGACCGAGTGGTGTTCAAGAGACGGCGATGGATGGCCAAACAAGGATGATCCCTGGCACGGTTGGCAGGCGTCGCGGGTTCACGCTGAACGAGTTTCTGGTCTTGACTTCCATGCTGCTGCTCATCGTGGGACTGGCGATTCCCGGAGTGCTTCGCGAGCGGGCGGAGACGAGAAATGAGGAGGCGGCGATCGCGGTGTTGCGAACGATCGCTGCCGCCCAAAGTGCCTATGCGAGGTCCTGTGGTAACGGAGGTTATGCGGTAACACCCGAGGCGTTGGATCGAGCAGGGATCCCGTTGGCTCGCTCAATACATGGTTACCACTTCGCGGTACGTCCCGGGAAATTCTCCACTCTCGGGGGACCTGACTGTCATGGTTTTCCGCATCATGCAGACTACGTCATTACTGCGCATCCGGTAAAGTTCAACATTACGGGGCGCCGGTCATTCGCAATGACCGAGCGAATGGTGATCTGGGAAGCAGCAAGTGCGCGCGCTCCTGAGGAACCATTCATCAATTCAGCAGCGCCTGTCCGATGACTTGGTTTCAGAAGATTGATCTCGACTATAGGGTTGGGGTCGGTGGACAATTGGCGGGCGGCGGGCAGTGGGGGCGGTCGGTGCCCTGGCTTGCTTCGGCGGTCCCCGCATGGGCGTGTCTTTCCTGGTGCCGGACATGGGCCTATGCCGACAAGATTACGGGACGCTTTCCTGTATCCCACGAGCAACACAGGCGAACGGCCGAGGTGGCATCACACGACAGGAGACATGCTGCTTGGCATAGAATGTCGCCACACCGGGAGCGTCTACGATGTTATCCAGTTCGACGTCTCGATAGACCCCACTAGAGTTATCGGGTTCGAATCGAAAAATCCGCGGAAAGGAAGGTGAGGCGAACCAGGTATCCTGCCGGATCTGAACATCCAAGATGCCCTGGCGTAATGTGCGAGAGAGCACCGTGGCGAGTGCCCGACACGCTTCGCAGGAAGCGGGCTCCTCTGCCTTAAGGTAAGCGGTCACATTGTCAGTACCATCGAGTCCCGCTCTCAAGAGACGAAACCGCTGGCCATCGTAGGAAAGGCGAGTTGGATCGATCGTGCCGGCGATGACTTCCTCTCTTAGGCCAGGCCTGTCACGTCTCGGAATCCCGGGATAACGAAGTGTCAGTAGAGCGGAGTTACCAATGATCAGGAGTCGTGCTGCGCCGGAAGTGCGCAGCCCTGTCTCCTGTGCGGGGCGACCTTCCCGAATCATCCGCAATGTATCGGCAAAACTCTCGACGCCTTCCGGCACGCGAGTACCAAGACCAATCGTGCGCAGTTCGTCACGGTTTGAAACGAAAAGCACTTCTTCGATGGCCACAGACTGTTTGTGATCGGCCAAGTACTTTCTTGCTTCGACCACCAATTGATCCCACGTCAGCTTTTCTGGCGAGATAAGAACTTGCTTCAAACGTATTGCATGACCACGTCGCTCATCGATCAAGCCATTGACGAGAGGGATCTCCTCGTTTGCCACGCGACACGCTTGAAGAACCAGGAACATAGCGAGTCCGCATGCTGCGTTCATGAACGATAGTCTTCGCATCACCTACTATTTACAGCCGTTCTTCAAGAACTCGCCGATTCTGACAGATGTCTCATTTGACTTTGTAAATTCGCCGAAGGTCTTACCATTGATACCATTAGCCGACCCTGGAACAAACGAATTCACCGATGCGAGTGAGCTGATTCCGCCGCCCGAACTGGTATTGAGCATTTGATAAGACTTCGCGCCAGGAAATCAATCAGCGTCTGCCGACTATTGGAATCATTTCCGTAGCCGATTCGTACCAGACACCGCACAACTCGCGAGCTTGGCCTCGCGCATGGTTCCATTCTCGCGCCCCCAGTAGCCGACCTTTTCCGGGGCGGAGACGAATCGTCCCCGGTCGTTGACGCTTTCATACTCCGGCGCATCTCCTCTGGCTTGCGTCCTACCGGTCTCGCCGCCGGTGGGGATCTGGACCCATGTGCCTCCGTTGGGAGATTGCGTGGCGCGGGGAGCCGAACCCCGGGGCTATCGTCGCAGGCCTCGGCGAGGGGGACCAGCTTGAGGACAGCGAGCGGGAGAAGACCCAAGACAGATTGAGCGGGAGCCTGGTGGTTCTTGACGGGTGGTCTTCACCCCGACGGGTGCGAGGTCGCGATCGACGTCGTGCACCTTTGGCTGGCAATTCTTCGACGTGGGATTGACGGGGAGAAAAAAGCAGAATACAGTTGTCTTAGTAAGACGACTTAATATGGCTGACAATCTGCAAGGGTCTCTCAATCTGCTGGTGCTGAAGCTGCTCGCCAGGCGCGCGCCGCTGCATGGCTACTCGATCATGGCGGCGATCCAGGAGGCGTCGGAAGAAATCCTACGCGTCGAGCAGGGGTCGCTGTATCCCGCCTTGCATCGGATGGAAGAGGACGGCTGGATCTCCGCGGAATGGACCGTGCGCGAGAACGGCAAGAAGGTACGGGCTTATTCGCTGACCGAGGTGGGTCGCCAAGAGCTCGAGCGAGCCGAAGAGCGGTGGGCCACGGTGACTGGCGCGGTGAATCGCGTGTTGAGGATGGCGTAATGTCGCGGTGGACGCGTTTGCGCAACGCTCTACTGCCGGGGCGGATGAACCGGGAGTTGGACGCCGAGGCGCGGTCCCATCTGGAAGAGCTCGAAGAGAATGGGGGCGACCGCCGGGCCTTCGGAAACAGCCTGCGCTACCGGGAACAGAGCCGCGAGATCAAGACCTGGGTCTGGCTCGATGCCCTGCGGGCGGACGTGACTTTCGGGTGGCGGCAGTTGATGAAGAAGAAAACGGTGACCGGGGCGGCGATCTTCTCGCTAGCGCTCGGGATGGGGGCGACGACGTCCGTGTTCCGGCTGGTGGAAGCGGGGTTCCTTCGGCCGCTCGACATTCGCGAGGCGGAGCGGCTGCACTTTCTTCGGTATACGGCACCGGCCGCGGACGGCAAACAGCAAGACCGGGATTCGTTTTCGCATCAGGAGATGCTGGCGATGCGGGAGGCCTTAGGCGCCGATGCGGTGGTGATGATGGTGAGCTTTGCCGATCGGCTGGAGCTCGACTACGGCGATGAGACACAGCCGGAGAAGGTGTCGCGGCAGTACGTGAGCGGACGGATGTTCGACGACTTCGGACTGAGACCGGCGAAGGGACGGCTCTTCAGCGCCGCGGAAGATGAACCCGGGGCGGATCATCGGGTGGCGGTGATCAGCAGCCAGTATTGGGAGCGGCGGTTCGGGCGTGATCCGGCGGCGGTGGGCAAGAGCTTGGCGCTGGCCGGCGAGCGGTTCCGCATTATCGGGGTGATGCAACCCTCGTTCACCGGGACTTCGACGGGAGCGTTTACGGACATCTATCTGCCGCTGATGGCGAATCGGCAGGCGGTATTCGGACCGCAGGCGCGGCAGTGGAGTTGGGCGCGCGTGCTGGTGCATTTGCGGCCCGGCGTAACGCCGGAAGCGACGCAGGAAAAGCTGCGGGCGACATTCAAGAGCTATCGCGAGGAAGTGGCGAAGTCCTTTCCGGCGGGCGCGCCGGCAGCCTTTGTGCAGGCGTATCGCAACGCGCGGTTGAGTTTGCTGAAGGCGTCGCGGGGCATCTCCAACTTTCATCGCGACTACTCGATGCCACTCGCGATTCTGGCGGGGACGGCGCTGCTGGTGTTGCTGCTTTCGTGCGCGAGCGTGGCGAATTTGCTGATGGCGCAATCGGCCGCGCGGGCAAAGGAGATGGCGCTGCGGCTTTCGATCGGGGCGGGACGGGGCCGCCTGGTGCAGATGCTGTTGATTGAGGGCTTGCTGGTGGCAGGGATGGCCGGCGTGCTGGGCTTGGCGTTTTCGGTGGCGGCGACGCCGTTGATGGTGGCGAATCTGAACCCGCCGGACAATCCGGTGCGGCTGATGCTGGAGTTCGACGGACGGTTGATGGGGATGACGGCGTTGCTCACCGGAGCGGTGACGCTGTTGTTTGCGCTACTGCCAGCCTTCCAGGCTTCAGGGTTGAGCCCGATGTTGGCCATGAGGGGCAGCGTGCAGGCCGGAGCGCGCTGGGGTGTGATGCGATCGCTGGTGGCCGTGCAGTTCGCCTTCTGCTTCCTGGTGTGCTTTGTGGCGGGGTTGACCGTGATGTCGTTGCGGAATTTGAATCAGCAACCGCTGGGGTTTGCGCCGGAGCGGTTGCTGCTGGTGGAAGTGAGTCATCGCAGCGAGCAGGGTGCAGCGGAAACCTGGCAGCGGTTGCCCCAACGGGCGAAGGAAGTGAGCGGCGTGAAGGAGGCAGCGGTGACGCTGTGGCCGGTGCAGACGGGCTCGGCCCAGATCGGGCAAGTGCAGGTGGGGAATCACCCGGTGGATTTTCGCGGGCCGTACATCCAGGCCGTAACACCGGGATGGTTTCGCACGATGGGGATCGGTCTGCGGGAAGGCCGCGACTTTCATGCTCGCGATGCGGCAGGGATGTTTGTGGTGAACGAGCAGTTCGGGCGCCATTACTTCGGCCGGAGCGCGCTGGGCGAGCGCGTGGTGGTGGAAGGCATGCCGCATCAGGTGATCGGGGTCGTGGGGGACATCCGCACTCGCGATGTACGCGAAGAGATCCGTCCGACCGTATACATTCCGCTGCCGCCGACGCGCAGTGGGACCTTGACGCTGAGGCTGAACGGGCTGAGACCTGAAGCTGAGCAAGTTCAGTCTCTTCGTCAATGGATCCGGGACGAGTTTCCGCAGTTGCGCGTGGGCAATGTCCGGACGCAGATGGAACTCATCCGGATTCAGACCGTGCGGGACCGGCTGCTGGCGGCGTTGTCGTCGTTCTTCGGCGTAGCGGCCCTAATGCTGGCCGGCATGGGGCTCTATGCGGTGTTCGCTTATACGGTGTCACAACGACAAAGGGAGATCGCGATTCGGATGGCCTTGGGAGCGCGGGGGCGGAGCGTCGCAGGAGCCGTGGTGAAAGAAAGTGCCTTGGCGTTGGCGTTGGGCGCGATGACCGGGTTGGGCGTGGGACTGGGAGCGCAGAAGCTGATCCGGGCGGTGCTTTTCGAAGCGTCGGGAGCCGATCCGGGGGTGTGGGGCTGGACAGCGATGGCCGTGCTGATGGCGGCGGTGGCTGCCGCGGCGGCACCGGTGGCACGGGCTATCCGGCTCGATCCGGGGAAGGTATTACGGGCGGAGTAGGTCCGCCGGCGGAGTCGTGAAGTGGATCAGCAAGATCCTCCGCACGGGGTGGTGTTTCGGGGCTCGAGCCCGGATCCGGCTGTCGAGCTACTGGGTAGAGAAGGCGACCGGCAGCCTGGAAGTGGCCATGTCGACGACGCTCGCGATGACGGACTTGGCGGCGGGGCGGATGTGGTCGTCAGCGGCGACGAAGTGCAGAGCGGCGGTGTACTCTTCACAGTCCGTAGTGGCGACGACGTAGACGAAATCGTGAGCCATCAGCAGCTCGTCCGTGGGTTTCTGACCGAGGAGACCGGCCTCGTAAGCGTCGCAGACGAGGGGGAGGAGAAAGACAACGTCCTCGTTCGAGCAGAAGCCGGCAAAGACCGGCTGGCCTTGCGGGTTCCAGGCAGCCACCTCGACGTGGTTCAGTTCCCGCGAACCGAGGACGCAGAGGGTGGCGAGGGGACCGCGGGCGAGGAGGGGTTGGAGGATCTCGCGGAGGCTCAACAGCAGGTCGTTGTTGGCTCGGGTTTGGGGATCGGGCACGCCGGAAACGCTCACATCGGTTTTGATCGGCAGCGGAGACCGGGGGCGTTAGGTAGGCGTTCCGAGTTCGGTTTCGTCCCGTTCGGAGAGGGTTGAGTGACGCCGGGGCAGCGCTATGGCGGCGACAGCGTGAGTTGATCGCCTCTCACCTCGGCCAACAGCGCGCGGGTGATGCGCTGGCGCAAGAGCGACACCTGGGGTTGGTCTTGGGTGTAATTCGTGATGCGGCACGGGTCATGAGGGGTCGCGCGAAGGCGGGGAGGCCTGCTGGAGTTGCTCGCGGAGCCGCGCGTTTTCCTCGGTGAGTTCCTGCATTTGACGCTCGAAAGGGGCGAGGGCTTCGCGGATCTGTTCGGCGGTGAAGCGGGGGGTGATGTGCTGGGGACAGTTCCAGTCGAAGGCTTCGAGACGGATGACGTAGACGCGTTCGATGACGGCGGGGGAGTTGGGCAGGCGAACGCGGTCGAGCCATTCCTGGGCGGCGGGCCCTTCGAAGACTTCGGCACGGCCGAGGATCTTGAGGCGGGCCTGACGGGGGTAGTCCATGAGGATGAGGGCGACGCGGGGGTCGGTGGCGACGTTGCCGGTGCTGACGTACTGGCGGTTACCGCGGAAGTCGGCAAAGGCGAGGGTGCGATCGTCGATGACTTTGAGGAAGCCGGCGGGTCCGCCGCGGTGTTGGATGTAAGGCCAGCCGGTGGAACCGACGGAGGCGAGATAGAAGCTATCGCGCTCGGAGATGAAGTCGGTTTCCTGGGGCCCGAGACGGTCCGGACGGGTGCCGGAGGTTTCGAGGCGGGCGTATTGGCGCCGGCTGCCGTAGCGCTCCTGCAGCGCCTTGACCAGCGGGGTAAAGACAAGCGAGCCGAAGTTGTAGGCCATGGTGATGCTCCCCAAGGAGGGGGCTACTTGGATGAGCGGAAGGCGAAAAGGATTCAGGGCGCCGGAGGGGAGGAGGGAGAGCGCGCCCCGAGGGCGGACGCGCTCTGACGGAAGAGGCGGGTTAACGCGGATTGGCGAGGGCGGATTCGGCGAGCAACTGATCGATGAGGGCGGAAACGGAGAGTTGGGAGGGGGTGGCGACGACGAGGAGTTCAAAGGACGGTCCACCGCGGAGGAGGACGGAGGCGGAGAGATCGAAGAGTTGGGGGCCGGAGACGGTCTCGAGGATCACTTCGCGGATGGGTTGACCGCCGCGGACGACCAGGGCGGGGGCGAGAGCGCTCCAGGCGGCGTCGCCGAGGACGGTGGAGACATGGAGAGCAGCCACCGGGACTTCGGGGACGCCGAAGCGGTTGGTGGCGGCGGGATTGAGGTAGGTGAGGTGACCAGTGGAGTCGATGGAGAAGATGGCCTCGTGGCACTTCTCGAGGGTCTGCCGGTAGGCGGCTTCGAGGTCATGGTTGTTGAGGGTGGCTTGGCGGTTTCGCAAGGCGGTGCGGACGAGCAGACCGGCGTTCCACCAGACGATGACGGCCATGGAGAAGACCGAGAGCAGGACGTGGAGGGTGAGCGCGACACCGGAACTGATCCAGCCGGCTTGTTCGGCGAGGAGACGGAGCCAGCCAATGAAGACGGGGATGAGGATGGAGGCGGGGAGCAGGCGGCGGGCCATCTGCCCGCCGGCGGTGTCGCTGACGATGACGGCAGTCCAGCCGCGGTAGGCACTGGCGCTGAGCAGGGCGAGCGAGACGGCGAACAGGATCGGGTGGATGGGCCCTTCGGCGACGAGCGCGCTGAGGCGGGGGTAATCGGCGGGGGAGGCATAGAGGGTGGCGACCAGGCCGGTGAGGCTGAGGGCGGCGGCGGCGAGGGAGAGGCCATGGGCGAAGCGGGGGTCACGCCCGCGTTTGATGAGGAAGAAGACGGAGGCAAAGCAGACGGAGCAGGCGGAGGAGATCAGCGAGGGCATGGGGACGTGCCCTTGGAGTCCGCCGAGCCGCCAGAGGAGGGCGGGAACGCCGCCGAGGTGATAGGCGAGTCCGTAGGCGCCGATGGCCATGATGGTGAGGCGGAATAACTGGGCAATGCGCGCCGAATTACTCCGGACCGGCTCCCAACGCAGCAGCCGGATGTTGAAGCCGATGAAGAGCAGCGCGAGCGCCGTAAGGGGCGAGACTTGCGCGGCGGTGGGGTAGTCCGCCTGCAAGGTCTGGGGGGTGAGGACCCATAAGGAGAAGATCAGCAGGCCCATCAAGAGAGAGAACAGGCCGGTGAGCCTCACCAGGAAATGGCCGTCTCGCTCTCCACCAAAGACGCAGCGCAGGACGGAGAGAGGGAGGATCGAAGATGAGTTCGTGGTCGCCACAGGGATGAGTACTCCTAGAGAATTTCCAAACAGACTGAGTAATTCCAGCCTGAATGACTGAGGCATATTGCACGCGGTTTACCAAAGCAAATTACGGTACGCATAAAACCTTAGTTCCGTTGACAAAGGCGTTGAAACGGCAAGGGCGAGATAGGGTGAATAGAACTGCCCGTGGGGCGGAGACTATGTCTCAAGCACTGTCCAGGTGTCTCGCACGAGACAGCGGGGGGCGGGTGGGGGTCTGGTTTCAGCCTTAGGTAGGCTGAGGAACTGACTGAGTCCTCCGTAAGTGTTGGTATTTCTGACATAAGGCGTGGGAAAGCGAGGGTTGAGCGGGACGCGGTGAGAGGAGAAGAGCGGGCAGATGGAGGGTGTTTGCATCAGTTTGAGACAGTGTTGAGGGGAGGCGAATCTCAGAAGACCTATACTTACCAGACCCTCCGACTTTGGCCCACCGAGTGCAGAAGAAAAGCGCGAAAAGGTGGACTGAATGATGAGAGAACAAGCGGTAATTTTACTTTCTAATTCTGGCCAATTCCAGGCACCAGTGAAGCGCGGAGCGCCGCCGCGGGTTCCGGTGGTGGAGGTGGAGACGACGGCGAAGGCGCAGGCAAATGAGCCGGTGCGCGGGGCGCGGAGATGGTGGTGGGGGGCGGTGCTCGGTGTGGTCATGCTGTGGAGTGGGGGCGGCTTCGGGCTGCGGGCGTTGACCTCCGGTTCGGCCATGGTGTTGAGCAGCGGGGGTGCCGCCGAGGCACCGATGGCGCTGCAGGCGGGCACTTACTGTCCAGCGTTGCCAGCGGGTCTGGAGCAAATGAAGGGAGCAGGGCTATTGCCGGATGCGCCCCGCTTCTATTGGCTGGTGCGGCAGTTCGGCGGACGGTGGATGGACGCGGGGGAACGGGTGGAAGTGCTGGAGCGAGCGCCGGCGATGGTCCAGGTCCGCGATCCGGAGACGAGCGCGATCTGCTACTTACCCAGCCACCTCCTCCCGCAGCGATAGTTGTTGGCCGGAGGCCGGCGGCTTGGCGAGAGCACGATAGAGCGTGGCGCGGCCGATGCCTAAGACTTTGGCGGCGCGGGTGCGATTGCCGCCACATTCCTTGAGCACTTGCTGAATGTGCTGGTATTCGAGGGACTGCAAGGCGCGCGGCGCGGTGGGCGCGGAACGCCCGCTAAGCGAGGCGATCCACCATTCGGGGAAGTCGGCGAGATCGACGGCGGAGTGCTGAGCCATCATGCAGGCATAGCCCAGGACATTCTGTAGCTCGCGGATGTTGCCCGGCCAGGAGTGACGCCGGAGGGCCCGTTCGGCGCGCGGCTGGATAGTGAGGCCGGGTTTCGCGTATTGCGCGGCATAGGTCTGAAGAAAGTGGCGCAGCAGAAGAGGAAAGTCTTCCATGCGTTCGCGCAAGGGGGGCACGCGGAACTGGACCATGGCGAGCCGGTAGTAGAGGTCCTCGCGAAAGCTGCGTTCTTTGACGAGTTCCAGGAGATCGCGATTGGTGGCAGCGACGACACGGACGCTGGTCTGCAGGATGGCAGCGGAACCGACGCGTTGGATCTCACCGTTTTGAAGAAAGCGCAGGAGTTTGGGTTGGAGCGAGACGGGGAGCTCGCCGATTTCGTCGAGGAAGAGCGTGCCGTGCTGCGCGGTGGCGACAAAGCCGGGTTCATCGCGGGTGGCGCCGGTGAAGGCGCCTTTGACGTGGCCAAAGAGCTGGCTTTCGAAGAGGGTTTCGGGGATCGCCGAGCAGTTGCAGACGACGAAGGGCCCAGCTTGTCCGCTGAGGGTGTGGAGGGAGCGGGCGATGAGCTCTTTGCCGCTGCCCGATTCGCCGGTGACTAACGCGGCGGAATAGTGCGGGGCGGCGCGTTGGACGCGCGAGCAGAGGCTGCGCATCACCGGGCTATGGCCGACGAACCCATCGAGACGGATGGCGCCGTCGGGAGTGTCGCCGCGGACGGCAGCCTGACGAGCCCGCTCAGCTTCCATCCAGCGGTCGACGCTGGCTTTGAGGCGCACGAGGTCGAGGGGTTTGGGGAAATAGTCGTAAGCGCCTTCCTGGATCGCCTTGACCGCCGTTTCGATGGAGTATTGGCGGGTGACCAGGATGACGGAGACCGAGGGGTCGAGCAGCAGGATGTCGTGCAGCAGATCGAGGCCGTTGGCGTCGGGCAGGACGAGGTCCAGGAAGACGAGACGCGGCCGGACTCGGCGGACGGCATCGAGGGCCTCCGCCGCACTGCGGGCAGTGTAGAGCGAGAAGAGATCCTTCGACAGCAGGATCCGCATGAAGTCGAGGCTCGGCTGGTCGTCATCCACGATGAGGACCGTCGGCGGCGTCATGCCCGTCGCTGGTTCTGATACCAGCACGGCCCGGAGGACTGCATTGACGCAGGGGAGGAGAAGTGCGTCATCTCCGGTTGTCGCATGTCTGGCATTGGCTCCATGCCCAGTAAAAAAACGCTGGCCGATGGCATAATAGGCAATCGGCCGGAGATTAATGACACTTTATGGATAAATGTACGCAGCACCACCATTGGCTGTAGATCCATGATTATCTTGATGTTCTGCATACTGACCTCGGCCTCCCGAACCCTGTGCAACGAGTTCAGTCTCATGAAAATCGGGGAATTCGGCAGCCGCATTCCGACGCTTTCCTGAAATTTGCGGGCGTTTGGCGGCGAAATGGCGGGAGAAGATTTCGCCAGGGCGGGACATCCAGGGACGCCCGTGATACTAGTAGACAATGGCTGCCACCCCTGCCGATTCCGTCGTCCGCGGCGCTGGGTGGACCCCGCTGCGAGGCGTGACGGCCGCAGCTTTGGTGGCGCTGGCGGCCGGGATCGCGGCCAGCCAAACGTTTTCCGCGGGCAACGGCGCGGGGCCGGGTCAGGTGACAGAGAAGGTGGAGTTCCAACTGGGGCGGGTGATCTACCGGACGATGGGCGGGGGCGGATCGCGGGGGTTTATGAATCCCTGGTGGGCGATCGATTACCCCGAGGCGGAGGCGCACTTTCTGCCCGCGCTCGCGCGTCTGACGCGGATTGAGACGGCCAAGGATAGCCGGCATCTGCGGCTGACCGATCCGGAGCTGTTCAATTTCCCGTTCTTGTTTCTGCAGCAGCCGGGGCGTGGGCGCTGGATTCCTGACAAAAACGAAGCCCGGCAATTGCACGAATTTCTGACACGCGGCGGCTTTCTGTTGGTGGACGACTTTCATGGCGATTACGAGTGGGAGGTCTTCCGGGAAGCGATGCGCGCGGCGGTGCCAGAGGGCGAAATCGTGGAGATTGTGCCGGATGACTCGTTGATGCACGTGTTGTACAACCTGGAGAAGCCGGTGCAGATCCCCGGCAAGCGGCACGTGTACGGCGGGCGGGTATCGATGAACGGCGAGCCGCACTATCGAGGCATTTACAACGACCGCGGCAAGCTGTTCGCGGGGTTCAACTTCAACATGGACATGGGCGACGGGTGGGAGCATGCCGACGATCCGGAGTATCCCGCCGAGATGACCGGGCAGGCCTATCGGCTGGGAGTGAACTACGTGGTTTACGCGATGACGCACTGAGCGGACGAGCGGCTAGAGGACGTCGGCCGGGTCCGCGGTGCGGAGGGGACGAATCGCAAACGCGGCGGCGATGAGGCAGAAGAAGGCGGTGAGTGAGTAGACGGCCAGGAGGCGGGTCAGCGTCATGCCGAGCGGCAGAAAGGTCGCGGCGGCGGCGAAGTGGTAGACGACGAGGGTGAGCAGCGCGCCGGGAACGAAGCCGAAGGCCGACAGGAGCAGGCCTTGCTGGAGGACGACGGTGCCGAGGTAGAAGTCGGTGTAGCCGATGGCTTTGAGGGTGGCGTATTCGGTGAGGTGCTCCATCACGTCGGCGTAGAGAATCTGGTAGACGATGATCAGGCCGACGAAGAGGCCCATGCCGACACCCAGTTTGAAGATGAAGCCGATGGGGGTGTTGGTGCTCCAGTATTGCTGTTCGCGGCGGACAAAGCCCTCGCGGGTGTAGACGGTGACGTCGGGGGGTAGACGGGCGGCGAGCTCTTGGCGAAGCGGCTCGGCCTGCGCGGGGTCGCGGAGGCGGATGAGGCCAAGGCTGACACCCGCGGCCGGCAGGAGCCGAGCGAAGGCATGGTCGCTGACGATGACGGTGCCGTCGACGCCGAAGGTGGTGCCGATATCGAAGAGTCCGCCGACGGAGGCGCGGCGATTGGCGATTTCGGTGGTGATGGCGGCCCCCTGCGCGAAGCGTTCGGCAATGGGGCCGTATTCGGTGCGGCCCAGTCCATCGTAGAGGATGGTTTCCGAGTCGCGCAGCTTTTCGATTTGGGCGTCGATGGAGGCGTTGGAGAAGACGCCGCGGCGGGGCTCGACGCCCATGACGAGAATCATGCGGTGCAGTCGGGTTTCGGGATTGGTCCACGGCAGGCCGGTGAGATAGAGCGGCGCGGTGGAGGCGACGCGAGGGTCGCCGGCGGCCTGGTACAGGCGGCCTTTGGGAAAGCTGCCGGGTTGCAGCAGGTATTGATAATGGGGCGAGGCAAGGATCAGGTCGGCGTTCAGCGAGTTCACGTGGACGCCGGCGCTGGTGAGCAAGGCGTCCTCAAAGCCCAGTTGGACCAGCATCAGCAGGACGGCGAAGGCGATGCCACTGGCGGCCGCCGTCGCGCGCTTCTTTTCGCGGCAGAGTTGAGCCCAGGCGAGAGCGACGCCGGAGTTCATTGCGCCGGCACGCTCATCGGGAGGTTGCCGGAGCGTCGAAACGGAGCCGGACGCGGCCGTTGATGGGGCAAGGCGAAGTGGCGCAGGCGGCGACCGCCAGGCGAACGGGCACCACGCGGGCGTCATTGAAGCTGACCGGGTCGCCGGAGAGCACGGTGGCGGCGCGCACTTCCGACCCCAGGCGAATCACTTCGCCAACGAGAGTCGCCGCACTGCCTTCAGGTTCGATGACCGCGTGTTGCCCCAGATGGACGATAGCCAGATCGCTCGCATAGACCTCGGCCTCCACCTCCATCTGACGGACGTCGGCCATTTCGAGGATGCCTTCTGGCCCCGGTTGCTCACCGGCGCGGGCATGAATCTTCACCACCACACCCGCGGCCGGGGCCGTCACCGTCAAGGCCGCCAAGCGGGATTCGATTTCCGGGAGGACGGCTTGAGCGACAGCGAGTTCGCTCTCGGCAACTCGAACGTCTTCGGCGCGCACCTCCATGAGGGAGGAAAGCCGCTGGCGAGCGGCGTCAATGGCGCGACGGCTGGTCTGCTCGGCGGCGCGACGGGCATCGAGCGTGGCGGCGGAAATGTCCTGCGAGGCGAAGAGGCGTTCGGCCCGAGCGAGTTGAAGCTCATCGAGGCGGTAGGCGGCTTCTAGCCGCTGGATCTCGGCGCGCTGGGCTTCGTGGTCACTGGGCTTGGTGCCCGCGCGAACCTGCTCCAGACGTCGGCGCGCCAGATCGACTTGCGCCAGAGCGCGGAGGCGCGCGGCTTCGAGTTGCGGCTTGCCGTCCAGGATGGCAATCAGTTGGCCGCGCTGGACGGCTTGTCCTTCGGCGACGGCGAGGCGGGCGACGACGGAAGGGCGCGATTCGTAGTAGGGGGCGGCGATGCGCAGGAGTCCGTGGGCGGGACGGAAGTGGCCGAGCGCACCGACGGGGCCGCGGCTCTCGACCGGCAACGTCTTGGCCGCCGTGCTGGGGACGGCCAAAGGACGCGTCCCTGAGCTACGGACAAGATACCAACCGCCGAAGCCGACCAGCGCGAGCGGGACGAGGAAGCGGAGGGAACGTCCGGCAGAAAACGACGAGTCAGGCATGATGCTCCAAGGCCGTGCAAACCTGCGCGGTCAAGCCCAGCGGCCGGGCGAAGTCCCGCAGACTGTGCTCGGTGGTGGGAGTGAAGCCATCGCCCTGGAATTCGGCGACAGCGAAGATCTCGCCGGTGCGATCCGGAAGCGGAAGGCAGAGGCTGTCGCTGGTGAGAATCGGCTGGCCATCGCGACCGCAGACCAGGACTTCAAGTGGGACTGGCTGGGAGGCGAGGTCGCCGGTGCAGGTGAGCGGATGGGGTGCATCGGTATTCGTCAACCAGATGCGGCCCGAAGCGGCGCCCACCTGGGCGGCGATCTTACGGAGGACGGCAGAAGTGGTGGCGCCGAAGACGCGCTTTGCCTCGCCCAGACCGCCCAAGTCCATCACATTCAAGAACTGCTCGGACTCCGAGCCCAGTTCCTGAAGAAGATCCACAAACTCACCGGGACGGAGACGCGAGAGCATGAGGTCCAGATGGCCCATTTCAACGAGGGGACGAAGAGCCGTGAGGAGATGCGTGGCGTGGGCCGAGGTGAGGGAGGCGAACGAGCTGAGTCGTCCATCTTCCAGATACAGGAGGCGATCGGCGAGGTCGAGGATGCGGTTGTCGTGTGTGACGAGGACAACAGCGCAGCCTTGCTGCCGGGCCAGCACGCGCAGCAGTTCGACGACTTCGCGGCCGGTTTGTTTGTCCAACGCCGAAGTCGGCTCGTCGGCCAGGAGCAGGCGCGGTTCGCGCACCAGGGCGCGGGCCACGGCCACCCGCTGCCGCTGTCCGCCGGAGAGTTTCGCCGGGAAGCGGTCGCCGGTGCCGGACAAGCCCACCTGCTCGAGCAAAGTATCGGCGCGACGGCGAGCTTCACCGGAAGGGATGTCCATGGTCCCGGCGCCCATCTGGATGTTCTGGCGAGCGGTCAGTGAATCAAGCAGATGGTGGTGCTGGAAGATGAAGCCGATGTGACGGCGAGCGCGCACGAGCGTGGAACTGGAAGCGCCGCGCAACTCGGTCCCCAGCACGCGGACGCTGCCGGAATGCGCGCTCCGCAAGGCGCCGATCAGGGTGAGCATCGTCGTTTTGCCGGAGCCGGAAGGTCCCATGACAATCACGATCTCGCCAGCGGAAATTTCGGCGGTGATATTGAAGAGGATTTGGCGGCGAAGCGCGCCGTCGCCGAAGTAGTGACTTACGTCGTTCAAGGATACGGCTGGGGAAGACGTGAGCGGCACTTAGGCAGTTAGTATATCGAAGCCCATCGTGAGCGCGGCTCACGAGCGTCGCGCTGCTTCGCGAAGCGAGGCTTACATCGAGTTCGAAGCGCTGGCGGCACGGAGAGGGAGGCCCGGCTCAAGGAGCGAACGAAGGAGGTCTTCCTGGACGCGAGCGTCGAGCAGATAGCCAGGTTCGCCGTGCTCTTCGGTGCGGGTGGCGAGGCCTTGGGCGGTGAGGACGAGGCAGAACTGGCGATCGCCGGGGGTGAGGTCGGCGTCGGCGACGTAGGGCAGTCCGCGAGGGGTGGACTTCAGTTTGCGAAGGAAGTTGCGCGCGAAGACTTGGGGGTCGGAGGTATCGAGCAGGGCGGCGGCACGGATCCACTGGCGTTCGGAAGAGCCATGGAAATAAGGGCCGGAGGAAAAGGCGAGCAGAAAGACGATGACGTCGATGAAGGCGGCGAGAGTCAGGGCAACCAGAGGCGTGCCGAGCGGCTGAGCGGCGAGGTCCTGGAAGGCGAGCAGCAGGTCTTCCTGACCGGACGAGGTGCGATCGAGATAGTCGGAGTAATTGGGCACGGCGGGCTTGGCCAGCGCGCCGGAATGCAGCGTCTGTTCGAGCGGCGCCCAGGGGATGGCGTCGTAGACCTGGCGGAAGTCGCGGAGTTGCTGGTCGGTGGCGTCCAGCGGCTGATGCTTGGCTTTGAAAGCCAGCAACGCCTGATGGGAAGTCTGCAGGCTAGCGAGGGTTTGCGCGGCGAGTTCGGAGTAACGGTCAAAGGCGGTGTAGCGGATGCCTTCGCCGGCACCTTCTTTGGCGCCGGTGGAGTAAGTGGAGGCTTCTCGCGCGACGGCTTCGCGGACCTGAGCGAGGTACGGGTCAGAATCCTGAGCGCGGGAGATATGGCCAAAGCTCTTCTCCGCGGCGGTGAGTTCCCGGAGGGCGAGCGAGTGCCGGCGGGCTTCGTCGATACCGGCGGTCAGCAGGCTTTCGACCTGCGTCGTAGTGGCGTTCAGCGTGTCGTAGAGCTTGCGTTGCACCGACGCCGGCCGTTCGCGCGCGGAGAACCAGGTGTGGAGGCTGACGTAGGAAAAGGCGACCGAAATCAGCGCGGTGAGCGAGTAGACGACAATCAGCAGCGTCCGCTTCTGCTGACTAAAGCCCACCAGCCAGGCGATCAGGACGAGTGCGGACTGGATGCCGGCCGAAGCCAGGACGGAGAACCAGGAGCTCAGATAAAGGGCCATGCCCTGTTGCGTGGTGTACCAACTGACGAGGCTGAGCAGGCAACTGGAGACGATGAGGGCTTTGACGATGAGACGGGATTCGGAGCCGTCACCGGGGGCAGAAACGTGGGCCAACGCCACCTCCTCTATGCAGGGGGTACGGGTGAGGTGGGGTGTTTGTTCCGGCGAAGTTGTTAAAGGAATGGCGGCACCGGGGGCCTTAAGGGAACGGGACCAGTTCGCCGCCCGTGCCGAGAGCGAGGCAATCGCCCGGGATGCAACTAAAGTCGCGGATGTAGAGATCCTGAGCAAAAGGGAGCGAACGCCACGTGCGGCCTTGGTCGAGCGATTCGTGAACGCGGAGGTCGGCGCCGTGGACCAGCCAGCGTCGGCCATCGATGAAAGTGCGAGAGTGGCGCAGCCCACCCCGACGCTGCGTCCAGAGTGGTGCTGCCCACGGTTCCCATTTGGCGCCGCCATCGCGGGAGCGGAGTAACATACCGTCCTGGCGCAATAGATAATGGGCGCCGGACGCGAACCAGATCGTGCGTAACTCGCATTCGATTTCGTTCTCGCAGCCGTAGTTCGACGGTAGCCAAGTGCGGCCGCTATCGGCGGAGCGGAAAAGACGCTCAGTGATCCAAACGAACGTCACCGCTCCGGCGTGCAGAATGCCTTGTCCATAGGTGCGCGGAATGGCCATCAACTCATGACGTTGGACGATCCGCCCACCGCGGAGTTCGGCAACGCCGTACGCTGCGGCTGCTGACGTCCCCCTTGACCAGGTCAGGATGAGCCAAGCGTGGTCGCAACCGGGGTCGCAGGCCAGGGCTTGTCCCAGAAATTCGTCTTCCAGCAGACGAAACCGGCGACGCCAGGTTCGGCCGCCATCCGTCGTGACGAAGACTTCGGAACCGACCCAAGCCCAAGCCTCAGTGGCGCTGTGGGCACCAAAACCTCGAAGCGCAGCGCCTCTCATCGGCAGAAACGGGATCAGTTGCCAACCGGTATCGGGCGTGGTCCGCCAGATGTGGCGAACGTCCCAAGCCCAGGTGGCTTGACCGAAGCGGACAACGGTGGACGGCGCCGCTTCCGAACGCCCCGTCCATGGCGGCGGATCTGGCGCAGCGATGGCCGCGATCGTGGCGGCGAAGAGAAAAGTAAGAAGCGTGCGCATAAGCCTACGAGGATGGCGAGACGAGCTGGACAAACTTGTCGTGGCTGCGAGGCTTCACCAGGTCGGCCAGGGTGTAGTGGTCGAGTTGGGTGAGGAAGGCGGCGAGCGCCTGGTCCAGGATGCCCTTGAGACCGCAGACGGGGACGATGGGGCAGCGATTGTTTTCGACGTCATGACACTCCACCAGCCGGAACGAGGCTTCCGTCTGCCGAACCACCTCGCCGAGCCGGATCTCGCGCGGTTCGCGCGTCAGCCAGACGCCGCCCGCGCGGCCCACGGCGGCGTGGACGAAGCCACCTTCGGCAAGCGTCTGCACGACGCGGACCAGGTGGTTCTTCGAGATGCCATAGGCCTGGCTGATCTCGTCAGTGCCGACGCGGCGATCCGGAAAATGCGCGAGGTACAGGAGGACCCGCAGCGCGTAGTCGGTGTGCATCGTCAATTGCATGCACTACGATTATGGGCGGATAGGGGCCTCAGTAAAGGCGTCGGCAAAGATTTCACGACTGGCCATGCCGGCGAGAAAGAACTTCTTCTTCAAGAGACCGACCAGGCCGGGGTCGCCGCAGACATAGCCGCGCCAGCCTTGCAAACGGGGATGATCGGTGGCGACCACTTGGGCCAGAGGTCCGGTCACTAAGCCGGCCGCTTCCCCGCCCTCGAGCACGGCCGGCGTGTAGCGCACTTGCGGATGGCGCTCGGCGAGTTGGTGCAGTTCATCCTGCAGATAGAGTCCTGGGGGACGGAGCGCGCCGTGGTAGAGGCAGATGGGGCCCCGATGGCCGTGGCGAAGAGCATCTTTGCAAATGCCCACTAAGGGGGCGAGGCCGGTGCCGGTGCCGGCCAGGAGCAAAGGCTGGTCGAGGTTGCCGGGGGTGTAGAAGCAGTCGCCGGCGGGCCCGCGGACAGTGACGGCTTCGTTCTCGCGCGCCTCTTCGAAGAGCCAGGTGCTCATCTTGCCGTGCGGGGCGCGACGGACGTGTAACTCCAGCGTTTGGTCGTCGGGGAGGCTCGCCAGCGAGTAACTCCGCGCGAGGCCATCGGGGCGGCGCAAGGTGATGTACTGGCCAGGGCGATAGTCGAGCGGCGCGCGCACGCGGAGACGCAGGACCGTGGGGCTGAGAAGCTCCAGCGCGGCGATGGTGGCTTCGACATCGAGGCCGTCGGCGGGCTCCAGCCACAGGTCTTCGGTGGGGCGGCAAAGGCACGAAAGGAAGTAGCCCTGCGCGCTGAGCGTCTGCTTGAGGCCCGCCTGCGAGGCCTCCGGCACCCGTCCGGAGGCTGCACGCAGCAAACAGGACTGACAAGCCCCGGCGCGGCACGAGTTCGAGACCTCCACGCCATGCCGCAAGAGAGTTTCGAGGACGCTTTCGTCCGGGGCGCCCTGATAAGCGACGCCCCCGTAAACGACTTGCGGCATCCTTAGCGACCCAGAACCTCATTGCGCGTGGAACCGGCGATTTCCATCACCTGATCGATCAGCGCCTGGGCAACGCCTAACTCCTGCAAGGTTGAGCTGAGGTTCTCGGCAACCGCGTCGAAGTGCAGGTCATTGAGGCCGCGCGCTACCAGCGGGGCGTGGGCGCGGCGCATGTCGAGGCCGGTGTAGTTGTGCGGGCCGCCGAAGGCCATGGTGAGGAAGGCTTTCTGCTTGCCGATTTGGCGATCCATATCGACGCCATCGAAGAAGTGGCTGATACGGTCGTCGTTCAGCACTTTGCGGTAGAAGATGTCGACTGCGGCGTCGACGGCGGGGGCGCCGCCCAATTGTTCGTACAGGGAACTCAAGATCAGGTCTCCTTAATGTTGCATTTAATATGCAACATTAAAAGCTTACCGCACCGCGCGGTGAGTCGCGCCACTTTTTTCGTCTTGATCGAAACGATGTCAGACTAATGGTGAGGATGCCCTTCTCTCGCTCTCTTTGGTTGGTGGCGGGATGCTACTTCCTGCCGGCGCTCGTCGGTGAAGAGACGTTTTCGTTGAGTGGCAGAGTGATCAATACGGCCACGCAGGAGCCGGTGCCGCAAGCGCGCGTTTTTCTTACGGGACGTGTGCAAAAAACGGCCGTCGCTGATGCGAGCGGCGCCTTCCGCTTCGACAACCTGCCGCCCGCGAAGTATAGCGCCTACCCGGCCAAACCATCCTATCGATCAGCGGTGACTTCGGCTCGGGAGGCAGTGCTTGGACCGTCACAGGAGAACTTTGTTCTGACGCTTGAGCCAACCGCGGTATTGACCGGCCGGGTCACCGACACCGAGGGCAACCCTCTCCCCGGAGTGACGATTGCCGCCTCGCAACGCGAGGTCGATCGCGGGTGGCCGCTATGGAAGCGCCGGCGGTCGGTCATCACGGACGACCGAGGGACCTATCGCCTCTGGGACCTGGAGCCCGGCGAGTTCCTGATCGAGGCGCGCGGATGGTCTGCGGGAACCACGATGCAAGTGGAAGAAAGGACGTCGACCTTTCGAGCGGACTATGGGTTTCTACCGGTGTACGCCGGCGGCGTGGAACGCCGGGAAGAGGCTACGCTGCTGAGAGTATTGCCGGGCGAGGAAGTGCATGCCAACTTCCGAGTGCTTCTTCAGCGGACTGTGCGCATTCGCGGAAAAGTAAGTCAACTGCGAGACGACCAAGCCGCCCGGGTGGAGTTAGTCGATGCGCGGGAGCAAGCGCTGGCGAACCGGGCGACGCTCAACAGCGTCACAGGCGAGTTTGTTGTTTCCAATGTCGTGCCAGGAAACTACCGGCTTCGCGTCACACAAGGAGCGGGCCAGGAGAAGCGCACGGCAGAAACAGACGTCGAAGTGGGCAGGCAAGACGTGACTGACCTCCGCCTCGTCGTTCACCCGCCCGCCACACTGCAAGTGAAGGTCCGTCCGTCTGGCGAGAAAGGCTCCCGGCCCACCGAGAAAACCGACCTGGATTTTCTCCCCGGCGCCTGCAGGGTAGCGTTGCGAAACCGCTACGGCGAATTGATGGCCGAGGGAAGCAATCTCGAAGAGGGCAAAGACTTCTCGGTCGGTCCGGTCGATCCCGGCGAGTATCGAGTGGATGCCGGTTGCACCAGCGGTTTCGTCAGTACGATGGATTACGGTGGCTTCAACCTGGGCGCCGATGGCCTGCTGCGAGTGGTGGCGGGCGAGGATCCGTCTCCCCTCACGCTGGACATGCAGCGGAACAATGGTGCTGTGCTCGTGAAGCCGGAAGGACTGGAGCAGGAGCAGCAAGTCCTCGTGGTGCCCCAGTTCACGGTGGTGCAGGGTATCCAAACCCTGCGCCTTCAGGGTACCTGGGGAAGTGAGCTTGCACCGGGCAACTACCTCTTCTATGTCGTGCCGGCTGATTTCGCCTACCGGGATCCGCAAGCGCTGCTGACTTTGCGTAACGGCCAACCGGTAAGAATCGAAGCGAAGGAGACGACGGTGATCGAACTCCGGGAGCCACCACATTGATCGCCCTTTGGTGGGCGCTTTTTCTTGGCCAAGCTGGCGACCAAACCGTTTGGCCCGTGGCTGGCGTGGCAGTGGACGCGCGGACCGGCGCGCCCCAAGCGAGAGTCCATCTTTCCTTGAGTCCACTCGACCGGGGGCCGGGCCCATCCCCAACTCAAGTCACGGCGGCGGATGGACGCTTTCGCTTTCTGGTTCCACCCGGCCAGTACAGTCTCCGGGCAGCGCGCGTGAGCGGCGGTACGCAGGTTTATGGAGCACGAAGCAGATCCGACGGCTATGGCGTCGGCTTGATTGTCGATGGAAAGTCGCGAAACGATGACTTACAGTTTCGCCTCTTCGCGCCCGCGGCGATTCAGGGCGAGGTCGTCGACGAGACGGGCGAGAGGGTGCTCGGGGTGGGGGTGCAACTGTTGCGGAGCATTGTATCCAACGGACTGCGGCAGTTGACGCACCAGACCTCTGCCTACACGGACGATCGAGGGCAATACCGCTTCGGCAATTTAGCTGGGGGCGCCTATTTTCTGGTGGTCAGCGGCATGCCTTGGCACAATCAGCTGTTCTACCGACATGAGCAGAATGCCGCGGTGGTGACCTATGCCACCACCTACTTTCCGAACACCACCGACCCAGCTTCCAGTGCGCCTTTGCGGGTGAATGACGGCGAGGAGTTGCAGGCGAACTTCACCTTGCGGGAACAAGAGGCCCAGGATCTGGTGATTGACTGGATCGGCGGGGTAAAAAGCGGACAAGTGCGGATGACCACGTCCGGCAAAGGGAACACGCCGAGCGACCAGTTCGCTGAGACCGTGACCGGGCCCAGCCACATGCTGCCTTCTCTCCCGCCCGGCGTCTATGATCTGACCTTCACCGGAGAAAACCAGGCCGGCCAAAAGGTAGGCGCGACGGCGCAGGTGAGAATCGGGGCAGGCGGCCAGCAGAAGATCGCCGTCACCGTGGAGCCGCTCCCCATGATTACAGGGCGCGTGCGGTGCGAGGGGAAGACGCCGTCGCCGCAGTGGCCGTTGTTGGTGACGGTTTCGATGGTCGACGGCCAGCGGAGTAGCCGTCGCTTAGCCGCGGACGGGTCCTTTACGATGCCGGCCCCGCGGTTCGGCACCGGGCTGGTTCAGTTGAGCGGGTCAGCCGATTGCTCGCTGGACCGCGTGCTCGTGGGCGGCGTCGAGCGGCCTGACCGCACCGTCGAGATCGTGCCGGGGAAGGGTGTCAGCCTGACGCTCGAAGGCAGCGGCGGCCCCTCGCAGTTGCAGGGCTTCGTGCGCCGCGGCGAGACGGCCGTCGCCGGCATGTACGTCTTCCTGGCGCCGGTGAACGAGACGGCGGACCCGGCGCGCTACCCGGCCTACAAATCCGACAGCGATGGCTCGTTCCATTTCGCGGCGGTGAAACCGGGCGACTACTGGCTCTATGCCGTGGATCGCGATGAACTCGAATTCCGCAACCGGACCGCCATCGCGCCCTACCTGAAAAAGGCGGAGCGGGTCTCCTTCGGGCGCGCCGACAAGCTCACGCGCGACGTGCCAGTGACGGTGGAGCGAGATGAGAGGCGGGAAATTTGTTGGTGACCCGGGCGGGGCTCGAACCCACGACCCTCTGATTAAAAGTCAGATGCTCTACCAACTGAGCTACCGGGTCATTTCCGAAGGGAATCGGTGCGAAGGCAGGACTTCTTGTAGGTTAGCACAGCCCTCGCTTTTTGAGACACTGGGTACTGCCCATGTCGCAATCAACTGTGAACCCGCCGCGTATCGGATTGATCGGTACGGGAGCCATCGCTCATAAGCACGCCCAGGCCTACGCCAACATCGGTTATCGCGTCGTTGCCTGCTTCAATCAGAACTTCGATAAAGGCGAAGCGTTCGCCAATCAGTACGGGGCGCGCTATGTGGATTCGCTCGGGAAAATTTGCGCGGATCCGGAAGTGGACGTAATCGACCTGTGCACGTTTCCGGACGTGCGCCTGGTACCGCTGCGGCTGGCGGCGGATGCGGGCAAGCACATCCAGGTGCAGAAGCCGATCGCGACGAACCTGGAGACTGCCAAGCAGATGATCGACTACGCGCATGCCAAGCGCGTGCACTTGGCCGTGGTGAGCCAGCATCGGTTCGACGACTCGGTGATCTTCCTCAAACGGGCGATCGCCGCCGGACGGCTGGGCAAGATCCTGCAGGCCGATGCTTACGTGAAGTGGTGGCGCAGCGAAGAGTACTATTCGCGTCCGATCAAGGGCAGTTGGGATGTGGAAGGCGGCGGCGCTCTGATCAACCAGGGCATTCATCAGGTGGACGTGCTGCTGCACCTGCTGGGCCCGGTGCAGGAGTTGTTCGGCATGTGGCAGTTGGGCGCGCGGCACAAGATCGTGAGCGAGGACGTCGTGCAGACGATGCTGCGCTACGCCAACGGCGCGACCGGCGTGATTCAGGCGTCGACCGCCTTCTGGCCCGGCTACAGCGAGCGCCTCGAAATCCACGGCACCAAAGGCAGCGCCGTGATCACCGGCGATAAGCTTACCACCTGGGACGTGCAGGATGACGATGCGAGCGATCCGGCTCCGCTGGCCAGTTCGATCGCCTCGGGCGCTTCGGACCCCATGGCAATTTCGCTGACGCCCTTTGAACGGCAGTTTCTCGACCTGGGTCGAGCGATTGCGACGAACACCCCACCCTCGATCACGGGTGAAGACGGCTACCGCGCGCTCGAATTGGTGGTGGGCACCTATCAGAGCTGCCGGGAGGGCAAGCCGATCACGCTGGCCGGAGTGGGTCACTAAATGCGGGTGCGAGTGCCGGCTTCGAGCGCCAACCTCGGGCCTGGCTTCGATGCGCTGGGATTAGCGCTGTCGGTTTATCTGGAGTGCCGGTGGGAACCGGCCGAGAAGCTGAAGATCGAAGCGACCGGCCGCGATGCGGAACTGATCTCGCTCGACGAGGACAACCTGATCTGGGCGACGGCGTTGCGCGTAGCCGCGGACTTGGGCGAAACGCTGCCGCCGATTCATCTGGTCATCAACAACGACATTCCGCTCGGAAAGGGCTTGGGCTCGAGCGCCGCGGCCCTGACGGCCGGCGTGGTCATCGCCGAGCAGTTGCTGGGCCTGCACTGGAAGCCGCCGCGGATTCTCGACGAAGCGGCGCGCATCGAGGGGCACCCGGATAATGTCGCAGCCTGCGTGCTGGGCTCGATTGTCGCCAGCGCCATCGACTCGGGCGGCGTGGCTCGAGCCGTACGGCTCGAACTGCCGCAGAAGTACGACTGCGCGGTGGTGGTACCCGACTTTGCTTTGGCCACTTCCAAGGCGCGCTCCGTGCTGCCGGCGACCTACTCCAAGCAGGATGCCATCTTCAATGTGCAACGGTCCGCGCTGCTGATTGCGGCCCTGGTCACCGGCACCACCACCGCGTTTCCCACCGCGCTCGAGGATCGCTTTCACCAGCCGTATCGGGCGCCCTTGGTGCCCGGGCTCGAAGAGATTCTGCGGCTACGCGCGCCGGGCCTGCTGGGCTGTTGCTTGAGCGGCGCGGGGCCGAGCGTGCTCGTATTTTACGAGAAAGGCGCCGACGATGCGCCGGATTTAGCGCGGCAGATTTTCCAGTTGCATGGCCGCGAGGCCGAAGTGCTGCGCGCCACCATTGCGCCGCACGGTTACGAATTGTTTGAGAACTAAAATGACCTTTGCCGACCCCGTCCCCGCCCCCACTTCGTCGCTGCGCTTCGCCGACGGCGGGCAATATCGTATCGAGATTCCCTCCACCGAAGGCCCGGCCAGCCTGGGCGCCGTGCTGAAGGAAGCCTGGGCGCGCCAGGTGCCCGTGCATCGCGTGAGCCAGGGCAGCGGCATCATGCTGCTCACCGATGAGGAGATCACGCAAATGGTGGCGCAGTGCGAAGCCGCCGGCGGCGTGGAGCTCAACCTCTTCGTCGGGCCGCGCGCCACGTTCGATATCGGCGCGCAGGCCTATGCGCCGGCCGGCAAGACGCTGGGGCTGAGCTTACGCGGCGGCGATCAGGTGAAGTTTGCCATCGCCGATGTGGAGCGGGCCGTGAAGCTCGGAGTGAAAAGCATTCTGGTTTCGGACTGGGGCCTGCTCAAGGTGATGGGCGATCTGAAGCGCTCCGGCGGCCTGCCCGCCGATCTGATCATCAAAACCTCGGTGATGATTGCGCCGGCGAATCCGGCGAGCGCGAGGCTGCAGGAAGACCTGGGCGCGACCACCATCAACATCCCCTCGGACCTGACGATTCCGCAGATCGCCAGCATCCGCGCCGCGGTCTCGGCGCCGATCGACTTCTACGTCGAAGCGCCGGATAACATCGGCGGCTTCATTCGCTATTACGAAATTCCCGAGCTGATTCGTGTGGCCGCGCCGATCTACCTGAAGTACGGCTTGAAAAACTCGCCGGACATCTATCCGTGCGGAACGCATCTGGAGAACACGGCCGTGGCGCTCTCGCGCGAGCGGATTCGCCGCGCGCAGATCGGCATGGAGATGATCCGCCGCGCATGTCCGGAAGCGGTGATGTCGCCGGTCCCGGTGCGGCAAGGCCACGCATGATCAGTTCGCTCCTGCTGGCGCTGGCCGCCGCGCAAGGCGATCTGCCGCGCGTGGTGATCGAGACCAGCCTGGGCGAGATAGAGGTGGCCCTGGAAGCTACGAAAGCGCCGCAGACGACGGCTAACTTTCTGCGTTACGTCGCCGCAAAGAAGTACGACGGCGGGCGCTTTCATCGCACGGTGCGGATGGACAATCAGCCGCAGAGCCCGGTGAAGATTGAGGTGATCCAGGCGGGTCCGGCGCCGGGGACCGCCGAGTTCGCCCCGATTGCCCTCGAGCGGACGTCCGTCACCGGCCTCAAGCATCTGGACGGCGTGATCTCGATGGCCCGTTCGCAGCCGGATACCGCCACCGCCGACTTCTTCTTCTGCGTCGGCGATCAGCCGTCGCTCGATTTCGGCGGGAAACGCAATCCGGACGGGCAGGGGTTCGCGGCCTTCGGACACGTGGTGCGCGGGGCTGACGTCGTGCAGCGCATTCATCGCCGCCCGGTGGTGCAGCAGAAGCTATCACCGCCCGTGAGTATCATCCGCCTTTATCGCAAGTAAGAAAAAGCAGTTCACCACCCAAGCAAAAGGCCTCCTGGCGAACCGGGAGGCCTTTGCGGATTACGAGGCGAGTCGGTTAGAAGTAGAGCTTCGCGCCCAACTGCATCTGCCGAGGCGAGTTCGCCTGGTCACCAGCCGTCATGCTGAGCACGCCGAAGGTCTGCGACTGCAGGCCGAGCGAGCCCAAACCGAAGCGGACCCGGTTGAAGGCATTGAACATCTCGACGCGGAAATCGAGCCGCACCGAGTCGTGAATCGGGAAGCTCTTCGAGAGCGAGAGGTTCTCGTTGTAGATGCCGAAGTCGCGGAACTTCGGGTTATACCGCGTCATGTTGCCCATCACGTTGGCCGGCTGGGCCGGGAAGAACGAAGCGGGCTGCACCGTACGATCAGTCTGCGGATCGAAGCTACCGCCGGCGGGCGACGGACGCCAGTTGTCGTAGGTGCTGATGATCGGCCGGTTGCCGCCGGCGAACAGCGGCAGGCCGTTGCTCGTCGAGATACCGCGCGGCTGGCCGCTCGAGTAGGTGGCGATGCCGGAAACGCGCCAGCCGCCGATCACCCAGTTCGCCAAGCGATTCTGGTTCAGGAACGCCTTGCCCTTGCCGAACGGCAGATCCCACACCGCGGAGAACTTGAAGTTGTGCGGCACGTCAAACGCGCCGATCGACTTCTCAAGACCGCGGTTGTAATGATCCATCGCAAAGCCGTAGGAGTCGCTCCAGTAGCTGTCGGAATCGGTCAGAATCTTCGAGAACACGTACGAAGTCTGGAATTGCAAGCCCTTCGAATAACGCTTCTCGAAGCGAATCATTACCGAGTGATAAGTGGAGTGGCCCGAGTGGTCGCCGCCGCCGGAGCGGGTGTCGATGTTCTGGAACTGCGGATAGGGCCGCAACGACTGACCCACCGTCGCCGAGTTGCCCCAAAGCTGAATGAAGCCCGGGAACGGCTCACGGAAGCCCGCCGCCACCGCGGCCGGCGAATCGATGCGCGAATTCAGCAGTGACGCGCCGTACTGCGCGAGCAGCGCCGGATTCAGCGCATTGTACGAGAGCAAGCCCGCCTGCAGACGGCTGCCGAGGCTACCGTTGTAGCCGACTTCGGCGACCGACGTCGACGACAACTGCCGCTGGATGGAGAAGTTCATGCTCTGATAAGCGGGCGGCTGCAGCGCTTCGTTGCCCTGGAACCACGGCATTGCGCGGCCGTTGCCGAAGGTCGGCGAAACGAACGGCGGCGCCTGGTAAGCCGGGTGCCCGTTCCGCGCCAGCACGCGCGGCGTGAGTCCGCCCGAGGTGTCGCTCTGCGTGTCGGTGAGCGTGAAGCCGAGGTTATGCGTCGAGCCGGTCACCGTGGTGATGTTGCCATAGCTCAAGCCATAGGACATGCGGATCACGTTCTTCTCGCGCCAGGTGTAAGCCAGGCCGAAACGCGGGCCGAAGGCCTTGTAATAGCCATCGGTGAGACGGCGGGAGCCGATACAGCCGCTGCAGTTACCGGCATAGATCAGCGCTCCAGGACGGTTGCCCGCGCCGGGATTCGGCAGGTTCGGGTCGAAGTCGCTCCAGTTGTCGTTCTCCCCGGTCGGCGGCAGGGTCGTTTCCCAACGGACACCGAGGTTGATCATCAGGTTCGGACGCACGCGCCAGTCATCCTGGAAGAAGCCCGCAAACGACGGCCACTGCTGGCCGATGTAGCGGATCGTGTCGATCGAACTCGCGTTCACGTGGCCCAACAGCATCGAGGCGATCGGGCTGCCGCCCGCCGTCGCGAAGTTCGTGTCCACCTGACCCGTCGGCAGAATGCGCGCCGTGTTCTTGAAGTCGAACGTCAGGCAACCCGAGACGCACTGCCGGCCGAAGCCGTTGTAGAACTGGCCCTGATACTGGCCGCCCGCTTTGAAGGTGTGCTTGCCCTTGATGATCGTGACGTCGTCCGCAAACATCTTGATGAAGTTTTCCGAACCGTTGTTGGCGCGGCCACCCCACTGCGAATAGCTGTTCGAGAAGTTGAAATTCACCAGGTTCTGCGCGCAATCCGGAACGTTCGTAATGCAAACCTTGTCCTTCCAGTTCACGCCGCTGCGAATGGTGGCCTGCGGCGGATCGTGGTTTTCTTTCCAGTTGTTGCCGCCGCCGTAGAAGTGGTTGAAGATCGTCGGCGAAATCGCGTAATCCCAGCTGCCACGGAAGACGTCCGAATTGCGAGTGGTGTCGTTGTAGTTGACGAAGAGGCCCGGCAGGTCCGCCGCGCCCTGGGCGCCCGGAACAGCGCTGGACCGGTTGTAGCCCCAGTAGCCGGAGATGCGGCTCTTCGAGCTGAAGTTGTGGTCGCCCTTCACGCTGATCTTTGTGTTCGGGCGCACTTCCGTACCTTGCGTCACCAGATAGTTGTTCTGCACATAGTTGATCGAACCCGGCGCCGCGCCGTTGTTGGGCAGCGGCGTGGGGCCGGACCGGAACGTGTTCAACGCCTGCACGATCGTCGGATCGAAGAGGCTCTTCGGAATCTGGTTATTGGCGAACGGCACGCGAGTCAGCACGCCGTTCACGCTGCTCTGCGTGGTGGGATCGTAGATCGGAATCTGCGCGCCCTGGGCATTCACCCAATTGCGGAAGTCGCCGTCATACATCTCGGCCGTCGGCACGGTTCGCGTCACGCCGTTCGCCCCGTCGCGATTGCGGAACGCTTCGTAGCTGAAGAAGAAGAACGTCTTATTGCGGCCGTTGTAGATTTTCGGAATCCAGACTGGTCCGCCGACGGATGCACCAAAGTCATGCTGCTTATAGATGGGACGGGCAATGCCGCGGCCCGTGTTGAAGAAGTTATTCGAGTCGAACTTCTCGTTGCGGACGAAGTCGTAAGCCGTGCCGTGAAAGTCGTTCGTACCGGACTTCGACGCGAAGCTCATGATGCCGCCCGAGGCCTGACCGAACTCAGCCTTGAAGCCATTCGTATCGACGGTGAACTCCGTCACCGCTTCGATCGACGGAGCATTCACCGCCACCCAGCTTTGCGACAACGCGCGCGAGGTGTTGGCCGAAACGCCGTCCAGGTTGGTGCCGTAACCGGCCGCCTGACCACCGCCGAGGATGAAGCCGTTGTCGCCACCGACGTTCTTCGCTTCCGGCGTAATCGCCGCCAGGTTGAACGGGCTGCGCATGCCGCCGCCGACCACGAGCGGCAGTTCGTCCACCAGCTTGTTGTTCATCGTCACGCTGGTCTTCGCGTTTTCCGTAGAAAGCGCCAGCGCACTGGCGGAAACTTCGACCGCTTGCGCAGCCGAGCCGACTTCGAGCGTGGCGTCGGCACGGACGGTGGCCGAAGCGTTCAGCACGATGCCGGACACCGTCGCGGGACGGAAGCCATCCTTTTCCACGCGGACGTTGTAGGTGCCGACTTGCAGTTGCGGCACGGTATATTCGCCTGAGGCATTAGACGGGGCGTTAAAGGTAACACCCGTGTCGGTATTGGTGAGAGTAACTTTCGCCCCCGGCACAATCGCGCCGGACGCGTCGCGAACGGTACCGGTAATGGTGCCGCGTTCGGACTGGGCTTGCAGAAGGATGACACCGATGCTGAACAAGAGCATCAGCCGGCGCATCAACATGGAAGACGACATACAGCTAGGGACCTCCCCGGACTACATAAGACCCTCGGCCTGACTGTCCGGCAGGTTGGACAGTTCGAACCGATTAGGATTTGCCGGGAACTATATCACAATCTGGAACAAAAATTTCAGATTGATTCAGCGCGGCTGACGCGCCAGCCAGTCGAAGACTTGCTCCTGCAGAACGCGGGTGAAGCCGTTGTACCCAGGAGGAGTTTGCAGCGTCACCGTCGAAAGCTTCAGCGCCTGCACCTGCGCCCGAACATCCGCCACGCGGGCATAGCGATCGTGCTCTGACGAGACCAGCATCACGGGACGTGGAGCGATCAGCGCCAGCGTCTCGTCGAAATCGAAGGGCAGCCGCTTCTCACGATCGACGAAGAACCCCAGCCGCGGCAACAGACCATGTAGGTGCGAATAATGCCGGATGCCCTCCACGCCTTTTTCGGCGCTGTCGAGACGCAGCGGGTCGTAGCCCCCCACGGCGGCGAGGGCGCGCACGCGCAAGTCCAGGGCGGCAGTGAACAGACCGACCTTGGCGCCCAGTGAATAGCCCATCAGATAGACGCGTGAAGCGTCGACGGCGTCGAGGGAAGAGACCGCGTCGATCGCCGCCCGCGTGTCGGTCACCATCTTGCCCATCAGGCTCCACTTCGGATAGCGGCGATAGAAGTCGCGCGCGTCGAGCACGCGGGTCCCGAAACCAAGTTGGTCGAACGCGAGCACGGCGAACCCGCGCTTCACCAGCGACGCAAACTGTGGACGCTGGTCGAGGCGAAAATCGGCGCCCGTGGAGTTCCACGGCTGCGAAACGGACCAACCATTCTGATAGGAGTATCCGTGCAGCCAAATCACCACCGGCCATTTGCCCTGGGGTTGACCCGCCGGATAGAAGAGATCAGCTTTCAGTCCGTCGCCAAAGGGAATTTCCGTCCAGCCCATGCCCTCTTTCTCGATGCGGGCGCGCGTGGTGAGGTTGGCGCTGGGCCGTTGGAAAAGGGCTTCGAGCCAGCCGCCGGTGGAGTCAATCGGCCGAGGAAGGGTCTTGAGCGGCAGGTTGGGGACGCCAGGCGGCTCGCTGCCCAGCGCCCAGTTCAGATGCTCGCGGAGCGCGGCCGCCGGTTCGGTCGCCCGCGTGGCGCGCTCCGGATACTGCAGCGGGTCGATCGTTTCTTTGCTGAGAGCGCGCCAGCCCTCGAAGGTATAGCCATGCACCCACGTCTCGGACTTCGCTTGGACCCGTCGGCCAAAGATCGTGTCGAAGAAGTCGATGAAGTTCTCGACGTCGCCGGCCGTGGTGTCGTGCTCGCCATTGCGCAGATGCAGCCAGATGCGCTCGGGCTGACCGAGGAACTGATAGACGCGCAGCGCCGAACGATAGGCCTGCTCAAAGCCCACCGGGTTCCCTGCCCCTTCGGCGTAACCCGAATAAAGCAGCAGTCCGCGAGGCGCCACCAGCGAGAGCAGCGAGTTCTGATCGATGGGCAGCTTGTCTTCGCGGCCGGAGAAAAACCGCAAGCGCGGATGGAACCAGTGCGGCTGCACGCCGGCCAGCAGCTCGATGCTTTCGTTGGCGAAAGGCTCGGTGGTGTAGCGCCACGGATCCACCTCGCCGCTGTTACCGCTGGAAGGAATCACCGCGCCGATACGTTCATCGAAAGCCGCCGCCAGTAGCGCCTGCTTGCCATTGCGCGAGTGACCGGTAAGTCCGATCTTGCGCGCGTCCACTTCGGGCTGCTTCACCAGGTAGTCGACGGCGCGGGAGGCCGCCCAGGCCCAGCGGGCGAGGACGGAGAAGTCGTATTGCGGATAGATCTCCACCCACGCATCGGAGTCGTCGCCGTTGCCATAGCGCGGATCCGTGGCGTGATAGATGCACGCGATGTAGCCGCGGCGGACAGCCGTATAAATCCAAGGGCGGTTGCGCGCATGATTCGTCAGAAAGACGGGGAACGGCCCGCGGCCTTCGGGGATGACTAACTCCAGCCGCAGGGTGGCGCGATGGTCCGGCCCGAATTCGAGCTTCACGTGGCGGACGGTGCTTCGCCCTTCCTGCCGCGACGCCGTCACCGTGGCGCGCAGGTTGTCCGGCGCGGGCGGCATGCGGCCGAACATCCACTGCTCCACCTGCTTCCGCAGCAGACCTTTCTGGACATTCCAGAGCGAGGGCGTCGTCACGCGGGTGCCGCCGTTCCCCTCGCGAATGAAGAGCGGATCCGGCAGTTCAGCGATTGACGGCATCCGGTCAAAGTCCGGGGGCTGCTCCCCGGTGCGCCGCACCCACTCCTCCCACGTCTTGTCGTAGGCGTTCATGCGCCCGTCGGCCGGTGGACGGCTGGGCCGCAGGAGTTTGATGATCTCTTCCGCGCGATTCTGCGCGGGCAAAGGAAGCAGGACGCAGGAGAACGCCAGCACGGCGCGGAGTGAGGTCACCAGACGATTTTAGAACTGTCGTGTGGCGTTGGAAGGTCCGCGTTCAGCGGCAAAGTCCGTGTACTGTTCATGCGCCCGGCGGCCGCAACCAGCCGCATGCCGGCCGCGCCAGCGCCGCGGCCCGGGACGGAAACCCCGTAGGCCGCCGAAGAGAATCCAGCTCAGCGCCAGCAAGCCCAACGCCTGACCGAACGTCACCGGACGCAGGCCAAAGATCGAAGGCATCAGCCAGTTCCACAGATGCAGCACGGCCTGTCCGAATCCGGCCACCACGATGGTGACGCAGAGCAGAATGGCGAAGACTTTGCGAAGCTTGCGAGCGACGGGCGGGCGAGATGGGTTCATTGGGTTCCTGCTTTCGTGAGTGATTCAGCCTGGGTTTGGCGCAGCCGTCGCCGCAATTGGCGCACGGCGGCATGCTTACGGGAGAGCAGCGTGTTGATGTTGACGCCGGTTTCGGCGGCCAGTTCAGCAAAGCTGCGGTCCTCGAGTTCGTGGGCCACAAAAACGTATCGCTGTTCCGGTGGCAGGGCGGCCAGAGCCCCAGCCAAGTCCCGCGAAAGGCGGGCCTGATGCAGTTGGTCATCCGGACCCGCCGCGGTAGAGGGCCATAAATCATCCGACAGCAGCGGCTCCGGCCTCTTCTCGCGAAAGCGATCGGTGATGCGATTCTGCGCCACCCGCAACAGCCAGGAGCCCACTTGCCGGATGGGCTTCATCAGACGGTAGGCCACCACCAACTCGTAGAAGACGTCCTGCAGAACGTCCTCCACGTCGCCCGCCTCCGGCAAGCGGCGGCGGATGAACGAGCGGAGCCGGGCCTGCTCCTGGACGATCGCGGCGGCGATTCGTTCGTCCTGTTCGGGTGTACCGGCCATTCACCTGTTACGACGATTGACCGGGCAGAATATTTGGATGGAGTTGATTGTCATCGCGCATTTGAAAGTCCGGGCCGGGAAACGGGAACAGTTCGAGGCGTTTGAACGGCAGGCGCTGGCGCTAATCGAGCGGCATGGGGGAAAATTGTTGCAGGCGATGCGTCCCGTGGGCGCGGTGCCGGCGGCGGAGTTGCCCGACGAGGTCCATGTGCTGCGTTTTCCTGGGGAAGAGGCGCTGGCGGCATACCGGGCGGATCCGGATCTGGCGGCGCTGGCGGGGTTGCGGGCCGAGGCGATCGAGTCGACGCAACTGCTGATCGGCAGTCCCCTAGCCCAATGGGTAGAGTACTACCCGTCCTAAAGGCCGGGGCGACAGTGTTCCGCCCAGGGTGCTAGCCTATGATTAGGCGACGTGCGCCCTCAATGATCGACACAATTCTCTCCAAAATCTTCGGCACCAAGCACGAGCGTGAGATCAAAAAGATGATGCCGCTGGTGGCGGCCATCAACGCGCTTGAACCGGGCCTGCAGTCGCTTAGCGACAACGAACTCGCGGCGAAAACGATTGAGTTTAAAGAGCGATTGGCGCAGGGCGCGACGCTCGATGACATCCTGGTTGAAGCTTTCGCGGTCTGCCGCGAAGGCGGCCGCCGTGCTATCGGCATGCGTCATTACGATGTGCAGTTGATCGGCGGCATCGCGCTGCATCGCGGCAACATCGCCGAAATGAAGACGGGCGAAGGCAAGACGCTGGTAGCGACCCTGCCCTGCTATCTGAACGCGCTCTCCGGTAAAGGCGTCCACGTGGTCACCGTGAACGACTATCTGGCTCGCCGCGACTCGGAGTGGATGGGCAAGCTCTACAAGTTCCTCGGCCTGACGGTGGGTTGCATCGTCCACGGGCTGAACGACCGCGAGCGCTACGACGCCTACCACGCCGACATCACCTACGGCACCAACAACGAATTCGGCTTCGATTATCTCCGGGACAACATGAAGTTCCAGATCGAAGACTGCGTCCAGCGCGAGTACAACTACGCCATCGTCGACGAAGTGGACTCGATCCTCATCGACGAAGCCCGCACACCGCTGATCATCTCCGGACCCAGCGAAGGCTCCACCGACAAGTATTACCGCGTCAACGGCATCATTCCGAAGCTCACGCGCGGCGAAGTGATCGAAGGCAAGGAGCCGGGCGAGAAGTACTTCACCGGCGACTTTACGGTCGACGAAAAGGCCAAGAACGTCGCGCTCACCGAAGAAGGTGTGCGCAAGGTGGAGCGGCTGCTGGACATCAGCAACCTCTACGACGCCGAAAACATCGAAATCAACCATCACGTGCAGCAAAGCCTGAAGGCGCACGTGCTCTTCCACCGCGACAAGGACTACCTGGTCCAGGAAGGTGAAGTCGTCATCATCGACGAATTCACGGGCCGCCTGATGCCGGGCCGCCGGTGGAGCGACGGTTTGCACCAGGCCGTGGAAGCCAAAGAAGGCGTGAAGATCGAGAACGAGAACCAGACCCTCGCCACGGTCACCTTCCAGAACTACTTCCGCATGTACTCGAAGCTTTCGGGCATGACGGGTACCGCCGACACCGAAGCCGCCGAATTCAACAAGACCTATAAGCTCGACGTCATCAACATTCCGCCGAACCGGAAGACCGTCCGCATCGACTCGCAGGACATGGTCTACCGGACCGAAGAGGAGAAGTTCCGCAACGCCGCCAAGGAGATCAAGGAACGCCACGCCACCGGCCAGCCGGTGCTGGTGGGCACGATCTCGGTGGAAAAGAGCGAACGCCTCTCGGCCGTCCTGAAGAAGATGGGCGTGAAGCACGAAGTGCTCAACGCCAAGAATCACGAACGCGAAGCCTTCATCGTGGCCCAGGCCGGACGCTATGCGGCCGTCACCGTCTCCACGAACATGGCCGGCCGCGGTACGGACATTCTGCTCGGCGGCAACGCCGAATTCCTGGCTCAGGAAGAAGTCATCAAGCGCGGCCTGGCGGAAACGCTGCCGCCCGGCATCGGCTCGCTGATCGCCGACAAGGACTTCTACTACTTCCAACGCGCCGGCGTGAACTCCCGCGTGCCGATCGCCCTGTGGACCGAGGCTTACCAGAAGCACAAGGCCGTCTGCGACGAAGAGCATGACAAAGTCGTCGCCGCCGGTGGTCTCCACATCGTCGGCACCGAACGCCACGAAAGCCGCCGCATCGATAACCAGTTGCGCGGCCGCGCCGGCCGTCAGGGTGACCCCGGCTCAGCCCGCTTCTACCTTTCCCTCCAGGACGACCTCCTGCGCATCTTTGGCGGCGAACGCATCCAGAACCTGATGCTGCGCCTCGGTATGGAAGAAGACGTGCCGATCGAAAGCGGCCTGATCACCAAGCGCATCGCAGCAGCCCAGAAGGCCGTCGAAGCCCAGAACTTCGCCGCCCGTAAGCACCTCCTCGAATACGACGACGTGATGAACAAGCAGCGCCAGGCCGTCTACAGCCTGCGCCGCGGCTTGCTCGAAGGCAAGAATCAGCGCGAGAAGGTCACCGAGATCATCGACGGCATGATCGCGAGCTTCGTCGATGCGCGCCTCCCCGAAGGCACCAACCCGGATGCCTGGGATCTCGCGGGGCTCGATCAGGATCTGCTTAATCAGTTCGGCGTGCGCGTGAAGCCGGCCGACCTCGTGGGCCAGTCCCGCGAAGACGTCGAAGACACCGTGCGCGACGTGGTGATGAAACGCTACGTGGAAAAAGAAGCCATGGTCGGCGAAGAGTTCATGCGCCAGACCGAAGCCATGGTGATGCTGCATGTGATCGACAACCAGTGGAAAGACCACTTGCTGTCGATGGATCACCTGAAGGAAGGCATCGGCCTCCGCGGCTACGGCCAGAAGGATCCGCTGATCGAGTACAAGAAGGAGAGCTTCCAGCTCTTCCAGGACATGATGGATCGCATCGAAGACGAATCCATCCGCATCCTGTTCTTCCTCCAGGCTGAAGGCGGCGCCCTGCCCTTCCAAAACCAGGAGCCGGAGTTCCCCGAAGACGAGTTGCAGGAGTTGCCGGAACCCGAGCCGGTCGGCGCCGGGGACCGCAAGGCGGCCCAATCCGCCATGGTCGACTTTACGCGCACCGTGCAGCGGAACAAAGAGCGCGAAATGGCGTCTATGCAGTTCGTGGGTGGCGGCGAGATCGCCACGCAAGCGCCGGTCGTCAAGGCGGACAAGGTCGGTCGCAATGACCCTTGCCCCTGCGGCTCGGGTAAGAAGTATAAGAAATGCCATGGAAGCTAGCCGCGGGTTCGTTGGTGCTGGCGCTCAGCGCGCCGGCCGCCATCTGGCCGCCTAACATCGATCCGTATCAGCGGAAGTCGGCCGCGCCGGTCGCCTTGGGCGAGCAGGCCGAAGTCTGGCAGGAATACGGTTTCGCGGAGGGTGAAACCGCCGTCTACGAAAACGGCGCGAAGAAACTCACCGCCACGGCTTGGCGCTTCAACGACTCCACCGGTCCGATGGCGGCCTTCTACTGGCAGGCGCCTGCCGAGAGCAAGCCAATTCCCTTCCTCAAGAATTCGCTGGCGGGCAAGGGCGTCACGCTCGCCGCCGTCGGCAATTACCTGATGCGGTTCGAAGGGACTTACCGCCCGTCGGCCAACGAGATCCTTTTCTGGGCCGAGCACTTCCCCAGCTTCCGCGAACGGTCCTTGCCGGCCTTGCCGCGCTTCATTCCGGAGAACGCCAGCTCGATCCGCTACATTACGGGTCCAAAGTCGTTGAAGGCGTTTCTGGGCGATTTGCCCGAAACCGCGGCCGCCTTCCACTTCGGTACGGAGATCGCATTGGTGAAGCTGCCCACCGCCACGGGCGAAGTCCGGGCGGCGATCGCCGGCTTCCCGAACCATGCCATGGCGCGCCAGCAGTTGCCGCACTTCCAGCAGTACGCGGGGCAGAACGCGCGGCGGTCCGGCGCGCTCGTGATCACGGCCTTGCCGCCCGTGCCCGCTGACGCCGCGCCCGTCCTCGACAAGATCAAATACGACTCGCTGGTCGACTTCAGCGAAACCGCTCCCACCCAAATGCCCAACGTCGGCGGCCTGCTGATCGGCACCTTCCGTCTGGTCGGCTTCCTGATTCTCATCGGCGCCGGCAGCGGCGGCTTCGTGGCGCTGTTGCTGTATCTGTCGCGCGGCCGCGAACGCAAAGAGCCGCTCAACGCCGTGATGACCCGCCTCAACCTCGACTAGCCGTTACAGCTTGAAGAAGATCTGCCGGCGATAGAGCCAGTAACAAAGCCCCCACATCACCGTCATCACCAACAGATTGTGCGGCACCGCGCCCGCCGGACCCAGCATCGCGAACTGCTGCCCATCGAACGCCGCCAGCCCCCGCGAAAGCCATCCCCGCAGCACCTGCGAGAACGAGTAAATGAAGATGCAATTCATCCCCACCACGACAAACGGAAACGTCCAGCGTTTGTAGCCGCGCACTTCCACCAGCCAGTAACAGAGCGCAAAAGCGAGCAGAACCCAGCCCGCGCTGAACAGCGTGAACGACCCCAGCCACAGCCGCTTCACCATCGGAATCCACAGACCGAGCAGCGCTCCGCTGGCCAGTCCGGCAACCCCGCAAATCGCCAGCAGCCGGATCCGCTCGAGATGCGTCCGCGAGGAGAGCATCAGCAGCCCCGTCCAGCAGCCGAACAGCACGGTGAGCGCGTTGCCCAAAAAATTGATCGTCGTGTAGTAGCCGGGATACGTGTAGCCCAACACGTTGAGGTCGATCACGGCGCCGATATTACCGGCCTGATCAAATGGACCGGCAGGCCCCGGCCACAGGAAGAAGAGCGCATGATGGAACACCATCAGCGACACCGCCGCCCCCACCTGCCAGGCGAAGCGCAGCTTGAGAATCGCGTAACAGAGCACGTAAGAGAACGCGATCTGGCACAGCACGTTGATGAACTGCAGCTTCAGGCCTTTGGTGGAGCCCCAGTTCGAAAGGATGTTCGACAGCACCAGCAGCGCGAAGGCGCGCCACAGCACGTGCTTCCCGGCATCGCTCCGCTTCGCCAAGGCCAGCGGCATCGCGACGCCCACCATGAAGGTGAAGGCCGGCTGAATCAGGTCCCACAGCGTACAACCCACCCAGGCGGCGTGCTCGAACTGCGGATTCTTGAAGGCCTCGTAGATGCCGAACCCGTGCGAAATCAGCAAGAGCATGGTGAGCCCGCGGAAGGCATCGAGCGAGACCAGGCGCTCCGGGGCGCGCTTCACTTCGCCGGGCGCCGGCACCCGCACCGCGTCCATCGTTAGCGTGCTCATGGCATGCGATTGTACTCCAATTCTCCGATACACTACAGGCTCGGTATGAAACGCATCCTGGTGAGTGAATGCAAGCAAGAGGTCTCTTCGTTCAATCCGGTCCTCGCCCACTACAATGACTTTTTAACCGACCGCGGCGAAGCCGTAACAGCCTATCATCGCGACGTTCGCTCGGAAGTGGGCGGCGCGCTGGGCGTGTTCGCCGAGCATTCGGACCTCGAAATCGTCCCCGGCTTTAGCGCGCGCGGCATCACCTCCAGCGGCACCGTCGCCCAAGCCGATTGGATGCGTCTGGCCGGCGAGTTTCTCGAAGCTGCCCGGCAGGCCGGCCCCGTCGACGGCGTCTATTACGCGCTGCACGGCGCCCTGGCCGCCCAGGACGAGCACGATTGCGAAGGCTATCTGCTCGCCGAGACGCGCAAGATTCTGGGCGAGCGCGTCCCCATCGTCACCTCGCTCGACCTGCACGGCATCCTCACCGATCGCATCCTGCAGCACTCTGACGCCGTGGTCCTCTATCACACCTATCCGCACGTCGACTTCTTCCAAACCGGCCAGCGCTCCGCTCGCCTGCTCGTGAAACTCCTGCGCGGCGAAGTCCGGCCCGTATCCGTCCGCGTGCCCATCCCGGCGCTGGTTCGCGGCTACGAACTCATCACCGAAACCGGCAAGTGGGGCAGTTGCATCCGCCGCGCGATCGCCGTGGAGAACAGCCCGGGCGGCCTCTCCGCCGGCATGTTCATCGGCAACCCCTTCACCGACGTGCCGGACCTTTGCTCGAACACCCTCATCGTCACCGATGACGATCAGGCCCGCGCGGAGCGAGAAGCCATCTCGATCTCGCAGGAGTTTTGGGACATGCGCGAGTCTCTGCAGCAGCCGCTTACGCCGCTCCTCGAAAGCGTGCAGATCGCCGCGTCGCTCTCCGGGCGCGTCGTGCTGGTGGATGCCGCTGACGCCACCAGTTCGGGCGCTTCCGGCGATAGCAACGCCATTCTGCGGGCCTTGATCGATACCGGTTGCCGGCGCACGGCGTTGCTGCCCATCGTCGATCAACCGGCCGTCGAAGCGTCCTTCCGCGCCGGCGTCGGGGCCACGGTCACCGTGCCTCTGGGCGGCACGCTCGATCCGCGCTTCACGCCTGTGCGCGTCACGGGCAAGGTACGGCTGCTTTCGGATGGTCACGTGGTGAGCGAGTCCCACGGCGAAGCCTGGTATGCGGGCCCCACCGCGGTGATCGAAAGCGCGCCCATCACGATCGTGGTGACCAGCCGCCCGATCAGCCTCTACGACCGTTCTCTGTTCCTGGCCAACGGCCAGGATCCGGCGACCTTTGCCATGACGGTAGTGAAGAGTCCGCACTGCCAGCCGCGTTTCTTCGCCGATGGCGCCGAGTTACTGATCAATGTCGACGCGCCTGGTTCCACCAGCGCCAACTTACCCAGCCTCGGGCACCAGCGCTGTGCGCGGCCCATCTTCCCGCTGGATGAAGGAGTAACCTTTGAGCCGAAGCCGCGCGTGTTTCGGCGAGGGAGTTTATGAAGATACGTGAAATTAAAGCCTTCGGCCTACGAGGCAAGACGCCCGAGGGCGGCTGGTCCAATGAGTTACGTCCTGAAGATTGCGTCCATACCCTGATCGCCGTTCTCACCGACGAAGGGGCCACCGGCTGGGGCAGCGTCTTCACCAGCGAAGAGTTAGTCAAAGGCTCGCTCACCGTCCTCAAGCCTCTTTACACCGGCGAGAATGCCCTGGAGCCCGAGCGCGTCAGCGAGATCCTGCACCAGAATACGTTCTGGCAAGGACGCGGTGGCGCGATTACCCACACGATCAGCGGCATCGACATCGCTCTGTGGGACTTACTCGGCAAAGCCACCGGTCAACCCGTTGGCCGGCTGATCGGCGGACGTTACAAAGACCGTGTCCAGCCCTACGCTTCGCTATTGATGCGCGAACCGGAACAAATGGCCGACGAGTTACTACCGGTAAAAGCACAGGGCTTCCGCGCCTTCAAGATCGGCTGGGGACCCTTCGGCCGCCGCAACCACGCCACCGACGAAGCCATCGTCAAGGCGGCGCGCGAAGCCGTGGGCCCGGATTCGAAGCTGATGGTCGACGCCGGCGGCAGCGACGCCTTCTGGCGCGGCGGCCTGAAATGGGCGTTGCGCGCAGCCGACATGCTCGCCGACTACGGCGTGGACTGGTTCGAGGAGGCCCTCTCGCCCGACGCGCTCGACGACTACGTTACCCTGCGACGCGCCTCCAAGATTCCCATTGCCGGCGGCGAGGTGCTTACGCGCCGGCAGGCTTTTCAGCCTTGGCTCACCGCCGGCGCCTTCGACATTGTGCAGCCCGACGTCACCAAAGTCGGCGGCTTGAGCGAAGAGCGCCGCATCGGTTGGATGGCTCGCGACAACGGCGTGCGCTTCATCCCGCATGGCTGGAATACGACGGTGGGCTTAGCCGCCGACTTACAACTGGCTTCCGCCTTTCCCGATACCGACTTAGTGGAGTATCTTACCGGGTCGCCTTTCATTGACGACTTATGCCAGTGGAAGCTCGACGCTGAGGGCATGTTAGCCATCCCCAGCAGACCAGGCCTGGGCATCCGGATCAACCTGGACGCCTTGCGCGAGTTTTCGGGAGCGGATGTGAGCGGTGTCAGCGCGTAGTAGCTGGTGGCTGGTTGCCTTCCTGTGGGTGGCGTTTGCCTTGAACTATCTGGACCGCCAGATGGTTTACTCCATGTTCCCTGCCCTGCAGGTGGACTTAGGCATTCGCGCCGACCGGTTAGGCATCATCGGGAGCGTGTTCCTCTGGGTCTATACGCTCTCCATGCCCCTGGCCGGCAAGCTGGCCGACAGCTTTCCTCGGCAAACCATGGTCCTGCTGAGCCTGGTGCTTTGGAGCGTCGCGACGCTCGGCAGCGGCGTCGCGCAAAGCGAAGGAGCCTTCATCGGCTGGCGCGCGGCGATGGGCATCACCGAGTCCTTGTACTTTCCGGCGGCGGTGGCGCTGATCGCGAGTTGCTATCCGGATGCCACGCGGTCGCGCGCGCTGGGCGTGCATCAGGCGGCGCAGTATTTCGGCGTCATTCTCGGCGGCTGGTACGGGGGGTGGTCCGCCGATCATGTCGGCTGGCGTCAGGCGTTCTTCGTCGCGGGCACGGTCGGGGTCGTTTACAGCGTGGTGCTTTGGCGGATGCTGCCCAAGCTGATCCCTTCGGCGGCCAGCTTGCAGCCCAAGGTGCCGGGGCGTTTCGTTGACTTGGTCCGTTCGCCCAGTTACGTCGCCTTGTGTCTCACCTTCGCGGCGTTCTGCGCCATGCAGTGGATTTACCTGGCTTGGTTCCCCACCTTCCTGTACGAGACTTACCAACTCTCGATGACCGATAGCGGCTGGAACGCGACGGTGTTTCTGCAAGGCAGCGCCATGACCGGCATCCTGCTGTCGGCCGCGGTAGCGGACCGTCTCGCAGCCCGCTATCCTAAGGCGCGGCTCTACGTCACCGCGGCCAGCGTTCTGGCCTGCGCGCCGTTCGCGTATCTGACCTTCTCCGCCGATACTCTCAACGCCGCGCGCATCTTCTCCGCCTTGTTCGGCTTATTTGCCGGCAGCCTGGCTGCCAATGCATTCGCCGCCGCTTATGACGTGGTGGGCCATGGCAATCGTGGTGTCGCCTCGGGCGTGCTCAACATGATGGGCGGCCTGGCGTCGGCGATCATGATTTACCTGGCGGGAATCTTCAAGCAGACGGTCGGCTTCCCGACGATGATGCTGTGGATGATGACCGTGGCGATCGTCATCTCGACGGGCATGTTGCTGATCGCCTGGCGTCAGCGGATGCCGGGCAGATAGCGCCAGCGCACCTGCTGTTTGTACGCCTCATAGCCGGCCAGTTCACGCTCTTCGGTCGCGATGCGGATCTCACTGCCGGCAACGTACAGCGCGACTGCGGCGAGCAGTTTGGGCCAGACGGCCACCAGCAAACCGGTGGCGACCAGCATGAGCAGGAAAGACAGGTAGAGCGGATGGCGCACGAGGGAATACGCGCCGGTGGTGACGAGTCCGGAGCCCTGCGAACGCAGCGTCCACAAAAACAGAATAGCCGCGCCGGGCGCGAGCAACAGGACGGCGATCAGGCTCGCGAGGTTCGGGGATAGTTGCCCGGGAGTGATCGCGAGCGTAACGGCCAGAGCGCCGGCAAACTGCAGCAGCGTCCCGATCACCAGCGGGGCATGCAAGTTCACCGGACAAGCCGGTTCACGGAACTTGCGGACCGTGCTCCATAGGGCCGCCACGGCGAAGACGGACCAGGAGGCCAGATAAGTGACGAAAACGAGAAGGCGCAACTTACTGGAATTTCTTCAGCTCGGCGACCAGGGCACTCAAACCCTTCTTCCGATAGATGCCGAGCAGACGCTCTTCCTCGGCTGACGGCGCCGCTAGACGATCCAGTTGCCCGCGGCTCAAGTCCTGCCGCGTGGGGATCCAGACTTCACCATCGGAGAACTCGACGCTCGACAGATAGCCCTTCATGCTCGTCACATTGAGCGGACGGCCTTCCGGACGAGCCACCTTGAGGAGCGTGTCTTCCAGCACCTGGCCGGATTGGCCCGGCGCCAGATTCACCTTCGCCGGTACCGAACTGGCGAAGACTTCTTTCCCGCTGCTATCGGCCAAAATCCAACCCATCTCGATGTAGCGTACCGGCTTGCTCGAGCTGTTACGCAATTCAAGCTTGGGCGAATGAATCTCGGTAGCCGTGACGGCGGCCGAGCCGCGCATCGAGTCGATCGGCGATTCGGGGAACTTGATGAAGGCGAACTGCACGTCGCGCGACGGGTCGTAGGCCGTCACGCGGCCACGAGCCACCTGGACGTCGAGACGCGGACGGGCGTCGATGCGGGCCTGGGCGGTGATCGCCGCCTGACGCAGTCCGTCCACGCCGCCACTGGCCAAGGCCGCGGCGAAGAACTTACGGTCACGGCGCGCCTCGAGCTCCCACACCGTCATTGCGCGGCGCGAGTTGAGCTTGTTCGGGCCGTAGAAACCCAGCGAGTCAAACAGCACGCCATCGAGCGACACCTGCACCAGCGGACCGTTGCCCGCCGCCTGGGCGGGGCGCAGGAGGCGCAAATCGAGCCGGACGGAGAAGGTATCGCCCGGAGCAATGTCGAGGCTGGGAACGGCCACGGACGCTTTGCCACCCGGCGTCACTTCCTGGGCCGCAATCAGCAGCGTGATGCTGCGGATCCGCTGCGTGCCGACGTTGCGAAGCGTCAGGGTGGAATGCAGATCCACCACCACGGCGCCGCCGCGCGGAGTCACTCGCGAATCGCCGAGGTCGTGCGCGGCAAAGGCCACCGGACCGTCGGGCGGCAACTCCACTTTGAGCGAACGGCCGACATCGAGGTCCTGCGCAAGCAGGCCGGCAGCCAAAGCCAGCAACAGAGCGCTAGTCGTCGAGATAGACATGACTGATCGTCACCTGTCCCGTTTCCGTGTCGATGGCCCGCGCGCTTACCGCGCCGGTGGCATTGACACTGTAGCTGACCGCTTCCGTTTTGGGCTGCATCACCGTCATGCGACCGCCGCCGCGGGTAAGGACGATGCCGTCCGAACCGCTTTCGACGCGAGCGTCCCCGGCTTCGAGCGAAGCTTCCGGCAGCCGGTAGATCTGCCGCCGGTTGATGTTCAGATACCAGCCCGTGAGAATCACCAGCGTCAAGGCGGCCAAGGCGAACGCCGGACGCCAATCGAGGCGCAGCGGCGCCGCTTCGCGCGGGCGAATCGCTTCCCCGGCTTCGAGCCCCACTTGAATGTTGGCGCGCATCTCGCTCGCCAGCCGATCCCAATCGACGAACGCGGGCAGTTCCGAGACCGCGTTCGTCACAAAGTCACGAGTCTCTTCGAGCGCTTCAAGTTCCTGCCGGCAGTGCTCGCACCGCCGCGTATGGAACGAGAGCATCGTCCGCCGCCACCAGGGGAGTTCTCCGCCGGCAAGCAAGGCCAATTGACGTAAGTCCGGATGCTGCATGGCTAGAGGGCACTTCCTTTCTTGTGGCGTTCCAAAAACTTCTTGAACTTGCCGCGGGCGTTCGCAATATGGCTGCGCACCGTGGCTTTCGAGCAATTCAAATGGTCGGCGACTTCCTCGGCTGAGAGTTCGTCGACGTCGCGCAGCAGCAGAGCCGCGCGTTCGCGAGGGGTGAGCACGGCCAAGCCCGCTTCGAGCAGCACGCGGCGCTCCTCGCGCAAAACTTCGGACTCCGGACTCGGCGCCTTCGACACGTGCAGACGCTCGGGCATCTCGTCGAGTTCAGAAAAGTGAACGCGGCCATGGCGGCGCAAATGGTCGAGCGCCGTGTTCGTCGCAATGCGGGAAAGCCAGTGGGCGGCTTTCTCCAGATCCTTGAGTTGTTCTTCCCGCGACAGGGCCTTGATGAAGGCCTCCTGGGTGAGGTCCTGCGCGTCGGCGACATTGCCCACGATGCGATAGATCAGCAGGAACACGCGCTTCATGTGCGCCTGCACAAACTGATCGTGCCGCTCGCGGGCGACGGAGTCGATACTTGAATCGGCTTGAGCCATACTCACGCTAACGGGCCGGTGCTCGATCGCCACACGCATCCTACGAACCCTGACGTTTCAATTCGGTTCGCCGTGCAGCACTTTTTTCTTATGATTCTCAGTATATGAAAGCTGTGGCAGTTGCTGGGATTGGCAAGACGGCGTTTGGCGTGTTCGCGAACAGGTCGCTGCGGGATTTGGCGGTGGAGTCGATCGCCAAGTGCCTGGCGGACGCGGGCGTGGAGCCAGGTGCGGTAGGGGCTTTTTGTCTGGGCAATTTCGCCGGCCCCGAGTTCATGGGACAGAGTCATTTGGCGCCGTATGTCGCTGGGGAAGCAGGCTTTATCGGTATCCCCTGCACGCGGTTCGAGAATGCTTGCGCCAGTTCCGGCTCGGCCTTCTATCACGCCTATGCAGCCGTCGCGGCCGGGATGGTGGACTACGCCCTGGTGTGCGGCGTGGAAAAAATGACCTCTCAGCCCGGCCCGAAGGTGACCGAGATTTTGGCCGAAGCCGGCGACATCGGCGGCGAGGGCAAAGCCGGAGCCACGTTCCCCGCCCTGTTCGCGATGATCGCGCGGCGGCACATGTACCAGTACGGCACCACCCGGGAGCACCTCGCCGCGGTAGCCGTGAAGAATCATCGGAATGGCGCGCTGAACGCGCTGGCACACATGCGGAAGCCGATCACGATCGAGCAGGCGCTGGCCGGCAAGCCGGTGTGCGATCCGTTGACGGTGTACGATTGCTCGCTGGTCTCCGACGGGGCGGCCGCGGTGCTGCTCACGGCGGCGCAGCCGGGGCAGGTCCGCGTGCTGGGCATCGCGCAGGCCTCCGACTATGTCGCGCTCGACCAGAAGAAAGACATCACAGTGCTCGAGGCCAATCGGGTGGCGGCGCAAAAGGCTTACGCCATGGCAGGCGTGGGCCCTGCCGAGATCGACCTGCTTGAAGTGCATGACTGCTTCACCATCGCTGAGATCCTCGCGCTCGAGGACTTGGGCTTCGTCAAGAAGGGCCACGGCGGCCCCGCGACCGCAGCCGGATACACCGCGCTCGAAGGCGAAAAACCGGTGAACACGTCTGGCGGCTTGAAGAGCAAAGGCCACCCCGTCGGTGCCACCGGCGTCGGGCAGATCTGCGATCTGGTGCAGCAGATGCGCGGCCAGGCGGAGCCAGAACGCCAGGTGAAGCGCCGCGAGATCGGCCTCGCGCAGAACCTGGGCGGCAGCGGCGCGACGTCGGTGGTGACGATTCTCGGCCGCTGAACGGACGTTACGAAACGAACCCAATTTCCTGAACACGCCATCCGTTCGGTGGCCGCGATTTCAGAATACCAGTGGCCGGCAAATTTCCGTCCTTCGCCGACCCTCCACTGAGGGGATAAGCCCTGGAAACCCAGGCACTTCAGGATAATTTGCGTTTAGCGGAGCGGGAAACTGAGACGGACCTCAGTCTCCGTGCTGGTGAAGTCGGCGCGGTGAGCCTGGACAATCCGGCGCAGGACGGCCACATCCTGACGGCTTTCGAAAGCCATTTGGAGAATCACCTCGGCGCGGGCGCCATCGGTGGTGAGCAGCACGCGCGAACCGGCAGCGGCGTGGCGCAGCGCGATGTCCAAGGCGTGCCCGAGGGCGTCGGCGTCCGCGGCGACATGCGGGTCGCCCCCTTCGTGCACCTGCACTTGCACGCCCCGTTCGGCGGCGCGGCGAACCGCCTCTTGCAGCAATTCGCGCAGCCGAACCGGATGCAGAGGGAAGCCGAGTTCCGCGCGGGCCAGATGAATCAGGTCGCGCGAGAGCGGCGCCGCGCCCGGCAGGCCGGACAGCTCGTGGCCGATCGATTCGACAACGCGCCAGTCGCCGACGGCTTCCTGACGGCCGCGGCGGTAAAGATTACGGCCCAACAGCAGGGCGGAGACCAGCAGGATAACCGCCGCAGCGGCGAAGATGAGCGCAGGAATCACTTATACATCGCAGATGCGCACACCCTGCTTGAGGGAGCCTAAAACATCGGGGCGCTTGGGAATAAATTCCTGGGCGACGAAGCCCTGGAAGCCGGTGTCGACGATGGCCTTCATGATGGCCGGGTAGTTCAGTTCCTGCGTCTCGTCAATCTCGGCGCGGCCGGGCACGCCACCCGTATGGTAATGAGCAAAGTAGGGATGCTGCTTCCGGATGGTGGCGATCACGTCTCCCTCCATGATCTGCATGTGATAGATGTCGTAAAGCAGCTTGAACCGCTCCGAGCCCACCGCTTTGCAGAGCGCCACGCCCCACTCACTGTGATCGCACATGTAGTCTTTGTGATTCACCTTGGAATTCAGGAGCTCCATCACCAGGGTGATCTTGTGCTTTTCGCAAAGCGCCATCAGACGCTTGAGACCTATGGCGCAGTTCTCCAGGCCCTTCTCGTCGGCCAAGCCATCCCGATTGCCGGAGAAGCAGATGACGTTCTGCAGACCCGCGGCGGCGGCTTTGGGAATGAGATCGGTGTAAGCCTCAACGAGCTTGTCGTGATGCTCGACGCGGTTGAAGGCTTTGGTAATGCCGCCGAGTCCGTCGATGGTGGGGTTCGAGGACATGGCGCACGTGAGGTTGTACTTCTTGAGGGTCGGCCAGTCGTTGGGGCCGAGCAGTTCGATGGACGTGAGCCCGATGTCCTTGGCCTGCTGGCAAAGGTCTTCGAGCGGCACTTTCGAATAGCACCACTTACAAACGGAATGGTGAACGTGACCCTTCAGGCCGCTGGCGGTGTCCGCCGCTTGCAGTCGGGTGGCGAGCGATACGGCGGAGGCGGCAAGCAAGCCGCGACGGGTGAGGCTGTGCATAGTGCCCCTTATTCTACGCCTGTGGCCGGTTAAGCGCGAAGGTCGCGGCCGGTCATTTCCGGCGGCACGGGAACGCCGAGGACGCTGAGCATGGTGGGCGCGATGTCACGCAACGAACCACCGCTGCGCAGCGAGGGCCGGGCCGGGTCGACCAGGATCAGAGGCACAGGATTGGTGGTGTGGTAGGTATGCACCAGACCGGTTTCGGGATCGATCATGGTTTCCGAATTGCCGTGGTCGGCGGTGATGATCCAGGTGGCAGGGTGCTGCTGGATCGCAGCCCAGAGCCGCGCGAGGCAGACATCGCAAGCTTCCACAGCCTTCACCGCGGCTTCGAACACGCCGGTGTGGCCCACCATGTCGGGATTCGCGAAGTTGACGACGATCGCGTCATACTCTTCGCTCTCAATCGCCTTGACGACGACATCGCAGACTTGCGTGGCGCTCATCTCGGGCTGCAGGTCATAGGTGGCGACTTTGGGCGAAGCGACCATTTGCCGGGCTTCGCCTTCCGGCACCGTCTCATTCCCGCCGTTGAAGAAGTAAGTGACGTGCGGATATTTCTCGGTTTCGGCAACACGCAGCGCCTTCAGGTGATTGGCGGCGAGTGCATCGGCGAGCAGGCCAGTGTGGGTTTCGGGAGCGAAAGCGAACGGCAGACCGAAGGTGCGATCGTACTCGGTCATCATCGTATAGCGCAGGTTGTGGCGCATGGGCACGCCGCCGGCTTCCGCGATCTTCGGATCGAGAATCATCTGGGTGAGTTCGCGAGCCCGGTCGGCGCGGTAGTTGTAGAAGAGGATCGAGTCGCCGTCCTGCACCAGACCCTGGTCCAGAATGGTGACCGGTTCGATGAACTCGTCGGTGACGCCACGGTCGTAAGCGGCCTGCACCGCCGCGGCGGCCGAAGCAGCATGCGCGCCCGTGCCGAGCACGACGGCGGTGTAAGCCTTCGCGACGCGCTCCCAGCGCTTGTCGCGATCCATGGCGTAATAGCGTCCGCTGACCGAAGCGATCTGCCCCACGCCGATTTCCTTGATCTTGGCTTCGAGTTCAGCAATAAAGCCGGCGCCCGAATTGGGCGGCGTATCGCGGCCGTCCATGAACGCATGCACGTAGACTTCGGCAACCTTTTCCCGCTTCGCCATTTCGAGCAGCGCGTAAAGGTGCGTGTTCATCGAGTGCACGCCGCCATCGCTTACCAGACCGAACAGGTGCAGGCGCCGAGTGGCCATGGCCTGCTTGAAGACGGGGTTCTCGAAGAAGGAGCCGTTGGCGATGGCGGCATCGATGCGGGTAACGTCCATCTGGATGATGCGGCCGGAGCCGATGTTCAAATGGCCCACTTCGCTGTTGCCCATCTGGCCTTCCGGCAGACCGACCCAGGGCCCGGACGCTTCAATCAACGTCCAGGGATAGTTGGCCTGGAGGTAATCGAAGGTCGGCTTCTTCGCGGCGGCCACGGCGTTGCCTTCCTTGGCTTCGCGATAGCCCATACCGTCGAGGATGGTGAGGATGACTTTCTTTTTCATGGAGGTGCTTGGTCCGAAGGGCGGGCCCGAAGGCCCGCCGGAATGAGGATGGAGTTACCAGGACTGCTTGAAGGCGGAGCGGCCGGCGAACTTCGCCGAAGCGCCCAGGTTCTCTTCGATGCGGAGTAACTGGTTGTACTTGGCCATGCGGTCGGTGCGCGAAGCCGAGCCGGTCTTGATCTGGCCGGCGCCGGTGGCCACGGCGAGGTCCGCGATGAAGGCGTCTTCGGTCTCACCGGAGCGGTGCGAAACCATCGACGTGTAGCCGGCGTTGGCCGCCATGGCCATCGCGTCGAGCGTTTCGGTGAGGGTGCCGATCTGGTTCACCTTGATCAGGATCGAGTTGCCGATGCCTTCCTTGATGCCGCGAGAGAGACGCTCGGTGTTGGTGACGAACAAGTCGTCGCCCACCAACTGCGTCTTAGTGCCGAGGATGTCGGTGAGGTGCTTCCAGCCGCCCCAATCGTCTTCGGCGCAACCGTCTTCGATCGAGATGATGGGATACTGCTTGGCCCAGCCGGCCCAGAATTCGGCCATTTCCGCGCTGGTGCGTTCGCTCTTGTCGCTCTTCTTGAAGACGTACTTCTTCTTGGCCTTGTCGTAGAATTCGCTAGCGGCGCAATCGAGAGCGAGGGCCACCTGCTTGCCGGGCTTGTAACCGGCCTTGGTGATGGCTTCGAGAATCACTTCGATGGCTTCTTCGTTCGACTTCAGGTTCGGCGCAAAGCCGCCTTCGTCGCCGACCGCGGTGGAGTAACTGCGCTTCTTGAGCACGGCCTTCAAACTGTGAAACACTTCCACGCCCATGCGGAAGGCGTCCGAGAAGGAGTTCGCGCCGTAAGGGGCGATCATGAATTCCTGCAGGTCAACCGAGTTATCGGCGTGAGCGCCGCCGTTGATGATGTTCATCATCGGCACGGGAAGCACCTTGGCGTTGACGCCGCCGAGATAGCGATACAGCGGCACCATCAAGCTGTCGGCCGCGGCGCGCGCGGTGGCCATGGAGACGGCGAGGATGGCGTTGGCGCCCAGCTTGCCCTTGTTGGCGGAGCCGTCCAGCTTGATCATGGCCGCGTCGATGGCGGTCTGGTTCTCGGCATCCTGCCCGACCAGAGCCTTGGCGATCTTGTTATTGATGTTGGCCACCGCCTTCAGCGTGCCCTTGCCCAGGTAACGCTTAGCGTCGCCATCGCGCAGTTCAACCGCTTCGTGCTCACCGGTGGAAGCGCCGGAAGGAACTGCCGCGCGGCCTTGGCTGCCATCGGCCAGCAATACTTCGGCTTCCACGGTAGGGTTGCCACGCGAGTCCAGGATCTCGCGGCCCGTGATCTTGATGATTTCGTTCATACGCTCCATTGTCGCATTCGGCCGCGTCATCATGGAAGAATGCCAAACCAGGGACTTGGGAAAATGTTTCTACGCCTCGCGGGATTTTGCCTCACTGGAGCTTTCTTCTTGGGGGCAAGTCTGCAGGCGCAAAGCGACTTCAGCGCTGTCTTTGAGCGTGTGAAACGCGAGGCCACCCCACAGCAGCTTTATGCCTTCCTCTACGCGATGCCCAAGGGCGGCGACCTGCATCATCATGGGACGCTGGCGCCGTTTCCGGAGGAGTGGCTGGCGGCGGCCACCGATATGACGGTGACCAAGGGCAACACTTTCTTCACGCGGCTGCGGTTTAGCGCGTGTCAAGACAGTCCGCAGCCGTTTTTGCAGTATCAGACGATCGCGCGCTACACCTACGAGAAGCTTTCCACCTGCGCGCGCGAAGAGTACG
>CBDDIZ010000019.1:0-107688 GCA_965229305.1 Bryobacteraceae bacterium | reverse complement strand
TCGTTGCGCAGGCCGAGGTCGAAGTCGATGGCGCGGACCGCGGCGGCCAGCGAAGGCAGGATGGCGCCGGGAGAGCCGGCCGTGCGGACGATGAGCGAGAAGCCGGAGTCCGTACTCTGTTCGATCGGGTAGTAAATCGCGGGCCAGACGTCGGCATCAAGCGGGCCCTCGCGGACATCGGCTACCACGCCGACGACTTCGCTGATCGACTTGGGCGACAGATCGATGTCACCGATGCGTTGGCCGAGGGGGTTGACGCCGGGGAGGTAGCGGTCGGCGAGGGTTTGGTTGATGATCGCGACGCGCGGCTTGCTGAGGTCGTCGGTGGCGGTGAAGTAGCGGCCGGCATTCAGCTTGGCGCCGAGGGTGGAGAAGTAGGCGGTGCTGACGTCGCGCTGATTCACTTCGTTGTGCTCACCGTGGAAGGGCTGGCCGACGACGCGGATCCACCTGGTGTTGCCGTTGAAATTGACAGGGAGCACGCTGGTGACGGCGGCCGAGCGGACGCCGGGGAGGGACTCAGCCGCTTCCACCACGCGCCGGGCGAGCGCGGCTTGAGCCGGATCCTCGCGATAGCGCGTCTGCGGGGCGGCGATGTAGAGGGTCGCCAGATGATCGGGCGCGAAGCCGAGGTTGACGTTCAGCAGTCGATACAGGCTGCGGCCCAGCAGTCCGGCGCCGGCGAGCAGCACCATCGCGGTGACCAGCTCGACGACGACCAGCTTCGAGCCCAGCCGCCGCCAGGACATGCCCGCCGAACCGCGGCTGCCTTCCGCCAGACCGCGCGGATTCCAGCCGAGATAGAGCGCGGGAGTGAGCGAGAAGACAATCGCGCCGGCGAGCGCGACCAGGGCGGCGAAGATCAGCACATGGCTGTTGAGGCCGAGGCTCGCGAAGTAGGGCATGCTCTCGCGAAGGTCCTTGGGGATGAGCGCGAGCATGAGTTGGACGACCCAATGCGTTGTGACCAGGGCGATGACGGTGGCCGCCAGCACGAGCAGCAGTCCTTCGGTGGCGAATTGGCTCACGGTGCGGACCGTAGACGCGCCCAACGCCGCGCGGACGGCCATCTCGCGGCGACGATTCTCGGCGCGTTCGAGCAGGAGGCTGGCGACGTTCAGGTAGGCGATCAGCAGCAGCAGTCCGGCGCCGCCCAACAGAAGCAGCAGGATCGGGCGAAGGCGCCCTTGGATCACGTCGGCGAGCGGGTCGACGGTGGCGGATTGGCCGCGGTTTGAGTCCGGGAATTGTCGCTCAAGCTGTTGCGCGATCTGCACGACGTTGGCGAGGGCGGCCTGCTGCGTTACGCCGGGCTTGAGCCGGGCGAGGCCATCGAGGTTGTGGCACGCACGGCGGGTCATGCAGCCGCGGGTGCCAGGGTTAAGGGGGGTCCAGAACTCGGCATTGCCGCGGGGAGCGAACTGGAAGTCGGCGGGCAGGATGCCGATGACGGTGTAGGGTTCGCCGCTGAGGGCGATGCTTTGGCCGACGAGGTCACGACGGCCGCCGAAGCGGCTTTGCCAGGTGCCGTAGCTGATCAGGACGACTTGAGCGCGGTCTTCGCCGTCAGTGAAGTCCCGGCCCAGGAGTGGGCGAATATCGAGCGCCCGGAAGAAGCCGGCCGAGACGCGGGCGGCGGTTACCGGTTCGGTGCCGCTGGGGGTGCGCAGCAGAAAGCCGCCGCCGGTGTAGGCTTCCAGCGATTCGAAGACGGTGTTCTGCTGGCGCCAGTCGAGGAAGTCGAGGTAGGAGAGATTTGGAGCGCGGGAAGGCGGTAGTCTTGCCCATGACGCTCATCAGGCGGTCGGGGTTCGGGTAGGGCAGGGGACGGACGAGGGCGGCGTCGACGAACGAGAAGATCGCGAGGCTCGCGGCGAGGCCGACGGCGAGGACGAAGATGGCGGTGAGGGCGAAGCCGGGTTGGCGGCGGAGTTGCCGCGCGGCGAAGCGCAGGTCGCGCAGGAAGTGTTCGAGCCAGGGGACGCCGCCGCGGTCGCGGTAGGCCTCGCGGGTGGAGGCGACGCCGCCCAACTGGAGCAAAGCTTGACGGCGAGCCTCGGCGGGCGGCATTCCGGCGCGCAGGTTGTCGTCGATGTGGAGTTGCAGGTGGCTTTCGAGCTCGGCGGCAAAGTCGGCGTCGCGGTCAGCGTGGTTGAAGAGGCCGAGGAAACGGGCGAAGGCGGCGCGGAGGGTTCTCACGCGGGGTCCTTTCCGGGCTCGAAGAAGCGAGCCATGATCGCGGTGGTCTGCTGCCATTCCTGGGTTTCGGCGGCGAGCCGGCGATGGCCGTCGCGGGTGAGGCGGTAGAACTTGGCCTTGCGGTTGTTGTCGGAAAGGCCCCACTCGGAGGCGATGGCGCCTTCCTGTTCCAGCTTGAGGAGGGCGGGGTAGAGGGTGCCGTAGTTGAGGGCGAGTTGGCTGCCGCTGGTTTGTTCGATGCGGCGGGCAATGCCGTAGCCGTGGAGAGGTCCGAGGGATTCGAGGGTCTTGAGGACCATGAGGGCGAGAGTGCCCTGCCAGATGTCGGCTTTGTCAGGCATACGATGTCCTATGGGTTAACCATAGGTATGGTGCCAGACTTCCTATGGGAATGCAATAGGGACAGATGCTTGACAAAAGACTAGACCAGATCTGGTCTGGTAGAATACGATTGAATCGTGGTAATGTGCAACATTTCCGAAGCGAAGGCGCAGCTTTCCGCCCTGATCGAGGCTGTTCAGCGCGGCGAAGAAGTCATTATCGGCAAGGCGGGCAAGCCGGTGGCGCGGATTGTGCCCTACCAGGGCGCGCGGGCGCCACGACAGCCAGGGGCGCTGACAGGGCAAATTCGCATAGCCGAAGACTTTGACGAACTGCCTGCCGACGTAGCGGAAGCCTTCGGCATGTAATGCAGCTGCTCTTGGATACTCATATTCTCCTGTGGTGGCTCGGCGATCCCGCACGTCTTGAGAGCAACGTCCGCCACTGGATCAGCCACCCCGAGAACGCCGTCTTCATCAGCACCGCCACCCTCTGGGAACTGCGGATGAAGGAAAGGTTGGGCAAACTGCACTTGCCGTCAGCGTTTGACCAGGTGCTCGATGAATCGGAGTTCGGGTGGCTGCCGATCTCGCGGGCTCATGCGAATGCCACGGCCCATCTTCCTCCGCACCACAGCGATCCGTTCGATCGGATGCTGGTGGCGCAGGCGCAAGTGGAGAATCTCACGCTCATCACGTCGGATGCGCGCGTGGCGCTCTACGGCAAGAACATCTGGCTAATGAGCTAGGGGCGGCAGTTTGGTGAGTCTCCGGACGAGGCCCGGTTCGGCGAAGTAGATATCGCCTTGGGGCCCGCAGAAAATCGAGTAGGGATAGACGGCGCCACCGAGGGCCGGTCCTTCTTCGATGAACTGGCGGCTGTCTCCGCCCGCGATAACCTCGGAGCGTCCGCCCTTGGTGATGCGCAGCAGGCGTCCGAGTTCGCCGACGTAGAGGTTACCCGCGGAGTCAAAGGTCAGCGAGAGAGCCTGCAAACCGACAAAGGCGGGCCCGGAGAGAGCTTGCCAGCCGCGTTTCTGTTCGAGCCTCCAGATCTTCCGGCCGTCACGGTCGAGGGCGTGGAGCGTGCCTTGAGGGTCAAGCGCCAACCTCCGGGGGTGGGGCAGGTCTGGTAGGGAGTGAATGATGCCCCGCGGGTCGAGCTTGCGGATGGACGTCAGACCATCGGCGAAGAAGAGGTTTCCCCGACGGTCGCGGGCCAGGCAATCGGGGAACTGGAGCGACGCCGTGAGCGCAGAGATGCCTGTGGTGGCTGCGCTCAGCTCCCCGCCGCCAGCAATCGTTTCGATCCGGCCATCGCGGACGGAAATCCGTCGAAGGCGATTGTTCCCCGAGTCGGCGAGATAAACGTTGCCCTCGCTGTCAGCGGCCATGCTAGCGGGGTAGCTCAGTTCGGCGAGAGTGGCGGGACCGCCATCGCCGCTAAAGCTCTCTTTCTTGACGATCCGTCGATGATGTTTGGTCGAACTTCCGGTCCCGGCGACTCGATGAATCGTGCCCTTCTGAGAGATGCGGAAAACACGGTCATTGAGCGTATCAAGCACCAGCAACTGGCCGTCTGGTTGCGCCACAACTTCGAGAATGTGGGCAAAGCGGGCTGAAATGGCGGGGCCTCCCTCCTGTTCCAGAGGCGGTTCGCCCAAGCCCACTACTGTAGTGAGCTCACCGGCCTTGCTCAGCTTCAGCACGCGATGGCGCGGGCGTTCGGAGAGGTAGAGATTTCCGTGCGAGTCAGGAAGCATTGAGGTGTCCCAAGTGAGCCGGAAACGCCGCGGATCCAAGCCGGCGTAATCGAAAGGAGCCGAAGGCCTTGTCACCATGCCGAGCAGGTGAGTGAGGCGGCCGTCCGGTTCCACTCGCCAGATACTGCCGCCGCTGATCAAAAGGCGCCCCTCAGAATCCAAGGCGACCGAGAGCGGGTTCAGGATCGCGTCGAGAGCCGGGCCGCCTTCGCCGCTTTCTGTGAGCGTCCCACTAGCAGGCGACTGCTCACGGCCAGCGAAAGGAGTGACGTGGCCGGTGGGATCGACCCGGAGCACGCGGTGGGTATGCCGGTCGACGACGTAGAGATTTCCTTGACGATCGGTGGCGCTGCGAGGCGGCTGGATCCGGCGCAGGGCGTCAGCTTCGTTGGCGGGCGCGGGCAGAAGACGCATCAGGCCATCGGAAGCAACTTTCCATGCCTCGTCAGTCTGCGATTCGCGGAAAAAGACAGAGCCGTCGCGATCGACATGCACGTCCACCGGCCAACTGATGGCTGCGGCGGTGGCGGGCCGGCCCTCCCGTTCTCGCCCTCGCAACTTGCCGTCGCCGGCAATGGTCGTCACCGCTCCGTCGCGGGAAACCCGCCGGATACGGCCTTTCACGCCCTCGCAGAAATAGAGGTTGCCGAGGTGGTCAAAGACGAGGTCTTGATCCGGCGCGAGGCTGTCGGCGCGAGATCCGCGTCCGCCAACGACGGTGCGGATGATGCCCGCCGAGTTAATTGCCCGAACCGCGCCGTTGCCCGTATCCGCCAGGTAGAGGTCGCCCTGTGGACCCCACGCGAGCGCGCCGGGGGACGAAACGCGCGCCGGGGCGGCTGGGCCGCCGTCGCCACTATAGTGGCCATTCAGGTTCGACCATTCTCCCGCGACCGTGGAGACTCGGTACCGTTCCTCGGCAGGAAGCGGTAAGACCGGGGTCAGCAGAAACAATACTGCCGCTCTCATCCAGACCCAGAATAACTGACGGATTCCATCTTGCGCGTAATTGCGGCGCGTCCGGTTCGTATGAGAAAGACATGAAAATCAGCCGGGCCTGGTGGCTCGATTTGAAATTGGGTTGGCGGATGCTGCTGAAGTATCCCGGGCTCGCGTTGGCGGGAGGCTTTGGGATCGCCGTGGGAGTGGCGATCTCGGCGGGCGGCTTTAGCGTCATCTACGGCAACTACCGCGCTTCGGCGGTGCCGCTGCCGGAGAGCAACCGCCTGGTGTCGGTGGAGCTGTGGGACGCGGCCGGGCATCGGCAGGAGACCCGGCTGTTGGCCGAAGCCCGCACCTGGCGGGAGCAGTTGAAGTCGGTGGCCGAATGGGGCGCCTTCCGCACCGTGAACATGAATCTGCTGCAGCCGGGCGCGACGCCTGAGAATGTGCGGGTGGCGGCGATGACGGCTTCCGGCTTTCGCCTGGCGCGCGTGCGGCCGTTGCTGGGCCGCTATCTCACCGACGATGACGAGCGGGAGAACGCGCCGCCGGTGGTCGTGATCGGCGAACGGATCTGGCGCCAACGCTTCGGGGCGAATCCGGCCATCGTCGGGCGGACGCTGCGGCTCGGCGACCAGGCTTACGCGATTGCCGGCGTGATGCCGGAGCACTTCGCCTTCCCGGTGAATCATCGCTATTGGGTGCCGCTGCGTGCGGCGCCGGCGCCGGCTCCGCTGACCGGACCCGCCGGGGTGATGGTCTTCGGACGCTTAGCGCCGGGCGCCACGCTCGACGGAGCCCAAGCCGAGTTGAAGGCGCTGGTCAGCCAGCAGGCGCAAACGACCCCGCAGCTCTACGCGCACCTGCAACCGCGCGTGCTGCCCTATCCGCTGCCGCACCTGGGGTTGCACGAAACGGCTGACCTCGCCGGTGTCTACGCCTTGCAGTGCCTGATGATCTCGCTGCTGGTCCTGGTCTGCTTGAATGTGGCGATTCTGGTGTATTCGCGCACAGCGACGCGCCAGGTGGAGATGGCTGTGCGGACGGCGCTGGGCGCGAGCCGCGGCCGGATCGTCGCGCAATTGCTGATGGAAGCAGTGGTGCTGGCCGGCATCGCGGCGGCGGCAGGCGTGCTGATCGCAGGGCTCAGCTTGCGGCAACTGGGCGAAGCGACGCGGCATCTGCAGGAAGACCTGCCGTTCTGGGTGAGCTTCCGGCTGCTGCCGGAGTCGGCGTGGTTTGCGGCCGGGTTGGGTGTGCTGGCGGCGGCGCTGGTGGGCGCGATCCCCGCCTGGCAGGCCACGCGGCGCGACGTGCAGCAAGGCTTACGAGCGGTCAGCTCGGGCGCCGGACTGCAACTCGGCAAAGTGTGGACGGCGCTGATCGTGGGGCAAGTGGGCGTGGTGGTGGCGTTTCTGCCGACGGCCGTCTCGATGACCTCCCAGGACATCCGCGATGGCCTGATTGGGCCGGGCTTCGCCGCGCGCGAGTATCTCTCGGCTGAACTGGGGCTCGCAGAGACGAACGACGCGCGCCTGGGTCAGCGTCAAGCCGAGCTGATGCGGCGCTTGGCGACTGAGCCGCGCGTGGCCGGTGTGACCTATGCGCTCGCGATCCCCGGCGCCGAACAGCAGACGCGGATCGAGATTGAGGAAACAGCGGCGGCGCGCCTGCATGAGGTGCGCTTCAACCGCGTGGACCATCGCTTTCTTGACTCGTTTCAGGTGCCGCTGCTCGCGGGGCGCGGCCTGCGCGAGGCGGAGAAAGGGGTGGCGGTGGTGAATCAGTCCCTGGCGCGCGAGCTGTTTGGTGGCCAAGCGCTGGGGCGGCGGATCCGTCACGCGGCGAATCGGCCCCATGAGCCGCCGGGGCCCTGGCTTGAAGTCGTCGGCATCGTCAGCGACTTTCCTCCCGGCGTGAGCCCGGGCATGAACGACTCGCCACTCATCTTCTATCAGCCGGCCGCCCCCGCCGAACTCACGCCAGCGACGCTGCTGGTGCACCTGCGCGACGGCGACCCCTTGAGCTTCGAGAGCCGCTTGCGAGAGTTGGCCGCAGACGTCGATCCGGCGCTCTATGTCCGCCATACAGTGAATCTGGAAGACGATCTGCGGCGCGAACAATGGGTGCGCCGGTTGCAGGCCGGCGTCGTGGGCTGCCTCACCGCGAGCGTGCTGGTGCTCTCGGCGGCCGGCATCTACGCGCTGATGTCGCTGACGGTAACGCGGCGGCGGCGGGAGATCGGCATCCGGGTGGCCTTGGGCGCCGATCCGCGGCAGATTCTGACCGGCGTGTTCGCTCGGGCGTGCGGACAACTGGCGGTGGGCGCGGGGCTCGGCGCGCTGGTGGCTTTGTGGCTCGAGAGTCAATTGGGCCTGATGAGCCGCAATCCGGGCGTGGTGGTGCCGGCAGTGGCGTTGCTGATGATGGCGGTGGGGCTGTCGGCGGCATGGGGTCCGGCGCGTCGAAGTCTGCGCCTGCAGCCGACCGAGGCACTACGGGAGCAATAGCGCTAACGGCAGACGTAGCCCGAGCCGGCCTCGTAGCCGCAATTGGAGCGGAAGCCGGAGCCACGGCAGGTGAAGGGCCCGTCCGGCACGCCGCCGGCTTGCCGGCAGCTTCTCTCGAGGGACCCTTCGCCGTTGGCGCCGCCGCGCGCGGGGGGATCATAATCTGGCGAGCGAAGATTCTTGGCCATCTGCGCGGCCGTCCGTTCGCCCAGCCGCGCCGCCTGATCGTAGTATCGAAGGGCTTCGGCGCGATTCGTCGGCACGCCCAAGCCGAATTCATACAGATAGCCGACGTGAAGCATGGCGTACGAGTCGCCGCGGCGCGCCGCGGCCAGGCCATAGCGCATGGCTTCCGCGTAATCCTTCGGACCGCCTTCGCCGAGCAGAGCCAACCGGGCGGCGAGCGTCATTCCGTCGACGTAACCCTTGGCGGCCGATTCACGAGCGAGAGTACGGGCTTGGGTGAAGTCGCGAACCGAGCGGGCGGTGGTGGCTCGCCGGAACTCGTCCGCGCCGGCAGTACGGGCCTCCTGCAGTTGCCGCTGCGCCACGGCTTCGCCCATCCGGGCGGCCTGCTGTCTGAGCGCCCGCGCCTTGACGGCGTCGGCAGGAACGCCCAGGCCGGCTTCGTACAGATTGGCGAGGTTCGTGATCGACTCTTTATTGCCCAGAGTCATGCCGCGCTCGAACCATTGGCGGGCTTCGGCGTAGTTGCGGCCAACCCCCATTCCCATGACGTACATCATGCCGAGTTGGCTCATGGCGGGGGCATGATTCTGGCGAGCTGCAGCTCGGAAGAGCGAGGCGGCGCGTTCGAGGTCTCGCGGACCGGCTTGGCCCATCGCCACCAGCATGCCGTAGTAGGTCTGAGCCTCGGGGTCGCCCTGTTGCGCCGGAGCGGCCAACTCGCGGGCAGCTACGGCGAAATCCTTGCGGCGGAAGGCCGCCACTCCCTCCGGAGTTCCTGCCCACACCAACGCCAGGGAAGCGTGCCCGATCGCTATCCAACGGGAGATCCGTCCTCCGAATCGCATATCCGTCAGCCTAGCAGGGCGCTGAGCCGGGGCATCTGGCTTCCAGCCACTTCGGGACCATTCGGACTAAAATTCGGCCGAGTTTGTCGCGGGAATCCCCTCCGGACGGGGAGATCCCCGCGACGCTGAGCTAACGTCCGCTGACGGAGCGACGGCGAGCCTTCAGCCCCGCCGCCGCCAGACCCGTCAACAGCATCGCCCAGGTGCCCGGTTCCGGCACGGCGTTGCTGGCCGTCAGAACGTTCGAAACAGCGTACAGGTGGTACTGCTCGGTGTTCGTGGCGTTGCCTTCCCGCATCCACGAGTCGGTAAACCCGCGGTCCCAGTTCTTGCCGCTCGCATGCCCGAAAACCGGCGAACCGCTGCCCATCAGGCCGCTACCGGATTCGTTCCCCAAACCGTCCGAGGCACCGGTCCAGACGCGGTCCGTGCCCGTATAGGTGGTGCCCAGTTCGGTGATCGAGATAGCCGCGAGGTGGTTGACGTTCGAATAGAAGCCCGTGTTGACGACCTTGGTGCCATCGACCAGGAAGACCTTGACGCCGCTGGCGACCGGCGCATTCGTGTTCGGCTTAACCGTGTTCGAGACGGCAACCGCCGCCTTCCAGGTGAGTCCGAGTGACGTGCCAATGCTCGCCGAGTCGGCCAGGTTCTGGACGAACGTGTTGTAGGTGGTGATGTTCGTGCTCGTGGCGGCGGTGAGGGTGGAGCTCACAAAGACGAAGGCGTACTGATCACCCGGATTGAGACCAAGACTGGTAGCAGTGGGCAGAATGGTGGCGTGCAACGCGCCACAGCCGATAACGCTCGTCGCGAGCAGAGTCAGTAAGCGAGAGAAGTGCATGAGAGTGAGGAAAATCCTTCACTAGGGCAAGTCGCAAACGAGTAGGAAAGTCTGCCATGCATGACTAAATAAAAGCCTTTAGCCCCCACCCGACCGGAGGTTTACCATCATCTGCGGGGAGCCGTTACCCTCTCCGGCGTCCGTTGGCAGAATTGGCAATTTGCTAAAATTGCAAGCCGGAAGGTGGCGCGGAGTTGGGTGTTCCGCGCTTGGTGGAGGAGCCTCTGAACGAGGAACTAACGAAATTGCTGCGCGCCTGGGGTGAGGGCGATCGCAGGGCGGGGGAGAATCTTTTCCCTTTAATTTACGAGGAGTTACGGAGGGTGGCGCGGCGTCAGGGAGGCGCCTCCGGACGCACCGTGCACCCGACGGCCCTAGTGCACGAAGCCTTCATCGAGCTGGCGAACGCCGAAAAAGCCGACTGGCGGGACCGTCGCCAGTTCTTCGCCTTCGCCGCCGTCGTCATGCGCCGCCGCGTGGTGGATCATGCAAGGCGAAAGGGCGCCGGCAAGCGCGGTGGTGGACTCGAAGCCGATCGCTTTGACGAACAACTCCACACCGTGATCGCCCCCCGCGCGAGCGACCTCGATTTCGAAAGCCTGGACGAGGCTCTCGGACGGCTGGAGGCGCTCGATCCGGAGCAGGCGCGGCTGGTGGAACTGCGCTTCTTTGCCGGTCTTTCGGTGGACGAGACGGCAGAGTGCCTGGGCATCTCGCCGCGGACCGTGGCCCGCGAATGGGGCTTGGCCAAAGCCTGGCTCGCCGGTCAATTGCGGCCCGCGCCGGCGGCCGAAGCAGCGGAGGCCAAGGCCTCGCGCTGAATTTTTGGCGTGCCCGCCCCTGTTTTTGCGACTGTCCTGATGAGGAGCCGGAAAATCGCATGCTCGATGACTTGACGCCGGAACGCTGGCGCCGCATCCGCGACGTCGCCGGGGCGGTGCTCGACGCGGACCCGAGTCAGCGGGAAGCGACGCTCCACCGGGAGTGCGGCGGCGATCTGGAGTTGCGTGAAGCCGCCGGCCAGATTGTGCGCCAATACTCCGAGACGGACGATCTCCTCGGTCACGAGCCCTTTCACTTGGCGCCGCCCGAAAGCGAAGAACTCGTCGCCGGCGAGCGCATCGGCGCCTACCGCATCGAGCGCGAACTGGGGCGCGGCAGCATGGGCCGGGTCTATCTGGCGCAACGCGCCGACGAGGTGATCTCGAAGACGGTCGCCATCAAGGTGCTGCGCTTCCGTTCGTCGACGCTCGAGGTGCTCTTCCGCGGCGAACGCCGCATCCTGGCCGGCCTCGAACACGCCCACATCGCGCGCCTCCATGACGCCGGCGACAGCGATGGGCGCCTCTATCTGGTGATGGAGTACGTGGCGGGCTCCCCGCTCGACGCACATTGCCGCGAAACGAACCTGCCTCGTTCCGCGCGCCTGCGCCTCTTCCGGCAGATCTGCGACGCCGTCGATTACGCCCATCGACAGGGCGTGCGGCATGGCGACCTGAAGCCCTCGAACATTTTGGTGGATGCGAGCGGGAGTCCGAAGCTGCTGGACTTCGGTGTGGCCGCGCTCGCGGGCGAAGCCGCCCCCGGCTATACGCGGCGCTATGCGAGCCCGGAACTGCAGACCGGCGCGCCGGCGGACGAGCGGGCCGACATCTATTCGCTGGGCGTGATCCTCGGCGATCTGCTCGCCGACGCGCCGGTGCCCGCCGACGTGCCGGTACCCGCCGACGCGCCGGTGCCCGCCGACGTGCCGGTACCCGCCGACGCGCCGGTGCCCGCCGACGTGCCGGTACCCGCCGACCTGGCCTCGATCGTGGCCCGCGCCCGCGCGGCCGATCCGGACGCCCGGTATGCGACGGCCCGCCAGTTGTCCGAAGACGTCGAACGCTTTCTGACGCGGCGTCCGGTGCAGGCTCATCCCGGCGGCTGGAGCTATCGCACGGCCAAGTTCCTGCGGCGGCAACCCTGGGTGCCGGCGGTGGCCGCGGCGGTTGCGCTCGCCGGAGCCGTCGAGTGGGCCACGCGGCCGGAGGCCTTGCCCGCCGCCCGGCAGGTGAACCGGCTGACGGTGCTTGGAGGGCGCGAGGCGTATCCGTCGCTCGTCCCCGGCGGGCAGGCAGTCGCGTTTGCCAGCCGTCGCACCGGCAACTGGGACATCTTCGTCCAGGGCCGTCCCGAAGAGCAACCGCGCAACCTGACGGCGGACAGTCCGGCGGACGACCTGCAGCCGGCTTATTCGCCCGACGGCCGCCAGATTGCCTTTCGCAGCGAGCGCGAAGGCGGCGGCTTGTTCGTGATGCAGGCCGATGGCCGCGGCGTGCGACGGCTGAGCGCGGTGGGCTTTCATCCAGCTTGGTCGCCCGACGGCCGGCAGATCGCCTATTCCACCGTCGGATTCGTGCGCATGCGGGCGACGACCTATCTGCGTCGCGGACAACTGGGCGTGATCGACGTCGCCACGGGGCAGACGCGGGCGTTGACCTCGGACCAGTCGCTCGAAGACGCCGTGCAACCGGTCTGGTCGCCGGATGGCCGCGAACTCGCGTTCTGGGGCATCGATCGCCAGGGCGCCACCTACATCTACCGGATGGCGGCTGAAGGCGGCACGCCGGTGGTGGTCATCTGGTCGCTCGCCACCAAGGGCGCCAACGGCCGCGTGTGGAGCCCGTTCTGGTCGGCTTCGGGCCGTTATCTTTACTACAACAGCGACGCCGGCGGTACGTCGACGCTCTGGCGCGTGGCCGCCGACGGCCGCGGTGCTCCCGTCCGCGTGCCGTTGCCGGTAGCCGAAGCCGGCTTTTTCAGCCTTTCGCGCGACGGCCAGCGTCTGGCGTATACGGTGGACACCGAATCCTGGAACATCGAAAAGCTGGGCTTTGATCCGGCGCGCCGCGTCACCGTGGGCGAGCCGCTTCCCATCACCACGGGCGAGAACAGCTTCGTGCGGCCGCGCGTTTCGCCCGATGGCCGCGCGTTGGTCTTCGAGTCCACCACCAGCGAAGACATCTGGCTTTGCGCCACCGATGGCAGCGGCCTGCGCCGCCTCGCTGGTGGCATCACCGGCGTTTTCCCGCGCTTCGTCGACCCGAACACCATCGGCTTTATCGAGCGCGGCGTGAAGACGGCGCAGACGCCCGTCCGCTACACCGTCGTGACGCTGGGTCTCGACGGCGGCCGCCGAACCGAGTGGACTTCGCCGGACCCTGAGCCCATCGGCTCCATCAAATGGCTTACTCCCCAACGCCTGATCCTGTCGCAGCCCAATCGCGGACGCTTCCTGCTGCGCGACCTCGCCCGCCCCGAGCCTGAAGCCGTCGCCGCCGCCCTTCCGCCGCTGCATACGCTGAGCTTCAGCGGGTCGGCGACCGGCAATGTCCGGCTGTTGGGACGGCTGATTCCGCTCAAGCGCCGTGAGGATGCTCGCGCCATGATCTTCGACCTCGCCACGCACACCGTCACTGACCTTGGCCTCCGCGTCGACGACGCCATCGAGCTCTTCGACGGCGAGCGATACCTGCTCTACAAGAGCAAGGACCACGTCCTCCGGCTGCTCGATCGCCGCACCCACGAGGACCGCGAACTGCACCGCTTCGGCACCGACGAACTCGTCGGCATGGATCTCTCGCCCGATCGCCGCTGGCTTTACTTCGGCCGCGCCAAGGCCGCCGCCGACGTCTGGGTGGCCGACCTCGACTCGCCTCTTTAGTCGCCTACCAGGCCCCCGGGCCCGGCAGCGTCCGCGTATGGTGGAACGTATACTCCCCGAGCACGCGCTCGCCGCCCGCCTCGTCCCGAGCCAGCAGACGCGCCACCAACGTTTCTGACGGGGCGGCCTTGGCATAGCCGATGGGCTGCTGAAAGACGACGCTCGTCGCCGTCGGGCTGAAGGGAATATCCGCCAGGCGCGCCCGCTCGGTGCCGTGTGGATCGCAGAGTGCAAGGTCGACCCGCTGCGCTCCGCTCAGGTCGGCCACCAAGCGTCCGAACAGCAGATCGTCGTCTGCGCCGACGGTGCATTGCACGCTGCCTCCCGGCGGGGGCGCGTACTCGCGGATGCGCAGGCCTTGCTCGGCCGCGCGCTCGATGAAGCGGTCGCTCACGATCAGGGATAGGCGGCCGCTCCGGCCGAGCTCTTGGAGACCGCCGGCGAGAGCGATCACCTCCTGAAGGCGCTCGCCACAGATGTCGCAGCCGAGCAGGTGCAGCTCCACCGTCTCCTCGACCTCAGGTTCCAGCAAGCCCAACCAATAGTCGGTGAGGACCGACACTTCAACTGGTGCCGGGCAGTTCATGCCGTCACTCCCAGACAATCGCGCAATTGCCGGATGGCGCGGTGGCGGATCACGCGAACATTCGCTTCGGAGACGGCGAGGAATCCGGCGACGTTCGCGCTGGTTTGCTCGTCGTAGAAGGTCATCACGACCACGGCGCGCTCGCGCTCGTTCAGCCGTTGAACGCAGCCGGCCAGGCGATCCTGGTCGAGTGCCGGCTGCGGCGGGGGCGCCGGGGCGGGGAGATCCGCTCCGAACTGTTCGAGCAAGCGGCCCTGACGTTGAGAGTTGCGGCGCAAGTCCAGCACCGTCATGCGGCAGGTACCCAACACGAACGAGGCGAGCTTCTCCGGCTCTCGCAAACGACCGGCGCGCATGGCCTCGATGGTGGTCAGCAGCACTTGCTGCGTGAGATCGTCGGCAGCTGTTTCGTTGCGCAGGTGGCGCAGTCCGTAGAGCCGCACGCGCGGCGCCATGCGCCGAAAGAACTCGGCTTCGGCGTCACGGTCGATGCCGGCGCCGACTTGCCGCACTAAATCGGCGTCACTGATGACCATCGTGATCCACACCACATTTTATGTGTAACGGTCGGGCTCGCCGTTACACATCCTCTTCAGAAAGGAAATGTTTTGATCACCAATTCCCACGCGGGTACGCGGGTCGACGAAGTCGCCGCAGGCCTGTATCGCATCTCCACGCCGTTCGACGTGGTGCCCGGCGGCTTTACGCAGAACTCATTTCTGCTCACCGGCGATGAACCTTTGCTCTTTCACGCGGGCTATCGCAGCCTGAGCCCGCTGACGCTCGAGGCGATCGGCCACGTCATCGACGTCTCCCAACTGCGTTGGATCGGCGGCTCGCACTTCGAAGCCGACGAGTACGGCGCTTTGAACGACTTGCTCGCGGCCGCCCCCGCTGCCACGCCCTTTGGCTCGGCCATCGGCGTGATGACCTCGCTTGGCGACTTCGCTTCGCGCACCCCCCGCTCGCTCACGGACGGCGAAGTCTTCTCGCTCGGCCATCGCCGCCTCCAATGGCTCGATACGCCCCACGTCCCCCATGGCTGGGATTGCGGAGTCCTGTTCGACCACACCACCGGCACCCTCCTCTGCGGCGACCTCTTCGCCCAACCGGGCTCCCGCCCCGAGCCGGTCACCGAATCCGAGATCCTCACGTCGAGCGAAAGCCTGCGCGGCATGCTCGACTATTACGCCCACGCCACTCGCACGCACTCCCTCCTGGAGCGTCTGGCCCAGCTGAATCCCACGCTGCTCGCTTGCCAGCACGGCAGCTCTTACCGGGGCGATGGCGGCACTCTCCTGCGCGAACTCACGCGAGTCCTCCGCGACGCGGGTGACGCCGCTCCTGAGGCTTAAGGACTAACTGCCGGGCGCTATGCTGGTCACCAGCGTATGAAGGCCCCCAAACTGACGCCGGCCCAGCAGAGCAGACTGCTCAAAACTCTCGAAGCCCGTTTCGCGCAGCACCCGCGCCGTCACCCGGACCTCGCCTGGTCGGCGGTGCTGCAGCGTCTCGAAGGGAAGCCCGCGGCGCTCGCGGCACTGCAGCAGATGGAGGACTCCGGCGGCGAGCCCGACGTCACCGGCGTCGATCCGGCGACCGGCCTGGTCCACTTCTTCGACTGCGCGGCCGAGAGTCCCGCGGGCCGTCGCAGCCTTTGTTATGACCGGGCCGCGCTCGACGCACGCAAACAGAACAAGCCCGCCGGCAGCGCGCTCGACCTCGCCGCCAGCTTCGGCATCGAACTGCTCACCGAAGCCCAGTATCGCCACCTTCAGCAATTGGGCGAGTTCGACTTGAAGACGTCGAGCTGGATCCAGACGCGCGCGCCGATTCGGAAACTGGGCGGCGCGCTGTTCTGCGATCGCCGCTACGACACCGTCTTCGTCTATCACAACGGCGCCGAGTCTTATTACGCCGCGCGCGGGTTCCGCGGCTGCCTCCGCGTGTAGGCGGCCGGCTCGCCTCCGCGCTAAGCCGCCTTCGGACCTCCGCACCACTTCGTCAACGTTTCTGTCACGGTCCGGACGCACGAGCACGTTGGCGGCGTCGGGCATTCGCGTTTCGACGGCACGCACTCGACGCGCCCAGGGCGCAGGACGAAGCCCGCCAAGCTACCCAGCAGCAACCCCGAGCCTCATTGAGTTGGCTTTCGTTGCGACGGCCTTGCTACCCTCCGGTTGGGGGAAGGACCCCTCTCCCCGACCCCTCTGCAGACTGATCCAGATCCTCCGGCTGGCTCTCTTCCACCTTCAACGGCTGCAGCAGCTTCAGCGTCACCACCGTGACGATGGCCAAGATCACCGCGATATCGTAGGACTCCACTCCGCAACTCACCCCGATCGCACCCGTTGCCCACAGACTCGCCGCGGTCGCCGTGCCCCTCACCGAGCTCCCGATCTTCAGAATCGCCCCACCCCCGATAAACCCCATCCCCGTAATCACGCCTTCGATAATCCGGGCGCGTCCCTCCGCGTGATCGCCCAGGATGCTCTCGGTGGCCAGCACAAAGGCGCAACTCGAAATCGCCACGAGCGGGAATGTGCGGATTCCGGCACTCCGGTCGCCCCGCTCCCGCTCCCACCCGATAGGCAGCGCCAACAGATAAGCCACGCCCAGATCGATCAAATGCCGTAATGTCGAGTCCATCAGAGATACGATCCCTCTGGTCGGCAGAGCGTAACAATTGAGGGCGCTGGCCACAATCTGCACGGGATTGAGATATAGATAAGCTTGGCGATGAGGACAACGCGAACTTCCAAGGCCAAGTGCGTCTGGGCCGCCGTGCTGGGCTTGCTTCTCACCGCCGCGTGGTCGGCCGCCCAAAACGCCACAGTGCCGGAGAGCGAGCGTTTCGAATTGGTCTCGATTCACCCGGTTCCGACGGACGCACCTCCCGTGTTCCGGACCCCCGACTTCAATCCCGTGCTTCTGCGGGGCCGCTACGTGGATTCACGCGCGACGCTTTTGTTCATGATTGCCCTTGCCTATGACGTGAAGAATCCCTCAAGTCAGCTTCTCGGTCTTCCGAAGTGGGCGCAGGAGAGAGCGTTCGCGGTCTCCGCGCAGGCAACTTCCGACTACCCGATTCTGTCTCCCGCCGAAAACACCAGCCGGGTCCGGACGATGCTCCGCCACATGCTCACCGAACGATTTCAGTTACGGATGCACGCGGAAACGCGCCAGGAGCGCGTGTTTGCGCTGGAATCGATGCCCGGCGGCATCAAGTTGGCCACGGTCTCGCCGCCGCGTCCGCCCGAAAACGAGGGCCGCGTGGGCGCGGCAATGAGCGACCAAAGCGGAAGAATCGTCGGCACGAAAGTGACCACCGCGGGCTTGGCGCAAGCCCTCTCCGCGATTCTTCGTCGCCCCGTCCTCGATCGTACGGGATCTTCCGCCCACTTTGACCTTGATCTGCATTGGCGGGCGGCGGATGTGCCTGACCGTCCCGCAGTTGCAGGCTTCGGGAGCGATGGGGTCGCACTCCTCGCCTCGACTCTGCGCGATGAATGCGGCCTAAAATTGACCAACGTGCGAGGCTCGATCGACTACTGGATCGTCGATCATCTCCGTCAACCGTCTGAGAACTGAGCCTTACGTCCCCGCGACCACTGCCTGCTCCACCGGCCGCGACCTTACCGTCCGCCGGCGCAGGACCTCCAGCAGAGCCATCGCGCAGGCGAAGGACATCGGACCCAGCACCAGTCCCACGGCGCCGAAAATCGCCAGGCCACCGATCGTCGCAATGAAGACGGGTACCGTGTGCATGCGCATCTCCTGACCCACCAGCATCGGGTACAGCAGGTTGTCGATGCTGCCCACCGCCGCCGCGCCCCACACGGCCAGCAGACCCGCCTTCAGCCATTCGCCCTGGAAAGCCATCCAGGCCGCCGTCGGCAGCCAGATCACGAAGGCGCCCATGTTGGGTACCAGCGAGAAAATCGCCATCACGGCGCCCCACAGCAGCGCCGCCGGAATGCCCAAAAACCAGAACATCAAGCCGCCGAGCGCGCCTTGCACCGCCGCGACCACCGCGTTGCCGTACACCACGGCATGAATCATGCCGCGCACCTGCTCGAGCGTCTCGTCCGCCTCGCGCCTGGACAGCGGCAGCAACGCGCGCAAGGCCCGCAGAAAATGGTCGCGATCGCGAAAGAAGAAAAACAGCGTGAACAAGGCGACAATCAACTGGATCAGCGCCCATCCGCTCGCGTTCAACCAGCCGCCCAAGCGCTGCTGCAAGCCGTGCGCGGCGGCCTTGGCTTCCTCTTCCAGATTCACGTGGGCGCGCAACCAGGCCCAGGTTCCTGACAGGCGGGGGTCGCTTTTGATGCTGGTTTCGAAGTCACCCGATTGCACGTACTCGCGTAGGGCCTGAAACCGTTGCGGACGCTTCTTCGGTGACCCGATAGCCCAGCAGCACCACCGGCGCGAGCAAACAGAGCGCCACCAACAGCACGCCCAAGCCGGCGGCGATCTCCGGACGGCGAACGCGAGCCGCGATCCATTGGTGGACGGGATGCGCCGCCACCGCCATCGTCAACGCCCAGATCAACGCCGGGAGAAACGGAGCGGCTACCACGAGGCACAGCACGACGGATAGCGCCGTCAAAATCAGAAGCACAATGCTGGAGAGATACTGGCGCGTCATGCCTGTAGATCATGCAGGCGGCCATTTCGTTACACACGCGGCGACTCATGGAGTGGGCGCCTCAGTCGATGAGCATCGTGGAGGACGTCATGTCTACTTGGTCTCTCCGCGCGAAACTGGTGGTCACTTCGTTGTGTGCCATCGGCGCGGCTACCTTGATTTGCACGCTGGTGCAGCGGTCGATCATCCGCCAGCAGGGAATCGACCTGACTCGCGGCTCGATGCGCGGAGTTTTGCTCGGTGCCGAAAACATTCGCGAGTCCGTCTCGGCGATGCGCAACGACGGAGTTTTCCGTCCCGATCTGCTGAACGCGACCGGCACGGCCGGCAACAGCGACGCCAAAGTTTTCCAGACGGTTCCGGTGGTTGCAGCTTGGCGAGCCATCGAACTGGTGGCCGCGCGTGAGGGCTACCAGTTTCACATCGCCGCCCGGTCTCCCCGGAATGCCAAACACCAGCCGCGGCCCGAAGAACTGGCCATCCTGAACCATCTCGAAAGCGGGTCCGCCGAGGACTACTTCGGGGTCGACGAGGAGCGGGGCGAGGTGGTCTACGCGCGCCCGATCCGCTTGTCGAAGGATTGTCTCGCGTGCCATGGCCATCCCCAAAACAGTCCCTCCGGCAACGGACGCGATGTCCTCGGCTTTCCCATGGAAAACTGGACCGCCGGTCAGATCCACGGTGTCTTTGTGCTGCGCTCCAGCTTGTCGCGCCTGACGCCCGCGATTCAGGCCTCCATGCGCACGGCACTGTACTGGATTCTGCCGCTGGCCGCGCTGGTCGGCGTGCTGGTCGGCTGGATCGTCAACCGCATCAGCCTGCGCCTCTCCGGCATCGCCTCGATTCTCGGCCAGGGCGCGCGCAATGTCGATCAAGCCACCGTCCAACTCTCCGCCTCGGCCACGGCGCTCGCTCAGGGCGCGAGCGAACAGGCGGCTTCCATTGAAGAGACCTCCGCCACCAGCGAACAGATCAACGCGATGGCCCGCAAAAATTCTGACAATTCGCGGAGAGCCGTGGAACTCGTGGGGCGGTCGCAGGGTGAGTTCGTCCACGCCAATCATGCGCTCAACGACATGGTCACGGCCATGTCCGATATCGAAGCTCAGAGCGGCCGAATCTCCAAGATCATCAAAGTGATTGACGAAATCGCTTTCCAAACGAACCTCCTGGCCTTGAACGCCGCCGTCGAAGCCGCCCGGGCCGGCGAGGCCGGCATGGGCTTCGCCGTCGTCGCGGACGAAGTGCGCAACTTGGCTCAGCGTTCGGCCCAGGCCGCCCGCGACACCACGGCGATGATTGAAGAGTCGATCTCCAAGTCGTCGGCCGGCAAGTTGCGCATGGATCAGGTCGCCTCATCGATCCGCGTCGTCACCGACGAGTCGGCGGGCATCAGAGCCCTCGTCGAGGACATGCACGCCGCCAGCCTCGAGCAGGCCAAGGGCATCGACATCATCACGCGTGCGCTCAACCGCATGGATCAGGTGACCCAAAGCACGGCTGCCCATGCCGAAGAGGGCGCCTCGGCCGCTGTCCAGTTGGGAGCGCAGTCGGAAACCCTCCGCGACATGGTTCATCAACTTGCCGCGGTAGTGGAGGGCGAGGCGGCGTTGTCCCATCGGTGAGCTACTTCCATCAGCCGCGCTGGGAGATGCGAACGGGTTCGCTGGTTTGCGGGCGGGCGTAATAGCCGGCCCGCGTCCGCACGACGGGATGATGTGGCCCCTTGGCCGTGACGCGCACGTTGCGATAGCTGCCGTCGAGCGAAGCGTTCAGCGGCGAATACGTGATCACGTACTGATTCCGGATTGCATGCGCCACCTGCACCGTCAGTTTCTCCACTTCGGCCACTTCGGTCGGGAAGAACGATAACCCGCCCGTCGAATCGGCGATCGCCTTCAACGAGCGCTGGGCCTTCCGCGCCTCGCGCGGCTCCTCCGTCGCGAGCAGCCCGATCACGTGGATCGTCACGTTGGCCCGCATGGCCTTCGCGAGCACGGCCTCAAAGCCGGTATCGCTCGCCGTGTCGTTGCCGTCGGTAATCAGCAGCAGCGCCCGCTTGTCATGCCTTCCCTGCCGGACCGTGTCGAGCGCGAGGTTGATGGCATCGTAGAACGCCGTACCGCCGCTCGGATCGATTCGCGCCAGCCCCTTCTCCATCTGCCCGATGTCCGAAGTGAACGGCACATCCAGATAGACGCGATCATTGAAGTTGACGACGAAAACCTGGTCGCGCGGATGGGACGCCTTCACCATCGCCACCGCAGCCGCTTCCACCTTCGCCCGGCGATTGCGCATCGAAGCCGAGTTATCCACCAGCAGCCCCAGCGACACGGGCACGTCCTCGCGGGAAAAGCCCTTGATGGGCTGCTCCACGCCGTTCTCAAAAACCTTAAAGGCGCTACGTGGGAGGTCCGGCACCAGTTGGCCCCGGGAATTGATCACCGTCGCGGTCAGCGGCACCAGGCGCGTCTCGGACTTGAACGTCACTTCCGGCTCCTGCGCCCAACCGATCGCCGCTCCGATCGCCGAGGCGCAAAGCAGGCGTCGGCTCGGCTGCCCCAGCTTTGTTTCGCTCAGTTTCATTGCTAGCCTCCGTTCTTGGAGACGTACTTGCAGATCCTCTGCCAAAACCGAAGTTTGTAAACAGTCCCAGAGAGGAGCCCATCCCCATGACCGACCAATATGCCGCCCTCGAACCGTCCCGCGCCGGCATCGACCAACTCCGCGGTCCCCTCCTGCTTGAGTTCGGCGCGCCCTGGTGCGGCTTCTCCCAAGCCGCTCAACCGTTACTGCGCAAGGCTTTAGCGCGACATCCCACCCTGCAACATCTCAAAATCGAAGACGGCCGAGGCCGCCCGCTCGGCCGTTCCTTCCGGGTAAAATTGTGGCCGACGCTTGTCTTTTTGCAGGACGGCCAGGAGGTCGGCCGCTTGGTCCGCCCCGCCGACGAGGCGGAAATCGCGCGGGAGCTGGCGAAAATTGCCGCCGCATTGCCACCCGGCGAGAAGTCTTTCAGAATGAACTCAGGAGAATAGAAGATGAAACTAGCGAGAGCGGCGTTGTCCCTCACCCTGGCTACGGCCGCGGTTTGGGGCCAAACCAACGTGGGCGGACAGGCCCCCGAATCGACCCTGCCCTTCAAAATGACCACGGTGGCCAGCTTCGGCCTGCCCTGGCGCATCGCCTTCCTGCCCGATGGCCGCATGCTGGTCACCGAAAAGATCGGCCCCGTCTGGCTGGTTTCCGCGCAAGGCGAAAAGATCGCCCCCTTGAGCAACACCCCCGCCGTCTATTGGCAGGGCCAGAACGGCATGCTCGGCGTCTTCGTCTCGCCCCATTTCGCGACGGATCAAAGCATCTACCTCACCTACATCGAGCCCGGTGACTACGGCGGCGGCCAAGCCTTGGCGCGCGCCAAGCTGGTCACCGTCGGCCGCCCGCGCCTCGAAAACTACGAAGTGATCTGGCGCCAGATGCCGCGCGGCAAGGGCGGCCAGGCCGGCGGCCAGATCGTCTTCGCTCCCGATGGCCAATCGCTGTACATGACCGTCGGCGACCGTCAGCGCATGGTCCCCGCCCAGGACCCCAACCAGCCCGTCGGCAAGATTCTCCGCCTCACGCTCGATGGCAAGCCCTTCCCCGGCAATCCGAACTTCGGCAAAACCGGCGCCAGCACCATCCCGCTGATCGATCCGCCGCGCGACACCGAAGTCGCCAAGACGGCCAAGCCCGTCAGCACCTACACCTTCCCCGGCCCGAACCTCACGCCGGCGGAAACCTGGGCCAGTGGCTTCCGCGCCCCTTATGGTCTCGCGATGGCTCCCAACGGCGAACTGTGGGAAGTGGAGCATGGCCCCTCCGGCGGTGACGAGCTCAACCTGATCGAGAAGGGCAAGAACTACGGCTGGCCCGTGGTCTCCTTCGGCAAGAACTACAACGAAACGCCCATCCCCAGCCACGACAGCCGCCCCGAGTTTGCCAAGCCCGTGCTCTACTGGGTGCCCGTGATCGCTCCCGGCAACCTGATGTTCTACCGCGGCAAGCAGGCCTTCCCGCAGTGGGACGGCAGCGGTTTCATCAGCGGCCTGGCCACCATGTCGCTGAATCGGATCGTCTTCGACGGCAAAGGCGGAGCCAAGACCGCCGAGCGCTGGAGCGTCGGCAAGCGCATCCGCGACGTCGAACAGGCCCCCGACGGCACCTTGTGGATGCTCGAGGACGCGAACCCCGGCGCCCTGATCCACGTCACCCCGAAGTAAGCCGGCTCAGTCTGGTCCATCCCAAGGCGGCTGTCCCACCCCGGGCAGCCGCCTTTGGTGCGTCTAGGCCATTTGCTTGCGAAGCCAATGCAGTGCGTGATTGTACTCGGCGCGGCACTGCCACACGCTCAAGCCGGTGCGGCGGGCGATCTCTTCCCAGCGCAGGCCGAAGTCCGTTTTGTAGCAGAGAATGCGATAGGCCTGCGGATCAAGCTTGGCCAAGCGTTCCCGCAATTGCGCCAGTTCCGCCGTGCGCGGATTCGGCCGGCTGACGGTCCACGTCTCCGGGTCCCAGTCCTCTGGCGCGCGACGCTTCTGAGCCTGACGAAAACGGCTACGGTCGATCAGGATCTGGCGCATGCCGCGCGCCATCAGCGAGAAGAAGTGCTCACTGTCGCGCACCGGTAGGCCGGGCGCGAGCCGTTCGGCTTTCTGCAGATAGGCTTCCTGCAGCAAGTCCGATGCGTCGAAACTGCCGGTGCCGGCTTCGCGCGAGATCATCGCGGCAGAGATGCTGCGCAAGCGGCGGGCCGCCAGCGCAAACACCGTAGCGCTCGCCGAAGGATCACCCGTCTGCATCCGGCGAATATACTGGGTCAAACTCGGTGCCGCGTTCACGAGATACAGACTAGCAGAACGCTGGAATGGCTTAGGCGAGCGATCTCAGCAAGGCCGTGGCCCACTGCAGAAGCTCGGCCGGACGCTGCGTCGGGTCCCAACGCAAAGCCGCCACCAGCAGCGCGCTCGTCTCCTCTGGCAGGTCGCGCGAGCGTAGATAGTCGGTCAGGTTCGCTTCCCAGTCGCGGTCGATCGGCAGGTCGAGCGAGTCATAGCGCACCTCGATTAGCAACTCGAGTGCGGTGATGGCGAAGGCATAGACGTCGGTGGCGGTGGAATACCGGCCCAGCAATTGTTCGGGTGCCATGTAGCGCAGCGTGCCGCCCGTCACCGTTTGTTCCGAGAGTACTGTCGATTGCAGATGCAGCGCGGACGTTCCGAAGTCCACCACGATCGGCCGCACGGGACTCTCGCCGCTCGCCGCCGGGATCATGATGTTCTCCGGTTTCAGGTCACAATGAATCACCCCGCGCTCATGTGCCGCCTGCACCGTCTCAGCGATCGATCGCAGGAAGTGCAACGCCTGCGTCCGCGGTAACGGCGCCCGCTCCGTCAGATACTCGCGCAGATTCACGCCGTGAACCCTAGGCAGCGCGATGTGCGGAATCCCGTCATCGTCGAACCACGCATCGAGCACCGGCAGGATCCCCGGATGCCGCAACAGGCTCGCCACACCCACCTCGCGCAGAAAGCGCTTCTTCAGCCATGCCAGCGACCGTTCCGCGGTGAACGGCAGCGGCCGCAGCCGTTTGATCACCACCGCCTGTCCCGTTTCTTCGTCCGTCGCGGCAAAGATGTCCGAAAAGCCACCCCGCGCCAGGATGCCGTCAACTCGATAGCGCTTCTGCAGCAGCGTGCCCGCCGGCCATTCCGGCAGCGGCGCCAGCGGCAGATTCGCCGTGAAGGCGGGCGAGTTCCGCCGCTGATAGCGCCACTTGCCGAACCGGTACACCGCCCGTTGGAACAACGGAATGAGCATCCATACGCCCGCGCCCGCCAAGCCCGCGAATGCCATGCGCGCCGGCCAACCCCGCCACCACACCGGCAGCACCTGCACCTCGAGCGCGCGCGTCAGATTTGACCCGGCGAAGCGCACCTGCGCCGCCACCGCGCCGGGTTCCGCGTCGGCCAATGGCAGCGCGTAGCCTTCGAGCGGCTTCCACGCTTCGGCACCATAGCGATACTCGAGCGATGGCAAAGCGCCGGGCAAGTCACCGGCCGGCAGCCCCACCAACAGCGACGCCGCCTCGCCCTGCTTCACCCTCACGGACGCTTCGAGCGCCCGCACTTCGCCGCCTTGCTCGAGCACGCTAAATGCCGGCGGCTCCGTGGGGGACGGCTTCACCAGGCCAGGCGGTATCCTCTGCAGCATGTGCCCCACGCCCACCAGCACCTGGCCATCCGGCTCTTCGAGAAACACCGGCGTCATCTCCGCGTCCAGCAACCCCTCCGCCGGACCCAGCCGCACCCAATCCCGCGGACAGCTCTTCTCCGGCCCCGTCGCCACCCACACCCCCTGCGCATCCCCGCGCCACAGCCACCCCCGCCGATCGAACCGCAGAAACACCGCCCGGCCCGGAAAGTCATGCTCCGCATCGAAGTGCCGGCAGTTCCACCCGCCGTTGCCAAAGCGGCTGGCGTGCGTAAACGCGGGCCGGTTCCGGTAGGCGATCCACCAGGAGTTCGCCCCCTCGATAGCCATCGTCGCCACCGCCTTCTCCAGCAGGCAACCCGGCCATTTCTCCTCGCTCCATTGGCCGCTCGCGTAGCGCAACGGGCCGCCGTCGGTCACCGCGTACAAGGCATTCGCCCGATCCTGCACGAAGTCTGCCACATACCGCTGGCCCTGCCACGGCCCGCCCGGCCGGTACACCGGCTGCGGACTCTCCGTCCCCGGCGTCACCTCCCACAGGTTCTCCGTCGACGCTACCCACACGCGCCCATCGGCCGACACCGTCATTCGCCGCATCTGCGCCAACCGCCGCCCCGCCGTGTGACCCGCCGCGGTGAACAGGAACTGCCCCTCCGCTGTCAGATGCGCGGCGCCGGCCTTCGTCAACAACTGCCAAAGCGACCCGTCCGGGGCCACCGCACTATCCACATACGGCGCCGCCGCCGCCGGCAAACCGAACCAGCGCGTGCCCTGCACTTTCAACGGCTCGCCCAAGCCGGCGTCCCAGGTCCGCAGCGCGGGGGCTACTTCGTAGGTGAGATCGGCGCGCCCGAACAGCAGACGGTCGCCTTGGTGCACCGCGAAGCGTGCCGGCGCGACTGACGAATCATAAGCGTCGATCCACTCGATCGTCCGGTCCCGCGCAAAGGAAAGCAGCCCCGCCTGTCCTGCCGAAGCCCACAGCACGCGCTTGCCCGCATACAGACCGTGCAGCGCCTGCGGCCCGCCGTACCGGAAGTACTCGATGGACTGTCCGTCCGGCAGCAGCCGCACGCAAGTCCCCTGAATCAGCACCCAGGTTCCGTAAGCCGACGTGAAGATGTGCTCGCGCGCCAGCCGCGACTCGCTCGCTACGAGACTACGCCGCACAAAGCTCGTCTTCTCGCGCCGGTAATGCACCACCGAATGGCCGTCCGTACTCAGGAAGTCCTGCTCGCCGACCGGCACCACCTGCCACAGCGGGTCTGTCGGCGGGCTCAGCTCCACCGTTCCGCTGGTCCACCCGGTGCCTGACCATTGCGCCCACGTGAACGACTTGAATGTCCCGAACCACACCTTGCCGTCCGGCCGTCCCTGGATCTGCCGCTGACGCACCGTGAGCGTCGACCGCGTCAGCCACCAGCTTTCGCCCGCCTGCTCCAGCACCCGGCGCGAGTCCCCCGGCAATTGGTTTGGCCGCGCGCCGCCCTTCGTCCGCGTCAGCACCGTCAGCAACCCCGGCGGCTGCAGGACGTAGAGCAGATCGCCGCCGGCGGCCAGCGCCTCGAAGCGTTCGCTCTCCGGCAAGGCATAAAAGCGCGCGCCGTCCCGCCACCACAACCGCTCGCCCAGCAACACCCACAGCGTGCCGTCGGCGGTCTGTTCGAACTGCGTGGCCGGCGTCATCGGCAGGCCGAAGACGCTCGCCGGCAGGTAGCGCACGCCGTCATAGCGGAACGTGCCGTTCGGCCCGGAGACCCACACCCCGCCTTCCCCATCCTCCAACAGCAGCCGCGCATCGACGCCCTGTCCACTAGCTGGCGCGTGCGTCCGCGCCCCGCTGGCAAATGGCTGGCTCCACCCTTTCCAGGGCGTGGCGCACAGCAGAAGCAGAATTAGCAGGAACAAGGTGGAGTACACAGTTTACGAGGGCAATGGACCTCTGCAAGCATGCGCCAACCGCACCCGTTTCTGCGGCCCACCCTGCCTGCACGATCCAGCCTCTTGTCACCGCCAATGGATACTCCGAGACCACCGCCCATTCGGTAAACGTCAACCTCACCGTCCGCCAAGCAATGGGAGGACCGGCCTCCCCGGCACCACCACGCCCGAGCACCTCCTCGCCGCCGCCTACGTCGCCTGCCGGCACGGTGATCACCTGCGACACCCCTACAGCCACGCCACCCGCGGCAACATCGACTTCACCCTCGAAGTCGAAGGCGCCTAAGGTGCTTCATTGGTGGGCCCTGTAGGATTCGAACCTACGACCAAGGGATTATGAGTCCCCTGCACTAACCGCTGTGCTAAGGGCCCGTAGTCTGATGCTAGCAAGCTGGAAGAGGCTTAGGGCGCCGGGTCGAGCTGGAGGGTCTTTTGGAGCTTCGGTTGGTGGAGTTGCAGAGAAGACGCCGGCGCCGGGCTCGGGTTGGCGGCCACCGTGAGCGGACCAGCTTGCCTGGTAGACCAGCCCTGCACCGCCTGCCGCAGCAGCAACTGCTCCGGCGAAGTGAGGCTCGCCAGGATCACCAGCGATACGCCGTTCGCTTGCAGCAGCCGCAAAACCTCCGCCTCGTTGCCTGCCAGCAACCGATAGTTGTTTCCGTTCCAATCGCTGACGGCCAGGAAGCGCGACGACCGCAGAATGACGCGGCGCGGATGAGGCTCGCGGGCCGCGACCGCCGCGATCAGGCCGCCTTCCTCGAAGGCGTTGCCCGCCACCAGCATCCGCGTGACTGTATCCAAACGTCCGGACTCAACCAATGGACGGAAGACCGCTGGGCCGTGCGCCACCAATGGTCCCCGCCACCAAAGCGCGCAAGCCAGCGACGGGACCAGCACCAGCGTCGACCTTTGCCAACACCCAGCCGCGGCCACGCAGGCTGCGGCGGCGGCCGGAAGCAGATGGCGGCCTTCGAGCAATCCCACCAGCGCGAGCGGAGCGATGACAAATGCCAACACCAGAGCGACCACGACGGCGGCCGCCGGGCGACGCTTCGGAATGAGCAGCGCGCCCACCGCCGCCAGGATCACCAACGTCCAACCGTACTCCTGCCAACAACTCCAGTCCTCGAGGCGATAAGGGCTCGGCGGCGCGGCCGACGCCGTCGGAGGGAGCACGCGAATGGCGCTCTGATTGGGCGTCGGGAAGTGCCGGGAGAAGGCGTACCACGGCCCGGCGAGGAGCAGCACGGGTGCCGCACCCAGCCAGAAGTCAGCGCGCAGCAGGACCGGGAAGCGGCGCGAGATGAGCACTGCCAACAAAGGGAAAAAGACCAGCGGCCCGGCGGTGCCTTTCGTCAGCAACGCCAGCGCCGCGCCAAGCCCGAAGCCCAGGCTGAGCAGGATGCCGGGCCGCTGCAGATAGAGCGCGAAGACGCCGGCCGCGGCCAGCGCGATCACCGAGGTAGCCGAGTCCGCCATGATGGAGGTGACCGAGGCGTAGAACGGGGGCGTCAGCGCGAGGAGCGCTGCCGCGCCGAAGGCCGCCGCGAACTTCAGAAAGCTGCGCGCCAAGACATAAACACCCAGCAAGAGCAGGAAGCCGATGATCGCCTGCAGCACCAGCGCCGACGCGCGGCTCACGCCGGTGAGGGCGAACCACACGCCTTCCACCAGATAGAACAACGGCGGCCAGTGTCCCAGCGAGACGCGCGGATAGTGCAGGTAATACTGCTCGGCGAAGTGCATCGGCGCGAGCGTCGGATGGCGCAGAAAGTCGGTCACCATGACGCCGGTGACGAAGTGGCCGGCTTCGTCGGGATGCGCGGCAAAGTCCGCCGCATAAGTCCCGCTGACGGCTTGCAGCAGGATCACCGTCGCGGCGAACGCGAGCGCGGCATAAGGCAACTGAGGATCCACCCGTCGCCAGGCTCGGAGCAATGCCCAACCGGCGCCGAGTCCGGAAGCCAGGTAGTGGAGGATGTGCAGCGGGAACGCCCCCAGGGCAAACAGGAGTCCGCGGCGCCGTCTGAGGAAGCCGAGAAAGGGCGCATTGCACGCCGCGAGCGACACTGCCGCAAGCAACGTCAGGACCCCGCCCAGCAGCGGCAAGCCCAGCGTCAACAGCAGCGCAAACACGAGCAGGCCGGCCAGCGGCACGCTCAGCCGGTTCCGCCAGCCGAAGTTGAGGTCGGGCGGCAGGGCGTCAGCCCGGCTGAGGATCAACTCGGTCCACGGGATGGCGCGGTAGCGGGTGTCGGCGTGGAAGAACGAGCGCACCGTCCACCGCTTCGCGTGGCAGACCTGGATGTCCGGATGCAACTCAATGCGATGGCCCGCGGCGGAAAGCCGCAAGCCGAACTCGACGTCTTCGATGCTCGGGCGATCGTAGGCGGCGCTGAAGCCGCCGGCCGCCAGAAAGTCCGAGCGGCGCACCGCGCCGCAGCCGGCCCAGAAGGTGCTGGCCTGACGTCGCGAGTGCTGATGGACGTAGTGATGCAGCAGGTTGCGATAGTCGCTCACGAGCGTGCGCGCCAAGGGCTGATCGTCGTAGGAGCCGAACACCGCGGCGAGCCCCGAGTCGTCGAAAGCCGCGATCAGGCGCTCGATCGTGTCGGTGTGGACGACAACGTCAGAGTCGAGGAAGATCAGCAACTCGGCGTCGGTCTGTTGGGCGCCGTGGTTGCGGGCGGCGGCCGGCCCGGTGGGCGCTTGCGGCAATAGACGCACGCGATGGCGCTGGCACAGCGCAGTGATCGCCGAGGCAGCGTCCTCCGGTGAGCCGTCGTCAACCACGATCACCTCATCGGGAGCTCGCGTGGATGCGGCAAGAGCTTGCAGGCAGACGTCGAGTAGATCCGCCCGCCCGCGCGTGGGGACGATGACAGCCGCGCGCATCAGGATTCAGCAGCGGGGCTCACACGAGGAACAGGCACCAGCGGCTGCTGCGCCGACATGCTGCGCAGATGTTCGCGCGTGAGCCGCGAGCCTCCCTCCAGATATTCCTCGTCCACATTCACTGACCACAGGTCGTGCTGGGCGCCGAACAGATTGTCCACCGCCATCATCGCCGTCACCATCGAATGATCCTGATTGTTGTAGCGATGCGTGCCGTTGCGGCCGATCAGTTGCAGGTTGGGAATCTTCGGCAGAAACTCGCGCAGCGTCCGCAAGCCGGCCTCATGCTGGCCGTTATAAACCGGATACGCCTTAGGCGCCCGCACCACGGCGGCATCTTCCACCAGCGCCGGATCGGCCAGCCCCAGCCGGCCAATCTCCTCGATCGCCAGTTGCTTCAGCTCCTCGTCGCTGCGGCTCCAGATCGGGTCGCCTTCGTTGCAAAAGTACTCGAGGCCCAGGCAGGTGACGTCGCGATCGGGCGACATCTGCGGGCTCCAGTTGTTGAAGTTCTGGATCCGTCCAACGTGTACTTCGCGGTCATGCACATAGATCCAGTTATCGGGGAACGGATTCGGCTGGCGGATCATCAGCGCGACTGTGAGGAAGTCGCGATATTGAAAATGCGCGGCCACTGCGTCGAGCTCCGGCACCCGCGGGCGCAGCGCGCCGATTAACTCGCGCACCGGCATCGTGCTCAGGAAGTTGTCCGCCGCGATCGTTTCGCCGTTGGCCACCACGGCCGTCACTCGGCCCGGCTCCCAATGAATTTCGGTGACGTCGGTATCGAGCTGCACGCGCGAGCCCGCGGCCTCCACCAACTCCGCCGTGCGTTCCCACATCATGCCGGGGCCTAGTCGCGGATATTGGAAGCTGCGGATCAGCGATTTGGCGGGTCCGCGTCGATCGAGCCCGAGCGCATTCTTGATCACCGAAAGCAGCGACAAGCCTTTGATCCGCTGCGCGGCCCAATCCGCCGAAATCGACGAGCACGGCATGCCCCACACCTTCTCCGTATAAGTGCCGAAGAAGCGGCGATACAATCGCTCGCCAAAGTGGTTGACGATCCAGTCCTCTACGCTATGCACCGGATGCCGCGGCTTCCATTTGGCCGCCAGATAGGACATGCCACAGCGAAAGGACTCGACGGGCCCCAGCTTCCGCACCACCTCGAGCGCCTCGATGGGGTACTGATAGTACTGCCCATCGAGATAGATGCGGGAAAGCCGATCGCGTTCCAGGAAGTCGTGGCCCAGCACTTCGTTCCACATCTCTTCCACCGCCGGCACTTTCGTGAAAAAGCGATGGCCGCCGATGTCGAAGTGGTAGCCGCGATAGCGCTCCGTGCGCGCCAGTCCGCCCACCTGCGAGAGCTTTTCGAGTACGATACTGTGGGACCCATGTCGCGAAAGCTCGAACGCAGCGGTGAGCCCTGCCGGCCCGCCGCCGATAATCGCTACAGGATACTTCGAACTGGAAATAGCCCTCATCCTCGGGGTAGATGGCGCGAGTGCGCCTAATGATGGGATTTTACCGTAGTCTGGTCCCAAACCAATCCCCAAGCAGCGCGTTTTCTTCATTTTCCCGCCGGATTCCTGCATTTAGACCAGGCGTTACAGGACCACGCTCGCTGCGTCCTGGAATCGACAAGCCAGGAGTCCGCTTGCTATACTCGCGCGCACTCGCCGCGTCGCCTCCATGAAACAGCTCTCTGCTCGCTCTCGAATTCCACTCGGGTTTCTGATTGGTTTACTGGTGCTTTATGGTTGTTGGGTCGGCTACTATCGCGGCCTCACTTATGGCCCCGTCTATGACGAAGTCAACTTCTGGGAGACCACGCAGCGGTTTCTGCGCGATCCGCTAGCCGACGCCCTCCGCAACTATGGTTCGCTGAACACCCCGCTCCCGTTCCTGATCTTTGCGGCCAACGAAAGTCTGTTTCATGGCGGCTTGCCCGGGGGCCGCTGGCTCAATTTGCTTCTGTCCTTCGCCGTCGTCGCTGCGATCGGCTGGCGCAGTGACCGTCGCGCGATCCTCGCCGCCGTCGGGCTGATGAGCTTCCCATACTTCTGGCAGCTCAGCTTACTCATGTACACCGACCTGATGGCGGGCGCCTGGGCGCTGGCCGGCGTGTGGGCCTACCTGCGCGGCTGGAACAGCACCGCCGGACTCGCCTTTGTCCTCGCCATTGCCTCCCGCCAGTTCACCATCGCCTTTCCAGCCGCGATCGTCGCTCACGAGCTCACGCTGGCGATTTTCACCGGTCAAAAGCGCCCTTGGCTCACCTGGGCCGCGCCGCTCGCCGCCCTCACCACCCTCGCCGGTTGGTTCTGGCTATTCGGCGGTCTGGCGCCCAAGCTTGCCATGCGTGAGCATCAAGTCAACATTCCGGCCTCGCAACATTCGCTCCTCAACCTGGACCTCAGCGCGAGCCTCTACGCTCTCGCCTGCATCGGCGTCTACTTCGTGCTGCCCGAGTTCATCCTGCTGCGGCCGCGCTGGCGCAGCGCCCGCCACTGGCTCACCTGGGTGGTGTTGATCCTCGTGCTGGTGTGGTTTGTCGCCTTCCCCATCGCCAATCCCCACGGCGTCCTCCGCAAGATCCTGCGCGCCGTGCCCCATCCGGTCGCGCTCGGCGTGCTGGTGCTGGCGGCGATGGCCGCGGCCTGGCGCTTCGCGCGCGCGAACCTCGCGTTCTGGTTGGTGCTGGCCAACGTCGCCGTGCTGGCGAAGGCCTATCCATGGGAAAAATACCTGCTGCCGCTGATGATGGTGCTCTGGGGCTTGAAGAGCTGGGCGCCACAGACGATCGATGGTGAGACGTTAGAGGCCCAGCCGGTCAACGACGCGCTGGCGGAAACGCTGATAGGCGGTCCGGCGCCGGTAAAGCGCCTCGAAGTGTAGCAGGACGTGGCCCAGCGGCGCGTCGCCGAGCGACGCGTAGTCGCCTTTCCAGCCGGCCCAGTGCAGCAGGAAGTCATAGGGCGAGCGCGGCCCCAGTCGCGCCACCTCGACCTCGGCGGGGTCCACCAGTGGCGCCCAATGCATGAACTGGACCCGCTCCAAAGTCAACGCTCCGGCCTGTTGCTGGGCCTGCAGGACAAAGTTCAGCAGCCCTTGCTCGCCGCACTGAAACAGGTCCGGACGATGGAAGCGCGCCGGCCGCTCGAAGCTCAGATACGGCTCGAAGTCGCTCCGGTGCAAGAGGCCGGTGGTGGCGACCAGTTGTCCCGTGTTGAAGACGAAGCCTGGATAGCGGAAGCCCGGCACCAGTTGCTCGATCCGGGCCGGGTCGAAGTAGTTGAGTACGGTTTCGTCGGGCTCATGATCCTCGAAGTTCACCAGGAAGTCGGCGTCGTACCGCTCCAGATGGTCCAGCACGCGGCCGGTGAACACGATATCGCTATCGAGGATCAGGCAGCGTTCGCCCGGCGGATGGAACAGCGGCTCCAGCTTGGCGGCGCCCCACCCATACAGCGCAGGCTGGGACGGGTAGATCTCCACCTTGTAGCGGCGCTCGAGGATCCGCGTATCGTAAGGCCCGGCGAGCTCATCCTTAATCAGGCACAGGCGGATGCACGGGTACCAATGGCGAATGCTGGCCACGCAAACTTCGGTGAACCGCAAGTCCTTCCGCCATCCCGAGATGTAGATGCTGTCAATCCGCACCGACCCCGCAGTATAGCCAACTCTCCCGCCCCTGTAAGATGGTAAGTTCGTGATTCGTCCGATCAACGCCGAAGAATTGCGCCGGCGCGTGCAGGCTTCGCCCAACTTCCCGCATTTCGTCATCGACGGCTTTCTGGAAGAGGAGTTCGCCCGCCGGGTGCATGATGCTTATCCGCAATACGACGAGGCTTTGCGGGTCGGCCGCTCCTTCCGCACGGTGAACGAACGCAAGAAGGTCCAGGTCACCGACGCTTCCCTCTTCGCGCCGCCCATCCAGGAACTGAACCGCCTGCTGGCGGAACCTGCCTGGACCGACCTCCTGCGCCACGCCTTCGATCTCCCGCCCTTGCTCTGCGACGAAGAGCTGCACGGCGGCGGCATGCACCAGACCGGTTCCCGCGGCCGCCTCGACGTTCACGTCGACTTCAACTATCTGCCCCAACGTCAATGGCACCGCCGTCTCAACGCCATCGTCTATCTGAATCCCCACTGGCCGCCGGTCTGGGGCGGCCAACTCGAGCTTTGGGATGCCGACGTGAAGCACTGCTTGCAGACGCTCGAGCCCGTCTTCAATCGCTGCGTCGTCTTCGCCACCACCGACATCAGTTATCACGGCGTCACCGCCGTCACCTGCCCCGACGATCAGACGCGCAAGTCTTTTGCGACCTACTACTACACCACTGAGCCGCCGCCGCACTGGGTGGCGCCCCATGACAGCGTCTTCCATCATCGGCCGCACGAACTGATGAACGGCTATGTCCTGATGCCCGCCGAAACCCTGGCCCGCCGTGTGCGGGAAAAGCTCTGGCAATGGCGGTGGGACCTGAACCGCGTGCTGTGGAACGTCAGGAGCAAGTTCTAGCCGCCCATGGCCAAAGTGGCAATCGTCTCTTACGACGTCCAAACGATTTATGGCAAAGCTGGCGGTGTCGCCGCTTTCACCACGCGCTGGGCCGAACTCCTGCGCGCGCAAGGCGAAGACGTCACCATTGTGCTGACGCGTACCGACTGGGAGCCCATGCGGGTGGACGCCCAATGGCGGGCCCGCTACCAGTCTCGAGGCATCGGTCTGATCGAGTTGCAGACCCCGCCGCCGTCCCCACAACGCTGGCCCGAAGTAGCGGCCTTGCGCATGGCCGAACTCGCCGCACCTGTGCTGCGCGGCTTCGACATCGTCTACGTGCAGGACTGGGCGAACGCTGCCTTTCACCTGGTGCGCGAACGCCGCTATCGGGAGCCGTCCGGCCCGGTCTGTGTCACCGTGCTGCACGGTCCCAGCGAGTGGGCCCAAGCCTGCAACGGACAGTTTCCCCGGCTTCCGGATGACGCGCACCTCGCTTGGCTCGAGCGCTACGCCGCCCGCCACAGCGATCTGGTCGTCTCCCCCAGCCGCTACATGGTCGACTATCTCGCCGGGATCGGCTGGCAGTTCCCCCATCCCGTGCCAGCTCTGGGCCTGCCCATGCCTGAACCGGTCGCCGCCAGCGTCACCGCGCGCGCCATCGAACGGATCGTCTACTTCGGCCGCATTGAGGAGCGCAAAGGCATCCGCCTGTTCGTCGCTGCCCTCCAGCTTCTTGGCAAAGACTTGCCGAAGAAGCCAGCTGTCGTGCTCATGGGTTCGGTGGACCATCCCGAACTGCTCGAAACCGCCCGTCGCGACCTCCGCGCCGCCGGCTACGCCGTCACGCACGATGCCGGTCTCGATAGCGAAGCCGCCGCGCGTGACCTGCGCCAGCACGCGGCCGAAACCTTGTGCGTGATTCCGTCGCCGTCGGACAATTTCCCGTACGCCGTCGTCGAGACGTCGCTCATTCCGGGCCTCAACCTCATCGCCTGCCGTGGCGGCGGTGTCCCCGAAATTCTGCCCGGCGCCGATCGCCAGCTTTGCGATCCTACGCCACGCGACTTGGCCACACGCCTGGGCGAACGCCTCCGCGCGCCCCTCGCCTCCGAGCAACTCACCTCATATGATTGGCGCGCCGCGAACGCCCGTTGGCTCGCCTTCCATCAGCAGGCCCTGGCGCACCGGCGCGCCACGCCGCCCACCCGGCGCCTTTCCGTCGACGTCTGCGTCACTTACTACCAGAAGGAAGCCTACTTCCCCCAACTCGTCGACGCGCTCGAGCAGCAAACCGACTCGGACTTCCATGTCATCGCCGTCAACGACGGCTCGCCCGGCGAGGCCGCCAATCGCCTCTTCGACGAACAAGCCGCCCGCGTCCGCCCCCGGGGCTGGGACTTTTTCCGTCAGGAAAACGCCTTTGTCGACGCCGCCCGCAACAACGCCGCCCGCCGTGGTTCGGGTGACCTGATTCTCTTTGTCGATGCCGACGACGTGCCCGCGCCGCACGCCGTCGCCAAGCTGCGCGAGGCGATGGAACGCTCCGGTGACGACGCGCTCATCTGCGGCAGTTATCTCTTCGCGAGCGAAGGGCCGCCTTGCGATCCCCAAACGGGCGAGACGCGCGTACCCCCGTTTGCCACTTGCGTCCCGTTGGGGATGGACCTGGTGGGCGGCCTGGTGAATCCCTGCGCTTTCGGCGGCTCCATGTTCATCGTCCGGCGCAGCATCTTTGAGAAAGTCGGCGGCTTCACCGAGCAGCGCGGCGCCGGTCATGAGGACTGGGAGTTTTACGTCCGCCTGGCCTTGGCGGGCTATCGCGTCGATATCGTGCCGGACTTGCTGCAGTTCTACCGGCAGGTGGAAGGCAGCCTCGCCCGCACGCTACCTTCGGAAGCTTCGCTGCGCCGGCTGGTGCGCGCGTATGAGGATGTGCTCGGCCCGGTGGGCCTGCCGGGCGCGGCCTTGGCCTTGGTCGGCCTGCATCGCGGCGCCCAACAAGCCGAGGAGCGGCTCGCCCGGCTCACGGTCCAAGCCGGCGCGCCGCAAGGACAATTTGCTCATTTTTCGAGCCAGACGATGCGCTTTGAGCAGGAACCCGCCGCCGTCAGTTGGTTGCGGACGCTCTATCGGGAAAAGGTCTCTCTGGAGAACCGGTTGAAGTTTCACCGGATCTTCCTCGAGCCGTTCTTCGGCCCCCCTCAGCCCCGGGGATGACCTTGCCGATCATTCGCTGGATGAAGCGCGACCCCGGCCCGCCCATAAACGGCTTTTCGATCAGCAGGAACAGCGGCACCCCTACCACCAGCATCAGGAGTGCCATCACTCCGGCATACGCCAGCGACGAATTCATCCCTCCCGCGAACAGCAAGTGACGTTTCACGGTCCACGGCATCGCCAGGATACAAACCTCGTGCCACAGATAGAGCGTGTAGCACATGCCCCCCACCAACCCAATCGGCTTCCAAGCAAGCAGCGCGCTGGCCCACCGGCTTTGCAGCACCGCGCACATCAAACCCAAAATCAGATACGGCGCCAGCGGATACGGCGCCAGGATCGGCTGAACGCCCGACGCATCCACCAGCGCCAGCAGAAAGACGAACGCTGTCGCATCCCAGGCCAAGCTTCGCTGCCGCGGCAAGCGTCCACAAACATACAGATCCGCCAGCAGCAGGCCGGCGAGAAAGTACGAAAGATGCACCGCCAACGTATGGCTGCCGGCGGGATGCCCGGCCGCCCAATATTCAACGCGGCTCACGGCCACCATCAAGCCGAACTGCGCCGCGCAACGCCACCCGTCGTGGCGAATACAGTACACCAGGCAAAGCAGCGGCGCGATGACGTAGAACGCCACCTCCACTTCGAGCGACCAACTGAACAGCGCGCTGGCGTTGGTTTCTCCGTAGAGGTAGTGATGCGAGTACAGGAAGCTGGCGAGGAAGTTGCGCGGCCCCGTCGACGGATTGCGAAAGAAAAAGTAGATGGCGATCAGCGTGAGGAAGTAAGGCGGCTCAATCCGCGCCAGACGCCGCACATAGTATTGCGTGAGCTGCGGCGCCGGCCCCCCGCGCAGACGGTGCCGCGCAAACGGGATGGCGATCACGAAACCGCTCATGCAGAAGAAGACGGGAATCAGAATCCAGCCGCGCCCGAGAAGGTCGAGGGCCCACCCGCCCCGCTGCGGCCAATCCGGCGTATAGAGCCCCTGGATAAACAGGTAGTCAACGACGTAGTGATAGAGGATCACGACGAGAATCCCGTAGCCACGGATTCCCTCCGGCTCCGGCACCAGGGAAGTGGCCGTCGTTCGCCGCTCCAAGTGCCGCGCCAGCCATCTGAACACTTGGGTCAGGATAGCATCCGGCTCTCAGCGCTCGGACACAAGCCGCTAAAATGGCAGTTCAACCCCCGATGAGAATCGCTCTGATTCACAGTGATGCGCGGCGGGACGGGACGCTGTTCGCCACGGGGCGGGAGTTGCGGCGGCAGGGACACGACGTCACCTTGCTGGTGCCCCAGGCCGCCGAGCGGCCGGAAGTTCCGGACTGGGTCGCCGGCTGGACCGCCGAAGGCGGCTCCTGGCTGCCCGTCTGCGCCGCCCGCCAGGAGCCCGCGCAGCAACACTTTCCCCGCGACCGCTGGCTCGCCGCCGCGCGGACCCTGGCGGACGTCCTCGCTACCTTCGATGCGGCCTGGTTCTTCGAAGCCGAATGGGCCCTCCCCGCTCTCCGCCACCGCCGTTTCGCGGACCGTCTGTTGCCCGTCATCGCCGTCACCGACTCCGGCGACCCGGCCGTGCCCGCCTCCCTCGCCGACGTCAACCGCACCGACGCTCGCGCTTATGCCCATCGCTGGGCCGACCCCGTCGGCACCGTCGAAGAGCTGGAAGCCCTTTGGCGCGAGCGAACGGCCGCCCCTCCTCGCGTGCCCCGGCCCGCCGCCACCTCGCCCGCCCTGACGATCTGCCTGCCGTACTACGAGGCTGGCGCCTTCCTGGAAGAGGCTCTCGCCGCGCTCGAACGGCAAACGCGGCAGGACTTCGACGTCGTCGTCGTCGACGACGGCTCTCCCTCGGAGGACGGACGCGCCGCCTTCGCCCGCTGCGCCGCGCGTTACGCCGACCGCGGCTGGACCTTCATCACGCAGACGAATCAGTATCCCGGTGCCGCCCGGAATCGCGCCGCGCGCGACGCGCAAACCGAGTTTCTGCTCTTCCTCGATGCCGACGACGTCGCCACCCCCACCCTCGTAGAACGTCTGCTTCGCGCCGCCTTGCTCACGGGCGACGATTGCCTCACCGTGCCGCTCTACGTGTTTACGAACGACCCGCACGGGCCCGCCGTCTCCCTCTACGATCCTCCCGGCGCCCTCACCGGCAGCATGGCCGACGACATGCACGGCGGTGCCTGCATCCTCGTGCGCCGCGCCGCCTTCGAGCAACTGGGCGGCTTCACCACCCTGCAAGGCGTCGGCTACGAAGACTACGAGTTCCACGTCCGTTGCGAACTCGCGGGTTTGCGCTGGGACATCCTGCCCGAATGGATCTTTCGCTATCGCCAGCCGCGCGACGGCGGCGTCTCCCGCTCCACCCGTCTGTACGCGAATCAGACGCGCGTCCTAAATCAGTACGAGCAGCGCCTGCAAGGCACCGGGCTTGAGCAGTTGCCGCGCGCCTTGGCTGCCAGTCACTGGCGGGCCGAAGGCATTCGCGGCGAGACCGGCTATTGGGAAGGCCGCCTCAGCGGTCAGCGGGCGGCGAAGCCTTCTTCCGCACCCTTGCGGCTACTGCTGGCGCCCTGCTTCTTTCCCTTCGACATGGTTTCGGGCTGGCACCAGCGCGTGCAGGCTTTGATCCGCTACTTCGGGTCGCGCCATCACCTCACTCTCCTCGTTCAGATGACGCGCGAGCAACTGACGCCCGTGCGGCGGGAAGCGTTCGCCCACCTGAAGGCGATCCGGGGCGTTGACTTCTGTGCCCGGAGTGGCGCCAGCGATCCCGGGTTGCCGGCCGTCGTCCGCGAGCGCTACAGCGAAACCTTGCGCGAAGCCATGCGCTCGCTGCCCACCGCGCACTACCACGCCGTTTTCCTCGACCAGCTATTCATGGCCGAACTTCGCCACGACGTCGAAACGCTCCCCGTTCTCACCGAGCACAACATCGAGTCGCGTCTGCTTCATCAGGCGGCCGAGCATCACGGTCAACCGCTGACCGACGCCCAGCGTCTCGAACGCTATGAGGACCGTGTCTGGCCGGACTTCCCTCTCCGCGCGGTGGTCAGCGAGACCGACCGCGCCCAAATGCTGGCCCGGGTGAAAACCGGCCGCGTCGTCGTCGCGCCCAACGGGGCCGATCCCTCGGCTTGGCTCGCCGGCGCCCGCCGCGAGGCCAACACGCTGCTGTTTCCGGCCCATTTGGCCTATCCGCCCAACGTCGATGCGGTCCTCTGGCTGTTGGACCAGATCTGGCCGCGCCTTCGCCGCGAGAAACCACAAGCCCGGCTGATCCTGGCCGGCCGCGATCCGGCTTCCGCCGTGCGCACCGCCGTCGCCCACGCCGAAGGCGTGGAACTCGTGATCAATCCGCCCTCGATGGACGCGGTCGCCGCCCGTGCCAGCGCGGTCGTCGTCCCGCTGCGCCTGGGTTCCGGAACCCGTTGCAAGATTCTCGAGGCCCTGGCCTGGGGCCTCCCCGTTGTCTCCACCACGCTTGGCGCTGAAGGCCTCCACGTCGCCGATGGCGAGCATCTGCTGCTGCGCGACACGCCCGAAGCCTTCGCCGATGGCGCGGTGCAGGTGCTCACCGATAGCGCTCTGTGGCAGCGTCTGCGCGAATCCGGCGCGGCCCTGGTGCGCGAACGCTACTCCTGGGATCGCGTCTTTGCGCCGCTCGAAGGGGCCCTGCTCGAACTGGTCTCGTAGACCTCGCTGAGTCCCGCCGAGAGGACGTCCACCCGCTGTGACCAGTCGTTGTTGCGGGCAAACTCTTGCCGGCGCGGGTCCGCCGGCGCGCTGAGCGCCTGTTCGAGCGCGGCAAAGAACTCCTCCGGCGTGCGGTACAGCGCGAGCGGCGCGCCGGACTCCACCAAGTGGCGCACCTCGGGCAAGCTGCGCGCCACCACCGGCTTTCCCGCCGCCAGATACTCGTACAGCTTGACGGCGTTCATGGCGCGCGTCACCGGGATGTCGACGAACGGCATCGTGCAGACGTCGAACTCGGCCAGATGCGCCGCCAGCGTCGGCGGGTCCACCTGCGGAATCAAAGTGACGTTTGGCAGGTTCGTGGCTTGCCGCCAACGCGCTTCGGTCGCGGGGCTCGAGAAGACCTGTGGGCCGACGTAGACGAACGAGTAGTGCGGAAAGCGCTGGGCGGCGGCGCGGATCAGGTCCATGTCCAGCCAGTCGGCCAGCGCGCCAAAGAACCCGAAGATCGGCCGCGGCAGGTGCGCCAAATGGCCAGCCGCCGCAGCCTCGGAGAACAGGCGGAAATCGGCGCCGTTGTGCAGCAGCGTCGGGCGGCGCCCGAAACGCCCATGGAGCAGAACGCTCGACGTATAGCAGCGGCTCGCCTCTGCCATCAGGCGGTTCTCGAACTCGGTGGCGTCGGTCTGATAGAGGTCGGCCAGAGCGCTCTGGTCGTCCAGGCAATCGTAGACGAAAGGCCAGCCCGCCTGTTCCCGGAGCCGCGCTACGATCGGCTGCCACCGTGGGTAGTTCACCAGCGTCACCATCTGCGAGAACCCGAACGCCGAGGCGGTGAGCCGCAGGGCGGCGGACATGGCGTCGACCGACGCCTCGGTCCAGGGCAGATGATAGATCTCGCGGCTGGTGCCGGGCAGGCGCAGCAGATAGACCCCAGGCGCCACTTCCTGCGGCGCGCGGCCGGTCCACCAGTGGCGGGCGGGGCGCAGGTCGGTTTCGATCCACAGCACGGGATGGCCCAGGCGGGCGAGGCCGCGGGCAAAGTGGTGCTGGCGCTGCGTGGCGCTATGCCAGGTGACGGCATTGAACTGTACGACGGGAGCAAGGTGACCGGAAGCAGCGAACTGGCCGGCGGCGGCGCCGGCGGCGATTAGCGCTTCGAGTTCGCCGGTGGATTCGCGCGAGACGGCGTCGGCCCGGTCCGTTGGCGCCGGCAGACGCAAGGCGCGGCGCAGGCCGGCGTCGATCGCATGACGGGTCCGCAACGGCACCACGCGGCGGTAAAGGTCGCGCAAATGGTCGACGGGTGTGGTTCGGGGAGGGGCCGGCGGTGGGACCGGTGCGGCGGACGATTCCCAGGTAAGGCGCGGCCAGTGCAGCGGCGTCGTCTGTTCCCACAGAGCGTCCGGATCGACCGACGAATGGTGCAGCGAGCCCGGCAGCAGTTGGGCGGCCCGGGTGCTGGGCCGGGCGGAATCCGGATGGACGAGCGGCTCGTTGGCAACCGCGTTCCACGCGTTGGAGCAGATGGCATCCACAGACATCCGGGCCGCGGCCTCCAGCAGCGCTTCCAGGTGGAACGGATAGAGCAGATCGCCCTGGGCGACGTGGGCGCACCAGGCGCGGCTGGGCGCTTCGCCGCGCTCGAGGTGCACGATTTCAAAGCCCTGCACCGTTTGGTTGCCGAGGCTGCGCAGCGTCCGCTCCAGTGGCTGGCCTGGCCGGGGATGGACGATCACGCTGATCTCGTGGGCGGCCCGCTTGGGCCAACGCGGTGCGGGTAACTCTGTCGCTTCCGCCAGCGCCCGCGCCCGGCCGGCAAAGACGGTGGCGTTGTGGCTCATCCACTTGCCGTGCTCCAGGCCATTGGCCTTGAACGTGGCGTTGTTGTGGTGATAGACGAACGCATGCTGCGCGACGGCCAAGCGGTAGCCGGCCACCCGCAGGCGCAGGCACAGATCGTCATCTTCGAAATTGCCGATGGGGTACGCTTCGTCCAGGCCGCCCAACTCCTGCCAGACGGACCGGCGCAGGGCCGCGCAGAAGAACGTGATGCGCTGGGGCAGATAAAGCAGATTGGGCGGCCGGGTTTGCGCGGCGCGGATGGCCAGAGCTTCTTCGAGAGGTCGCTCGACGGTCGCGAAGTCCATTTGCGCAGGGTCGCCGGCGGCGTTGGTGCTGGGGGTGAGCGCGCCGAGGCTGGGGTCCGAGAGCAACGCGTCGTGTAGCGCTTCCATCCAGCCGGGGGTGACGACCGTGTCGCTATTCAGGATGATGAGCGTCTCGCCGCCCGCCCGCGCCGCGCCGCGGTTCACGGCCCGGGCAAAGCCCAGCGGATCCGGATCGCGCAGGTAATGGAAGTGCGGGCTGGTCTGCGTGCGGGCCCAGGCCTCGACGTCGGGGGCGGAGCCGTTGTCCATCACGATAATCTCGTAGCTCAGCCGGGCGCCCACCGTTTCGATGCTGCGGACGCACTCGCGCGTCAGTGCCAGAGCGTTGTGCACCGGGATGACGATGGAGACTTCGACGGCGTGGTCAGGCATGGCGGTAACGGCGCGTGACCTCGCGGCTCAGTAACATGAAGGGCTTCTCGAGCAGCGGGAACAGCAGGGCGCAAACGGCGTAAATGGCGATCAGGTGGACGCCGAATTGCAGTAACGCATCCCAGGCCAGGGACTCGGTGGGGGGCAGTAGCCAAACCGTAACGGGCAGCAGCGCGTAGGTGAGCGGGAAGTGGTAGAGATACGCCGTATAGCTCATGCCGCCGGCCATGGTGGCGACCGGATGCTGAAACGCCCGCGACAGCCAGTCGCCACGCAAGGCGGCATAGCAGAAGAGGAACAGAGGCACCGGCAGCAGCCAACTGAAGGCCGGGTAACAGTGCGTGATGGCGACCACGGAAGCCAGGCTCGAGGCTCCGGCTAGGTCGACCAGCCGCGGCGGCACGGCGGGAGGCTCCAGGAAAAGATCCGTCAGCAGCATGCCGGCCAGGAAATAGTGCAGGTAGCCGGCGATGCTAAGCGAGAGGCGCGGCGCCTGGTCCGGCGTGACATAGTGCTGCGCAATCCACGCCCAACCGATGGTCAGCGCGGCCAGTACCAGACGGCGCGTCCGGCGGCCGCCCAGCCGATGGACGAAGGCCAGCAGCGGCAGCAGCAGGTAGAACTGAATCTCAATCTCGAGCGTCCAGACAACACCGTTCAACCAACTGGGCGTGGCGTAGATAATGGCGTGCAGGTAGGCCAAGGCGGCCGCTAAGTGCGGCAAAAAAATCTGCGTGTCCACCAGCGTGTGGACCCGGCGTTCCGGCCCCTGCAGATGCACCACGGTAAACAGGAAGACCACCACCAGGTTGATCACGTAGGGCGGTTCGATGCGCACCAGGCGACGCAGCAGGTAGCCCTTTAACGAAGGCGGCGGCAGCCGGCGGAAGGTGCTGCGGGCAAACGGCAGATCGAGGACGAAGCCGCTGATGAGAAACAGCAGGGGCACGGCGACGACCAGATCGAGGATCCACGGGACCAGCGGCGAACGCGAGTAGATTGTTGGCCAGTCGCGCGGCAGCTCTCGCGTGCCCAGCCGATGCGTGTGCTCGAGGTAGCCGGCGAACACATGATGGAGAATCACCATGAGCATCGCGAAGAAGCGGAGCCCGTCGACTTGAGGAATGAACTCGCCGGTGGAGGTGACGCGCTGGAGCCGCGCGAGCAGGCGTTCGATCAGGCGCGCCTCCGCGAAAGGTAAGGTAGAGTCTGGTGGGTCGAGATCACTTTTGCGCCATCCCCTGGTTACATCGGATGACCGATGAACAAGGCTTCCATCAATTGTGCTGCGTCGCGACGGGTGAAGGCAATCAATTGCGCGATGCCCAGGGCGAACGCCTGCACGTTTCTCAACATCTCACAGACGAGCAGGTTTTGAACTCGCCGATGATGAAAGCGGCGCGGGTGGAACTGGCGGGGGGCCAATGGCCGGCGGCCTGTGAGCGTTGCCGGCAGGCCGAGGCCGCGGGCGGGGTGAGCATCCGGCAGCACTTGAACGAGCGGTTCGAACGGGGCCGGAAGCCTGACCTGTTGCGGCGGACGGCGCCCGACGGCACCTTGGACGGCGCGGTGGTCCGCTATGCCGACATCCGGCTGGGCAATGCCTGCAACCTCACTTGCCGGATGTGCGGTCCGGTGGCCTCGCGTTTGTGGGCGCCGCACTACAACCAGGTGCAGCCGCGCGGCTATCGCCTCGCCGAGCGAGAACTGAGAGTACTAGGCCAGAACAATTGGGTGAAGCAGGAGTCGCTCGAATGGCTGCTGCGCGAGAATCTGCCGACGGTGGAAGCGCTCCACTTTGCCGGCGGCGAACCGCTGATCGTCCCGGAGATGGGCGAATTGCTGGACCTGTGCATCGCCTCCGGCCGCGCGGGCGAGATTTCGCTCTCCTACAACACCAACCTCACCACGCTGCCCGAACGGGTGACCTCGCGCTGGTCGCACTTCAAGCAAGTGTCGCTGCTATGCAGCATCGATGGCTACGAGAAGATGAACGACTACATTCGCCGGCCCTCCCGCTGGAGCGACATCGACCGCAACCTGAAGTTGCTGGACGCCAAGTTCGACGAGTGGAAGATCGCCTGGGCCACCGTGAGCGTGACCGTGCAGATCTACAACGTGCTGACGCTCGATGAGCTGTTCGCCTATCTGCGGGAGAGTGGCTTCCAGCGCGTCGGCCGGGTGCCCCAACTGGTGCCGCTGTTCGACCCCCGGTACCTGTCGATTCAAGTGTTGCCGGCGCGGGTGAAGAGCTTGGCAAAGGAACGTCTGCAACGGGAACTGGCACGGGTGGAGGATGCGGCGCTCGCCGGGGCGATCCGTTCGACGATCGCGTTTCTGGAGGAAGGCGACCAGACGCGCGAGTTGCCGAACTTCTTCGCGTTCACCGAAGCCAGCGACCGCGAGTTCGGCGACTCCTGGCAGCAGGTGGCGCCGGAGTTGGCGGCGCTGCTCAAGTATGAGCCGAGGGACTGGTTCGAGCGCGTGCTTGGCTAAGCCGATGGGCGCGCCACAGCGACCACGGGCCCTGGAGGTACGCGAGCGTCTCCGCGGCCAGCAGACGGAAAGGGAATTGCCGCCGTCCCCGCAGGCGGCGTCCAGCTTCCTGGGCCAACAGGATGGCGCGCCACCAGGGAATCCAGAGGCAGAGCTGCCCGAGCGCGCGCAGGTCACCGTGGCGCAGCAGGACGAGGACGAGAAAGGCGGTCTCGCCCCGACGGTAGCCGCATAGCTGGCGGCTGAGGCCGTCGAGCGTGTCGCGATGGAAGTGCCGCAGGCAGGCCTCCGGCCGGTAGGCGATCCGATGGCCGGCGCGGAGCATCCGATAGAAGGCATAGAGGTCCTCCCAGGCTCCAGTCGGGGAGCCGGCGCCGAGGCGCGGGTCATAGAGGCCGATGGACGGGTCGCGGAAGAGGCTGGCGCGGAAGGCGGCATTGGCGGTGGTGCCGATGCGCCAGAGCTGAGGGAAGGTGAGGCGCCAAGTGTCGAGCCAAGCCCGATCGAAGTCGGCGGGAGTGTCGCCGTGGCGCAGCCCGCCGTAGGCTTCGAAGAGGGCTTCGGCTTCGGTTTCGAGGCGGGCCGCGAGGCAGTTGCCGGTGACGGCGGCGACGGAGCTGTCGAAGAGCGGCCGCGTCAGGCGCTCGAGCCAATCCGGCGGTGCGACCACATCATCGTCGGTGGTGACGATGATGGCGCCTTGGGCGGCCAGGATGCCGCGGTTGCGGGCGTGCGAGAGGCCGGGCGTGGGTTCTTCGAGCCAGCGGACGCCGGGATGGCGCGGCGTGAGGCCGGATTGCGGGTGGTTGTCGACGACGAGAATTTCGAAGGGATGAGCGATTTGCTGAGCGAGCAAGGAAGTGAGACAACGGGCCAGGGACGCCGGGCGATCGTAGGTACACAGGACGATGGAGATCGCAGGGGTCGGCAACGTCTTTCAGTATGCCCTGTTGCCCGAGCCGGGCGGCTTGAGAAGATGAACGGTGGCGCGTGCGTTTCTCGATCGTGATTCCTACCTACCGGCGGCCCCGGCAACTGGCCGAGTGCCTGCAGGCCGTGCAGGCGCAGGACTATCCGTCCACTGAGTTCGAAGTGCTGGTAGTCAGCGACGGGCCGGACGCCGAGACGGCGGCGGTGACCGCGCAGGCCGGCGTCCGGGCCATCGTGCCCGAGCATGGCGGACCGGCCAAGGCGCGCAACGCGGGAGGCCGCGAGGCGAGGGGCGAGTTCCTGCTCTTCCTCGACGATGATTGCCGTCCAGAGCCCGACTGGTTGCGTGAATGGGACCGCCACACGCGGCAGCATCCCGACGCGCTCTCCGGCGGCGGCACGCGCAATGCGCTGCGCGGGGAGCTCTGTCCGCAGGCAAGCCAACTGATGACCGAGTTCATCCAGGGCTACTTCAATTCCGGAGAGTCCGGGCGCCCGCCCTTTCTCGCGTCAAACAACCTGTGCGTGCCGGCGGTGCGCTTCGCGGAACTGGGCGGCTTCTGTGCGGGCTTTCCGCTGGCGGCGGCGGAGGATCGCGACTTCTGCGACCGCTGGCATCAGCGGGGCTGGCCAATCGCCGTGGCGCCGCGCGCCGTGGTGGCGCATGCGCATCACATGAACCTGGCGCAGTTCTGGCGGCAGCATTGGAACTACGGGCGAGGCGCATGGCAGTTGCGGCGGGCGCGCGAGGGGAGGCAGCAGCCCCAGCGGGTGGAGCCGGCCGGCAAGTTTTACGGGGCCTTATTGGGCTTTGCCTGGCGGCACGAGCCGCCGTGGCGCGCGGCGCCCTTGTGCGTGCTGATGGGGCTTTCGCAGGTGGCCAACGCCGCGGGCTTTTTGAGCGAACGGCGGCGGGCGAATCAGTAGGTGAGCTGAGCCGTTTCGCGGCGGTAGTGCTCGGTCGCTTCCTCGACGGTGCCATCGAGCAGGAGTCGGCCCTGGTGGAGGTAAAGGCCCCGGCTGCAAAGCTGGGAGAGGACGCTCATCTCATGGCTCACCACCAGGATCGTGGTGCCCTGGCGGGCGGCGTGGCGCATGCGCTCCAGGCATTTCTCCTGGAAGGCCGAGTCGCCCACGGCGAGCACTTCGTCGAGTAGCAGGATGTCGGTTTCGATGTGAGCGGCGATGGCGAAGGCCAGCCGCATGTACATGCCGCTCGAGTAGTGCTTGACGGGCATGTCGAGGAAATTCCCGATTTCGGAGAAGGCGACGATCTCGTCGAACTTCTTCTCCATGGCGGCGCGGCGGACCCCGAGCACGGCGCCGTTGAAGAAGACGTTCTCGCGGCCGGTCATTTCCGGGTGAAAGCCGGAGCCGAGTTCGAGCAGGCCGGTAAGGCGGCCGCGGATGACCGCTTCGCCGCAGGTGGGCTGGATGATGCGCGAGAGCATCTTGAGAAGAACCGATTTGCCGGCGCCGTTGCGGCCCAGCAGCGCCACCGTATCACCGGGCTGAACGGTGAAGGAGCAATCCTGCACGGCCCAGAAATGGGCGTCCTCCGCGGGCGGCGCCGCGCGGCCCAACAGACGGCGGATGGTCTGCTCGATGGCTTCGTGCGCCCGCTTCGGACCGGGCGTGCCGCGCTGGTACTGCTTGCCGAGATGCGAGACTTCGAGGGCGTGCGGAGGCAAGGTGCGTTCTCTAGAGGATATCGGCCAGAGCGTCTTCGGAGTGCAGGAAGATGAACGTGCCGCTGAGGAGCAGGAGCAGGATCGTGGCCCAGGACATGAGCACCCACGCGCCCAGCCAGGGATGGGCCGAGCCGAACAGTGACCAGCGGAAGCCTTCGAGGATGCCGAGCATCGGGTTCAGGCCGGCAGCCCAGCGCCACCCCGGCGGGATGAGGTCCGCGGTGTAGGCGATGGGGGTGAGGAAGAACCAGAGTTGGGTGACGAAGGGCAAGGAATTGGCCGTATCGCGGTAACGGGCGTTGAGCCAGGCGAGCCAGATGCCGGCGGCGGCGGCGAGGACGAAGACCTGGAGGAGGAAGACGGGCAGCGCGAGCAGGCTCCAGCCGGGGGCGATGCCGTAGTAGAGCATCATCAGCGGGGGAAGGGCCATGCCGACGGCGAAATCGGCCGCGGCGCCGAGGACTGACGAGAGCGGCAGGATGAGGCGGGGAAAGTGAACCTTGAAGATGATGCCGGCATGCTTGGGCAGGCAGTGGCTGGATTGGGTGAGGGCGTGGACGACGAAGGTCCAGGGGACCAGGGCCGTGGCGGCATAGAGCGGATACGGAACGCCGGGCGTGGCGCCGCGGCCCATCAGAGCTTGAAACGCGCTGAGGACCAGGACGGTGAGTAAGGGCTGCAGCAGAGCCCAACCGATGCCGGCCACCGAGTGCTGGTAACGCAGATGGACGTCGCGGCGGGCGAGGACCAGCAGGAGTTCCCGCGCTTCCCAGACGGAACGAAAGGGGCGATCGGGCAAGCGACGGGCGGCTTGAATCCGGATGGGGACCGCCGCGCTGGTGAACATGATGCTCCGAACTCCTCCTTCCTAGATAGGATAGTGGCAACTTCAGGGCGCTGTTCGAGGGGCCGTTTACACTGGAGTTGGATGAGATTTGTCTCACGTTTCGTGCCCGACCTGGTGGCGATCGTGGCCGGTGGGGCGGCGGGGGTCTATCTGCAACGATGGTTTCTCCCGCGCTGGCGGCCTGTGCTGTGGGGGGGGCTCGCCCTGATCGGGGCCGGAGCGGCGTTGAACTGCCGGCTGCTGTTCGGGGCGGTGCCCGCGCAATGGGAGATCGGCGTGCGGGGTGCCGCCTTTGCGTTGTCGGCGGCCCTGGTGGCGGCGTTCCCGATCGGCTGGCTGGTGCGGCGGCGTTTGCCGCAGGAGACCGACCCGGGGAGGCGCAAACTGTTGCAGGCGGCGGTGGCCGCGCCGGTCGCGACCATGGGCTTTGGCCTGATCGCCGCGCGCTTCGACCCGCGGGTGATCGAACGCGAACTCGTGGTGCCGGACCTGCCCGCGGACTTGCATGGCCTGCGCATCGGGCAGATTTCCGACATTCACCTGAGCCCGTTTCTCTCGCGCCGCGAACTGGCGCGCGCCGTCGAGGCGCTCAACGAGACCAAGCCGCAACTGACGATGGTGACCGGCGACCTGATCACCGGCTCACGCGATCCGCTCGACGATTGCATCGCCGAGATCGCGCGGCTGAAAGCCGACAGCGGCGTCTACGGCTGCCACGGCAATCACGAAAACTACATCCAGGCTGAAGGCTACGCGAGTGACTTGGCGGCGCGGGTGGGGATTCGCTTTTTGCGCAGCGAACGGACGACGCTCCGATTCGGCCAGGCGAACCTGCATCTGGGCGGCGTGGACTTTCAGGCGCGGGACAAACCGCACCTGGTGGGGATGGGCCGGCTGGTGGTGCCCGGCGAGTTCAACCTGCTGATGTCGCACACACCGGAGGTGTTCCATCTGGCGGCGAAGCAGGGGTGGAACCTGACGGTGAGCGGGCATACGCACGGCGGGCAACTGAACGTAGAGCTGTTCGGCGAACAGTTCAACCTGGTGCGCTTCTTTACGCCGTATACCTACGGAGCGTTCGAGCGGGGCAAGTCGCGATTGTGGGTGACGCGGGGCTTGGGAACGGTAGGCATTCCGGCGCGCATCGGGGCGCCGCCGGAGGTGGTGCTGTTGAAGCTGGTGCCCGGGCCGGTGAGCAGCTAGCGCGGGAGGCGCTGCGGCGCGGGCCAAGCGGGCGGCCGACGGCGGCGGAAGCGGGCGAGGACGTCGCGCAGAGTGAACTGGGCGGGGGACTCGAGCTGGGCGAGGTCCTGCCATTCCAGCGGTAAAGCGACCGGGGCGCCGGGGCGGGCGCGAACGCTGAAATCGGCAATGGCGGTGGACGTGTAGTCGTTGCGGAAGTAGTCGAGAAAGATTTTGCCGGAGCGCTTGGCCTTCGACATGGTGGCGACGTAGGCGGCGGGCGCGGCGGCCACCATCTCTTGAGCAACATCCGCGGCGAAGGCTTTGACGGCGGGCCAGGCGTCCTGCTGCGCAAGGGGCACGGTGACGTGGAGGCCTTTGCCGCCGGTGCACTTGAGGGCGGCGGCGAGACCGCGACGGCGCAGGCGCTGGCGCAGGTCCTGGGCGGCGAGTTTGACGGCGGCGAAGGGCAGGTTGGGAGCGGGATCCAGATCGAAGATGAGGCGGTCAGGGAGGTCGAGCGAGTCGACGGGGGCGCCCCAGGGATGGAGTTCGATGGCGCCCATCTGGATGAGTTCGAGCAAACCTGGGGCATCTTCGATGAAGAGATACTCGTGCGTTTGGCCCTGGTGGACGAATGCGAAGGGGTGGACGTGAGGGCCTAGTCCCTGGCCGGGATTGCGTTGGTAGAAGCAGGGCCGGTCGATGCCCGAGGGGCAGCGAAGCAGGGAGAGCGGATGGCGCGCGAGGCGGGGGAGCATGAACTCGGCGACGGCGTCGTAATACGCAGCGAGTTCGCCTTTGGTGATGTGTCCGATCTCGGAGATGACGCGGTCCGGATGGGTGATGGTGACGCCGCGGTAGGCGGTGGGAGTCGGTGGCGACATCGGCGATGGGCTCTGAACCATGGTAGGGCGCGGGCTGGTGACGCGTTTATGCAAGGACTCCAGCAGGTGTCAGGATTAGGGCCAGCCCGCTTGATGGGGAGAGCGCGCACGGGACGAAATCGTTTCACGAAAGCCTCGAAAGCCTCGGGGGGGACCAACCCGGTCACGCGGCCTGGGAGGCTGGCAGCGCACCGCAGCAGCGTTTGTACTTCAGACGGCTGCCGCAGGGGCAAGGGGCATTGCGCACGGGCGCTTTGACGGGAAGGGGCGGGGGCGGGTACGGCTGGGCGGCGGTGTCGGCGAGGTGGAGGTCCTTGAGGTGGGCGTCGAGGGCCAAGTCCGATTTGAGCTGAGCGAGGTCCGTGGGCTGTTGGTTCTGCACGAGTTTGACGATTTCGAGAGCGGCTTTAAGACGGGTGGAGGCGGGGGCTTGGGGATCGGAGAGAACCTGTCGAAAAGTGTCGAGGGCGAGTTCGCTGAGCGAGGCGAGTTCGTCGAGCAGGATGGAGGCGCGTTCCTGGCGAGCGATGAGCAGGGCGCGCGCGAAGATGGGGTGCTGGCGGGTCCAGAGGTGGACGGTGCTGCGGTGGAGGCCCGCTTCGCGGGCGGCGGCAGTGACGGTGGCTCCGGCAGCGAGAGCTTGGATGACGTTGGCCTGCACGGGCGTGAGGGTGTCGAAAAGTGTCGAATCGCTGGTTGGGGACATGGTGGAGGTCCTAATTCCAGGGTAGCGGGCGGCTCCAAACTTCCGGGGGCCGAGCTTGGATTAAGCGATTGATTGGGAGGAGTTTACAGATTTTTCAGACGCCGTGATCGGGATTCGGCGAGGGGATGATTCGACGCGGGTCGCCTGCTCGCCACCATGCCGACCAACGCCAGCGCCACGAGAGCGATGGTCGCCGGTTCGGGAACAACGCCGAGGCTGGTGTAGCTGGTGCCGGATTGGGAGGCGATCGCAAAGTCATTGACCGTGAGGCCGGCCTGGTCCTGAACGTCGATGCCATTCAGGACTACGGTGCTGAAGAAGTCGGCAGTGGCAGCGGAGCCATCGCGATACTGATACAACTGCGCGAGGGCGTAGAAGCTGATGGTGTAGCTGAAGGGGGAACCGAAAGTGAAGGGGACGGTGATCGTAATCTGTCCCTGGCTGTTGGGGAGGAAGTTGTACTCCACGCCGTCGCGAATGTATTGCATTTGCGCGCGGCCGGAGTTGCCCGCGGTTTGAGATCCGCTGCCGGTCACTTGAAAGTGGAGCGTCTGAGTGCCGGGTCCCGTGGCGCCGAGAATGGTGTAGGTGTCGAAATAGTTGGCGCGACCGCCCACGGTGGTGAAGGTGGGATTGGGGGCGCCATTGTTAGTCCCATGCAGGACAGCGGTGGCGGCAGCGCGCAAGATCCCGTAGCTGGCGGAACTTTGCGAAAAGTAGTCGAGGGTCCATTGAGTGCCGGGAATGACCGTGCTGCCGGTGCACGGTCCGCCGTTGATGATTCGGCAAGCATAGGAGCCTTGAGGGTCGTTCGAAGCGTAGTAGCGAACGTAGTTGTCGGTGGAGAGCGCAGCGGCGCAGGCCATTGTCGTCGACAGATTGATGGTGATCAGCAGGGATCTGAACATTGATGGAATACCTTACCTTTACTTAGCGGATACGGATTGGCCAGACGTGGGATGAGCTTCGTCGGCCAGCGCGGGGGGGAGGCGCCGGGCGATTGGCCAGAACATGCCGGCGTGGGTCTGATAGCGTCGGTAGGAGTCCGCCAGCGATGAGTTGAGAAACTTCATTTCTTCCTGAACGGCAGACCGCCAGTAGAGGAAGCCCATCGTCACCGCGGGGACCAGCAAGAGCCGGTCTCCCGTGGCGACCGGAGCAGCCAGCCAAAACAGGATGTAGCTGAGATAGAAGGGATGCCGAACCCAATGATAGGGTCCTTGCAGGACCAAGTGATGGGGGCGGTCAGTCTCGAAGGCCCAAGTCAGCGGCTGCCTCCAGTTAATCCGAACGGCCGACCAGAAGGTTATTAGAGAGATGACCCATAAGGCGAAGGCGCACCCGAGGGCTGGGCCGAGCGACAGAGGAGCGCGGGCCACGGCGATGACCTGCCAGAGAGCGAAGACAAAGCCCAGCCACACGACAAGAAGTTGATCTCGCGAGAGAGCGCTGTGGCGCCGCACGAAGAAGCGACGCATGGCCCAGGAGAAGGAAGCGATCCCCGTGACATACGCCCCGACGGCGACCTGATTCAAGCCGTGCATACGAATTTTTCGGTGTACATCTGGCGATAGAGATGACCGGCGACCTCCGCGATATGGCACATCCGGTGCCAGTCGTCCGGGCTCAGCGAGCAGGTTTGGAGGACATCGAGGATGTCCTGCGTATGGCCGATATCCGTGTCGCCATGGCCCTCGAAGAAACGAACCTGGTGGGGCTGCAGGTTGAGTTGGGTCATCAACCGCCGGGCGCTGTCGCCTCCGTAACGAGCGCCGATGGACTCAAGCGTGGCGGCGATGGCGAGACGGCCGACGGGGAACCGCATCGCGACGGAATAGTTGTAGGCGACGTAGGCGGCGGCAGAGACGGTCGGAAATGAGGTAAGCGGGTCGGGTCCACGATAGCCGGTGTGGGCGAGGTCCTCGATCACCCATTGCCAGTGCAACTTTTCTTCTTCGGCATGGTGCAAGAGATAGGAGCGAACGTCAGGGTACGCGGGCGGGACGAATCCCGCGGCCAGCGCGAAGGTGACAGGGCCATCGAGCGTCTGAGGAAGGATGGCGAGTAGAACGTCGTGGTAGTCCTGCAAGGTGAGGGTTTGGTTTCGCAGCTTCCGGTAGGCTGGCGTTTGGGCAAACGCTTCCACTTGGGCGGCGACGACGGACTCAAAGGCGGCTTGGTTCATGACTGTTCCTTGGGTAGAGTGGCGCCGAATTCCCGGAAGAAGGCAGCGCGAAAATCGTCGGAATTCTCAAATTCCTGGGAGAGTGGGAAGAAGTATGATTTCGTTTGCGCGAAGTGCTGGACATCCTCACAGATCCCGATGCAGGGCGCTTGCCAGCCCAGGTCCGGCAGTTCAAAGAGGGGTCCATAACGATACATGCCCGATCGCCTGTAGAACACGGTTAGTGCCGCCCGACAGTGGAAAAGCCAGGCCTTGATGCCTTTCTGACGTCCGTGCCGATACTGAGCTCCGGTAAGAGCGCGCATCACGTGAAAGTTTCGGGAGGTACGCGAGACCATGAGCTGGCTGCTGAAGTAGAGTTGACCGCGGGTGCAAAAACGTTCGAAACGACCCAGCTGAAAGGGTTCGTGAAGGTGAGAGGGGAAGATGCCGAAGTGTCCTCGGACGTACCCCAGGATGTGTTCCTGATCGGGACTGCGCAGGAAGTAATGGACAGCGTCGCGATCCGATTCCAATTGAAGCCGACGCCGGCAGGAATCCGCCCCCGCCACACGTTTTCCTTGTTCCGCGACATAGATCTGATAGCGGAAACGTTCGAGCGCCTCCAGTTCCTGCCCCGTGGAGGCAATTTGCACTTGGCCGGTGAGGGCAAGAGAGTCTAAGTGCCAGGGCAAAACATCGCTCGGTCTGGTAGAAAGCGCTGGATTCATGCAGATTGCTCCGGAAGAACTTGCGCCCGCCGGAGAGTCTCTACATTGGCGACTCGCAGATTCCAAATCAATCCGAACTTGCGGAGTATCACGAGCAGTGTCCCGCCCAGATCGAAGTGATGAGGAAGGAAGTGAAGGGTGGCGCTCGAAGGCGCCGCGTGATGATTGTTATGCCAGCCCTCGCCGAACAGAAGGATGGCCAAGAGGGGCTGGTTGCGGGAGCGATCGCCCGAAAGAAAATCCTGCCGGCCGAAGGAATGGCCAAACGAATTGATGGCCCACGTACCGTGGTGAATTAGGAAGATCCGGACAAACCCGCCCCAGAGCAGGCAGCGCAATGCTTCTACGGGGCCCCCCGCCAAATAGCCGAGGCTGTAAGGTATGGCGAGCGACAGGGAAGCATAGAGGAGGTAGAACCGGTCAAAGTGGCGAATGAGTTCTTGCCGGTCGAGGTCCGGAGCGTGGATGCGAGGATCCGTTGTGGCATTGTCAAACATCCAAGCGAGATGGGAATGCAAAAGCCCCCTGATCCTGATCAGGCGACCGGGCGTCACCGTGTGAGGGGAATGAACGTCCCCTACGCGGTCGTGGTACCGATGATGACGCCGGTGGTCGGCGGCCCAACGAAGAATGCTGCCTTGCAGCGGCAGGCAAGCGCTGAAGGCCAGCAGATATCGGAGAAGCTTGCCGCACTGGTAGGACTGGTGGCTAAAGTAGCGATGAAGCGCGAGAGTGACTCCCAGTGCCGTCCAGATGTACATCAAGAGGAACGTCATGATCGTGGTGACCGAACACCCCAGGTGCCGGCCTAGAGTGAGGGCGTAGGCTGTTCCCAGAGTTGGAATTCCAATGAGGAGGGCGTTCTGGCAGCGTTTTCTCCTCGAGGCGGCTTTTTCCCGAACAAGTCCTGGGATGGTCAAGAGTCGCTCCAGGTCATGCGGCGGTGATCTCCAGGTAGACGACGCAATTGAGAGAATCGCGGAAGATCCGCGACTGCGCGATGCGGGCGGGTGGACAGAGCTGGAGTAGTTCGCTCATCTGCGACTCATCACGATAGATGAGCCACCAATCCATGGCGGCTTCCATATAGGCGCGGTCGGGAATGCCGGGAAGCAGATTGGCGACGAGCACCTTGCCGTCAGGACGTGCCATCGATAGCATGCCAGCGACCAAACGGGCCGCCATTCGGTCGGACAAATAGTCGAAGAGGCCGGCGGCGTAGACGAGATGAAAGTTCGTCAGCCAATGCTGGGGTGGGGATAGCATGAGGCGCACGCCATCGTGAACGAAGTTGAATAGCGGATGGCAATATCGTTCGCGGAGAGATGCAAGACAACGAGCATCCTGATCGAGGGCCAGATACTCGGCCCAGCCTTCGAGGCCGCCTGTCACCGATGTGTCTTCGACTTCGCGAAGATGGCCGCAACCAAGAGAGCAAATGCGGGCGGGATGATCCGCCGGAATGGCCTGGAGAGCCGCCGCGAAGACTTGTTTGCGGCCACGGATTGCGGCGGGGAGCGGCTGAGCAACAGCATCCTGGTAGATCAAGTGCCCGAGCGGACTGGCGCCACTGATCGCGGGCCCAGCGTCGGGATGCCCGTAGATCAAGTCGATTGTGCCGGCATCTCCGGCGTAGCCCCAGGGCTTGCGAAAGGCGCGTTGAGTGAAGGGATCTTCAAGCAGGAGAGCGGCCAAGGCATGTTCGCGGAACTCAATACATAATTCCCGCCACTTCACCGGCTCCGTCCGCAGCCTATCTGGCTCGAGGCAAGTCACCAAGTGCTTGATCAACGGCAAGTGGGGGTTGCTCAGAAATGAGTCGTGCAGGTGATCGAGTTGAGGCAGGGCGGAAGCCGTGATGGCGGAGTGGAGCATGGCCTTTAGGCGAACGGATTTTCCGAACAGGTCAAGCAACGGTCAAATAGAGATAGTATGCCGCTCGGCTGGCAAAGGAGCCGGGTGGTATTCGAACGAGTTTCGCGTTCTAAGGTCTATGGGGCCGGTCGGATAGGTTCTTCATCGTCGAGATCGTCGGTAGCAAGACCGAATGAGTGAATGAACTCCTGTTGAATGAAGCTACCCGATGCGGAGCAGAATGTGGGCGGTAGGGCGGCGCTAAAGAACAGCTTGCAGTCAGGCGCGCCGATTGGTGGATTCATTCTAAGCGGATTCTCCAAAACTGGCAACTGCAGCCGAGCCATTGTACCGCCGGCATCGACGCTGACTGCGGACATAGCATGACAGGAGATACAAGAAGACACTTGGAAGCCATTTTCGATGAAACGATCCGACAGGAGAGTCGCCCGGCCGCGCGTATCAACGAACTCTGTTTGCGTGCCACTCAGAGCGTAATTTCGCCACACCGTTCGCCTCAGAGCGATAGGGCGCCCATATGTATCTACGGATGGCAACTCCGGTTTCGGTGGCTGCACATGATGGAAGGTACACCAGAACCAATTCGGAAGCTCCTTGGTGATGATGTGAAGTGCCAACAGGCCGACCTTTCGGCCGTTCTGGGAATTGACGCTGGTGTAATAGTCTCGCGGAACACCCTGGTTGATTTCATCCGAAGTGAACTCGCGCCAGATTGCCTTCACGACGATTGATCCTGGTGGGAACGAAACGACGGCTCGGTTGTTGTGGGCGTCCAAGTAGCGCTGTTTCTGCCCTTTCCGACTGTAGAGGCGCTGACGCCGAATAAATTCAAAAGCCTCCTGATTTAGGCGAGTTTCGCCACCGCCGAGAAAGTTATCCGGATTGAATAGGCCGTGCCGATCGGGGTTTACTTCTAGCAAAGAGAACGCTGCTTTGTCTTTGAACGAAGCTTGCCACTTACTCGCTACGGCAGATTCCGGAAACCCATGCGCAATCAGTGAAGCTGAGACATGTAACTGTTTTTCACCCTTCTTTGTGGTGGAGTCCCACGGTCCAGGATCTTTGCCATCTTTGCGAAAAGTATCATCATAAGCGTAACGCCACCTTTCCCAAACCCGGTCGCCCTCACGGCCTATGGCATGCAGCTGATTAGGTTGCTCACCGTGGGACTGAGCGAGAAGAGTTGCGGGCTGATTCAGCGCGATAAAGAGATCCCAGGCGTGCTTGCTGGGATCTGTTAGGGCCTCCGTGGCAACTATGGCGGGAGAGTCTTTGGCGGGTGGTGCGCAGCCGGTTAAGCCGGCGATTAGGATCGCGGCTGCCAGGAACCGCTGACCACTTGACCTGGATACCTTGTCGGAAGGCCGCAGACTTGCACGTTGATGTCGCATAGGATAATTTCGGTGAAACAAGCAGACACCCTTCACAAGATGACCGTTCCAGTTAACAAGGAGCGCGTCGCGGACACCACCTCGTCGACCGTAATGTCTTGAACTAAGCCGCTCGTGCGTTGCAGAACGTGTGTCCCGCCTGCTCCGCGGGGTGCCCAAATGTTTGGATTCTGGCTCGCAAAGAGGGCTACGACGGGCGTACCCATGTAAGCCGCCAAATGACTAATACCGGTGTCACCGCCGACGTACACCGCCGCCTTGCGTAGTCGGGCCGCTGCGATGTCCAAATTGGAGTCGGCCAGGATCTCTCCCGCCGGGTGAAAGGGAAACGGAAGCCTGGACGGATCGACGATCCATTTGACGGGAGCGAATTCAAGGAGACGCGATTCCAAAGCCAGGTAGTTACTCAAAGGCCACTCGCGGTTCCTGCTGCTGGCGAAGGGCTGTAACGCGATAAATGTTCTTTCCGAATCATCAGCGGGGTCCGGCAACGCTCCATGGTTTCCAGGGCATACACCCAGGCACTTGGCGATCTGGCCCAGATGGAAGTCAATAGCATGGAGACCAGACTCCTCGGATGGCGTGCAGCGCAGGACGGCTAGACTCCTGCTGTAGTGTTTCAGTTGATCGATCTCCCTTGTGTCATAGGGATACCAGGCGATCACTTGGGAGAACTGAGCGAGGCGGTCTTTCAGGCGTTCGACGATTCCGCCGCTTACGTATCCGAGAAGCGGAAATCCCACTTCGGTGAGCGATTGTGCGTGGCAGAGGCTGCGTGCCAGGGGTACGCAGGGCGCCGAAATCCAGAGCTCCGTTTCATACTGGAGGAGAGATCGTATGGCTGGAAACGTAACTATACAATCGCCGATTCCACCGGGACGAATCAGCAGGCGTTTCGACATGACACCTTACCCCTGAAGCAGCGTTCTAGAGTTCGCTGCCGCTCGCGGCTGCGAGAGGTACTATTCAATCGGTGTTTCGCGCTGTAACGGCGCGCGCGTAGTCGGGGGACTGGTGAGCACGCGAGCAAGTCCTTCCAGGTTGGCGATAGCCGTCAGTTGTGACTCCTGAAGATCACAATCCGTCCCCGTCCAGCCGCTTCCTGGGAGAGTCCGACCGACGACCAGCACCCTCTCGAAAAAGACCTTGGCGTTGTTAATCGTCGTGAGAAAGCGAGGATCCTGTCGAATGACCTCACTAATCGCGGAAAAATCACGAGGTTGCACGCCAGCAGGCGGGTTAGTGCAGCCGTATTGGGAATTCAGGTTGGCCCTCGTCAGTGTCCAAAGGAGGGCTGCTACGTTCTCGTATGGCAGGTGAGCCATGGTGTAATCTCCAATTCAATGAAAGTGTCAAGCTACTGCGGTTAGGCTGCCCACGATTTCGCTAGGGCAAGATTGACTCGGTGTTGCTCGATCCCCGGCCGAGAGGCGTCTGTGGAGCGGATTGAATCCCCAAAGCATCCGGGCTCTTCGCTCATCGGGGCGATCCAGTTCAGAACTGGACAAAGCAAAGCTTGACGCTGAACGTCGTCAAACGTCGCTGACCGCTCTTTTTTGAAGCGGGCTAAGTAAAGTCGTGGCGACATCCGCGGTTCGAGCTTCGCCGCGTTGCGGAACTCGGCCACCGCGTCACTATCGCGGCCCTCCTGCATGGCAATTTCTCCGGCAACGCGGTGGGTGGCGATCAGGTAAGAACGTACGTTAGTCAGCGAAGAAGGAAGCTGGATCGCCGCACGAGCATCGTTTACCACTCCGGCGCGGGCGAGGATGGTCCCGTAGTGCATAACGGCAGTAGGGCCGGCTTCCTGGGCCCACGCGAGGCGCGCCAAACGAACGGCTTGGGCGGCGTCGCCGAGGCGGAGATGGGCATAGGCGGAGCAAAAGAGAGCGGCGGGTTGCGTATTTGATAAGGCTGGTCCCAGGGCGGCGATCGCCTTACCGGGGAGGTCGACATCCATCAGCACCATCGCGAGATGTAGAGAAGCAGATTTCCGCGCGCTTTCGACCTTTCTCAGCTCCGCGAAGCGACGCAAGGCGCCGGAGTAGTCTCCCGCGCAGTAGTCGTGGATCCCGCGCTTGAAAGCGGCGCGTTGAGTGCCACCGAGGCTCTCCATCCGAGCAATGGCGGCGAGACTGGCGGAATAATTCTCAGCGGCTAAGTGAGAATTGACCAATTGACCCTGAATTGAAAGCGACATTGGATCGAGACGGGCGGCCTGTTCTAGATTCCGAACCGCATCTCCCGCTCTGCCCATTTCAAGAAGGGGAATTGTTCGATACAAGAGCGGGCGCGCATCCTGTGGATATTCCAAGGCCCAAGTGGCGAAGAAGCGGTCCGCCTCCTCCCGCTCGCCACGATCGAAGGCATACATTCCGCGGGTGCGCAGCTCTTCGCGACGAGTGATGGCCCGGCGGGGCAGTAGAGTGATGGCTTTGTCCCATGCACCGAGAGCTTCGCGCTGCCGGTTCATGGACATTAGGAGGTCAGCTTTGCGCATGGCGGCAAGCGTGAATTCGGGGTCTTTGTCGAGCGCGGAGTCGAGCATCAGGAGCGCGTCGTCGCGGCGTAGGTCGCGGGCGAGCTGGTCAGCTTTACTCAGGAAGGTCAAAGCTTCCCAGGAGGGAGTGGTGACGTCCTCCGGCAGTCGGTCAGCGCCTTGGAGTGCCGAAGCAGATTCGCCGGCATGGGTCCGAATCCAAACTGAGGCATCGTGGGCCGCAGAGTAACGAGTCCTTTGATCCTGAAAGGAGAAGGCCTGGATTTGATTGGTCCGGGGACTTCCCGGCGAACTGCCTCGGGACTCCAGGCTGACGTTGAGCGAGTACGCCGAGCCGATGGCGGTGACGGAGGTGAACACAATCAGATGAACGCCCAATCGCCAGGCAGCCTCCCGAATCGCCTCTGCCGTCGGAGCGCCGGCTTTGCCCATTTGAGTCAAAACTTCACGCAGGCGCGAACTGTCGAGCAGATTGATCCAGGTGGACTGCTGAAGCGAGGCGCGTATGAGCTCCTGGAGGGCACCCATCTCGGGTTTATCCGTACTGTTTTGAAGTTCGTTCAAGAAAACTGCCGCACCTTCCGGTAGGCGAATCCGGTTGTGTTCAATTAAGCGCAATCCACCCCAATAAAGTGACAAGCCACCCGCAGAAATCGCGGCGGCGGTGGCGAGTTGACGGCGGGTGAGGCGGCGGCGGGGACCTGGGCCGCGGAGGTGCTCGAGGACTTGGGGGGCGGAGGCGGGGCGGTGTTGAGGGTCCGGCTCGAGTAGGGCGGCGGCGGTGCGGGCCCAATTTTTCGGAGCCCTAGCCGGCAGCTTGGCGGGCGATTCGGTTAGACGGGCGAGGGCGCTGGCGACCGAATCGGCGCGGGCGAAGGGGCGGGTGCCGGTGAGCATCTCGTAGAGGATCAAGCCGAGGGCGTAGAGGTCGGTGCGTTCGGTGACCGGCTCGCCGCGGAGCTGCTCGGGGGCCATGTAGTCGAGGGTGCCGAGGACCTTGCCGGAACTGGTGAGTGATCCGTCGGTGAGCGAGGTGTCGCGGCGGGCGAGGCCGAAGTCCATGATGACGGCGCGGGGGCCGGTGAGCATGACGTTCGAGGGCTTGAGATCCCGGTGGATGATGCCGGCGTGGTGGGCGGCGGAGAGTCCGTGGAGAAGCTGCTCGACGATGGGGCGGGCTTCGTCGACGGTGAACGGGCCGCGGCGGAGGCGTTCGGCCAGGGTTTCGCCTTCGACGAGTTCCATGGTGAGGAAGAAGACATCGCCTTGAGGGGTGGGGTGGCGGCCGAGATCGAAGAGGCGGCAGACGTTGGGGTGGGTGACTTTGCGGGCGAGCTGTAACTCGCGGCGGAAGCGCTGGGTGGCGCCGGCGTCGGTGAGTAAGTCGGCGTGGAGAACTTTAATGGCGACTTGTTCTTCGAGGTCGACGTCGAGGGCGGCGTAGACTTCGCCCATCCCGCCGCGTCCGATGAGGCGGAGTAACTCGAAGCGTTGACCGAGACGGTCACCGGGGGAGAACTGAGACCGGGGGGCGGCGCGGAGTTCTTTGACGAGGTCAGGCGACTCGGCCATGAAGCTGCCAGCGATGCGGTCCTGCTGGAGGAGCTTTTCGACTTCGGTTCGAATATCGGGATCGACGGATTGATTGGCGAGGAACGACGCGCGGGACTCGGGAGGCTGGTCGAGGCAGAGCTCGAAGAGGTCGTGAATGCGAGCCCAGCGGTCGGCGGTCATGAGGCGAGTTCTCCGTAGAGCCAGGCGCGGGCGATGATCCAGTCCCGCTTGATGGTGCGGGAGGAGAGATTCAGTATCTCGGCGATTTCGTCTTCGGTCATGCCGCCGAAGAAACGCATTTCGACCACTTTGGCTTGCCGGGGGGCGAAGGCAGCCAGCCGGGTGAGGGCCTCGTCGAGAGCATCGATTTCACTGGAGGGCGAGGGACCGATGACGACGACATCGTCGATATTGAGCTTGGCGCGTCCGGCACCGCGACGGGCCGCGCGATGTTGCCGGGCGTGGTCGGTGAGGATGCGTCGCATGACGGTGGCGGCGACGGCGAAGAAATGGTTGCGATTCTGCCACTCAAGTTCGTCGAGACGAGCGAGCTTGAGGTAAGCCTCGTGGACTAACGCTGTCGCCTGCAGGGTATGACCTTCGCGTTCGCGACGGAGATAACTGGCGGCGAGGCGCTTGAGCTCCGTATAAACGTGCGGCATTAACTCCGCTTCGGCTGACTTGTCGCCGGCCGCCAACCGATTCAGGAGTGCAGTAATCTCGCCCCGATCTTTCAAACTGATTTGACGTATTGTTACACGACTTGAGGAAAATTGGTGCGGCGATTTTCCGAAGGCGGGGCGAAAATGGCGCCGGATGAAGACAGGGTCGACGAGCGACTCTGTTTTGTGGATGTATCCCTCAGTTCAGCCATTATTAGGCGGATGACGCTCTGTAATTGCGATGAGTCGCGCTGAAAATTGCGAGTTGCGAGTTAGTTGCAACATCAGGAATGCGGCGAGCATCGGGATCGCAAGGTTTACATCTGAGGGAGGATCGCGGGCAGTGGGGCCGATTAGAGTGAAGGTGTGGTTCGAGTGGTTGTTCTCTTCGTGACCGCCCAGTTGGCGGCGGTGGGGCAGACGGTGTTCGGGGTGGAGCCCAACACGGGGCAGATGCCGGCGGAGGTGCTGTACTTCCAACGCATCGGCGATGAGGTGCTCGCCTACACGCGGAACGCGCTGCGATTGCGGCGGGGCGTGGAGGTGGTGATCGAGGGGGCGGCGGCGAGCGCGAGGCCGGAGGCGAGGGAGCCGCTAGCGACCTTGTATCAGACCTATGTGGGTAAGGACTCCGCCAAGTGGACGACCGGTCTGCGGCAGTACCGCTCCGTGCGCGTGCCGGGCGTCTATCGCGGCGTGGACGCCGAGTGGACGACGCTCAACCAGACCTTAGTTTCCGGAGCGATCGTCGGGCGTTCCCGGCTGGCGTTGTCCGTCGGGGCGGGGGCAGATTTGGCGGCGGTGCAGTTGCGGTTCCGGAATCTGGGCGATGCGCCGTTCGAAGGCCCGGGCGGGATCTGGTTCACCGGGGGAGCGTTGCCCGGGGTGTTCATCGTGACGGTGGAGGCGACGCAAGGTGGCGTGAGTCTGCCGGCGTCGTTGCAGATCGCGGGGAAGGATTTGCTGACGTTGTCCGCGCCGGGGTTGGATGCGAGCCGGCCGGCCGAATTCCAGGTGAGCTTTCCGAACTACGCCGATTCGTTCGGGAGTGGCATTTGGTCGGAGAAAGGGCCGGACGGGAATCGTTATCAGGTCAGCACGGCGCGCTGTGAGATTCAGGCGGTGCGATACGGCGAAGACGGGGTGCCGGTGTGGGTGACGACCGTGGGTGGGTCCGAATGCGACGAGGCCCGTGCGGCAGTGCCGCTCGAGGGCGGCTTGGCGGTGGTCGGCTGGACCCGTTCAGCGGATTTGCCCGTGTCGAGCGATGCGCCCGGGGCGCGTTTGCGGGCGGCGCAGAGTTCGGTTTTCCTGTGGCTCGAACGAGAGACGGGCAAGCTGCGGTCCGCGACTTACGCGCCGTTGGAACAAAGTTCGAGCGTCACGGTGCAAACGGGCACCGCTAACGGCGAGTTGGTCGCCGGAGGCGTCACTTACACGCCGTCCGGCGGCATGATCACGAACGAGGGCGGTTTTCTGCTGCGCTGGCGGCCGGCCCAGAATCGTTTTGTCTATGAGCTCAGCTTGCCGGCCGCCTTGCAAGCGGTGGCGATCGAGTCCACGGGGACAACTTACTACGCGACCTATCCAGTGAGCGTGGGAGGCCAACTGCGGGTGGGGGCGGTGAGCGATCTGGGGATGGCGGTGGGGAAGGCCGTAGCGGCGGTGGTGGGGAAGGGCGAGCCGGGGGACCGGTTATTTTCGGTCCGCATGGCCGTGGGGCCGCGATGGAGTGTGGCGGTGGCCGCGGCGGTCTGGAATTCTAACTCGGGCTCCGGGGCACAGTCGCTGGGATACCTGGGGCGATTTTCGCTCGAGGACGGCACGGTGAGCTATGTGCAAGGCGGGCTGCCGGGCGTCAGTCCCTCGCGCCTGGAGGTGAGCAGCACGGGCGAGGTGCGGGTGCTTTATGAGAGCGGAGGGATCCGCCCGCTGCCGACGACGGCGGATGCTGTGTTGGTGTCGCCGTGCCCTCAGTCCGGTTATGCGGCGCGCTATTCGGCGAGCGGGACGCTCCTCTATGGCTCGTTTACGCCGCCCCAGAGTTTCGATTTCGAACGCCCGAGCGTATTGCCGCGTTTGGGTTGCGTGGCGTCAACAGCGGGGCGCGCGCCGGTGACGGGGGTGGTGCGGGGGGAGATGGTGACGTTGACGGGCGGCAACTTCGGCCCGGCCACGGTGATTGCCGCGGCACTCGATGCCGCGGGCCGCTTTCCGCGGGAACTGGCAGGATATCGGGTGCGGATGAATGGCCTGGACGCGCCGATGATCGCGGTGGCGCGAGGGTTAGTGGCGGTCCAGGTGCCGTTTGAACTGGCGACGGTGAGTCCAGTCGAGATCGCCGTGACGGGGCCGGATGCACCGCTGGAGTTGCTGAGGGAGCCACTGGTGACCGGGAACGCAGCGGTGACGTTATTCGACGGAGGGGAACCGACGTTCCTGGGTTTGCCGACGCTGGCGGCCCTCAATGAGAATGGCTCGGTGAACACGCGGGAGAATCCGGCGCGCTTGGGCTCGGTGGTGTCGCTCTTCGGGACGCGGCTGAGGCCCGAGTTTGGCTCGCCGGTCACGGGCGGCTTCCACTCACTGACGGAGGTTCGCACGGCCACGCTTCTCGGCGCAGGAACCAACTGCGAGCTGGTGTGGATTGGGGCCGCGCCGGGGCTCTCGACCGCCGTGTTTCAAGCCAATGTCCGGTTACGCAGCGACTGGACGGGCAGCGGGGTGCGGCCGATGCCGTTGGGCCTAGCGGTGTCAGACTCACCACGTTTCTTATTTGCTCCGCTCGGCGGGGCGGTGGTTTGGGTGCGAGATTGATGAGTAAGTCCGGTAAACGGCGAGCTGCTGTGATAAGTTTGACGCCGTGCGGCAACTTACTTTTGTCGTCGTCACCCTGCTGACGATGGGCCGGATGGACGCGAGTCCTTTGTTGTTGGGGCCGGTCCCCGGGTTAGACCCGGCTGAGTTGCGGGTGACGCAATTTGCCTCGAATGTCGGGTTTGTCTATGGCTTGGCGCGGGCAGACGACGGGGCGTTGTTAGCGGGGGTGAGCGGGTCGACGTATCTCTTTAGCGGCGCGCCGGCTTCGGTGTTACGGTTTGTCGACGCGAATGCGGATGGGGTAGCCGATGGTCCGGGAACGCCGGTGATTGGCGGGTTACCGGGCGTCATTACCGCGGTGCAGCGGGTGGGGCCGTTGCTGGCGGTGGGCACCTTGTCGTTGGATAGCGCGTCCAGCCGGGTTAGTTTGTTTGCTCCGGGCGCGACGCCAGACGCTCCTTATGTGGCGGTGGGGCAACTGGACTTCGACTTCGGACAGTTCTGGCTACATGCCAGTCCGGGATTGGCGGTGCGGGGGACGTCGGGCCAGCCGGGTCATTACGACTTGATGGTGAATGTGGGGTCGGCGACAAACGATGCCGTGGGCCGGCCGTTGAATGTCAGCGGGCTGGGTTTGGCGAGTCAGAGTGTGCCGGGTGGATCGATCTTTCTCTTCCGGTTGGATCTGACGGGCGCGAATCCGACGAGCGAGGCGCCGGTGCAGGTGGCGTCCGGGATTCGTAACGCAGTGGCGATGGGCTTTCATCCCGTCACCGGCGATTTCTACTTTGCCGATAACGGGATTGACGGACTGGTGGACGGGAACGAGCCCTTGAGCGCGGACGAACTGAACCGGATCCGGGCGAATGACTTGGGCCAAGGGACAGTTGACTTCGGATTTCCGAGTTCCTATGTCACTTACCGCACAGGCACGGTGGTGGGCGGCGGCACGCAGCCGTTGATTGCGTTTCAGCCGTTGGGCGATCCAAATACAGGATCGGAGAGCGAAGGGGCGGCGGGGATGGCCTTTTCGCCGAGCTTGTTTCCGGCGGCACTGCGAAACGGATGGTTCGTGGGCTTCCACGGGAAGTCGTGTTGTGGGTTGGCGAACGAAGAGAATCCAGTGGTGTATGTCGATCTGAACACCGGCAATTACTATCACTTTGTGAGTAACGATGATCCGTTCGTGGGGGCCATCGACAGTTTGTATGCGACGCAGGATTCGCTGTTTCTGGCGGACTTGACCCAGGGGACGATCTATCAGGTGACGGCGGTCCCGGAGCCAGTGAGCGCGGTGCCGGTGGCGGTCCTGTTGGCTTATCTGGTGCGGCGCCGTCGGGTGGCGGCTCGGGGCTAGAGCAAGCGGCCGGGGTTGGCGCATGAACGCTCTGAGTTGAGTTGCGGCCGACCAGCGGCACAAAAATAGGAAGAGTTTACATCCCGGGGGGGCTGAAGAGCCTGGCTCTTACGGCCTATTTCATTAATACTGTGGGCATGTTCCGGGATCAATCGCAAAAACCTCGCTCATGCCGTTCGCGACTGGTATGCATCCTTACTAAAGGAATGCTCTCTGTTTGGGTGCTGGCATCAGCATCCGGGCAAGAACCCTACATAGCTGAACGCCGAATGAAAGAGTTTGAACTTGATCCCAACGGCAAGAAGGCGGAAAGACGTTCGTTCCGTATTGTCGAAGCCCGGGACAAAAGCGGGAGTCGGTCCACGGCTCTGGAAACACCACGAGGCAGGATGATTACGTTGTGGAATCAGCAAACCGGCGTGGCGTATCTGATCAATGAAGAGTTTCGACGAGTCTTTATCCGAGGTCACTCAGCCGTACCGTTCGGAATCATTGATGTTCCACTGACGCCCGACGAGAGGGATGATCTCCAGAAAAGGAAAAGCAACTTCCTGGGATTGCCTTGCCGCCGCGACCCCGCGTTCGCGTTGAAGGACAACAAGCAGGTCACGATCGGTGAGGTTTGTACTTCGGAGGAGCTCAGCATGAAGCTTTACGCCTTTCGAGAAGTCGAGCGACTTGGCAAGAAGATGCGGATCGAAGAAGAGCTTACCGAGATTCGCCGCGGCGTCGAGCCAGACCCTGCTTGGTTTCGCTTACCAGCGGGGTACCCGATCATCGATCAATCCCGCCCGGAAACAAAGGTCAAAAACAAAAAGTAGTCAACGGAGCCTGCAGGATGCGCCCTGGACTCGACGCACATTCACAGTAGCTATCCCGTGGCCCGCCCATTTCCGCTGTAATCCGTTGAGGGAGGAGATCTTTTGAAATGAAGAAAGTTGCTCGAGCTTTTCTTGCCGCCTTAATCCCGGCATTGTTGTGTTGGCCGACTCAAGCTCGCTCTCAATCGAGCCGATCGCACGGCTTCACCGTGACGCACCTGACCATTCGCTCTGAAAGCGGAGCTCTTCTGCCGCATCTTTTTGTTGGCTTACCCCGGATGGCGAGTGTTCAGATGAAGGACGCTCTCGTCCCCAGAGCGACCAAGTGCCCCAGTGGAGGTGTATCTTCCGCCGCCGATGGCCCCGGCTTTTGGCAAAAGTTGTTTACGCAGATGCTTGCGTTCAATGAAGCGGTGAAGGCGCAGCCACCATGTCCTAGCTGCGGCAATCCATTAGTAGAATGCACCGGCTTCTACATGTATCCAATTCCGTACACATGTACGCAGGGATGCTTGGATGAAGCTGGATATAACCACTACACGTCGCTTCCTGGCGGGATGGACTATCAGTATGGTTATTGCTACACCGGAACTACAACCTGCAACGCATGCGAGATTTGCCGGGAGCGATCATGCCTCCATCAGTAATGCTGAACCATCGTACGTTCAGGCGCCGATTCGCTCTCGCTCTTCTTGGATCTTTGCCCTTCGGACCTACCAGACTGGGGGCAAGCCAAATTGAGCAAGTGCCGATTCCCCTATCGAGTGGCGGTAAACCTTCGATCTCAGGCTACCAAAATGGCATCCTGCCGTTGCTTGAGGCAGACCTATGCACCATGTCACTCGTCGATACAAGCGGGCGCGTCCTGTTTTCTGGGCAGCTGTCGCTGCCGGGCGCCATCGTGACGGTCATCCTCGGTGTCGCTGTCTCACCAAATCAACAAGTTGTCATTGCAGGAGGTGCCAAGTCCAAAGACGGGACGGTTGCACCTGTCCTGGTTTGGGCCGACGTGCGTGGGAACGTGAAGACGGTCGTCCAGACGGCGTCGTTCTTCCCCGGAAGCGTGGCGTTCGTCAGTGAGGGAAGCCTGATCGCTCTCGGTCGCGAGAATGACAGTCAGCTCAGAGAAGTTCCCGGCCATCGGGTGCTTCGCCTCTATGCACCTGACGGAAAGCTTGCGTCGGAAGCCCGATTGATAGCGGCACGATCGAAGTAGACGGCACACCCTTCCGGCCGAGCCGCTAAAAGTTGAGGGGCTTCATCCCGTGGTTCATACCAAGTTGTACTCCAATAACAAGACGGTGGCGCTTTTCGATCGCGAGAACCTGCGCTGGTCGGAAATTGACCAGAGAGGGGCGATCCAAAGAGGACCTATGGCGCTCCACACCGTCATTCCGACGGGCTTGGAAGTGACCGGTCTGAGTTATGGACCAACCACGACAATTCTATCCGCGCGACGACGCAATGAGCTTGGCCGGGTCCACCTCTTGCAATTGATCCCTAACGGCGCAGGGCTCCAGTGCCGAGAGATGCCATTGCTAAAACTGCCCGAGGGGGTAGAGGGAGCCAGATTGAGTGGCTATGAGGGTGATCGACTCATCTTGCAGACTGCCACGGGCATTCTGAAGGTGACGCTTTAGAGCGAACGGACGTTTGGGGGCGCTACGGTGCGGAGTTACCAGCCTTCTTCTTCTGCTCCGCCAGGCGGCGGTGGAAGTCTCGGTCCTTCTCGTCGATCGATGCTCGCTTTGATTTGGGGGACGGTGCGTTCGAAGTCCGTGTTGATGAGAATGTTGCCGGCGGGCGTGACGATCAGGTAGGAGCCCAAGGCTTCCGTACCGACGAAGTAGGTGTTGCCGATGACGTGGTGGGCGGGGAAGGGCGTGTCGTAGTTGCGCTGAGCGGGGGCAACGGAGGCGAGGCAGACGAGCAAGAGGGCTAGGCGGGACATGGCGGGTAGCATATCACCGCGGGCGCGAACGTGTCCGAAATCGGACAGTGATTGCGGGAAACGAACGGCGGGGCGGGTGCGGACGTTGGTTTTTCAAGGAGTTAGGACGGTCCCGGAAGTGCAACAGGAGGGGGGTGCCCCCGATACTTGTTTGTGACGATCAGCCGGATGTGCTGGTGGCGTTGCAGTTGTTATTGAAGGCCGCCGGGCACGAAGTGCGGACAGCGGATTCGCCGCGGGTGCTGCTGGAGCAGTTGGCGACGCGGCGCTATGAACTGGTGCTGACGGACATGAACTTCAGCCGGGACACGACGTCGGGGCAGGAGGGGTTGGCGCTGGTGGAGCAGATCCGCAAAGGGCGTGGGGCGCCGCCGGTGGTAGTGATGACGGCGTGGGGCGACATCGACTTGGCGGTGCAGGCCATGCGGCGCGGCGCGGCGGACTTCGTCACCAAGCCGTGGGATAACGGGCGGCTGCTGGCGACGCTTGATCGCTGCCTCGAAGAGAGCCGCGGGGCGCAATCCGAGATGGAGATTGCGCGGAGCGTGCAGCAAAAGCTGTTGCCGGTGGCGGAGCGGCGGTTCGGACCGTTGCAGCTGCGCGCGACCTTCGAGCCCGCGCGGGAGATCGGCGGCGACTACTACGACTTTCTCGACATCGACCGTTCGCGGCTGGGCATTCTGCTGGCGGACGTGTCCGGCAAAGGCGTGCCGGCGGCGTTGCTGATGGCGAATCTGCAGGCCCTGTTCCGGGCGCAGGAGCCGGCCATGCTGGCGCAGCCGGCTCGTCTGCTCGAAAGGCTGAACGGACTCTTCCATGCGTCGACGGCGCCGGAGCACTACGCGACGGTCTTCTATGGGGTGTATGACCGGACGGCCGGCGAGTTGACGTACGCGAGCGCCGGGCATGTGCCGGCGACGCTGACGCGGTCCGGCGGGCAGGCGGAGATGCAGGAAGCAACAGGCACGGTGCTGGGCCTGTTTCCGAGCGTCGCGATGGGAGACGGACGGGTGCGCCTGCACCAAGGCGATCGCCTCTCGATTGTGTCCGACGGAGTTACGGAAGCAGACCTGGTGGAAGACGACCGGACGTGCGTCGATCTTTGGGTGGCGTGAAGCCGTGGCGGTTGGGCATCGCGACCTTGGGGAGCGTTTGCTGATTCAGCTCCTGCGTTTCGGTGACGATGCCGTTCAGGTTCAGGACGAAGGCCGTGAGCGCGTAAACTTCGTCGGGGCGCAGGGTGCGGGGATGATCGAACGGCATGGAGCGGTTGATGACGTCCCAGAGCGTGGTGGCGTAGGGCCAGTAGCTGCCAACGCTTTTGACGGGCTTGGGCGAAGCGAGTGAACCGATGCCGCCTTTGAGGGCGGGGTACTGATTCTCGCGGCCTTCGCCGCGGTCGTTGTGGCATTCGGCGCAGTGCTTGGCAAATAGCGGCGCGCCTTGGGCGGCGGTACCTTGGCCGGGCGGCAGCCCGCGCCCATCGGGAAAGACGGTGAGGTTGGGCACCGGCTCGCGTCCGGCGGGGACAGGACGTCCGAAGTCATAGGGCGGCTGAGCGAGCGCCGGCAGCATCGCGAGCACGAGGAGAAGACTAAACCGCCAGGACATCGCCATCCGCCTTGATCTGCCAGGGTTTGATGCCGTTGTAGTGGTAGCCGGCGTTGATGCCGCGCGCGGCGATGAATTCGTCGCGCGAGGGTTGAACGGCGCCGGTTTCGTCGATGGCGCGGGATTGGATGACGGTTTCCTGGCCGTCCCAGGGCCAGGGGAAGCGAAAGCGGACGACGCCTTTGTCGAGGATGGGCTGTTGGAGGTCGGCGGGCTTCCAGGTTTGGCCGCGGTCGGTGGAGACGTCGACCTGGCGAATTTTGCCGTAACCGGTCCAGGCGAGGCCGGTGATTTCGTGGAAACCAGGAGTAATTTTCTGGCCACCGGAGGGGGCGGTGATGACCGAACGGACTTCCATCACGAAGGTGAAGATCTCGGCCTGACCGCTGGGGAGGAGCTCGGTGTAGTTGGCCGTTTCCTTGACGGAGAAGGCGGGCTGATCCGCCGCGAGCAGACGGTGGAGCCACTTGACGTTCATGTTGCCTTCCCAGCCCGGCAGCAGCAGGCGGATGGGGTAGCCCTGTTCGGGACGCAGCGCTTCGCCATTCTGAGCGTAGACGATGAGGGCGTCGTCGAGGGCTTTGTCGAGGGGGATGCTGCGGGCCATGCGGCCGGCGTCGGCGCCTTCGGCGATCAGCCACTGCGCTTCGGGTTTGAGTCGGGCTTCGGCGAGCAGGGTCTTGAGGGGAACGCCGGTCCATTCGGTGCAACTGAGGAGGCCGTGGCTGTCCTGGACGGTCTTGGGCGGGTTGCCGCGGAGGTCGCCGATGACGTTGCCGCTGCATTCGAGGAAGCAGGTGCGGGAGACGGAGGGGAAGCGGCGGAGAGCGGCGAGGGAGAAGGTGAGCGGCTGCTCGACGAGGCCGTGGAGGAGGAGTGCGTGGGTGGCGGGGTCGAGGGTGGGGACGCCGGAGTGATGCCGTTCGTAGTGAAGGGCGGAGGGGGTGATGGTGCCGTAGAGCTCCTGCAGCGGGGTGCGGCTGGAGCCAGTGCCGGGGCTGGCGGTGAGTTCGCGGAGAACGCGCGCCGTCGTTTCGCGCGGAGAGCGGAAGCCGTACGGCCGCATGTGGGCGCCGGATTCAGAGGCCGGCTTCGAGGTGGTGCAGGCGGTGGCGCCGAGGAGGCCGGCGCCGAGCGCGAGGATTCCGCGGCGGGGCGGCTGTTTGTTCGCCATGAATTCTCCTTTCATTCAAACATTGCACACGATTGTTCAGTATTTCGAAAATTTTAACCGCCAAGGAGGGCCGGGGAATGCTACGGTGGGGGCATCATGGATCAAGACCAAGCGTTAGCTGCGATTCTTGAGAAATGGTTGGCGCGTCCGGAATCCGAAAGGACCGAAGCGAAGCTACTGAGCTTCGCCTTTGACGTGGCGGCCGATCCTCGTTTTACCTTCACCCGGGCAGGCAGCGCCTACGCCCCCATCAAAGAACACTTACTTCGTTACGGGCAGGTTTACGCGCACGTTTAGCCTCGCTGAGGACTCACTTATCGCGGAGTGCGGCGTGTAGAGTGAGAACTGGATGCGTTTCTGCCTGCTCAGCCTTGGGCTGCCGGCGCTGCTGGCGCAAGGGGTCCTCTTCACGCCCGCCGATCTCGAGCGGGTGAACGCGACCGCCGCGGAATACTCCTGGGCTTCGGCGGCGAAGGCCAACATTCTGAAAGCAGCGGACAGCTTTCCGCAAGGGCATCTGGACCGCTTCGGCCTAACGGAGCTCGCATTGCCGCCCGAGGGCGGGCAATGGTGGCACTGGTATGTTTGCCCGGGGCAGGGTACGCGCTTGCGCTTCGAGCCGCCGGACCGGCACGTGTGCCCCGTGGACAACAAGCGCGTGACCGGTTGGCCATACGACCAAGTGGTCTACGCGACCCGCCATGACGAACTGGCCAATGCCGCACGCGACCTGGGCTTGGCCTACCGGCTGACGGGGCAGCGCGCCTATGCCGAGCGGGCCGCGTGGATCCTGAAGCAGTATGCGGGGCGGTATCTGTCATTGCCCTTGCATGACATCAATGGCAAGACGGCAAAGTCCGGCGCGCGGGTTCATGCGCAGACGTTGGATGAGGCGATCTGGCTGATGGCGATGTGCTGGGCCTATGACTTGGTGGGCGACACGCTGGAGGCGGCCGACCGCGCGGCCATCGAGACACATTTGCTGCGGGCGGCCGTGGAGACGATCGAGCGGAACGATATGGGCGTGAGCAACTGGCAGAGTTGGCACAACGCGGCGATCGGGGCGGCGGGCTTTGTGCTGGCGGACCGGGCGATGGCCGCGCGGGCGATCGACGGCAAGAGCGGGTTGCGGTTTCAACTCGAGAACTCCACCACGGCGGACGGCTTCTGGTACGAAGGCAGTGCGACGTACCACTTCTACGCGCTCGATGCGCTGCGCCAATTGGCCGAGATGGCATCGCGCAATGGCGTGGACTTATGGGGCGAGGCGCGGTTTCGGCAACTGTTCGAAGCACCCATGCGGTTCATGCTGCCCGACGGGACGCTGGCGCCGTTCAACGACGCCACAACCGTAAACCTGGCCAACTACGCGAAGCTTTATGAGAGCGCTTATCGGCATTATGGGGACGCGGTGTTGGCGGGCGTGGCAGCGATGCGGACGCGCGAGCGCGATGCGCTGTTGTTCGGCGCGCCGGTGCTGGAGGGGGCGGGGAAGGCGACGCTCGAGAGCACGGTATTCGCTGAGTCCGGCTATGCGGTGCTGCGGTCGCCGGGGAACGATCATACGGTGATTCTGAAGTATGGTCCGCACGGGGGCGGACATGGGCATTACGACAAGCTGGGCTTGGTGTCGTATGCGCGGGGCGGCGTGCTGGCGCTGGATCCGGGGACGCAGGCTTACGGGGCGCCGACGCACGACACCTGGGACAAGATGACGGTGGCGCATAACACGATGGTGGTGGATGAGCGGACACAGGCGGAGGCCACTGGGCGTTTGGTGTGGAGCGACTTCGGCGAAGGTTATCGCGCGGCCCGCGCCGAGGTGGCGACGGCGTATCGCGGGGTGCGGCTGGAGCGGACGATACTCCTGACTGACGACTACGCGCTCGATGTCCTCGCCGGCGAGGCGACCGACGGCACTGAGCATCAGTTTGACTGGGTGTATCACAACCAAGGCGTCACGGAGACGGCGTTGCCCTTGACGGCCTACGCCAAGCTGCCGCGCGCGAATGGTTATCAGCATCTGACGGGCAATCGGGCGGCAGAGACCGGCGAAAGCTGGAGTGTGCGGTTCAACGGAACGGCGTTGGGCGCGGCGGCCTACGGGGCGTTGTACGCGAGCGCAGCCACGGTGAAGGGGAGCCTGGAAACGTCGCGCGAGCAGGCGGCGACCGGAGCGTGGTCCGGCAAATTGAGCTATCAGTTGGCGGGGGCCGGCTATCTGCTTTACAGCACGCCGACGCTGACGGCGGAGCAACCGGAGACGCCGCCGGACGGCTTACGGGTGATGATCTACGGGGACGGGTCCGGCCATCGGTTGCTGTTGCGGCTGAACGATGCGTCGGATGAGCGTTTTGTGGCGACCGTGGGGCCGATCGATTGGCGGGGCTGGAAGCAGGTGGAGGTGCGCAATCCGCGGCAGTGGACGCACTACCTGGGCAACAACGACGGGCGGGTGGATTTGCCGGTGCGGAACTTGAGCGTGGAGTTGCAGCAGGGGCCGGCGTCAGCACCGCGGGAAGGCGTGCTGTACGTGGACGACTGGCAATTGCTGTATGAGGGCGAACCGCCGTTGATGGCGGCGGACTTCGAACAGGTCTCGCGCAACGTGCGCGTGTGGATGTTGGGCGTCGACGAGACGACGGTGGTGACGGGCAACGGCTTGGGGCCGGATCTGCAGAAGCCCGTGGCGTATGTGATGGCGCGGCGGCGCGGACCGAGAGCGCGGTTTGTCGGCTTGCTGGAGCCGTACGGGGAGTCGGAAGCCGTGCGCGCGTTTCGGCAGACCGAGGACGGCGCGCTGGTGGTGACGGGTGCGGGTTGGGAAGATACGATCCGGTGGACGGAGTCCGGGGCGGTTTACCGCCGCGACTAACGTTCGACGACCACGGGACAGAGCCACTGCACCAGCTTCGCTTCGAGCGAAGCGAGTGTGAGGGGCTTGGTGAGATAGTCGTCCATGCCGGCCTCGAGGCAGCGTTCGCGATCGCCGGCCATGGCGTTGGCGGTGAGGGCGACGATGGGGATGTGGCTCCAAACGCCGCCCCGGGCGCGGATGCGCCGGGTGGCTTCGTAGCCGTCGAGGCGGGGCATCTGGCAATCCATCAGGATCAGGTGGAAGGCATCGTCGCGCTCGCAAATTTCGAGGGCGGTGAGGCCATCGGCGGCGAGGACGCTTTCGCAGCCGAACTTGCCGAGGAAGGCCGCGACGAGCCGCCGGTTGATTTCGTTGTCTTCGACGACCAGCACGCGCTGGCCCGCCAAGACCGAGGACGGCACCAGCGGTGTGTGCGGCTCCACTGGCGCGCCCACCGCGATCTCGAGCGGTAAGCGGAACCAGAAACGGCTGCCGACATGGGGCGTGCTTTCGACGCCCATCTCGCCATTCATCAGGCGGACGAGTTGACGGGAGATGACCAAGCCGAGGCCGGTGCCGCCGAACTGGCGCGTGGTGGAGTCGTCAGCTTGCGAGAACGGCTGGAAGAGCCGCTGCTGCTCTTCGGGGCGAATGCCGATGCCGGTGTCGCGAACGGCGAAGTAGCCCACGCCGTCGGCGGCGCGCGCTTCAATGACGACCGAGCCTTGGGCGGTGAACTTGATGGCGTTGCCCGCGAGATTGAAGAGGATTTGCTGAAAGCGCAGCGGATCGCTCTTGATGGCGGGCGGCAAGTCCTGGAGGTCGAGCTCGAGGCGCAGTTGTTTGCGTTCGGCGAGCGGCTGCAGGACGCGAGCGACCGACTCGATGGAAGCGCGCGGATCGAAGGCAATGTGCTCGATGCGCATGGCGCCGGCCTCGATCTTGCTGAGGTCGAGGATGTCGTTGATCAGCACCAGGAGCATTTCGCCCGAGCCGCGGGCGAGTTCGGCCCATTCGTGCTGCTCGCGCGGGAGATTGCTGGCCACCAGCAACTCCGTCATGCCCAGGACGCCATTGAGCGGCGTGCGCAACTCGTGGCTCATGTTGGCGAGGAAGCGGCTTTTGGCGAGGCTGGCGGCTTCGGCGGCTTCCTTGGCGCGTTCGAGCGCGTGGGCGGCGGCGTGGCGTTCGGTGGTGTCGCGGGCGATGCACTCGATGATGGTTTGGCCTTCGGTGTTCACCAGACGCGCGCTGATTTCGGCGTAGCGCCAGGCGCCGCTGGCGTGGACGTAGCGGAACTCCTCGCGGGCGGGTTCGCCCCGGCGGACGGTGGCGCGGAAGGCGCGGATTTTGGCGGCGTCCTCGGCGTCGGCGATCCAGTCGAGTTGGCGGCCCACCATCTGATCGCGGCGGTAGCCGGTGATCAACTCCGCGGTGCGGTTCCAGGAGAGCACGCGGTTGTCGGCATCGAGCGAGTAAATCGCGTCGGAGGCATTTTCAAAGAGGTCGCCGAAGCGCTTTTCGAGCAGGGCTTCCTTCTCGAGCTGGATACGAATCTGGGTCGTCTTCTGGCGGACTTGGCGCCGCAGGATAAAAGCGGCCGCGCCGCCAATCAGGATGCAGCCGATCAGGAGCCCGAGGAAGGCGCGCGCGCCGCTCGAGCTCAGCAGAGGCGGACCCTGCACGACGGCGATGTCGCTTTTCTCGCGCAGCAGCAGGCGCAGATACCGGCGGCTGACAATAGAGCCCGCATCGCTCAAGGCGACGCCGGTCAGCTTCAGGATGCTGCCAGGTTCGAGGTTCAGAGGTTCGGACGTGCGCCACTCGGCGACCGCGATCTGGCGCGCGGGGACCCCGCCGATGTCGAGCGTCAGGAACCAGGTGTCGTAGCGGCGCGAGAGGTCGAGGAGGCGGGTCTCCACCTGAACGAGTTCGCCATTGCGGCTGCCGGCCAGGAGACGCTTCCAATCGATGGGGCGCGGTTTGGGAGCGGGTCCGGGGCCCACCCAACGGCAGAGGGCGCGATCGAGCCGGGGAACCGGTGACGGGCTGACGGGATAGCCCACCACTTCGAGGCGATCGCCGAGTTTGACGTCGATGAGCTGGGCGGTGCGAACCAGCAGGCCGGCGTCATCGCCGACTAAATAAAAGGCTTCGCCGGGTTCGACGGCAGCGACGACGCCGGCGACGTGGACAGGGCCAAGTTCCATGCCGCCGTTGCGGAAGCGCAGAATGCGGTTGAGCGGCGTGAGCGGGTCGGCGAAGCGGGTTTCGTGGGGCGGTCCGCGGAGAATGGTGACGTCGGCGGCGGTGCGGGCGATCAGGCGCGAGCTCTCGTGCCGGCCGTCGGGTCCGAAACGGGCGGCGGAAACTCCGGTCACCTCGACTTCGGCGTCGACGAGGCGATGGATTTCGTGGGCGTCGCCGGGTGCTTTGACGAGTAGGTAGTTTTGGCCGTCGGTGATGCGGAAGAACAGGTGCCACCCGCCGGTGGCCTCATTGCGGCGACTGCGTTCGAAATCGACGACGTGGCCTCGGACTTTGATGAGGCGGGAATCGACACCGCCGCTGCTGGCCTCGGCCATGGTGACCGAGCGGGGGGAGAGGGAGGAAAGGCCGAGATGCTGGACGGATTCGGCGACGACGTCCGGAGCAAAGCCATCGAGCGTCACCGTGCCCACGAGTTCCACCTGCTGGCCGGTGCGGATTTTTGTCTTCGTGTAGCCGGGCCGCACGTAGACGGCCCCGCTGCTATCTTCAAGAAACCAATCGCCGTTTTCGGGTTGAAAGAGCGAGACGGAGCCACGGAGGCGAACCGCCGAATTCTGGACAAGGTTCTCGCGCGTGAGCCGATGAATGTCGGCAATCGGCCGGAGCTGCTGCGCAGCCAGCCGAGGCGCGGCGTGAAGCAGCGCCACGGCCGAGATTGCCAGGATTCTTGCGCACTTCATCTCGTCTAAACAACTATCGGCGAGCGAAGTTCACCACAAGAGTGGTGTTACACCGCGATCTGTGGACGGCCAGGTTCCGGCCAATCCAGGTGGAAGAACTTGCCGCGCGGTTGATCGGTGCGCTCGTAGGTGTGCGCTCCGAAGTAGTCGCGTTGAGCTTGCAGGAGGTTCGCCGGGAGCGAAGCCGAGCGGTAGCCGTCATAGTAGGCGAGGGCCGAGCTAAAGGTGGGAACCGGAACGCCGGCCAGAGTGGCTTCGGCGATCACCCGGCGCCAGTTGCCCTGGGTCCGCTGGATTTCGCTGTTGAAGAATTCGTCGAGGAGGAGGTTGGCGAGCTTCGCGTCACGGGCGAAGGCTTCGGTGATCTTCTGCAGGAAGCGGGCGCGGATGATGCAGCCGCCGCGCCAGATCTGGGCGATTTCGCCAAAGTTGAGCGTCCAGTTGTATTCCTTCTGCGCTTCGCGCATCAGTTGGAAGCCTTGGGCGTACGAGCAGATCTTCGAGCAGTAAAGGGCGTCGTGGATCGCCGCGATCATGGCCTTCTTGTCGCCCGTGAACTTCTGGTCCGGACCCACCAGCTTGGTGGAGGCATAGACGCGCTCGTCTTTGACGGCGGAGAGGCAGCGGGCGAACACGGCTTCGGCGACCGTGGGGGCGGGCACGCCCATGTCGAGGGCGTTGACCGAGGTCCACTTGCCGGTGCCTTTTTGACCGGCGGTGTCGAGGACGATGTCGACGAACGGGCCGCCGGCCATCGGGTCCTTCTGCCGCAGAATGTCGGCCGTGATCTCGATGAGGAACGAATCGAGCACACCGGTGTTCCATTCGGCGAAGACGTCACCGATTTCGGTGGCGGACATGCCGAGCAGGTTCTTCATGATGGCGTAGGCTTCGCAGATCATCTGCATGTCGCCGTACTCGATGCCGTTGTGGACCATCTTGACGTAGTGGCCGGCGCCGTTGGGCCCGATGTAGGTGGAGCAGGGGACGCCGCCCTGGATGGGCTTGCCGGGGGTCGCGCCCTCAAGGGGCTTGCCGGACTGGGCGTCGACTTTGGCGGCGATGGCCGACCAGATGGGTTCAATCTCTTGGTACGCGGCGAGGTCGCCACCGGGCATGAGCGAGGGGCCGAAACGGGCGCCTTCTTCACCGCCGGAAACGCCGGAGCCGATGAAGCGGAAGCCCTTGGCGGCGAGGTCCTTTTCACGGCGGATGGTGTCGGTCCAGAGGGCGTTGCCGCCGTCGATGACGATGTCGCCCTGATCGAGGTGAGGCAGCAGACCGTCAATCACGGCGTCGGTGGGCCCGCCGGCCTTCACCAGGATGATGATTTTGCGGGGCTTTTTGAGGGAGGCGACGAAGGCTTCGACCGTGTGCTGGCCGGCGAGACCGCCGGGCGTATTCGGGTTTTCGGCGACGAACTTGTCCGTGGTCGCCGTGGTGCGGTTGTAAACGGAGATGCGGAATCCGTGGTCGGCGACATTCAGGGCGAGATTTTGCCCCATGACGGCAAGGCCGACGAGTCCGATATCAGAAAGCTGTTCACTCATGTGGCTAACATTTTCTCACGCCGAAACCGGACCCGCTTCCTCGCCGTCAACACAATTGAGAAACTATGCGTATGCGTATCCTGGCTGCCTTTTGTCTGAGCGTCGGCCTGCTGATGGCCGATAAAGCGAACCCGAGTCAGGCGGAGATCGACGAGATCATCAAGAAGTTCTCCGCCAAGGAAAGTGAATTCTCCGCGGCGCGAGCCGCGTACACGTACCGCCAATCGGCCAAGCTGCAGGAGATGGGCACGCCGGGTGGCAAGTGGGAAGAGGTCTCCGACATCGTCTTTACGGGCGATGGCAAGCGTGAAGAGAAGGTGGTGCGGGCGCCCGTGCAGACGCTGCGCAACATCATCATGACGCCGGAAGACATTCAGGACATGCGGAACACGCAGCCGTTTGTGTTGACCTCCACCGACGTGGATCAATACTGGGTGCGCTACCTGGGCCGCGAGAAGGTGGACGAACTGGACACCTACGTATTTGCGGTGAAGCCGAAGAAGCTCGAACAGGGCAAGCGCTATTTTTCGGGCATGATCTACGTCGACGATCAGGACTTGCAGATCGTGAAGAGCTACGGACGCGGCGTGGGTATTGCGAAGAATCAGCAGTTCCCGAAGTTCGAGACGTTCCGCGAGCAGATTGACGGCAAGTATTGGTTCCCGACGTATACGGTGTCGAACGACACGCTGAACTTCGACACGGGCCCGGTGCCGATCAAGATGACGGTGAAGTACGAGAACTACAAGCGGTTCCAGGCCGAATCGACGATCAAGTTCGGCGATGTGGTGGAACTGCCGCCAAGTGCTCCGGGCGCGGCTCCGGGAGCGACGACCCCTGGTGCGGCGGCTCCGGGAACGGCTACGCCGCCGCCCTCGTCCTCTGACGCGGACCTGCCGCCGCACATGCGGCAGAAGTCGAAGACAGGCAACTCGACGACGAGCGGCAATTCGAGTTCAACGACGGCGGCTCCGCCACCGCCTCCGGCTTCAACCGGTCCGGAACTGGCGCCGCTGTATCGGCCCACGACGAAGAAAAAGAAGTAAACACTCATGCGCTATTTGGCCATTGCCCTCTGGACGGGCGCCACTCTCTGGACGGCCACGCTCGGCGCGCAAACGCTGCCGCCCGGCTTGGGCGGCGGCTACCAGGGTGAACTCGAGCATCTGAGCCGTCAGGTGCTGCAACTGGCCGAAGCGGTGCCGGAGGCGAAGTACTCCTGGCGGCCGGCGCCGGGCGTGATGTCAGTGGCCGAAGTTTACACGCATCTCTACGTGGCCAATTACGAACTGCTCGATCAGGTGGGGCGCAAGCCGCCGCGGGATTTGGACGTCAAACCCAAGACCAAGGCTGAGATCCAGCGCTGGTTGAAGGATTCGTTTGTCGCGGTGAAGACGGCCTATCAGGCCACGACGCCCGAGCAGATGAAACGCCCGGTGAAGTTCTGGGGCACGGTGGACACCAAGGTGGAAAACGTCTACCTGCGCATTCTGGCGCACATCGCCGAGCACATGGGGCAATCGATCGCCTACGCGCGGATGAACGGGATTGTGCCGCCGTGGAGCCCGCAGGTTCAGCGCAAGGCGGACGACTAAATCGCCCTGGTACCCGAAGGACGCTAGTTCCATCGGGGTGCGCTTGCTACACTGAAAGCTCCGGTCCCCTTTCACCCAACTATGCGCTTTGGTGTTGTTGTTTTTCCCGGCTCCAACTGTGACCATGACGCCTGGTACGCGGCCTCCGCGAACCTGGGCCAGCAAGCTGAATTCATCTGGCATGACGAGCATTCGCTTGGCAATGTCGACGCGGTGATTCTGCCGGGAGGCTTCTCCTACGGCGATTATCTCCGCTGCGGCGCCATCGCGAAGTTTTCCCCAGTGATGCAGGCCGTAAAAGAGTTTGCCAGGGCCGGCGGGCCGGTGGCGGGCTTCTGCAACGGCTTCCAGATCCTGGTGGAAAGCGGGCTGCTGCCCGGCGCGTTGCTGCGCAACGCGGGGATGAAGTTCGTCTGCGCTCAGCCTGAACTGATCGTGGAGACGACGCATTCGCCGTTTACCTCGCAGGCAGTGAAGGGGCAGCGGCTGCGGCTGCCGGTGGCGCACGGCGAAGGCAACTACACGGCCGACGAACGGACGCTCGACCAGCTCGAAGCCGAGGATCGCGTGGTGGTGCGTTATGCCGAAGACATCAACGGTTCGGCGCGGCGCATCGCGGGCATCCTGAATGCCGAACGCAACGTGATGGGCATGATGCCGCATCCGGAACGAGCGTGCGATCCGCTGATGGGCTCGGTGGACGGACGCGTGATTTTTGAGTCGCTCCTGGCTTCCGCCAAGGTGAGCGTCGCGGCATGAACTTCTCACCCGAAGTCCTCGCCACGCACCGCATCAACAACGAAGAGTACCAGCGCATCGTCGGGATTCTGGGCCGCGAGCCCAACCTGACGGAATTGGGGATCTTCAGCGTCATGTGGAGCGAACACTGCTCCTATAAAAGCTCCAAGATCCATTTGAAGAAGCTGCCGACCGAGAGTTCGCGCGTGCTGCAAGGCCCGGGCGAGAACGCCGGCGTCATCGATATCGGCGACGGTTGGGCGATTGCGTTCAAGATCGAGTCGCACAATCACCCGTCGTTCATCGAGCCCTTCCAGGGCGCGGCCACGGGCGTGGGCGGCATTCTGCGCGACATCTTCACAATGGGTGCGCGGCCGATCGCGGTGATGGATGCCATCCGCTTCGGACGGCTGGACGACCCCAAGACCGGGGCGCGCAACCGGCGCATCGTCGAAGGCGTCGTTAGCGGCATCGCGCACTACGGCAACTGCTTCGGCGTGCCGACGGTGGGCGGCGAGACTGTCTTTGAGAGCTGCTACGACGGCAATCCGCTGGTGAACGTCTTTGCCTTGGGCGTGTTTCGGCACGACGAAGTGTTCTACGGCCGGGCCACCGGCGTCGGCAATCCCGTGATTTACGTGGGGGCGCGCACGGGCCGCGATGGCGTCCACGGCGCCACGATGGCTTCGGGCGAATTTACCGAAGAGAGCAAGCACAAGCGTCCGAACGTGCAGGTGGGCGACCCCTTCATGGAGAAGCTGCTGCTCGAGGCGTGCCTGGAAGCGATGAAGACGGGGGCGATTGTTGGCATCCAGGATATGGGTGCGGCGGGCCTGACGTCGTCGAGCTGCGAAATGGGCAGCCGTGCGGGTACGGGCGTGGAGATCGACCTCGACCTGGTGCCGCAGCGCGAGACGGGTCTGACGGCTTACGAAATGATGTTGTCGGAGTCGCAGGAGCGCATGCTGCTGGTGGCGGAGAAGGGCCGCGAGGACGAAGTTTACGCCGTCTTCAAGAAGTGGGGCCTCGAAGCCTGCCAGATCGGAACGGTGAAGGGCGACGGTCTGTTGCGCGTGAAGCACAAAGGGCAGGTGGTGGCGGAGATTCCGAATCAGCCGCTGGCCGATAACGCCCCGCTCTACGACCGTCCGCACAACGTTCCCTCCTATCGCACCGCTCCGCTCGAAGGGCCGGTGTTTACTTCGCAGGATCTGCTGGGCGACCTCAAGAAACTGCTTGGTAGTGCCGATCTGTGTTCAAAACAATGGATTTGGGGGCAGTACGACTATCAAGTGCGTACCAACACCCTCACCATCCCCGAGAGAACCGAAGCCGCGATCGTGCGCATCAAAGAAACAGGGACGAGTGTGGCCATGTCGCTGGACGGCAACGGCCGCTATTGCTATCTCGACCCGTACGAGGGCACGATGCTGGTGGTGGCGGAGTGTTGCCGCAATCTGTCCACCGTGGGTGCGCTGCCGGTGGCGGCGACCAATAACCTCAATTTCGGCAATCCGGAGCGTCCGGAAATCATGCGCCAACTGGTGGATTCGCTGCGTGGCATGGGCGATGCCTGCCGGGCGTTCGAGACGCCGATCACGGGCGGCAACGCGAGCTTGTATAACGAGACGCTGGGTGAAGGCATCTTCCCCACGCCGGTGATGGGCATCGTGGGCATTCTGCCGACGGTAGCGCCGCCGCCGGTGCGATTCCCGAAGGCCGGGCTCGAGGTGGTGCTAGTGGGTGGTCTGGGCTCAAGCGATCATCAGCGCTTTGGTGGTACGCAATACGCCAAGGTGGTGTTGGATACGCTGTGGGGTCTGCCGCCGGCGTTGAATGTCGAGTTCGAAAAGCGCGTGCAGGCGGCGATCCGCGAGATCGTGCAGGCCGGGCTGGTGGAGTCCGCCCATGACTTGGGCGACGGCGGCCTGGGCGTGGCCTTGGCCGAGGCCAGCTTCGGCGGTGTCGGCGCTCGCGTGAAGCTGGAAACGCCGTTAACGCCAGAGTTTGCTTTGTTCCATGAGGGCCCCAGCCGTATTCTGGTCTCGACGGCGAAACTGGCTGAGGTCGCCGCGATTGCGGCGAAGTATGATGTACCCGCTGTCCGTCTCGGGGAAACCGTGGCGGATCGTCTGGCGGTTGAAGGCTTCTTCGACTGCGAAATTGATGAGCTGAACCGAACCTGGCGCAACGCCTTCGAGGAGATGCTGCATGCTGGATAAGTTTAAGGACGAGTGCGGGGTCTTCGCCATTTATGGCCACCCCGAAGCCGCGCAACGGACGTATCTGGGCCTGTATGCTTTGCAGCATCGCGGTCAGGAATCGGCCGGCATCGCCGCCGCCAACGGGGGCGAGATCGTCTGCAAGAAGAGCATGGGCGAGGTGAACGAAATTTTCACCCCCAACGTGCTGAGCCAATTGCCCGGGTCCATTGCGATCGGGCACACGCGCTATTCGACGGCCGGTGACACCGTGCTGCTGAACGCGCAGCCCTTTAACGTGATCTGCAACAAAGGGCCGATCGCGGTGGCCCACAACGGCAACATTACGAACGCGGCAGAACTGCGCCGGAGTCTCGAAGCGGATGGTTCGATCTTCCAGGCGACCTCCGACACCGAAGTCATTTTGCACCTGGTCGCGCGTTCGCGCGAGAAGACCATAGCGGGGGCGCTGCGCGAGGCCTTACTGGCGCTCGAAGGCGCGTTCTCGCTGGTGATGCTCGCGGGCGACCGGACGATCGTGGCGCGCGATCCCAACGGCTTCCGGCCGCTGGCCATGGGCCAAATGGAACTCGAAGACGGAACCATCTCCTACGTCTTCGCCTCAGAGACCTGCGCCTTCGACATCATCGGCGCCACCTACGTCAGCGACGTGGAGCCGGGTGAAATGGTGACGGTGGGCCCCGAAGGGGTGCGCCGCGAGCGCTTTGCGCCAATGCGGGACCACTCCTATTGCGTCTTCGAGCACGTGTATTTCGCGCGTCCGGACTCGATGGTCTTCGGCCGTCCGGTGGCGCAAAGCCGCGAAGAAATGGGCCGCGAACTGGCCCGGCGCTGCCCGGCGCCGGCCGATGTCGTGGTGCCGGTGCCTGACTCGGGCGTTTCGGCGGCCATCGGCTACGCGGCCGAAGCCGGCTTGCCCTTCCGGCAGGCGCTGATTCGCAACCACTACGTGGGGCGGACGTTCATCGAGCCGTCGCAATCGATTCGCGACTTGAGCGTCAAACTCAAGCTGAATCCGGTGCGGCATCTGCTCGAAGGCAAGAGCGTCGTGCTGATTGACGATTCCATCGTGCGCGGCACCACCTCGCGCAAGATCGTCCGCATGGTGCGCGAAGCCGGGGCGCGCGAAGTGCACATGCGCATTTCGTGCCCGCCGACGATTTCGCCGTGCTTCTATGGCGTCGATACGCCGAACAAGGGTGATCTGATTGCCGCCAATAGCAGCGTGGAAGACATCCGGAAGTTCATTCAGGCCGATTCGCTGGCCTATCTGCCGTTGGGTTCGCTGCGCGAGTCCGTCGACGACAAGAACCTCGACTACTGCTACGCCTGCTACACGGGGAACTACCCCACGCAATTGGTGAACATCGAGGAGTTGATGACCTCGAAACCCAAGCGCGGTAAGTAGTGGCGCAAGTAGCTCCGTCCGCCCAGGCGATTCCGTACTCGCGGATTCGGGAACTGGCCGAGTTGGCGATGCGGCTCGACGAGGGCAGCAGCGAGCGGGTGCTGCGTCTCTACTTTGGCGAAAGCAATCTGCCGACCCCGGCCTTCATCCGTCAGGCCGCCCAGCGCGCGATGGACGAAGGCTACACCTTCTACAGCGAGAACGCGGGATTGCCGTCGTTGCGGCGGGAATTGGCGCGCTATTACCGCGAGCGCCATGGCGTTGACCGCGACCCGATGGGCGAGATCGTCATCACGGCGAGCGGCGTCCAGGCGCTCAACAACAGCATCCGCTGCGTGCTCGACCCCGGTGACGAAGCCCTCGTCCTGACGCCCGCGTGGCCGAACGGCAGCGCCATCGTCCAAATGTGCGGCGCGCGCGTGGTGGAAGTCGCGCAGCCCCTCGTGGGCGACCGCTACGGCATCGACTTTGACGCCCTGGAGGCGGCACTCACGCCCCGGACGCGCCTGCTGATCTACACGTCGCCCTCCAATCCGCTCGGCTGGGTGGCCACCGAGGACGATCAGCGTCGTTTGCTCGACTTTACTCGCCGGCATGGTCTGTGGCTGATGGCCGACGAGGTTTACGAACGCTTGGCGTATCCTTCAGACGTCCCGTTGGGGACGCCCATGCCGTCCATCCTGCGCCAGGCGACGCGGGACGATGCCGTGATCGTCGTGCAGTCCTTTTCGAAGACGTATTGCATGACGGGCTGGCGGCTGGGCTGGATCGTAGCCCGGCGGGATCTGGCCAAACGGGCTGCCGAACTCAACGAGTTCATCGTGTCGCACGCGGCGAGCTTTACGCAGCGCGCGGCCGAGACGGCGCTGGCCGAAGGCGAAGCCACCGTCACCGGGATCCTGGCGCAACTGAAGCGCAATCGCGATCTGTGCCTCAAGACTCTGCAGAAGATTCCCGGCCTGACGGTGCCCCAGCCCGAAGGGGCGTTCTACCTGTTCCCGCGCGTGGACGGTCTTACGGATTCATTCGGTTTCTGCAAGCGGCTGCTGGAAGAGACTCGGGTGGGAATCGCGCCGGGGGTGGCGTTTGGGGCAGGCGGCGAAGGCTCGGTGCGGATCTGCTATGCGTCGGACTCAACGATTCTCGAAGAAGCGCTCGCTCGATTGAGTCGCTACTTGCGCTAGATGGCAATGGCTTTGGCGGCCACACGCTGTCGCATGAACTCGTAACGTTCCATGGTGACAGCCAGGACATGTTCGGGGGTAGTTTCCAGCGCATCTGGTTCAGTGACCCGGACTACTTTGCCGACACAGCGCAAGCGCAGGCGTTCGTTGGGGGAGGGGGCCGTCGGGAGGGTGACGTAGTATTCGAGGGATTCGCCGAGGTCAATCGGGTGGTCAGTTTTGAAAAGGACGCCGTTAGAACTGATGTTACACGTCTCGCCAAGAAGGTGGGCGGGGGAGTGATGCGGCCGGATAACTTCCATCGGAAGCTTCAGGTCAAACCGTTTGCTGCGTCTCTGATCGTTCACTGTGTTGTTAATCTAAGACGTTTCGGGGTGGAGGGTCAAGGAAAAGCCTTGACAAGGCAGGACAAATAGTATTAGTACCCAAAAATCATAGAGGGGCATTGCCGGGCCGAACTTAGGGATACACCGGGGGAGTACACCTCAGGGTGGGGACAAGTTTTAGACGACGCGGCCGATTAATCTCCGGCCCGCATTCGGCCGATATCCTTTGTTAACATGCCCGCTGCAGAATTTGTGGATCTGTACGAAGTCCTCCAACTGAGTCCGAATGCGGAACGGGACACCATCAAGCGTGTCCACCAGATGCTCTCGTTGAAGTACCAATTGGCGGCGCCGGAGAACTATTCGGCCGCCCAATTTTCGTTGCTGCAACAAGCGGCGGCGACGTTGCTGGATGTCGGGAGCCGCGCCGCCTACGACCTTGAACGGCAGGCGCGGCTCACTCCTCCTCCCTCTCTTCCTCCGGTCACTACTGCGAATGAACCCGCGAGAGCAGCGCCGGTTGTGGAAACAAAAGTCGTGGAGGTACCTGTACCAACGTCCGGGGGACCAGCAGCCGAGCCACCAACTCCTTCGACCGCCACGGCCGAGGCCGGCGAAGGCGATGACGAGGCCGCTCTCGATCCGCGGCGCTTCATGGACGGGCTCGACATCGACAAAGAGAAGCGCACGCGCGCGGCGCTGGTGGAGATCTGCTATCGCCAGCGACTGTTGAAGCCTCGTCTGCCGGCGCTGAGTGTGAAGCAACTCGAAGATGGCTTGGGTCTTCCGGTCGAGAAGTTCGATGCCAGCCTTTGGTATCTGAAGGAGACCGATCTGCTGCGCGTCTCCGACGCCGGCAATTTCTCGATCACCGTGCGTGGCATGAACGCGGTGGAAGGCGGCTTCGTGTCGCTGGCCGAGGGCCGCTTCAACATGAACGGCTTTGTTGGCTAGTCGCTCGAATCGACGCCCATCTGGTCGAGCCGGTAGCGCAGCGCATTGCGCGTCAACCCCAGCAGGCGCGCGGCCTGGCTCTTGTTGCCATTCGCCCGCCGCAACGCTTCGCGAATAATCGACTGTTCGTGCTCTTCGAGCGTCACACCTTCCGGCAGGAAGTCCGACACCGCGGGCTTGGGCTTCGAGGACTGATCGAGCTTGATGTCGGCGGCACGCAGCGTCGCGGAAGGGGCCAGCAGCAAGCTGCGTTCGATGACATTCTCGAGCTCGCGGACGTTGCCGGGCCAGTGATAGCCCAACAGCTTCGACATGGCATCGTCGCTGATCTGGCCGGGCTCGCCGCGCTCCTGGCGCCCGAAGCGATCGGCAAAGTGCTGGGCGAGAAACGGGATGTCTTCCTTGCGCTCGCGCAGCGACGGGATGTTGAGAGGCAACACGTTCAGGCGGTAGTAAAGGTCCTCGCGGAAGCGTCCTTCTTCGAGGGCGGCGCGCAGGTCGACATTGGTGGCGGCCAGAATGCGCACGTCGATTTGCCGGACCTTGTTGCTGCCGAGGCGCTCGAACTCGCGTTCCTGCAGGATGCGCAGCAGCTTTACCTGGATGGCGGCGGGCACATCGCCGATTTCGTCGAGGAAGACTGTGCCGGTGTCGGCCTGTTCGAACTTGCCGGGCTTGGTGAGATTGGCGCCCGTAAAGGCGCCTTTTTCGTAGCCGAACAGCTCGCTTTCCATCAGGTTTTCAGGGATCGCCGTGCAGTTGATCTTGACGAAAGGCTTGTCGCGCCGCGGCGAGTGGTAGTGGATGGCCCTCGCGATCAGGTCCTTACCGACGCCGCTCTCGCCGCACAGCAGTACGGTGGCGCGCGAAGGGGCCACCCGCAGGATGGTCTGAAAGATTTCCTGCATGTTCGGGCTGCGGCCGATGATGTTGTCGAACTGGTAGCGGCGGCCGAGCTCTTCTTTGAGCGCGCGATTCTCGTCGCGCAGCGCGCGGACCTCGAGGGCCTTCTCGATAATGGCGGTGAGGTGATCGAGCGAGAAAGGTTTCAGCAGAAAGTCGGCCGCACCGCGCTTCATGGCCTCGACGGCATTTTCGATGGTGCCGAACGCCGTCATCACAATGACGGGCGCCGAAGGGTTGATCTGGCGAGCGTGCGCGAGCACCTGCATGCCATCCATTTCGGGCAGCTTCAGGTCGGTGAGGATGAGGTCGGCACGGTCGAGGTAGCGCAGGCCGGCTTCGCCGGAAGGGGCCAGATCCAGGTCATAGCCGGAGCCGGCCAACTGGAGTTCGAGTACGCGCCGGAGCTTATCTTCGTCCTCGATGACGAGCACGCGTTTTTTGGACATGCGTGCTCATATTGTCTCAAGGTCGAGGCGCGGCGAACGTGAAGAAAGTTGCGCCGCGCCAGGCGAATTCCGTCAGTCCAACTGATCGTAGGCCGGCAGCGTCAGGAAATCGATGAAGCGCTCGGTGGCGATCAGCGTGTCGAAGATGCGGGCGGCCTTTTGCTTGGCCGGCGTACCGGGGCTCTCGGCGAGGACGGCGGCCATCGTCTCGCGGACGAGGTCCATGGTGACCGGGCGGCCGTCGGCCAGCTTGACGCCATGGCGAACCCACTGCCACACCTGCGCGCGCGAGATTTCGGCGGTGGCGGCGTCTTCCATCAGGTTGTAAATGGGCACGCAGCCATTACCGTTCAGCCAGCTCTCGAGGTATTGCAGGCCGATGTCGATGTTCATGCGCAGGCCGCGCTCGGTGATCTCGCCGACCGTAGGCTTGAGCAGATCCGCGGCGGTGACCACGTCGTCGCGCTGCTTCGAGATCTGGTTCGGTGTGGGCATGTGCTCGTTGAACACAGCCATGGCGACGGGCACCAGACCAGGGTGCGCCGCCCAAGTGCCGTCATGTCCGGCGAGGACTTCGCGAAGTTTGTCGAGCCGAACCTTTTCGAAGGCCGCGGCGTTCGCCTCGGGATTGTTCTTGATGGGGATCTGCGCGGCCATGCCGCCCATGGCGTGGATGCCGCGGCGGTGGCAGGTCTTGATCAGCAGGCGGACGTAGGCGTCGAGGAAGTCCCGGTCCATGGTGACCAGCGCGCGATCAGGCAGGATCTTGTCGGGGCGATGGCCGAGCTTCTTGATGTAGCTGAAGATGTAGTCCCAGCGGCCACAGTTGAGGCCGGCGGAGTGGTCGCGCAGCTCCCAGAGGATCTCGTCCATCTCGAACGCGGCCAGGATGGTCTCGATCAGCACGGTGGCGCGGACGCTGCCTTGCGGAACGCTGCAATAGTCCTGGGCGAAGACGAACACGTCGTTCCACAGGCGCGCTTCGAGATGACTTTCCATCTTGGGGAGATAGAAGTAGGGGCCGGCGCCTTTGTCGAGCAGGGCCTGGGCGTTGTGGAAGAAGTAGAGGCCGAAGTCGAAGAGCGAGCCGGACATCGGCGCGCCGGCCACCAGGAAGTGCTTCTCCACCAGATGCCAGCCGCGCGGGCGGACGATCAGCACGGCGGGCTTGTCGTTCAGTTGGTAGACCTTGCCTTCGGGGCTGGTGAAGCCGATGGTGCCGCGGATGGCGTCGCGCAGATTGATCTGGCCTTGGACGGCGTTGAACCAGGTGGGCGAGTTCGAGTCCTCGAAGTCGGCCATGAAGGTGGGCGCGCCGCAGTTCAGGGCGTTGATGACCATCTTGCGGTCCACCGGGCCGGTGATTTCGACGCGCCGGTCGGCGAGCGCGGGCGGGATCGGGGCGACAGTCCAGTCAGATTCGCGGATGGACCGGGTGCTTTCGAGGAAGTCCGGCAGTTGGCCGGCTTCCAGTTCCGCCCGGCGTTCGTCGCGCTTGGCGAGGAGCTCCCGGCGCCGGGAGCCGAAACGGGTTTCGAGGGCGACCAGGAAAGCGATGGCTTCCGGCGAAAGAATCGACTCGAAACCGGGCTCGAGTGGCGCGACGATCTGGTAAGTCATGGGAAAAGATTACTACTTTTGGCGTGGGCCTCCGACGCACCCGGGCGATTGTGACGCCCTTTCCGCCTATGTTAATTTGGGTATTCAGCCTTCGGCGGCTTCGGCCGATCGAAGACGAAGGAATTCAAATGGCCTACGTAATCGCAGAACCTTGCATTGGAACCAAAGACACCGCTTGCGTCGACGCCTGCCCGGTCGATTGCATTCACCCCAAGAAGGACGAAGCTGCTTTCGGCGACTCCGAAATGCTGTACATCGATCCGGTGGAATGCATTGATTGCGGCGCCTGCGTTCCGGTTTGTCCGGTGTCGGCGATTTTCGCGGCGGACGATCTGCCCGAGAAGTGGAACGACTTCACCGGTAAGAACGCCGCTTTCTACGGCCGCTAAGTCCTTCGTCCGCCCAAACTTCGCTCGCGCCGTCCAAAAATCGACGATCGATGGCGCGAACCGACTGTGCACTGGTACGTCTAATCTTTAGGGGACGCGGTAACGCCAACTCCCCCATTGTCGCCAACTCCTTTGGTGAGTAAACTTTAAGAGAGACCCCGTGCACCGTCCCCCGTTTTTCCTCGCGCTCGCTCTGCTCGCCGCGCCCGTCCGGGCCGACGTGCGGAGTGTTTCCTCGCTGGTCAACAAGAATTGCGTTGGCTGCCACAACCAGAAGCTGCAATCCGGTGACGTCAATTTGAGCGGCAAGCTCGACTTCGATGGCGAACGCGAGTTGTGGGAGCGGGTCACCGCCAAACTGAAGTCGGGCGAGATGCCGCCGCCTGGCGCGCCCAAGCCGCCCGCGGCCGAGATAACCACCGTTACGAAGTGGCTGGAGGGCGAATTCCTGCGGCAAGATCGCGCCACCAAGCCCGACGCTGGCCGTTCCACCGCGCGCCGCCTGAATCGTAACGAATACAACAACACGGTGCGCGATCTGCTGGGCGTCGACATTCGCCCGACGGAGAACTTTCCGGCGGACGAGTCGGCGTTCGGCTTCGACAACATCGGCGAAGCCTTGAACCTGTCGCCCGTGCTGCTCGAGAAGTATGTCGACGCCGCCGAGCGCGTGGTGCGTGCGGCGATCTTCGGCCCCGAGAAGATGAAGCCGTCGAACATCCACTACTCGGCGCCGGTGCGGCTGAACGATCTGCTGACCAACTCCACCGCCTCGAAGCCCCTCACCGCGAAGGATCTCGAGAATTACGACCTCAGCGGCTTAAGCATGCGCCATGCGGCGCACTTCCTGCACCGCTTCCCGGTGGATGCCGAATACAACTTCCGCCTCGTGTTGAACGGGCACCGCCCGAATCAGAGCGAACCGGTGCGGCCGGCCTTCTGGATCGACGGCGTGATGATCAAGGAGTGGACGGTGGACGCGACGGATCTGGAAGGCCAGATCGTCGAAGTGCGCGTGCCCGTGAAAGCCGGCGAGCATCTGCTGTCGATGTCGTATCTGAAGAACTATCACGGACTGCCGGCGAAGTATAACGGCCCCGAGCCGTCCCAGCGTCCCCCCGAGCCGCTAATTACCACGCGCGGTAAGCTCACCGAAAAAGACATCGAGACGCTGCGCAAATACGGCACCAAGATCAAGACGGACCGCATTGAGACGCGCATCGACAACCGCTGGGAGTCGCTCGACATCGGCGGGCCCTTCAACCAGACCCTGGGGCCGTCCAAAGAGAGCGTGACGCGCGTGTTCGTCTGCCAGGCCAAGACGGCGGCCTGCGCGCAGACCATCATTTCCACCTTCGCCGGCAAGGCGTTCCGCCGCCCGGTGACCGCGGCCGAGGTGTCCCCGTTCGTGGGCTTCTACAAGCTGGCCCGCGAGCACGGCGATTCGTTTGAAGAAGGCATTGCCACGGCGCTCGAAGCCGTGCTGGTGTCGCCCAATTTCCTGTTCCGCATTGAGCGGAATCGGCCGGAAGTGAAGACGGTAGCGGGCGCCGATGCGCCGGTGAACGGCTACGAATTGGCCACGCGCCTCTCCTACTTCTTGTGGAGCAGCACGCCGGATGCCGAGTTGCTGCGGCTGGCCGCCGGCGATCAGCTCCGTAAGCCCGCCGTCCTTGCCGCGCAGGTGCAGCGGATGCTGCGCGATCCGCGCTCGTTGGCGCTGGTGGAGAATTTCGCCGGCCAGTGGCTGCAGTTCAAGAACATCGACGTGATGAAGCCGGATCCTGAGCGCTTCAAGGATTTCGACGAAAGCCTCCGCTATGCCATGCGCAAAGAGACCGAGCTCTTCCTGCACAACATCGTCAGTAACGACGGCAGTCTGCTCGACATCCTGGACGCCGACTACACGTACCTCAATGAACGGCTGGCGCGCTTCTACGGGATCCCGAACATCGCCGGGCCGCAGTTCCGCCGCGTCGACATGAGCAAGACCGAGCGCGGCGGCGGCATCCTGGCGCACGGCAGCATTCTGACGATTTCGTCTTATTCGACGCGGACGTCGCCGGTGTTGCGCGGCAAGTGGATTCTGGAGAATCTGCTGAACGCCCCGCCGCCGCCGCCGCCGCCCGCGGTGCCGGCGCTCGACGACACCAAGGTGGGCGAGTCGGCTTCGTTGCGGACGCAGATGGAAGCGCATCGCAAGAATCCGGCTTGCGCCTCCTGCCATTCCCGCATGGATCCTTTGGGCTTTGGTCTCGAAAACTTCGACGCGGTCGGCGGCTGGCGCACCATGGACGGCAAGATTCCGGTGGACGCCTCCGGCACCCTTCCCGGTAACCGCATCTTCCACGGGCCCGTCGAACTGAAGAAGCTGCTGCGCGAAGATCGTGCGGCGTTCGTCCGGGGTATGACCGACAAGCTTTTCACGTACGCCTTGGGCCGTGGCCTTGAGCGCTACGACCGGGCTCTGGTCGCGGCGATTGCCGACCGTATGCCCGCCAAAAACTACCGCTTTTCGCAGTTGGTGCTGGAAGTGGTGAACAGCTATCCGTTCCAGATGCGGCGCAGCGCCGTCTTGTCCGCCAGTTCAGCCCAGTCCAGTTCAGGAGCAAAGAAACCATGACGTATCTCACGGGCAAGCATCTTTCCCGGCGCACGCTGTTGGGCGGCGCGATCGGGTTGCCGCTGCTGGACGCGATGCGTCCGGCGATGGCGGCGCCGGCGAAGTCCGGCGCGCAGGCCCGGCGCCTGGTGGTGGTCTACGTGCCGAACGGCATCATCATGAACCAGTGGTCGCCGGAGGGGAAGGGCGCGGACTTCACGTTCTCCCGCATTCTGAAGCCGCTCGAGCCCTTCAAGCAGGATCTGAACGTCATCGCCAACCTCACCAATCCCGCGGCCGGCAAGGCCAAGGGCGGCGGCCATGCGAAGGCCTCGGGCAGCTTCCTCTCGGCCACCCAGCCGAAGTACACCATGGGCGCCGATGTCCATGCCGGCATCACATTCGACCAGATCGCCGCCAAGAAGTTCGCATCCGAGACGCGCGTCGCGTCTCTCCAGCTCGGCTGCGAAGATTCGCGCATGGTGGGCAACTGCGATACCGGTTCCAGTTGCGCCTACACCAACAGCTTGTCCTGGAAAGACGCCGACACGCCGATGATGGTGGAAGTGAATCCGCGCTCGGTGTTCGAGCGTCTGTTCGGGAACGTCGACCCCAGCCTCTCGCCCGAAGTGCGGGCGCGCCGCGCCCTCTATCGCCGCAGCATTCTGGACCAGTCGCGCGACAGCACGCAGCGTCTGGCGGCCACGCTCGGCGCCTCCGATCGCCGGAAGATCGACGAATATCTGACCTCCATCCGCGAAGTGGAAAAGCGCATTCAACTCGCCGAGCAGGACACGCAAGTGCCGCCCGTCGAGAAGCCGTCCGGGATTCCGTTCCAGTTCGTGGACTACGTGAAGCTGATGTTCGACCTCCAGGCGATCGCGTTCCAGAGCGATCTGACGCGCGTCTCCACGATGATGATCGGCCGCGAAGGCAGCGTCCGCACGTATCCGGAAATCGGCGTCCCCGATCCGCATCACCCGCTCACCCATCACCGCGGCCATCCGGACTTCATCGAGAAAGTCACCAAGATCAACTGCTTCCACGTCGAGTTGTTCGCCTACTTCTTGGGCAAACTAAAAGCGACCCCGGACGGCGACGGCAGCCTGCTTGATCACTCCACGATCATGTATGGCGCGGGCATCAGCGATGGCAACGCGCACTCCTATGTGAATCTGCCGCTCCTGGTGGCCGGCCGGGCCGGAGGCCAGCGTGGCGGACGTTACGTGCACGCGCCGGAACTGACGCCGGTTTCGAACCTGTTCGTCGACATGCTCGATCGCGTGGGCGCGACCACCGAGTCCTTCGGCGATAGCACCGGCCGCCTGGACTTGAACGCCTAAGCGGCTATAACAGCAACGACTCGACGCGGCGGGCATGCACCATGTCGTCGCACGGCGACCAGCCAAACAACGTAAACCGGCCGTCCTGCGAGGCCACCATCGCCAACGCTTCGCGCTGGTCGTGGGTGAATTGCGCCGCCGAGATGTGGCGGGTGCCGCCCAACTGCGTCGGCTCCACCACCGCCGGCACCGACCCTTCGATCGGTTCGGTGAGCGTGATCTGATTCACCTGCGGCGAGCCGCGGCGGCGAATGATCTTCGCGCCGAACGCCAGCACTTCGAAGTGTTCGTTCAGAATCGTAGCGCCATCGGCGGCGGTGAGTCCGGCTACGCAATCGATGTCCTGCTGGACGGCCTGGGTGCGATAGGGCGGATGGATGGCGTAGGGCGACGGGGCGAGGATTGAGTCGCGCCAGGCATCCGACGCGCTGGGTACCAGCAGCAGCGTGCCGCCGCGGCCGTGACCGCGCATCGAAACCGCGAGTTGAATCAGCGTGCCCGAAGTGTGTTCGGCGCGGAACTGTGACTCGAGGCCGAGTAGCGGCGTCAGCATGCTGGGGCAATCCGGGACCGACGCCGCGCGCTGATCGATGACTTTGATCTGATCGCCTTCAATCACCGCGACGTTGATGAACTTGCCGGCCGCCTCGCCGCGGCTATATTTGATCACCAGCAGGCCGGGCGCAATGATCTCGACCACCAGGCAGAAAGGCGGTAGCTTGTGCAGCGTGCCCCAGATGGTGAGGTCCTGCTCTGACGAAGCCGGCCAGACGCCCAGGTGGATCCCCGGCCGGTCGACCGCCGGCGCGATGCGAGTGAGCGAAACCGGCGTCAACGTCAGCGACCGCTCGAACAACAAGGGCCCTTGCGCGACTTCCGGCGGTAGAATCACCAGCGACACCTTCGGCGAATGACCTTCCTCCCGCCGCAAACTGGCCCAAAAAGCCAAATCGAGCAGTGTTTCGAGCGTGTCCACGCTGGCCCTTGGCGTTTTCGCCGTCAGGCGTTCGAAATAACGATGAATGCGTTCCGCCGCCGCACGGGCCACCGGATTCGCGGGATGGGTCATGTCTCCAGTGTCGACGATGGAGCCAGGACGATACAATGAACGGCGCCATGACGCGCCGTGACCTGTTTCATTCCGCTGCCGCTGCGGCGGCCGCTCTTACCGCCGAAGACAGCTTGTTGGCTCAGGCCCGGGCGCAGGCGAAGCCGCTCAACCTGAAAATCACTGACCTGAAGACGTTCATCGTCAATCGGGGCGGCAAGAACTCGAACAACTATGTCTTCGTGAAGATCTACACCAACCAGGGTCTCACCGGCTTAGGCGAAGGTTCGGTCACCAGCAAGGAAGCCACCATGGCGGTGGCCATTGAAGAGCACAAGCGCTACCTGGTGGGCCGCGACCCTTGCGACATCGAGATGCACTGGCAGGCCATGTACCGCTGGCCGCGTTGGCGGGGCGGCCCGATTTTGAACTCTGCAATCAGCGCCGTGGAGATCGCCCTGTGGGACATCCTGGGCCAAGCCGTCGGACAGCCGATCTGGAAACTGCTCGGCGGCAAGGCGCGCGATCGCGTCCAGATGTACGTCCACGCCGGTGGCGACACGCCGCAGAAGATGGCGGAAAGCTGGCTGCAAGCCAAGCAGGAAGGCTGGACCGGCTGTAAGGCCGCCTTCATCACCACCCAGGGCGACGTCATCGACCCCGTGCGTTCCGTCAACGAGGGCATCGCGAACCTGAAGGCCGTGCGTCAGGCCGTCGGCCCGGACTTCCGCATCTGCATCGACCTGCATGGCAAAACCACGCCGCCCATGGCCGTCGACTTCTGCCGCCGAGCCGAGGAGTACGGCCCTTACTTCGTCGAAGAAGCCACGCAGATCGAGGACCTGGACGAACTCGCCCACCTGCGGCAGAACACGCGCATTCCGCTGGCCACCGGCGAGCGCCTCTTCACCAAGTACGGCTTTGCGCCGCTCTGCGCGCGGCATCTGGTCGATTATGTGCAGCCCGACGTGGTGCACTGCGGCGGCATTCTCGAAATGAAGAAGATCGCGACCATTGCCGAGGCCTATCGCATTGAGTTTGCGCCGCACAATCCGCAAAGCGACGTCAGCACCCTCGCCTCGCTGCACGTCGACTTCTCGACGCCGAACTTCGGCATTCAGGAGATTACCCATCGCGGCAACGAACAGTATTGGAAGGACCTGTTCTACGGCGGCGGCCCGACCTACGAGAAGGGCTATGCTCTACCGCCGGATCGCCCGGGGCTCGGTATCAACCTCGACGAGAAAGTGGCGGCCCAACGGCCGTATCAGCCGCACACGCGCCAGCAACTGCGCTTCCCCGACGGCGGCATCGCCGATCACTAAACCGCGGACCGCGGAACATCGGATAGAATCGCCTCGTGCCAACTCGCCGTACGTTTCTTCAGACTGCCGCCGCCTCCGTGGCCGTGGCGGCCGATCCGCCGATCCCGATCATCGACACGCACATCCACCTGTTCGACCCGACGCGCCCCGCGGGCGTCCCTTGGCCGCCCAAGACGAACAGCGTTCTCTACAAGCCTGCGCTGCCGGATCGCTACAAGAAGCTCACGGCGGGCATGAACGTTGTCGGCGCCATCAAGGTGGAAGCCAGCCCCTGGTTCAGCGACAACCAGTGGGTGCTCGACGTAATCGCCAAAGAACCCATCATGGTCGGCTTCGTCGGCAACCTCGAGCCCGGCAAGCCTGAGTTCGCCGGCCAGCTCGAAAAGCTTGCCGCCAACAAGCTCTTTCGGGGCATCCGCTACGCCTATTTGTGGGATCGCGACCTGCGCGCCGATCTGGCGAAGCCAGCCTTCCTGAATGACCTGGGCCGCTTGGCGAAAGCCGACCTGGTACTCGATACCGCCAATCAATCCATTCGCCTGCTGGAAGATACGCTCCGCATCGCCGACCGTCATCCCACGCTGCGCATCGTGGTGGACCATCTCGCCAACATCCGTTTGAAGCCGGGCGAGCAGGCCGCATACGAAAAGCTCCTCCGCGAGTTCGGCCCGCGCAAGCAAATCGCCGTGAAACTCTCCGAAGTGCTGCATCGGCAGAAGGAGCCGGATAAGCCGTCCACGGCCAGCCTGCTGGACCCCATCTACGGCGTATTTGGCGAGGATCGCGTGCTCTACGGCAGCGACTGGCCCAACAGCGACACCGCCGGCACCTATGCGCAGGGGCTCGCCACCGTGCAAGCCTACTTCGCTCCCAAAAGCCGCGTGGCCAAAGAGAAGTTCTTCTGGCGCAACTCGGTCGGCGTCTACAAGTGGGTGAAGCGCGCGCCGAATCAGCCCGACTGAGCCGCGCTCTACTGGCCGCCGGCGCTCGCCACGGGAAGTTGGCCGCCGCGAATCCATTCGAGGATCGTTTGATACTCGGGGCTGCCGGTGCGGCCGGGCCACCGCTCGCCGCCATTGTGCGAGGTCCGGAAGACGTCGCCGTCGGAGGTGACGCCTGGCAGCAAAGGTTTGCGCAGCACCGGGCTTTCCGTCGGGTCCGCCAGAGTCACCTTGCGCGCGACGGACTGGTAATTGGCGCGAGCCTCCGGCTTCAGCGGGAAGCGTGCGTTGGACGCATGGCACATGATGCAGGATCGGCCATCGGCGGCGGGCCGCTCGAGGATCGGCTGAATCCGTTCGCGAAAGTAAGCAAAGTCGAGCAGAGCTTCGGGCTCCAGCGTCGGCTCGCGCTTGTCCAACAGCGCGCGGGTCACCAGCCGCGTGCGCGCCGAAGGAGACTCATTCACCCGCACGAGCGCGGACTGAATCGCGGGCAGACTGTGCAGCCGTGCATGTTTGCGAGTGAGGTCGAGCGCGGCGGCCTGCACTTGCGGATCATGGCTCAATAGACTGACGCGGACAAACTCCTGCACGAACTCCAGCCCCAGGATGTTGGCGTCGGCGGGGACCTCGAAGCGCGGCGGGCTATAGGCGTTCACCAGATCAAGCCGAAAGGCGACACGGCTGGGGTCCAGCGAATCGAGCAGCAGGCGCTGGGCGGGACCGCGCGCGTTGCCCAGGAACTGGCCGGTCATCGCGGCGAGGTTCGGGTTGACGATGTAACGCTCCACCACCACTTCGACCGCCGCTTGGCGCAGAGCCGGGTCCGGCGACGCCATCGCCGCCAGAACTTGCGTGCGCATCAGCGGGCCATCGGCAAGACGGGGAAAGACTGCCGCGGCCTTAACGACTTCGGCCGTCGGCTGCGCGCGCAACAGCGAGTCCATGGCGCCTTGCAGGTCGATGTCGCGGGTCAGGCTATCGCCGGGTTCGAGGCTCGCGAGCAGCGGCAGCACCAGCGCTAACGCCTGTGGGTCGCGCGCCGTCAGCAAGCGAGTGAGCACGGCAGGCATCGCCGCCGGATAACGGCCGTCGCGGCTCAAGGTGAGCCGCCCGCGCCCACCGGGACCGTAAGCTTCGCGCAGCACCGGACTCTGGTCCACCGGCAACTCGAGCAACGCCAGCGCAAAGTCCGGCGAAAGGACGTCGCTGAGCGCCGTGCCCGCGCGGAGCGCCGCGGCCGTCAATTCCGGGTCGCGCCCATCCACACAGGCCAGGATGGCTTTCTCGAGTTTCTGCCCGTCGTCGGCCAGCAGTTGAGGCGCCTCCATGTCGTTGCCGACGCGGGGCCGAGCGGGAAAGCCCTCCACCGAGACGACGGTTGCCATCGCCTGGAGCACGCGCAGCCGAACGGTGCGCGAGCCTTGGCGTAAGGCATCGGCGAGCAGCGTGGCTTGCCTCTGGCTATCCGCCCGCAGACCCGCTTCCACGCGAGCCGCCTCCGCCGGTTGGCGGATCGCGCGTTGCCATTCGCGCAGCATGCCGAGGTTCTCGTCCAGCGATGCGGCGAACGCTTCAACGGCGGCGGGATCCTCGGCGAGGCGGGCGAGCAGCCGCCGCTGTTCGGCGTCGCGACTCGCCGAGCGCCACACGTCGGGCCGGCTGCTGAGTTGGATCGGCGGGGTGACGGTGGCCGGCCGTCGGCGATAGAGCTCGCTCAAGGCCATCACCGCAAACTGAGTTTCGCGGAAAGGGGTATCGAAGCCCTTGTCGACGGGCGCGCCCTTCCAACTGCCATCGGGCCGTTGCGCGGCGAGCAGAGTCTTGGCCAAACGCTCCACGGCCGGTCCGCGATGGCCAGCTACGGCGAGCGCATAGAGGACGTGATAACTGACGAAGTCAGCCGCCGGCGCCTTCGCCTCCAGCGTCAAGGCGAAGCGGCCATCGGCCTGTTGCAGTGCCAGAAGCTGCGTAATCGCCCCCGCGGTCGGCCGGCCGAGTTCGGCTAAGGCGATCAGGCGCCAGGCGGCATCGATGGTGTTGGCCGGCGACGCCGTCGTCAGCAGGTTGGCAACGCACGCCGTCTGCCGGGGCCACACGGGATTGGCCGGTTCGAGCCGCGCGGCGAGTTGGAACGTCCGCCAGGACTGCCAGGCAATCTCAAAGCCACTCACTTCCGGACGCGCGCCATCGGCCTCAGGACGCAACTGCTGGCACTCATCGCTCAGCAGCAGGAAGCGAGCCGCGCCCAAAATCAAGTCGCGATCGGCTTCCACGTGCTGGCCCGTCGCCTCCCGATGCGCCGACCAAAGCAACGGCAAGCGGCTCGAAACCGTGCGAGCCGAATAGATCACGCGCGCCCAGTTCACGCCGGCATGTCCGTAGAGTGGGCGCGGATTCTCGCGCAGCCGCGCGGTCACCGCGGCCAGCGCCGGCGCGTCATGCACCGGATAGCCGTTCTTCATCGCCGTCAGATATGCGCGAGTCGTGAACTGCGTGATGTGGCAGGCGATACAGGCGCGCGCTTCGGGATGCTGCCTTTGCCCCGCCCGTTCGATCGCGCCATGCCGAGGCTGGTTCTGCAGCCAACTGTCGGCGGCCCGAATCAGCCAGGACATCCCGGCCGCCACCGCGCGCTCGGGGTCCGCGCCATTGGGCGGCTCGAGGAGCTCGTAATTCAGGTCGCCGGGCGCTGACGTGCTGATCTCATAGGTCTGCCCGCGCCGCACTAGCCCGGCGCGGAAAGCGCGCTGCCCGGGATGGGTTTGCGTATTCTCCGGCGTGTAGGAACGAAGCTCGTTAAGCCCGGTGACGGTGACGTCGGCCGGCAACTCGCTGTAGGCGCGGTGTACGGAAACATGAAGCAGCCCGTCCTTCGGCGCAGTGTAGCGGACCGGCTCAGCGGCGACCAGCCAGCCAGTTCCGCAGAGAAGTACGATCCACCGCATGCCTTAGTCTGCGGCAAACGCGACTTAGGCGTCAAGATTTAGGCAATTGCCGCATCATCTGCTTGATGTGGCCCACCGCGTAGCCCCAGCCCGCCTTCAGGTTCGGATCGTTCGGGAACTTCGGAACGTGGTCCGGGTGGATGAGGCGCGGATAGCGAGTGGCATGCAGCGCGCGCAGGCAGGCGAACATGTCGTTGTCGCCGGCATCGATGAACGTTTCGGTGTACTTCTCCCGAGGCACCTGCATCAGGACGTTGCGGAAGTGCACGTGGTTGATCTGGTCGCGCTGGCCGAACCATTGGATCGTCTCGACGACGTTGGCGCCCATCTCGCGCGTCACGCCGGTGTCGAGCGTAATGCCGTTCGCCGGACTCTTGACGATTTCGCAGACGCGCTTGAGTCCGTCGACGGAGCCCAGCACCTGTTCCACGCCGCGGTACTTCGGCGGCGGCGGATCGTTCGGATGCACCGCCAGCCGGACGCCCGCGCGCTCGGCCACCGGCACCACCGCCTTGAGGAACTTCTCGTAGCGCGGCCAAACCTCGGCGGCCGTATGCGTGCCAACATCCGGCAGCACGGGCAGATTCCGGCTCCGCGCATAGTCGTGCGCCGCCATCACCGTATCGCCGCGCCCCTTTTGCTCGTAGTAGCCGCCCATCGCGCGCAGAACGTACCAGTTATATTCAACGACCGGAATACCGACTTTGCCGGCCACACGGATCGACTCGCACACCTTCTCGATGTCGGCGTTCGCGCCCGGCTTGCCGAGGATCGCGTCGCGGAAGTCGTGCAGCATCAGGTTGCCGATCTTCAGGCCGTGCGCCGCCACCTTTTGCTGCAGTTGGCGAAGGTCGGCTTCTTTCCAGGGAGCGGCGGCCGTGTCGCCGGGCCGGGGGACCACGCGGCCCTCCGTGTTGTAGGTCGGCGCGCCCGGTCCGCCGGTGGTCACCCACTCCACGCCCAATTGCACCATGTAGCGAAGCGTATCGTCGTCCATCGCTCCGCCCGGCATCGTGAGCTTCATCAGGCCCGTCAGCGGGGCGCTTTCCAACGGAGCCGCGAGGGCCAAGCCGCCGGCGAGGAACGTGCGTCGCGAAAACATCGCCGCGATCCTATCATTGAATCCATGCGCTGGTTAATGACTCTGTGGGCGATGGCGGCTGTAGCTCAGGTGAATCCGCCAGCAATTCATCAATGGCGGCAAGGGCGAGAGAAGGAGATCCTGCGCGAGTACCAACGCCTGCTCGAGATCCCCAACCGGGCCAGTGACAACGCCAACATCCGCCGTAACGCGGACCTCATCCTGGCTATGATGCGGGAACGCGGCATCGACTCCCGCTTACTCGAATTGCCCAACGTGCCGCCCGTTGTGCTCGGCGAACTCAAGACGCCCGGCGCGCAGCGCACCCTGATCTTCTACGCCCACTATGACGGCCAGCCGGTGGACCCCCGTGAATGGACGTCGCCGCCCTGGACGCCCATCGTCCGCGACCTGCAGGGAAAGACCGTGGACTGGCAGGCCGCTCCCAAGATCGATCCGGAATGGCGCTTCTACGCCCGCTCGGCCTCGGATGATAAGGCCCCCATCGTGGCCATCCTGGCGGCGCTCGACGCGATGAAGGCCCTCGGCATTGCGCGGCGCGCGAACCTCAAATTTTTCTTTGAGGGCGAGGAAGAGGCGGGGTCACCGCACCTGCTGCAGCTTGCGCAGAAATACAAGGACCAGCTCGCGGGCGACGTCTGGCTCATCTGCGATGGCCCGGTGCATCAGAATCGCGCGCCCTCGGTCTACTTTGGCGTCCGCGGCGTGACGGGCGTGGAACTGACCGTCTACGGCGCGAAGCGCGAACTGCATAGCGGCCACTACGGCAACTGGGCGCCGAATCCCGCCATGATGCTCTCGCGTCTGCTGGCCACGATGACTGACGGCGAGGGCAAGGTGCTGGTGAAAGGCTTCTACGACGACGTGGTGCCGCTCAGTGCCGCGGAGAAAAAAGCGTTGTTGGCGGTGCCGGGTGTCGACGAACAGTTGCGCGAAGAACTTGGCCTCGCCGCGACCGACGGCAACAACGCGAGTCTGGTGGAACGAATCATGTTGCCGAGCCTGAATATCCGCGGTCTAGAGAGTGCCGGCACCGGGGCGGTGGCGCGCAACGTGGTGCCCGCGAAAGCCGTGGCCTCGCTCGATCTGCGACTGGTCAAGGGCAACGATCATCAGCGGCAGGCGGAGAAGTTGCGCGCCCACATTCGTGACCAGGGCTACTTCGTGGTGGATCACGAGCCCACCGACGCCGAGCGTCGACAACACACGAAGATCGCCAAGCTGGTCTGGCGCGACGGCTACAACGCCGTGCGCACCTCCATGGATTTGCCCATCTCGCGCGAAGTGATCGCGACGCTCAAGCAGGTTCATCCGGACCTCGTGCTGCTGCCGTCCCTGGGCGGCAGCGTGCCGCTCTGGGTGTTTGAGCAGGAACTGCGCACGCCGATGGTCGGCGTGCCGATCGCCAATCACGACAACCGCCAGCACAGCTTCGACGAGAATCTGCGGCTCGCCAATCTCTGGCAGGGGATCGTGACGATGACCGCCCTGCTGGCGATGCCCTAACCGCGTTACCAGATCGTGTCTTCCCGCACCCGTTGCGGCTTCGGCAGCGGACCGCAGACGTCGAGCACATGCGGTGGTGGAAAGAGAAACTTCAACGCCATGGGCAGCCGGTGTGCCCACGCGCGCTCGTTGTGCATCGCGCCCGGATCTTCGCAATAGAAAAGGTCCTCGCCCTGGCGCCACCCGCGCGCGAGGAGTTCGTCTCGCAACTGCCGGGTCTGAAGGACGGTTTGGACGTAGGCGCGGCCTTCGCGCGTGCCGATGTCGAGCCAGACACGCGTGCGGCGCCGATGGATATTGGCTCGTAACCGCTGCAGCATGATCTTGCGATCCCACCACAGCGACGGCGACATAATGGCCAGCCGGCCAAAGACATGCGGCGAACGGAAGCCGAGATAGAGCGTTACCAGGCCGCCCAGGGAACTGCCGCCGAGCGCCGTGTGGCACGCATCGGGCTGCGTGTGATATTCGCTATCGATCCACGGCTTCAGCTCTTCCACAATCAGGCGGCTATAGAGCTTCGCGAGCCCGCCCCGCCGCGAGCGCAGATCCACGGTGGGCGTGTACTCGTCGATCCGCTGCGCGCCGGCATGGTCGATCCCCACAATGATCAAGGGCTCCATCTCGCCCGAACGGATCAGCGCATCCGCGGTGGATTGCACGTGCCAGATCTCGCCCGGCACAAAGGCGCGGTGGCTTTCAAACAGATTCTGGCCATCGTGCAGGTAGAGCACCGGATATCGGGTCTCGGTCTCGTCATAGCCGGGAGGGGTGTAGATGGTGATCTGCCGTTCGGCCAGAAACTGCGATTTCCAGCCCGGCACGGCGCGTAGCTTGCCCAAGACACCAGTGTAAATGCATACGCTAAACTCAAGTAGTAGACCCTTTTCCATGCATCCCAAAACCATTGAAGGCGAGCTGAATGGCGCCGGACTGCGCTTCGCGATCATCGTCAGCCGGTTCAACAGCCTGATCACCGATCGATTGCTCGGCGGCGCCCTGGACACGCTGGCGCGTTCCGGCGTGCGCACTGAAGATCTTGAAATTGTTCGCGTTCCGGGCGCGTATGAAATGCCCCTGGTGGTCCGCGAGATCGCCAAACAAAGCCGGCACGACGGCATCCTGACGCTGGGTTGCGTCATCCGCGGCGACACGTCGCACTTTGACTACGTGGCGGGCGAATCCGCCAAAGTGGGGGCGGCCGCGCTCGAAGCCGGCATTCCCGTCGCCTTCGGCGTACTCACCACCAACACGCTCGAACAGGCGATGGATCGCGCCGGAGGCAAGAGCGGCAACAAAGGCTCCGACGCCGCCCTGACCGCCATTGAAATGGCGAATCTCCTCAAGAAGCTGCGCGCCTAATGCCGGGCCGCAGTAAATCACGCGAACGCGCCCTCCAAGTCCTCTTCTCCTGGGATCAGCGCAAACTGGACGTCTCCGACGCCCTCAATGCCTTCTACACAACCCTCTACTCGGCGGAAGATCTGCCCGAAGTTCGGATGGAGCGCGATCGCTTCATGGAGGCTCTGGTGTACGGCACCATCGACCAGCGCGAGCGCATCGATGAGACCATTACCAAACACTCGCAGAACTGGCGTCTCGAGCGCATGCCGTCCGTGGACCGGAACATCCTGCGCGTTGCGACTTACGAGTTGATGCGCGGCGAAAGCGCCTCGGCCATTGTCATCGACGAAGCCATCGAGCTCGCCCGTCGCTTCTCCGGCGACGAGAGCATCGGCTTTATCAATGGCGTGCTCGATGCCGTGGCCAAGAGCATCGAAGCCGATCAGCCAGCTCCGCGCGCCGCGGAAAAAGCGAAATGAACTTACGCGCGGTTTCGACGGTGACCGTCAGCCACGCGTTCATCGACATCAGTCAGGGCGCCGTACCGGCCTTAGTGCCGTTCTTCGTCTCCGAACGTAAGTACACTTACGCCGCGGCGGCGAGCCTCGTGTTTGCGGCCAATGTCGTCTCCTCCGTGATTCAGCCCTGGTTCGGCCACATGGCCGATCGTAAGAATTCGCCCTGGTTGCTGCCGGCCGGTCTGTTGGTCGGCGCGATTGGTTTAGCGCTAGCCGGATGGTCGCCCAGTTATCCGATGGCGCTGCTGGCCATGATGCTGGCTGGCTCCGGCATCGCGGCCTTTCATCCCGAAGCCGCGCGTCTGGTAATGCTTTCCGCCGGCGATAAGCATGCCACCGGCATGAGTTGGTTTGCGGTGGGCGGCAATGCCGGCTTCGCGCTGGGCCCCTTCTTAGCCACGCAGGCGATGGTCGCCTACGGTCTGGGCGGCGTCGCGTGGCTACTCGCGCCCGCGATCCTCATGGCCGGCTTGTTGCTGTCGCAGCTAGGCTATCTGGAGCGCGTGGCGAGCGAACGTCAGGCGCATCGGAAGCGCACAGGCGCCGGCGGCGTAGACCGTTGGAGCGCCTTCTGGCGGCTCAGCGGCTGTGTCGCGGCGCGGTCCACCGTTTCGTTCGGCATTTACACCTTCCTGCCTATCTTCTGGATCGAGGTCTTGCACCAGTCCAAGTCCGCCGGCGGCACCGCGCTTTCGATCTTACTCGCAGCGGGCGCCGTCGGTACGCTGCTGGGCGGCCAGATGGCCGATCGCTGGAGCCGCAAGCGCGTCATCGTGATCGCCTTCGCCTTACTCGGACCGACGATCTGGTTACTCCAGCAGGTTCGCGATGTCACCCTGGCTACGCTGTTACTCATCCCGCTCGGCATCGCCCTGTTTATTCACTTCAGCGTGATGGTGGTGCTCGGGCAGGAGTATCTGCCGAACCGCGTCGGCACGGCGTCGGGAATTACGATTGGCCTGGCCACCACCGTCGGCGGCGTCGCTTCGCCGCTATTGGGCTGGCTGGCCGACCACTCCTCCATCGAGCACATGTTTTTGGCGGTCGCCGGAATTCCGCTGGTGGGTCTGGCCATCGCCCTCACGTTGCCCGAAATTCACAAACGGCCTCCCACGGAGCATGAGGAGATGGAGCGGCTGGCCGCTCAACAAGGCGAATGATCGTTGCTCGAAAACTGACCAAGACTTACGGCGATTACACCGCCGTCGACGCGCTCGATCTCGAGATTGAAGCGGGCTCCATCTGCGCCTTCCTGGGGCCAAACGGAGCCGGCAAGTCGACGGCCGTCAAGATGCTCACCGGTCTCCTCGCGCCGACCTCCGGCTCGGCGACCGTGGCCGGCGTTCCTTGCTTTCGGCCACTCCGGCTCTGTCGCGCGCCGTGGGCGTACTGCCGGAGACCTTAGGCCTTTTCGACTCACTGACGATCGAAGAGCATCTCACCCTCACCGGCGCCGTCTACGGCCTCGAAAAGCAGGAAACAGAGCGCCGGACGTCGGAGTTACTCCAGGCATTGGTGCTCGAAGACGGCCGCCGCACGTTTCTCGACGAGTGCTCCTACGGCATGCGCAAGAAGACCGCGCTGGCCATGGCCCTGCTGCCGAATCCGCGCGTCCTGTTTCTGGACGAGCCGTTCGAAGGGCTGGACCGGTCGTATCGAAAACCATTCGCGACTTACTCGTGTCGATTGCCCCGCGCGGCGTCACCATCTTCATGACCTCGCACATCCTCTCGATCGTCGAAGAGATTGCGACGCAGGTGATGATGATTCGCGCCGGGAAAGTCGTCTTCGACTCACGGCGCGAGGGCGCGATCGTTCCCTCGAATCCATTTACTTCGACTTAGTGGAGGCGCCGCGCACCGGCGATTGGTCATGGCTCGGCTCGCCCCAATCCTAG
>CBDDIZ010000018.1:0-117030 GCA_965229305.1 Bryobacteraceae bacterium | reverse complement strand
GCGATGGTCGGAGGTCTGAAAGATAGCTCGCGCGAGATGGGCCACAATGATGCCGAGGAATGCGATCGGCCCGCAGAAGGCCGTAACGGTGCCAGCCAGAAGGGCCACCACACCGAAGGTCATCATGCGCGCGCGGAAAACGGGCAACCCGAGGGTCTGGGCATAGCGCTCCCCGAGCAACAAGGCGTTGAGGGCCTTCACTTGAAGCAGCGCGCAAGCTAGGCCGAGGACGCAAAGCGGGATGAGGAGCGAAAGCTGCGGCCGCGTGATACCGGCGTAGCTACCGTCGTTCCAGGCGGTGAAGGCGGTGGCTTGATATTCATCGGTGAAGTGAAGGACGACGCTGATGAGCCCCTGACAGAGATAGCCGAGCATGAGACCGCTAATCAGCAGGGTGACCGTCGAAACCCGATGAGCCATCCAGAGAAGGACGGCCATGGCCAACACCGCACCGGCCGCGGCCGCCGTCACCTGACTGAAGTCGCCGAGCCAGGCGAAGCGGGCGAGGAAGGAGTGCGAAGCCGCTCCGGAGATGACCACGACGACGGCCACCCCCAGGCGCGCGCCGTCCATGACTCCGAGGACAAAGGGGTCCGCCAGGGGATTGCGGAACAGGGTTTGCAACAGAAGGCCGCAAACGGCGATCGCGGCACCGGAGAAAAGCGCGTTCAAGGCACGGATCAGCCGGAACTGTTGAACGATCTGCAGCCAAGTGGATCGCTCGGACTCGCCATAGAGAAGGATGCGGGCCACGTCGTCAAAGGGAATCGACACGGCGCCCACCGCCAGTTCCAGCAGGAAGAGCAGCAAGGCGGCGGCGCCGAGGCAGAAGTAGGGCCAGCGCGGGATTGACCGTAGCTGATCAGTCCAGTTTGCGGAGATAGTAGGGTTCATAGTGAGGAAGCAGTTCAGGGTGCAGCATGGCGATCATGTCCTGGAGAACGACGTCTGGATGGTCCAGACTCTGGTCCTGCCATGGCGGTCGCCGGTGCACTTCGGTATGGCGATCGGGGCTCCAGATCTGATCGGCGGCAAATGCCCGCAGGAAGGGCATCACCGGGTTCTTGGTGGCCAAGGCGGCACGATTCGGCGCCGAGTAGCTCCGGCTGATATAAAAACGGGCCTCGCGCTGGTCGTCGAAGACGCGCTCGAGATTGGCGGGAACGAGACTGAGAGCCAGGTCGTCGTTCCAGAAGTAACGTCCGCCGGCATCGTGAATGAACGTCGCAAAAAAGTTACGGGCTCCGTTCAGATTCCAGATGTCGCGTCCGGACGGCCAGCCGACCAGAACTTCGGGGCGCGAAGCCGGGTGAGCGGCCAGTCGAGCGAGTTCCTGGTACCGGCGGGCCGCCGGTTCGAAGATCTCATTGGCGGCACGCTCGCGATTGAAGAACAACCCCAGAAACTTGACCCATTCACTCCGGCCCAACGGGCTCCGCTCGAAGTGGTCGGCGGTGGGCAGTCCTCGGATCCCCACTTCCCAGAGTTTGGGATGGGTGTTGTAATTCGGCCAAGCGGAGTAGAACGTGAAGAGTAACTCGGTCTGGGTGGCCATGGCGATCTCCACGGACGAATGGGGACCGGTGCCCACTTCGCTTACCAGCCCACGACTATGACGCGCGATGACCTCCGGGTGCGAGATTCCTGTCATGCTGGACACCCCGACCAGCGCATCGAGCAACCCCATCCGAACCGCTGCCGAGACGAACGCCAGGTTGGTGAGGACAAACCGTTGAGCGGGGACCGTGACGACCCGCACGCCAGGCGCATGCGCGGGAATCGGTGTCCCGCATTGCACCAGCAGATACTCCTCGATCGTCTCCCGTTCGATATTGGGTCGAAACAACAGGCGCTTGTAGTGGCCGTGATAGGTGACGTCGAACTGCGTGGCGTGCCGGATGGTGGTCTTGTCCGGGAAGTAGTCGACGCCGGGCTCATAGTTCCCCACGCAGGCCGAGGTGAGGTTGCCGCCTCCAGCGGGTGGGAAGGCGGTCAGCGCCAGCGTGGAGCGGGGCGCCACCTCGGTCTGCCGGCAAGCAACCAGGGTGAGCAGCGCGCCCCACAGAATCAGCCATCGGGTTCGCATCAGAAGGTCAACTTCAGGCCGAATTGAATCTGGCGTGGAGTCGAGTTCACCGCCGTCGCTTGAATCTGACCAAAGAACGGTGAGGTGAGCGTGTTGACGGGCGCGCGGAAGTTGGCCCGGTTGAAGAGGTTGAAGAGGTTGGCGTCGAAGTTGAGCCCGATGGACTCCGTCAACGCAAACCGCTTCGTCAAGGACAGATCATAAACCCACAAGGATGGCGCGCGGAACGAATTGCGCCGAATCGAGGCGAACGGGTCGGTGACGTTCGGCGAGACCACCAGCAGATTGCGGGCGTCGGTTTGAGGCAAGAGCCATTGCGTCTTATCCGCGCCGCTGGCCGAGCGGAGAGCGGCGAGCGACGCGCCGCCGGCCAGCGCGGGACGGTCGTTGAACGCGCCGTCGTCGTTCACATCCTGACCGAGTTGCACATCGAAGGTGTTGCCGGAGCGGGCATTGACGATGCCCGCCAGGGACCACCCGCCCAACAGCGCGTCCGCCGGCCGAGCCAGCGCGGAGCCGAACCGGCGGCCCCGGCCGTAGGGAAGCGCCCAAACGTAGCTGAGGGCCAGGGCGTGGGGCGCGTCGTTCTCCGCGCGGCCATACTCGCTATCGATCGGACGGGGCACGGTGGGACCTAACTGAAAGCCGGCGGCGGGCGAGGCACCCGTGTTGATCACGGTGGGGTTCTGTCCTTCGGTGTCGTTCGAGGTGATCTCCATGTAGCGGGAGAAGGTGTAGGCGGCCGTGAACGTGAAGCCGCCGGCAAACCGCCGCCGCGCGAAGACCTGGAGCGCGCTGTAGCGGGAGAACCCGAGATTGCGAAGAAAGCGCTGGTCGGCAAAGCGGGGGTCCGGCCGTGAGGCTTGGGGGTAGGCGCCGGTAAAGTTGTTATCGTCCCGCATGTAAAGCCCGGTGGAGTAGTTGCCGACGTAAGCGGCGGTGACGGAAGTATTGGCCCCCAACAGTTGTTCATAGCTGAGGTTCCATCGGCGGGTCAAGGGACTGCGCAGCGTGGGATCGATGCCAAACAGGACGGGGGTCGCCGGATTGATGGGCACGGCGCGATCCAACCGGAAAGGAACATTGTTGGCGGAGCCAGTGACCGCATAGGGCACGTTCCGGGCAGCGTCGGAGATCAGGAGTTGGTACAGCCGGTCATGGTAGAGGCCAAAGGCTCCGCGCAGCACTGAGCGCTCACTGCCCCCGATATTCCAGGCGAAGCCAGCGCGGGGCTGAAAGTTGTCGCGATCCGCCTGATAGAAGGGGCGGTTAGGACCAATGGGCTCCACGCGATTGGCGGCCCGGCCGTAGGCAAACGTCTGCTGTGTGTCGTCCACCGCGCCGCTGGCGTTGACGGCGTAGAGGTTGGACAACGAGTTATTCACTTCGCGGTATACACCGAAGCTGCTATACCGAAGGCCCATATTCAGCGTGAGATCGCTTCGCAGCCGCCAGTCCGCTTGAAGGTAGTACTCCTGCTGCAGGGATCGCCAGCCGCGCTGCGGGGTCGCGACACCTCCGTTGGCACCAAAGATGGTCTGGGTGGCCACTTGCGCCACCGGGTCCGTAGTGGCCGGGCCAGTCCCAGGAGCCCATTGGCGCCGGTGAGCCCCACAAAGCTATAAGCCGGCCGGGCAAAGCCGCGATTGATGAAGTTCGCCTGGATCCAACGCAGGTCTCCGCCACTACGGAAGGTCCAATTGCGACGAATCCAGGTGTGGGTGACCGCGAATTGCGGAACGGTTTGGTTGTCCAGGAGGAGGAAGGGCGCGATGGCCGGCAGTTGAAAGGTGGTGGTGCCGGTGAGGGATAGACCGACTCCGACGTCCGGGTTGACGCCAGCGTCAATGATCGAGGAGGGCAATCCGCCGTCGATCCGATAGGGCTGGCTGCGGCGCATCACGCCGGCCCGGAATTCGAGTAATTGCGTCGGAGATGCGGTCCAAACGAGTTGGGCGGTGGGGGAATGAAAACGGGAAGGAATCAAGACGCCACTGCCCGGCAGACCGGAGCTATTGGAGATGGACTCGCTCCGCGCGTGAGCATACCGCAGGCTGAGTTTGAGGTCGGAGCGGAACTGATGGTCGGTCCGCAGCAGGAAGGCATTCTGATCGAAATCGCGGGTGGAGGACCGACTGGTGACGACGGTGGCGGCTTCACCGTTGTCAAGGTTGCCGTCGAAAAGGACGGCGGGAAACCCCGCCGCGATGGCGGCGGTGCGATCGGTCGCCGCGAAGGCGCGCACGGTGCCGGCGGCGAAGCCTTGAGCCGGGATGATTCCCTGATCGAAGTAGTAGGCCCGCGCCAGTCGCCCAAGTTGGCCGGGCATCAGATTGACCAAGCTGGCCGAGGGTAAGATCGGCGCGCTGGTTTGCTCCAGACGCTGGCGGAAGCCCTCATAGCTGGCGAAGAAGAAGTGGCGGTCCTTGACGAGCGGGCCACCCGTGGTCACGCCAAAAAGGTTTTGTCGAAAGGGCGGAGTCTTGGCTTTGCCATCGCTGGTGAAGAAGGGACCGCGGTTGAAGAAGTCGCGCGCGTCCAGAGCGCTGTTCCGGAAGTACTCGTAAGCGGAGCCATGAAGTTGATTGGAACCAGACTTCGTGACGAGATTGATCTGGGCGCCAGACCCGCGGCCGAACGTCGCGTCGGCGTTCGACGTAATCACGCGAAACTCGGAGATCGCCTCGGTGGAGATCACGTTGGGCTGTTGCCGAAACGACGCGCCCAGCGCGAGCCCGGCGGTTTCACGTTCGTCGTTCGCCGTGATGCCGTCGATCACATAGTTGTTGGCGCTTTCGCGGGCGCCGGAAGTCGAGACGTTCGAGTTGCCGTTGTTGGAACGGAAGTTGCCCATTCCGGGAGCGAGATAAACCAGCTTTTGAAAGTCCTTCCCATTGAGGGGCAGATCGCGCACGCGAGCTTCGTCCACCAGCAGCGAGATATCAGAGGATTGCGACTGCAATACCGGGGCATCCTCTCGAACGGTGACCGTCGTGCTGACCTCGCCCACCGTGAGGGCGAGCGTGAGTGGCACGGTTTGATTCACCTCGAGCGTCACGCCCTGCCGCAGGTAACGCTGAAACCCGGCTTTCTGAACGAGCAAATCGTAGACGCCGGGTTGGAGGCCGGAGAGTTGAAAGCGGCCGTCGGTGTCGGTCGTGACACTACGGGAAAGGTTGGTGGCGGCGCGGGTGACGGTGACTGCCGCACCGGCAATCGGACGAGGCGTGGAGTCGGTGACGCTTCCGACGAAAGAGCCATTGAGGGTGACCTGAGCGGGCGCGACCAGAAGTACGAGAAGAAATGAACTCAGGATTCTTGATATTGATAACACGCTATCATAATAAACATTCATCCGCGGTTTGCAAAGAATCGCGCGAACAAATTTCTGGAGGCTCGCCATCATGGATCCGGTACTATCCACCTTTCGGCTGGCAGGCCGACGGCTGCGTCGTCACGCTGGCGTTTCGGCCACGGTCGTTTGTACATTGGGGTTGGCCATCGCCTCGGCGACGACAGTCTTCAGCTATGTCAATGCGCTGCTTTTGCGCCCTTTTCCATTTCGCGATCCAGAGCAGCTGGTCGAGATCCGGACGGTGAGCGGCGGTGAGTCTGGCAAGCTGTCCATGCGCGAGGTGCGCGATCTGGAAGAACGGGTGCCGATCATCGAAGCGATTGCGGCGCACACCGGCAGTGCGGGTGGGTACAACTTCAGCGGTCAGACGAAGCCGATGGAATGGAAAGCGATCCTGACCACCGGCAATCTTTTCGAGGTGCTGGGCGTTCCTTTGGCGCTGGGAAGACGCTGGATCCCGGCAGCCGACCGTGAGCGAGACTTTCGCGTCATCCTGACCTATGACATCTGGCAAAGCGTCTTTGGTGGCCGGCGCGACGTGGTCGGGCAGACGATCACGCTCGATCATGCCCCAGGCTACGAGATTGCCGGCGTCGCCGCGCCCGGCTTGGACTTCCCCCGCGGGGTTGAGGTCTTCCGTTCGATCGGTGGCTTCACGAACTACGAGGCTCGAAGGGGACGCAACGTAGTGGCAATCGCGAGGTTGCGGCGGGGGCATACGGTAGCGGAGTTCCAGAGCCAATTGGACAACGTGGCCAAGCTTCTGGCGAAAGAGTTCCCCGACACCAACCGGGGTATTGAGTTTCGCGCAACTTCTTTCCGATCGGTTTATTCAGGAGAGGTACGTCCGTACTTGTTGGTGCTGTTCGGTTCGGTACTGCTGTTGATGACCATCGCGACAGTGAACACCGCGAATCTGTTGTTCGCCCGGGCAGTCGCGAACTCCCGAGAGTTGAACATCCGTCTGGCCCTGGGGGAAAGCCGCACCGCGCTATTGACGCAACTCGCCGCGGAAAGTGCGCTGCTCGCCGCCCTCTCCACGGGGGCCGGGTGGGCTCTCGGCTACGGAGCGATTCGCTGGCTGCGCGAATTGATTGGGGCGCAATTACCATCCTGGGTCTCGGTGAGCCCGGATGGGCGCGTGCTGGCCTTCACCGGGGCGGTGGCCATCGTGGCCAGTGCCTTCTGCGCCTTGGCGCCGGCTTGGCAGATCAGCCGCCTGCGCGACTATGCCGTTGCGCTGCGCGCGGGCGGACGAGGCATCTCCGGAGACCGGACGGAAAGACGACTCCGCTTAGCCTTCATCACCGCCCAGGTGGCGCTCGCGGTGGTGCTGGTTTGCGGCGCGGGACTGCTCGTCCGAGTTTTCGGCGAACTGCAATCGAACGATTATGGATTCCGCTACGAAGACCTTTCGACCTACCGCGTCGCCTTGGGCTGGCGGCGCTACGGCTCGCGGCAGCAAATCATCCAATACTACGAGCGCGCCCAACGGGATCTGCAAGCCTCGCCCGGCATTCAGGCGGTGGGGTTTGGCAGCGCCCCGCCGTTGGTCCGCCAGGAGCAGGAAGAGAACAACGTGATCCAACTGGATGGCCAAAGTGCGGCCGACGCGGCCGGCAACCCGTTTCCGCACGTCCAGTTCATCAGCGAGAACTACCTGACCATGTTGCGGATTCCGCTGCTGGCCGGGCGGCCGTTTACGGCTTTTGACGGGCTGGAGAAGGAGCAAGTCGCGATCGTCAGCTTGAGACTAGCGGAGCGCCTTTGGCCGGGGCAATCGCCGCTGGGCAAGCGACTCGCCCTCAATCGCACCGGCAGCGCCACCCCGGTATTCCGTCGCATCGTTGGGGTGACGGCCAACGTGCGGCAAACCCAACTGGCTGCGGCGCCGAGCATGGACTTGTATATTCCCTACCGGCAGGCGGGAGCATCCAACCAATATCTCTTGGCCAAAACCAAGCTCGGCCCAGCCGCCTTTCGGCAACTCGCCGAGAAGGTCGGTTGGACCATCGATGCGGAACAGTCTCTGTTCGATTTCCAAACATACGAGAAGCGCGTGCTCGACGGCCTGTGGCAATTGCGGCTCGCCCGCGCGTTGTTGGTCGTCTTCGGCGCGGCCGCCCTGTTTCTCGCCGCTACCGGCATCTTCGGGTTGATGTCTTACGTGGTGGCGCAGCGGCAGCGCGAAGTCGGGATCCGCCTCGCCTTGGGGGCGCAACCCGGTCAGGTGCGCCAGGAGGTGCTGCTGGAGGGAGTGCGCGTGGCCGGTACCGGGTTGCTTCTGGGGTCAATGGGAGCCTGGGGCGCGGGGCTGGTCCTTCGGACCGTTCTGAGCACCACGAGGGCCTTCGACGGCGGGGTCTGGCTGGGGACCGCGGTGGTGGTGCTGATCAGCGCCACGGCCGCCTCTTTGCTGCCCGCGTTGCGCGCCGGGCGGATCGACCCGATCGTTGCGCTGCGGGAGGATTGAGTCCGGAACGGAGACGCGGGGATCGAACGAGGTCCATGCCGACGATACGGATGTGCCGAGAGCGATCGTCAAGGCTCCTTTCTTGGAACTACTCTAACGGGCTGGATTGCTAGTTGGACTTGGCGATGAGTTCGCGGTAGGCGCCGTAGCCTGCGGCCTCGAGGTCGGACAGGGGAATGAAGCGGAGCGAGGCGGAGTTGATGCAGTAGCGGAGGCCGCCGCGATCGCGGGGGCCGTCGGGGAAGACGTGGCCGAGGTGACTGTCGCCGTGCTGGGAGCGGACTTCGGTGCGGACCATGCCGTGGGTGAGGTCGCGGTGTTCCACGACGTGAGCGGGGTCGACGGGCTTCGAAAAGCTAGGCCAGCCGCAGCCGGAATCGAACTTGTCGGCGGAGGTGAAGAGCGGTTCGCCGGAGACGATGTCGACGTAGAGGCCAGGCTCGTGATGGTCCCAGAAGTCGTTGGCGAAGGGGCGTTCGGTGCCGCTCTGCTGGGTAACGCGATACTGCTCGGGGGTGAGGCGGGCGAGGGCTTCCGGGGACTTCGAATAGGGCGGCGGCATGGCTCCAGTGTAGCGGCCGCCGCCCCGGGAGTGGGTTAGAAGCTCAAGCGAAGCGAGAGCTGAATGACGCGCGGGGTGCGGGTGGAGATCACCTGCCCGAAGCGCGTGTTGGTTTGATTGCCCGCCGGGTCGAAACGGGCGGTGGTGTCGACGTCGGCGAACTGGGTGTGATTGAAGGCGTTGTACATCTCGCAGCGGAACTGGAAGGCGCCGCGGTCCTGGAAGAACGGCAGATTCTTGAAGAGGGAGATGTCCCAATTGCTGACGCCGGGCAGGCGGAAGAGTGTGCGGCCGGCGTTGCCGAAGGTGCCGCGCGCGGGGCGGGCAAAGGCGGCGGTGTTGAACCAACGGTCAAAGCTGCGCTCGCCGCCGGAGAGCGGCGCGGGGCCGATGACGTTGACGCGGGCGCCATCGCCGCCGCCGGTGAGGTCGACGGCATCGGTGGTGGTGAGGTTGACCGTGGCGGGCTGGCCGCTGACGAAGCTGGTGATGCCGGCGACCTGCCAGTTATCGAAGGCGGCGCGAACAACCCGGCGATCCCACAGGCGGCTGGCGCGGGGGACGTCGATGATGTAGTTGGCGATGAAGACGTGCGTCTGGTCCGTGCCGGCGAGGCCGTAGTTCCAGACGCTGGCCGGGCGGTAAGTAGCCACCAGGCTCTGGTCGTTATCGCCATAGTTCATGGACTTCGAGTAAGTGTAAGAAACGCCGAACTGGAAGCCTTTGGCATAGCGGCGATTGAGGGCGACCTGCAGGCCGTTATAGTTACTGGTGCCCGCGTTCTCGTAGTAGCGAACCGAGCTGAGGCCCGGATAGGGGCGCAGGAAGTTATCCGGCAGCGGGACGCTGGGGTTGGCCGGGTTGACGTTCTGCGGCAGGAAGCGGGTGCCGTAGGGGAGTAAGTTGAGGTCGCGAATCCACATCAGGTGGCGTGCGGTGTTGCCGGAGTAACCGACGTCGAGGACGGTCTGGAAGCCGATGTCCTTTTGGATGCCAAGGCTGTAGTTATACAGGCTGGGCGTTTGGGCATCCTTCTCGAAGCCATAGATGGTGCCGGAGGGGAAGAGCACGTTGCTGGTGTTGGTGAGCGTGCCCATGGTGCCGTAGTACTGAGTGGGGTTGAACTGACGGGGCGGGTTGAACTTGGAGGCGACCACGGGCGGTCCGCCGACCGAGCGCGTGTTGTGGAAGACGCCGAAGCCGCCGCGGATAGCCGTTTTGCCGTTGCCGAGGACGTCGTAAGCGAAGCCGAAGCGCGGCTCGTATTGAATGGGTTGCTGGGTCTTGAAGCCCGCGGGATAGGTGGGGTCAGTGCCGAGAACCATGCCGTTGATGGGGTTGCCGCTGTTGGGCACATAAGCCCCGACGAGTACGGCGGGAACGATTTCCCCATTGAGCGGGTTCACGCCCGCGGGGCGGCCATTGGCATCGAGCGCGGGACGGAACAGGGCGGGAGCGGCCGCGGCGCTGTAGCGCTCCAGACTGAAGGCGGCGCTAGTGCCGTTCTTCTGCGTCCAGGGCGTGTAGTAAACGAAACGCATGCCCAGTTCGAGGGTGAGTTTGCGCGAGACTTTCCAGGAGTCCTGCGCAAACCACTCGATGGTGGTCTGGCGCCCGTTGTAGCCGGGGCGAGAGGTGGATTCGACATACGAGGTGTAGTTACCGAGGATGCCGTTGGCGTAGGCGTAGTTGGCGTCGAGCGGATTGTTGATGTCGCGGGCGAAGGAGAAGTTGCCGGCAAAGGTGCCGTCTTCGCCTTCGTATTCGCGGCCGCGGTCGGCGAAGAGGCCGAACTTGAGGGTGTGTTTGGCGAGGATCCAACTGAAGGTGTCGCTGAAGTTGAAGGTGGTGTCGGCACCGCGCATCGGCAACCGGCCATCCCAGGAGATGGCGGCGGCCGAAGGCACACCGCCGTAGCTGGCCATGGGGATGAGATTGAAGGGATTGTTCTGCGGATAGAACTGAGGCAGCGTAATGCCCCGGGCCGTGCGGCTGAGGCCCTCCAGATCGGCCTGGCGCAGCGCGGGCGCGGCTTCCTTACTGTGGCGAGCGCCGGCCATGAACTCATTCACCATGGTGGCGTTGAGGGTGCGGACGTAGTTGACCACGAGGCCCTGGTCTTTGAAGAGGTACCGGGTGGCGAGCAGATCCCAGGCGCCGGTGGCACCGGCGGGAGCGCCGTAGCCCTGGTTGTCGGCGCGCCACAGAGAGAGACGAGCGGAGAAACGGTCGCGGTCCGTGGGGGCGTAGTCGCCGCGGACCATGTGCTGGCGCTTGGGGATGTCCCAGCTTTGCAGGAAGTTGTAGTTGTAGTTGCCGCGGGTGATGGCGCGGTCCGTAGCGTTGGGCAAGGGGAAGACGTTGAGCAAGGCCTGACCATTCTTATCGAGGCGGCTGGCGGGGATGCGATTGCCGGGGAAGGCGGCGCCGGTGAGCGGGTCGCGAATGGCGATCACCTGTCCGTTGAGGTCGAGACTTTGGGAGAAGTCGCCCTGGCGCTCAAGCGCGGTGGGCACGGTGACCTGGCTTAACGGACGAGGGTTCTTGGTGCCGAGGTTCTCAAACGAATAGAAGAAGAAGAGCTTCTCGCGGTTCTTGTTGAAAACGCCGGGGATGGTGGCCGGGCCGCCGACGGTGAAGCCGAAAGTGTCGTGCCGGTAGACGGGGCGCCCGATGCGGTTGCGGTTATTGAAGAAGTCGTTGGCGTTGAGCTTTTCGTGGCGCTTGAAGTAATAGGTGCTGCCATGGAAGTTGCGCGTGCCGGACTTGGTGACGACGTTGATGAAGGCGCCGCCATTGCGGCCGTGCTCGGCCTGATAGTTGTTGAGCAGGACTTTCACTTCGGCGATGGCGTCCATGCTGATGGAACTGCTGGCGGTGTCCGGATTGCCGAGGTCGTTGCCAGCCATGCCGTCGACGTTAAAGGTGGCCCATTCGCGGCGGCCGCCCTGGACCATGGGCAACTGGGAGCCCAGGTTGTTGCCGACCGATTCGGAGTCCGCCGAGTAGGCGACGCCGGGCAACAGGCGCATGAGTGACATGACGTCGCGGCCGCGCGTCATGATCTTGTTGATCTGGTTTGAGGTGAGTTGGGCGGAGCGCTCGGAGCTTTGGGTCTGCACCGGGGTGGCTTCCGCCTCGACGACCACGCGTTCGGAGACGGCGCCGACCGTGAGGACGAGGTCGCCCAGGGCCAGCTTCTCGTTGGCGCTCAAAATCGTGTTGCGGCGTTCAAAGGTCTGGAAGCCTTCCTTGGCGACGGTGACGACGTATTCACCGGCCTGCAAGGAGGGGAATTGGAATTCGCCCAAGTCATTGGTGGTGAGGCGGCTGCCGGCGCCGGTTTGCACCAGCCGGACCGTGATTTCGGCGCCCACGATGGGGGCGCCGGAGGAATCGGCGACGCGGCCGGTGAGAGAACCCGAAACGAGTTGGGCCGGCGCCAGACCGGCGCTCGTGACCAGGAGCCCGAAAAGGGCAATGAACCTCGGAAGTGACGACGAAGTGAACATGAAATGCCTCCCGTGCATTTCATCGATCGTATCCGCGACGTATCCACTTGTCAATCGAAATAGCTTATTCTGTATACAATCTATTTTGCAGGGAAGAATGTCTCCGCAGCCGTCCGCTCCAGGATCCAGGCCTGATCCGAGGGGGTGAGAAAGGGCAAACCGCCCCGGATGAGTTGGATGGAATCGGCGTAGCGATGGCCGTCTTGCACCTGGAAGGGACAGTCGCTGGCCCACATCAGCCGCTGGGGTCCGAAGGCGTCGTAAACGCGGCGGATGAGCGGCGCCAAATCCGTATACGGAGCCTTCTTCCGGCCGAGGGCGTAGAAGGCGGAGACCTTGACGCGGAGGTGCCGGTGGCGGGCCAGGGCGCAGAGGAGTTTGACGTCCGCGTCGCGAATCTGGCCGTCGACTCCGATGCGGGCCAAGTGGTCGATGACGACCGGCGTTTCCGGGTGACGCGTACACATGCGATCGAGCGAGGGAAGGGCGTCCGGGCCTATTAAACAGCACATGGCAAGTCGATCGGAGGCGCCGGTGCGCCACATCTTCTCCATGGGTTCGTTATCGAGCCAGGCGACGGGAAACGGGCCGGGGACGATGCGGAAACCGCGAACGCCGCGGCGGGCGAGGTCGCGCATGGCGCGATCGGGCGCGGGGCCGGCCTGGTCCACGATGCCGACGCCGGCGAAGACACCGGGGTGCTGCGCCATACAATCGAGCATGTACCGATTGTCGAAGCGGTAGAAGCTCATCTGAATGAGGACGACGCGATTGACGCCGGCGGGCCGCGAGTGGCGGAAGAGGTCGGCGGGGGTGAAGTGGGCGGGAGGGTAGTCGCGTTCCTGGGGGGCACGCGGGTAGCGGGTGCGGTCGTCGGTCCAGACGTGAACGTGGGAGTCGATTGCAGTGGGCATGACCTTCGTGCCATTATACTCGCTGTATGCAGTTTGGCGGCAGCAAAGCGATTTTGGTGCTCCTGGTGCTGTCCGTAGCGATCAATTATCTGGATCGCGGCGCGCTTTCTGTATCGGCGCCCCGCATCAAGACGGAACTGGGCTTGAGTACGCAGGAGATGGGGCTGCTGTTCTCGGCTTTCTTCTGGACGTACTCGCTGTGCCAGATCGCCGCCGGCTGGCTGGTGGACCGTTATCCGGTGAAACGGATTTATGCCGGGGGCTTTCTGATCTGGTCGCTGGCGACCGCCGCGACCGGCGCGGTGGGTTCGCTCTGGTCGTTGTTCGCCGCGCGACTGGTGCTGGGCATAGGCGAGAGCGTCGCCTATCCGGCCGTCTCGAAGATCCTGGCCCGCGCGTTTCCGGAGTCACAGCGCGGACTGGCGAACGCCCTGGTGGACGCCGGCGGCAAGCTGGGGCCGGGACTGAGTACGCTGCTGGGCGGCTTAGCCTTAGGCACGCTTGGCTGGCGCGGCCTCTTTGTCGTCACCGGCCTGGGGAGCCTGCTGTGGCTGGTGCCGTGGATTTGGCTCGCGCGGTTCGAAGAGCGCGCCGAGGTTCGCAAAGAAGCGGGGCCGGGCTGGGGAGAACTGATGAGCCGGCGGCCGGTGTGGGGAACGTCGCTGGGCATGTTCGCGCTGGGCTACGTGCTCTATTTCCTGCTGACGTGGCTGCCGAGTTATCTGATTCATGAGCGAAAGTTTTCCGAGAGCAGCATGGCGGTGCTCGGGTCGTTGCCGTTCTGGGGCATGGCTGGAGCGTCGGTGCTGGCGGGGTGGTCCTCGGACTGGTGGATCCGGCGCGGGGCGGCGGTACGCCGGGTGCGGAAGTCGTATGCGGCGGCGGGACTGGTGCTGTGCGGGCTGGTGATTCTGCCGGCGCCCGCGGTGGCGGATGCGTCCTTATCCGTGGCGTTGATCACGGCGGCGTGCGTTTGCCTGGGCGGGTTCTCCGCGAACGTGTGGGCGATCACGCAGACGCTGGCGGGTCCGGTGGCGGCGGGACGGTGGACGGGGTTGCAGAACTGCATTGGGAATCTGGGAGGCGTGGTGGCGCCGCTGGTGACGGGATGGATCGTCTCGACCACGGGCTCGTTTCTGCTGGCGTTTTGGACGGCCACGGCGGTGCTGCTACTGGGCGCGACGGCTTATGTGACGTTGGTGGGTCCGGTGGCGCCGGTGGCGTGGAGGAGTTCGGACAGAATCAGATGATGAAGATCGACACCGAAGCATTGTTAACGACGCTCGCCGAGTTGGTGGCGATTCCGAGCATCAACCCGGCGTATCCGGGCGGCGTGCCCGAAGAAGCGGTGGCGCTTTATGTGGAGGGTTTCTTCGCGGCGCGCGGCATCGAGACCTTTTGCCAAACGGCGCTGCCGGGACGCGACAATGTGATCGCACGGCTGCCGGGCCGCGAGACGAACCGGCGCGTGATTCTGGAAGCGCACATGGATACGGTGTCGGTGGACGGGATGACGATTCCGCCGTTCACGCCGACGCGCGAAGGCGACCGTCTTTATGGACGCGGGTCCTGCGATACGAAGGCGGGCTTGGCGGGCATGATGCACGCCGTGGCGGCGATCGCCGCGAGCGGCCAAGCGCCGCGCTCCGAAGTGTGGCTGGCCGCGGTGGTGGATGAGGAAGCGACCTTCTACGGCGTGAATCGCCTGTGCGAAGGTCTGTGGGCGCAGGCGGCGATCGTCGCCGAGCCAACCGAGATGAGGCTGATCTCCGCGTCGAAGGGCGTGCTGCGAGGCAAACTGCGCACTCACGGCCGCGCGGCTCATAGCGCCAAGCCTCATCTGGGCATCAACGCCATCGAGCACATGGCGCACGCCATTCGTGTACTGGCGGAGGAGAATCAGCGGACGATGGCCGCGCGCGTGCATCCGCTGCTCGGCCCGGCGACACTGAACGTGGGCACGATTCACGGCGGCGAACAGGTGAACTTTGTGCCGGACCGTTGCGAGATCGCGCTTGACCGTCGCTTGCTGCCCGGCGAAGATCCGGCCGCGGTGTGGCAGGGCTATGCGGCGCTGCTGGAGCCACTGCGCGCCCAGATTCCGGGCTTCGACTTTACGCTCGAGCCGCCGGCCATTGCCGATGCGGCGCTCGAGACGGCGCTGGAGTCCGAGGCGGTGCAAGTGGCACAGAGCGTCCTGCGCGGCCTGGGCTTCGACGCCACGCCGGCGGGCGTGCCGTTTGGCAGCGATGCCAGCAAGCTTTCCCGCCAAGGCGTGCCCAGCTTGATCTTCGGGCCGGGCAGCATTGACCGGGCGCACGCCGCCGTCGAGTACGTCGAGTGCAGTCAGGTGGCGCAAGCCGCCGAATTCTATCGTCAGTTCCTGGAGCAGTTTTGAGTCAAGCGATGTTCCCCGTACCGAACAAGAGTCAGTTCCCGAGTACCCGCGAGGTGGCGTATCTGGATACGGCGGCGGAGGGAATTCCACCGTCGCTGGCAGCCGCCGCGCTGCAGGAGTACTGGCAGCAGAAGGCCAGCGGCTCGCCCGGGCGCGTGCGGCACTACGAGGTACAGCGGCAGGCTGAGGCATCGGCGGCGGGGCTCCTGGGCGCGGAGCCCGAGAATGTGGTTCTGCTGGCCAACGCCTCCGAAGCACTGAATCTGCTGGCCAACGCGATTGACTGGAAGCCGGGCGACGAGGTGCTGATCAGCGACCTGGAGTTTCCGTCGAACGTACTGGTGTGGCTGCGCCTGCGCCGGCTGGGCGTGCGTCTGGTGGTGATTCCGACGCGCGAAGGCGCGATGCACCTGGAGGATTGGACGGCGCATCTCTCCGAACGTACGCGCGTGGTGTCGGTGAGCCAGGTGAGCTACAAGACGGGCACGCAGCTTCCGTATCTCGAAGGTCTGGCGGAGGCCGCGCATCAGGTGGGCGCGCTGTTCTGCGTGGATGCGACGCAGGCGCTGGGCCGCGTGCCGGTGTCGATTCGCGGCGTGGACTACCTGGTGGCGTCGAGCTACAAATGGCTGCTGTGCACCCATGGCCTAGCCGTGGTGTACATCGCCTCTTCGCTGCGCGAACGCATGGAGCCGAGCACCGTGGGCTGGTATTCGGTGGATGCCGTGTTTCATCCGCAGCGTTTTGAGACCTACACGGCGAAAAGCGGCGCGGGGCAACTGCAGGCCGGCATGCCCAACTTCCCCGCCCTGTACGCGCTGAGGGCGAGCATCGACCTGTTGAGTTCGGTGGGCGTGGAGACGCTGGACCGCGCCCTGCGACCGATCGTGCGGCATTTGCGCGATGGTCTGGTGGAACAAGGCTATGCGCTGCTGACGCCGCCCGATCCATGCTTTGCCTCCGGCATCGTCTCGTTCGCTTGCGACGAACCGGAGCGCAGGTGCCGCGAGTTGGCGGGCCAAGGCGTGATCGTGTGGGGCGGCGACGGACGCATCCGGGTGTCCGTGCATCTCTACAATGACCTGGACGATGTGGAACGGTGCCTGACGGCGCTGAAGAAAGTTGAACTGCCGGCGGCGCACGGCCAGAATAGGAAGGCATGGTTGCAAACAAAGTGAGCGGGGAGCGGGAAGGCGAAGTCGATCGCGTCTACCGCTTGCTGAAAGCCTGGATTCTGGACGCGCGGCTGCGGCCGGGCGACTTTCTGTCCGAGGTGGATCTGGCGCGCCAGTGCGAGACGTCACGAACGCCGGTGCGCGAAGCCTGCAACCTGCTCTCTCAGGAGAAATGGATTCAGCGGATCCGGCACAAGGGCTATGTGATTCCGCCGATCTCGATTCGGGAAATCATCGAAGTCTACGAGTACCGCAAACTGCTGGAATGCTTCTGCGCGGAGCGCGCCGCGGCCACGGCCACGCCTGACGAAGTGAAGGCCCTACGCGACATCATCGCTATTGAAGATCGTCTGGATCTCGACATGAGCGAATTCTTGAAGGCGAATCAGGACTTCCATCTGCAACTGGGCGAGATTGCCCGCAATCAGCGCATCTACGATCAACTGGTGCTGACGCTGGAATACGTGCACCGGCTGGACATTCTCTCCACGCAGCGCGATAACCGCCCCGTGCCGCATCGCGACATCGTGCGGGCGATTGAAGCGCGCAACGTCGCCGAGGCGAGCCGGGCGATGGCCGAGCACATCAGCGTCTCGCGCGACCGCATGCTGCGGCTGTTCGGGACTTAGGCGAGGATCTTCGTCGCCACATTGCCGGCGACGTCAGTGAGGCGGAACGGACGCCCGCCGTAGAGGAACGTCAGACCGTCGTGACGCAGGCCCAGCAGATGCAGCATGGTGGCATGCAGGTCATGGATGTGCATGCGGTCCTCCACCGAGTAATAGCCGAATTCGTCAGTGGCGCCGTAGACAAAGCCCTTCTTCACGCCCGCGCCAGCCATCCAGATCGAATAGCCATAGGGGTTGTGATCGCGGCCATCGCCGGCTTCGGCGATCGGCGTGCGACCGAACTCCCCGCCCCAGATGACGAGCGTATCGTCGAGCAGGCCATGCGCTTTGAGGTCGGTGAGCAGCGCGGCGATGGGCTGGTCTACTTGCAGAGCCGTCCGCGTGTGAAGACGGATGAGTTCACTGTGCGCATCCCAGCCGACCTCGTTGCCGGGGCCGTATTCGTGATTGATCTGGATGAAGCGCACGTTGCGCTGCGCCAGGCGCCGGGCCATCAGGCATTGCCAGCCGAAGTCCTTGGTTTCCGGCTGGTCGAGGCCGTAGAGAGAACGCGTCGCGGGCGACTCCTTCGAGATATCGAACGCTTCGGGCGCTTCGGTCTGCATGCGGAAGGCGAGTTCGAAGCTTTGAATGCGGGCTTCGAGCTCCGGGTTGTGCTCGTAACGGGCGGCGCTGGCGCGGTTCATCTTCTGGATCATGTCCAGTTCGTAGCGCTGCTGTTCGGGCGAGAGACCGGAATTCTTCAGATGCTCGATCGGCTCGGCGACGAGGTTCTCAATCGGCATGCCACCCAGGCCCACCGCCGTGCCCTGATAGGCCGCGGGCAGAAAGCCGGAGCTCCACTTTTTGGCGCCGCCGTGGGAGAGGCCCGGCTTCAGCGTGATGTAGGCCGGCAGGTTCTGATTCTCCGTGCCCAAGCCGTAGATCACCCAGGAGCCCATGCTCGGACGGGTGAAGGTGTTCGAGCCGGTATGCAACTGCAAGGTGGCGCCGCCATGCGCCACGCTATCGCCGACCATGGAGCGAATGACGCACAGATCGTCGGCATGACGCGCGACGTGAGGGAACAGTTCGCTGATCTCGAGGCCGCTTTGGCCGTGATGCTTGAACTGCCAGGGCGACTTGAGCAGATTGCCGACGCTGCCTTCGGCGAACGTGAGCGGCCGCTTGTAGGGCAGGGGTTGGCCATGGTCCTTGGTCAGGCGGGGCTTGGGATCGAAGGTGTCCATGTGCGACGGTCCACCATGCATGAACAGGAAAATGACGCGCTTGGCCTTGGCGGCGAAATGCGGCTGCTTGGGCGCGAGTGGACTGCCGCCCGTTTCCGCCGCCAGCAACGATGAGAGTCCGAGGGCGCCGAAGCCACAGGCGGCGCGACGGAGGAGATAACGACGGGAAGGGGGTAACCGGTGCATGCGTTCCTCCATGGGCTTAGTGGACGTAGATGAAGTCGTTCGAAGCGATCAGCGTGCGGCAGAGGCTGCTCCAGGCGAGCAAGTCGCCCTCGGCCCCGGCCGGACGGTTCGGGAACCGGGACAGATACTGGCGCGCGGCGGCGACTTCGTCTGACTGCGGAGTGCGGCCAATCACCTGCTCCCAAGCGCGGCCGATGCGGCCCTCTTCCGACGTTTCCTGGGACAGCAGTTGCGTGGCAAGCGTGCGCGACCGGTCCGTGACGAACTTGCTGTTCATCATGTAGAGGGCCTGCGGCGCGACGTTGGTTTGTTCGCGAACTTCGGTGCTGGTGGTGGCGTCGCCGAAGTCGTAGAGCGTGAGCAAGGTGGCGAGGTTCGAACGGCGCAGCGGCAGATAGACCGTGCGGCGGCGGCTGTTGTCCGGGTGCAGACTCTTGCGGCCGTCGCTGAACTCGTTGTCAGTCCCTTCGCCGGCCTGCAGCGAGCCGCCCATGGTGAAGTCGAGCGAGCCATCGAGCAGGAGCAGCGAATCGCGAATCTCTTCGATGGTCTTGCGGCGCATCGGGAAGCGCGAAAGCAGCCGGTTGTCGGGGTCCTTCTCGTTCTTGAGGTCGGAGGAGAAGTCGCTCATCTGGTAAGCGTTCGAGAGCATCAGCAGCCGGTGCAGATGCTTCATGGAGCCGCCGTGAGCAAGAAACTCGGTGGAGAGCCATTCCAGCAACTCCGGATGGGTGGGGCGCTCGCCGGTGATGCCAAAGTTGTTGGAGGTGCGCACCAGGCCCTGTCCGAAGTGACCCTGCCAAAGTCGATTCACCATCACGCGAGCGGGCAACGGGTTCTTCGGGTCGGCGAGCCACTCGGCGAGTTCGCGGCGGCCGCTGCCCTTACTGATGGGCGCCTGCTGCTCGCCGGCCAGGATCGCCGGGAAACGCTTGGGGACGATCTCGCCTTTCGCATCCGGGTTTCCTCGCAGAAACACGGGCTGCTCGACGGGCTTGTCTTCACTGACCCCGCAGGCAAAGGGCGGCTCCACGGGGGCGGCGGCTTCAATCGCCTTGAGTTCCGCCTTGAGCGCGGCGATCTTCTCGCGGGATTCGGCGGTGTAGCGCTTCTCCGGTTCTTTCTCGGGCAGGGTCAGCGGGCCTTTGCCGGAGCCGATTTCGGTAAAGAGCCGATTGTCGCCGGCGAGGAACTTGGGTGCAGGAGGAGGCTCCTTGCCCGCGGCTTTGGCCGCGGCGGAAGCGGCTTTCCAATCGTCGTTGGCCTTCTGCCGGCGCGCGACTTCGGCGATGAAGTCGGCCTGCACCTGCGCGGCGACTTCGGCCTGGGCCGCGGCGCTCTGCGCGTTGTACCAGGGTTCGAGATGAGCGCGGCGCTCCTTGGTCGGCTTCAGATACTTCGCCCAGCGTTCGAGCACTTCGACATCGAGTTTCTGCGCGGCGGCGACAGTTGCAGCGTCTTCGCTCTGCTCGTACACCGCCGGGCAGCCAGCATGTAAATGGCAATCTGGGGCGCGAAGGCGTCGCGCAGGCGGCGGCCTTCGGCAGCCACCACGGCATCGATCTCTTTCTTCTTGTCCGCCACCTTCTTCTGATAAGCGGTCCACTCGGCGGCTTGCGCCTGACCGACCAGAGGCACGGAAGAGAGCTTCGAAACGGTGCCTTCAATCTGCTCGAGTTGACGCGTGCTCGCGAAGATCGAAGCGAGCGAGTAATAGTCTTTGGTGCTGATGGGATCGAACTTGTGATCGTGGCAGCGGGCGCAGGCGATGGTGAGACCCAGGAAGGCTTTGCTGGTGACATCGATCTGCTCGTCGACGATGTCATAAAACATTTTCACCTTGTCCTGTTCCGCCACCAGCTTCGGGCCGAGCGCCAGAAAGCCGGTCGCGACAATGCCGCGCGTATTCACTTCCTGTCCGGGAGGAGGAGGCAGCAGGTCGCCGGCAATCTGCTCGCGGATGAATTGGGCGAAGGGCACGTCGCGGTTGAAGGCATCGATCACCCAGTCGCGATAGCGCCAGGCGTGCGGATAGCGGTAGTCTTCGTCGGCGCCGGTGGAGTCCGCATAGCGTGCCACGTCCATCCAGTGGCGACCCCACTTTTCGCCGTACCGAGGCGAGGCGAGGTAATGATCCACCACTTTGGCAAAGGCGTTGGGCGAGTTGTCGGCGAGAAAGGCGCGCGTCTCTTCCGGCGAAGGCGGCAGGCCGGTGAGGTCATAAGCGGCACGGCGCAGCAGGGTTAGTTTGTCGGCGGCGTGCGCGGGCGCCAGACCTTTGGCTTCGAGCGCAGCCAGCAGAAAGCGATCCACCGGCGTGCGGACCCAGGCTTCGTTCTTCACGGCCGGCGGCGTCACGGGGCGCAACGATTGGAAGGACCAGAACTCGCGCAGCGCCTTCGAATATTCTTTCTTCTTCGGACCGGCCGACGCCGCGGCCGCTTCGGCCGGCGTCATCGGCCAAATGGCGCCCAGGCCCACCCATTCGCGCAACGCGGCGATTTCGGCATCCGGCAGCTTGCCGGTGGGCGGCATCTTGAGACGCTCCTGGTAGCCCACCACCTGGGCCAGCCGACTGTTCTCCCAGTCGCCCGGGCGGACGATGGGTCCGGTGTCGGCGCCGCGCTGGAAGCCGACGGCGCTACTGAGGTCGAGGCCGGCTTTGCCCGCGCGGGCGCCATGGCAGCCCTGGCAGCGATTGGCAAAGATGGGGCGGATCTTCTTTTCGAAGAACTCGGCCTGCTCGACCGAGGGCGCCTGCGCGAAGGCAGGAGAGAGAAGCGCGACGAAGGAGAGGGAGAGTCTCAGCATGGCTCGCGTGTCGTATACGAAGTGTATACTATTCAACTTCGCGAGTGCAAGCGCAGAGCGGACCGGGCAGAATCGGCCATCGTGACCAGGGCGGCGCCCATCATGATGGCGTCTTTGAGGACCAGCCGGCCGGGCCCGCTGAGATAGGGGAAGCCATGGTCCGGCCCTCCGAGCGCTGGCACCCACGTCTCGGGAGTGGTGATCAGGAAAGACAGCGTGACGAACGACATTAGAAAGACCAGCAGGCTCCCCAGCGCGGCCAGTTCCGGCCGCCACGGGTGGCAGCAGAGCAACAGGCCGTACATAACGATTACCGCGCCCAACCCGTAGGCGAACTCGTAGGTATGATTCTGCGCATGCCAGGCTTGGTTGTCCGGCCGCAGTTCGCCCTCGCGGTTCAGGTGGGCTTTGTAGTCCGGCGCGGGGAACGCGTAGAAGAAGCTCATCGTGGGACTGTTGGCGACGAAAGGCACAATGCCTTCGGCTTCATATGGCGCGACCTTTAAACCGCCAATCCACAGCAGAACGACGATCAGGCCGAGTCGGGTGACAGCGACGCCCCAGCGATCGGCGCGGGCGAGATAAGTGAGCAGGGTACGCATGAGGCCCAGCATAGGGACCGCCGGCGCTAAAGGGTATGGACGCAGGTCGCTAAGGCATGGACAGATTTCGCCCGCCGCGGATAGCCGTCTCAAACTCACGGAAGTAGGTCGGCGAGCAACCGGTGGCGCGCTTGAACAGGCGGCTGAAATAGAAGATGTCGGTGAAGCCAAGGTCAACGGCCACCTGCTTCACGGGCTGGCGCGTGTGCAGCAGTTCCCACTTGGCCTGCCGCAGAAGGCGATCGCGGATCAGTTCGGTAAGCGTCTTGTGGAGGTGCGTCTTCACCAGGCGCGCGAGGGCCTTCGGCGAGATGTGCAGCAAGGCCGCGTAGTGAGCGGGCGAATGGTGCGTGCGAAAGTGCAGTTCCAGCAAGCGCTGCAGCTCCGTGAGAATTTCGGGGCGAACCGACGGCGCCTCCAGCGGGCTCAATGACTGCTGCTGCAGCTTGAGCCGCGTAGCGCGCACCAGGAAGATCTTGAGGTAGGCGAGCAGCACCTCGGACTGTGCGAGTCCGCGATGACGCAGTTCGTCGCGCATCTGGCTGAGTAACTGGACGAACTCCGCGCCCTGAGCCGCATCGAGTTGGACGCAGGGCACGCCGTAGGTGTCGTTGAACAGGACGCCGTTGCAGCCGATCTCCTCGTGATAGGTCTCGATGCAAAGGAAGTTGGCATGAAACTGCAGTTGCTGCCCGGCCAGCGGCTCGGAGTGCAGCAGACGGAAGGACTGGTAGGGCACGGCGAACAACAGGCATTGGGCAGCGAAGGGATGCTGCCCGGAGTCCGCACAGAAGACGCCCGAGCCTTGCTCGAGCCAATAGACGGTGAAGTAGTTCGAGCGCTGCGGCACGGCAGGACTGGAGGACGAGAAGGGCTCCACCCGCAAGGACAGGTCGCCGTTGCGGGGGTCGTAAAGCTGAAGGGCGTCGTCTGGCGGCAAGCCGCTACTCGGGGCGAACCTGGCGCTTGTAGGGCTCTTTGAGGTACTTTGCCGCCTCAGCCTGCGCTCCCTGCGTATCGTCCTTGGTGCGGATGGCGAGGTTATACTCGTTCACCGCGCGCTCCCGTTGGCTGGTGATATCGAAGATCTGGCCCAGGTTGATGTGCGCCCAAACCTCCACCCACTTAGGTTCGAGGTCGCCCTGCAACGCCTCACGAAACTCATTCGCAGCCGACTGATAGTTGGTCTGCAGGAAGAACAGTTCGCCGACGCGATAGTGCGCCAGCGAGCTGTTGCGGTTCACGTCGAGGGCCTTCTGATACTCCTTCAGAGCCTCGCCGAACTCGTTGACTTCGGCGAACTGCTCGCCCTTCTTGATGGCCACCGAAACACGAATCGGGTTCGACCAGCGCAACACGCGATTATTGGGGTCGAGCGTCACGCGCTGCGGCTTACCGAACGTGTCCACCGAAAACTCGCTGGAAGCGCCGATCACTTCCACCACCTTCATCTCCGGATTGCCTTCGGTTTCGATCTTCAGTTCCACCGGCATGCGGAACGTGTCGAGGTCGTTAACCACCTTGCCGTTGATGCGGAAGCCCTTCGCCGTCCGGAAGACGGTGTATTCCAGCTTGAACTCCGGGGCGCCTTGCGACTCGATCCATTGAATGAAGAAGTAGCCCATGTCCTGGCCGGCCAGTTCGCTGGCCAGATTCTTCAGTTGCTCGGTGGTGATACTTTTGCCGTTGAAGCGCGAGGCGAGTTGCTTGACGAAATCGCCAAACACTTTGTCGCCCATCACCATGCGAAGCATGTTGTAGACCGCCGCGCCTTTGCCGGCAGTGGCCGCGTTGAACTCGGGCGAGTAGTCTTCCAGACGCGCAGACTGAATCAGCGGCGGCTGGTCAACCGTCAACGCTTCGATGTAAAGGTCATGATTCTCGGTCTCCATGGCGCCCGTGCCCACCGTGTTCTCGAGATAGAGAACCTCGGTGTAGCGAGCCAGGCCATTGGTGATCCAGAGATGATTCCGCGTGGCGGCAGAAACCGTATTGCCCCACCACTGGCGCGCCATTTGATTCGTCAGCAAACGGACGTTGACATTGGTGCCAATGCCGCTGGGCGACAGGAAAATCAGCCCGGGCGTGGAGTAACCGGACGGCGCCCCCTTCTCGGTTTCGACGAACGTCAGGTTGGAAGCGGGCGCGATGCCATAGAAGCCGGTGAGTTGCGTCATCACCTTGCCGGCTTCATCGCCATAAGCCTGAGCCATCGCGCGCGAGTCGCGCAGGTAAAAGCTGGAAGTAACGCCTTGCGAACTGACGCGCTGGGGCTCGCCCTTCACCAACGCGATGTTGCCGGGGAAGCCGGGCGTTTTGGTCTCGAAGCTCCAGGTATTGCCGGACTTGGTCTCGAGGCCGTTCGAGAGCACCTTGAAGTCCGCGGGAGCGGTGACCTTGAGGTTCATCGTGTAGCGGTCGGCGGTGTAGCCGTTGATGGGGAACCAGCGCGCGGGATAGAGCAGATAGGCGTGGTCGTTCTTGATGGCCGCGAAGCGGATGCCATACACCGGCGACTCTTCCTGACCGGCAAGCGTACCTTCGTAGGTAATCCGCAGCACCGTGGACGCGTTCTTGGCTAACGGCTTGGGCAGCGCCACAGTCACCTGAAACTCACCAGGACCCTTGGTCACGCCGATGCGATTGCCGCTCTCGTCAGTGGCTTCTTTCACCGTCAGCGCGTCGTTGAAGTCCATCGGGATGGTGAGAATGCGATCGTCCACAGCCGTGATGCGGATCTCCGCCGTGGCTGCCAGTGTTTGGGTGCGCGGATTGACTTCCGCGCTGATGTTGTAGTGCTCGACGTTCACTGCAGCCGCACGATTGGATTGGGCAGTCACGGTGGACGCCGCCAAGAGAAGGACCAGAAGGAGGTTACACATGGGCAGTCAACATACCGCTGACGATATCGGCGGCTCTTTCTATTGGATCATGGCCGGTTTTCAGACGCTCGGCGACTTCAGCCAGGCTCGCGCGCATCGCAGCCAACTGCGGCGGGGAATCGAGCAGGCGTGCCGCTTCTTCGGCCAGGCGGGGCCCGGTGGCTTCGTTCTGCATGAGCTCGGGTACCAGTTTACGCTCGGCGATCAGGTTCGCCATGGTGAAGTAGGGCGTGCGGACCAATAATTTCCCCAACACCCAACTCGACGAATTGACGCGGTAAAACGTCACCATCGGCGTGTTTAACAAAGCGGCTTCCACGGTCACCGTGCCGCTGGCCGCCAAGGCCAAATCAGCAGCCGCAAGTAGATCCCACGTTCGCCCTTCAATCACCCTCACGGTTCCTTGGATGGATGCCGAGGCCATCTGGTTTACAAAAATTCTCTCGTCGGCGCCACGAACTGCCCCTAAAACGAACGAGATGGGCCGATTCGCCAGTTCGCGGACCGCGTCGAAGAGGATCGGCAGGTGCCGGCGGATCTCCCCCGGACGGGAACCGGGCAGCAGTGCCACCAGCTGATGACTCTCTGGAATTCCCAATTCGCGGCGAAATTCCTCACGCGTGGTGGCGGGTTTCACCTGCCGAGCCAGAGGATGGCCGATGTAATCGGTGGGGACGCCGCGCGCGCGGAACCACGGCTCCTCAAATGGAAAAATGCAGAGCAGCCGGCGCAGGTCGCGCGCCATCTGCTTGGTGCGCCCGGCGCGCCAGGCCCAGGCTTGCGGCGCCACCAGGTAAACCACGGGGATCCGGCGGCGCGCGAGTTGGCGAGCGACGCGCAAATGGAAGTCCGGACTGTCGGTGAGAATCGCGAGCGCCGGCTGCTCGGCGTCCGCCGCCCGCAGCAGCTTCTTGTACTCCGCCCAAATGCCGGGGATGTGCGTGATGACCTCGAAGACGCCGACCACATGCAGCTTGGCGGCATCCATCACCGGGCGCACCCCGGCGGCAAGCATGCGCGGCTGGGCGCAGCCGAAAAACTCGAGGTCCGGGTGACGGCGGCGTAGCGCTTCCACCAGTGCGGCTGCGTAAATGTCGCCGGACGGCTCGCCCGCCGAGATCAGCACCTTGGCCATGCTAGCCGGCGAGACTCACCACGCGCTGCCACACGGCTTCGACATCCTCCCACGTGCAACTGAACGTGCCGATGGCGAAGCGAATGGTGTACTTGCCGTCCACCGTCGTTTGCGACAGAAAGGCAAAGCCCGAATCATTGATGGCTTCGACGATGGCGCGCGTCGCGTCATCCGAAGTCCGATGGCGGAAGCAGACCAGCCCCATCGTCACCGGCGCAGCCAGCTCGAAGCGACTGTCGGCGGCGATCAGTTCGGCCAGACGATGGCTCCAGGAGACATGATTCCGAATCATGCGCACAAAGCCTTCGTTACCGTAATAGCGCATGGCGAACCAAAGCTTGAGCGAACGGAAACGGCGGCCCAGAGGCAGCCCGTAGTCCATCAGGTTCACCAGGCGCGGGTCTTCGTCGTACTTCAGATAGTCGGGCACCAGCGAGAAGGCGCGGCGAACGACGTCCGGTCGTCGGGTGTAGAAGCAGCTCAGATCGACCGGCGTGAAGAGCCACTTGTGCGGGTTCACCACCATCGAATCTGCTTCGTCCACGCCGTCGAGGTAGTGGCGAAATTCGGGGACGATGGCAGCGGCGCCGCCGTAAGCCGCATCGACATGCACCCACATCTGCTCGGCGTGGGCGACCTTCACGACCTCGCGTACGGGATCCACGCTGGTGACGCCGGTGGTGCCGACAGTGGGCATGACGCAGATGGGCGTCCGTCCGGCGGCGCGGTCCTCACGGATGGCCTGGGCCAGCAGTGCAGGCCGCATCCGATACTGCGCGTCAGTATCGATCTTGCGCAAGTTGTCGAGACCGATGCCCAGCATAATGCAGGCTTTGTCGATCGAGCTGTGCGCGAACTTCGAGCAATAAACCGTGAGCCCGCCGGGATTGCCCTTGGCGCGGCTATCGGGCGCTACGAACTCTCGCGCAGCGGCAATGCCGTGCAGCGTGGACGTGGAAGCCGTATCGAAGATCTCGCCAAACCAGCCGGGCGAAAGGCCCATCCAATCGCGCAGCCAGTCCAGGGTCACCTGCTCGAGTTCGGTGCCGGCGGGTCCGCTCTTCCACAGCATGTGCTGCATGTTGAGAGCGGCGGTCAGCATTTCGGCTAGCACGCCGGGCGGCGACGACGAGATCGCGAAGAACGAGTGGAAGCGCGGATGATTCCAGTGGGTGACGCCGGGGACAATCAACTGCTCGAAGTCCCGGAGGATTCCCTCCATGGCTTCGGCGTGTTCGGGCCCCTGGGCGGGTAAGGCATCGACGAGATCGCCGGGGCGGCAAGCCGGCACCACCGGATAGTCGCGCAGGCGAGCCTGGTAATCGGCGATCCAATCGACCAGGGCGTGTCCGTGACGGCGAAACTCGTCGGGCTGCATGATTTACTTGGTGGCGGCCAGCATGCGTGGCAGGAACTCCCCGAACCAGGCATCGAAAGCGTCGAAGCTGGCCACCGGGATCGCGTAGTTCCCTTCTCCGAAGCCACGCAGATGGACGGCGCGCTTCAGCGCCATCGGCACGGGGAACTTATCCAGCCAGCTAATCGATTCGCTGAGCAGAGTATTTAAAGAGGCGACCTTGGCGGCGTCGCGCGCGAGCGCCGCTTTCTCCATAGCGCAGATCAATTCGGGGAGCGCCCCAGCCACGCCACTGATGACGCCGTCGGCGCCCGCCAGGCGAGCCTCGCCGAACACACAGTCGTTGCCGATAATCAGCGAAAACGTATGATTGCGGCGGACTTCCAGCAGGCGCTGGTAGTACTTCGGATCGCCGCTCGAATCCTTGATGCCGGCAAAGGCGCCCGTGGCCAACAGTTCGCAGGCCAAGTCAATCGGCAACGGAGTCGAAAAGAAGGGGATGTTGTAGAGAAACACCTTGCCTTCGCCGAGCGCATCCACCAGTTCCAGGTAATAGCGGCGAATGTCATCGGCCCCATACCGGAAGTAGTAGGGCGGCATGGCGAGCAGGCCGGCCGCGCCATAGTCCAGCGCCTGCTGGGCCAGCCCAATGGTGCCGTCGAGTGACGAATGGGTGATGTTGGGCAGCACTGGCTTCTGGCTGCGCTTCATCGCGAAGCGCATCAGGTGGAGCCGTTGCTCATAGTCGAAATGGACAAACTCACCGGTGGACCCGAGAATGCTGAGCCCGGTAACCGGCGATTCAGCAATAAAGTCGATGATGTCGAGCGCGGCGGCGATGTCGATTTCGTGGCCGGATTCACGCCGGGGAGTGACCACCGCCGCCCAGACGCCCGAGATCGGCGCGGCAGTCGACGGAGGATTGACGGTAGAATGTGGTTCGCTGATGGGCATTTCGTGACAGGAGCGAGTCGTTTGGACCTTCCCAACACTATAACTTCTTTGGGGACACAGTTTACACGCCGCGGATTTTCGGCGGCAACAAGCGTGTTTTTGCTCGCCACGCCACAGCAGGTTCGCGGCGTGGGCCCCGAAAAGTTGAAGGCCGGCATTGTGGGCCTGGGCCGCCGCGGCCGCCAAGCCGTCGCCGACCTGCTCATCGCCGACGCCAACGTCGAATTGCATACCGCCGCCGATCTGTTCGAAGACCAACTCGACGCCAACCTCGCCTGGCTGCGCGACGCCAACCGTCATCCCAAACTGCAAGCTCAGCTCAAAGTGACGCCCGAAACCCGCTTCAGCGGTTTCAACGCCTTCGAAAAGGTGATGGCCTCGGACTGTCATCTGGTCCTCCTCACCGTGCCCCCGGGCTACGCTCCGCAGATGTTCGAAGCCGCCGTCAAAGCGGGCAAACACGTCTTCTGCGAAAAGCCCTTCGGCACGGATCCGGTCGGTGTGCGCCGGTTCATGGCCGCCGCCAAGGAGAGCGAAAGCAAAAAGCTTACCGTCGTTTCGGGGGCCCAGCGCCGTTTCCAGAAGGAATATGTCGAGACGGTCGCGCAGATCCAGCAAGGCAAAGTTGGCGAGATCCGGGCCTTATCCGCGTCCTGGCTCAGCACGCCCGTCGTCCAACAGGCCAAGGCGCGGGGCCCGAAAGTCGGCGATATGGAATGGCAGCATCGCACTTGGATGAGCCAACTGTGGCTGGGCGGCGATCAGGTGGTGGAGGAGCACATCCACAACATCGACGTCTGCAACTGGGTGATGGGCAATCAGCACCCGGTGAAGGTGGTGGCCATGGGCGGCTGTACGCGGCCTCCGGGCGAACTCCGCAGCAATATCTACGACCACCTCAGCGCGGAGTTCGAATATGCCAACGGCGTCCGCCTTTCGAGTTCCTCGCGACAGTTCGCCAAGGGCCTGTACACGCGCATGGCGGAACTGGTGGTGGGGTCCAAGGGACAGTCGAATTGCCGCGACCTGGGCACCCGCGACTCGGTGAACCCGTACGTCGCCGAGCAACTCGCCCTCACGAAATCCATTCGCGGCTCTGGCCCGTACGTCAATCACGCGATGGCCGTGGCCGAGTCCACGATGACGTGCCTCATGGCCCGCGAGTCGGCGTATTCGGGACTGGAGATTACCTGGGACCAGATCATGGCTTCCACGCTCGATCTGCAGCCGAAGGCCCTGGCGCTCGACGCCAAGGTGCCCGAGATGCCCTTCCCCGTCCCCGGCGAGTATCGCTTCCGCTAAGCCGTTTCGATGGCTTCTTCGAGCAACTGCTTCTGATAGAGCTGCGCGTAGTGACCGTTGAGCGCCAGCAACTCGGCGTGCGTCCCCTGCTCGGCGATCCGCCCGGCCTCGAGGACGACAATGTGATGTGCGTCCTTTACCGTGGAGACGCGATGCGAAATCAGGATGGCCGTGCGGCCCACCGTCTCCTGCGCCAGCGCGTGCAGGATGCGGTCCTCGGTGACGGTATCGACGCTCGAGAGCGCGTCGTCCAGAATCAGGATGCGCGGCTGGCGGAATAGCGCGCGCGCAATCGCCGTTCGCTGCTTCTGGCCGCCGGAAAGCGAGATCCCACGCTCGCCGACCATCGTTTCGTAGCCCAGAGGAAAGCCGGCGATGTCGGTGGCGAGCCCAGCCGCCTCCGCCGCCGCGGCGACGCGGGCTGGTTCCGCATTGCGTTCGCCGAAAGCAATGTTGTCGGCAAGCGTCGTGCTGAAGAGGAAAGTCTCTTGCGGCACGTAGCCAATGGCCTGCCGCAAAGCCGCGGGATCGAACTCGCGCAGGTCCACGCCGTCGATCAGCACCTGGCCGGCGTTGGGATCGCGCAAACGCGGAATCAGACTCACGAGGGTCGTCTTGCCGCACCCGGTAGGCCCCACGATAGCCACCGTCTGGCCGGCGGGAATGCGCAGCGAGAGACCATCGATCGCCGGTCGGCCGCCGTGCTCCACGCGCACGTTGCGGAACTCGATCTCGCCGCGCAACGGCTCGGGCAGCGCGCGGGGTGACACTGGAGCCGCAATCGTCGGCACCTCATCCAGAATCTCCTTCAGGCGCTTGAGCGAGGCTGTGCCCCGCTGCGTCAGGTTCGTCACCCAGCCGAAAGCGATCAGCGGCCACACCAGCATGTTCATGTAGCCCTGGAACATCACGAACTCGCCCAGCGTCAGTTGGCCGCTCAGCACGCGGCTGCCGCCCACGCCCAGCACAATCAGAAACGTGAGACTCACCAGCGCGCCCAGCAGCGGATAGAAGATGCCGGTGTCGCGCACCAGCTTGAGGTTGCGCTCGATATAGTCCCGGTTCAGCGTTTCGAAGCGGCGCAGTTCCGCCTCTTCCTGCACATAGGCGCGGATGATGCGCGTGCCGGTGATGTTCTCCTGCACGCGGCTCGAGATCGACGAGAACATCGACTGAATCGCTTCAAACCGATGGTGGATCTTCTGGCCGAAATGGATCACGACGTAGCTGATGAGCGGCGCAGGCAACAGTGCGGCCAGCGTCAGGCGCCAATCGGTCATCCCCATCACGGCCACGGCCAGCACGAAGGTAAAGGTGGTTTCGCACCAGTACATCACGCCGGGCCCTTGCATCATGCGCACGGCGTTCAGATCGCTGGTCAGCCGCGCCATGATGTCGCCCGTGCGCAGACGGCCGTGGAAGTCCTGCGCGAGCGACAGAAGCTTGGCAAACAGGTCATTGCGCAAGTCGTATTCGATGTCGCGCGAAACGCCGATCAGCAGGATGCGCATCCAGTACTGGAAGAAGCCCTTCACCGCGCTCAGCATGACGATGGCGCCCGCCAGCCACCAGACAGCTTCCACGGAGAAGCCCTGCGTGATGCGGTCCACGCCCTGCTTCAGCATCAGCGGCCAAGCCGCCCCCGCCAAGCTCTTCGCCGCGAGCGAGAGAAAGCCCAGCGCCAAGTGGCGGCGATGGCGGCGGAAGTACGGAAGTGATGTCAGCCAGGCTTCGCGCATGGTTAGAGCCCGATCCAATCGGCAATTGTCTTGGTGACCTCAAAGAAGAAATACTTTTGCCCCTGCCGGAAGCGCCACCAACGATCGAGCGGAAAGTTGGGTTCACTAGCCGCCACCACGACGATCTGCATGGCGGGATCGGTGCGCCGGAAAACGCGCGCCGCTCGGGCCGTGTGAAAGGTGGACGTCACCAACAGCAGCTTGTGTACCCCGCGCGCCCGCAGCACTGGCAGCAGCACTCGCGCCTCCTCCACCGTCGAGGCGGCGTCACTCGGCAGGCCCTCGAACCATTCGCGGGGCTGTCCCTTCTGCTCCACCGCAAAGCGAATCGCCAACTCGTCCTCGGAATAACCGAAATAGCCCTTCGGACCGCTGATATAAGCCTTAGGGACGTAGCCCTGCCGCACCAGGTCGGCGCCCTTGAGAATACGGTTCCCCAACTGATCGCCGGCCAGCACCAGGGCCGCATCGGCGCGCTCCGGCGGCTGGTCGTTCACCAGCAACTGGCCAAGGCCATAGCAGATCCAAGGGGAGACAAGGTAGAGAGCAAGGAGGGCGGCCACGGCGGTGCCGAGCCAACGAAGCCGATGACGCCGCACGCTACTGTTCGTCGCGCGGATCGAGCCGTCCCACCGACTTCAAGCGGTGGTACAGCCGTTCAATCTCTTCTTCTTCGCCAGGCGAGAGCAGCGGGTAGGTGGGTTTGGCGGCCTTCTTCTTCTTTTCCGTGCTGGCGGCCACCGGTTCCGGATCCGAAATGGCACCTTCGTGGCGCCAGTAATCCCGGTGCGGCACGCCGTCGATCATCGCGCCGTGCGCGTGGAAGCGAATTTCCCGGAGCAACATCGCCGAACTGTCGAGGTCACCGGCAAAGATAATCGTCTGGCGTCCGCCGTCCTGCAGCAACAAGTCGACCACCAGGGGGGCAAACCAACCCGAATGATTCACCTGACGCAGTTGATGCCAAGGCATCCGCTGACGGCCAACCAGCAAGTATTTGGGGTGAACTTCGATCAGGGGACGATAAAAGAGCAGGAAGAGAATCGCTGCGGAGACGAAGAAAAGAAATGCAGCTACCGCGACCGGCAAAAACTTCATTGCCAAGTACGTCGAGCCTAAGCCGAGGGCAACAGCGGCCCAGGCGGCACGGAGATAAGTTCGCGATGGAAGGTAGCGAGACATCTCTGTTCTAACTCTACACCTTCAGACTACCCCCCAGGACGATGGGAGTCAATTTGAAGTTCGCGTGTCTCGAGCCAGGAAATGGCCCGGGCGGCATAGTTCAATCCACTGAAGACAGTACCAACTGCCACCAGGGAGAGTAAGAGGGGCTCGAGCGGAGCACCGAAGCGGCCCAAAATCGCCGAAGCTGCGAAAATCTGGATCACGGTGCTCCATTTTCCCCAAATCGTGGGCGGAAAAGTGACCCGGCGACCCGTCGCGCGAAAAAACGCTGCCCCCAGTACTAAAAGGATGTCCCGCCCAAAAACCAAGCCAACAATCGTCCACGGAACTGCCCCGGCCATCCCCAGCGCCACAAACACCGACACTTGCAGAATCTTATCCGCCGCCGGATCCAGCACCATGCCGAAGCGGCTCTCCGCTCCGAACCGGCGGGCGACCGCGCCGTCGAATAAGTCCGTGATACCAGCCGTAAAACACCAGAAGAAAGCGGCTGTAAATTCTCCGACGAGGATCTTGTGGACAACCAGCGGCGTAAGGGCGATCCGCACGAACGTGAGGAGATTCGGCAGCCAGATCAAGCGAGGGAGCCTTTAAGCGAGGGCCCGGGCGGCAATCGGCAGGGGCTCGGCTTCGGGACGGGGCGCTTCGACGATGTCGTAGAGAGATGAGTCCGACATGATCTTCGCCACCAGCGCCACATGCATCGCGTGCCCGGCGCGTTCGGCGATCACATGGCCCAGCAGCGGACGGCCAATCAGGGCGAGGTCGCCGATCAGGTCGAGCGCCTTATGCCGGCAGGGTTCGTCCGGGAAACGAAGGCCATCGGGATTCCGCACACCCTCCGGACCAAAGCACACCGCCGAATCGAGCGTCGCGCCACGAATCAGCCCCATGTTGCGCATTTGCTCGAGTTCCTGCTCAAAGCCGAAGGTCCGCGCCGGGGCAATGTCGCGCGCATAGCGTTCGGGCGTCACCGGCATCTGCAGGCTCTGCTGATTCACTTGGGGATGATTGAAATAGACGTTGCAGGTCAGGCAGAAGTGGTCAGCGGGCTCAATGCGGATGGACTTGCCGGCGCCTTCCACTTGCACGGCCTTCCGGATGCGCAGATACCGCCGTCGCTTCCGCAATACCTTCAGGCCCGCTTCGCGAATCAGACTGACGAAGGGGGCGCCACTGCCGTCGAGGATCGGAACTTCCAGGTTGTCGATCTCGATCTGGACATTATCGATACCCATGCTGTAGAAGACGCTCAGCAGATGCTCCGTCGTGGAGATCAGCACGCCCTGGCGCATCAGGCTCGTCGCATAGCTCACGCGTTGCACATACTGCCAACTGGCGGGAATCTCGAAGCGATCCAGGTCGACGCGGGTAAAGATGATACCTGTGCCGGCCGGGGCGGGTAAGATCCGGATGGAGACCGGAACCCCGCTGTGTAAGCCGACGCCTTTGGCGGATACGGCACGCTGGACCGTTGTCTCGTAGACCGGGGGTTCGTAAACGCTCATTCGGCGAGGCTAGCTCTTCCAGGCACTACGCTACCAATTTTCATAGGCAGATGCAACTGACGCATTTTCAGTCGGTTGGAATTGCCAAACTGTGGCCAGTTCGCCACAGATTGACCGGTCAAGTGTTGCAGATCAGCCATGTTTCACGCCGCGTGCCTATAATGTGGAAGCCTTTATGCCCGGACGCCTTTTCTTGATCGATTCGTTCAATTTCATCTTTCGGGCTTACTATGCCAGGGCGCGCTCGAATGCTCCGCCCATGCGCACGGCGACCGGAATCTCCACCGAAGCGGTCTATATCTTCCACAACATGGTCCGCCGTCTGGTAACCCAATACCAGCCGGAATATCTCGCGGCAATTTTCGAAAGCGAAGGCAAGACTCTGCGCGAGCAGGAATTCGCGGCGTACAAGGCCAATCGGACGGAAACGCCGCCGGACCTGCTCGCCCAAATCCCCTGGGTGCGCAAGACTTTGGAGGCGCTGCGCGTCCCGGTCATCGAATCCGACGGCTACGAAGCCGACGACGTCATCGGCACGCTGGCCCGGATGGCGCCCTGCGAAGTCGTCATCGTCTCGAGTGACAAGGACATGCTGCAGTTGGTGGACGAACGCGTCCGCGTCCTCAATCCGATGAAGGACGACATCCTCTACAACGCGGACTCCGTGCGCGAGTACATGGGCGTGGCGCCGAATCAGGTGCGCGACCTGCTCGCCCTCAAAGGCGATGCAGTCGACAATATTCCTGGCGCGCCGGGCATCGGCGACAAAGGCGCCAAGGACCTCATCCTCCGTTTCGGCTCGCTCGACGAGTTGCTCAACCGGGCCACGGAAGTCGAGAAGAAGACCTACCGCGAAAGCCTGCTGAACCACCGCGAGCAAATCCTGATGAGCCAGCGACTGGCCACCATCGAGTGCAACATTCCGCTCACGGTGACGCTGGATGACCTCGTGCGACAGGAGCCGGACCTCAACCAGTTGCGCGAGATCTACCGTACGCTCGAGTTCTTCAGTCTGCTGGCCCAGACTGGCCCCGCGGAGAACGAAGCGCCACCCGCGCCCGAAGACTTCGCTGGCTTCCTGACGGCCGAGGAGGGCCGCGAATGGCTCGCGACCCTGCCCCCTGACGCACCCGCCGGTGTCGCCTTCGAAGCCGACCGCGCCGCCGTCTCCGCCACCGCGGGCGTTTCCCGCTCCTTCCCCCGCGAGGCTCTCGACGCCTTGGGCCAGCGGCCTCTCGTGCTCCACAACTGGAAGGCGAATCCGTTAGGCGACATCGCCAGCGTCCACGACGTGATGCTCACCGGCTTCCTGCTGCTCGCCGATCCCGGCGACGTCGACCTAGCCGCTCTCTCCGAGCGTTACCTCGGCCGCAAACTGGGCGCGTCGTTCGAGGCCAGTGCGGCGGCCTTGTTCGAACTCGGTCCCAAGCTCGACGAAATGGTCGATGCGCAGCCCAAGCTACGCGAGCTCTATCAGACGCTCGACCGGCCCTTGCTGCCCGTGCTCGCAGCCATGGAGCGCGATGGCATCACCGTCGACCGCGCCATGCTCGGTCAACTCTCGGCGCGCATGGACGAAGTGCTTGGCGCGCTCACCAAAGAGATCCATGGCCTCGCCGGACGCGAGTTCAACATCAACTCGCCGCAGCAGTTGGGCAAGGTGCTGTTTGAAGAACTGAACCTGCCCGCGCCCGTCAAAACCGGCAAAGGCAAAGTCATCTCCACGGCCGCCGACGTCCTCGAAGGCTTGGCCGACGAGTACCCCATTGCTCGGCAGGTGCTCGAGTATCGGCAGGTCTCCAAACTGAAGGGGACGTACGTCGACGCACTCCCGGCGTTGCTGGATGGCGACTCGCGCGTCCACACCACCTTCAACCCCACCGGCGCGGCCACCGGCCGCATGTCCTCCAACAATCCGAACCTGCAGAACATCCCGATCCGCACCGAACTGGGCCGAGAGATTCGCGCCGCCTTCGTTCCCCGCCCCGGCTGGGTGCTGGTGAAGGTGGACTATTCGCAGATCGAGTTGCGCCTGCTGGCCCACTTCTCGGGCGACGCGGTGCTGGTCGAGTCGTTTGTCCACGGCGAAGACATTCACACCCGCACCGCAGCCGAAGTCTTCGGCGTGCCGCCGCTGATGGTGACTCCCGAGTTACGCCGCAACGCCAAGGCGGTCAACTTCGGCATCGTCTACGGACAGACCTCCTTCGGACTCAGCGTGGCGCTCGGCATACCGCGCGGCGAAGCCGACACCTATATCAAGAACTACTTCTCGCGCTATTCCGGCGTGAAAAAGTACATCGAGCGCACCATCGCCGACGTCCGCAAGTCCGGCTTCGCCGAGACCCTGTTTGGCCGGCGCCGGCCAATCCCCGACATGTCGAGCAAGAATCCCAACGCCCGCGGCTTCGCGGAGCGCACCGCTGTCAACACGCCCCTCCAGGGCACCGCCGCGGATCTGATCAAGCTCGCGATGCTGCGCATCGATCAGCAACTGCGCGACGAAGCCTGGCAATCGCGCATGCTGCTGCAGGTGCATGACGAACTCGTCTTCGAAGCGCCTGCCGACGAAGCCCCCCGGCTGGCGCGCATGGTCAAACAGACCATGGAAGGCGTGCATAAACTGAACGTGCCACTCATTGCCGACGCCACGCAAGGCCCCAACTGGCGGGATGCCAAGTAGCGGATAAAGAGAAAGCCCCGCGACAGCCGAAGCTGCAGCGGGGCGTTTCTCAAGTTGCGCGATTTACTTAACGCACACTCGACGTGCTCGACGTCGTGGTCGTGGTCACCTGGATGGGCGCACCACTCACCACCAGTTCCACGCGGCGATTCGAACGACGGCCATCGGCCGTGTTATTATCCGCCACCGGCATCGACTCGCCGAAACCCTTCGACGTGATCGAATCCGCCGCCACACCGTTCGACACCAGGAAGCGGCGCACGCTTTCCGCGCGGCGTTCCGACAACACCTGGTTCGAAGCATCGTCGCCCACGCTATCGGTGTGGCCTTCTACTTCCAGCTTCAGGCCGGGGTGAGCCAGCACGATACCGGAGATGCGAGACAGCTTCTCGCGAGCGCCGGGCTTCAGCGTGAACTGACCCGTGTCGAACAGCACGTCCGACATGTTGACGATCAGGCCGCGGGCGGACTCACGCGTTTGCAGCACCACGTTCAACTGTTGCAGCAACTCAGCACGCGCCTGGGCCGCCTGAGCTTCCGCTTGCGACAGCTTGTCCTGCAGCCCCTGCTGGGCCAGCTTCGCCGCGTTCAGATCGGCTTCCGCCTTGCTGCGCACCGCTTCCGCTTCCGCCTTGGCCTTGTCCGCCAGGCGCTGAGCGTTCATCGTCTCTTCCTTCAAACGAGCCTGCTCTTGCGCCGCCGCGGCGCGCGCCGCTTCCGTTTCCATCCTCAAACGAGCCTGCTCCGTAGCCGCTTCCTTCTGCGCGGTTTCCGCTTGCAGACGCGCTTCGGCCGCCATCATCTCGGCCCGCTGACGCTCCCGGCGTTCCTGTTGGGCCATGAACTGGGCATTGCGTTCCGCTTCTAAAGCCAGCTTGCGATCGGCTTCCGCCAACTCACGCTTGCGAGCCTCTTGCTCGGCCGCCGTCTGCGCCGAAGCCACTCGATTGGCGGCCGCCACGCGTTCCGCTTCCAGCGCTTCCTGCTCCTGTTTCTTCACCGTGATGATGCGGGCGTCTTCCGCCAACTGCGTCACGTTGCGAGCCAAGGTCTGCACCTTCTTCTTGTCCTGCTTGGAACGGAAGAAGCCCTCCGCGTTGTAGAGATCGGTTTCGGCCTTCTTCAGCGTGTCGCCGGCATAGTTGGCCGCGCCGATCGAACGAGCGATCGCCACCGCGTGACGCGCTTCCAGCAGATCGAGCGGCGCATCCTTGTTCTCACGAATCTTCGCGCGGTCGGCCGCCGGCAGACGGTTCACGAAAGCGCCCTTTTGCAGCAGCTCATACTTCGCGTCGATCGTGGAGATCGTGCCCGTGGTGCCCGGCTTCAGAACGTTTTCCATCACGACGAAGTCGCTCGGCTGCGACACGGCATAATAGGGTTCCGCCGTCACAATCAAGCCAAAAGATTGCAATTCCGTCGCGCCCTGCAAGCGGGCATGATCGCCATCGAGCATCAGTTCGCCCAGATTCTCCGCACGGCCCTCAGGCGTGATCGCCCACACGACATAGGTCAGCAGGTCGGGCCCCAGGCTCTGCGCCGGGGGCATCTTGTCGACGTCCACTTGAACCTTGGTGGCGCCGGTCTTGCTTTCTACCTTCACTTCGCCGACTGCCTTCGGCAGGTCGCCGGTACCTTCGAGGCCGACGACGGTCGAACCCTGCCGGTGATGATAATTGATCGACTTAATCGACCGCGAAACAGCCGTGGTGCGGAAAATCGGCACGCCATCGCGCGTCGTTTCGGGCAGATTCGTCTGCGTGGGATTCGGGACCTGCGCCACAGCGAATACCGCCATACCGGCAGCCATGCCGAAAGTCCTGAGGTGATTGTTGAACTTCATAATTACGCCTCCTTGTTGAGCCAACGCCATCTACTATGCAAACGGCATGCCATAGTGTAAAGACGCAGGAAACAAGAGAGTTAATTGTTACTTCTTCAGGTTTTCGGAGCAGGATTTTCCGTCGCCGCCACTGAAACGGCAAGAACTGCAGCTTAAGATTGAAGCAATGAAAGATTCCGCCGTCTTCCTCGCCGAAATGGGCACTGCCGCCCACAATTTACGCGAGCCGCTGCGCATGGTGCGCTGCTACGCCGACATCCTCAGCGAGCCTTCCGCCGACCAGGCCGAGTGCATCTCCCGCATCCAGGATGGCGCCGAACGTCTCGAAAAACTGCTCACCGGCATGTTCGAAGTGCTGCAATTGCCGCGCTACTATCAGCCGCGGCGCGTCGATCTCGACGACATTCTGCTGAATGCGATGGCTCGGCTGGAGCCCGCCCGGCGCACCGGGATTCGCGCCGCCACCCTGCCGGCGGTCCACGGCGATTTCGACATGCTCACGGAAGTCTTCTCCCGGCTGCTCGATAACGCGCTCAAGTTCCACGGCGACAAGGCGGTGGAGATCGCGATTCAAGCTCACGTGGGTGCGGACGGCCAGATTGAAGTCAGCGTGCAGGATCACGGCATCGGCATCGAAGAGAGTCAACGCGAACGCTGCTTCGAGATGTTTCGCCGCCTGCATGGCCGCGAAGTTCCGGGTGAAGGCTTTGGGCTCGCCTACGCGCGCCGCGCGGTCGAGCTACACGGCGGCCAGATCCGCCTGGCAGGCGCGCCCGGCGAGGGCACTACCGTCATCTTCACGCTCCCCGCCGCGGACTAGCTCGCGTCGTCTTCTTCTTCCGGCTCCGGGGGCGCCCCTTCGGCCCGCAACGCCGCCAGGCGGTTGTGGAGCGTGCGCACGCTGATCTCGAGCAGGCTGGCCGCCCGTTTCCGGTTCTGATTCACGTGCTTCAGCGTCAGCTGGATATAGGCGTCTTCCACTTTGCTCAGCGGCTCGCCTGCGCGAAAACTGATGAGGCCGTCATCGGTGGCAATCGGCTCAGGCGTTTCCACCACGCCTTCCGGCTTGGTCTCGGAATCGATCAAGAGATGCCGGGGCTGGATCGGTCCGTCCCAGGCGAGAATTACGGCCCGCTCCATCACGTTACGTAACTCGCGAATGTTCCCCGGCCAATGATGCGCTTCCAGACGGCTCAACACAGCGGGCTCAATGCGCGTCACCGTCGCGCCATGCTTGCGGTTCAAGGACGTCAACATCGATTCGGCAATGGGGGCGATGTCCTCTTTGCGTTCGCGCAGCGGCGACAGCTCGATGTGAAACACGTTGATGCGGTAGAAGAGATCCTCGCGTAGATACTTGTCGCGCAGCGCCGCTTCGAGCGGACGATTCGTCGCCGCCACGATGCGCGTATCGATGTCGATCTCCGCGCGCCCGCCCAGGCGGCGCACGCGACGGTCCTCGAGCACGCGCAAGAGCTTGGATTGCGTGCCCAGCGGCATCTCGCCCAACTCATCCAGAAACAGCGTCCCGCCGTGCGCTTGTTCAAAGCAACCCGCGCGCCGGTCCATCGCGCCCGTGAACGCACCCTTCTCGTGGCCGAACAGTTCGCTCTCGATCAACGTCTCCGGCAGCGCCGCGCAGTTGATCGCCACAAACGGCTGATTGCGCCGCGGACTCAACTTGTGAATCTCGCGCGCCACCAATTCCTTGCCCGTCCCGCTTTCCCCGCTGATCATCACTGACGCCGTACTGGGCGCTACTTGGCGAATCAGGTGGAAGACCTTCTGCATGGTCTTCGACGTCCCCACCATGTCCCCCAGATAGCCGCGGTTGGCCAGGTCCCGCTTCAGCGACTGCGTTTCGAGATCGAGCCGCCGATGGCCGATCGCGCGTTCCAGCAGCGCCTTCAGCGCGTTGCTCTTGACGGGCTTTTCGAGAAACCAGAACGCATGCAGATCATGCACGGTGGAGAGTGCTTTATCGAGGCTGCCAAAACCGGTGAGCACGATCGTCGGCCGCGTATCGCCGGCTGCGCGCAGCGTCTGCAAGAACTCGATGCCGTCCATGCGCGGCATCACCAGATCGGTGACGATGACATCGGCATCGAAGCTGGCCAACCGGTCCAGCGCCTCTTGTCCATCCGCCGCTTCCGCAGAGTCCCAACCGCCATCGAGCACAATCGCACGCAGACTTTTCCGCAACAACTCGTCGTCATCGACAATCAACACACGCCCGGTGGCGACTTTCGCTTCCATCGCTGTCATGGTACCCAAAAAAGCAAACGCCGCGCGGTCCATCCGGACCAGCGCGGCGAATTTTGCACTTGCGGAAGGGGCCCCTACGGCTTACCCGCCAACGTTTTTTCATCGTGGCGCGACATCCATTCGGACACTTGGCGCTCGGCTTCTTCCTTCGCGATGCCATAGCGTTCCTGCACCTGCCCGATCAGTTGATCCTTCTTGCCTTGGATCTTGTCGAGATCGTCATCAGTCAGCTTGCCCCACGTCTCGCGGGCCGACCCCATCAACTGTTTCCACTTGCCTTCTACTTGATCCCAATTCATCTTAAGGATCTCCTTTCCGCATTCCACTGTTGCAATTGGCGGGCCAACCTCGATCGGCGCAACCCTTGCAGTCCGAACAGGCAAGACTTTCCGCTTTTACCCGTCCCCAAGCCCAAAATTCCAGGAAAAACCTGCGTTAGGCACAATGGCCACGCGATTGCAATGCCAGAAGCATGGACGCGAAAACAATTCTGACTCTCACCGCCCTAGCCTTTTCCACGACGGCCTTTGCCGCCGATCGCGCGGAAGATTCGAAAATCAACGAACGCCTGCAAGCGGCGACCACCACCTTTCAAGAAATTATGGCTTCCCCCGACCAGTCGATCCCCCTCGATCTCCTCGAGCGGGCTCACTGCGTCGCCATCATCCCGGGACTCAAGAAAGCCGGCTTCATCCTTGGCGCCAAGTATGGCCGCGGCTTCATGACCTGCCGCAATGCCAATCGCTCGGGATGGACCAATCCCGCCGCCATGCGGCTCGAAGGCGGTAGCCTCGGCCTGCAGATCGGCGTCGGCGAAACCGACCTGGTCCTGCTGGTGATGAACAAGAGCGGCGCTGATCGTCTGATGCAATCCCAGTTCAAGGTCGGTGGCGAAGCTGCCGCGATGGCGGGCCCGGTGGGCCGCACCGCGCAGGCGGAAACCGACGCTTATATGCGCGCTGAACTCCTCGGCTACTCCCGTTCGCGTGGTCTGTTTGCCGGGGTCTCGATCGAAGGCTCCACCTTGCGTCAGGATCTCGATGACAACCGCGATCTCTACGGCAGCCGCTACAGCACCGCCGAAATCATCCGCGACGGCAAGGGTACCACTCCCGCCGCTGCAGCCCCCTTACTCAACCAGCTCTCGAAGTATTCATTCCGTGAACTGCACAAGTAACAACTACACGATTCGAAAGGATATGACCATGCACAATCATGATCGTGGCGTGTGCGCCACCGACGCCCTCCTGTTTATGGTGGGCGCCGGACTGGGCGTGGGTCTCGGGATCATTCTGGCGCCGAAATCCGGCCAGGATACCCGCGACGCCATTCGCGAGAAAGTGTCCAACGGCAAGGAATTCGTCGCCCGCCAGGGCAACGAGCTCAAGACCAAGGCCACCGATCTCGCCGACAAGGGGAAGGAAACGCTGGAGCGCCATCGCTCAAGCGTCACGGCGGCTCTCGACGCTGGCCGGCAGGCCTACCGCGAAACCGTCGAAAGCGTTTAGTTCAAGGAGGACCGATGAAGACCATCATTTTGGCGGGAATTCTTGCTGTTTCCTGCCTCTCCGGTCAGGAACCGGATAACACCAAAACGAATAAGCGCGATCGTTCGGAAGGAGCTCTGACGGCGGACCAACAAAAGATGAATCCGTCCGACCGGGAACTCGCCCGCAAGATCCGCAAGTCCGTGACGGATGACAAGTCGCTTTCCACTTACGCTCACAACGTCAAGATCATCGTCCGGGATGGCACGGTGACCCTGCGCGGCCCCGTGAGGACGGCGGCGGAGAAGGATGAAATCGGCAAGAAGGCGGTCGATATCGCTGGAGCCGCCAAAGTCACCAACAGTCTGGAAATCGCTCCGGAAACCAAGTAGTCGTTAACAAAAACAGAAAGATCCAAGGAGATAAGACATGGCTAAGAACACTTCCGTATTCGGGATTTATCGCTCGCGTTCGGGCGCGGAAAACGGTGTGGACGCGTTGCGCAGCGCTGGCTTCCGCAATACCGATATCTCGGCGTTGCTCCCCGATAACGCGGGTACCAAGGACTTCGCTCACGAGATGAATACCAAGGCGCCCGAAGGCGCGGCCACCGGTGCTTCGGCTGGCGCGGTGCTCGGCGGTGCGTTGGGCTGGCTCGCCGGCATTGGCGCGCTGGCGATCCCCGGTGTGGGTCCTTTCATCGCCGCGGGCCCGATCATGGGGGCTATGGCGGGCGTCGGCGCCGGCGCGGTCACCGGCGGCGTGATCGGTGCGCTCACCGGTTTCGGCATGCCGGAGTACGAAGCCAAGCGCTACGAAGGACGCATTCGGGACGGCGGCATTCTCCTTTCCGTCCACTGCGACAACTCCGAATGGACTGATCGCGCCAAAGAAATTCTGGAGCGCACGGGTGCCGAGAGCATCGCGTCCTCGGCCGAAGCGTCGGCTGACTTCTCGGTCACCGACAAGCCGATGGCTCGCGCCAGTTCGCGCTAGTCAGGCCTCGCAACATTCCGGAGGAGAAGGGCTGTCGCCATCAGGCGCCGGCCCTTTTGTTTTGCCTTAGAACAGTCGTCGCTCGCCCCGCTCCAGTTCGAGCAGCGCCTGCTTCACCTCGATGCCCCCGCCAAAGCCCGTCAGCTTCCCTGTCGAACCGATCACCCGATGACAAGGCTGAATGATCGCGATCGGGTTCGACCCATTCGCCAGCCCCACCGCCCGCGATGCCGCCGGGTTTCCCAACCGCTTGGCGAGCGCGCCATAGGTTGTGGTTTCGCCGTACGGAATCTTCAAAAGCTCCCGCCACACCGCTTGCTGAAATTCCGATCCCCGCGGCGCCAGCGCAAGCTCGAACTCACGCAACTCGCCCGCGAAGTAAGCCCGCATCTGCCGGATCGCTTCCGCAAACAGCTCTGGCGCCTCCTGCCAGGCTGGGTCGTGACCCTGCGCCTTGGACCCCTTGGAGAAATGCATCCGCTCAAGCGCCGTCTCGCTGCCGGCAAACAGCAGCGGCCCCACCGGGCTCGGCATGTAAGCGTAGTAGGTCATCTCCGCACGATCATCCCTTCCACGTACTCGATATGACGCACAAACCCCAGCCGCTCATACGTGCGCCTCGCCGCCACGTTCCCCTGATAAGTATTGAGCGCCACCACCTCGATCCCCAAGGCGAGTAACTCCGCCGCGACCGCACACGCCGTCTGCCGGGCATACCCGCGGCTGCGGCAATCCCGCCGCGTGTACACATTGCCGATCGTCGCCACCTTCTCCTCCACGGCCACCAGATGCGTCCCCGCCACCGCAGCTAGGCCGGAAGCGTCGCGAATCCCGTAGAATACGCCACGCTCCACCATCGCTGGATAGAAGAACTCCGGTGCTTCGCCCACTTCCTCGCCATCGCGATAGAGCGCCTCCAACTCGGCTACATCCGGCGCCCTGAGCCGGAATACATCGGGAGTAGGCACCGGCGAGAACCGCCGCAGCCCGAAGCGATCCATCTGCTTCAGCCCGCTGACGTTATAAGCCCGCTCCAACGTCGGTAAGGCTTGGGCCAGAATCTGCACCGAGTAGCTGCCTTCGCCGCTCAGTTCGTCCACCAACGCCTCAAGTCCGCCGGACGCCCACAGGATGGGAAAAGAGAACGCCCGCAGCACCAGGGCCAGTTCCGGCCCCGCCACGTGCCACGTCGTCGCCGGCCAAAGGTCAGGACTCAGATCGCCCAGAGCGTACGCCGACCACACCGCGTCGCGTCGCAACAGGCGCCGAATCTCCTCGCGGTCGGTCAACAAAGCCATCTCTGCCCTATCGTCGCACGCAAAAAGCCGGGCTCCTGGAGGAACCCGGCTCTTGTTTTCGCGACTGCTGCGACGTTCTAGAAGAACACCGCCAGCGTCAGGTTCATCAGCGGCTGACCGCCGAGCGAAGCCGTCCGCGGATCGTCCTGCAGCTTGCCGAAGGTCCGCGGATTCACGAAGTCCACCGTCGTGGTGGGACCCGTGAAGTTGTACGTCTTGAGCGCATTCTGCATGTCCCAGCGAATCTGGGCGCGATACCGATCCTTGAACGTGAAGTTCTTCTGCACTGAAGCCTGCGCCCAAACCAGGCGAGGACCGGTCAGAATGTTGCGGCCGGCGTTGCCCACGGTGAAAGCCGCCGGATACGCAAACGCGCTCTGGTCGATCACCGCCGGACGGTTCTGCAGCGTGAAGCGGTCCGGACCGCCGTTGTCCCACTTGCTGAAGTCGTAATCCGGCGTCCCCACCAGATTCGGACGGCGCGCACCGGCAAACGTCGGATAGTAGTTCGCCGAACTGTTCGCGAAGCTGAAGTTTAGCGGATTGCCCGATTCAATCGTCTGAATCCAGGAAATCTCGATGCCGCCCACAATCGCATTCACGAAGCGGTTGGAGGTCGCGTACTTCTTGCCCTTGCCGAACGGCAGCGCGTAGTTCACGGTGCCGATGAAGCGATGGTTACGGTCGAAGCCGGCGCGGCCCTTCTCAAGACCACGATTCTGGATCGGCGCCACGCCGCCGCCGCTGTTATCCGTGTCGGCGCTGTTGATCGTCTTCGAGAACGTGTAGAACGTATTGAAGAACAAACCACGCGAAAGACGCTTCTCGAGCTTGACGGTGCCCGAATGGAACGTCGAGTGGCCGAAGTTCGAACGCAGCGGGATGTTGCCGAACTGCGGGAAGGGGCGATAGTTCTGCGCCGCCGCGAACACCTGGTTCCGCAGTGCCGGATCGTTCGCCGCGAAATCGATCGGGAACGTGTTGTACTCCCAGCGCTCGATCAAACCGACGCTGCCCGAGCCCTGATAGCTGATTTCGGCCAGATAGTCCTTGCCGAGATCGCGCTGGATGCTCGCGTTCCAGTTCATGACATACGGATTGCGCAGGTTCGGATCCCACCAGGAGATGCCGCGCGAACCGTAGTTGGTGCCCACAAACGGCGACGTACCGTTCTGCAGCACATTGAAGGCCGGCGGACGCGTCCCGTTGCTGATCCGGTAGATCGGCGTGGGGTCGCCCGGCGCGGGCTGCTGGTTGGCCGTCGCCACATACTCGTCGTACATTTCGCGGCCCGAGGGGAACTTCACGTCGACGCGATAGAAGCCGAAGCCGCCGCGGAACACCCACTTTTCGAGCGGATGCCACGCCACGCCGAAGCGCGGATCGAAGTTATTGTTGTCGCGCTTGTTCAAGCCCGAGGTCGGATGCGCCACCGCGCCCTTCCGGCCAGTGAGCGGATCGGTGCCATTCGGGTCGAACTGGCTCATCACCCCGTACTTGGTGCTGAACGGGCTCTCGTTCGAATAACGCAAGCCGATGTTCAGCGTCAGCCGCGGCGTCAGCTTCCAGTCGTCCTGGAAGTAGAAGCTGTGAATGGAGGAGCGCGGCAGCCAGCTCGCGAGTTCACTGCGGAACACGGCCTGGCTCACATAACCGGTCAGGAAGCCGGCAAACACGTTCCCGGTATTCGGAATCGGCTGGCCGTTCGTCTGCAGACCGGTCGTCGTATCGAAGTTGAACTGCACGGGGTTCGCCAGCACCGCCGAGTTCAGGCGGAAGCGAAGCAGTTCGTAACCCATCTTGAAGGCGTGCGTGCCGCGGATGTAAGAGAGGTCGTCGCGGAAGGAAACCGTCTCGTTCACGGTCCGCTGCGGCGTAATCAGCGACGGGCCGGAGATGCCGTACAGCGAAGCCGCGCTGTTGCGGTCACCGCCACCCAACGCGGGGAACAGATTGTCGTCGATGTTCGGAATGCCGAGCTTCGCTCCCCAACCCTGCTGATAGGAGGGCACCTGAGTTTCCGACCGGCGGCGATAGTAGCCGACACGAGCGTCATTCACCAACGAGGGCGACACGATCCACGTCTTGCCGACCGAGAAGTTCTGATTGCGCGAAGGCGCGTAGAACCCGCCCACATTGTCGTACTCCGGCTTGTCTGGCTTGATGTTCCAGGGGCGCTGATAGCCGCTGTACTGATTGTCCGTCCAGGAGAAGTACATCTTGAAGGCCGAGTTGAACTGATGGTCGAGACGCAGGTTGTAGTCCGGCAGATACGTCCGGGCGAACTCGTTCGCCAGATAGTTCCCGTTCGGGCCCGCGGCATTGAACGTGCCGGGACGGCTGGGGGCCTGCCACGGATCGGCCGCCAGCACCTTCTGCGCCACCGGATCAAAGCGATTCGTCGGAATCACATTGCCCGGAAAAGGATCTCGCATCCAGTTGCCGCCCACCAGGCGAGTGGTCGCCGGGTCATAGATCAGGTTCGAATTCGCCACGCCGGGGAAGTTGAAGTTACCCGCCTTCATTTCCGGCGACGGCACCGTCGAGTCCACCTGCGCGTACTTCTCTTCGATCAGCTTCTGCCAGGCAAAGAAGAAGAAGGTCTTGTTCTTGCCGTTATAGATTTTCGGGATCACCACCGGACCGCCCACGTTCGCGTCGGGCATAAAGAACACCGTCGGCACGCCCAACTGCGCCGTGGTCACCCGATCGAAAAACAACCGATGCTGCATCCGGCGCCAACGGCCATAGAAAGAGCCCATGCCGTGAATCTCATTAGTGCCGCTCTTCTTCACGGCGTTGATCACGCCGCCCGCCGAGTGGCCGTATTCGGCCGGAGGCACGGTCGTGATGACCTTCACTTCCGCCATCGCGTTCTGGATCGGCTTGATCGTCTCCGTGCCGCCGCCCTGGTCATTGCCATTGACGCCGTCCTCGAAGATGCCGATGGCGCCCGCGCGCTGTCCGGCCAGATGATAGCTGCCGAGACTGCCGCCATAGGCGTAGCCGCCAGTCGTCATGCCCGGCACCAGATTCATCGTCGAGTTGACGAAACGCTGGTACAACGGCATGTCATAAAGCACCTTGCCGCTCATCACGGTGCCGGTGGCCGACGTTTCTGTTTCGAGCAGTTGCGCGCCGCCGGTGACTTCCACCGCGTCGGAGACCTGGCCAACCTGCATTGCCATGTCCACCGCCAGCGTATCGCCGGTGCGCAATTCCACTTCGTCGCGAATTGCTTTCTTGAATCCCGCCGCCTCGAAAGTCACCCGGTAAGTTCCCGGCTGCAACGAAAGCACGCGGTAGATTCCGTCTTCATTCGTGGTGGCGTTGAACGTAAAGTTCGTTGCCTTCTGGACCACGGTGACCGTCGTGTTGGGAACAATGGCTCCCGACGCGTCCGTCACTCGGCCGGTCATGGTCGATGTGCCAATTTGCGCCATGGCCATCGTAGCGGTTGCGAGAAACACCGCAAAAAATGTCTTCATGTACGAATACCCCTTGGAAACCTAACGCCCAGCTGCACAACACTGGGCCATGTAGATTAATCACATTACGGCGCCGAGCGCAAGGGGGTCCGGAGGGTAGGAACTCATCCCCAATTTAAGGGGTCTTCGCGCAGCGGAAGCCGATCGTCGGGCTCCGCTCTTCGGGCCGGGCCCAACTGCGATAGGACACCGAAAGAAACAGCGGCGGCACGTCAAACCAACTGCCACCCCGCAGCGTCCGGTATTGTCCGGATGCCGGCCCCACCGGGTTCTGCGCCGGAGCCTCGGCGTAATACTTCTGGCCGTACCAATCCGCGCACCACTCCCAGACGTTGCCCGTCAGGTCGCACAGCCCGTTCACCTTCGCCTTACTGCACACCGCCCGCGGACCGTCCACTTGGTTGTAAACCGCATCCGCCCCCGTGATCGCCCGATCGCCCCACGGATACATCTTGCCTTCCAGCGAACCACGCGCTGCCCGCTCCCATTCAGCCTCCGTCGGCAGACGCTTCCCGCCGTCCCACGTGCAAAATGCCACGGCATCATCCCAACTAACGTTATTCACCGGAAAATCAGCCTTGCCCGCGGGCATCTGCCCCCCGGGCCAATGATGCGGCGCCCGATGCCGCGTAGCTTGCAGAAACGCCTGATAACGGGCGTTCGTCACTTCCGCCACATCCAGCCAGAAGGCATCCACTCTGATCTTCCGCGCGGGCGTATCGTCTTTCACCGGATTCGGGTACCAGGCGACATCGTAGTCTGGCCAAGTCTGCGATCGGCCGCGCAGAAACTCGCCGCCTTCGATGCGTACCATGCCCACCGGATCGGCCGCCCACAACCCCGCACTCAACAGCAGCCAAGCCGCTGTTCTAACCATAGATGGCCGCAAGCTCATCGGTCGGAATGTGACCATTCGCCCCGAGCGGATCCACATACACGTAAGTCCGGCCGGACGGCAGCCCGTGGACTTCCTTCGTCCAATCAATGCCCAGCGCCGAATAGATTGTGGCGATCACATTCTCGATACGCGGCTGCTTCGCGTGCTGCCAGCCGGTATCGACACACTTGATGCCGTCGATGTCGCTGGCGCCGTGCACCGTCCCGCCCTTCACTCCCGCGCCGGCAAACATCGCCGGAAATACATGCTTGTGATGGTCGCGGCCGAGTTGGAAGTTGAGCGGACCCGGCGTCCGGCCGAACTCACCCATGCAAACCACCAGCGTCTCGTCGAGCAAGGTCTTGCCCGGCGTAGTGGGCGACGGCGCGGCAGACAGATCCTCAATCAAACTCGCCAACGCCGGATCCATCTCGGCAATCAGTTGATAGTGATTCGAAGGCGCCTTCTTCGTCCAGATGTCCTTGTGATGGTCCCACCCGTTGTGGCAGATGTGCACGTAGTGCGTGCCCCCATCCTGCTGCAGCAGATTGCGAGTGAGAATCGAAGACAAGCCTACGGACGTATTCCCGTACCGCCGGCGATCGTCCTCCGCAATTCGAAACGCTGCCGGCCAGCGTCCATCGGCGAGTAACTGCTTCGCCGTCTGGCTGAAGTCCTCAAAGCCGGTGATCGCTTTATCCAAGCCTCGCAGCCGGCCCGGGTTCAACTCACGCAAACCGGCCAGTAGCCGCCATCGCTCTTCGAGTAACTCGGTCGCCTTCTGATCGAGCGTCATGCCCTTCAGCGCTTCTTCCGGGTTCAAGTCAAAAACCGAGAAACGCGCCGGCAGAAAGCCCGTCGACATCGCGCCCACCTGATTGGTCGTCAGGTTGAAGGAAACGTAAGTGGGGAACGTATCAGTCGGGCGGCGGCGCGCTTCGAGCTCACTCGCCACCACCGTCCCCACCGAGGGAATCTCCGGCGCGAAGGCCACATTCATCTGCCGTCCGGCCTGCACGTAATATTGACCGCGGAAGTGTACCTCTTCATGGCTCACAAACGAACGCACGTGCGCCACTCTGTCCATCACGTTCACCATGCGCGGGAACAGAGCGTGCGGCACATAGATGCCGGTCTTCGTCTTGCGGATGTCCCATTCGGGCAGCGTCGCCTTGTTCTCTTTGAAGTCGAACGAATCGACATGGCTCAGCGCGCCCGCCAGTTCAAAGAAGATGACGTTCTTCGCATTGCCGCGCGGTTGCACCTTACGTCCAGCCGCCTTCATCGGCAGCGGCCACAACGCTTGCGCCGCCGCGGATGTAATACCCCAGCCGCCGAACTTCAGCAGTTCGCGGCGGGTCGGAATCAGCTCACCTAATGTCTTCATCGCCGCATCCTAAAAGTTATAGAGAAACTCCACCAGATTCAGCAAAGCCCATTGCAGATTCTGGGCACCCTCCACCCGGTTCGTCTCGAGCGCCTTCACGGCGAGTTGACGCTCGGCGTCGAGCGGCGTCCGCGACAGTGTCGCCAGGAACATCTCGTCCACCACGCGCCCGTTGTCGGCATAAGTATCGAGCAGACGCTGCACGCGGCTGTCCTTGGCCGCCAACACCCGATCGTTCACCACGGGCGAACGCATCATCATGATCGGCTGCAGCGGCGACGGCGTCGGCGCCCGTGGCGGCGAGCCGCGATTCGATTCGCCGAAGGCCGCCAGGAACGTCTTCAACTCGCCCTTCGGCTGCGGCACCGCCACCTGCATCGCCATCGGCACGGTGGAAGGCGCGCCGCCGTCGGAGCTGCCGTCTTCCTTCTTCGACGCGATCACGAACTTGCCAGGCCGGCTGGTCGCCGTCGCGATGGCGTCGTGTAACTCCTCTGCGGTCAGCATGCGCACGAACTTGCGCGAGTAATAACGCGTATAAGTGTCGTTCCACTGGCCGGGGAAACGCGCCGAAAGTTGATAGGCGCTCGAGTTACAAATCAGTTTGAACAGCTTGTGCAGGCTGTGATCGTTCTGGCGGAAATACTGCCCTAACTTCTCGAGGAGTTCCGGATGCGACGGCTGTGCATCCCAACCCTCGGGCAGATTCTTGGGATCGAGCCGCGCCAGGTCGAACTCGTCATAAGGATCCACCAGCCCCACGCCCATCAACTTCGCCCAAAACATGTTCGCCGCCGCCCGGGCAAATTGTGGATGTCCCGTCAACATGCGCGCCAGCTCAGCACGAGGCTCCGCGCCCGCCCGAGGCTCTTCATTCGTCAGAATGAACTTCGGCGTCGCCGGACCGCCGCTGCGCCGGTTCCGCAGCATGCTCTCCGCCTTCGTGTTGTAACCCGCGCCGCCATCGTCGACATAGAAATGTCCCATCACCGCCGCGCTACTCTCCACGTGCGGTACATAGCGCGTCTTCCCCAGAAAGGCCGACTCCCGGAAGAAATCAGACCGCGTCTTGCCCGTTAGATAGACGTTCACCTTCTCCAGATGTCCCTCGCCGCTGTGGCAGGAAATGCACGAGAAGTTCACGCCCAGGAAGAGCTTGCCATAAAGAATGGTGAGCTCGTCATGCGTGTCGAGCTGGTTCACCTTGGAGAGGTCGTCGCCATTGGCCGCTTCGCCCGGCTTGCCTTCCACGTGCTCGCGGGTAATCGGGTTCGCCGAAGCCACCACGTAGTTGCTCTTCGCCGACGAGGCAATCAGGCTGCGCACCCAATCGTCGTAGGGACGATCGGCAGCCAGGCTTTCCTTCAGCGCGTAGTGAAAAAGCTGATAACCGCGGCCCATTTTGCCGTTGGCCCGCAGGATGTCCATCAGGAAGTACGCCCACTTATCGACGAACTCCGGACTGCCCACCAGATGCTCCACCAAGCGCGCTCGCTTGTCGGGCCGGACGTCGGCCAGGAATTCGCGCACCTCGGTCGCCGAGGGAATGCGGCCCGTCAGATCGAGCTTCACCCGCCGCAGGAACTCGAGGTCAGTCGCCAGCGGAGCATGCGGCACGCGGTCGCGCTCCATCTTGCCGAAGATCTCGTCGTCGATAAAGTTGCGACGCACCACCTTGGCTGACGGAGCCGTGCTGGCAGGCAATCCAGCCGCCACCCGATCGGTGAGTTGCCCGGCTTGCGTGCCTTTCGGACGGAACAAGGGCGCGTGGGCCGCGGCGGGCACCGCCTTGTCGTCCGGGGCAGTCTGCGGCTGTCCGCCGAACAGGGGCAGCGCCAGCAACAGAATGATGCGAAGACGATGAAACAAAAGAGCCTCCATGGGCTAGGTCGGCGTCGAGAATATCAGGTGCGCCCGTGGGCGTCAACGGTCCCCCGGTACCGCCAGATGGGGTAAGTTTACGGGCCTTTTCCGGCGGTACCTGTTACATTGAAAAGAATCATCCCCCGAATCGCCGTGATGCCCGTCTGGAGAGTTCATTCCTTCGCTTTTTTACTGCTGGCTTTTGGCCTGCTGCTCGCCTGTGGAAACAATGAAGGGCCGCCGCCCAAACGGGTTCTGGGGCGTGCCTTCGCCGGTGAAAAGAAGATCGACCTCCGCAAGGACCTCGCCTTTCGCGCCGAAATCGTAGAAACCGCCGTCTTCGGCGAACCCCTCGACATCCTGCAATGGAAGCGCCGCTACGCCCTGGTGCGCACCGTCAGCGGCAAAGAAGGCTGGCTCGACGGTCGCGTGCTCGTCCGCGCCCAGGAGATGGAGGCGCTCAAGCAAATCTCCAAAGACTTCAAGGACACCGTGCCCATGGGCCAGGCCAAAGTCTACGAAGTCCTCAACATTCACACCAGCCCCAACCGCAGTTCCCCCAGCTTTGAGAAACTGCCCCCCGAAGAGCTGGTCGACGTGCTGGGGCATCGGGTTGCCTTGCGGGCGCCTTATCAGGCGCCGGTCCAGCCGGCCAAGCCCGCTTCGCGTCGCAAGAAGAAGAAAGCCGAGCCGGACGACGCGCCCAAAGTTCCGCCGCCTCCGGCGCCGCGTGCTCCGGGCTTGCCCGCCGACTGGCAGCAGCTTTCCCAAAGTGCGCCGGAACCGCAAGCCAAGACTGCCACTCGGGGCGGCGTGAAGAACGCCATGCTGCTCACCAAGCCGAAGCCGATTGAGGTCGGGCCGCGTTACGACGACTGGACCCTGGTGCGCACCAAGAGCGGCGCCATCGGCTGGGTGATCTCGAGCGCGCTCACCATGGCGCTTCCCGAAGAGGTGGCGCAATACGCCAACCGCAGCCGCATCACTTCTTACTTCGCTCTCGGCGAAGTGGTGGATAGCGAGAAGGGCCGTAAGCAGAACTTCCTCTGGACCACCATGAACCGCCGCGCCCAGCCCTTCCAGTTCGATAGCTTCCGCGTGCTGGTCTTCAACACCAAGCGTCACCGCTACGAAACAGCGCATTGGGAGAAAGAGCTCACCGGCTACCTGCCCATCCGCGTGATGGATCCGGCGGACCGCGGCCCCATCTTCAACTTGGTCATCGAAGACAACGATGGCACCTTCTGGCGCCGCCGTTATTCATTCGAAGGCAATCGCGTCAAGTTCCTCGACCAAGCCCGCGTGGAGCGGCCGCGCCTGCCCACGGCGCCCGAAGACCTGCCGCCGCTCGAAATGCCCGACACCATCGAAACCGAAGACGTCTCACTGTGGACGCAGATCCGGCGCAAAGTGCTCGGTCAGTGAGCGCGATACACTCTCACCATGCACCGGCGTCAATTCCTGCAAACCACTCCCCTGGCCTTGGGCGCCAGCTATGCCGCCTTCGCCGAAGGCGAAATGCCCATGACCAAGCTGGGCAAGACGGGGCTTAATGTTTCGCGCTTCACCCTCGGCGGCGCCCACATGTATTGGCGCAAGGACGAAGCGGAAAGCATTCGCATCATTCATCGCGCCATCGAACTCGGCGTGACGTTTTTCGATAGCGCGGCCAAGTATCACGACGGCCGTTCGGACGAAATCTATGGCCTCGCGCTGGGCAGCGCTCGCCGGCAGAAGGTGCTGCTGATGTCCAAGGCCGAAAAGCGCGACAAGAAGTCGGCCATGGAGCAGCTCGAAAACACGCTGCGCCGCATGAAGACGGACTATCTCGATCTCTGGCAGTGTCACGAAGTGGTCTCGCAGAGTGAAGTGGACAAGATCCTCGGGCCCGATGGTTCGCTCGAAGCCTTCGTGCTCGCGAAGAAGCAAGGCAAGGTGCGGCACATCGGCTTCACCGGCCATGCCGATCCCGAAGTGCACCTGCGCCTGTTGCGCTCGTTCGATGGCTGGGAAACCGTGCAGCATCCGGTGAACCTGATTGACCCGCACTACCGCAGCTTCGTGAAGAACGTCCTGCCGGAAGTGACAAAGAAGGGCTGGGGCCGCATCGGCATGAAGTCGAATGCGATGGGCAGTATCGGGCAGGCGAAGATTGCCAGCATCACGGAGTGCCTTCGCTTTGCCTGGAGCCAGTCGATCGACACGCTGGTGTCGGGCGTCGAAACCGTGGAGCAACTCGAACACAACGTCGGCGTCTTGAAGTCGCTCAAGAAGATGCCCGCGGCGGAGCTGTCGCAGGTCCTCGAGCGCACCAAGCAAGGACCCACGGGCTCGAAGATCGAGAAGTACAAGCGCAAGGAAGATTCGGCCAGCGTCTGGCCCGCCCACGAAGACGGCGTGGCCGACTAGTTCGCCTGCCGGACGGCGATCACTTTTTTCCGCAGCGAAGACTCAAACGAGATGCGCGGCACGGCCATCTGTTGACGGAAGGCCGCGTCGCGCATGAGCTTTTCTACCGCGTTCGGCGAATCCTTAATCGCAGTTTCGAAAGTCCGCTGCGCCGTATCGCGCCACCCGATGAGCGCCCGATAGTAGCCCACCTGGTTGGGCACCTTCTTGCAGCCGTTCACCAGCGCCGTCAGCACTTCGGCGCGATCGGCCGCACTGAGGGCCGGATGCCGTCCCACCAACGCTCCCCAATCGTCCAGGCAAGGGCCCAGCGGCAGCAGCAAGTCGGCCGACTGGCGTAGTCCCCGCACCGCCCGCAGCGGATAGTGCCGATGCCCCTCCGACGCCAGCGCCGTTTTGTAGATCGCCGCCGCTGCGGCAAACGTCCCCTGGTACGGCCGCTGATTCTCGTGCGCCAGACGATGAAAGCGCTCTTTCGCCGGCAAGCTGTTCGCCTTCCCTTCCCAGAAACTGATGCCTTGGTCCAGGTCACCGACGTTGTGCGTCAGGCTCATCGCCAGCCGGAGGGCCAAGAGCTCGCTGCCTGGCTGATGCAGGGCGATCCGAAAGGCCACCGCCTCGCGATTCAACTCGTCATCGATCGCCGTTTCCGCCTGGCGGACCAGAGCGTCGTCGCCAATGACGGCGAACCGTCCCAGGGCTCCCGCAAGCGTGCCAAGGCGTTCGCCATCGTGGCCCGAAACCGGGCCACTGCCCGATACCTCGTCCGCCCGAGTCGAAATCCCGTTGAGTGTCCAGTGGGCCATCGACTGGATCAAGGCAAACATCCGCCCGAGCACCGCCGGGTCGCGCGACTCACGCCATAGCAACCCGCGAATCTTGGTATCCACATCGGTGGGAACAAAGGTCGCCACGGTCGCATGGTGGGCCGATAGGCACAGAGCAAAGTAGTCTTCGAGTTGCTCGGCTCGCGTGGCCGCTAGCGCAATTTGTTCGCCGTGGCGCAGAATCCGCAGGAAGCCCCAGGGACCGGCCCCCAAATTGATGAGCCGCTCGCCGGGCGACGCCGGGCCGATGTCGCGATCACGAAGAAATGGTGCGGTATTCCACACCTGGTCAAGAATGACGGATGGCTTAATCCACCCGTCCCACAAATCTAAAACTGGGACCAAACTTCCATTAAAGCCCATTCCCCCTCTGACCGATAGACCGGTAACGGGCGGAGTGCCGCCAAATCCAGCAATGCGAAAAAACCTCATCCCCCTTTTGGCCATCGCCCTGGTAGTTGCCGTGTTGTCGACGGCTGTCTTCTATGGGTTGATTGCCGATCGTCTCGAGCCAGCTAAAACCGCGGCGGCATCGACGGGCCCGGCGCCCACAGCGATGCTGGTGGCGACGCGCAACATCGAACGCGGTAAGTTGCTGGAATCGGCCGACGTACGCCTCTCGGAGGTCAGTTGCCCGCCGGGAATGTCCTGCGTGAAAACGGTGGCCGATGCCCTGGGACGCGCGACGCTCGATCCGTTGGTGGAAGGTCAGATGGTGGCCGAGGGAGCGCTCAGCCGCCCCGCCGGCGTCACCGCTCCGTCGTCGGTGATCCCGATGGGCATGCGCGCCGTCACGATGCACGTGGCCGATTCGGCCGGCGTCGTGCAGATGGTGCGCGCCGGTGACCATGTCGATATTCAAATCATCGCCGGGCGGGACGCGAACCCCGGCGTGTTGGAGATTCGCTCGGTGATGCCGAGCGTGGAAGTTCTGAACGTCGGTCCGCCGGAAGTGGGCTCACCCCTCACCGGTCGTCCGGTGGTGACGGTCCTGTTGTCGCCCGCCGACGCCGACCGCGTCAGCCTGGCCGATACGGTGGGCCGGCTGAGAATCGTGCTCCGCAACCGGAAGGACACCGGAACGCCGGCCAAAGGCTTAACGGCCACGGTTCAGCCGGTGGCACCCACTCCGGCCCCCGCGCCCCCGACCGCCACTGCGTCCGCTCCGATCGTGATGCCGCGCGATGTCTACTTCGATGTGAAATGGGTCAGCACGAAGCAGCCGGAAACCCTGAAGGCCCTCGGTGGGCACACCAACGATGCGTTGCAGGTGCTACCGGTAACGGGCTCGTTCTCGAAGCTCGAAAACGAAGGCAAGATCTCCGTACTCGCCAAGGGGCAAGTGCTGACGCGCGACACCGGTGAGGTGAGCCTGGAACGCGACGGCGCTCCCGGCGTCCGGATTCGTCTGGAGCCGCGGATGCGCGCCGATGGTCGGCTCGCCGTCCGCGTAGAGCCGGCGGTGAAGTCCGGTGGCGCCGAGCGCAAGGTACGCTCGGACCTGTCGTTCGCGCCGGGGCAGAGCTTCCTGGTGGCGGGTCTCGACCTGCCGGACGGCGTCTTTGCCGTGATCACGCCCCGCGTGGTGGAGCGCGGCCACAAGTAACGTCCATGCTGCTGTTCTCGCTGCTGGCCTTTTTCGTCGTTGCTTTCGCCCTCACGGGTGGCGCGGCCTATGTGCTGATGTCGCGCAATAAGACAGCGTCGGCAGCGGCGGATGCGCCAGCCCCGGAGTTGGACGATCTGAGCGGTTCGGCGAACCTGCTGCGGTCCGATCGAGTAAGCAGCATCGGGTTCTGGGAGTCGGTCCTCGAACGCTTTCACTTTGCCAGCGACTTCAAGTCGGTGCTGGCGGAAGCGGACATGTCGTGGTCCGTGGGACGTCTAGCCGCGATGATGCTGCTAAGCGGCACGCTGGTCACCGTCGCGCTGTGGCGCTTGCCTTGGGTGCCGATGCTGGTGGCGATCGGGTGCGGCCTGCTCACGTCGCTGATCCCGTATTTCCGTGTCAGCCAGAAGCGGCAGCAGCGCCTGGAGCAATTCGAACAAGCGTTCCCGGACGCGCTCGACTCACTGGCGCGCGCGCTGCGCGCCGGCCATCCGCTGGCAGTGGGAATGGATCTGCTGGCGAGCGAAAGTCCGGCGCCGATCTCCACCGAAATGCGGCGGACGCTCGAAGAATGGAAGCTCGGGCGGACGTGGGATCAGGCCCTCGACAATCTGGCTAAACGGGTGCCGACGATCAACATGAAGATCTTTGTCGCGGCGGTCCGTCTGCAGAGCCGCTCGGGCGGCAAGCTGACGGAAGTGCTGGGCACGCTGTCGGAATCAATGCGCGAGTCCTTGGCGCTCGAAGGCGAAGTGAAGGCCATCTCAGCGCACGGGCGGATGACGGGCATGGTGCTGACCCTGTTGCCGATCGGCATCGCCGCGATGATGTTCTACGTGAACCCGCCGTATTTGTACGTGCTCGTGGATCACCCCTGGGGGAAGCCGATGCTGGCCGCGGCGGCGGGCTGCCTGGTGCTGGCGCATTTCGTGATTCGCCGCATTCTGGATATCCGGCTCTAACCATGATTCTGCTACTGGTGGGTTGCTTCATCTCGGTGCTGCTGCTGGTGGGCGGCGTGGGCTACTGGTTCTTGACGAGTCCGGAGAAGGCGGAGTCGAAGGCCAAGGAAGAAGACGCACCCAGCGTTTTCCTCGAGACTCCGGCGCCGGCCCCGAACGACAGTGGCTTTCTGCAGGAGATCGGCCGGAACTGGGCGCCCAAGGCATCGACACGCAACGACACCGAGCGCAAGCTGAAGACAGCCGGGTTCCGTCATCCGCGAGCCATCGAGACGCTGCAGGGCATCAAGATGCTGACGGCGGCCTCGACCGCGCTGGCGGTGGCGGCGGGGGCAGCCTTGAACGGCCACGACCTGAAGGGCATGATTATTGCGGCGATCTGCGCGGGCGGCTTCGTTTCCATGCTGCCGGACCGGTTCCTGGAGTACCGGGCGCGCGCGAGGTCGTTTGCGATTCGGCGCGGTCTGCCGCCCGCCCTCGACCTGATTGTCCTGGGGCTCGAAGCGGGCCAAACACTGGACCAGGCACTCTCCGAAGCCAGCCGCGAATTGCGCGATGCCTATCCGGAGTTGAGTACCGAACTGGGCGTGGTGCCGCTCGAGTTGCGAGCCGGCTATCCGCGCGCGCAGGTTCTGACGAATCTCGCGCGGAGGAACGAAGAGCCGGAACTGACCAAGCTGGTGAATCTGCTGGCGGATGCCGACCGATTCGGCACGAGTCTGGCGCCGGCGCTGCGCACGCACGCGAAGTACATGCGGACGCGGCGGCGGCAACTCGCGCAAGAGCAGGCCCGAAAGACGACAGTGAAACTAGTGTTCCCCGTCTTCTTTCTGATCTTCCCGTCCGTGCTGGTGGTGACGCTGGGCCCGGCGGTGATCAGCCTGTACACATCGCTGATTCCGATGCTGGTGAAGTAAGCGGCTACGATCGGGGAATGGACCCGATTCAGGTGGCTGAAGCCGACCCGCGCTGGCCGGAGCTCTTTGCGGAATTACGCGACCGCCTGTGGCCGCGGGTTGCCGACCTGGCGCTGGCGATCGAACACGTCGGCAGCACGTCGGTGGTGGGACTGGCGGCGAAACCGGTGCTCGATGTCGACATCGTGCTGCGGTCGCGGGCCGAGCTTCCCGCATTGATTGCGCGGCTGGCGGGACTGGGCTATACACACCGCGGGGATCTGGGCATTGCCGACCGCGAGGCCTTCCGGGCAAGCGTCAACCAGCCGCCGCATCACCTGTACGTCTGCCCGCCCGATAGCCTGGCCTTACGCAACCATCTGACGCTGCGCGATCATCTGCGGGCCCACGCGGCCGACCGGCAGGCGTACGCCCGGCTCAAGCAGCGGCTTGCAGAGGAGTTTCCCTACGACATGGACGCTTACGTGGAGGGCAAGTCTGAGTTCATTCTCGGCATCCTGGCGCGTTATGGCTTCGAGAGCGAGCACCTGGAAGCGATCCAACAGGCGAACGCGCGCTAGGCGTTACGAAACGAACCCAATTTTCGGCTCGGCGGTGAGCGGGCCGGTGCCTGATTGCTTCGCCCGTGCCACAGGGCTACGGAGCGAACCCAATTTTTGGAACGGACACCGGTCGGGCGAGCGCTCGCAGCGAAGCTCCATCTTGATGATCGCAGGCCCATCCAAGCTTTGGAGCGAGCGAAGGAGGGGCCAGAGAGCACAAACCCTTGGGGACGAGCGAGTTGAGCCGCGGGAACATTTTCTGAATTCGCCGTGACGGCGGGCAGCGGGCAATCGGTGGCGCCAGATATGGCCGTTGGCAGAGGGAAGTCGATAAAATCTTTCATCTTGCCCGCGAGTGGTGAGGAGCCCGTAACGAATCTTCGCAAACCGATAGATGAGCGGGCGCGAGGGAGAGTAGAGATTGAGGGGTAAGGGTCTAACTAGCTCAAAACAAGCCTTGGGCAGCATTTCTGAGCGGGCCAGGACGGCCGGAGGGGCCAGAAGTCATCACCGTTGCCAATCGTCCCCATAAAAATTGTCCATCGTTGGAGCAGGGGGGAAGCCCGGCCCGAGTATGGCCGTGAGACGAGCATCCGTGCTTATAATCGAGTTTCAGCGGCGCGGGCTCGACCTGATTGCCACGTTTCCAAGGCTGATTCAACCCTATCTTGAGGAGTCTGATGTCCACCGAATTAACCAGCTTTTTGTCTCTCTCCTACTCGGAGTTGGAAGATCTGAACCTGGCCGCGAAGGCGCAGCGTAAAGCTCGCGTCGATCCCGCCGTCATCCAGGAAGAGCGTCTGAAGTACCTGACGGATACGCCGAGTATCAAAGCCGTGACGTTGCTGTTCAGCGACCTGGAAGGCCGTCTGCACATGCTCGACTACGACAAGAAGTTCCTGGTGAAGAGCTGGGACAACCTGACGTTTGACGGTTCGTCGATTCGCGGTTTTACGGCCCAGCGCGAGAGCGACTTGCGCCTGAGCATCGACTGGAACGCGTTCTACTGGACGCCGGCCGACATCTTCGGGCCTGGCAAGGTGATGGTGTTCGGCGAAGTGGTGGACAAGGACGGCTCGCCCTACCGCGCCGACCTGCGCGCCGTGCTGAAGCAGTATGCTAACAACCTGTACGCCAAGGAAGGCTACACGCTGAACGCGGCGAACGAAATCGAAGGCTTCCTGTTCGAGGGGAAGGATGCGGAACGCAAGTATCACCTAACCGGCAAGTTCGAATACGTGAACACGGGCGGCTATTACCACTCGCTCCCCGGCGACCCGCTGCGGACGTTTATCGACCGCGTGGCCGAAGTGCAGCGCGCGATGGGCTTCGAAAACGAGAAGGACCATCCGGAAGTGGCGCCGTCGCAGTTCGAAATCAACTACACCTACGGGGACGTGGTTTCGGCGGCTGACCAGATCCAGTTGTACAAGCTGATCTGCCGCCAGGTGGCGACGCAGATGGGCTACAGCGTGAGCTTCCTGCCGAAGCCGGTGGTGGGTGTCAACGGCAGCGGCATGCACACGAACGTTTCGATCATGAAGAACGGCAAGAACCTGTTCTGGGATCCGAAGGGCGAAGAGAAGATCAGCAAGTTCGCCTGGCAGTTCGTCGATCGCATTCTGACGCACGGCAACGACATCTGCGTGCTGTTGAACGCGAGCGTCAACGCGTATCGGCGCCTCGATCCGCACTTCGAAGCTCCGAACCAGATCAAGGCTTCGGCGACCGACCGTGGTTCGATGGTGCGCATTCCGATCGGCAACGAGAAGAGCGCGCGCGTGGAAGTTCGTTCGGTGGGCCCGGACGCGAACCCGTACATGGTGCTTTACTCGGTGTTCAAGACCGGTCTGGACGGCGAAACGTCGAAGATCAAGAACCTGCGGCAGGCGGATCGCTATCTGCCGGACAACATCTACACGGCGCTCGAGAACTTCAAGGCCGCCAAGTGGACCGATACGTTGCTGGGTGAGGATGTGAAGGGCCGTTATGCGGACCTGAAGCAGGCTTCGGCCGACCGTTGCCCGCGCCTGTTAGGCACGTTCGTGAAGCCGAGCGAAGTGCAGTATCACCACGAAGTCTACAATCAGTACCTTTGGAACGAGTTCTAAAGAGCACCTGATTTCGGAAAGAGCGAACGCCCTGGCCTCCGTGGTCAGGGCGTTTTGCTGTCTAATGGTTACGAACGCTCGAAATTATCGTCATGACCCCAAAAGAAGTCCTTGAATACGCGAAAGCCAACGATGTGCGGCAGGTGGACCTGCGCTTTACCGATATTCCCGGTTTGACGCACCATATCAGCTATCCCATCAGTCAACTCGATGAAAGCAGCTTCGAGGCCGGATTCGGCATCGACGGCAGTTCGATCCGCGGCTGGGCGGCCATCAACGAAAGCGACATGCTGCTGATTCCGGATGCGTCGACGGCGTTCCTCGATCCGTTTACCGAGACGCCGACGCTGGTGATGCTGGGCAACGTGATTGACCCGCTGACGCGCCAGAAGTACGAGCGCGACCCACGCTACATCGCGCAAAAAGCGGAAATGTACCTGAAGAATTCCGGGCTGGCCGATACGACCTTTTTCGGGGCGGAAGCCGAGTTTTTCGTGTTCGACAACGTGCGTTTCGACAGCACGATCAATGCGGGCTTCTACTTCATCGATGCCGAGGAAGGGCGCTGGAACTCCGGGCGCGAGCACAACAATCTGGGGTATCGTCCGCGGGTGAAGGAAGGCTACTTCCCGGTGCCGCCCACGGACATGTACATGAATTTGCGCAGTGAGATGGTGGAAGTGATGACGGCGTGCGGTCTGACGATCGAGTGCCATCATCACGAAGTGGCGACCGGCGGGCAGTGCGAGATCGACATGAAGTACGACACGCTGCTGAAGTCGGCCGACAACATGGTGCTGTACAAGTACATCGTGCGCAATGTGGCGGACCGGAACGGCAAGAGCGTGACGTTCATGCCGAAGCCGCTCTATGGCGATAACGGCAGCGGGATGCACTGCCATCAGTCGTTGTGGCGCGATGGGAAGCCGCTGTTTGCGGGCGACGGGTATGCGGGACTGTCGCAGATGGCGCTCTGGTATATCGGCGGATTGTTGAAGCACTCGCGGGCGCTTTCGGCGATCATTGCGCCGACGACGAACAGCTACAAGCGCCTGGTGCCGGGTTACGAAGCGCCGGTGAATCTGGCTTATTCGCGCCGCAACCGTTCTGCGGCGGTGCGCATTCCGATGTACTCGGCGTCGCCTAAGGCGAAGCGAGTGGAGTTCCGGCCGCCGGATCCGAGCGCGAATCCGTATCTGGCGTTTGCGGCGTTGCTGATGGCGGGACTTGACGGCATTCTGACGAAAGCCGATCCGGGTGAACCGCTCGACAAGGACATTTACGACCTGTCGACCGAGGAGATGAAGGCGGTGCCCTCGATGCCGGCGTCGCTGGATGAAGCGCTGACGTGCCTCGAAGAGGATCACGCGTTCCTGCTGAAAGGCGACGTGTTCACCGAGGAACTGCTCGAGACGTTCATCGCCTACAAGCGCAAGCACGAAGCCGATGCGGTGCGCTTGCGGCCGCATCCCTACGAGTTCTCGCTCTACTACGACATCTAAGCGAGCATGTACGTCAAGCTGAGGCGCGATGCGCTGGCCATCTTCCGCGCGGCGTTAAAGGCGGCGGATCCCCAAGAGGGGATTCGCCGCGCGCTGCCGCGTCTGGAGCCGGTGCTGGGGCGGGACTACGAGCATATCTGGGTGATCGGCGCGGGCAAGGCCAGCGCGGCGATGGCGGTAGCGATCGAGAAGGCGCTGGGCAAGCGGATCACCGCCGGGTTGATCAATACGAAGTACGGGCATCACGCCAAGCTGCGGCGCATTGAGTTGAACGAGTGCGCGCATCCGGTGCCGGACGAAGCGGGGGTGGATGGCACGCGGCGCATCGCGGAGATCGCGCGCGCGGCGGGCCGGGGCGATCTGGTGATCTGCCTGATTTCCGGAGGCGCGTCGGCGTTGCTGCCGTTGCCGGCCGAGGGTCTGACGCTGGACGATAAGCAAGCGGTGACCCGGCAGTTGCTGGCGTGCGGGGCGAATATTCATGAGATCAACACGGTGCGCAAGCATCTGTCGGCAATCAAGGGTGGGCAACTGGCGGCGATGGCGGCACCGGCAAAGCTGTTGACGTTGGTGTTGTCGGACGTCATCGGCGATGACTTAAGCGTGATCGGATCCGGGCCGACGGTGCCGGATCACTCGACGTTCGCCGAGGCGCGGGCGATCCTGCAGCGGTTCGGCGTGACGCCGCCAGCGGCGGTGGCGCAGCATCTGGAAGAGGCGGCGCGCGAGAATCCGCGGACCCTGCCCAATGCGCAGACGGTGATCGTGGGCGGCAATCGGCTGGCAGTGGATGCGGCAGCGGTGGAAGCGGAGGCGCGCGGGTACCGGCCGTTGGTCCTCTCAACGACGATCGAAGGCGAGACGCGGCACGTCGCCAGGATGCATGCGGCGATCGCGCGGGAAGCGGTGGAGAGCGGACATCCGGTGCGTCCGCCAGCGTGCCTGATTTCAGGCGGCGAGACGACGGTGACGCTGACGGGCAATGGGCTCGGCGGGCGGAATCAGGAGTTCGCGCTGGCCGCGGCGTTCGACTTGGTGCCGGGCGTGGTGGCGTTGAGCGGCGGGACGGATGGGACCGACGGGCCCACCGACGCGACGGGCGCGTTAGTAGACGCCGAGACGATCGAAAAAGCGAAAGCGCGCGGACTGGATCCGCGCGCGGCGCTCGAGGGTCACGATGCGTATCCGTTCTTCGAGGCGTTGGGCGATTTGATCAAGACGGGCCCGACGGGAACGAACGTGATGGACGTGCGGCTGCTGCTTATTGGTCCTGGGGCTTCGGCGGGTTCGGGACGTTCGGCAGCTTCGGGGGCGCCGGGGCGTCGGGCGCCGAAGAAGGCGAGAAAGCTACGGGCGTCGCGCCCTCGCTCCGGCGAACGGTAAGCGAGCCACGGTCGGTGCTGACGCTGACAGCGGGGCCGGGTCCGGTGGTGCCGGAGATGGTGCCGCCCTGTTCGAGCGACTCTTCGCGAAGCGGCGAGCCAAATTCATTCTCGGTCGTCCCACGCTTGGTGCTGGTGGAGAGCTGGAAGCCCGCCTTGGCCGGCATGGCGACGTTGACGTCACCGCTGCGGGTGCGGGCGTCAATCGAAGCAAGCGGCAGTCGATTGGGCCGCAATTCGATGTCGCCGCGGTCGAGCTGAACTTCGAGGCTTTGCGAGAAGTTGCTCAGCTTGAGGTCCTTCGAGCGGGAGCGAACAACGATTTTGGTGGGGCCGACGAAGTCATCAGCGTAGAGTTCGCCGCGCGAGAGGTGGACTTCGCCACCGATGCGCTCCATGGCCAGTTCCGAAGAGTCGCTGCGGAAGCGGAGGGGCTTGGCGAGTTGGCGGAAGCGGAGGTCACCGGTATAGCGGAAGTCGATCGTGACCTGGCCGGCGATGTTCTCGAGCTCGAGATCTTCGCCGCGGCCTTTGACGTCGACCGTGCCTTTGACGTTCGCGGCACGGACGATGTCGCTACGGCGAACGTCGACGCGTACCGAACCGATGTCGTTCAAACGGACGCCGGCGTTGTCGCTATCGACGGAGACTTCGCCGGTGACGCCGTTGACTTCAAAGTCGCCGTAGCGGCCTTTGCATTCGACGCTGACGTCCTTGGGCAGGACGATGTCGAGCTCGGAGGTGAGGCGCTCCTGGCCGGTCCAGCGTTCCTGGCTGGTGCGGACGAAGAGGATGTCGCCTTGCCGGGAGACGACGAGGGGCACTTGAGCGAAGGCGCGTTCGGCGGCGGGACGGTCGAGAGCGCGGATCATCGTGCGGCCTTCGACTTTGAACTGAGTGCCGGCGGCGCCGTTTAAGCGGGCGTTGCCCCGGAGATTTTCGAGGACGACTTTGCGGACGCCTTCGGCGGATTGCTCAGCGCGCAAGGGGAAGTCATAGGTTTCGCCGAGCACTTCCCAACCGAGCAGGTTGAAGCGTCCGGAAGGCCAGTGGGTGATGCGGCCGGCGGCCGCGGCGCCAGCGCCGAAGAAGCAGAGGAAGATGATGAAGGCCCACTCGCCGCCGGAGACGCCGGTGGAGGGGAGACGATCGCCCTTCTGCCAGGCGAACAGGATCTCGACGACGCGGATGCCACCCCAGGCGACCAGCAGCCACGGCCAGTAGCTCGCCACGATCCGCCAGACGGAGAACTCGGGGAGGATGTTGTGGAGGAGGAAGATGCCGCCGATCAGAATCAGGATCAGCGGAGCAATCAGACTGGCTCGCCTCATTGTGCGCCTCCCATGGGCAGCGAGTTCTTCGCGGCCAAAGCTTCCAAGAGTTTGAAGAATCCGTAGACGATGATCAGAGCGGGCCAGGTATTGGTGAAGCTGGGCCCTTGATTTTGATCGAGGGCGAAGAGCCCGCCGAGGAGCATGAGTACGACGGGTCCGCGGAGAGCGGCGATGAGGTTAGCGTGGTTCACGGGACTCACCTCCGCCAATGGTGCGGACATACAGCAGGTAAGCGCCCAGAGCAATCAGGCCGACGGGCCACCAGCGCAGCATGGCCCGAACGGAGATCAGGTCGAGATTCGCGAGGAGGAAGAAGACGCCGATGGCCATCAGAATGACGGGCCCGACGGGGAAGCCTCCGGCACGGTCACCGAGCGGGGCGAGGCTCGAGAACTCATCGACGGGCAAGCCGAGCATCCGGCTCTTGGCGGTGTGCATGGCTTCAAAAGCCATGTAGAAGATGAAGGTAGGAATCAGCAGGCCAACCAGGGCCGGGAGCGGGCTATCGTGATCCTGGATGGCGATGAGGAAGCCGAAGACGACGACGTGCAGCAGGCCCTTGGCATATTGGCCGTTGTAGATGGCGCCGACGCCGGGGATGAGGCCAAGGAAGAAGGCCAGGCCGGGGCTGACGTCCGAGGCGGCGGGCGGAGGCGGCGGCGTGGAGGCGTAGGGGTTGTCCGCGGTGGCGGTGGCACCCGGACCGGCGGTGGCCGGCACGTGCTGAGCGCAGTACATGGTCCCCATGGCGTAACGAGCGGTTTCCGCCGTGAGCGGCGTTCCGCAGCCGCGGCAATAGCCCAACACCGGTTGCGACGCCGGCAGCGAGGGCGGAGTGTTTTCGGGGTTTGTGATATCAGGCGTCATTTTGCTGATCCTTCTGTCTTCCTGGGCTCGGCCTTCTCGCCGGCTTCCTGGTCGCTCAAATCCTTGAGCCGGCTTTGAATTTCATAAACCACCCGCAGTGACTCGTAATACTTCAACGTGCGGTCCCACGCGCGGTGGGTTTTATCTTCGACGGCAGCCCAGACTTTCACCGGATCGAGATCCGAGGGCCGCAACTGTTTGATGGGCGCGGTGAAGCGGCCCAGCATGGAGAACGAGAGGATCGTCATGGCCATCCCCATCGCCAGACGGGGCTGCAGCATGGGTTTGAACCAGCTGCGCCACCAGGCACCCGACTTCCGACCCGCGGTACGGGGCGAGCCTTCCGCGGCCGGCACCTCGTGAATGATGCGCGTAATCAGTTGCGCGGGCGGCGCGACTTCGGGCACGCCTTCCAAAAAGCCGAGCACCGAGCGCGCATCATCGACCAGTTCCCGGCAAGCGGGGCAGGTGAGCAGATGGGCGTCGACAGCCGAGCGCGTGGTCGAGTCCAGGGTCTGGTCGACGTAGTCGCAAATCAGGCTATCGATTTCGGCGCAGTTCATTTCCTTCATCTCTTACATCGCCACCCGATGGCGGCGCAACAGGCGCGCCAGTTCGGCGCGGCCGCGGTTCAAACGGCTCTTGACCGTGCCTTCGGGCACGTTGAGAGCCTGAGCAATTTCGCGATACTCCATCTCTTCGAGGTCACGCAGGATGACGGTTTCGCGCAGTTCGGGAGAAAGCTTCTGCAGGGCGCCCTGGAGCAGTTCGCTGGCTTCGCGGCCGACGACGCGGCTATCGGTGCGCGAGTCGAGGGCGGTTTTGGACTCGAGGACATTGACGGAGTCGTCAATGGAGTCGCTGGCGCGTTCGAGCTTGCTGCGGCGATAGTGGTCGATCAGCAGGTTGCGGGTAAGACGGGCGAGCCATACCTGGAAGGAACCCTCGCCGGCGCGAAAACTCTTGAGGCTGCGAAAAACGCGGAGGAAGACGTCCTGGGTGAGGTCCTGCGCCTGGGTGTCGTTACCAGTGAAGCGGAAGGCGATGGAGTAGACGCGCTTGGTATGGAGACGCACCAAGTCTTCCCAAGCGGATTCGTCGCCGGCGAGGCAACGTTCCACCAGTTCGGAATCAGCGTTCGAATCGGCTGCGAAGATCTGTTCCAATCGTTTTTCCGCGGTTTCCCGCGTACCCACATTCCCCCAGGGAAGTGCCAAGGAGCCAGCCACGCCCGCCCGCTTGATGCTAAGCTCGGCTAGTGGCGCCTGGGCCGGGCTCGGCAACGGGGGGAGCAACTGAAGCGCTCTTGACAGCATCGTTCTCATTACCTTCATTCAAGGAAACGAAACGCGCCCCACGGAAGTTCAATTAATTCCTGCCGCTTGGACTCACCATTCTAGCCCGTCCGCGCGCGGGTCGCTTGCCGGAGGCAGGCCGCGAGAGGGAAACTCGCCCGAAAGGTCCCCAGAGAGGGACTGTGCGTTGAGGAGGCTGATTGCGTTCTATTCCGAAGTGGGTCAAATACCTGATCGTTCTGGTTTTGATCCTCGCCGCCGCGTTGTGGTTCGGCTTCACTCGCCTGCGGACGAATGGCTTCGATTGGGACAAGTTCAAAGACGCGCTGCTCTCGCTTGATCCGTTTTGGTTCGGTATTGCGATCCTGCTGATTTTGTTGACTTATTTCGGCCGGGCGGTGCGATGGGCCACGATGATCCGGCCGCTTGCGCCGCAAGCCAAGCTGTGGCGGCTGACGCGGGCACAGGTGATCGGCTTTACGGCGGTGACGCTGTTTGGCAGACCCGGAGAGCTAGTACGTCCGTACCTGATTGCGCGCGCCGAGCACGTCAGCTTTAGCTCGCAACTGGCGGTATGGTTTCTGGAACGGGTGTTCGATCTGCTGGCGGTGCTGCTGCTGTTCGGACTGGCGCTGAACCGGCTGGATCCGGCGACGGCGAGCCATGTAGGACCCACGCTGGCCTGGGTACTCCGGACGGGCGGTCAGATGGCGACGATGCTAGGGCTGGGCGCGTGTTTCTTCATCCTGGCCCTGCGGCTTTTCTCCGAGGTCACGATGCGGCTGATCGGGCGGCTGGTGGATTTGCTGCCCCGGGCGATCGGGCGGCGGCTGGGTGGGCTGATCGACGCGTTTACGCACGGGATTGCATCGACCAAGAGCAATGCGCAGATGGCGCTGGTGTTGCTTTACACGGGGCTCGAGTGGGGGGTGGTGGTGGGCGCGTTCTATGCGTTGCTGCAGGGTTTTGGGCCGACCAGCCATCTGACGGTGTGGGATTCGATTGTGATTTCGGGTTTTGTGGCGTTCGGGAGCATTGTGCAGATTCCGGGCGTGGGGGGCGGGATGCAGGTGGTGTCTTTCCTGGTACTGACGGAGATTTATGGAGTGGGGACGGAGTCGGCCAGCCTGATGGCAATCCTGTTGTGGCTGTCGACGTTTGTCATTGTGGTGCCGGCGGGGTTGGCGATGGCCTTTCAAGATGGGCTCAACTGGAGTAAATTGAGACACTTACCGGACGTAGCGCAGGCGGGAACCGCGCCTGGGCGTACGGTGGAACGGTAGAATAAGGACTTATGCTCTGCCCCTTTTGCGGACACTTGCAGGACAAGGTGATTGACTCGCGTGAGAGTAAGGAAGGCGAGTCGATCCGGCGCAGGCGCGAATGTCTGCAATGCTCGCGGCGCTTTACGACGTACGAGCGGATCGACGAAATTCCCTACATGGTCATCAAGAAGGATGGGCGGCGCGAGAAGTTCGAGCGGCAGAAGGTGTTAAGCGGCTTGCTGCGGGCGTGTGAAAAACGTCCGATCCCGATGACGCGGCTGGCGAATCTAGTCGATGAGATCGAAGGATTGTTAAATGATGCACCCGATCGGGAAATCTCGACCAGCCGGATTGGCGAACTCTTGATGCAGCGACTCCAGGTACTGGACAAGATCGCGTACGTAAGATTTGCCTCTGTTTACCGCGACTTTCAGGATGAAGACGCCTTTTTCAATGAGATGAAGAATTTGATGCGGCAAAAACGGGGGTAAGAACTGCCCACCGAAATAATGCTGTAACCAAAGTTCAGTTTGAACATCTTTAAGATGGGAGCAGTTGCCGCAAGAATTTGGTGGTATACTCTCCTGGGTACTAAACGGCCGCGAAGCGAAGACGCATCTAAACAACACTGAGCCACTGTGAACTGATTGATTCCAGGCCAGTTAACGCCGAAAAAGGCAAAGATCCTTCCGCCTCACTGCCATGCCCCCTCGACGGGAGAGTTGCGCCTCGCCGTCCACCTTTGCGGGTATTTGCCTCGCAAAAGAGAGGGGGACAAAATCCTTGCCGAAATTTTTTGCCGTGAGAGAAGAGAGGAACCAGACTCAGAGAATCGGCTGCGCGCGCCGGTTTGAGGAGGTATTTGCCACGTGGACCAATTTGAAGATCAATATATAGCCGAACCGTCCGAACCTCTTGGCTTGTCGTTCGACGAAGAGACGAATTTTTTCCATCCCGAGGAAGTTGCTGATGCCGAGGGAGAGGATTTTCAGCCCGTTCAGCAAGTCGAAGAATCAATTTACACGGATGACCCGGTTCGCGTTTATCTGCGCGAAATGGGCGCCGTACCGTTGTTGACCCGCGAAGGCGAAGTGAATCTGGCGCGCAAGATGGAGCGCGGGAAGATTCGCATGTACCGCGCGATCAGCCGCTCGGCCATGGTGGAAGGCGTTGCTTGCGAGTGGATGGAACAGGTCCGTAAAGGGGTTTTGGACCTGGACGACATCACCGATCTGGGCGACGTGGAAGATGGCACTCCGGCCGAAGAAAAGCGCCGGAAACAGGTGTTGCAGCAGTTGAACGAGTTGCTGGCGCTGCAGAAGAAAAAGCACCAGGCGATGGAGAAGCACGACGCTTTGCCGCTTTCGAACCGTAAGGGACGGAAGAAGGGCTGGATGAAGTCGTTGCGCTCGTCGGTGGAGTTCTCGCGCGCGTTCCGTGCCCTGCCCTGGCAGATCAGCATGTGGCGGAAGTTCGCGAAAGAAATCGAACGCGCCGTTGAAGAGCTAAACCACCTGCAGGCGGAGCTGAAGCGGCACGAAGACAAGACCAGCGCCGCGGCGCAGGCTCGCGTGAAGGAACTGAAGCGCGAGATCAAGAAGAAGGAACTGACGGCGGGCGCGAGTCTGCTGGACCTGAACCGTTCGCTGCACATCATCCGAGTGGGTGAAGTGGAAGCCGAACGCGCGAAGAAAGACCTGGTGGAAGCGAACCTCCGCCTGGTGGTTTCGGTGGCCAAGAAGTACGTCAACCGCGGTCTGCACCTGCTGGACCTGATCCAGGAAGGCAACATCGGTTTGATGCGCGCGGCGGACAAGTTCGAATACCGCCGCGGCTATAAGTTTTCGACGTATGCGACGTGGTGGATCCGGCAGGCGATCACGCGCGCGATTGCGGACCAATCGCGCACGATTCGTATCCCGGTGCACATGAACGAGAGCATGAACAAGTTCCTGCGCGCGACGCGCGAGCTCGAAAAGGAACTGGGGCGCGCTCCGACGAACGAGGAAATCTCGCGCCGGATGGACATTCCGGTGGAGAAGGTCCAAAAGCTGAAGACGATCTCGCGCGACCCGGTTTCGCTCGAAACGCCCGTGGGCCGCGATGGTGAGTCCGCCCTGGGCGATTTGATCGAAGATCGCTGGGTGGGGTCGCCGGTGGACGCGGTGATCGAGTCGAATGTGCGCGACGAAACCGCGAACATTCTGAAGACGCTTTCGCCGAAGGAAGAAAAGGTGATCCGCCTGCGCTTCGGCATCGGCTGCGAACGCGAACACACGCTCGAGGAAATCGGGCAGGAGTTCGACGTGACGCGGGAACGGATCCGTCAGATCGAAGCAAAGGCGTTGCGCCAGCTTCGTTCGCCGGAACGAGCGCGGCATCTGCGCGCGCTGCTCGCCGCCCGCTAAGAGTTTCCGACCCGCCGGCACGCGGCAAAGAGGCCCCATCGCTCCCCAGCGGTGGGGCTTTTTTCGTGGAGCTGAACAAAGTAAAAAGCCCCGCTTCCCTTCCCGGAAGCGGGGCTTTCTTTACTCGCGGTCGACAGGCAACGGACGGGTTAGGCGTGAACGACGTGTCGATTGAGAATCGCCGTCATTTCATCCTTCAAGCGCAGTTTCAGCTTCTTGAGTTCATGCTCCTGGAGTTCCTCCGCGGAGCTGAGTTCGGCCTTGGCTTCAAGCTCGGCCACTTGCTGTTTGTACTGCGCATGTTGAGCCGCCAATTTCGCGAACTCCTCATCCGTTGCCAACAAATGTGCCTTCAATTCTTCCTGTTGGGAAGTGAGAGTCATAAGGGTGGGTCTCCTTTGAATAGGAATCCACGCCGGGTCGTCTTGTATTTTTGGGGATCCCTGCCGGAGGGCAGGAATGAAGACGGGCTCGGTGGGAAGTTAGTCTTGATCATTTGAGCGATCAGTCCCGACGGTCACCGAACGGCCATCGGGAACCTCAGATTATCACTTCCCTTTTTCCATGACAATCCCCTCCTCCGCTGATTTTCCATTTTTGGTAGGGTAATAGCCCGGCCGGATGCCGATCCTACGGAAACCCAAATTTTGGTAACAAATCTGAGCTCCGAGGTTGGAGGCGCGGACTTCGAGAAACCAGCGTCCGGGCCAACGGTCGAAGGCCGTTTGCAGAAGGCGGGAAGCCAAGCCGCGGCGGCGATGAGGCTTGGAAACTGCGAGGTTTAACACCTCGGCTTCGTCGTCGGCGAGACGGCGAGTGACGAGAAACGCAACGATCTCGCCATCGACTTCGGCGACGTCGATTTGATAGGCGAGGTAGTCTTCCAGGCGCCATTCGTCGCTTTGGACGCGGCCGATGGCAGGCAGGTCTTCGGCGGTGCCGGGGCGAATCAGAGGCGATCCCATAGCTGGCGCTGGACCTCCCCGATGGCTTGCCAGCCGAAGCGGTCCACAGCGATTTGGCGGGAGCGGCGGGCGATTTGATGACGGCGGGGTGAATCGTCGAGCAGGATGGTGATGCCTTCGGCGAAGTCGGGGGGCTGGGCGGCGATCCAGACGGACTCGTCGTGGACGAGGTCGAGTCCGCCGCAGCCGGAGGGCGTGGAGACGACGGCGCGTTCCATGGCCATGGCTTCGAGGACTTTGACGTTGGTGCCGGCAGAGACGAGCGTGGGGACGATGACGACGTTGGCGCGCTGATAGAGGGGGCGAACGTCCTCGACGAAGTCATGTCGGCGGACGCGGTCGAGGGGCGGCATGTCCCAGTAGAGCGCGGAACCGGGGCCGGCGACAATTTCGAGCTCTATATCGGCAGGCAGAAGGGGCCAGACGTGGTCGAGGAACCAGCGGAGGCCGGTGACGTTGGGGAAGTGGCGGAAGGAGCCGATGAACAGGAGACGGCGTCCGGCGGGTTCGGGAAGGGGCTGGTAACGGTCGAGGTCGACACCGTTGGGGATGACGGTGCCGGTGCCGAGGAGGTCGCGGTCTTTCTCGGACATCACCACCGCCGCGGCAAAGCGACGGACGGCGGCGCGCTCGAAGCGTTCCCATCGCCAGCGGTTCCACCGGTGAATGAGACTCGGCTCGCGAGCTTCCACCTGACGCTGAAGGTCGAAAGTGACGTCGTGTTCGACGAGGACCCGGCCGGGGTAGCGGGCGAGTTGGGTGTACTCGACTTGCAGCAGATCGACCGGATGCTGAGCGAGCGCGCGGCGCATGGCCGGCGATTCGTATTCGCCGACTTCGGGCGGATGGAGGGTCGACCAGCGGGGCTCGCGGTAGCGCGGCTTGCGCACGAGAATGATCTTTTCGCAGAGGCCGGGCAGGGGGCCCAAGTCTTGGACGTCCTCTTCGATGAAGGCGAACAAGGTGACGTCGAAGTGGCGGGCAGCTTCGCGGAGGAGGTTGAAGATGCGGACGGCGCCGCCGTGGGAGAGGGGATAGGGGAGATAGGGCGTGAGGATGCCGACGCGGCGGAGTCCGCGGGCAGGGCGGCCGGGGCGAAGGTCGACGGTGTCGGGACGGGTGGTGGGTTCGCCGCCAAGCCACCAGGAGGGTCGCAGGAAGATGCGATCGAGCGGAACGCCGAGGACGAACAGCAAGGAGGCGAGAGGTTGGCGGAGGCTGAGTTGGTGACGGTCGCGGTTGGGATGAAAGGCGAGGATGCGGCGGGGCGCTTTGAGGAAGGCGCGCCAACGGCGTCCGCGTTGGGCGGGGTCGCCATCGAAGAGGACGGCGGCTTGGGCGATGCGATAGGGCCGGAGGACGGAGTAGTCGTCTTCGACGAAGAGGACACGACGGTCCGGCACGAGGCGGCGCATTTCGTCGGTGAGGTGCTCGGAGCCAACGCCGGAGGCAAAGACGACGAGGACGCCTTCGGGGTCTTTGCCGAGCAGGCCGAAGAGCCAGCGCTTAAGCCGGTGTCGCACGGAACTTACGCCCCAACTCCATCGCGCCATAGCCGATTAACGGGAAAAACGCGAACGCATAACAGACCACCGAGAAGCCACTGCGTTGCGCGATGGCGCCGATGGCGGGAGAGACCACCAGAACGAAAGCGCCATACGCGGCGGTGAGAAACGAGACGGCGAAGCCAGTGCGGCCTTGACCATAGACGTCGACCGGAAGCGTGTAGTAGTTCACGCCCCAAACGGAAGCGGCGAAAAAGCTGATCGAGATCAGGAGGGCGGCGACGGCGGGAGTGGTGGCGAAGGGCACCAGACCGGTGGAGAGCATGAAGAACGCGGCGAACAGGCAGGTGCGTCGACGAGCTTCAAACGGAGTGAGACCGCGGAGGACGAAGCGCTTGGAGAGCCAGGCGCCGGAGAGCGCGCCCAGACAGGCGACGAACTGGGGCAGCCAGGCGTAGGAGTAGTTGGCGCTGGTGAGCTTGAGGTCGAAGGTGCGAACGAAGTACTCGGTGGTCCAGACGGTCCATAGCGAGAAGGTGGCCATCGAGAAGAAGTTGCCAACGGCGAAGCCCCAGAGGAGCGGGTCGCGGAGCATGTCGCGCGGATTGACGCGAGGCGCGACGGTTTGGGGGTCGCCTTCGGGGACGTAGGAGTTCTTGGAAGTCCAGAGCCAGAGGGGGATCCAGAAAAGGCCGAGGAAGCCAGGGACGATGAAGGCCCAGCGCCAGCCCCAGGTGACGGCGATCCAGGTAAAGGCGGTGGGGGCGGCGATGGCGCCAATGCTCAAGCCGATCTGGCTCATGGCGGGTCCGTAGGCCCGCTCGTCGGCTTTCAGATAACGATGGGAGGCTTTGGCGGTGGAGGGGATGCCGGCGGATTCGAAGATGCCCATCACGGTGTGGGTAGACATGAGGCCGATGAAGCTGGTGGCCAGACCGCGGGCGAGTCCGGCGATGGACCAGAAGCCAACGGCGCCGATGGTGGCGATGGTGAGGCCGTACCGATCGACGAGCAGGCCGGCGAGGGGCGCGGAGAAGGCGTAGAAGGCTGAGAAGATGCCTTGCAGCCAGCCGTAGTCCGTGAGGGTGAAGCCGAGTTGTTCGCGCAGCAGCGGCGAAAGAGCCGCCATGACGGAACGATCGAGATAGTTGAGGACGGAGGAAAGGTAGAAGAGGCCGAGGACGACCCAACGATTGCGCATTACTTCTTCAAGGAGCGGCGCCAAAATCGATGAGCGTCGCCTCACCGAGTGTACCTTGGGTGGGCTTCGGCGGGCGCTGATATGTGAGGCGAAGGGCGAGCGGCTTGGCGAGTGGGCCGCAGACGAAGGTGACGGTGGAATCGCCTTTCAACTTGAGGCGCGCCGGATCGGTGGGCAGTTGCACGCGAGCGAGGCGTTTGGCGGCATCGCGGAGGACGAGCGTCATGCGGCCTTGGGCGCAATCGACACGCTCCAAGGAACCGGCGACGGTGGCTTCGTTCTTCGGGTCTTCCCACCAGGGCACCGGCTTCACGCCTTCGGTGCCGCCGAGCTTTTCGTTGGCGGCGGCTTCGGCCAAGCGGATGTTGCGAAGGGAATCGTTCTTGATGCGCTCGAGCTCCCGGGCTTCTTCTTCCTTCTTGCGGCGGCGCTCATTCTCCTGAGCGTCCAGCTTGATGTCTTCGAGGGCGAGGCGGGCGGCGTGCATCTGGGCACGCTCGGCGTCATTGCGGGAGGCGCGTTCGGCGGCACCCCAGGCCTTGTAGGACTCGACGAAGTCCTTGTTGGCGGCGAGGTCTTCGGCGAGCAGGCGCCAGTACTCGGGGTTGCGTTGCGCTTCGTTGGCGGCTTCGCGCAGCAGCCGGGTTTTGTCGGCAGGCGAAGCGGTGGCGGCGAGCTTCACTTTGGCGGCGGGCCAATCGGGCTTGAGGCGCACGGCGGCCGCATAGTCACCGCGGTCGAAGGCGTCCATGGCGGATTCAATTTTACGGGCCGGGTTCCAGGGGCGGGCGATGAAGTCGCGCTCGGCGCTGATGGGCTTGGCGTTGAGGAGGGTGGTGGGGAAGTTGCCGGCGGCGAACCAGGCTTTGGCTTCGGCCTCGATCTCATCCTGGGTGCGCTCGAAGGCGTTCTTGTAAGAAGGGATGGGGGCGTTGCCTTTTTGCAGATTGAAAAGGAGGGTGCGCAGGCGGCCGCGATAACGGTCGCTGACCATGAGGAGGTGGACGCGGGCCCAATCGAGGTTGGGTTGGGGTGGAGGGGCGCCGGCGACCACGCGGACGCCATCGACATTCAAGGTACTGAAGAAGTCGACGAGGCCGCGTTCGAAGGGTTCGGGCATGCGGGCGATGGCGTCGTTCAAGAAGATTTCGGCGAGGGAGCGATTCCACTGGTCGGGAACACGGGCGTTTTTGGCGATCGTGGCGGTGTAGGCGTCGCGGTCAATGACGAGGTCAGTGGTGGCTTTGCCGCCGACGGTGATGCGAATGGGCCAGCGCGCTTTGAGCTCGGTTTGGCCGAGGGTTTGGGCGTAGGTGTGGCGGAACTGTTCGAGATGGTTGAGGACAACGCGCGCGGATTTCTGGTCGTTTTGGGTGATGACTTCGTAGGGACCAAGCCGAAAGACGGTCCAGTCGTCAGCGAGCAGGGGCGCGGCGGCGAGCAGAAACGGCAGAAGGCGCATTCGCCTTCACTCTAGCGCAGTCGTCCCAGAAAAAAAGACCAGCCCGGGGGCTGGTCTTGGGTCTGCGTTTGAACTGGATGGCTACTTGGCGGCGAGCGCTTTGACGCGCGCGGTGAGCCGACTCTTGTAGCGGGAAGCGGTGTTCTTCTTGATGACGCCCTGCTTGGCGGCCTTGTCGATTGCGGAGTAGGTGGCCGGGAGTGCCGCGGTGCAAGCAGCTTCGTCCTTACCTTCCAGCAAGCGGCGCATCGCGCGGATGCGGTTGCGGAGCTTGGTGGTGCGCATCTGGTTCACCGCAGTGCGGCGCTCGGTGGTGCGGACGCGCTTGATCGAAGAAATCGTATTCGCCATCTAATTGTGTTCCACTGTACAGGATAGCGAACCAGATGCGGGACGTCAAACCGGGGGGCCGACGAACGGCTAAGTACTAGAAAACAAGAGGCCCCTGCAATTTAATGTGATCTGCTAGTGATTACTAACCGGAGTGGCGCGGGCGCTGCTATAATTGAAACACTTCCTATGCTCGCTTCCGCCGCTTGCGACTCACCAAACGAAATTGCCGCCAAAAAGCTGATTCTGCTGAGTCCCCGGGGCTTCTGCGCCGGCGTGGTGCGGGCAATCGACGTGGTAAAGATCGCGCTGGGGCTGTACGGCGCGCCGATCTACGTGCGCAAGGAGATCGTGCATAACAAGCACGTGGTGGAAGAACTGCGCAGCGTGGGGGCGCGGTTCGTCGATGAACTGGACGAGGTGCCGTCGGGTGCGCGAGTGATTTTCTCGGCGCATGGCGTCTCTCCGGCAGTGCGGGAAGCGGCGAAAGATCGCGGTCTGCAGGTGATCGATGCGACGTGCCCGCTGGTGACGAAAGTGCATCTGGAGGCGATCAAGTTTGCGCGCCAAGGGTACACGATCGTGCTGATCGGCCACAACGGCCACGAAGAAGTGGAAGGCACGATGGGCGAGGCGCCGGCGAACATCAAGCTGGTGGAGACGATTGAAGACGTCGATCGCCTGGTGGTGGACGATCCGAGCAAAGTCGCGCATCTTACGCAAACGACGCTGAGCCTGGACGAGACTTCGCACATCGTGGCGCGTCTGAAAGAAAGATTCCCGGAGATCGTGGCGCCGAAGTCGCAGGACATTTGTTATGCGACGGAGAACCGGCAGGTAGCGGTGAAGGCGATCGCGCCGTTGTGCGACTTACTGTTGGTGGTGGGATCGCGCAATAGCTCGAATTCGCGACGGTTGGTGGAGGTTTGTCAGAAGTCCGGGGTGCCGGCCTATCTGATCGATGACCTCTCGGAGTTACAGCCGCAGTGGCTGGAAGGGCGTAATTCGGTAGCCATCACGGCCGGGGCTTCGGCGCCGGAAACGCTGGTGCAGCAGTTGATCGATGGGCTGCAGAACCAGCACGGTTATGGCCCCGTGGAGAACGTAGAGATTCGGGAAGAAGATGTGAGGTTCAGCCTGCCCCAGGAGCTTGCGGCTTCCGGCGCGCGGCTGACCCAGATCACGCTGCCTTCCTTGCCGATTGCTCAGTTGTAAAGAACCAGGGAACGGAAACGCCCGTAGACGAATTATCAAGATGAGTCCTAGTCTTCAGATCAGTAACACACTGGTGGCGACGGCTTTTGAAGCCGCGAAAAAATCTGTCGATGCGTTCGCGCGCCGACAACATCCGGATGGTTATTGGTGGGGGGATCTGACCGGCGGGGACGCGACCCTGGAAGCAGACTATCTCTTACTGCAGTTGTGGCTGCATCCGCCGCAAGGCGCGGTGTGGACGCCGCCGGATGTGGACAAGGCGCAACGGGCGGTCCGTTCGATGCTGTCGCATCAGGCCGCCGATGGCGGTTTTAGCGTGTATCCCAAAGGGCCGGCCGACGTCAGTGCGTCCGTAAAGGCTTACTGTGCTTTGAAGCTCGCCACACACATTCCGGGCGTGGAAGTGGATCGTAACGCGCTGGAGCGTTGCCGCGAACGAATTCTGGACCTGGGCGGCGTGCAGGCAGCCAATAGCTACGTCAAGATCAACCTGTCGCTGTTTGGGCTGTACCCGCGCGAGTACGCGCCCAGCATTCCACCCGAGCTGATGCTAACCGGCCGGATGATCTACGAGATGTCGAGCTGGACGCGGGCGATCGTGATCCCGCTGTCGGTGCTGCATGCGGCGAATCCGCAGAAGCCCGTGCCGACCGGCTATGACCTGAAGGAACTGTTAAAGCCAGGCGTGCCGCTGGAGTTCAAGTCCGGCGCCGACTTTTTCAGTTGGAAGAATCTGTTTTTCCGTTGCGACGACTTCGTCAAATTCTGGGACCGCTATCACCTGAAGGCCTTGCGGCAGAAGGCCATCAACATGGCTCGCGACTGGGTGTTGGCGCGATTTGAGAAGTCGGACGGCTTGGCGGCGATTTATCCGCCGATGATGTATGCGGTGATGATGCTGGATCTGTTGGGCTATCCAGCCGATCATCCGGCGCGTTTGGAAGCGCAAAAGCAATTCGACCGCCTGTTGGTGGATGAAGGAGACCGCTTCTTCCATCAGCCGTGCTTCAGTGTGGTGTGGGATACGGCGATTGCCGCGTTCGCCCTGGGTGAATCCGGGATGGCGGATCCGGCGTCGATGCGGCGCTGCGGCGATTGGCTGCTCACCAAGGAAGTGCGGACCAAAGGCGACTGGAGCGTGAAGCGACCGAATCTCGAGCCTTCCGGCTGGTACTTCGAGTTCGCCAACGAGCATTATCCGGACATCGACGATACGGCGATGGTGCTGAAGGCGCTGCATCATACGGGCGCGTCGAACGAAGCTGAATTGCAGGCAGTGCGGGACCGGGCGGTGGCCTGGACGCTGGGCATGCAATCGAAGGACGGCGGCTGGGCCGCGTTCGACGTCGACAATAACTGGGAGTTTCTGGCGGATGTGCCGTTCGCCGATCACAATGCGATGCTCGATCCGACGTGCCCCGATATTACGGGCCGCGTGCTGGAGGGGTTGATCCTGGCGGGCGTGGATCCGCGGCATCCGGCGATCCGGCGGGGTGTGGATTATTTGATTCGCACGCAGGAAGCCGATGGCAGTTGGTATGGCCGTTGGGGCGTGGACTACATCTATGGCACGTTCCTGGCGCTGCGCGGCTTGCGCGCGGCCGGCGAAAGTGACCGCGAGGCGCACGTGCTGCGGGCCGGCGAGTGGCTGCGCAGTATCCAGAATGCCGATGGCGGCTGGGGCGAAAGCTGCGAGTCCTATCGCAAGGGCAGCTTTGTGGCGGCGCCGAGCACGGCATCGCAAACGGCGTGGGCAGTGATGGGCCTGCTGGCGGGGGGCGACGACACCTCGCACAGCGTGCAGCATGGTATTGAGTATCTGGTGGAGACGCAGCGGGCCGATGGCACGTGGTTCGAGGAACTCGCCACGGGCACGGGCTTCCCGAACGTCTACTACCTGACCTACCACCTCTATCGCGACTCTTTTCCGCTCATGGCCTTGAGCGACTGGTTGAAGGCGAAGCGCGCGGCCTAGTCCGCCGCGTCCCCTTATGGCCACTACCCTGGTCACTGGCGCTACAGGCTTTCTGGGCTGGCACGTTGCTCAACGGCTGGTGGAGCGTGGGCACGCGGTGCGTGCGCTGACGCGGCAAGGTGGACCGATTGCGGGGTTAGCGGCCGAACCGGTAAAAGGCGACCTGCGCGACGCGGCGTCGCTCGAACGCGCGGTGCAGGGTTGCCGCTATGTGTTCCATGTCGCCGCCGACTACCGGTTGTGGCTGCGTGACGAAAGCGAGATGTATGCCTCGAACGTCACCGGGACGCGCGATCTGCTGGCAGCGTCGCGACGGGCGGGCGTGGAGCGCGTGGTCTATACGTCGACGGTGGGTTGCATCGGATTTCCCGAAGAGGGCGAAGGCGATGAGGACCAGCCGGTGTCGCTGGCGGAGATGACCGGGCCGTATAAGAAGTCGAAATTTCTGGCCGAGCAGGAAGCGATCGCCGCGGCGCGAGAGTTGGATGTGACGATCGTCAATCCGACGACGCCCATTGGCGAGCGCGACATCAAGCCGACGCCGTCGGGCAAGATCGTGGTGGATTTTCTGGCCGGTAAGATGCCGGCGTTTGTCGATACGGGCTTGAATCTGGTGGACGTGCACGATTGCGCCGAAGGTCATCTGCTGGCGCTCGACAAGGGCCGACGAGGCGAGCGCTACATCCTGGGGTCGGAGAATCTGCACCTGCGGGAGATCCTGGCGCGGCTAGCCCGCATCACCGGGCGCAAGGCCCCCACGTGGCAGATTCCGCACTTTGTGGCTTACGCGGCGGGCGCGGCGTCCACGGGGTGGGCCGCGATCTCCGGACGCGAGCCGGAAGTGCCGCTCGATGCCGTCCGCATGGCCAAGCAGAAGATGTACGCCTCCAGCCGGAAGGCGATTCGCGAGTTGGGCTACGCGCCGTCGCCGGTGGACGACGCGCTGGCGCGCGCGGTGTCCTGGTTCCGGCAGCAAGGGATGGCGGCATGATTTTAGGCCTAGTGGCGGCTGATCCCTACGAGCTCGAGCCCTATTCTAAGCGTTTGGCGGCCTGTGAGCGCTTCGCCGACGTCAGCCGGCGGTCCGTGCAGGGCGAGACCAAAGACGGCGATACGGTGCGGATGACAGCGTTTGGGCCGGGGTTCCGCGCGGCAGCGCGAGCGGCGGAAGCGATTCTCGAAGCAGGTCCGGTGGACGTACTGATTTCAACGGGGACTTGCGGCGCCCTGGTGCCGGAGTTGCGATTAGGCGAGATCGTCGTCGACGACCGCGACACTCAGCCGGTGACCGCGTCCGCGTTTCGGCGGGGGGCGATCGTGTCGCAGGATCGCGTGGCGGCGACGGCCGAAGAGAAACAGGCGCTGGCGGCCGACGGGTTGGCCGTGGAAATGGAAAGCGCGGCGGTGCGCGACGCGGCGCGGCGGCGCGGCGTGAGATTTGCGTGCATCAAGTGCGTGTCGGATACGGCAGGCGAGTCGCTGCCGCTCGATTTCAATCGCTATCGGACAGCCGACGGCGGCTTCGCCAAGGGGCGGATTGCGCTCGCGATCCTGACGCGCCCCTTGACGCTGGGGCCGGCGATCGGCACGCTGCAACGCCAGACGCGTCTGGCGGCACAAAATTTGGGAGGCTTTCTTGCCGACTGCCGTTTCTGAAGTTCCTGGCCGGATGCTGGCCGCAGTCTATACGGGAAACCAAAAGGTTGAAGTGCAGGAAGTGACGACGCCGGCGATCGGGCCGGGCGAGTTGCTGGTCCGCGTGGAAGCATGTGGGATTTGCCATACAGATCTGAAGAAGATCGAGTATGACCTGTTGGCGGGTCCGCGGATCTACGGTCATGAGACGGCAGGGGTGGTGGTGCGGACGGGCGAGGGCGTGACGCGGTTTGCGCCGGGCGACCGGGTGGTGGCCTTCCATCACATCCCGTGCAGCCGTTGCTTTTACTGCGAGCGGAAGCTGTATGCGCAGTGTCCGGTCTACAAGAAGGTGGGGATCACGGCGGGGTTTGAACCCGCCGGCGGTGGCTTTGCGCAATACATCCGAATCATGGATTGGATCGTAGAACGAGGCGTGGAGAAAATCCCCGCCGGCGTGAGCTTCGCCGCGGCCAGTCTGGTGGAGCCCCTGAACACGTGCCTGAAGGCGGTGGTGCAGGCGGCACCGCGCCCGACCGACGTGGTGGTGGTGATGGGACAGGGTCCGATCGGGCTGAAATTCACCATGTTGCTGAAGAACGCCGGCGCGCACGTCATCGCGACCGACCTGTCGCCCTCGCGCCGGGCCCTGGCGCTGGAACTGGGCGCCGACGAGGCCTATGACCCTCGCGAGACCGACTTGCCAGCGCTCGCGCGGGAGCGGACCGAGGGCCGGGGGGCGGATCTGGTGTTTGTGGCGGTATCGGCTCCAGGAATCGTCGAACAGGCCGTGCGGATGACCCGGCCGGGGGCGAGGATCGTTCTGTTTGCGCAGACTTCCGAGAAGGAACGAATCGAGTTGGCGGGAGCCGACATCTGTAAGGATGAGCGAATCATTTGTGGTTCGTACAGCGCCGACGTGGACCTGCAGCGGGAGTCGGCAGATTTGATTTTTTCCGGGCGGCTGCCGGTGGAGCGTCTTATTTCACATCGAGTTCCGTTAAGCGGCTTCCAGGAGGGCATGAATCTGGCCCTGCATCCAGACGACCAGTCGCTGAAAATTCTGGTGGAGCCGCAGAAAGGCGTGTCGTAGACGATGCGTCCAAGTGCAGAAGAATTAATGAAGTGGCCAGCCAGCGAACGGCTTGTGTCTTCTCCAAAATCGCGCGAGAATTTCGAGTTGATCGATTCGGCGCAATGGGCTGAGGGGAATAGGTATACTGGGGTGTTGGTACTGGTGTTGCTGAAGGGTGGTTACGAGTGAGCGTACGAATGCTCGCGGCCGTTCTCTACGGTAAAGAACATGTAGAGATCGAGCCGGTTGAGGTTCCTCCAATTGGTCCAGGCGATGTCCTGGTCCGCGTCCGGGCGGCGCTGACCTGTGGCACGGACGTGAAGGTTTTCCGGCGTGGCTATCACGCGCGGATGATCGTTCCTCCGGCGTTGTTTGGACACGAATTGTCGGGCGACATTGTAGCGGTGGGCGCAGACGTGGATAACTTCCATGTCGGCCAGCGCGTGGTGGCGGCCAACTCGGCACCTTGCGGTGAATGTCTTTACTGCCGGCGCAAGTCGGAGAACCTCTGCGAAAATCTGCTCTTTAACAACGGCGCGTACGCCGAATTCATCCGGATTCCGTCGCGCATCGTGCAGAAGAACATGTACGAAATTCCGCCGCAGGTGAGCTATCCCGATGCGGCGTTGATCGAACCGTTGGCCTGCGTGCTGAAGGGAATTGAAGATTCCGGGATCAGTGCGGGCGACAATGTGGCCGTGATCGGCCTGGGCCCCATCGGCTTGATGTTCGTGCGCATTGCCGGGCTGCTGGGCGCGCGCGTGATCGCCATCGGACGCCGCAAGACGCAGCTGGATCGCGCACTGCGCATGGGCGCGCAGGACGTGATCTCGACGGCCGATACGCGCGACGTGGTGAGCGAAGTGCGTGGGCGGACCGGCGGGCACGGCGCCGACATCGTGATCGAAGCAGTCGGCAAGCCGCAGACCTGGCAGGAAGCGGTCGGCATGGTGCGCCGCGGCGGTACGGTGAATCTGTTCGGCGGTTGCCCGAACGATACGACGATCTCCCTCGACACCAACCGTCTGCACTACTCGGAAATTACGCTCAAAGCGAGCTTCCACCACACTCCCGCGTTGATTCAGCGTGCGCTGAACGCCGTTTCGCGCGGCGACATCACGGCGCACGACTTCGTGAACCGGGAAGAGCCGCTGCAGAATCTCCTCGAGGTGTTCAAGCACCTGATGAGCCACAACGGCCACATGAAGACCGCGATTATCCCCTAACCGCGAAAGCGTTCGCGCATCAGGATCCAAACCTTTTCGCCCGTGCTGAGCGCGATGCGGCGCTCCAGCACGTCGAAGTTTGACGCCACGATCCGGTCCAACAGCTGCGAGTAAATCTCGATCAGGGCGCGCATGGACGCTCGACTGCCCGGATGAATCAGGCCGATGAGCGGACGCGACTCGTCGTAATATCGGCCGGCACGCTCGGCCTCGAAGCGCATCAGGCTGCGGAAAGCGTCGTTCGCTTTGCCGCCAGCCAATTGCTCTGCCGTAACTCCGAATCGTTCCAGGTCCTCCGCCGGGAGATAAACACGCCCGTTCTGGGCATCCTCTCGCACATCGCGCAAAATATTCGTGAGCTGGAAAGCAATGCCGCACTTCTCGGCGAGGGGCAGGGCGGCTTCGCCTTCGTAGCCGAAGATGTGGATGACAGTGAGGCCGACGACGGAAGCCACCTGGTAGCAATAGCGGTAGAGCTGATCGAAGGTTTGGACGGGCGCAAAGACGAGGTCCGAGGTGACGCCATCGATCATCTGGTGCAGGTAGGCCGCAGGGATCTTGTATTTAAGAACGGCGTCGTAGAGAGCGAGCCAGACCGGATGGCGCGGCATGGTCTGGAGGCCGCCTAGGGCGAGGTCGAGGTCGCGGCGCCAGTTGGCCAGCGCGGTCTGACGCTGCTCGAGGGTGAGCCCGGGATCGTCGGAGAGATCGTCGCAGACGCGCATGAAGGCATACACGGCGCAGATGGCGTCGTGCTGGCGCTTGGAGAGCAGCCGGAACGAGTAGTAAAAGTTCTTGGCGCGCTGGCGGGCGAGGTCCCGGCACCAGGCGTAAGAGGCGGCGACAGGGTCGCCTACGCCGCTCGGAAAGCCCATCGGGCCAGGCTCCCCATGAGAATGCGCACGCGCGCGACTTTGGTGATGCGGGGGCGGGCCTTCAAAACGTCGAAGCCTTCGGCTTCGATGCGATCAAGGATGGCGAGGCCACCGCGATTGAAAAGGTCAAGATCGAGCGACAGTTGTCGGTCGACCATTTTGACAAGAGGCAGGCCGTTGGCGAAGTGGCGGCGCGCTTCGGCGACGGCTTCGCGCATGGCGGCGGCGAAGGCAGGGGTGAAACGGCGCTGGGCAATCTGGTCGACGGTGGCGCCGTGTTTGGCGAGAAGGTCGAGGGGCAGATAGACGCGGTCCTTGTCCCAGTCGACCGTGACGTCCTGCCAGAAGTTGGCGAGTTGGAGGCCGGTGCAGGTGGCGTCGGACAGACGGAAGCGCTCGTCGTCGCGATAGCCGCAGAGCATGAGCACGAGACGGCCGACAGGGTTGGCGGAGTTCAAACAATAGCCTTCGAGCTCGGCCCAGTTCTGATAGCGGCTGACGGTCTGATCCTGGATGAAGGCGGTGATGAGATCGTCAAAAGGGTCGATGGGCAAGGCGTGCTTTTCGGCAGTGCCTTTCAACGCCACAAAGACGGGATGGCGGGTTTCGCCCGCGTACATGGCATGCAATTCGCGACGCCACCAAGCGAGCAGGTCGAGACTGCGGGCGGGGTCGCCGAACTCGTCGCCTAAGTCGTCGGCCCAACGGCAGAACGAGTACACATTGTAGAAATCCTGATGCAGCGCCTTCGGCAGGAGAAAGCTGACGACGTGGAAGTTTTCGTAATGCGCGGTGGCGAGCCAGCGGGTATATTCTTCTGCCTCAGCCACCGTGTACGAGCGATGGGACGCTTCGGCACTCTCGACAAACTGTCGCGGGAACAGATGCGGCACTTACTTCACCACAATGTTCACCAGTTTGTCCGGCACGACGATGACTTTGGCCACCTGCTTGCCGTCGAGCCACGGCGTCACCTTTTCGTCCGCCAGAGCCAGGCGTTCGAGTTCGTCTTTAGCGGTTCCGATGGGAACCTGGATGCGGCCGCGAAGCTTGCCGTTGACCTGCACCGGGACTTCGACAGCGTCTTCTTTGGCGAGTTCCGGATCAGCTTCCGGCCAAGGCTGACGGAAGACCGGCCCGGGGCGGCCCAACTCTTCCCAAAGCTCTTCCGCGGTGTAAGGCGCGAAGGGCGCGAGCAACTGCACCAACACCGGCAGCACCTGCTGCATGGCGGCGCCGGACATGGTGCTTTCGAGCAGATAGAGCTGGTTGGTGAGTTCCATCAGGCCGGCGATCGAGGTGTTGAAGTGCCAGCGCGAATCGAAGTCGGTGGTGATTTTGGCGAGGGTCTGATGGAGCTTGCGCAGGGCCTGGCGATCAGCGTCAGTGGGGTCGCCGCCCGAGCGCTCGGCGTTGCGGGTGACGAAGCGATAGATGCGGCCAATGGAGCGGAAGGCGCCTTCGACGCTGCTCTCGTTCCAGTCGAGATCCTTTTCGGGCGGGGCCGCGAAAAGGATGTACATGCGGCATGTGTCGGCGCCGAACTTGGCGACCATCTCGTCGGGGTCGACGACGTTGCCGAGGCTTTTCGACATCTTGGCGCCGTCTTTGATGACCATGCCCTGAGTGAAGAGATTGCGCACGGGCTCATCGTTCTGGATGAGGCCGATGTCGCGTATCATCTTGGTCCAGAAGCGCGAGTAGATCAGGTGCAGAATGGCGTGCTCCACACCGCCGATGTACTGATTAATCGGGAACCAGGGCGCAACCTTGGCGGGATCGAAGGGAGCCTGATCGTTGTGCGGATCGGCGTAGCGATAGAAGTACCAAGACGAATCGACGAAGGTGTCCATCGTGTCGGTTTCGCGCCGGGCGGGTTCGCCGCACTTCGGGCAAGCGACGTTCACGAACTCGGGGACGCGCTTCAGCGGCGACTCACCGGCGCCGGTGATATCGACGTCGAGCGGCAGTTTGACGGGCAACTGCTCGTAGGGCACGGGCACGACGCCGCACTGCGGGCAATGGACGATGGGGATCGGGGTGCCCCAGTAGCGCTGGCGCGAGATGCCCCAGTCCTTGAGGCGATAGGTGATCGCGGCGTTGCCGAAGCCGTTGGCTTCCGCGTGCGCATTCATCTTCGTGCGCGCTTCGGCGGAAGGCAGTCCGCTGAACTCACCGGAGTTCTCGACGACGCCATACTCGCCGAAGGCTGCGGTGACCGTTTCCGGCAGAGCGCCATCGACAGGGCGGATGACGGCGCGGATGGGGATGCCGTACTTCGTGCAGAACTCGAAATCGCGCTCATCGTGGGCGGGCACGGCCATGATGGCGCCGGTGCCATAGCCCATCAGGACGAAGTTGCCGATCCAGATCGGCACTTGCGCGCCGCTGAACGGGTTGACGGCATAGTGACCGGTGAAGAACCCATTCTTCTCGACGTCGGCGGGGTCCTTGCGCGCCTGCTCGTCGATCATGGCTTGGAGGGCGGCCTGATCGGCGACTAAGCCCGCGCTCAGCGGGTGCTCCGGAGCGAGGATGACGCAGGTAGCGCCGTAGATGGTGTCGACCCGCGTGGTGAAGACGCGAATCTTCTGAGTGGTGCCGGCAAGCGTGAAGTCGACTTCCGAACCGACGGAACGGCCGATCCAGTTCTTCTGCATCGTCAGTACGCGCTCGGGCCAACCGGCTTCGATCTGCTTCATGTCGTCGAGCAGAGCGTCCGAGTAAGCCGTGGTTTTGCAGAACCACTGCTCGAGTTCCTTGAGGATGACCTTGGTGGTTTCGTGACGCCAGCAGCAGCCATCGACCACTTGCTCATTGGCGAGCACGGTGGCGCATTCCGGACACCAGTTGACTTTGCTTTGCTTGCGATAGACGAGGCCGCGCTCGAACATCTTCAGGAAGAACCATTGGTTCCAGCGGTAGTATTCGGGCGTGCAACTGGCGATCTCGCGATCCCAGTCGTAGCTGAAGCCCATGCGCTTCATCTGCACCTTCATGGCGGCGATGTTGGCGAAAGTCCACTCGGCAGGCGGACGCTTGGACTTGATGGCGGCGTTCTCGGCGGGCATGCCGAAGGAGTCCCAACCCATGGGATGGAGCACGTCGTAACCGCGCATCCACATGTAGCGGGCGAGGGCGTCGCCGATGGAGTAGTTGCGCACGTGACCCATGTGCAACCGGCCGCTCGGATAGGGGAGCATTTCGAGGACGTAATACTTCTTCTTAGCCGAGGCCGAGTCGGCACGATACAGGTCAGGCGACGCATCCCAGCGGGCCTGCCACTTTACTTCAATTTCTTGCGGATTGTAGGACTTTTCCGGCATAGCTCTTTCAATTTCTCGAGATCCCGACGCTGGCCTTCCACCGGCGTCTCCAGAATGAAGGCGGCGTGTTGGAGCCGAGGGTGACGTAAAAGCCACTCGAAAGCGGCTTCGCCCAGCAGACCCTCACCGATGTGAGCGTGGCGATCCAGTCGCGATCCCAACCCACCCTTCGAATCGTTGGCGTGAAACACAGGCACTCGCTGCAGCCCCAATACCGAGTCGGCTAACTCGACAAACTGCGCCAGCCCGACCGCACTGGCCAAGTCGTAACCGGCAGCATAACTGTGACAGGTATCGAGACAGTACCCGACCTCGAAGTCGAGACCGGCTTGCGCTTGGCGCCTGATTTCCGCTAGTTCTTCCAGTGTACTCCCCAGCACCGAGCCTTGCCCCGCCGTGTTTTCAATCAGGAGTTGCAGCGAGCCGCGCAGGCCACGCGCAGCCTCGCCCATGCCGGCAGCGACAGCGGCGATGGTCTGTTCGCGGGAATATTCCTTGGCGCTGCCCGGATGTAAGACCAGATACTCGGCGCCGATGGTGAGGGCGCGTTCGATTTCGCCGCGGAAGGCGGCGATGGACTGAGAGCGCACGGTGGGGTCCTGGGAGCCCAGGTTAATCAGGTAGCTGTCGTGGATGACGAGCGGGAAAAGGTCATGTGCTTCGCGCAACCGGCGCAGCTCCACCACCGAGAGAAGCGAGACGGGACGCACGCGCCACATGCGCGGGGAGGCGGAGAAAATTTGAAACGTGTTGGCGCCCAGTTTCATCGCTTCAAGAGCCGAGTTCTCAAGAGCGCCTGCCGTGGAGGTATGAAGACCGATGCGCATTTTACTCCTGCTGAGCCTGCTGCCGGGCTGGCTGACGGCCGCCGAGCGGCGGAATCTGCGCGTCGCTCCCGCGCCCGGCACGCACTTCACCTTGCAGGTGGAAAAGACGGGCCTGATGAGCGGCAAAAAGCATGTCTTCGAGTTTGAACGGTATCGCGGCATGCTGGAACTCGATCAGGCGCATCCGGAGAATTCGTCGATCCAATTGGAGATCGAAGCCCGGAGTGCGGTGCTGAAGGACGACTGGGTGAGCGCCAAGGACGCAAAGAAAATCGTCGAGGCCGCGCAAATGGACATGATGGACTCGGCGAAGTATCCGCTGCTGAAGTTTGTCTCGACCGCGATCGCGGCGCAGGGCTCCGGCGCGTACGAAGTGCGGGGCGACCTGACGATCCGGAATGTGACGAAGCCGGTGGTGATTCACTTGACGGAGAAAGACGGCGCTTGCGAAGGAACGGCGACCGTGAAGCTGACCGATTTCAAGCTCAAGCCCCCATCGGCGCTGTTGGGGGCGATCGGCACGAAGGACGAAATGACGGTGAGCTTCCTAGTCCGGCCCGGGGCCTAACTCGCGGTGCGCGAGTTTGACGAAGTACTTCACTTCGCCTTCGAGGTTCACTCGCGAGAGCCGGGCTTCCTTGATGAGCAGAATGCTGGCGACGAACTGGCAAACGGCGCCGGAGATGCCGAGGATCAGCGGCAGCCAGCTCCAGTTCTCCATGGCGACACTGGCGACGGCGATGGCGACGCTGGAGGCCATGAAGATGCCGGAGGCAAAGTAGAGGAACACCAGCACGCGGGCCAGAATTCGCGCGCGTTGGGCCATGACGCTGATCTGGGCCATGAGGAACGTTTTGCGCTCCTCGGTCATGTGATGTTCGGTTTGGTCAGCTTCGAGGGTAGCGGTGATCACGCGCATGCGGTCCACACAGCGGCCAAGGCGGTTGGACGTGGAGAGAATGAACGTACCGGTGGCGGAAATGAGCAGCGCGGGGGTGATCATGGCCGTGAGGACGGCGAGCGCGCTCGAAAGCGAGATAAACCGGGAGTTATTCAGAATTTCGGCGAAGTTCAAAACACCATTTTAGCGTGGTCCCGTTTAATGCTCGAATAGAAGGAAGCATGAAACTCGGCATCGATTTTGGCACTACGCGCATTGTCGTCGCCGCGGCGGACCGTGGCAATTACCCGGTGGTTTCCTTCGATACGAACGACGGCGAAAGCCGGGACTGGTATCCGCCCACGATCGCTTTTGGGCCGGAGGGAATCCACTATGGCTGGCAGGCGGTGGCGCATCAGGGCGATCCCGAATGGACGCTGATCCGGTCGTTGAAACGGGAGTTGCATGGGGCGGGTCCGCATACGAGGCTGGAGGCGGGCGGCCAGTCGGCGCTGGTGATCGATTTGTTGGCGGGCTTGGCCGGAGCATTGGCTAGGGCATTGCGGGAACAGTCCAACGCGGGGCTTAAAGCAACTGAGCCGCTAGAAGCGGTGTTGGGCATTCCGGCCAACGCCAACTCGAATCAGCGTTACCTGACAGCGGAAGCCTTCCGCCAAGGCGGCTTCACGGTGTTGGGGATGCTGAATGAGCCGTCGGCAGCAAGCGTCGAGTTTGCGCATCGACATCGTCAGGATGGGCCGGCGAAGGAAGAGACCATTCTGGTCTATGACCTGGGCGGCGGCACGTTCGATGCTTCGATTCTGCGCACCGCGGACAAAGAAAACATCGTGGTATCGACGGCGGGGTTGCCGCATTTCGGCGGCGACGACTTCGACGAAATGATTGCCGAACTCGCGCTCGACGAAGACCGGCGGCGCATGCTGGACGCGAGCGAAACCTATCGGCTGCTGGAAGAATGCCGCGAGCGCAAAGAAGCGATTAAACCCACCACCAAGCGCATCAGCGTGGATCTGGAAGCGGTGCGCCCCGGCTGGGGCAGCGTGAACATCGCCGTCGGCCTCTTTGAAGGGTCCGCGCGGCCGCGCATTCAGCAATCCGTGGAAGTGGTGGAAGAGCTATTGAAGTCACTGGGGCCGACCGCAACGATCGATGCGTTGTATGTGACGGGAGGCGGCAGCGAGCTACCGCTGGTGTCCCGAATGTTGCGCGAGAGTTTTGGGCGCAGTGTGAAACGGTCTGCCTATACGCGCGCGGCGACGGCGATCGGGCTCGCGATTCATGCGGACGATCAACCGGGCGCGATGGTGCGGGATCGGTTTGGGAGGGCCTTCGGAGTCTGGCGCGAGGCCGACCATGGCCGGCGCGCCTGGCTCGATGTGATTTTTGAACGCGGAACGACGCTGCCGTTTGCGAAGCAGCCGCCGCTGGTGCGAGAGCGCCGCTATTACCCGGTGCACAACATCGGGCATTTCCGTTATCTGGAAGCCGCGGACGTGAATCGCGACGGCGAGCCGGCGGGCGACTTGGCGTTCTGGGACGAGATCCGCTTTCCCTTCGATCCGGCGCTGGCGAACCTGCCGTCACTCGCGGCGATCGCCGTGGTGCACAGCGAAGCGGCGCAGCACCAGGAGATCCACGAGCGCTTCATCTGCGATGCCAATGGCGCGGTGCGGGTAGAGCTTTCGAATACGACGGCCGGCTATACGCGAACTTACAATCTGGCCCGCTGGGGGCAGACCAACGAGACGATCAAGCCCGGGACGAAACGACGCCGCGCACGTGGCGCGTCCACCGGACAAACCAACGATGAGGAGAACCGATGACGAAACTGGAAGGACCGAATGGTCCCTTGGAAAGCGCGCTGATTACGGGCGCGTCGCGCGGCATTGGCGCCGCCACGGCATTGACGCTGGCGCGGGCCGGTGTGCGCCGCTTTCTGCTGCAATTCAATTCCTTCCCCGAAGGCGTGGCGGAAGTGCAGGCTTCGCTGAAGGCGCTGGGCGCCGAGTCAACCTTGGTGCAAGCGAACTTGGCCACCGAAGCGGGGATCGCGTCCTTCTGCGCCGGACTGAAGCCGGAATGGGACATCCTGGTGAACAACGCCGGCTCCCTGGTGAAGCGCGCGAAGCTGCTGGAGTACACGCCCGAGTTGTTCGATGAGGTGATGAATCTGAACGTGAAGAGCGTCTATTTCATCGCTAAGGCCGTGGCACCGGGGATGATCGAGCGCAAGAACGGCGTGGTGATCAACGTGAGTTCGATCGCCGCCCGCAACGGCGGTGGACCAGGCGCGACGGTTTATGCCGCGGCGAAGGCGGCGGTGTCGGCGATCACGAAGGGCCTCGCGAAAGAACTGGCGCCGCAAGGCGTCCGCGTGAATGCGGTGAGCCCCGGCACCGTGGACAATCATTTCCACGAAGTGTTCTCGAACAAGCAGATGCTGGATAGCGTGGTGGCGCAGACGCCGCAGGGCCGGCTGAGCACGAACGACGACGTCTCCGACGTGGTGCTGTTCCTGTGCGCGCCGGGTTCGCGCTACATCCAGGGGCAGACGATCGAGATCAACGGCGGCATGTACATGGTGTAGGCCGCTTAGTTGGTCATTTCCAAATCCAGGGTCTGGTCCGACTTCAGGGCCGGATGCAGACCCAGGTGCAGTTCATGATTGCCGTGACCGGTGTGCAGTTGGAAGTGGCTGATCCAGCCGCGAAACTTCCAGACGCAGATGGTGTCCTGCGCGGAGTCGTCGGTCCAGCATTCGATCTTCATGTCCACGATGGCTTCTTCGGTGACGTGGCGCGAGAGTTCGTAGAGCCGCTTGAGGTTGGCAAACGGCAAGTTCTGGTTATCGTGCGCGTCGACGATGATGTCGATGTTGGTATGGTGGGCGCCGATCTGCGGGCGGCCCGTGAAGTCTTCCGGCGTCACCAAACGCAAGCTGGCCGAAAGCGACTTGAATTTGACGTCATCAATGGTCACGGTGGCAATGGAAGGTTGAGACATTCTGCTCCTGTTTATTCGCGAACGGTGATGCGGATGGAAACCATTTCACAGCGCTGAGCGACGGGGTTGTCCTGGAGATCGGTGATCAGACCGATCAGGGAGCGCATGTCGTCGTTGCTGACGCGCAGGCAGCCCAGGGTCGGGTTGTAGCCGCTGAAGCGTCCGGGCGAGCCGCCATGAATCAGGAAGCCGCTGCGATGGAAGACCTGCTCCGCGAGCAAGGCATCGCCGGCGACGGCTTTGAGGCGGATGGCGCCCCAGGGTCCGTAGCTGGAGGCGTTCCATTGATCGGTCGCCGCGATGCCCGGACTGACATAGTCGCCGGTAGGCGTGTTGCCCGCGTACTTAAAAGGATCGCGCTGGGGATTGCCGGTGGACTTGCCGCCCACGGTGCTCGAGCCGCGGCCGAGCACACGGAACTCGGCGGTGGGAACGCCGTCCACTTCCACGCGAATCGTACCCAGATGGTCCCGATTCTTGGGCAGCAGGACATTCAGATGGACATCGCGCGGCATACGGCTCAGGGTCCAGTTTAACCGGTCCGGTTCAGGGCAAGCGGTTAAGGCTTGACGACGCTGCCGTCCATCGCCCGATCGAGCGGATAAGCGCCGCCGTTGGGCAGCGGGCCCACGCTGACGGGATGGCGTGCGGCGAGCGCTTCGTTGATGTCGATGCCCAGACCGGGGTTGCCGTTGCCATACAGATAGCCTTTGCGAATCTCGGCGGTGCCGGGCAGGATCTCGTAGACCGAGGGCGGAAAGTGATTCTCCTCCTGAATGCCAAAGCCGGGGCTCGAGATGTCGACGTGGTAAGCCGCCAGTTGGTTGACGGGATCATTCTCGCCGCCTTCCTGAAAGGCCGTCTTGGTGCCGAAGACCTCGCACATGGTGGCGACCTTTTTCGCCGGGGTGATGCCGCCGATGCCGGAGACGCGGCAGCGGACGTAGTCGATCAGACGTTCCGAGATGAGCGGCAGGTACTCGAATGGATGCGTGAAAAGCTCGCCGACGGCTTGAGGCGTGGTGCAAACCTGGCGGATGTGCTTGTACCAGGAGACTTGCTCCGGAGCGAGCACGTCTTCCACAAAGAGCATCTGCAGAGGCTGCAGACGGCGGCAGAACTCGGCCGCGTTCATGCCGGTGAGATGGGAATGGACGTCGTGACAGAGCTTGGGCTCAAAGCCGACCTTGGCGCGGACTTCTTCGAACATCTTCGTCACCTTCTCGACGTACAGCTCTTCGTCGAAGGCGGGAAGGTTGCGGGCACCTTCGGGGCGCGAGCCGGTACCGGGACTGATAAAGCCGCCCCCGCCATAACCGCCGAATTGCACGCGGATGTGGCGATAGCCACTGGCGAGGGACTTCTGAACGGCTTCGGCCGCTTCGCTCGCGTCCTTGCCGCCGACATGGTCGTAGCAGGGAACGGCGTCGCGCACTTTGCCGCCCAGGAGTTCATACACCGGCATCCCGGCGCGCTTGCCCTTGATATCCCACAAGGCCATATCCATGCCGCTCAGAACGTTGTTGTTCACCGGGCCGTTACGCCAGTAGGTACGGAGGTGTGCGCTTTGCCAGAGGTCTTCGATCTGGGCGACATCCTTCCCGATAAGCCACGGCTTGAGATGGTTCTCAATGGCGGCGATGACGGCCTGCGTCTGGTAGGCGTTGTTGGCGGATCCGAGGCCGTAGAGGCCGGGCTCCGACGTGAGGATCTTGACGAAGACCCAACGGTAGCGCGCGCCGCCGGTGGTGACGATGGTCTTAACATCCTTGATCGTCAGCGGCGGCAAACCCTGGTTGCGCTTCTGCACCTCCTGGGCGACGGCCGAGGGCACGGCGGGCAAGGCCAATAGCGACTTCGCGAAACTGCGACGATCCATGCGGGAGTACTCCATTAGGGCGGGAAAGCCAGCTTTACGATCTTAAGGGCGACGGACGCGGGAAAGCAAAAAGGCCGCCCGAAGGCGGCCTTTTCGGCAAACTGCGAGCGCGGCGAAGTTACTTCGCGCCGGGAACCTTTTTGGCGGGCGGAGCAGCCGGAGCGGGCGTCGTGGCCGCGGGCTTGGCCGGCGCCGGAGCCAGCGTGGACGGCGCGTTGCTGTCGTAGAGCTTAATGATGTCGGCGGTGATGTCGACACCGGTGGCCTGCCACAGGACGGGCGAGGTCTGCTGATTGCTGATGTCGAGGATCAGGGTGAAGCCGTTGTCGCGGGAGTACTTGTCGATCACCTGCATGATGCGGCCGCCAAGCTCATTCAGGAGGCGGTTCTGTTCCTGTTGGCTTTCCGCTTCGGCGTCTTCGGCCATGCGCTGAAGAGCCTTCTTGTTCTGCTCGATGTCCGCGGCGAGTTTGCGGAGGGTATCGGCGCTGGCGGTATTGGCGCTCTTGCGCTGCTGGTCTTCGAGTTGCCCAATCTGGGCTTGCTTCGCTTCGAGTTCCTTGCGCTTCGGTTCGACCTTCGCCTGGAGGGTCTGAACGGCTTTCTGGCCGTCCTTGGTTCCGATGATCGCCTGCTGAATGCTGATGGTGCCGATCTTGGCGGGCGGCGCCTGAGCGAAGAGAGCACCGCTAAAGGTGAGGGCGCCAAGGCAGAGGGCGGCCGACATAACGTTCAATTTCACTGTCAGAATCTCCTTGTCAATCTTACGACGAGATGGACGCAGCCGCCCCCAAATCGTTTCCCCGCTTTCCGGACTTCTTAGAAGGTCCGGCTGATCGTAAATCGGAACGTCCGCGCCCGTTCAAAGAAGGGAGAGGCCTGTCCGAACAATGCCACCGACTGCAGGAAGGTCTGCTGGTTGGGGAACATGGAACGGTCAGCCACGATGGGTGGCTGGAGGAACGTTTCCGTACGGAACGGATTATATGCCCAATAGAACCGGAACGGTGCGTTGACCACCGGCATCATGATTTGCATTTCGACCCCGGTCGACATACGCATTTTCTGCGTGGCTTCGGCGACCTTGATCTGCCGTTCGAAGCCCGCCTGCGGGAACAAGCCATTCAGTTCGCGCACGCGGCTGTCGTTCAGGTTCAACTGTCCACGGTTCGTGACGCGGTTCACACCGGTATCGACGAACGCAGCTAATACCACCGGTCCGAAGATCGGAATGCGGTATTCGAGATTGCTCAGCGCCTGGGTATCGCCACCGATGAAGGTGAGTTGATAGGTCGGGATGCGCTGGGTGACGTTCACGGTGACTTCGGCACCATCCTGGATGACCTTCTGCGTACGGGCTGAACCGTCAGCGTTCAAGACGTTCACGGTGCCTTCCGACGGCAGGTAGGCGAAGGGGCTGACGCTCCAGATGTCGAAGCCGCGAATGTCGTTCTCGCCGCCCATGTAGAAGCGGGAGAACGGAGGCGCCGCACGGCCACCGTAACCGGTGATGTAGCGGCCCAACAAACGCATACCGATGACGTGGCCCTTCTTGAAGCCAGCGCGGAAATATTTGAACTCGGCGGTGGGGGCAATTTCATTGACGTTGCCGCCCAGGAAGCTGCCGGCGAACTGAGCCGAGACGAACAGGCTCTTACCGCGCGAAGGCGTAATCGGATGATCGATGGTGTTGAAGGTGTACGACGGCGTGATGGCGCTCGAGCGGATGCCCGAGAGCGAGTTCGGGCCGTCGAGACCCTGGAAGTTGATGTACTTGAAGTAGGTCTCGGCGGACTCGGACTGCGTCCGAATGCTATTCACGTTGAACGAATAGGTCATCGTGACGCGAGCGAAGCTGCGCTTGAGCAGCGTGCTGGCGAAGGTGGTGAAGCCGTAGCCATTCGAGACGTAGTTGAGCAGGTTGTTGGTGCCGAGCGAGTTGAAGTACGGGATCAGGTTGCGGCCGGAGAGCAGCGACACTTCGCGGCCCTGGTCGTAGTTAAACCGCTGCGTCATGACAGTGAAGCCAACCTGGATCGGCTTATCCATGAAGTAGGGCTCCGTAAAGCCGAAGCTCACCGAACGGATACGGTCACCGATCTGCGAGTCGAGCGAGAGCGTTTCGCCCAAGCCGAGGAAGTTGTTGGTGGAGTAGCCGAAGCTCACGAAGCTGCCGGCAATGCCAGACACGCCGCCGGAGAGTTGCACCGAGTTCTTGCCGCGTTCTTTTACCTTCAGGGTCACGTCGACGGTGTTGTTCTTGGTGTCGCGCGTGATGGTGGCCGCTTCCTGTTCCTTCAGCACTTCGAAGTAGCCCAACTGGTTCAGGCGAAGCAGCGAAATTTCCCAGAGGCGGGAGTTAAACAGGTCGCCTTCGTCGATCAGAATTTCGCGGCGGATGACCTTGTCGCGCGTGGTGGTGTTGCCGGTGAAGTCGAGACGGCGAACGAAGAACTGCTTGCCTTCGTCGACGCTCAGCGACAAGTCGATCTTGTCAGAATTGGGCTGGGGCTCGAAGCCCGGCTCCGGCACCATGTCGAGGAAGCCGAACTCGCCGTACAGCTTCCGCAGTTGCTCGAGGCCCTTTTGCAGTTTCTGGGTGGAGAAGACGTCGCCTTCGCCCATGCCGAAGATCGGCCGGAAGAGCGATTCCGGCGTGCGGAAGAACTTGACGCCGGAGAAGTTGATCTTGTTCAGTTTGTACTTGCGGCCTTCTTCCACGGTGACCGTGACGTCGGCGGACTTGCCGGGCTTACCCTTGGGCCAGAAGATAAACGGACGAATCTTGGCGGGGTAGGTGTCCCGCATGGTGTAGTCCGAACCCGTGGCGCGCGCCGTGAAGTAGCCACGCTCCTGGTAGAACTGCCGGATGCGGTCCTTATCTTCTTCGAGCTTGCTCGAGTCAAAGGTTTTGGCGAAGAGGCTTTCGGCGATCAGCGAGTGGGGAATGCCGATGGGCTTCAGGTTCTTCATCGCGCGACGAACGACTTTGTCGCTGAAGACCTGATTGCCTTCAATATTGAGGTTGCCGACTTTAACCTTGGGACCTTCGGTGACCTTGAAGGTGACTTCCAGCGACGAGGGCGGGATCTGGCGAACTTCCGGGGTGACCGTGGCGAACTGGCGGCCGCGTTCAGCCAGGTACTCCTTCAGGACGTTGGCGGCACGCTGGACCTTGTTCGGGTCGTATTGCGATTCCACCTGGAGCCCAACGCGGCGCTCCTTGAAGCGATCAAGGATTTCCGAGACGGTGACCGACTTGGCGCCATCGTACTTAATGGAGCGGACTACGCGGCGTTCGGTGACGAGCCAGCGCAGGATCCAGCCCGTGGTGCCGGCCTCGCGTTCGAGACGAAGATCGTCGAAGCGAGCCGTGTTCCAGAGGGCCATGAAGTCACGGTTCAGGGTTTCAGGGTCGTACTTATCACCCTTTTTGGTAAAGATCAGGGCGCGAAGGGTGTCTTGAGGGACGCGACGGGCGCCGCGAAATTCGATCGCTTCGATGACATCCTCTGCGGGTGCCTTCGGCGCATCTGCGGGGACCGGAGTCTCAAGAACGGGTCGCTGGACGGGGGGCTGACCGGGCTTCGCCGCTGGGGGCGCTTCCGGCTTCGGGGGTTCGGCTTGAGGCACGGACTCAAAAGGGTTCTGCTTCTTCTGCGGAGGGGGGGTCTGCTGACCAGCAGCCTGTTGCGCGAGCAACGGGCTGGTGCCTCCATGGAGAACGAAAAAAAGCCCAAATGCAATCAGATAAGAGAAAAGTGCGCTCAGGCAAGACTGCCTGGAGAACTGCATCAGTAGCTCGGTCCTTTCCTCTCTGCGCCCAACTTAAGACGTCCCAGATCCAAAATTCGTTTCATTCAATTTGGTGATTGTGCCCGGCAGCGGAGACGCACGGGTTCCATGAACGAGACTATTACCTTAACCCTCAGTGTACCAAGAAGTGGCGTTCGAGCGAGCGCAGACGCGAGGGAATTAGGCCGAGAGCCACGCCGAACAGCACGTAGCCCACCAAGATGAACGTTTGTGTCGAGTAAACCGCCATCATGCCGTTCACCCGTTTCCAAAACCAAAGCGTGCCCAAGCTGTACAGAACCACGCCATAAAGCATACCCATAAACGCGGTGGTAAAGGCAGGCCACGAAGAGGGGCGGAGGACACCATACAATGCGCCAACCATCCCCCCAATGGCGAAGTGCAGGGATAACCCCGCAAAGGTGCGCATCACGAAGTCCGGGCGAAGCATGCGCCCTCCGTAGAAGGTGGCGGCCAACAGGTTGGGGATGGTCCAAAAGGATTGTCCTTGGATCCAGCAGCCAAGCGCGATCCAAAGGAGCATGATGGCCGAGGCGAGAATTCCGGCTTCGAGACCGGAAAGTGCCCGGAGGCCCCAACTGGCGGGACGAGGGGCGGCGGTGGGGACGATGACGATCGGTTCGCTCGCAACCGGCGGTTCAGAGCCGGGCGGTCCAGGGCCGGGACGGGGCGCCGGCAGAATCGATTCAAGGTCATCCACGGAAAAACGCCTATACTAGCACAGTAGCTTAACAGCAATCCCCGGCCAAGGAGCCTCCTTGAAACGACGTGTGGTGGTCACCGGTATCGGTGCCGTGAGTCCGAACGGGATTGGCCGGGAGGCCTTTTGGTCCGCAACGCTGCGTGGCGAAAGCGGCATCCGCCCCATCGAACGATTTGACGCTTCTGAGTTGGCCGTACGGGTGGCCGGTCAGGTGGAGGGCTTCGACGAGACGCAGTTTGTGAGCGCCAAGGACCGTCCGCACGTGTCGCGCGCGGCTCCGCTGGCGATCTGCGCGGCGGGCGAAGCTCTAGCCGATGCAGGTCTCGATACGGAGCGGATGAGCCGGGACGAACTGCGGTCCATCGGGCTGGTGACTGGCTCCGGCGGGGCCAGTTGGGAGTTCACCGAGCGTCAGTACGAGCTTTACTACACGGGCCGGCCGAAGGAATGCAGCGTCTACGTCGTCCCGACCTCGACGCCCGGCACCCTGGCCAGCGAAGTCTCCATGCGCTACGGCCTCCGCGGCTACAGCCACCTGCTCTCCAACGGCTGCACATCCTCGACCGATGCGATCGGCTACGCCTACCGCTCGATCGCCTACGGGACGCTCGACCGGATTGTCGCCGGCGGGGTGGACGCGCCGCTTGCTCCGCTAATTATGCGGGGCTTCATCATCATGCGCATCATGTCGAGCCGCTGGAACCATGAGCCGGCGCGGGCCTCGCGACCGTTCTCGAAGGACAGGGACGGGTTTGTGATCGCTGAAGGGGCCTGGTACTTTGTCCTCGAAGAGCGCGAGATGGCGCTGGCCCGGGGAGCCCAAATCTACGGGGAGTTGCGCGGCTACGGCTCCACTTGCGAGGCGTTCCACCGCGTGCGGCTGGAAGAGTGCGGGGAAGAGCCGGCGCGCGCCATGACGCTAGCGCTGCAGGAGGCCTCACTGCCGCCGGAGGCCGTGGATTACGTCAGCTATCACGGCACGGGGACCGAACTAAACGACCGCATCGAGACCCGCGCCATGCATCTGGCCTTCGGCGACCATGCCGCGAAGTTGCCGGGCTCGGCGCTCAAGAGCATCATCGGCCATCCGCAGGGCGCCTGCGGGGCAGCCGGCTTGGCGGCGACGCTGCTGGGAATGCGCGACGGCAAGATGCACGGCACCTCCAACCTGGAAGTTCCGGACCCGGAATGCGACCTCGACTATCTGGCCGAAGGGGCGCGCGAACTCGCCGTGGAGCATGCCGTCTGCAACTGCATCGCCTTCGGCAGCAAGAATTCGGCTCTCGTCGTAAGTCGCGCCGATTCGGCGTGACGTTCAGGCAAGTGGCGCGTCCAGGGTGAATGCTTCATAACGCCCGGCAACTGCTGCGCAGCCCACGCTTCACCTGGCCCGCGTTCACCGGGCTTACCCTAGGGTTGGCGGCCGCCACGATTCTCTTTAGCGTCTATCACGCGCTGCTGCTTGGCTCACTAGGCTTTGGCGACTTGCCCCGGCTGGTGTCCCTTTGGCCAACTGATCCGCAGCATCAGCAACAGCACGTCGAAGTTTGCTTTGCCGATTGGGTGGAATGGCGAAAGCGCGCGCCACTGCTGGAGGACGCCGCGCTCGCGTCCTCTGTGAACCTGGACTTTACGCTGAACGGCGACGGTCCGCCGCAGCAGGTGGAGTCCACGATCGTGACGGGAAATTTCTTTCGCCTGCTGGGGGCGCAACCGGCGGCGGGACGTCTGCTCCGCGACGAAGACGATGTGCCCAAGGCGCCGAATCGCATCGTGATCAGCCATCGCCTATGGCGCACTCGCTACGGCGGTCAGCCCGGGATTGTCGGCACCCAGATCCGCAGCGGCGACCAGAGCTTCACCGTGGTGGGCGTGACCAGCGGCGAGTTCGACTTTCCGCGCGACGTCGACGTGTGGTTGCCGCTGCACGTCGGCTGGCCGGCCGTGGATCAGGCGGAACGCCTACGCGTCTTCCGGGCGGTGGGCCTGATGAAGCCGGGCGTGGACATTGCGCGGTTGCGGGCCCAGATGAACGTGGTGGCCCGGCAGATGGCCGAAGCCGCGCCGCCGGGCAGCGGCCAGTTCGGACTCCTGGTGACGCCGATGCTCGACGAAATCTATGGCAGCACGCGTCTGGCGATCCGGATCATCGGGGGCGCGGTGGCGCTGGTGCTGTTGATCAGTTGCGCGAACGCCGCCAACCTGATGATGGCGCGCACGGCGGCGCGATCCAGGGAACTCGCGGTGCGCACCGCCCTCGGCGCCGGGCGCGGCGAACTGATCCGCCTGCTGCTGGGGGAAGGGCTGATGCTGGGCGTCGCGGCCGGCTTGGCGGGTCTGGCCTTGGCGAAGTTGAGCATCGGCTGGCTGCAGCGTTGGGCGCCCGCCGAAATTCCACGGCTCGAAAAGATCGAATTGGCTTGGCCCGTGGTCCTGTTCGGCATGGGACTGACGCTGTTGACGGTGGTGCTCTTCGCCCTGGGGCCTGCCTGGATGGCCTCGCGGCAGGATCCGCAGGAGGCGCTGCAGCAAGCGGGGACCCGCCTTTCCGCCGGGCGACAGACGGCCCGTCTCCGCGAATTGCTGATTATCGGCGAAGTGGCTCTGTCGATTGTGCTGCTGGTGAGCGCCGGCCTGCTGCTGCGTACGTTCTCGGAGTTGGCAAGGCTCGATCCCGGCTTCGAGGCGGCCAACGTCCTCACGTTTCGCGTGACGCTCGCGAAGCCGGATCAGGAGTCACGCCGCGCGTTCTACCGCGCCATGCTCGAAAAGCTGCGGGCGCTGCCAGGGGTCCAATCAGCGGGCGCCGTCCTGCTGCGGCCGCTCTCGGGAAGCGTGGGTTGGGATACGATGTACGCCCTCGATCGGCAGACACCGGAAGAGGTGGGGCGCAATCCAAACGGCAACTACGAAGCCGTCAGTCCGGACTACTTCCGGACGATGGGCATTCCACTGCGCGCCGGTCGGGACTTCACGACGGCGGATCAGGCAACCGCGCCCGGAGTGGTGATCGTGAACGAGAGTACGGCGCAGCGTCATTGGCCCGGAATGAACGCGGTGGGGCAACGTCTGCGGTTGGGGCGCGGGGCGAATCAGCCGTGGCTCACGGTGGTTGGCGTGGCGAAGGATGTGCGGTACCGCGAGTGGGAGGCCGTGCGTCCGGACTTCTACGTGCCCTACACGCAGCGGGCACAGCATCGCAGCGACTTCGTGGTGAAGACGCAGGGTGACCCGGCAGCGCTGGTGAGCGCCGTGCGCAACGTCGTGCGCGAGTTCGATCCGAACCAGGCCATCAGCAACATCACCACGATGGAGTCGCTGGTAGATCGCGCGTTGACCCGCGCCCGCTTCAACGGAGCCGTGCTCGCCGCCCTGGCTGCGTGTGCGCTCCTGCTGGTGACGATTGGCCTCTATGGCCTGCTCTCCTACACGGTGACGCAACGGCGCGGCGAGATTGGCATCCGGCTGGCGATTGGCGCGAGCCCCGCGCAAATGGTCCGCATGATTGCCGGCTTCGGCGCCCGACTCACGGCGGTGGGCGCGGTAGTGGGACTAATGGCGGCCTGGATGCTGACTCGCTTGTACACGAGCCTGCTATTCGGAGTGAGTCCGCTCGACGGGAGCACCTATGCAATGGCACTGGCCGGGCTATTCGCTGTCGCGCTCGCCGCGTGCGCCATCCCGGCCTGCCAAGCAGCCAAGGTCGATCCGCTGCGGACTCTCCAAAGTCAATAGTTAAGCGCGGCGCAACAGGCGATCGAGCGCTTCGCAGAAGAAGTAATCGCCCCACATGACGCTCTCGTTTACGCCGAGGCCTTTGTTCATGTGATAGACGCCGCCCTTCAGGATGCCTTCCCAGCCGCGAGACTTATCGGCCAGGTACTCCGAGCAGAGCGTCCGCATGATCTGGTTCGCCGTGGACCAATACAGATGACCCTTCACCGGATCCTGCATCATCCGCGAGAGGCGCAGCATGCCCGCCGCCGCAATCGCCGCCGCAGACGTATCCACTTGCTTACGGCTCTCGGCCGGAGCCTGATAGTCCCACGGGGGCACGCCATCGTTGGGGGTGTGCGAAAGGAAGTAGTCGGTGCAGGCTTCCGCCGTTTCGAGAAAATGCGGATCCGCTGAATACTCATAGGCCGTCGTGAAGCCGTAGAGCGCCCAAGTGAGGCCGCGGGCCCAGCAGGAGTCACTGCGCGAGCCTTGATGAGTTGCCTGGCGCAGGAACTCGCCGCTCTTGGTATCGAAGAGACCTTCATGCGCCGTGGAACCATCGCCACGCACCAGCGTGCGGCGGGTGGTGTAGCTGTGGCGCATGGCGATCTCGCGGAGTTTCTTGTCGCCGGTTTCGCGCGCCGCGTAGAAGACAATACCGACGTTCATCATGATGTCGATGAACAAGGAGTCCTCGCTAACGAAGGAGCGAAGATACTGGCCCTTGTCACGATAGCGGGCGCCCATCGTTTGTCCGGCGGTGATGAGCACCTGGCGAAGGGCATCGTCCTTGGTGAGTTGATACCAGCGATAGTAGGTCGACAGGAAAATGAAGCCGAGGTCATGCACTTCACGATCGAGCTTGCGCGGCTCGAGCGGCTTCGAATAACGGATGGCCTGTTCGCGCCAGAACTTCGCTTCCTTGTCCGAACTGCGCTTCTCGAAGATCCACATCATGCCCGGCAGAAAGCCATCGCACCAGTGCGTCCAAGCCGCGCCTTCATGCTTCCATTTCCCCTTCTTCGTGTACATGGGATAGAAGTCTGGATACTTTTTGACGAGGGAGCTGACCTGCTTCTGCGCGAAGGTCAAAGCGTTTTCAAAAAGGGCGCGGTCGGTTTCCTGTTGGAACGAGATCATTTTGGGGAACTTTCAGGGGCGGGCAGAGTAGCCAGAACAAGGTCCAGCCCGTCGGTGAACCTAGGTTCATTGTAAACGACAAAGACGTTTTGGCCGCTCGGATGAACTCCGGCGAGGATGGGCGTCGCGGCGGGCAAACGGAACTGTCCGCGGCGCATGGGCGCCGAAACCTCGAGATTCGCTTTTGCCTCCACCAACTGCGTGGCGAGCGTCGCGCGCCACTTATTCGCCGCCAGTTCATCGAAGCGCACACCTACCAGATAGGCCACGCCGGTGGGCGCACTGCGCCGCTCGAGACAAATCAGACGCCCCTTCAACTGACTGCCCTTGGGGATCACGACCTGCTTCTGCAACTTCACGTCGCGCCGCACGACAGCGGTGACCGCATCGCCGACCGCCGACTTCGCCCACAGGAGCGGCGTTACCAGGTGAATGTCCATGCGCAAGCCGGTGGGGATGTCGCGCACTTCGGTGGGAGCCGATAGCTGCGGCAAGCCATTCGGGTCGGTGGGATCGGCGAAGATCAAGGCCGACTCCGTCGAGTATTGACGGCAGCCAGAAAAAACCGTGCGATTCAGGCTCACCGAGCCATCGCTGCTTTCCATATGCATCTCGCTCGCCTTAGGCAGCAGATACTCGCCATCGCCCAGGCGCACCTTCTGATAGTCGAGGATTTCGTATTCAGCGGGAATCTCGAGCGCCGGCGGAATCTCCGTTGCGCGCACTTCAAGCCGCATCAACTCATCGGTCGCCGGATCGACGAAAAAGCTACCGCCGTAGCCCACCGCGGCTTCGATGTTGCCGTGACGGAGTATGAATGTGCTGCGTGTGCGAGGGATGTGGTACTTGTATTCCCTCGCCGCGCGGCCGCCCAGCTTGGTGGGCCCAATCCGCTCGACATCCACCGGACGCCCGGCAAAAACGCTCTTGGCATGCAGGGCGAAACTGCCGTTGCCGATCGCCCCGCCTGACACCAGATCCCGCAGATGACGGCTTTGAAACTCGCGCGAGCCCGGCCAGGCGAACATCTCCGCGTTATCCACGAGCGCAACTTCGAGCCGCACTCGGTCCACCAGTTGTGGACGCTTCGAGGCGGGCTCCTGTACGAAGCGATCGATCGATTCGAGACAGGTGTAGTTGGGCAGGCGATTGAGGTCGCGGGCGACGCGCGCCCGGATGCGCCGCAGGTCCTCGGGCATATTCTGCGCGAAGAGGCTGCACGCCACCAAGCCGACCATCAACCGGCGAAGCATCCTTTCAGTTTAGCGGGTCCGGATCTGGCATCCTTAGAAGACATGGCAGTCAAAGTATCGGTCAACAACAACGGCCCCCTTCGCCTCGAAGGGGACTTCACGATTCATGATGCGGAAGGAAAAGAGTTCGGTTTGGGCGGACGCTCCGTGATCGGCTTGTGTCGCTGCGGTCTGAGCGAGAATAAGCCCTTCTGCGACGGCAGCCACGCCCGGCAGGGTTGGCAGTCCGTGTGTCCGGCGCGCGAATTGCCGCCGCCCAAGCCCAAGGCCTAAATCAACGGTGAAGCTTTCGGATCTTCCTTCCGTCGATTCACTTCTCGGACGGCTGCCGCCGGAGCGCTTTCCTCGCGCTCTGGCGGTTGCCGAAATCCGGCGGGCGCTCGACGAGGCGCGCGAACGGATTCGCGCCGGAGCCGAGCCGGAACTGCTCGAACCCACCATCCTCCACCGGTTGGAACAACTGGAACGTTCTTCCCTCCAACGCGTAATCAACGCGACCGGCGTGGTGCTGCACACCAACCTGGGCCGGGCCCCCCTGGTGCCGTTCACTCCCCTTCCCGGCTACACCAACCTCGAATATGACTTAGCCGCCGGGCGCCGCGGCAAACGAGACGTTCACTATACCGGCCCGCTGTCCCAATTGCTCGGCGCCTCCGCGATTGCCGTGAACAACAATGCCGCGGCCACCTACCTGGTGCTGAACGAACTCGCGGCCGGCGGCGAGGTGATTGTCTCGCGCGGAGAACTGATCGAGATTGGCGACGGCTTTCGCATCCCGGACATTATGGAGCGCTCCGGCGCCTTGCTGCGGGAGGTGGGGACGACGAATCGCACGACGCTCGAAGACTATCGAAGGGCGATCACCGAGCGTACGAAGCTCATCCTGCGCGTGCATCCGAGCAACTTCCACGTCAGCGGCTTTACGCATAAGCCGGCGCTCGCGGAACTGGCGACGCTGGGCGTGCCGGTTTATGAAGACCTGGGCAGCGGCTGCCTGGTGGATCTGCGGCCTTACGGCATCAGCGAGCCGTTGGTGGGCGAAAGTCTGGCGGCCGGCATCTCGCTGGTCTCGTTTTCGTGTGACAAGTTGCTGGGCGGTCCGCAGACCGGCATCATTGCCGGGGACAGCGCGCTGGTGGCCCGCGTCCGGAGGAACCCGATGTACCGCGCGTTCCGGCCCGACAAACTGATCGTCCAGGCGCTGGAGGAGACGCTGCGGCGCTTGCTGCTGGAGCGGTACGACGAAATTCCTGCCCTGCGCATGCTGCGGCTCGCACCGGAGACGTTAAAGACGCGCGCGGAAGCCTTCGCCCGTCAGATCCCCGGCGCGACGGTGGTGGCGGGCGAGTCCGTCGCCGGCGGCGGGTCCACTCCGGATCAGTCACTGCCCGCGTGGCTGGTGCGTCTGCCTGGCTCAGCGAACGCCCTGGAGCGGCATTTGCGGACTAATTCCCCGCCGATCATCGCTCGCATTGCCGACGGCGCCCTGGTGCTCGACCTGCGCACGGTGGACCCGGCCGACGAACCGCTGGTCGCCCAAGCCCTCTCATGCCATAATTTTGAGTAGGAGTTTCACGCCAGCCATGAAGATTTTCGCCGCTTTCGCGCTCTCCGCCGTTTTGGTCCTGGCCGCCGGACCGACCAAGAGTCTCACCACCGTTGAGGGCACGTACGTCGAAGCCCGCAACGCCGACATCTACACTGGACCCTGCTATGCCAACTCGGAAGTGAACATGATGGGCAATCTGGCCGTCATGGGCTGGCGCATCGAGAAGGGCAGCTTCGAAGGTGTCGACCTGGCTGGACTCGGCGTGGTGGGCGTGGTTCGCGCCAGCTCTACGCTGGGCGACGTGATCGTCTCCGCGTACCCCGTCCAGTCCGTGCTGATTGTCGACCAGAAGGCTTCGGCCGCCCAGCGCGTGGCGCTACAGGCGTTTGCCAAGCGGATGGGTGGCGACCTGTTCAGCAAGGTGGTCCGGGTGGAAGTAGCTCCGGTGAGCCTGGAGTTCGACAAGAACAACCTGCACTCGGTGAAGGCCAACCTGAAGGCCGGCGAACTGGCGAGCATCGAAACCCGCCCGATCGGCGACGGTGACCATCACTGCTCGAACGAAGAAGTCTGGTACCAGCCGCTGACCAAGGTGGATCATGCGATGGCCGGTTACGCGCTGGCCCACGACTTTAAGGGCCAAGGCCTGGATGCGACCTGGTCTTCGCCGCTGAAGCGCTCGGCGTTCGTCGGCAGCTTCCACCTGAACGACTAAGTAAGTTCTTGAAACAAGAAAAGGCCCGCTCACCCGAGCGGGTCTTTTTTATTGGGGCAGCTTCTTGAGGAACTTCAGCATCAGCGCATTCACTTCGGCCGGCTTCTCCATCATCAGAAAATGACCGGTGCCCGGCACCTTGTGATATTCGAGCGCCGGGAACAACTGCCGCAGATAGCCCTCGAACAACGTGGAGCCGCTGGCGTAGAGGCCAAGCGTCGGCATGGGCAAGGGCGTCTGGTCGCTCCACATGCGCGGGTCGAGCATGCCTTTGATCGCCCCCACGGCGGTGACTTCCGGCGCGGCGAGCATCACCCGCAGAATGCGCTCGTTCACCTCACCGGCGCCCGCGGGCGTCAGGTAGGACTTGATGACGCGCTCTCGCGTCGCCAGGCCCGCCGCCCCGCGATAGCTCTCCCAACGGCCCTGAGCCGCCTTGGCATTCGCGGGCGGATAGATGGTGCCGTCCATCAAGACCAGACCTTCGGTGCGCTGCGGGAACAGACGCGCAAACTGCCGGATCACCGGCGCCCCCATGCTGTGGCCCACCAGCACGGCCCGCCCGACCTTGGCTTCGTCCATCGCCGCGGCCACCGCGCGCGCGAAGTTGTCCATCGTCATCGCGGCTTCCGGCGGTACGCCGCTGCGTCCGTGGCCAGGCAAATCCACCGCCAGCACCCGGTAGTACGGACTCAGCCCGTCGATCTGCGCTTGCCATAAGGTGGAGTCGCACGTCCAGCCGTGCACCAGCACTACGGTGCGCGGACCTTCGCCCGCGGAGGTGTAATGAACTTCCCGCCCCTGATAGGTCGTCCCGGCGAGCAGCGTGGGCAACAGACAGCACCAAAGCTTCATGGTTTCAAATACCGCCGTAAGAAAGCGTAGATCTCCGCACGCGAGTCGCGAGCGAGCTTCGTGTCGATCCGGTTGAAGACATGCCCCCCGGGCGCGTTGTCGTAGACCTTGTACTCGAACTTCTTGCCGGCCGCCTTAAGGGCGGTCGCCAGATGGTCCACCTCCAGGTAGTTCACGTCTTCGTCGTTGGTGTTGGTGTGAATCAGCAAAGGCGTCTGCAGCTTGGCGACGTGCGTGACCGGCGAGCGGCGGCGGTATTCCTCAACGTTGTCGCGCACGGATTTGCCGAGGTGATAGTCGGCCGAGAACAGTTGCTCATAGGCCGCGCCCTTGTACCCCATGCGCGCCACCAGATCGCTCACCGGCACCCCCGCGTAACCCACGGCGTAGCCCTCGCCATGCTCGAACAGATTCATCAAGGTGATCATGCCGCCGTGGCTCCAGCCGATGATGCCAACCCGCTGCGGATCGAGAAAGCTGTAGGTCTCGAGCATCCAGTTGCGCGACACCCAGACGTCGTCGTTCTCGCGGCCGCCATAATCGATGGCGCGCCAGAACTCGGCGCCGTAACCGGTGCTGCCGCGATAGTCCGCCGAGACGATCGTGTACCCCTCGTTGATCAATTCGCGGATGATGTGCGCACTGCCACTCGATTGAAAATTGGCGTGCACGCCCCCGTGGACGAAGACGATTAACGGATGCTTCTTGCTGCGATCGAGCTTACGAGGAATGAAGGTGTAGGCGTGGAAGATGAGCGGATTGCCGGCTCCTTGCGCGGTGGGATTACGCTCCTTGGCGGGTGGCGGGCCGGTGATGGCAATCTTGTCGACCTCAGCGATGTCCGCCAGTTTTTGATGCCACATCAGGTCATCGACGGCTTTGAGAAACTGATCGCGCGCGTGATCGGTGTTGTCCGGAGCAGCGGGAGCGGCGGGTGAAGGAGGTACGGGGGTCGAGGGATTGGACGCCGAGCGCGGCCCCGTCATCGTCACCTGTCCGGATAAGCAACAGGTCAGCAGGGCCAGCAGGATCCGCATTCCGCTAACGTAGCACGCCGAGCTTATCGAGCGGCCAGTAGACGAAGACAGCCTTGCCGTAGATGTAGCGCCGGGGCACGGGTCCCCAGGCGCGGGAGTCATTCGACGAACTGCGATGGTCGCCCATCACGAAGTACTGGTCGGCGGGCACCCGGGTCGGCGTCATCGAGTTTCGGTCGCGGTATTCGTCGGGCACGTATTCCTCGTCGAGAGGCTTGCCGTTCACCGACACCACGCCCTGCTGCACTTCCACCAGATCGCCCGGCAGGCCGATGACGCGCTTGATATAGCTCTTGGTGGGGTCGTTCGGGTACCAGAACACCACCATGTCGTACCGCTGCACATCCTTCAGCCCGAACATGTAGACGAACTGGTTGATGAAGATGCGCTCCTGATCGCTGAGCGCGGGCATCATGCTGGTGCCCTCCACCTTCACGGGGCGGTAGAGGAAAAGGATCACCACCACGGCGATGATCACCGCGAGAAACAGATCCCGCAGCCAGTACAGCGTCCGGGCAAAGGCCGCACGGCCGTCCCGGGCGCGTTCAGGGCGCGTGGTTTCCGATGTAGGATTCTCTTCCATATCCATTCACCCCAACCGGTTGGACGTACCAGCCGTGGGAACCGTTTGCTGTACTTCTAACATGCTCCTGGGCCTCGACGCAATGCGGCGCTACTTGGCCGGCGGCGGCTGATTCAGCAACCGCTCCACCGTCGGCACCGGCAACGCTCCCATGGCCAGTACCTCGTCGTGGAACTTTTTCAGGTTAAAGCCCGGCTTCTTCGCCTGCCGTTCGCGCATTTTGACGATCGCGCGCCAGCCGGCGAAGTAGGTGGGAAGTTGCACGCTCGAAAGCTTCGCCCGCTGCAGTTTGCCGACGGCCTCTTCCTTCTCCTGATAAGTGTCTTCCAGCATCAGTTTCATAGCCTGTTCGTCGGTCATCCCCATGGTGTGCAGGCGAATGTCGAGGATAGTGTTGGCGATCATCCGCAACTGCTGTTTCAGGAACGTCATCTGCAATTCAGGCGAGTGATTGCGGTAGCCCGCTTCGAGCAGCATCTGCGTGGCGTAGACGGCCCAGCCCTCGATGTAAGGGCCGTTGCCCCAGACACCCCGGAGGACGCGGCGCCCCCGCGGCTCCACGCGGTTGGCAAACTCGAACTGGACGTAGTGTCCGGGCATCGCCTCATGGATCGTCAGCAGCGCCAGACCCTGCAGGTTGTACTCGCGCAGCTTAGAATCCACCCGTTCCTGCGGCCAATCCTTCGGAATCGGCGTGAGCCAGTAGGAGGCCTTCAACTCCGGGCTCAGCACGGGCGCCGGATTGAAGCCGCCCACGCTGTAGATGCCGCGCATGAACTCGGGGGTTTCGATGACGCGCAGATTGCCGGTGTCGCCGAGCGTGAGCAGTTGATGATCGCGCACATAGCGCGTCGTGTCGGCGAGATCCTTCTCCGCCGTGGCAAAGTAGTCTTCCCGCTTCGGCTGCTGCTTGGCGATGCGCTCAAGCATCGGCCGCACGCCTTCAGCGCCCGCCAGCTTGGCCATCTCGGCGCGGACCCGCACCAGTTCGGCCTCCGCGTCGGCCAGAAGCGTCCTGCGGCGTATCACCGCTGGCGATCACCAGCTTGAACTTCTTCGCGTACTTCTCCGGTCCCAACCGGCCAATCCGCCGCGCGTTGGCCGAGGTCCGTCTCGAGCCATGTGTTGAACGACTTCAACTCGGCGATCGCCTTAGTCGCCGCTTTGTCCATAAGCCTCGCGCAGCTTCTGCGGGACACGCCTGACGCATCGGTCCCGTCGATCAAGGCGATGTTGCCTTCGTTCTCCCCGCGAGCGACCTTGTTCCAAATCTCCGGCGAATCCACCAGGTTCTTCCGCGCCACGCGCAGGTAGGCCGGTACGCTTTCCAGGCGCCGGATGATCGAGTAAAAGCGCAGATCTTCCCTTGGCGTAATTCAGCGAGTAGGGTGCGAAGAAGGCATTGCCCAACGTCTCCACGTACATCGTGGGGTTATGCCGAAAGCTCTGGATCGTATCGAACTCAAGGAGGTTGTAGGCAATCTGATCGAGGATCAGGTCGTAGTCGGCTTGATCCTGCGGGGAGATGCGATCGCGCGGAATGTCGCGCAGACCGTGCTCGAAGTCGTGGTAGAACTTCCGCTGCTTGTTGATGCTGGAGTTACTGTAGTCGTCCAGCATCTCGTCAAGGAAGTCCCCCGGCGAAGCGGTGAAAGCCGCTAGCGGTGGCGGAAACAGGAACGAACGAGAGCGCCGTGTAGACGAACTCGTTCGTATGGTGGTTCCAGGTTGTAGAACCCACGCTTGCACGCGGGCAGAATCAGGATGAGCGCGCCAGCCCAGCAGCGCGCGCCAGGAAGAGGCCATATCCTGATTCTAGGCGTTACGGCTTAGGGCAGTTCGAGATCGATCTTCTTGGACGCCGCGTCGAGCATCGTGATCTTGAATTGGCGCACCTGACCCGGCTTCGGACCGTCGTCGGCTTGCGGACCGCCAACGCCCTGCTTTCCCAGCGTTGCGACAGCATCGCACTCAAGTGACGAGACATCGGCCTTGGGACCGGTGCTGGCGGCTTCCGTGGAAGCCGTCTTGCGCGCGCCCAAACGGCATTGCGCAAAAACGCCTTCGCCGAGATCGATCTTGGCGCGGCCTTCGTGAACTTCCGCCACGCGGCCCGTCACGGTGTCGCCCACCTGGTGTTCGGCGATGAAGTCGTCGGTGCGCGTGGGCATCAACTGCTTCAGGCCGAGCCGCAGACGGCGGCGTTCCTTGTCGATTTCGAGCACCTGGGCCGTCACCACTTGACCCGTCTTGAGGGCATCCGACGGATGCTCCAGACGCTTCTCGTGTGTGATGTCGCCCACGTGAATCATGCCTTCGACACCTTCGGTGATGTCGACGAAGGCGCCAAACTTCTGCAGCGAGGTGACCTTGCCTTCCACCGTCGAGCCAACCGGATACTTCTGATCCATCACGGCCCACGGATCGCCCAGCACCTGTTTCAGGCCCAGGGCAATGCGCTTCTCGCCGGGGTTCACCGCCAGAATCTGCACTTCCACCGTTTCGCCCACCGAGAGCGCGTCCGAAGGCTTACGCACCTTCTTGGTCCACGACATTTCGGAGACGTGCACCATACCGTCGATGCCCGGTTCGAGTTCGACGAAGGCACCGAAGTCCGTCAAGCGGACCACCGTACCCTTGATGCGCTGGCCGACAGTAAACTTGTCGCCCACCTGGCTCCAGGGCTCCGGCTTCAACTGCTTCAAGCCGAGGGAAATCTTCTTGCTCTCGCGGCTGATCTTGAGGATCTTCACCTCGATCACGTCGCCGACGCTCACCACATCGCCCGGCTTCGCCACGCGATTCCAACTCATGTCGCCCACGTGGAGCAGGCCATCGACACCACCCAAGTCGACGAACGCGCCGTACTCGGTGAGACTGCGCACAGGACCGCGCACGATAGCGCCTTCCGAGAGTTGCGCAAAGGCTTCGAGCTTGGCGGCGTTCGCGCGCTCTTCAAGCACGCCGCGGCGGTCAACGACGATGTCGTCCTTGTCCTTGTCGAGCTTCGTGATCCGGCATTCAATGTCCTGGCCGATCAGGGCGAGCATGTCCGCTTCATTACGCGTGCCACTGCGAGAAGCCGGCAGGAAGCCGCGCATCCCGACATCCACTCGCAAACCGCCCTTCACCGCTTCGAGCACGCGAGCGCGCACCACGCGCTTCTCGTTGAAGGCTTCTTCGAGCGCCGTCCAATCCTTGGGCGGAGCGGCGGCCTTCAGCGTGTCCAGGAGATAGATGCCGTGTTCGTCGCGGGAAGTAATGGTGAGCGTCAACTGCGCACCCTTCTCCACCGTCATCGCACCGGCGGCGTTCCGGAACTTCTCCACCGGCACCACACCGTCGTTCTTACGGCCCAGGTCGATAAAGACCCACTCGTCCGTAATTGAGACCACCGTGCCGGTGACCTCGCCACCTTGCATGGGCGCCTGATGCGATTGCTCAAACTCCGAGAGAATGTCGCCGAAAGAATCGTCCGGCGGCAGGTCAGCAGCGTTCAAGTCAGCCGCGGCGTCGGGTACTGGAGCTACCGGTTGCGCAGGAGCGGCGGCCGGTGCAGCAGGAGCCGTGGCAGGCTCGGGCTTGGGAGGTTCACTCACGGCCACGGGCGCGGCAGGCGGATCGTTCGGCGTCGTCGCCGGGGTGGTGGGTTCCGAGGCAGGCCAAGGCACCGGATTATTGAAGTCCGTGGGATTCATGCGAAAAGTTAAATCAACTCATTCAATTCTGACACAGCTACGCATCGCTGGGGAGGCGTCCTAAGTGTAAAGTCAACTGCCCACTGGGCCGATCAACCCTCTGGTACTCATGCTTCACTCCGTGACGCTCCTCCGCTGGCTCCACCGCGCTGCGACCTGGTGGCCGGTCGCCTCGCAGCGGGAACGCATGCGGCTTGCCTCCCTGAATCTTTACATAGATTCGCAGCTGAGTGAGAACCGCACCCACGAAGCCTTCCGCGCCATCACCGTATATCTCGATTATTCGCGAGAACTTGCGGAAATGAGCGGCCCACAGCAGCTCGAAGTCACGCTGCGCCGCGCGGAACTCGCGTCGATTTTATGCGAGAACGGCCGTCCGGACCAGGGGCAACCCTTGCTCGACGAGTCCGTGCGGGAGTTCTGCCGGTACCAGGGACAGCACGACGAGTTCTTCGGAGCCTGCCTGTTAAATCTTGGCGGAGCCCTCCTACGCGCCGGCCGCGCAGCCGACGCCGTCCGTTATCTTTCCGACGCGAAGGAACTCCGCGCCCGTCTGCACGGGCCGGAAAGTCAGGAAACCGGACAGTGCCACACGAACCTCGGCATCGCGCATCAGGAGCTCGGCGACTGGCAGGAGGCGCTCGAAGCGCTTGAACAAAGCGTGCGGATTCACGGGCAGCATAGTCAGCAAAGTGCGGACTACGCGATTGCCTTGCACAACCTGGGGGCCCTGCTGATTCGCCTCGAACGCCCCGCCGAAGCCCAAGGCCCGATCGCCCGCGCGGTCCGTTTGTTCGAAGAGCGCTCGCACCCCCTGCTTTCTACCGCCCTCGACACCCTCGCCGACGCCTACTCCGCTCAAGGCCGGGCTCGGGATGCCTTCCTCGTTCGCGAACGCGCTCTTAACCAACTGCGCGACGATGCGTTGCACTCGGTGGCCACCGCCGACTGGCTACAAAAACAGGCGTTGCTCCTCGAGCAGATGAATCAAGGCGGGGAAGCCGCCCACTATCGCGAATGGGCCAGCGATGTGCGCCGGAAAGTCGCGTTTCGTACCGTCGTCAGCGAAACCCTGCTCGTCCCGACGCCTTAGGGCGTGGGGACATCAGCCCAGAAGATTTCAGCCAGTTGCTCATCGAGCGCGAAGTAAAGCTGATTGCCCCGCACCGCCAATCCCACCGCCGACACCCGGGTGCGCGTGAGACGCAAGAGACTTCTCCGGGGCGACGCGAACCGCTGCACCACAAACGCGGGCCCCACCGGATGAGCCGTTTTGGGATCCAGCCGCTGGCCGCTGATCACGCGCTGCCCGCCGGAATCGTTCAGATAGAAAAGCTGGCGCGAATCCTCGCTCCAGGCCGGCAACATCGCGATCTCCGAAGTGTTGGTCACGGCGATCCACTCGCTCGGAGGTGTTTCATGGTCCGCGCGCGCGATGTAAATGCGACGGCCCTCCCGGCTGGTCTCCGCGTAAAAGCTGATCCATTGGCCGTCGGGCGAATAACGCGCGCCCCGCAAACTGTGCTCGGGGTGCCGCAACAGCACTTCCTGCGTCCGCCGCTGCAGGTCGAAGCGACCCACAAAAGCGATCGTGGCGCCCGGTTCGTAGAGCAGGTAGCGACCGTCAGGCGACCAGGCCGTCGGCGCGCCGCAATCGTCGCAGACCCGGTCGACCTTGCGCGAAGCCAACTCAACCACCTGAATCGGCACCCGCGGCTGCTCGTATTGCCGAAAGGCCAATTGGCGCGAGTCAGGCGACAGGACGGGAAAGTCCTGCTGGAAGTTCGACGGCGAGATCGGATACTCCTTCTGGGTCGACAAATCTCGCAGGAAGACCTGGCGGGGCGACTGACGATCCGCCACGAACGACAGCCAGCGCCCGTCGGCCGAAGGCGCCGGAAAGCTCTCGGCGTCCGTATGCGAGGTGGCACGCTCAGGCACGCCGCCAATCAAGCGTCCGTCCGCCTCCGCCGCCAGCGGCATGCGCCAGATGTCAATTGAGGTGGTGCCATTGGCGGCCACCACGCGATGCAGGTCGCCCGCACTCCGCACCCTCGCCCGCAGATCGGCGTTAGAACCGAACGAGAGCCGTTGCGGCGCGGTTTCGCCGGTGTAAATCATCGATCGATTCAGCATCAGTCGCCACAAGGGCACCGTACTCGACAGCGGGTTGCCAACCGGGCTCGAGAAGTAGAGATAGTTGCCCAGCCAGTCCCCCGGCTGCTCGACGTATTCGTTCGGCGGTATTTTATTGCTTTTGGGCGTGAGGTGGCGGCGCAAATTCGGGAAGACGCGCGTCTTGAGGGGAGCGAAGTCACTCGTCTGGTGACGGTCCTTTGGAACCTCGACGATCCACCAGTCGTGCTCCATTTCTGGCGTGTTCGAAACTCGGGTGCCACAAAAGAGGATGTGCTTGGAATCCGAGGAGAAAATGGCAAAGTGAGCGTCGGCGAAGTCGGAAACGATTTCCACCGGCGGGCCCCCTTCCACCGCCACAATCCCAATCCGGCCGGCTTGCCATTCTTGCTCATTCCGCAGGGTATAGAGCACCCATCGCCCGTCCGGCGAATAACGAGGCCGCAAACCGCCGGCCACCAGCAACTGAGGGGAGCCGCCGGCGATAGGCCGGCGATAGATCCCGGGAGCTCTGGCATCGCGGGATTGGTAGATCAGCCATCGGCCATCGGGGGAGACGTCCGGCTTCAAGGCGTCAAAGCCGTCGTTCGTGAGTTGCACGGGTTCACCGCCGTCCAGCGACTGCCGCCACAGCGCCATCGAGGTTCCGGAGCGCCGATCGGCAGAGTAAATGACGGACTTGGCGTCGGGCATCAACACCGGGTCGGTGGCAAAGCCGCTATCGAGCGTCAGCCGCCGCCACGCCAACGCGGGTACCTCCGTCGGTTTCTGGCGCGAGAAATACCAGCCGCCGGCGGCCACACCGGCAATCAGAGCC
>CBDDIZ010000017.1:0-87293 GCA_965229305.1 Bryobacteraceae bacterium | reverse complement strand
GAGAAGCTCGAAATGGAGCCGGTGATCATTGGCGCGCCGCACGACGATTTCTCGGCGTTTGGGGGATGGCGGACGGTGGCAGGTCCGCTGGAACAGACCAAGCAGGTGCTGGCGGGAGCCAGTCTGTTTTTGGGCAATGATTCCGGGCCGGCGCACATGGCGGCGGCATTCGGCGTGCCGGTGGTGGTGCTCTACGGGACGTCCGATCCGGTGGTGTGGGCGCCGTGGCGGACGGCGCATGAGACGTTGGTGGGCTTGCAGGCGACGACGGTGGACCAAGTGACCGGAGCGTTGAGCCGGCTGCGCGCGGGAGTGTCGGCATGAAGCGGTTGCTGAGCCTGGCCAAGCCGTATTGGCCACGCTTACTGATGTCGATTCTGCTGATGGCGGGTGTGGGCGCCATGCAGGGGTTCATGGCGCGTCTGATCGAGCCGGTGTTCGATCGCGTGCTGCGTCCGGAGACGGCGGACCGGCCGGTGCTGCTGTTTGAATGGCCGTTCGGGTGGGGCGCGGTGCATCTGAACGATCTGTTGCCCTCGACGGTGCAGAACGTGTGGACGATGGTGGCCGCGAGCATCCTGACGGTGTTTTTGCTGAAGGGGCTGTTCGATTACTTCGGGAATTATCTGATCAATTCCATTGGTCTCTCGGTGGTGACGGACTTACGGCAGCGCGTGTTCGACCATGTGTTGCGGCAGGATGCGACGTTCTTTGCGGCGAACTCCACGGGGCGGCTGATGTCGTCGATCATGAACGACATCGAGAAGATCCAGGTGGCGATGTCGCATCTGCTGGCGGATTGGCTGCGGCAGACGTTTACGGCCGTTTTCCTGTTGGCCGTGCTGATGCAGAAGGATTGGCGGCTGGCGGTGGCGAGCCTGACGTTGTTGCCGTTTGTGCTGATTCCGACGGCGCGCATCGGCAAGCGGCTGCGCGGGACGACGCGCAAGGCGCAGGACAACGCAGCCGATTTGAACGAGGTGCTGCAGGAGACGCTCTCCGGGCAGCAGGTGGTGAAGGCGTTTGGCGCCGAGCGGCTGGAGAGCGAACGCTTTGCGCGGACGGCGGCGCAGTTGAAGCGGGCGAACTTGAAGTACGTGCTGCAGCAGGCGCTGGCCTCGCCGATGATCGAGTTTTTTGCGGCGATTACGATCGTGGTGCTGTTGACCTATGCGCGCGACCAGATCAAGGCGCAGCAGATGACGGCGGGCGAGTTCTCCAGCTTCATGGTGGCGCTGCTGATGTTGTACGAGCCGGTGAAACGGTTGACGGGCATTCACCAGATCTTCCAGCAGGCGAGCGGCGCGTCGCAGAAGGTGTTCGAGTATCTGGATACGCCGGTGGCGCTGACGGACCGGCCGGGCGCGAAGAAGCTGGAAGGCTTCCGCTCGGCGATCACGTTCAGCGAGGCGCATTTCCGGTATCCGAATGCGGAGACCGATGCGCTGAATGGCGTGGACCTGACGGTGAACGCCGGCGAGGTGTGTGCGCTGGTGGGGCCGAGCGGCGCGGGCAAGACGACGCTGGCAAGCCTGGTGCTGCGGTTCTACGACCTGGAGCGGGGCACGCTGGCGATTGATGGCGTGGATGTGCGGGAGTTGCAGGTGGCGAGCCTGCGGCAGCAGATTGGGCTGGTGGCGCAGGAGACGTTTCTGTTCAACGATACGATCCTGAACAACATTCGCTACGGAAGGCCGGAGGCGACCGAGGAAGAAGTGCGCGAGGCGGCGCGGCACGCGCTGGCGGAAGAGTTCATTCTGGCGATGCCGCAGGGCTACGAGACGGTGGTGGGAGAGCGCGGCACGAAGCTGAGCGGCGGGCAGCGGCAGCGCCTTTCGATCGCGCGGGCGTTATTGAAGAACGCGCCGATTCTGGTGTTGGACGAAGCGACGTCGCACCTGGATACCGAGAGCGAGATGCTGGTGCAAAAGGCACTGGCGAATCTGATTGCGGGGCGGACGGTGATTGTGATCGCGCACCGTCTTTCCACGATCCGTCGCGCCGATAAGATCGTGGTGCTCGATCGCGGCCGCGTGTCGGAGATCGGGACGCATGCGGAGTTGGTGGCGGGCGGCGGGATCTATCAGCGGCTGCACGAGTTGCAGTATCTGACGCCGGAGCAGGCGCTGATCGAACTGCCTGAGGGCAATGCCTAGGCTCGCCGCAGCCAGTCCAGCTCTCGGCGAAACACTGAGCTACAGTAACTGAAACTGTCTCGAGAATAGGAAGTACGAAACGATTGCCTGCAAAAAGCATGACTGGTTATGCCCTGGTGCGGCGAACGCTGCCGGCGGGCGACCTGACGGTGACGCTGAAGAGCGTGAACCATCGGGGCTTGGATCTGCACTTTCATCTGCCGGCGCAACTGGACGCGTTTGAAGCGCCGATCCGGGCGGCGATCAAGCAGCGGCTGCATCGCGGCCATATCGACATCCGGGTGCATTGGGCGCCGGCGGTGAGCGCGCACGCGGTGCGCATCAATGAGGATCTGCTGGCGGCTTATGCGGAGGCGTTCGGGCGGGCGGCGCAACGGATCGGGGTGACGGCGACGCCGGATCTGAACGCTTTGTTGCGGATGCCGGGCATGGTGGAAGAGGGCAGCGCGGAGTTGGACGGCGACTTTGGCGAGCAGCTGCAGGCGGTGGTGGGGGCGGCGCTCGACGAACTCGAGGCGTTCCGTTCGCGCGAGGGCGGTGAACTGGTGACGCAGATTTTGCGGCACAATGTGGCGATCCGCGGGGCGGTGCATCAGATGGAGGACCTGCGAGGTCAGGTGCAGCCGTTGCTCGAGAATCGTCTGCGGCAGAGGCTGACGGAGTTGCTCGATAGCGCGCTGGTGGACCAGACGCGGCTGATTCAGGAGGCTTCGCTGCTGGCCGAGCGCGGCAATATCGCCGAAGAACTGGCGCGGCTGCGGATCCATTCGCACCAGCTCGAAGACTTGTTGCAAGCAGGGAGCGAAGTGGGCAAGCGGCTCGACTTTTTGCTGCAGGAGATGAATCGCGAGGCGAATACGATTCTTTCGAAGACGAGCGGTGTGGGCGATTTGGGCTTAAAACTGACGGACTTGGCGTTGAGCGCGAAGTCCGACATCGAGAAAATCCGTGAACAGAGCCTGAATCTGGAGTAGCCTGGAAAGAACTCATGGTCTTTGTGATATCTGCCCCATCGGGCAGTGGCAAAACCACTCTACTGGGTGGACTGCTGCGCGCGGAACAGAATCTGACTTTCTCGATCTCCTACACCACGCGAAAGCCACGGGGCAACGAAGTGGATGGCACAAACTACCACTTTGTGACGCGAGAAGATTTTGAAGCACGCATTCGACGGGAAGAATTTCTCGAATGGGCCGATGTGTTTGGAAACTACTACGGGACGCACCGGAGTGAGCTGGAACGAGCGAGCCGCCTGGGGGCGAACCTGCTTCTCGACATCGACGTAAAAGGTGCGCGACAATTAAAGCAGCGCGTTCCGGAAGCGATTTCGATTTTTATTCTCCCTCCTTCGCGAGTGGAGCTGGAAAAGCGGCTGCGCGCGCGCGGCGAAGATTCTGAAGAAGTGATTCAGCGGCGGTTGCTGGAAGCGGCAGCCGAGATCGAGAATTACCGCCTGTACGACTACATTCTGGTGAATGATGATGTGGAACAATCCACGGCGAATCTGATCGCGATCATCAAAGCCGAGCGGGTTCGACGGGTGCAGATGGAAAGCCGCATTGGTCCCGTGTTGGCGACGTTCGATTTAGCGTTGCCGGCCGGTAAAAGTTAGGAAGGTTATTGTGCCCAACATGGCTCTGCGTCCGAACGCCCACAACACTGTTCCCGATGATCCGGAATTGTCGACGTACCGGTTCATCATCATCTCCGCCAAACGGGCTCGCCAGTTGCAGGCTGGATCGCGCTCGTTCCTGCCGACTTCGACGAAGAAGCCGACGGTGTCGGCGACCGAAGAAGTGCGCCGAGGTCTGATTACGTGGAACGATCCGGGCCGCCACGCGGATGACGCGCCCGCCGACCTGATCTAGCATTTTTCCCAGATCGTGAACCTGATCCTCGGAGTCGGTGGCGGTATCGCGGCTTATAAGGCGGCGGAACTGGCGCGCCTGCTCCAGGATCGTGGGTTTACGGTGAGTGTGGTGATGACGGCCAGTGCGCGGGAGTTTGTCCAGCCACTGACGTTTGCGGCGCTGACGGGCCGCAAGGTGATCACCGACCTGTTTGACCAGTCCAGCCCCGAGGGCACGCTCTCGAGCTCCGTGGAGCATATTGGCGTGGCCCAGGAGAACGATGTTCTGCTGGTGGCGCCGGCGACCGCCGGCATCCTGGCGAAGTTCGCCCACGGATTGGCGGACGATTTTCTGAGTACGACCTACCTGGCTTTCACCGGCCGTGTTTTTCTGGCGCCGGCGATGAATACGAACATGTGGCAGCATCCGGCGACGACGCGAAATCTGGAGATTTTGCGCGAGCGGGGGCATACGGTGATCGATCCGGAAGCGGGTCGCCTGGCGTGCGGGACGATCGGGCCGGGGCGCCTGGCGGAGCCGCGCTTTATTGCGGATGAGGTCGCGCGGTTGATGCGGCCGGTGCAGGATCTGGCGGGGGAAACGGTGCTGCTGACGGCAGGACCGACGCGGGAGGCAATTGACCCGGTACGCTACATCTCGAATCGTTCGAGCGGCAAGATGGGCTATGCGTTAGCAGAAGCGGCGCGGGAGCGCGGGGCGCGCGTGGTGCTGGTGAGTGGGCCGGTGCAACTGACGCCGCCGGCGGGCGTGGAAGTAGTGCGGGTGACGACGGCGGCCGAGATGCGTGAAGCCGTGATGAAGCGTTTGGAAGCGGCGACGATTGTGGTGAAGTCGGCGGCGGTGGCCGATTATCGCGTGGCGCAGGCGGCGGATCAGAAGTTGAAGAAGACGGGCGGGGCGGTGACGCTGACGCTCGAGCCGAATCCGGATATTCTGGCCGAGGTGGGCCGGAAGAAGGGCACACGCCTGGTGGTGGGCTTTGCGGCCGAGACGGAGAATCTGCTCGAGTCTGCACGAAAGAAGCTGGACACCAAAGGCGCGGACATGATCGTGGCGAATCTGGTGAACTCGACAGTGACGGGCTTCGATACGGACCAGAACGACGTGACGCTGGTGACCCGGGCGGGCGATCTTCCGCTGGGCCAGGCCTCGAAGCGTGAGATCGCGAGCCGGATTTGGGATCACATCGTGAGGTTGCGCGCGTGAGCGACCTAAAGGCGGTGCTCGAGTTCTACCGCGACTTGGGCGTGAAGGATTTGTACCGGGTGTCGCCGGTGGCGGTGGCTGAGTCTGCGGCTGCGCCCGTCGCGGTGGCGACTCCGGCTCCGGTTGTTCCGGCTCCGGTTGTTCCGGATCTGGTAGTCAGGGCACCCGCTCCTGTGCCTGAGCCGCTGGTCGTGACTCCGCCGCCTCCTTCTCTCGAAATTCCTGACATGCCTAAGCGGACTCCTCCTGTTGTGCCTCAATTGTTTACCTCTTTGCCGTCGCTTGAGCCCGAGAACGATAGCTTTGAGCAGATACGCGCCGATATTGGCGATTGCCGCCGGTGCCGGTTGTGCGAAGGGCGCAACAAGATCGTGTTCGGCTCCGGCAATCCGCAGGCGAAGCTCGTCTTTGTCGGCGAGGCTCCGGGGGCGGACGAAGATATTCAAGGGCTGCCGTTTGTGGGCCGCGCCGGTCAGTTGCTTACGCAGATGATCAACAACACGGCGGCGAAGGAAGGCATTGCGATCACGCGCGACGACGTCTATATTGCGAACGTCGCGAAGTGCCGTCCGCCGGAGAACCGGGCGCCGATGCCGGACGAGATGGAAGTGTGCGGCCAGTTTCTTTCGCGCCAGTTGGCCGTGCTGAAGCCGAAGGCGATTTGCGCGTTGGGCGGGACGTCGGCGAAGGCGTTGTTGGGCACCAAAGAGGGCGTGACGAAGATGCGCGGCAATTGGTACAAGTGGCGCGACTATCCGGTGATGGTGACCTATCATCCGTCGTTCCTGCTGCGGGCGTATAACGTCGAGGCGAAGCGGGAGGCGTGGCTGGACCTGAAGAAGGTGCTGCATTTCGTCTATGACTAAGGGCTGCTTCATTACGTTTGAAGGCCCGGACGGCAGCGGCAAATCGACTCAGTTGGCACGCCTGGCAGAGCGCCTGCGCGCCGAAGGGCGCGAGGTGGTGGAGACGGCCGAGCCGGGGGGCACGCCGATTGGGCGGGAGATTCGGGCAATCGTCCTGAGCACGCGTCATCGTGAGTTGTGTCCGGCTTCGGAACTGTTGCTGTACTTCGCGAGCCGGGCGCAGAATGTGGAGCAGGTGATCCGGCCGGCGCTCGAGCGGGGCGCGATCGTCCTCTCCGACCGCTTTACGGATTCGACGCTGGTGTATCAGGGCGTGGGGCGCGGATTAGGACCGGACGTGGTGCGGCAACTGCACACCATTGCCTGCGGAACGCTGCAGCCGGATTTGACGGTGCTGGTGGACATTGCACCGGAATTGACGTGGGAGCGGACGACGCGGCGGGCGGAGCAGGATCGGCTGGATGCGGAGTCGCTCGACTTTCATGGGCGGGTGCGGGAAGGTTATCTGCGTTTGGCGAGTGCTGAGCCCGAGCGCGTGAAACTGGTGGACGGCGCTCCGGACATTGAGACGGTGGCGGCGGCCGTGTGGCCGCTGGTGCGGCGGGTGTTGGCATGAACTGGAATTTCTTCGGCAACGCGCACGTGATTGCTTCGCTCGAGCGGATGATCGAGGGTGATTCGCTGGCCCAGACCTTGCTGCTGCACGGGCCTTCGGGGATTGGGAAGGCGACGCTGGCCAGGCGGCTCGCGACGCGGTTGTTGGACGATACGGCGCGGATCGAGCAGGACGATTTGAGCCTGGAGACGAACCGCCAACTGATTGCCGACCGCGAGAAATGGACGGCGGAAAAGCGCAACGAGGATCCGCTGCTGTTTGCGTCGCATCCGGACTTCGTGACGTTTGCGCCGGACGGGCCGCTGCGGCAGATCTCGATTCCGCAGATGCGTTTGCTGAAGGAGCGGGCGCAATATCAGGCGTTGAAGGGCCGGCGGCGCGTGTTTCTGATCGACGGGATTGACCGGGCCAATGAGCAGGCGGCGAACAGCTTGCTGAAGACTTTGGAAGAGCCGCCGGCGCACATGATCTTTGTGCTGACGACGGAGAATGCGTACGACCTGTTACCGACGATCCGGTCGCGGTCGCTGCAGATGGCGATGCATCCACTGACGCCGGCGGAGATGCAGCAGTTCCTCGCGAGCCGTCCGAAGGTGGAGCATCTGGAGCGGCGGTTGGCCTTGGCGGCGGGCCGTCCGGGAGCGGCGTTGGCGATCGACCTCGAGGCTTATGACAAGCGCCGAGTGGCGATGTTGGCGCTCTTGAAGGTGGCATCGAAGCAGGCGCCGTTTGCCTCGTGGCTGAAGCATTCGGAATCCATTTCGGCGAGCAAAAGCGAGAAGCTGGACTTCTATCTGCAGGTGCTCTATGCGTTGCTCGAGGACGTGCTGGTGTTGCGGCACGGCGGGAGCGAAGTGCGCAATGCGGATCTGCGCGGGGAATTGCAGACACTGGCGAATGCGGTGAGCTTCCGGTGGATTGATTTGGCGGTGCGCGAGGTCGATCAGATGGCGGAGTATCTGCGGCGCAATATCCAGAAGGGGATTGCGCTGGACGCGTTGGCGGTGCGGCTGCAGGCCGTTTAGCGAGCGGAACGCGAGGAGTTTTCGAGCCGGCCGGTCCAGGTGCCGCCGTTGCGGCGGAGGGCGGTACGGAAGTCGAAGGTGGTGACGGCGGAGAGCTCGCGGCCGAGGAACGAGACGGTGTGCAACTCGGTGACGCCGCCGACGGGGTCGGAGATCGTGAACGAGATGCCCTGGTCGGTGAGGCGGCAGGTGGCTAGTCGTCGGGCGTTGGACCAGGACCCGTTGTCGGCATTCAGGCGCCAAACTCCCGCGCAGCGGTCGCCGTCGGGCTTCAGTTCAAGTTCAAAGGTCGCCGGGGAGCCATAGAAAAAGACGCGTCCACGCCAGCGGCCGGAGAGCTCCTCGGAACGGGGACGGCGACCGGGCGGCAGGGTGCTACCAGGCCAAGGCGGATAGACGCCAACGTCGCTGACGGCCTCGTCGGCGGCATGCTGTAGCGCGCTGGCGACGTCGGGCTTCAAGGCGATCAGGTCGATTTCGCGGCCCTCTTCGCGTTGACCGCGGACGTTCAACGGATTGCCGCGGAGGCTGCCGGGGAGGCCGGCGCAAGGCTTATTGAAGAGCGTGCGCATGATGACGCAGGCGCTCAAGTAGGAGCCATAAGCGCTGGGGTGGGTGCCATCGGGGTCAAAGAGTTCGAGGTGCGGTTGCTGTTCGCGAATGGCGGCCCAAGCGCGGCCGGCGGGCGCCACGACGGCATTCAGATCGCGAGCGGCGAGGGAATAAGCGTGGTCGAGGTGGGGCTGAAACTCGGGGTGCTTTTTGCGGGCCCAGGTGGAGAACAGGACGACGCGGGCGTTGGCGGCTTTGGCCCGCTGGGCGAGCAGGCGAGCGCCTTGGAAGAAATAGCCGGGGTCGTTGACGTTCAATTCGCCGTTCCAGGTGGAGAGACCGAGCGTGCTGTGCTCCTGCAGGACGACATAGTCCCACTTTTCGGCGAGCATGCCGCGTAATTCAGGGTGCAGTTCGAGTTCGAGGAGGGAGGCGCCGCCACGAGTGAAGGCGCGGACTTCGACCTCTTGCCCGGCGGCCTGCGCGAGTTCTTCCACCATGCGCGGCATGCTGTGGTAGTAGGTGTAGCTATTACCGATGAACAGCACCCGTGCCGGTGCCGCAGCGAGCAGGCCGACCGAGAAACAGAGGACGAAAAGACGGAGCACCCTGAAAGTATTGTACGTCAGTTACTTACGGTCGAGCGCCTTGCGCATCGGGTGCTCGACCTTCTGGAAGCCCGCTGGAATCTCGAGCTTCGCGGCATCGACGGAGCCGTTCGAGAAGTTGGAGCTTTCCGACTGCGTTTCCATCATGACGTTGTCGCCGGCGGAGGAGGTAGAGCCGGCAGCGGGCGCTTCTTTCTGCTCCTGCTGCTCCTGTTGCTGCTTCTTCTTGCGGAAGCCACCCATGATGCCGCTGGCGGCCATGCCGGTGAGACCGCCACCGAGGCGGGGACGATCGTTGCTGTCGGCGCTGCTGCCGCTATTGCTGGACTGTTGCGACGGGCTGCCCATCATGGCACCCAAGGCGGTGACGCCCTTGATGCGGGTGATGGTCATGACGGGGGTGCCTTCCAGCTTGGCCATCTCGTCGGCGAGACGCTTCATCGCTTCACCGGAGCCACGCTGCTGGGTGAGCAGGGGGTTCATGCCAGGCGTGAAGCCGATCTTCTGGCCCATGCGGACGTAGAAGGCCTGCACCTGGTCGTAGCCGGGGACCTTGGCGGTCATCCACATGTCGTTCTCGATGTCGGAGATACCGGCCACCGGGCCGCCGGGCTGGCTCTGCGCGGTCATCGCGAGGGTCATGATGTACTCGCGCGTATCGAGGCCGCTGATGGTGCGGGTTTGGCCGGTGCGTTTGATGTTGACCTGGAAGTCCATCTGCGGGGCGGGCTGGCCGGCGTTCTTCTGCTTGGCCATGGCTTCTTCCATGCGGGCGGCCATCTTTTCCATCGCTTCACGCATTTCAGCGAAGGTGATGGTGGCGTAGGTCTTCTTTTCCATGTTCACTTCAGTCATGGTTTCGTTGCCGAGGTCGATGATGGAGATCGATTCGGGGAAGACGTGAGCGAGGCGATCGCCCTTGAGGTAGACATAACTGGTCCGCGGCTCCATCGACTTTCCACCGCCGGGGACGAAGCGCATCATTTTGGTGAGGCTACCGCCGGTGATCTTGGTGGTTTCCTGATAGCTGAAGTCGGCCTGCAGCGGCGCGAGAGCAAAGGTGAAGGCGGCAAGCGCCAGAGATTTCGATTTCATAAAAGAACTCCTCCTGGAGATCGGCGGAAAGGGAGAGTGGAGATAGGCTCCAGAGACGAAGATCAGGCGTGAGAAACGACGTCTCACTATCCCTAAACGAAATTCTAGGGCAATTTTCACGCCTCGGAAGTTAAAAGGTAAGCGGGGATGTGATACGGATAGGGGATGTTTCGCTATCGGATGTGGTTGGTCGGGGTGCTCGGCGGGGCGGCATTGTGGGCGCAGAATGCCGGCATTCAAGGAAATGTGACGGACGGGTCCGGGGCGGCGGTCGTGAATGCGACCGTCGTGGTGACGCAGATGGACACCGGGGTGGTGACGCGGTATACGACGAACGCCCAGGGGTTCTACGTGGCTCCGTCGCTGAACGTGGGCCGGTATGAAGCTGAGGCGCAGGCGCCGGGGTTCGCGTCGCAGAACGTGAAGGGCTTGCAGTTGGAAGTGGGCCAGACGGCACGCATCGACTTCACCTTAAAGCCCGGGACGGTTGTCGAAACCGTGAGTGTGTCCGCGTCGGCGGTGTTGTTGAATACGGAGACGACGGAAGTGGGGCAGGTGATCGACTCGAAGCGGATTCTCGAGATGCCGCTCAACGGACGTAACTATCTGCAATTGGCCCAGTTCACGGCTGGAGTGCTGCCGGGCGGGAACGCGAGCGCCGGTAGCCGGGCGCGCGATGAGGGCGCATTTGCCGCAGTGGGCATGCAGATCGCGCAGAACAACGTGTTGCTGGACGGGAACGATAACAGTTCGCGGACCTCGGGTGGTCCGCTGGGGTATGAGGCCCAGGCGGTGAAGCCTCCCGTGGATGCGGTGAACGAATTCAAAGTGGTGACCAATAATATGAGCGCCGAATATGGCTATCGGGCCGGCGCGAAGATCTTAGTGAACACCAAGAGCGGGACGAATGCCTTCCACGGGTCGGGGTACGAGTTTCTGCGCAACCAGTCTCTGGATGCGACGAACTTCTTCGCGAACCGCAGCGGGAGCCGAAAGCCGGTCTATCAGCAGAATCAGTTCGGGGCGACGGCCGGCGGCCGGATCATCAAGAACCGGACGTTCTTCTTCGGCAGCTATCAAGGAACGCGGATTCGGCGGGGCCAGAGTTTTCTGGCATCAGTGGCCAGCCGCGACATCATCGAACGGCTGGATTTTTCGAACCAACCGGCCGTTCGCCGCAATATCTACGATCCGTTGACGCTGACGGGAACGGGGGCGACGGCGACCCGCTTACCCTTCGCGGGCAACCGGATTCCGGAGTCGCGCGTGGATCCGGTGGCGCGGCAGGTGCTGAATCTCTCTCCCGCTTCGAACGTTCCGGGACTCGACAATTCGCCGAATAACTTCTTCTTCTCGCCCAAGGATTCCGATAACGCCGACCAGTACGATTTCCGCGTAGATCACAACTTTACGACGAATCATCGTTTCTTTGTGCGTTACTCGCGGCGCAATCAGTTCCGGACGGAGAACGGTTCGTTGCCGGTTCCGGCTACTGGCGGAGGCGGTCAAACGGTGGACCTGCAGGGGCACAATCTGGCGGCGAACTTATCGAGTACGCTTGGCGCGACGTTGTTCAACGAATTGCGATTCGGCTACTCGAAGTTCGATACGAAGTTCGACATTCCGTTCACCGAGAATTTGAACAAGAAGTTCGGCATCAAGAATGCGCCGGGCGATGCGATGAACGACGGGCAGGATTATGGGTTCAGCCTGTTCAGTCCGGCGGGCTTCCAGGAGATTGGTCCGCGGGCGTTTTGGCCGAACGTCAATAACCTGGATAACCGGATGGTGTCGGATTCGCTGTTGTGGCAGCGCGGCAAGCACACGTTGAAGTTTGGCGGCGAGTATCGAAAGCTGCTGATCTTTCGCAATGCGGCGCGGTATCGCCGGGGACAGTTCTCCTTTAGCGGCCAATACACGGCGCAACAGCCCAACAATGGCACCAGCCGGGGCAACTCAGGCAATGGACTGGCCGATATGCTACTCGGCTGGGTGTCGGGCGGCAACTACGGAAATAACCAAGGCGAGGAGATCATGGCGCCCTATTACGGTGCCTTCGTCCAGGACGACTGGAAGGTGAACTCCCGGCTGACTTTGAATCTGGGTTTGCGTTGGGAGATGTTTCCCAAAGGTACGTTTCCGGGCGCGACCAATCAGTCGGTGGGGCGGTATCTGCCCGGGCAGGACACGATTGTGTATCCCACGAGCGACTCAGATTGCGGCTGCAAGAATGATCGCAATAACTTTGCGCCGCGGCTGGGGCTCGCTTATCAGTTGACGCCGAAAACGGTGATTCGCGGCGGCGCCGGCATTTTCTATGGAGAGCCAAATAGTCTGTCGACGGAAGGGGCGAACTTCCGGGCCGGTCCACCGCGTTCGCAGGATATCGCGATTCAGCAGAACTTCGAGCAAACGACGGTCTTCGTGCAACAAGGCTTCCCCGCGTTCAGCAATGCGGCGTTGCAGCGTGGCGCTTCGGTGTTTGTGTTTCCGGACTTCCGACCGACCTTGTACGCGTCGCAGTGGTTTTTCGATATTCAGCGGACTTTGCCGCTCGATACGCTGGTGACGATTGGCTACCAAGGGACCAAGGGAACGAATCTGCATACGGTGCGGAACATCAATCAGCCTACGACACCGTCGGCGACCATCGCCGCCAATCAACGCCTGATCCTGCCGCAATTCAGTGCGGTGAACTATCACGAGAACTCGCTGAATTCGATTTATCACGCGCTGACGGTGAAGGCGGAGAAGCGCTTCTCCAAGGGCTTTACCTTCCTGACGTCGTTCACCTACTCCAAGAACATCGACTACGGGAACGAGGATCTGCTGGATGGTTCGCCGGGTGCGGTGACGCCTTACGATCTGCGCCGTGAGCGGGCGCTCTCGACGTTAAACCGGAAGTTTGGCTATGCGTTGTCGGCCGTGTATGAAGTGCCGACGGGGCGCATGACGGGTCCGGCGAAGTGGGTGTTGGGCGGATGGCAGATCGGTGGGATCGTTTCGCTGCTCACCGGCTTGCCGATCACGAACACGATTAACGTCAACAACCAGAATTTGGGAGGTGCGGTCCGCGGCGATTGGGTGCGGAACCCGAACCTGCCTTCGAGCGAGCGGACGATCGATCGGTGGTTCGATACGACGTTTGTGGTGCCGAGCGCGCCGGGCGTGGTCTCGAATGCGGGACGGAATCTGATCATTGGACCGGGCCGGCAGAACGTCGATCTGATGGTGTCCCGTCTGTTCCGGATGCCGTGGGAAGGCCACGCGCTGCAGTTCCGCTTCGAGAGTTTTAACTTTCTGAATCATGCGAACTTCGGAGCGCCGGCTGCCGGCGTGGGGACGCCGACGGTGGGTCGCATCACGACGGCCGAGGATCCGCGCCGGATTCAGTTCGGGATGAAGTACAGCTTCTAACGCGCCGCGCTCAAGGCGAGTTCGGCGGGACGCGGACGAGGAAGGCGCACGTCGAACTCGGCTTCGAGGCGATCGAAGAAGTCGGCAGAACCGAGCGGGAAGCCGAGCCGGGTGGCTTGGCGGATCGCGTTGACCTCGGCGAGGGGCTGAGGTTCGGCGATGAAGAGACGCCATTGGTGCGCGTTATAGCGGAGGGCGAACTCGTCCTGGTTGAGGAAGGCGGGGGCGGGGACGAGTCCGCTGTGGGCGGCGGCTGAAGACCAGGGATAACGACTGGCGTCCAGGGTGAGAGCGGCACGGACGGGGTTACGCTCGACGTAGCGGAGCGCGGCGCGGAGATGAGCTTCATCCATAACGGTGGAATGATAGCGGCCTTGCCAGAAGCGGCCGGTGGTTTCGGTGAGGGCGTGCAGGCGTTGAGCGTGGTGACCGTTCAGGCAGCGCATGAAGTGGGAGATAGCGTGGGGATACTTGCCGAGAGCGATCAGGTGGACGTGGTTGGGCATGAGGCAATAGCCGAGGATCTGGACCTGGCGTTCGGCGGCGTGGTGAGCGAGGAGTTCGAGGTAGCGTCGGCGGTCCTGGTCGTGGCGGAAGATTTCCTGGCGGTAGTTGCCGCGTTGGGTGAGGTGAAGCCAGTATCCGGGAGGGGCGAAGCGGGGTCGGCGAGCCATTCACTAATTAGTGGTTTGAGCGGGCGGAAACTCTCCTGAATTTGCGAATCGCTGATGCGGGGTCGGATGGCGCGGATGAGGGGGAGAGTGGGGGGAGGTGGGGACAGAGGGGTAACGTCCCCAGGGGCATAGAATCAGGAAGATGCGACGAAGGACATTTTGCGGGGCGATGGTGGCGGGTGGCGCGGCGGCGAAAGGCTTACCGCCGATCCGAGCGCTGACGCGGGGGCCGAAGTATCACTGGTTTGGCTACTACGACAAGCTGCAGTTCGATCCGACCTCGCGGTACTGCCTGGGGATGGAGGTGGACTTCGAGCACCGGTCGCCGCGGGCGGAGGACGAGATTCGATTGGGCGTGATCGACACCCAGGACGGCGACCGCTGGCGCGAGCTTGGTCGCACGCGCGCCTGGAACTGGCAGCAGGGATGCATGCTGCAGTGGATTCCCGGCTCCAAGAGCGAGGTGATCTGGAACGACCGGCGTGAAGGGCAGTATGTCAGCGTGATTCACGACGTGCACTCCGGCCGGGAGCGCGTTGTGCCGCATCCGGTCTATACGCTGTCGCACGACGGGAAGTGGGCGCTCTCGACCGACTTCCGGCGGCTGAACCATACGCGGCCCGGCTATGGATATGCCGGGGTGGCGGATCCGAATGCGGATGTCGCCGCGCCGAAGGATGCGGGCATTTGGCGGGTGGACCTCAAGACGGGAGAAGGTAAGTTGCTGTTCTCCGTCGCGGATGCGCTGGACGTGCCGCAGCCGTCCGGCGACTGGAGCTATTCGCCGTGGAATCAGAGCAAGCACTGGTTCAATCACCTGCTGATCTCGCCCGATGACCGGCGGTTCATCTTCCTGCATCGCTGGCGGGGGCCGCGAGAGAAACAGAGTTTTGCCACACGGCTGTTTACGATGAGCGTGGACGGGAAGGAGCCCTATGTGCTCGATCCCTATGGGCAGACTTCGCACTTCATCTGGCGCGATGCGAAGCACGTGGCCGCGTGGGCCTGGCATCCGTCGTTGGGCAAACAGCGCTTCTATTTGTACGAAGATCGCAGTGCGCGGGTGGAGCCGATTGGGCCGGACGTGATGACGGTGAATGGCCACAACACGTATCTGAAGGGCAACCGGTGGATCTTGAACGACACTTACCCCGATGCGCAACGTCTGCAGCACGTGTATGTCTACGACGTTCGCAGCGGCGAGCGGCGGCCGTTGGCGGATCTGCCTTCACCGAAGGAGTATGCGGGCGAATGGCGCTGCGACACGCATCCGCGGTCTTCGCCGGACGGTAAAAAGGTCTGCGTGGACTCGGCGCATGCCGGCGGCCGGCAGTTGTATCTGATCGACCTCGACGGTTACTTGTAAGCAGCGATTCCGGTGACGCGCTCGCCGATGACCAGGGTATGGATATGGTCCGTGCCCTCGTAGGTCTTGACGGTTTCGAGATTGCAGAGGTGGCGCATGATGGGGTATTCGTCCATGATGCCGTTGCCGCCGAGGAGGTCGCGGGAGAGGCGGGCGCACTCGAGAGCGATGGCGACGTTGTTGCGCTTGAGCATCGAGATGTGGGCCGGTTCGAGTTTGCCTTGATCCTTCAAGCGGCCGCAGTGCAAGGCCAGTAGTTGGCCTTTGGTGATTTCGGTGATCATCCAGGCGAGCTTTTCCTGGACGAGTTGGTGGCCGGCGATGGGGCGATCGTCGAACTGCTTGCGCAGGATGGTGTACTGGCGTGCGGTTTCGTAGCAATCCATGGCGGCGCCGAGCACGCCCCAGCCGATGCCGTGGCGGGCTTGCGTGAGGCAGCCGAGCGGCCCTTTGAGTCCTTTGGCGCCGGGCAGCATGGCGTCGGCAGGGATGCGGCAATCGGAGAAGGCGAGGCTAGAGGTGACCGAGGCGCGCATGGAGAGCTTGCCATGAATGTCGGACGTGCTGTAGCCGGGCGTGCCCGCTTCCACCAGAAAGCCCCGAATTCCGTCGTCAGTGCGCGCCCAGACGACGGCGACGTCGGCGACGCCACCGTTGGTGATCCAGGTCTTCTCGCCGTTCAATACCCAATGCGAGCCGTCCTTGACGGCTTTGGTCGTCATGCCGGCGGGGTTGGAACCGAAGCCCGGTTCGGTGAGCCCGAAGCAGCCGATGGCCTGGCCGGACTGCAGCCGGGGCAGCCAATGCTGCTTCTGCTCTTCGCTGCCGTAGGCGTGGATCGGGTACATGACCAGCGCGCCCTGAACGGAGACAAAGCTGCGGAGGCCCGAGTCGCAACGTTCGATCTCCTGCATGATGAGGCCGTACTCGACATTCGACATGCCCGCGCAACCATAGCCTTCGAGGTTCGCGCCGAAGAAGCCAAGCTCGGCCATCTGGGGGATTAGCTCTTTGGGAAACCGCCCCTCGCGGTAGCAATCGCGGATCAGCGGGACGGCCCGGTCCTCAATGAACTGGCGCGTGGTTTGCCGGACGAGCAGTTCCTGTTCGTTGAAGAGCGAATCAATCTGGAGATAGTCGACGCCGCCGAATCGAGCCATGTGGCTAGTGTAACGGCAACCGCAGTTAGTAGAAGAGGTACTTACGCCACTGGTCGTCACCTTTGCCGAGGAGGCGCATCAGGTGGCGGCTGGTGTGGAGCGAGAAGGGGCGCGGCGCGCGCTGGAGCTTGAAGCCGGCCTCCTCGGGCGTGCGGTTGCCCTTGCGGTTATTGCAGGGATGACAGCAGGCGACCAGGTTCTCCCAAGTGGTTTCGCCGGAGCGCGAACGCGGAATCACATGATCGAGCGTGAGTTCGCTGGAGGGTGTGACGCGCTGGCAATACTGGCAAGTGTACCGATCCCGCATGAGGATGTTTTTGCGCGACAGGGCGCGCGACTGGTGCGGGATGCGGCGGTACTCAAGGAGGCGAATGACGCTCGGCAGGTTGAGCGAGGAGCGATTCGAGTTCACCTGATAAAGGGCGTGCTCCTCGGCGGCGGCCACACCTTTGATCAGCAGGACCAGGGCCCGGCGTGCGGCACAGATGTTGATGGGCTCGTAGCTGGCATTCAGGACGAGCACCGGACGATGGAGACGATCAGGGTCCCTGAAGCGGTCGTGTTTCATGGTCTGCGCGATCGACTTCATATGCCTGTTCTCACCTCGTCCGGGTTCGCGATCAGGAGGCCGTGGCGGATCTTCCTCGATCGCGGGTTATGGGCTCAATCCAAGCCCGCCTGTCGACGCGGGCGATGGTGATGACCGCGACATGCGCGGCGCCCGCTTTCTTGAGCGCGGCGGCACAAGCCCCCGCGGTAGAGCCGGTGGTGAGCACGTCATCCACCAGCAAGATTCTGCGGCCTCGCAAGAGGTGAGGCCGCCGGACAGCAAAGACTCCTTGAACGTTGCGCCTCCGTTCGGCGCGGGTCATGCGCGCTTGGGACTCGGTGAGCTTACGCCGGTAAGCGGGGTCGGCAAAGGCGATCCCGGTACGGCGAGCCAGCGCGCGAGCCAAGGTTTCGGCGTGGTTGCGACCGCGCGAGAGGCGGCGCCACCAGTGCATCGGCACGGGGACGATCAGATCGAAGTGCTGATCGCGGGGCAGAGCGTCGGAGAGCCGGTCCACCAGCGTTTTCTCCAGGCTGTAGACGCCGTGGTACTTGAACAGATGGATCAGCTTGCGCAGGGCGCCGTCGTACTCGGCACTGCTATAGGCGGCGTCGAAGCCGCGGGCACCCAGTCGGCAGAGGGAGCAGCAGCCCTTCTCATCGAGGGGCGCGCGGCTCAAGAATGGAGTCCGGCATTGAACGCAGAAGATTTCAGCTTCGAACGGGTGACTTTCCGCGAGACACGTTTCGCAGACGGGGACGCGGGTGAGCGTGGGAAGGGGACGTTGGCAGACGCGGCAATCGTCAGGATAAAGTAAGTTGCCAAGGCGTCCGAAAAAAGACCGCAAGGGGCCGGAGACCACGGACGGTAACCGGTATTGGACGATTCCTAGATGGAAGGTCCACCTCCTAAGGAAATTATACAGGAAATGGCCGCCGGGGTTACGGGCGTCCGGTTTGGGAGAATAGTCGAGAGCATGTCCTCAAAGATCAATATTGGGATCGACCTCGGTACCACCAACTCGGCTTTGGCCTATGCCGATCCTCGGGAGTCCGACGACCTTCCGATCATTCACACGCTGGAGATTCCTCAGCAAGTGGCGGCCGGGCGAGTGGAGAGCCGTCGCACGCTGCCGTCGTTTCTTTACGCCGACGATGACATTCTGATCGGGACGTATGCCCGCGAACAGGGAGCGCTGGTTCCCACCAAGTCGATCTACGCGGCCAAGAGCTGGTTATCGAATTCGCAGGTGGACCGCACGGCGAAGATTCTGCCCTGGGACGCGCAGGAAGCCGGTCGGCTGATGTCGCCGGTGGAGGCGTCGTCACGGTATTTGAAGTATCTGCGCGAGACCTGGGATCGGCAACATCCGGCGACTCCGCTGGCCGAACAAGCGATCGTGCTGACGGTGCCGGCGAGCTTCGATGAAGAGGCGCGTGAGTTGACGGTGATGGCCGCCAAGGAGGCGGGGCTCGAAAATCTGACACTGATCGAAGAGCCGGCCGCGGCCTTCTATTCCTGGATTGCGAATCACCTTTCGCAAAGCCAGAAGCAATTACGCGACGGCATGCACGTGTTGGTGTGCGACGTGGGCGGCGGTACGTCGGACTTTACATTGATCCGCGTGAATCGCGAAGGCGATCGCGTGGACTTCACTCGGACGGCCGTGGGCAAGCATCTGCTGCTGGGTGGGGACAACCTCGACCTGACGCTCGCCTGGCTGGTGGAGAGCAAGCTGAATACGCAGCTCTCATTGCGGCAGCGGAGCGGACTGCGTCGCGCGTGCGGCGCCGCGAAGGAACGGCTGCTGAGCGAGGTGGCGCTCGAGAAGGTGGATGTGACGGTGCTGGGCGGCGGTTCTTCGCTGATTGGCGGCACGCTGAAGGCCGAGATTACGCGCGAAGAGGCGCTGGAGTTGGCGCTCGATGGCTTTCTCCCCTTCTGCGACCTGTCAGACCGGCCGTCCGACGACAAGCGCAGTCTGTTCCGCGAGGCTGGGTTGCCGTACGAGAGCGATCCGGCGATCACCAAGCATCTGGCGGCGTTTCTCGCCCAAGCGGGCGATGTGCGGCCGGACGCCATCCTCTTCAACGGAGGCTTCTTCATTCCCGACTTGCTGCGCAACCGCGTGGCGGACGTGCTGGAGCAGTGGTACGGCACGAAGCCGTTGCTGCTGGAGAATCATGACCTGGATCTGGCGGTGGCGATTGGCGCCGCGTACTACGCGAACGTGCGGGCGACGGGACAGGGCGTGCTGGTCCGCGGCGGGCTGCCGCGCAGCTACTACATCGGGCTCGACCAAAGCCGGGCGGTGACTTTGATGCCGCGCGGGGCGGAAGAGGGCAACACGCTGACGATCGATCCGCCCGGCGAGGGCCTGCGCTTGATCGCCAACCGGCCGGTGAGTTTTCGCCTCTACAGTTCGCTGACACGCGTGGATGATCTGCCGGGCCAACTAGTGGCGATTGAGCCCGAGTTCCACCAGCATGCCCCGCTTGACGCAGTGATTCGGTTCGGCAAGCCGACCGAGGAACGGCTGGTGCCAATCCAACTGACGGCGAATCTTACAGCGATCGGCACGCTGGAGCTATTTGCCGATTCGAAGGTGAGCGAGCATCGCTGGAAACTCGAGTTCCAACTGCGGCGCGCGGGCGTGCAATCTGCCACCGCGGCGCGCGCGGCGACGGTGATCAGCGACGAAGCGGTGACCAAGGCGGAAGCTTTGATCGGCGAGTGTTTCGCGCAGGCGTTTCCGCCAGAGGAACTGCCCGGGAAGCTGGAGCAGGCGATCGGCTTGGGGCGCGGATCCTGGCCGTTGGTGACGCTGCGGCGGTTAGCGGACAAGTTCCTGGCGGTGAGCGATCAGCGGAATCTGTCGGCGGCGCATGAGTTCCGGTGGCTGAGTCTGGCGGGCTTCTGCCTGCGGCCCGGCTTCGGCGCGCCCGGCGACGACTTGCGCATCGAGCAGGCGCGACGCATGTATGCCTCGGGCTTGGCTTTCCCGAGCCAGGTGCAGAATGAAATCGAATGGTGGATCTTCTGGGGCCGCGTGGCCGGTGGACTGAATCGCAATCAGCAGGCGGATGCGTATCAGCGGATCTCGTCGCTGCTGTTGCCCCGTGGCAATGTGCGGCCGCCCCGAGTGAATACGTCGTTGCGCCGCGAGATGTGGCGGACGGCGTCGTCGCTGGAGTTGCTGCCGGTGGGCACGAAGACGGAACTGGGCGAGGCGCTGCTGAAGACGGTGAAGGCGAAGCAGCATACGCCTTCCGATCTTTGGTGCCTGGCCCGTTTAGGTGCCCGGCAGTTGTTCCACGGGCCCAACAACCTGGTGCTGCCGGCGTCGACGGCCGAGCGCTGGGTATCGGCGCTGACGGGCGTGGATGGCGCGGCGGAAGCGCTGGCGCAGATCGCGCAGACCACCGGCGATCCCGTGCGTGATGTTTCGGCTTCGACGCGTGAGATGGCGCGTCAGGCGATCGCGAAGCATAAGGACGCTGAGGCCCTGCTGGCGTTGCTCGAGGGCGGGTCCGGACGTGACCTCGCTTCGCTCGGGCGCGTGTACGGTGAGGATCTGCCTTCGGGCCTGGTTTTCCATGACTGAGCTGTCGCTGGTGGCCGCTTTGGCGAAGCGCCTGCCGCGGATCGGTGACGATTGCGCGGTGGTGCCGCATGGCGGCGAAGACCTGTTGTTCACGACGGACTTATTGGTGGAAGACGTCCACTTTCGGCGGGCGCAGCGGTCCGCCGCGGATGTCGGCTATCGGGCTTTGGCCCGGTCGCTTTCGGACATTGCGGCGATGGGCGGCGACGCGAAGTGGGCCACGGTAGCGCTGGCGCTGCCGGAATGGGCAACTGAGCGTTGGGTGGCGGGCTTCTATCGGGGAATGCTGAGTCTGGCGGCGCGTCACAAGACTGAGGTGATTGGCGGGGACTTTTCGCGGGCGCCGTTGCTGGTGGCGGATGTGATGGTGTGCGGCGGTGCGCCGAAGGGCGAGTCCCTGCGGCGGAACGGAGCGCGGCCGGGGGATGCCATCTACGTATCGGGCGCGCTGGGGCGGGGCAAATGGCGCTTTGTCCCCCGCCTGGTACTGGGCAGACAACTGCGCGCGCTCGGGGCGACGTCGTGCATGGATCTGAGCGACGGGCTGTCGCTGGACCTGCATCGGCTGACGACGGCGTCACGGGTGTCGGCGGAACTCGAGGCGATTCCTGTGGCGCGTGGGGCGACCATTGAGCAGGCATTTCACGCCGGGGAAGACTACGAACTGTTGTTTACGCTGCCGGCGGAGGTGAAGGCGCCGCGCCAAGCCGTGCGGATCGGCTGGATTCGGCAGGGGCGCGTGGGGCGGGTCACCTACAATGGGAGTCTGGTGAACCCAGACGGCCATGACCACTTCCGCTCCGAATCCCGTTCTTGAACTGCTTGATGCGTTTCGCCGTTCGAAGGCGATGTTGGCGGCGGAGGCGCTGGGCGTCTTCGAGTCGCTGAGGGAAGGCAGCACGGTCGCGGAAGTCGCCACGGAGTTGAAACTGGATGTCGGGGCGACGGAGCGGCTACTGGACGCGCTGGTGGCGATGAATCTGCTGCTCTCGGAAGAAGGCCGGTATCGGAATGCGCCGGTGGCGGAGGAGTATCTGGTGCGGTCCAGTCCGCGCGCAATGAACGGCTACGTCCGTTACTCGAACGATATTCTATTTCGGCTGTGGGCGAATCTGGAAGATGCGGTGCGCGAAGGTACGCATCGTTGGCCGCAGACGTTTGGGCTCGATGGCCCGCTCTTCAGTAGTTTCTTCAAAACGGATGACTCCATGCGGACGTTCCTGAAAGGAATGCACGGCTTCGGGACGATGAGCTCGCCGCGGGTGGTGGAGGCGTTTGACTTATCGCATCACGAAGTCTTCTGCGATTTGGGTGGGGCGACGGGGCACTTAGTGGCGGCCGCGTGCGACCGCTATCCGAAGTTACAAGGAATTTTGTTTGAGCTGCCGCAGGTGATCCCGTTCGCAATGGAGTATCCTCATCCGCGCGTCAAGTTGCATGCCGGAGACTTCTTCCAGGATTCGCTGCCGGCGGCCGATATTTACTCGTTGGGCCGGATTCTGCATGATTGGAATGAGGCAAAGATCGAACGCTTGTTGAGTAAGATTTACGCAGCCCTGCCGAAGGGCGGCGCACTGTTAGTGGCCGAGAAGTTACTCCACGACGATAAGCAGGGGCCGCTGCCGGCGAACTTACAGTCACTGAATATGCTGATTTGCACTGAGGGACGCGAGCGGTCCTTGCCGGAATATCGCGAATTGCTGACGGCGGCAGGCTTCTCGAGCGTCGAAGGGCGACGGACCGGTTCGCCGGTCGATGTTGTGCTGGCGGTGAAGTAAGCCTAGAAAAAGCGCTCCTGGCGCCGCAGGTTGCCGATGGAGCCGATATTGGCGATCACAAACGCAAACCGGTATTGGTTGTATTGGACGGGGCCATACTCCATGCGGCGGAACTGGAAGGAGAGGCCGCAGCAATCGGAGTTATAGGTAACTTGGGAATTACTAAACTGCAGTTGGCGCAAGCGGTAATCGTAAATGGCGTTGAAGCCGGCGTTCCACCCACGGCGATTCTCCCGGCCGATGCCGATGAGGCCGGTGAACTGGTTGGCGGGCGGCGAGAGCGGATTGTTGCGAACCTGCGTGTGCCCGGCCGAGAGGAACACCTCGCTGATGCGGCCGTTGGCGGAGAAGGTGGAGTTGATGATGTGGCCGCGCCGAGGGTCATAGTCCGAGCGCCATTCGATGCCCAGGCTGGCCAGCGGGTTCATCCGTAGGGACGACACGATGGGCGAGTAATTGCGCGGACCATCGATGAAGGAGAACGAGGTGAGGCCGGTTTGACTCTCGAGTACGTTCCGCCGTCCGTCGACCACAGCGCCGCCGAAGGTGGGGTCGAAGTAACGGCGTTGCCAAACGGTCCAGGCGAGGAACTCGCGCACGGTGCCGTTCTTGTCTTTGACGAAGAAGCGATTGGCTAAGGAGATCTCGGCTTCGCGGGTGTTGTTGAGGAGCTCGATCTCGTCGAAGCGGATGATGCGGTTGAAGTCGGCCACGCCGGAGACGGCGCGGAAGGAAGCTCGCGGTTCAATGACGTGCTTCATCTTGACCCCAGCCCATTTGGGAGCGCGGAAGGTGCGTTCGAGCGCGGGCAGGACAAGGTCAAAGCCGATGTCGCTAGCCAATCGCGTCTGGTTTTGCCCGGTGACCTGGGTGGGGCGCTCCGGTTGGCTCGAACCCCAGTAGGTACCGCGGACAGCGAGGCTCGGAATCAGGGCAATGTCCTTCCAACGGAGGCGCGTAGAGATGCGGGGATTGGCATCGAGGCGTTCGACGAAGGCCCGCGTCTGGAACAGCGGCTGGTTCCGGCGAACGAAGCCGCCAGCGCTTTCGAGCGAGAACCACACCGGGAGTTCCTTCTTGAAGATGGGACGCTCGCGGACAATGAACTCGGCCTGGGGCAGGCGGCGGATGGAAATCTTGTCGCCGGGGGCGTCGCTTTGGAAGTTCTCCTGGCGGGCAAAGATGCCATTGATCCCAAAGGTGGACCAATGCTTGGTGATGATGCCAATGGAGTTCACTTCCGAGCCGATGGCTTCGGTGTACGTCTGGGTGAACGCGCGACGGAAGGTGAGACTCGAGAGGTAGTTGACCTGCCCGCGGGCGGACCAGCCGCGGCCAAGTTCGGCACGGCCGGTGAAGGTGAGGTTATAGCCACCTTCCTTGACACGTGTGACGCCGTCGTCGAGCAGGCGGCCGCGGTCGTTGATGCCCCAGACGTTGATGTTGAAGTCAGATTTGGCGGTGGGCTTGCCGCGGAAGTCGACCGTGTGGGCGAGTCCGCGCTGGGTGAAGTACGTGCCGTTGTAAAGCAAGTCGTAACTGCGGTTGACGGCCCAGAAGTAGCCGAGGCCGTAGACAAAACCGAGTCGGGAGGAGGTGCCGAACTTGGGCGTCAGGAAGCCGCTGCGGCGAGGCTGCTTGGCAAGCGACTTGTAGAAGTAAGGGAAGTAGAAGATCGGCACGTTGCCGACCTTGAAGCGGGAGCGCTGGGCGATGGCGCGCTCGCCCGGGATGATGTCGAACTTGGGACCCGTCAGTCGCCACCAGGGGCGGGGCAGTTTGCACGAGGTGATGAAGCCGTCGTAGAGGATGTAACGCTGCCGGATGCGTTCCGCCCACTTGCCTTGGAAGACGAAGGGATTCGAGGTGGTGAGAATGCCGGGGCGGGCATCGATTTTGGCGGGAGAGGAGCCTTGGACGTTGTAGAACTTGCCTTCCTGGCGCTCGGTGTTGTATTCGGCACGGTCGCAGTCGAGCACTTCGCCGGTGATGAAATTCTGGTAATGCACGTGGCCGCGGGCTTCCACGTCGCCGGTTTCGGTGTTGAAGTCGATCTCGTCGGCCTTCAGCAGCAGTTCGCTGGTTTCGATCTCGACATTGCCACGAAGGAAGCGCTTGTCGCCTTGGATTTCCTGCGTCACTCCGTAGATGCGATACTCATCGGGCCCGGGGGCGCCGGTGCGGGGAAGTGCGATGCGCTGATTTGGTTCCACCGGTACGGGGGGGGCGGCCGGAAGCGGGTAGCTGAGCGGATTGAACTGCGCGGTCGACGGGCCAGCGAGAAGCAGGGAAAGCATCGTCGCCAATTTCAGTGATGAAAAGAACTTGGGATGACAAGATAGGGGAAATGTGTTACGACAATACAAGCTACGGAAGGTCTCTTCTGTACTCTGGCATGGACCAGGAAGCGCTCGCAAGCGAGCGCGAGCGAAACGGGAGCCGAGGAGTTTGCCGCAACCGCAATCATGATCACTTGCCGATTCTGCGGAACGTCGAACGCGCGGGAAGAAAATCGTTGTTTTCGCTGTGGCCGAAGGTTGCATTTGGCCAACGCGCGTCCCGCACCTGATACCTACCGACCACCGACCTCTTCAGTTCATGGTGCAGGAGACGAAAGTTTTCTGGCGCCTTTTGAAACCACGGCGACGGTGATTCCACCGGTGCCGGATGCACTGCGGCGCGAACACACGGTGACCGGTTCGATGAGTGGCCAGGCCACGGCCGCCCGCATGGCACCCGTTCCTACCGCTCCAGTGCCGGAGCAGAAAGTGACTTCTTCGGAGCCGAAGAAGATATCGCCGCTCACCTCCGTGGCTCCGACGACCCCGCCGGCGCCTCCGGCCATGCCGGCGAATCCACTCAGCGGGCTGCCGGGCGAAGGCGAGTGGGGTTCTCTCAGCTTTCAGGAAGCGAAGGACAACGAACGGGCGCCAGATTCCGACATTTATACCGACCACACCGTGGCGCCGTTGGCAGCTCGCATGATGGCGGGCGTCTACGACGCGATGGTGATGCTGGCGGCGTTCGGTTTGATGGCCATCGCCTATATGGTGATGACGCGCAACCTGGGAGCTGACCCTTGGCCCGAGTCCGGTTTGGGTTGGGCCGTCTACGCGATTTTGATGGGAGTGGTTGTAGTTTTTTACCGCAGTTTGTTCGTCCTGGCCGGCGGCGATTCTCCCGGCATGCGTTGGGCGGGTTTGCGCCTGGTGACGTTCGATGGCGAGACTCCGACTGAGCGTGATCGCTTCCAACGAGTGTTCTGGGGGACGTTCAGTTTGTTGCCGCTTGGCTTGGGTTTGTTTTGGGCCCTGGTGGACCAGGAGAGGCTGACTTGGCATGATCTGTTGTCGAAGACATTTCCGTCACCCGATGCCGGATCGCCGGCGGGGCCTCGTTGGTCTAGGTAAGTAGAAGAAAGGAAGAAACTTATGTTTCGGATGGTTCTTGCGCTGGCCGCCGCGCTCTCGTTGGCAGCCGAGCCCCAGGTGGTAAAGAAAGCTGAAGAGGCGGTGGAGAAGACCGCCAAGAAAACCGCCAAGGTCACCAAGGAAGCGGCGACAGAGACGGTGGACGGGACGAAGAAGGTGGCGAAGAAGACCGGCCAAGTGGCCGAAAGCGCTACCGAAAAGACGGTGGATGCCACCAAGACCGCCACCAAGAAGACGGCCGCCGTGACTAAGGATGTCGCAAAAGACACCGCAGACGCGACGAAAACCGGCGCAAAGAAGGTTGCGAACGCCATCGACCCGAAGAAGCCGACGGGCGGTAAGGTGAATCTGAACACGGCCACCCGGGCGGAACTGATCGCGCTGCCGGGAATCGGCGAGGCGAACGCTGACAAGATTATCAAAGCGCGGCCGATCGCGAGCGTGGAGGATCTTTCGAGCAAGAAGATCATTCAAAACCAGTATTATGAGAAGGTTAAGGGACTCGTGACGGTCAAGTAAGCCGTTCCCAGACGATCTCCGCTTCAGGCCCCGCCGGTTCGCCGGCGGGGCTTTTGCTTTTGCATAACGTTCGCTTATGGGTAGGGTTTAGTCACGCTAAAACGAGTCGGACGCAATCGGTGGGGGTGTTTGCGCGGCGGATACAACAGGTTGGGCCATGAGAAATTCTTCGCCTTGTATTCGCCAAAGAAAACGCTAAGCGTCGGCAGAAAAAGGATTTACGGGGGGCGGGAAGGTATGTATGATTGGAAAGTGGTCGAAAGTGGTCAAAAGTGCTGGTTTCGACGGGCGAAAGTGGTAGACGGAGCGAATTGAGAGAAAAGTGGCGGAAACGGATCCCAAGCTTGGAGTCTATGACGGTCCGCCGCAGGGCTACCACCCCGCCAAGGTAGATGAGAAAGGCCGGCTGAAGTTGCCGGTGAAGTTTTCGGAATATTTGCAGCGCGAGGGTACGACGGCATTTATCACCACCATTGACGAGCAGACGGCCCGGATCTATGCGATGCCCGTGTGGTTGGCGGAAGTCGCAAAGTTCGAGAACGCCGAGGGCGAGGACTACGACGCTTTTGAGGGCGTCAATACACTCGCTCAGTTCTATGGTGACACGAGTGGGATCGACAATCAGGACCGCGTGCTGATGCCGACGAACTTGCGCCGGAAGCTGAATTTGGAAGGAACGACGGTGCAGGTGCGCTGGGTGCGCGGACATATCGATGTGTTGTCGGACGAGATGATGAAGGCGAAGCTGGCCGCGGCGCGCGAGCGCAGTGGCGAGAACGCCCGGTATGTCGATCGGAAGGGTCTGAGGTAGGCACGATGTATGGTGCATGTGCCTGTCATGACCGAGGAAGTGCTGGAATGGCTGGCGCCCAAGCCGGGCGGCCTCTACATCGACGCAACGTGTGGATTGGGTTCACACACGAAGGCAATCGCGGACCGGGTCGGGGACGGCACGGTGATCGCGAACGATCGGGATGCGGAGAGCCTGGAACTGGCGCGGCAGAATATCGGAGCGCTGGTGAGCCGGGTGCGCTTCAGCCACGGACCTTTCTCCACCTTGGCGGAGCGGCGGCAGGCGATGGGCCTGGGCTTGGCGCAGGGTTTGGTGGCGGACTTCGGTGTGAGTCGCTACCAGTTGACAACGCCCGAGCGTGGCATGACGTTCATGGCCGACGGTCCGCTCGACATGAGAATGGATCGCAGCCAGGGCGAGACCGCCGCGGATATTTGCAATTACTCGAGCGAACAAGAGCTCGCCAACTTGATTTACAAGTATGGCGAGGAGAGGAGGAGCCGGCAGATCGCCCGGGCAATCGCCAAGGGCAGGCCTGTGACCACAACCGCTCAGCTTTGCCGGCTGATTGCACAGGTCGCCCCGCGAACTTCGCGAACGATTGCGCCCGAGACGAAAACGTTTCAGGCCCTGCGGATCGCGGTGAACGGGGAGTTGGAGGAGATCGAAGCGCTGCTGGCATCGTTGCCGGAGTTAGTTGGTCCTGGGGGCCGAGTGGTTACGATCAGTTTTCACTCGCTCGAGGATCGAATCGTCAAGCAGCATTTTCAGGCGCAGGGTCGCGCGGGCAGCATGCGGATCCTCACCAAGCACGTGGTGGCACCCACGGACGAAGAAGTACGAAGAAATCCCGCTTCACGCAGCGCGAAGTTACGCTGCGTGGAGATGGCAGTAAGTGAAGAGTAAGAACAAAAACAAGAAAGATACTCGGGAGATAGACAATGGCGGCTTGGACAGTAATTTGGGATCGCTTTGGCGAGATGGCAACGGAGCGCAGCGCGGATGTGGCGCCCCAGCGAGATTCGGAACGCTATCGTCTGCGGCCGCTGCCGGCCGAAGATGTCTATCTGCACATCAAGTCCTTCGACAATACGCAAGTGGTGCGTCTCGAAGATCCGGTAGCGCGCGGTACGTGCTGGAAGGCGATCGGCGCGACGGTGGCCAGCGCCGCGATGCTGATCGTGCTGATGTTGCCGAGTGTGTTTGGTTTGTTGGCAGGGTATAAATTGCAGCAACTGGAAGCAGAGCGGGAAGAGTTAGAGAAGCAGAAGTCCGCGCTGATTCTGGAGCGGACGTCGCTGTTGACCCCCCAGCGGCTGGAAGAGATCGCGCGGTACCAAGAGATGGTGGATCCCGCGCCGCAGACTGTGCAGTATTTGGCGCCGAGCGGAAATCAAAAGCCCGCTCTCGCGCTCAACGCGACGAAGCAGACGAAAGCCGTCGAATAGTAGACGGCCAAGCGCCAGGCCACCTCCCCCACCTATCCCTGGCGCGAGGGAAAACAAGATGAACGAGACGGATCAGCGGTCCCGAGGCCGCGTCCGCAATCTTGCGCGCCTGGGCGTCGTCTGGGCGGCTTTGATTGTGGCGCGACTGGTACAGTTGCAGATTGTCAATCACGAGGCGCTTTCGCTCGAAGCGAACGGCCAGCAACGCAAACAGGTGGAGGTGGAGCCGCCCCGCGGCATGATCCTCGATGCGAATATGGTTCCGCTAGCGATGAGCTTGCCGGTGGACTCCGTGACCGTCAATCCGATGATGTTGCCGGATGTCGAATCGGCAGTTACGATCTTATCCCGCGTTCTCGATCTGGACCCGGCTAAGCTCTGCGCAGACCTCTGGCTGGCCAAGGGCCGGACGCCTGCGGCAAGTGCCTTCCGCAAAGGTAAGGACTTTGCCTGCGAGGCAGATCCGAATCAGCCGGCGAACAAGCCGAAAGGCTTCCTGTGGATCGCGCGCAAGATTACGCCGGATCAATCAGCTAAACTGCGCAGCCTGGACTTCGACTGGATTCAACTTCACACGGAATATAAGCGCCTTTATCCGAATGGCAAGCTGGCGGCGCAGATGCTCGGCGGCTTGCACGATGACGGCCATGGGTCCTCGGGGCTAGAGAAGGCACTGGACGAGGAGCTTCGCAGCCAAGTCGGACTGAAGTTACTCGATGTCGACTCGAAGCGCCGCGGCTACAACATGGAGATCGCCGAGCCGGCGGCAGCGGGCGAGTCACTGGCGACGACGATTGATCGGCGAATTCAGTACGTAGCCGAGCGAGCGTTGGAGAAGGCCGTGAAGGCGAGCGCGTCAAACGGTTCCATCATTGTGATGGATCCCCAGACGGGTCAAGTGAAGGCGCTGGCGAACTACCCGACCTATGATCCGAACGTCACGCCAAAGAATGAAGGGGACTTCAAGTTACGCCAAAATTTGGCCATCGAGGTTCCGTTTGAACCGGGATCAGTCTTCAAGGTCGTGGCACTGGCGGCCGCTTTGGAAGCAGGCGCAGTAACTCCCGACACGATGCTGAATTGCGGCGAAAAGTTATTCAGTAAGATGCCGGGCGAAGCGCACGGCCATCGGTTGGGCGTGATGACTGTGCGCGAGGCGATCGCCCGTTCGGTGAACGGCTGCGCCATTAAGATGGCGACCCTAGCCGGGCGCGACCGCTACTATCGCACGGTGCGTGGCTTCGGATTCGGTTCCCGAACTCACATCGAACTGCCGGCGGAAACATCGGGTATTGTGCATCCGCTGCCCACTTGGCGCCAAAACTCAATTGCGTATGTGGCGATCGGTCACGAGATGATGGCCACTACGCTGCAACTGGCGCAGTTCATGTCCACTCTGGCAAACGGTGGGCGACTGGTACGTCCCACGGTATTACAGAAGCAACTGTCCCCCGAGGCGAAGTTCCTCCGGGCAGGCTTTGAGGCGGAGACGCAGGAAGAGCGTCCGCAAGTAATTCGACCAGAGACGGCTTTGAAGGTTCTGCAAATCCTCGAGTCCGTGGTGCTACAAGGTGGGACCGGCACGGCGGCGAAGCCTGCCGGTTACTCCGCTGGCGGCAAGACCGGTTCGGCCCAGATGGTGGATCCGAAGACGGGCCACTACCTGCATGGACGTTACCATGCTTCGTTCATGGGCTTCGCGCCGCTAAATAATCCGCGGCTGGTGGTGGTGGTCACGCTCAACGGTGCGAACCAGATGGCTGGCGCGCTGGCGGCTCCGGTGTTCAAGGAAGTTGCTGAACCGGCACTGCGCATTTTAGATATTCCAAAGGATCTGCCCGAGACATTACCGGGCAAGAAAGAGACTAGCTCTTCGCAATGATGAACGCCGCGCAAGTACTGGAAGGTGTGGGGCCGAAGCAGCCTCTCACCACGGTTGTGCGTGCGCGGCCGGTGAAGGGCATCGAATACGACTCGCGTCGGGTGACGGACGGAGATCTCTTCTTCGCGTTCCCCGGCGTGAACGTCGACGGCCGGAAGTTCGCTGACATGGCGACGGCGCAAGGCGCTGTGGCCATTGTTAGCGAACTTCCGCCTCCCCCGGAATACGTTGGGGCGCCGTGGGTGGAGGTGGAGCATGGACGCCGCGCGTTGGCGCTAGCCTGTCGCAATTTCTACGGCGATCTCACCAAGGAAATCGAGCTGACGGGCATCACGGGTACCAACGGTAAAACGACCACGGCTTACTTGGTAGATTCGTTATTACGTAACGCCGGCCGGAAGACGGCCATGGTCGGGACGATTGAATATCGTCTGGCGGGTGAAGTGCGGCCCGCGCCGAATACTACGCCTGAGTCATTGGACTTCTATCGTTTGCTAAGTGAACTGCGCGAAAAGGGTGGTCAATCGATGACTGCCGAGATCTCGTCACACGCGCTGGCCCTCGGGCGCGTCCGCGGGATGACGTTTCACACCGCTGTTCTCACCAATATTACGCGGGACCACTTAGACTTCCATCAGACGATGGAGGCCTATTTTGAGGCCAAGAGCGAGTTGTTTTGCGGTCAGGACGCGCCGCCCCCCAAATATGTAGTGCTGAATCGCGATGAGGAATGGTCCGCGCGGGTGCCTGTCGCCGCGGAAAGCCAGATTTACTGGTATGGTTACTCGCCCCAAGCAGATGTGAAAGCCGAGGCGGTGAAAGAAAGTTTTGACGGGCTGCAGTTTCGCGTGTGTACGCCACAAGGCAATTTTGAAGTCCGCAGCGCCATGGTGGGGAGAATCAACGTCTCTAACATTCTCGCTGCCTGGGCAACGGGCATGAGTTATGGACTCACGACAGAGCAAATCGTAGCGGGAATCGCTGATTGCCGTCGTGTTCCGGGGCGCTTTGAGCGAGTGGATGCGGGCCAGCCTTTTCTGGTGGCGGTTGACTACGCGCACACCGACGACGCGCTTCGCAATGTGATCGCTGTAGCCCGGGCTATGAAGCCGAAAAGGGTCATTACATTGTTCGGCTGCGGCGGCGATCGAGACCGGGCGAAGCGCCCGCTGATGGGAATGGCGGCGGCTGAATCTTCCGATCTGGTGGTGCTGACCAGCGACAATCCGCGGTCAGAAGATCCGTTGGCCATTATGAATGATGCGCTGGTGGGGATGAACCGTTTTGACACTCCCCACTTACTGGAACCCGATCGGGCCAAGGCCATCCGCTTGGCGTTGAACGCGGCGGCATCTGGAGATATTGTCATTCTGGCCGGGAAAGGTCATGAGACCTACCAAGTGTTTCGAGACCGAACAGTTCATTTTGACGATCGCGAGACCGCGCGGGCACTATTACGAGAGATGGGGTACTCGGTGTGATCCTGTCTCTCGACAAAGTCGCTGGGTTCCTCCAAATCGAATCGCCCGTAGCCGGCGCTGTCGTTACCGGCTGGAGCATCGATTCGCGCACCGCGCAGAGTGGAGATCTTTTCTTCGCCCTTACCGGCACGCACCACGACGGTCATGACTATGTTGCCGACGTGATTGCACGCGGCGCGGCGGCAGCGGTCGTGGAGCGCCCGATGCCCGGTCTGCCGGTCCTGCAGGTGCCGAATGTGGAAGCGGCGCTCGCGCAGTTAGCCACTTCGACTCGTGAGATTTGGGGCGGCACTGTGATTGGCGTGACGGGCTCGGCGGGCAAGACGAGCACCAAGGACATTGTGACGGCGCTGATGAGTGTTGAGCACGCCACTGGAAAAACTGTGGGTAATTTGAATAACCATCTCGGCGTGCCTCTCTCGCTGCTGCGCCTGCCCAACGAAGCACGTTACGGAGTGCTCGAGATGGGGATGAATCATGCCGGTGAGATTCGACATCTGTGTCAAATTGCCAAGCCGCAGGTAGCGGTCGTGACCAATGTCGGTTACGCGCATATCGAGAACTTCTCGTCGATCGAAGGTATTGCCGGCGCGAAGCGGGAGCTAGTGGAATCGTTGCCTGCTGACGGACTAGCGGTGCTGAACTATGACGACGAGCGGGTGCGCGAGTTTTCTTTTTCCGGCCGTCGCATACGTTACGGCTTGAACGAAGGTGCCGACGTTCGTCCCGAGTGGGTTGAGTTTCGTCCGACAGAGACCGCCTTTCGGTTGGCTGGAGTTGAGTTTCGGTCACCGCTGACGGGGCGTCATTCGCTCTCAAATCTGTTGGCGGGACTGACCGTAGCGCGAGAGTTCGGCACGTCGCTGGAGAAGTTGGCGCCGGCCATCAGATCGTTGACTCCCGCGAAGATGCGCGGTGAGCGCCGCGAAGTCGCCGGCATGACGATTCTGGATGATTGCTATAACTCGAACCCGGACGCAGCCAGGGCCATGCTGGACGTTCTGGCGACGACTCCAGCGAGCCGTCGTATTGCGGTGCTGGGAGAAATGTTGGAACTGGGCCCTTGGGCCGAAGAATTACATCGCGGCCTAGGAAAATACGCCGCGCAAACGGGTGTTACTGTGCTGCTCGGAATTCGCGGCGCCGCCCGGCATCTCGTCGATGCCGGCCGGGCTTCTGGCTTGGACGCAGGCGCCGCACTTTTTTTCGAGCGGCCCGAAGAGGCTGGCGACTATCTGCGGACGATCGCGCAGCCAGGGGATGCAATCCTCTTTAAAGGATCGCGCGGCGTACGGACAGAACTGGCGCTCGGACATTTTCTGGAGGGCCGCTAAGTGCTCTACTGGCTCCTGTTCGAACAGCTGTTTCCTTACTTCAGCCCATTTCGGCTATTTCAGTATCTGACCTTTCGGACGGCCTTTGCTGCAATTACGGCGCTCCTGATGTCAATCATTTTGGGGCCGTGGACCATTCGCAAGTTACGCGAGTTTTCTTTTGGCCAGCACATTCGCGAAGATGGCCCGAAGAGTCATCAAAAGAAGGCGGGAACGCCGACGATGGGCGGCCTGCTGATCTTAATGTCGACACTGGTGCCGACATTGCTCTGGGCTAACCTGCGCGACGCTTACGTGTGGATCGCACTGCTTTCGCTGGTCGGCTTCGGCTTTATCGGCTTTTGGGACGACTATACGAAGATTGCGAAGAAGCGGAATCTAGGTCTGACGTCTCGCCAAAAGCTATACATGCAGTTCGCGGTGGCGATGGTGATCGGCTTCATTCTACTAGCGATGCACGCCAAGGGGCTGTATGACACGAAGCTCAATGTGCCATTCTTCAAGTACTACAAGCCTGATCTGCTGTTGAGTAATCTGCTGCACAATCCGTGGACTTACTTCTTTGGCTTCTTACCGTTCTTTCTTTTCATGCTGATCGTCGTGGTGGGCGCCTCGAACGCCGTAAACCTGACCGATGGGCTGGACGGTTTGGCGATCGGCCTGATGATCATCTCTTCCGGCGCGATGGCGGTTCTTTGCTATGTGAACAGCCACCGGGAGTTTGCCACGTATTTAGATATTGCGCGCGTTCCCAATGCGGGCGAGCTTACGATCCTTTGCGCGGCCATGATGGGCGCCTCACTTGGCTTTCTTTGCTTCAATGCTCATCCGGCGGAGATGTTCATGGGCGACGTGGGCGCGTTGGCCCTGGGCGGCATGCTGGGAACTATTGCCGTGCTGATCAAGCAGGAGTTTCTGCTGGTTTTCATTGGCGGCGTCTACGTCATTGAGTTGCTCTCAGTGGTGTTGCAGGTGAGTAGTTTTAAGCTGCGTGGCAAGCGGATCTTCAAGATGGCGCCGCTGCATCATCACTTCGAGGCGCTGGGTTGGAGTGAGTCGAAAGTGGTCATCCGTTTTTGGGTGGCGGGGCTGGTGATGGCGTTGTTTGCTCTCACCACGTTGAAACTGCGATGAAACTCGACGGAACCAAAGTACTGATGGTCGGCATGGCCCGCTCCGGCTTGGCGGCGGCAGAGTTTATGATGGCCCGCGGCGCGCGCGTGACGGCGACGGACTCGAATCCTCTCGAGAAGCTGGGCGACGCCGCGGCGAAACTGGAGGCAATCTCGGTACCGTTTGTGCAGCAACGTCGCGACCTCTTTGAAGATGCGGAATTGGTAGTGGTCTCGCCGGGTGTGCCGGCGGGCATCGCCGAGCTCGAAGCGGCAAGAGCTAAGGGCATCCCGGTGATCGGCGAAGTGGAACTAGCGGCTCGGTATCTGAAAGGGCCGGTGGCTGCCATTACGGGCTCCAACGGCAAAACGACGACCACCGCGTTATTGGGCCATCTGTTGAGGGCCGCCGGCGTGCCGGTGCAGGTGGGCGGCAATATCGGCATCCCGCCCACCGCGATGGTGGATAGTTCGCGGGAAGACCAATGGAACGTGCTCGAGCTTTCCAGTTTTCAGTTAGCGACCACTTCAAGTCTTCATTGCCGGATAGCCGCGATTCTGAATATCTCGGAGAATCATCTTGACTGGCACGGCTCGATGGACGCGTATCGCACGGCCAAAGGGCGCATTCTGGCGAACCAAACATCCGACGATTTAGTCGTCCTCAAGTTAGATGACGAGGCTTCGTTGGGCTATGCTGACCAGACGCCGGCGAGGGTCGCCTGGTTCAGTTTGACGACGCCGAAGGTGGACGGCGCCTGGCTAGCGGCCGGCGAGTTGGTGCTGGCGGGAGAGGCATTGATGCCTGCTCTGGACGTTCCCTTGCCTGGTCGTCACAACCTGGAAAACGTGCTGGCCGCCGGTCGTATGGCGCGTGAAGTGGGCGTAACGAACACAAAGATTGCTGCCGGAGTGCGAACGTTTCAGGCTGTCGAGCATCGCTTAGAGTTTGTTCGCGAGCGCCGAGGAGTTCGTTACTACAACGACTCGAAGGCGACGACGCCGGCGGCGACGCTGAAGTCGATTGAGGCGCTCGAAGGGCCGCTGTGGATCATTCTGGGCGGAAAGGACAAAGGGCTCGATTTCCGGTCTCTGCGAGAGCCGCTGCGCGGACGGACGCGGGCGGCGTTGCTGGTGGGCAAGGATGCCTCAAAAATCGCAGGTCAACTGGATGGCGCGGTACCGATTGAGCACCTGGGGACGATCGACGCGGCAACGAAATTCGCCGCGGAGCGGGCGGTGCCCGGCGAGGTGGTTCTGCTTGCCCCGGCCTGCACGAGTTGGGATCAGTTCGCCAGCTACGAAGAACGCGGGCGATTGTTTAAGTCAGTAGTGAGAGAGTTGGAAGGCAATTGAGATGGCGGTAAGAGTTCGTACAGATTGGCCATTATTCGGAACCACGCTGGCGCTGGTGTTTTTTGGCTTAGTGATGGTCTATAGCGCGTCCAGCGTAAAGTCGATTGCGCAGGAATTGAAGACGCCAATGGTCAGCGTAGATAACGATCTACCGGTGGATTGGCAGAACTTACTTCGGTGGAACGCGGTGAAGCAACTGGCGGTTGCGGTGCTCGGATTTCTGGTCCTGATGGGCATCAAGAAAGTGGACTACCGGAAGTGGAATACTGCAGGCTGGGCGCTCGGACCGTTGGGTATCACTGTGCCGATGGTCCTGTTGGCCTACGCCTTCGGCAAGCGGCACCGATGGTTCGATATGGGTGTCATGTCCTTGCAACCTTCGGAGTTTGCCAAGCCAGCGCTCATCGTATTTCTCACGTGGCTGATCTGTCGAAAAATCAACGACATCAATAGCCCATACACTTTTCGGCCAGCTGCGCTCGTAATTGCTCTTTCGGCAGGAGCCGTATTACTGGCTGACTTGGGAACAGCTTTTGTGATGGTGGGGACGGCGGCGGCACTATTCTATGTGGCTGGCCTTGACCGGAAGTACTTTCTAATGGCTGGGGTGGCCTTGATTCCTCTCATCGGTTTGGCCATTCTGCTCAAGCCGTACCGACTACAGCGCATCTTTGGCTATCTCGATCCGGACTATAAATTGATCAGTAAGTTTGACCCGGAAAACCGGATCAAGAGTTACATCAATAGCGGCAGTTCGAATCGCGATGCCGCCTATCAGGTGCGGCAGTCGAAGATTGCGGTGGGCTCGGGCGGCACGCTCGGCTTGGGGCTGATGCAGGGGCGCCAGAAGATGCATTATCTGCCGGAAGCGCATACGGACTTTATCTACGCCGTGGTGGGCGAAGAGCTGGGTCTCTGGGGGACTTCCGCTGTCGTGGCGGGCTTCATCGTCTTGCTCTATCGAGGGATGCGGCTTTTCTATCTGGCGCCTGATGAGTTCGGACGCTATCTGGCGCTGGCGATTACCGTCTCGATCGTGTTGCAGGCGTTCGTTAATATCAGCGTCGTGCTCGATATGGCACCGACCAAAGGCATTCCGCTGCCGTTGATTAGTTACGGCGGTAGCTCGATGCTGGGCACGCTGCTGATGCTCGGGATGCTGATGAGCGTAAGTGAGCATTCGGGATGAGTTGGAGCTTTCTCATGGCCGGCGGCGGAACGGGCGGGCACGTGGTGCCGGCGCTCGCGGTCGCTCGCGAGTTGCGACGCCGTGGCCATGAGCCATTTTTCGTGGGAACGCGGGCGGGACTTGAGTCGCGCTTGGTGCCGCGCGAAGGCTTTCCGTTGGAGTGGATTGAGATTGGTGGTCTGAAAGGCTTGGGCCTGGGCCGGCGAGTGCGGAGCTTGTGGCAACTGCGGGCCAGCGTAATGGAGTCCCGACGAATTCTGCGCCGGCGGCGGCCGGCGGCTCTATTTTCCATGGGCGGCTACGTGGCGGCTCCTCCGATGCTTGCGGCGGTCACCAAGCGGGTGCCGATGGTGCTGATGGAGCCGAATGCGGTGGCGGGTATGACTTCGCGCTGGATGGGCCGCTTTGTGTCGCGGGCGTTGATCAGCTTTGAACAGACTGCGGCGAGCTTTCCGGCGGGGCGAAGCGAAGTGACCGGGTTGCCGGTGCGGCAGGATTTTTTTGAAGTTGGTCCGAAAGAGGCCGGCGCCGAGTTCACGGTGCTGGTGACCGGGGGCAGCCGCGGGTCGCGAACGCTCAATGTGGCCGCGAGGGCTGCTTGGCCGAGCTTGGCGAAGCAGCCGGTGCGGATGATTCTGCAGTGCGGCCGCGAGATGGAAAAGGAACTCGCGGACGATTTCGCCGCGAGTGGCGTACGCGGCGAGGTCCGGGCTTTTCTGGACGATATGCCGGCCGAGTTTGCGAAGGCGGACCTGATTGTGGCGCGCGCCGGCGCTGGGTCGTTGAGCGAGTTGTGTGCGGCCGGACGGCCTTCCGTGCTGGTGCCGTATCCCTACGCCGCCGACGATCATCAGCGCCGCAATGCGGAGGCGATGGCAGACCGAGGAGCGGCGAGGATGGTGCTCGACCGCGAAATGACCGGCGCCCGCCTGCTGGATGAAATTGCCTGGGCGCAGAAGCATCAGGACGAACTTTCGAAGATGGCAAACGCCGCGCGCCAACTGGCGAAGCGCGGGGCGGCCGAGCGAGCAGCAGACCTGCTCGAAGAACTCGCCAGAGGAGGAACGAAATGACGAAGATCGATTGGACGATGATCGAAGCGCTGCTGAAACCGGCCCTGGATCGGAAGCCGGAACGCGGTGAGGCGGACCGGATCCGGATGGGTACCCTGGGTACCGAATTTGACATGGGTCGCGAAAACCGAAACAATTTTGGGTGAAAATGTTTTTTAAGCAGCAGCATCTGCATTTCGTGGGCATTGCCGGCATCGGGATGAGCGGCATTGCGGAAGTGCTGTTGAATCTCGGATACCGGATCAGCGGGAGCGACCTGAAGTTGTCTCCGCTGACGGAACGGTTGTCGTCGTTGGGCGCCCGGATTACGGCGGGTCATGCGGCGGCGAATGTCGGAGAAGCGCAGGCCGTGGTGGTAAGTTCCGCCGTGGCACCGGACAATCCGGAAGTCCTGGAAGCGAAGCGACGCGGGATCCCAGTGATCCCGCGCGGGGAGTTATTGGCCGAATTAATGCGGCTCAAGTACGGCATCGCCGTGGCGGGTAGCCATGGAAAGACGACGACCACGTCGCTGACGGCGACGGTGCTGAGTCACGCCGGTTTGGACCCCACGGTGGTGGTGGGCGGCCGCGTCGGCATGATGGGCGGCTCGAATGCGCGAGTTGGGCAGAGCGACATTCTGGTGGTGGAGAGCGACGAGAGCGACGGGTCATTCCTCAAGCTGGCGCCGATCATTGCCGTCGTCACCAACATCGACCGTGAGCATCTCGACCATTACGCCGATTTGGATGAGATTCGGCGGGCGTTTACGGACTTCATTAACAAAGTGCCGTTCTACGGCGTGGCGATTCTCTGTTTGGATGACGAGAACATCCAGCAAGTGTTGCCGCAGGTGAAGCGGCGAGTGCTGACCTATGGCACCAGCGCGCAGGCGGATCTGGTGATTCGCGATGCGCGCTTCGGTCATTTGGCCAGCCAGTTCCGGCTGGAATTGCGCGGTCAGGATCTGGGCGAGTTTGAAGTGCCGCTGCCCGGCGTGCACAACGTCCTGAATGCCACGGCGACGGTGGCGGTGGGTTTGGAGTTACAACTTAAGCCGGAGCAGATTGCCGCGGGACTCAAGACCTTTACGGGGGTCGACCGGCGCTTTCAGATTCGGGGAGAAGCCGCGGGGGTGACGGTGATTGATGACTACGGTCATCATCCGACGGAGGTGCGAGCGACGCTCGATGCAGCGCGTCAATGCCGCTTTGGCCGAGTGCATGTGCTGTTCCAGCCGCACCGTTACAGCCGGACACATCATTTGATGGACGAGTTCGCGCGCGCCTTTCATCAGGCTGACGACGTGTACGTCACCGATGTGTATGCCGCCAGCGAGAAGCCGATTGAGGGCGCGACCGGCGAAGCGTTGGCCGGCCGCCTGCGCGATTTCGGGCATCGCGGTGCAACTTATGTGGGATCGCTCGAAGCGGGCATTCAACAAGTGACGGCTCAAGCGAAGGAAGGCGATGCGATTATCACGCTGGGTGCCGGCACGGTTTCCCAGGCCGGTGACCTGATCTTAGGAAGACTGCGGGACCGCGTATGATTATCGATTCCAATGACGAACGTCCACGGCAGCGTACCGCGGGCACTGAAGCGCCGGTAGAAGTGGAGGCGCAGGAAGCGCCGCCTGAGAAGCCGCGTCGCGAACGAAAGAAGGCTGCCGCACCGCCGGCTCCTCCGGTGAACTGGAAGTATTGGGCTTGGGGTGGGGCGGCGGTGTTCGGCCTCCTGCTGTTTTTGTGGATTGGCAGTAAGATCGACGAGTTCCTGGCCACTGATCCGCGCTTTGCACTGGCGCTGCCTGAGGAGGCGGGTGAGGCGAGTCCGAACCTGCAGATTATTGGTCTGAAGCGTTCGGACCCGCAGGAGATCCTGAAGGTGTTTGCCGGCGACGTTGGCAAGAGCATCTATCTGGTGCCGCTGGCGGAGCGGCGCGACCGCTTGACGAAGGTCGATTGGATTCGCGATGCGGCGGTGCTGCGGATTTGGCCGAATCGGGTTCAGGTGCAACTCACCGAGCGGGTGCCCGCGGCGAGCCTGCACTTGCCGCCGACGCCGCGCGACTTGGAGTTGGGCCACGAATATCACCTGGCGCTGATCGACACCGAAGGCGCAATTTTGACGCCCTATGGTGAGGCGCGCGCCTTGGCTCCCGAAGTGACGGGTATCTCGGCTGAGACGCCGATTGAGGACCGCAAGATGGGAGTCCAACGCGTGGTTCGCTTGATGAAAGAGTCCGGCATCTATCGTGACCGCATCGCGCGCGTGGATGCGGCGGATCCGAATAACCTAAAGGTTTACCAGCCATTCATGGGCCGCGAAATCGTCTTGTTAATTGGCCATGAGAAGTATTTCGAGCGACTGGAGAATTACTTCAATAACATCGATAAGTTGCCGCAGCAGGCGGATATTCCCGGCTTTGACTTACGTCCGGAAAATCAGATTGTGGCGATGAGCCCACCGCCCAAGACCACGGCGAAAGCGGAGGAGAAGCCGGAATGAACAAGCGCAAACCGATTCTGGCTGCGGGTGTGGACGCGGGCAGTTCCGCCACGCGGTGCGTCATCTTGACGCTGGAAGATGAACGGGTTCGTTACTTAGGTCATGGTGAGCATAGCTCCTGCGGCTGGATGAAGGGCAAACTGGCTGACCAGCAGAGTGTGGCCGAGAGCGTGCGCTGGGCCGTGCGGGCAGCGGAGCAGGCCGCGATGCAGCCGGTGGAGTCGGCGGTGATTGGGTTGGGTGGTCCGGGTGTCATCGGCGGATCCGCCCGCTGGCCCTATGAGTTCGGCCGACCGCGCAAGCTCGATACGGCCGATCTCGAGTATGCGATTCGTCGCGCCTCGCGGGTGCAAATGGAGGAAGACCGGCTTCTGTTGCAGGTGTTCCCCCAGGACTTCACCGTCGATGGCCGAGCCGGGTTCCGCAATCCGAAGGGCATGACCGCCGAGTTACTCGAAGCGCATGTCCACTTAGTGACGGCTTCCGCGCAAGAACATCAGTGCCTGGTGAACGCGCTGCACTCGGCCAGCTTGGGTGTGGAAGAGACCGTGTTCGAGCCGATGGCGGCCGCCTATGCGGCCTTGCGCTGGGAAGAGCGTCGGCAAGGCGTAGTGCTGTTGGACGTGGGCGCGCAATCGACGGATATCGTGGTGTATCACGGTGACGCCCTCTTATGTACGACCTCGATCCCGATTGGCGGCGAACAGTTCACCAATGACGTGGCCTACGGTCTCACCGTGGCGCCGGAAGAGGCCGAGCAACTCAAGCTCCAAGTCGGCTGTGCGATGGTTGACTTGACCTCGCCGAAGAGTATCATCGAAATACCGTCCCCCGAGGGCCGGCCCGCGCGGGAAGCCATGCGGCGGGACTTGAGCCTGATTTTACAAGTGCGCGCCGAAGAGCTTTTTGAGAAGGTGCGCGAAGCCATCGACGATTGCGGCATGTCGCAGCAGTTGTTACAGGGAGCATTACTCACCGGCGGCGGTTCGCGTTTGCCGGGGTTGCTGGAACTGGCCGAACGCGTATTGGGTTGCCCGGTGCGTTCGGCGATGGTGGATGCGGAAGGAATTGCGGATCTGCCGGAAGAGCTGGAAGATCCCGCGTGGACGACGGCTACGGGCTTGGCGATGTACTCGGCCCGCATCCGTTTGAAGAAGGAATCAACGAAGCGAGCCCCGGGCTTTTTGGGCCTCGTTTTTCGTTAGAGGAACCGTGCACCATGGGACAGATCGAGATCACAAAGTTTAATCCGATGCGCTTCGAGTTGCAGGATGACGAGGAGCGGCGGGCCGGCACACGGATCAAAGTGATCGGCGTGGGCGGTGGCGGCTCGAACGCGGTGGCGCGCATGATGACCGAAGGGGTCACGGGCGTCGACTTCCACATTCTGAATACGGATCGGCAGGCTCTAGTGGCTTCGCCGGTGCCGAATAAGCTGCAGATCGGCTCGAAGATTACGAATGGGTTGGGCGCCGGCGCCGATCCGGCGACGGGCCGTCAGGCGGCACTCGAGGACACCGACCGCATCATCGAAATTCTCGATGGCGCCGACATGGTATTCGTCACCGCGGGTTTGGGTGGCGGCACCGGTACGGGCGCCGCGCCGGTGGTGGCCGCGCTCGCGAAAGAGATGAACGCGCTGACGGTTGCCGTGGTGACGAAGCCCTTCGAGTTCGAAGGACCCCGGCGCATGAAGCAGGCCGAGAAGGGGTTGGCGGATCTGGCGGCGGCGGTGGACACCGTCATCTCGATTCCGAACAATCGGCTCCTCGAACTGGTGCCCAAAGGCACGAGCTTTTTCGACGCCTTCCGCATTGCCGATGACGTGCTGCGGCAAGGCGTGCAGGGCATCAGCGACATCATGACGACCCCCGGCCTCATCAATCGCGACTTCTCCGACATTCGAGCGATCATGAGCGGCATGGGCTACGCGATGATGGGCACCGCCTCGGCCGAAGGCAAGGAAGCCGCGATGGAAGCGGCCCGCCAAGCCATCAGTTCGCCGTTGCTCGAAGAGGGCGGCGTAGAAGGCGCTCGCGGCATTCTGATCAACATTACCGGTTCGAGCGCGTTGGGCATTCATGACGTGAACGCGGCCTGTTCTCTGATTCGTCAATCCGCGAAGAACGACGATGTGCAAATCAATTTCGGCGTGGTGATGAACGAAGCGCTGGGCGACATCGTGAAGATTACGGTGATTGCGACCGGCTTCAATCGACCGCATCTGCCCGCGATCGAGAGGAAGTCCATCTTCCCCACGACGGTGGACACACCGGTTGAGACGCGGATGATCACGCCGGATCCGCAGATGAAGTTCGAGCCGGTGATCGAAGAGATCGAAGAAGAGGAAGAAGAGTACTTCGTCGAGACGGCTGAGACCTTTGTGGATGAACCGGAGATTCTGGAGATCCCACAACGCGCCGAAGCGACCTGGGCTGGCGCTCCGCGGCTTTCCACGCCGCCCGCGTCTGCTGAAACGCTGCGTCGTGAGCCGGTCCGCGCGCCCGAACGTCCGGCGCCGGCGCCTCGGCTGGACACGCCGGTGGTGGAACCGGAACCGCTGATCGGCACGCCGGTGGAAGCTGCCGCACCCACGCCGGCGCCTCCCCGCTTTGAGTTCTTCCGCCGGGAGCGGCCGGCCTTCATGAGCCGCTTCGAAAGCATCTCTGAGACGGGGCCCGAAGTGGTGGAAGCGAGTTCCACACCTTCGGCGCCCGCGCCGGAGCCGGAGCCCGTCAAACCGGAGCCTCCGAAGGACGATATCGATATTCCGGCCTTCCTGCGCCGGGAGCGAAAGCTCTTCCAGTAGGTCGGATGTTACCCTAAAAGGGTCTATGTCTGAGTCGTCACCGCATTTTCACGGCCGCCATTTTCAGGCGACTGACCCGTTTGAACGCCATTGGTTCGTCGAGTTCCGGTGGCTCCAAACCGGCATTTCCATTCGGCATGCCGATACGGTGGATGTGAAGTTCGAATTGCGCTCAGGCGACGAGGTGCAGGAAAAGGTGATCGCTCTCCCGCACCCGCTGCTGTTGGAACTCTCGAAAGAACAGAACGTCCCGCTCACCGATCCCTGGTGCATGAAGCTGGCCATCGCTCACCTGCGGATCATGGTCCGCACGTGGGAAGACATGGACAAGAAGCTGGTGACGCTCTCCCGCAGCGATCTGGAGCGCGCGCACCAGGCCGCGGTGAAGGCCGCCCAAGCTGCCTAACTCAAAATCGGTTTGATCAGATGGCCGTGCACGTCGGTGAGCCGGCGTTGCAGGCCATTGTGGTACCAAGTGAGGCTCTGATGATCGAGCCCCAGTAGATGCAGGATGGTGGCGTGCTGATCGTAGATGGTCACTGGATCCTGGGCTGCGCGGTAACCGAGTTCGTCGGTGGCGCCGTGGGCATAGCCGGCTTTGAGACCTGGCCCCACCATCACGGACGTAAAGCCCTCAGGATTATGATCGCGGCCGCCTTCGCCCAAGCCTTCGCTGATCGGCAGACGGCCGAACTCCGTGGTGAGCACCACCAGCGTCTCTGACAGCAGGCCACGCTGCTTCAGGTCGCGCAGCAGCGCGGCCACGGGACCATCAAGAATCGCGGCATTCTTGCCATGGTTGGTGCGCATGTCCTCATGGCCGTCCCAATTGACGCGAGGTTCGCCAAAGTGACCGCCATTGTAGAGTTGCACGCAGCGCACGCCGCGTTCCACCAAGCGGCGGGCCATCAGGCAGTTGTAGCCGAAGTCGCGCGTGACGGCATCGTCCAGGCCATACGCCGCGCGCGTGGCAGCGGACTCGCTTTTTATGTCGGTGACATCGGGCGCGCTCAATTGCATGCGTGCCGCGAGCTCATAGCTGCGAATACGGGCGACCAGAGCGTCCTCGCCCGGGTTCTGCTTCAGGTGCTCTTCGTTGAGCTCGGTCAGCAGGTCGTAAGTCGCTTTCTGATTGGCGGCGCCCACCGAGGCCGGCGGTTTCAGGTCCGCAATTGGTTGACGCTCATCGCCGAGGATCACGCCCTGATGCGCGGCTGGAAGAAAGCCATTGCCCCAATTGGCCACGCCACACGGGGGCAGCCCGCGGCGGTCCGGCAGCACGACGAACGAAGGCAGGTTCTCATTCTCGCTGCCGAGACCATAGCTGATCCAGGAGCCGATGGACGGGAAACCCTGAAAGATGAAGCCGGTGGACATCTGAAATAGCGCAGGGCCGTGAGCATTCGAGCGCGAAACCATCGAATGCAGAAAGGTCATGTCGTCGGCGAGTTCGGCCATGCGGGGCACGAGGTCAGAAATCATCTTGCCGCTTTGGCCGCGGGGTTTGAAGGCCCACGGCGACTTCATCACCGTGCCGCGTTTGCCGAAGAACGGCGTGATCGTGTTCGCGCCTTTGATTTCCTTGCCGTGAAATTTCTCGAGCTCAGGCTTGTAGTCGAACGAGTCGATCGCGCTGAAGCCACCGGGCAGGAAGATCATGATGACGTTCTTCGCCTTCGGCGAGAAGTCGGGCTGCGGGGTGCGGACCCGCGCGGCGCGCGCTTCCTTCAGCGTCAGCGCCAAGCCTGCCAGACCGCCGCCGGCGTGCCAGAGCGCCTCGCGCCGGGAATATTGGTTTTGCCGATGCTTAGGGGACATACAGATACTCGTTGGAATTCAGCAGCGCTCGCGCGTACAGGCCGAGGCTATTGTTTTTGATAAAGGACGCGCCGAGGGTTTGCTCTTTGTCGCTGGGAGTGCGGCCGAAGAGCAATTGATATATGTGCTTGATCTGGGCACTGGTGGACGAACCTGCTTCCCGCTCCACGCGGCGCGCGATGGCTCCGGATTGGCTCAGGACGAAGTCATTGTTCAACAACGTGAGCGCCTGCACGGGCGTGTTCGAGACGCTGCGCTGCGGGGTGGCCACGGCGGGGTCAGGACAATCGAAGCTATCCATCATGATGCGCTCGCCGCCGCGGACGCTGAAGCGGTAAACCGCGCGGCGCCAGACCGCCGGACCGTCGTTGCTGAGCGCTTTGTAAATGTAGGAGCCCGCGTCGCCTTTCTTGTGTAGGGCGAAGGGCGGGCCGCCGCTGGTCTGCAGATCGAGGTTGCCGGCGTGGAAGAGGACTGAGTCCCGAATCATTTCCGCATCCATCCGTTTTAGCGGCATGCGCCAGTAGAGGCGATTGTCGGCGTCGATGGCGAAGGCTTCGGCCACTTGCGCACTGCCTTGCTGATACGCTCGCGAGGAAACGATCTGCCGATGCAGCCACTTTAGGCTCCAACCGTTCTCCATAAAACTCACCGCCAGCCAGTCGAGTAGTTCCGGATGCGAGGGGCGGTCGCCGTTCACGCCGAAGTCGGAAGGCGTGTTCACCAGCCCGGTGCCGAAGTGAAGGTACCAGACGCGATTGACGATGACGCGCGCGGTAAGCGGATTGCGGTCGCTCGCGATCCAGTCGGCGAGCGCCAACCGGCGATCCCGATCGTTGGCTTCCATCGGTAAGTCGAGGTTCACTTGGCGCACCGCCGTCATCGCGCCGGCGCCTACTGGTTCGCGCGGTTGCGCGACGCTGCCGCGCTCCAGCACGAACGCGGGCGTCACCGAAGCTTTCGGGACAGCCGCATACAGCTTGGTCGGTTCCGGCACCCCGGCGACAGCGGCTTCGGCCTGCGCGATCTCCTGCCGGACCTTCTCGCGCCGCTCGCGCTCCTCCGCCGTCAGCAAGCCGGTGAGCTCCTCCGGAGTCACAGCCGGCAGCGAAATCTCCACGCTGCGCGCATGATCGAGCGACGATGCGACGGTTTGCCAATCGCCCTTGGGCCCGAGGGCCTCCAGCCGATAGACCGAGACGCTGCCGTCCGCAGCACCGCTTTCCCAGTCCGTGGCCCAGGTCATCTCATTCACGCGGCCGCCGCCCGACAGCTCGATGACAAGCGGTTCGGCGTCACTGGCGGGGCGGTCGCTCATATACTTCTCGAGCACAATCCCGGCCGGAGCCAGTTGCAGCTTCTCTACGCGGGCGCGCTTCCCGCGTTGCGCGGTGATCACCAGGTGATAACGTTGGGCGTCGACGGCAACAAAGCGATTGCGATTCCACACCGGGTTGAGCGGCATGCGCAGCGGCTCGCTTTCGTGTTGACGGTCGTACGCGCGGTAGCGTTCCCGCAGCAGCTTCACACGCTTGGGATCTTCAATGGCACCGAGCTTCGCCTTGGCGGCGGAGAGCGCTTCGCGGAGCGGCTTCACGCGTGTTTCGTAGTTCGCGATGGCTTCTTCCGTCGCCACGCGGCGATTGCCAAAACCTACGCCGGAGAAAACAGCGGTCAGGCGATAGTAGTCGCGGGTCGGAATCGGGTCGAACTTGTGGTCATGGCAGCGCGCGCAGTTCACCGTCATGGCCTGGAAAGTGTGGAACGTGGTGGTCACCATGTCGTCCAGCTCATCCTGGCGCTGCGTCATCGCCATCACTTTGTCTTTGTTGATCTCGGCTTGCACTTGATCCCACGGTCCGGCGACGAGAAAGCCGGTGGCGGCCACTTTGCGTGGATCTTGCGGCGCCAGAAGGTCGCCGGCAATCTGCTCGCGGATGAAGTCGCGATAGGAGACGTCCTCATTGAAGCTGCGAATGACGTAGTCGCGGTATGGCCAGGCGTTGGGGCGTTCGTAGTTATGTTCGCCGCCATCGGTCTCGCCGAACCGAACGACATCGAGCCAATGGCGCCCCCAACGCTCGCCGTAGTGGGGCGACGCGAGGTACTTGGCGGCCGCTTGTTCATAGGTGAGTTGTTCGTCGCCGGGCGCGGGGGGCAGGCCAGTGAGATCGAAGCTCAAGCGGCGGATGAGTGTGCGATGGTCGGCCCGCGGGGAGAACTGTAGGCCCTTGGACTTCAGCTTCTCGGCGAGAAAGGCGTCCACGGGATGGGGCTCTCCGGCGGGCGGTGTCACTTTCTCCGGCGAACGGAACGCCCAAAAGACTTTGCGCTGGGCGATCGCCGGTCCGTCCCAGGCTCCGCCAGCCGTGCTCCACGCGGCGAAAGCTTTCACCTGTTCAGCCGTCAACCGAGGCCCGCCGAGCGGCATTTTTCCCTCGCTGACCAAGGACAGAATTCTGGTGGCCGGCACCTTGGCTAAGCCGGCAGCGGATGACAGATCCACGTTCCCGCGCGGACTTTCTCCCGAGTGGCAACGCACGCAGCTTTTCTCAAAAACGGCGCGGACGGGAGCAAATTCTGTAGCCGCCTGTAGTCCGGAAACCAGGATGCAGGCCAGAGCGACACGAACCATGCTTGATGATAGCGCTAGGCGGGGAGTACCCGTAGCGTAGGACTAGCGTCAGCGAGTGGCACGGCGGCGTAGGTGGCGTCGCAAGGATAAGGCTCGCGCCCCGCCTCGACGATGGCGCGCGAAATCTCGCGGCGGTCGAGGTCGGGCGGGAACCCAGCCAATTCATCTGCGCCAAAACGTAAGGCCACCTGCGCGACGGCGTCCGTGAGAGCCGACCAGTTGGCGCGCACATGGACTGCAGGGGGGAACAGCAGTCGTGCCAGGGCCAAGGCGCGAATCTCGGCTTCGCCCGTGGTTTCGCCCGCGACAGGGCTGACGCGCGGTTCTACGCTGCTGAATTCGGCACCCCGTTGTGCCCAGAACTGCTCGGCCATCAGATCCGGATCTGTCGGCAAAGTCAGTTCGAGGCTCGGCGCGGGGTCCGCCGAATAGTAAGTGCGATCGCCGAAGCTTTGCTCGCGCACCGCGTTGGCGCGGGCTCCGAGTTCCAGCAAGGGCAGGCGCGCGGCCTGCTTAAGGGCGTCCAAAGAGTCTATGAGAGCCAAATGATGTCCACCATCCAACACAATCCAAAGATCACGCTCACCCAGCCGTTCACGGTAAAGAAGGCGGCATCGACGCGGCTGAAGTCGTTGGGCTTCACGAGCGAGTGCTCGTAGAGCAGCAACGCCGCGGTAATGCCAATTCCGGCGAGCGCGGCGCCGTCGAGTCCGTAGGCGCGCCACAGCCAAACCAGGCAAGCCAGCATCAGGCAGTGCAGCAGCCGCGAAATGCTGAGGGCTCCGGCGAGCCCGAGGCGCACGGGGATGCTGTGCAGGCCGGCGGCACGGTCGAACTCATAATCCTGGCAGGCGTAGATGATGTCGAAGCCGGCCGTCCAGCACATCACGGCGGCGGTGAGCGCGCACAGGCGCCCGTCGATCCGGCCGGTCAGCGCGATGCCCGCGGCCATCGGCGCAATGCCCAGCGCGAGGCCCAGTACCAAATGGGAGAGCGAGGTGAAGCGCTTTGTGAACGAGTAGCCGAGAGTCACCAGCAGCGCGACCGGCGACAGCAGCAGGCAAAGCGGGTTCAGCATCGCCGCCGCGAGCAGAAACAGGGCGATCGCCGCGGCGAAGAAACTCCACACAAAGCTTGTCTGCAAGAGTCCGGCGGGCAGGTGACGGCTGGCCGTGCGGGGATTGCGGGCATCGATGTGCCGGTCGAGCAGCCGATTGAACGCCATGGCGGCAGAACGCGCCGAGACCATCGCGAGCAGGATCCAGCCGAACTTGGGGGCGAGCCCCGTCACTTGTCCGCCGACGCCGCGCCATGCCAATAAAGCCCCCACGGTGGCGAACGGCAAAGCGAACACCGAGTGCTCGAACTTGATCATGTCGAGCGTCAGTCGCAAGCGGTGTAAGGAGGCCGAAGTCGCGGGCATCATGGCGAAAGGGTACATTAGTTATTATCCGATGCCGCTTCCCCGCTTGGCACTTTGTATTGCCCTGGCCCTGCTTGCCTCCTGTACCGAACCGACCACCCGTCCTGAAGATATTGGTACGCGTCTGATTACGCTGCCCGGTGGCCAAAAGGTTCGGGTCGAGGTGAAGATTCTGCCTGAGGACATTATGCGCGGCATGATGTTTCGCGAAAGTCTGGCGCCTGACCGCGGGATGCTCTTTCTCCACAAGCCGCCGGGCAAGTACGCCTATTGGATGTATCAGGTGAAGATGCCGCTGGACATTATTTGGATGGACGAGCAGGGCAACATCGTCGAAATCGCGGCAAATGTGCCTCCGTGCCCATCCCCGGTGGCGAGCCAGTGCCCGGTTTTCGGCGGCACCAAGACTGCCCAGGTGGTGCTCGAAATCGGCGGCGGTTTGGCGCAGAAATACGGCCTCACCCCCGGGATGCGGATCGGCCTTTAAGGAACTTGCATGACGCCTGACAAAGTCCGTGAATTGCTGGAAGGGGTGCGGGGCGGCGAGGTCGACATTGAGACGGCCGTGAACCGGCTGAAAGGCATGCCGTTCGAAAACCTCGGCTACGCGGTGCTCGATCATCACCGCCACATCCGCCACGGGATGCCCGAGGTCATATATGGCGAGGGGAAAGCGCCCGAGCATCTGTTGGGCATCTTCAAGAAGCTGCGGGAGCGTTCGCCGAACGTGCTGGCCACTCGCGTGGCGCCGGAAGTGGCAGCGCTGGTTCTCGGTGAGGTGACCGATGCGGAGTATTTCCCGGCGTCGCGCGTGCTGCGCTGCTGGAACGACCGGCGCATTCTGAGCAAGGGCAAAATGGCGATCATCTGCGCCGGCACCGCGGATCTCCCGGTCGCCGAAGAAGCGCGGCTGGTGGCTGAAGCGATGGGCAACGAGTTGCTTGCCATCTCGGACGTCGGCATCGCCGGGATCCATCGCCTATTTGGCCATCTGGATCAGATTCGCGAAGCACGGGTCTGCCTGGCTGTGGCCGGCATGGAAGCGGCCCTTCCCAGCGTGCTCGGCGGTCTGGTGTCCTGTCCGGTGATCGGCGTGCCCACCAGCGTGGGATACGGCGCGCACTTCAAGGGGCTCGCCTCACTGCTCGGGATGCTCAATAGCTGCGCCAGCAACGTCACCGTGGTGAACATCGATAACGGTTTCGGCGCCGCTTACGTCGGCACCCTGATCAACCGCATTTAGCGTTACTCGAGCGGTAAGCCCGAGTCTTTGAGCACGCGCCAACCGCCATCCAGCGAAATGGGATGCGTGTAGCCCATCTTGCGCAGATTGTCCGCCACCAAAGCAGAGCGGAAGCCGCCGCCGCAATACAGTACGATCTTCGCGGCTTTGTCCGGAATCTGGGTTTCGATGTCGCGCTCGATTATGCCCTTGCTCAGGTGAATGGCGCCCTTCACGTGGCCGGCATTCCATTCGCTCTCTTCGCGCGTATCCACCAGCACGTGCGGCTCGTGCAGCTCAGCGCGGTAGGTATCGAGATCGATCTCGCGAATGCGAGTCTTCGCATCGGCCACCAGTCGGAGGAAACCTTCGTTGTGCTTCATGCCTCTATCTTATCGGCCGGAAGCGACGGCGCTCACGGTGAAGCGAAGACGCGCAGCAGCCAGCATCGCCACCAGCATACCCAGGCTCATGCCCAGCATCATCAGCGCATGGTGAACCCAGGCGCTCCGCGGATCCGTCATCGGCAGTAGCGCGGACGACAGGTGCGCCATCGTCATGCCCGCCTGCATGCCGACGATGTCGAACAAGAGAACGAGGCCGCCTTGTCCGGCTTGCCTGGCCGTCAACACACAGCGGGCTGACGCCCAGGAGAGCGGTAGCGAAGCCGCCAGCATGCCGGCGGTCATCAGCCAGTAGCCGCGCCACGAGAGATGGCAGTGGGGCTCGGATACGGTGGCGAGCATCATGCCCAAGCCGCCGGGGCCGAGCATGATCAGCATCATGTCCAGGTGCCCGTCCCAGTGCTCTCGCGTCCAGGCGAACATCCCGAGCATTGCCACCAGCACGGTGCCGCCCATCGCGCCCGCGAGCCACGGAGAATTGAGATAGAGCAACGCGACCTGCAGGCTGGCGCAAAGCGTAAGGAAGATCGGATTCATGAAGCGGGCTCCCAATCCATGAGGTGCATGGAGTAAAGAATCACAGTCAGGCTGGACGCCATCATCAATAAGGCGGACGCTACGGGCGGCAGCCAGCCGGCTGCGGCGAACGCGATGCCGACCAGATTGTACGCCAGCGAGAAGGCAATGTTCCAGCGGACCACCTGGCGGGTCTTGCGGGCGATGGTGAGAGCGGTCGCCAATTGGCTCCAGTCGCGATGCAGGAAGACGATCTCGCTCAGTTCTTCCACTAACTCCGCGCTCTGTGGCGCGGCGCAGGAGACATGGCTCCAAGCCATCGCGGCAGTGTCGTTCAGGCCATCGCCGGCGAACAGGACACGGCGGCCGGCCGTTTGCAGATCCTCGATTAACGCGTGCTTGTTCGCCGCGGTCTGCCGAGTGAGGCGATGGCGGATGGGAATCGCGGCGGCCCGTTCTTCGCCATCTCCCGTCGCCAGCATGACGTGAATGTCGAGCGCTTCGAGTGCGCGAATCGTCGGACTCATCCCCGCAACCGCCTTCTCGACCAATGTCACTGCGGCCGCCCGTTCTCCGTCCACATCGACGATGACCTGGCGATTGCCCCCGGCGCCGGCATACAAACGGCGACCGTCTTCGAAGTCGGCCTCAATGCCCGCGCCGGGAAACAGGCGAACCTGCTTGAGCGCTGGCGACGGCGCAGCCGTCTGGTTCGCCCACAGTGGCGCCAACGTACGCGCCAGCGTGTGCCGGCTGGCGACCTCGGCGTCGCGCAGTAGTGAGCGCAACTCGCGTTCGCGTCCTTCCCAGGCCGGCGTTAGCGTCCAGGCAACTTCGTATTCTTCCGGCAACGTCAGCGTGCCTGTCTTATCGAACACTACGGTGTCGATCTCCGCCAGACGTTCCACGGCCTCTCCGGAGCGCGCCACGATGCCCAACTCGCGCAAGCGCGCGATGGCCGTCCAAACCGCGAGCGGCGTCGCGAAGCCCAGTGCGCAAGGACAGGCGATCACCGCGACCGAAAGAGCAATCAGCAACGCTCGTTCCCAGGACACGGTGGAGACATGCCAGAAGAACGTGCCGATCGACGCCAGGCACACCAGGGGAACGAACCAGCGCAGCGCCTGGATGGCCAGTCGCTGCTCCTGCCCCGGCCGCGCCAAGCCGGACTCAATGAGTGAGCGAATCTGATCAATCTGATGATTGCCGGCGGGCGCGGTGGCGACGCCGTCGAGTGAGCCATCGAGCGGGAAGGACCCGGCCAGCAACTGGTCGCCGGTCGTCTTGCTGACGGCAAGACTCTCGCCCGTTAACGAGGCTTCGTGGACATACGCGGAACCATTGATAATGCGGCAATCGACGGGCACACTCTCGCCGGGGAGAATGCGAATCGCATCGCCGGCTTGAATCTCTGCTGCTGTTACTTGCTCGCCCGTCAGCCGACGAGCCATCCGTCGGTCCGGCGCCCAGCCTCGCAGACCGGCCAATACTTTCTGCTTGCCATAAGCGCCGATCTGACGTCCGAGAGCGTAGATGACCAACAGCATGGCCGCAACGTCAGCGTAGCCATTGCCGGTGCCGCGCACAAAGTAGAGAACCGAGGCCGCCAAGCTACTGACGATCCCGATCAGGAACAATAACTCAATCGAGAGCTGCCGCCGCCGGAGGGCTTGCCACCCGGCGACGACAAACTCTCGTCCCAACAGCAGGAAAACCGGTAACGCGACGAAGCAGGAAGTTAGCTCCAAGGCGAACCGCTCTTCCGCCGTCACGTCAGAGCCATTCAGCGCGATGCTGAACACCATACCGTTCATGGCGAGAAAAGCGCTCCCGCCAATGCGCCACCAAAGGGACGCGGGAGCTTCGTCAATGCATGTGCAGTTCATGGAAGCCTACTTGCGGGCGGCGAACGCCTCCAGCGTGTCGGATCGCCATTCGGACTGCCCGGCGATCTCCTTGCGCAGCTTGGTGATGAAGTCCGTCGTCACCGGATCGGCCTTGTTGCCCCAGGACGCACGGATGTACGTCAGCACCGCGGCAATCTCTTCGTCCTCGCGAATTTCCCAGGCGGGCATCTGCGAGGCATAGGTCTTTCCGTTTACCAGGAACGGACCGCTCAGGCCTTTGAGCACGATGGCGGCCAGCCGGCGCTTATCGCCCACCACATACTCGGAGCCGGCGAGCGGCGGATAAGTCCCCGCCACACCCTGGCCGTTCTCCTGGTGACACTGCATGCAGGCGCCGAAGACTTCCTTGCCGAGCACCATCGGGTCCTGCGGCGGGGCCGCGACGATGGCGCCGCCGGTAGGCCGTTCAGCGAGCCCGTTCCCGGACCAGTCGCCGCCGTAGTACCCGATATAGAAGCCGCCGGACAGGAGCATGAAGAAGCAGAAGATGATGTAGGACACCGGCGTCGGGGAGATCCCATCTCGCGGTTCCGCCATCTCACGCATCGCTGCCTGATGCAAGCCGAAGATGGGATCCATCTGCGGTTGCTCTTCAGGGTTCTGAGGGATGGTGTTGCTCATTGGTTCGCCTCCGGCAAGGGATAAGACTGATTCAGACGCTTGAGATAGGCAATCAGGGCCCGTCCCCGATCGGTGGGCGCGATGTGGCTGACGCCTCGTTTGCCATTGGGCACCGCGACGGCGTCCGCCGGCACGGTTTCCCCGGCGCGGATCTCACGGAACAGATACTCGAAGCGCGGCATGATGGAGCCGGGCGACGTGATCTGCGGGTCGTACAGGTGCAGGGCATGCCAGTCGTGGGAGGGCTGACGAGCGCCTATACTGGCCAAGTCCGGACCCATGCGCTGCGTGCCGAGTTGGTGCGGGCGATCCATCAGATAGTCACGCGGCACGCTGCGGCGAGTCCCCCAACCGCGACGGATGTCCGCGCCGTAGCCCTTCATCCGGACCTGCTGGGTATGGCAGTAAATACAACCTTGGTCGATGTAAACGGCGCGGCCTTTCGCCTGGTCACCGAAGTAGGTTTCTGGATAACGTGTGCCGTCGATCTTGGTGACCGGCTGCAATGCTTTGAACTGCCAGTTCGGCACGATCACTAAGCCTGTGATCGACGAAGCGATCGTCAAGAAAATGCCGAGAGCGAGAATGAATGTCCGATTCATGACTTATTGAGCCTCCTTCTCCTTCGCCATTAACTTCTTCCAGTCGCGTTCGGAATCAAGCATGGTTGGCGTGGCCCACGTGTACTTGTGCGGTGTAATCATGCGGACGAAGTTAATCAGGAAGGCGACCGTTCCCGAGATCAGGATGATGCCCGCCAACGACCGTACCGCCAGATAAGGGACCGTGAACTTGACGATGTTGAGGAACGGCACCGTCGGGTCGTTCATCATCTTGCCTTGCCGGATGCCGGCGTAACACATCGCCCCAGCATAAAGAAAAGTGCCGATCAGCGTGCACCAGAAATGAATACGAATCAGGCGGGCGCTGCTCCACTCCTGATCCATCAGGCGGGGCATGCCATAGTACATCATGGCGAACATCAGTGGCGCGAAGAAGCCGTACATGCCTAAATGAACATGTCCGATGGTGTAGTGCGTGAAGTGGGTAATCTCCTGATGGCTGCGAAGGGCTTCGAGCGAACCCTGGAAGCTGGAGACCGTGTAGAGCATCGAGCCCATGACGGCGAAGCGGAGCGTGGGGCTGGTCTTCAGCAAATGGAAACTGCCAATCATCGTCATGTGATGATTGATGCCGATGGTGATCACCGGAATGAACATCATCATGCTGCCCACCACGCCGAGTGTAATGGTCCACGCGGGCAGTGGACCGCCCGTCAGATGATGAGTGCCGGCCCAGTTGTAGAAAATCGCGTTCGACCAAAAACCCAGCAGAGACAAGTGATAACTGTGAATCGGTTTGCCGATTACCTTGGGGATCAGATAGTAAGCGGCGGCGATGCCCGTGGGTGTGGCAAACAAGCCGACTACATTATGACCGAACCACCAGTTCGCGATAGCCTGGGCCACGCCATCCACGGCACCCAGGTTGGTGCAGGCTTCCGCCGAAAGAACCAAGACCGGAAACCAGACCGTCACCGCCATGAGATACCACTGGGACACATACGTGTGGTTCGTTGTTTTGCGGAAATACATCGTAAAGTTGGCGATCACGATGAAGACATAAGGGACCACCAGCAAAGGCATAGCCCAGAGGGGAAACTCTAGAGTTTCCACGCCCGTGGACTGGCCCATCAGAATGCCGATCGTGCCCAGTAACAAGCCGGCATTAAAAACCACGCCGCCCACCAGGAGTAAGTTGCGATACGGCAGACGCACCTGGCACAAGCGAGCTTGTAGCCACAGTAAGGTGCCGGAGGCGGCCAAGCCGCCAAAGCCGTAAATCGCCGTATCCCAATGGGCGGCGCGGGTGCGGCCGAACGTGAGCCATTCGATGCCGCCCAGGAAGTCCGGCGAATGCAGCTTCAAGGAACTGATCAACCCGAAAATCGAGGCAATCGTCAGCCAAAGGAGGCTGCTGCCCCAGTAAAGTACGATCACCGGCCGGCTGGAGCCGTCCACTTCGACGCGGGCTCGAATCTCTTCGACCGGTGACGGAGGTAGTGGTTCTGCAATCATTGACGTTCTCCCGGAAAATGGTCCGTTACCACGCCAATCGGCTCACGTTCGTCGAAGATCATGCGCGCTCCTTCCCGCAAATTGCGGAACTCCCCCCGCTGGATGGCCCAAGCCAGCAGCCACACCATCACGATTCCCGTGATCAGCGCGAAGGACCAAATGAAGATAAAGACTCCAAACACGGATCAGTTCTCCTCGTTAGATACTCAAAACCGGAACAGGCGACTCCCGCACGATGTCGTAAAGCCGGGACCACAGGCGCCCCACCGGATCTTGATCGTGCCCGCGCCCCACAATGATCAGGTCCGCCTGCTGACGCTCCACCGCTTCGTTGACGCAACTGTTAATCGGACCCTCCATCACCATCACCGAAGCGTCGAGCGAGAGTTCGCGCTTCAGGTCTTCGATCCGCGCCTGCGCGTTGTCCATCAACTGCGTCAGGTAAGGGCCGTAGTCGAAGTCCGGCGGAGGTACCCGCGAATCCACCACGTGAAGCAGCGTCAACTTCGCGCCGAACGACGTGGCAAAGGCGGCAGCCGCGCGCGCGATCGCCGGCGTTTCCTCCTCGAGATTCAAGGCGCAGACCACGGACTTGTAGCCGCCGTCGGTGACCTTGGCGAGCGCTTCCGGCGATCCGGTCCAGACCGGACAACTCAAATCATGCAGGACCTTGGCGGTCACCGAGCCCAGCAGCAGGCGGCGCAGAATCCCGTGCCCGCGCGTGGGCATCATGATCAGGTCTGTGCCCTGGTGCTGCACTTCGGCGCGAATCGCGAGTGCCGGATCATCGATCTGCACCACCTGGCGTGGCGACGCTCCGGGGAACATCTCCTGGGTGTACTTTGCCAACCGCTCTTTCTCCGCAGTCTCCATCACCTCGGGGACGATGTAGCCCGCCGGGAGCGTTTCGCCGTAGAAGGCGATCGGCCACGGACACGCATGGAGCAGCGTCACCTCGGCGTCGAAGTGGCGAGCCATGCCCTTCACGGCGGGCGCAATCATTTTGCAGGCTTCGGAATGGTCAACAGGGACCAGGATGCGTTTGAAAGGTAACATTGAGGGTCTCTCCAATTCGTGGGAAGGTCTTTAGGACAGAGCGAGGCGCGATTTTTCTTCTTCGCGCCGTTCTTGAGCAATGAGGATTGAGACTTCCCGCAGGCTGTTGGCCAGGTGCTCGAGATAGTCGTCCATCGAAAAGAGGCCAGCGAGCTGTCCAGCCGCATTCACGACTGGTGCTCGCCGCACCCCCAAGCCGCGCATCCGTCGGATGGCGGAATCAGCGTCTTCGTCCGGGCGCAGCGTGAACGGATGCGTGGTCATCAGATCGCCGGCCGTGAGGCCATCCGTGGGCAGATCGAGCGCTAGGATGCCCACCACAAGATCGCGATCCGTCAGGATCCCGATTGGCTTCTGGTCCGCTGCGTCGGTCACCACGAGCGCACGCACATGGCGATTCCGCATCTCACGGGCGGCTTCGACAACCGAGACGTTCGAGTTGATGGTCGCGACGTGGCGCGTAACGAGGTGCTCAACGGTCATGCCGACAACAATGCAGGCGGCATGCCATCGCTAAGTCTTTGATCTGTCGAGGAGAGACCGGCCGGGCGTGCGCCCGGTGGCGCAAGCGCTGCGCCAAATGGCGCAGCTATAAAAGGCCGTACTTCTTCATCTTGTAGCGCAGCGCATCCCGGCCAATATTCAGGGTTTTGGCCGCCTGGGATTGATTGCCTTGCGCACTGGCCAGCGCTTGTTCCACCAGCCGGCGCTCCTGTTGATCGAGCGTGCTTTCCACCTCGACCTCGCCCGCATCGTCCTCAGGCAGCAGATGCAATGGCAGGTCTGGCACGTCGATCTGCGACGATGTCGTCAGGATGCAGGCATGCCCGATGGCGTTCTCCAACTCGCGGACATTCCCGGGCCAACTGTAGCGTTGCAGCACTAAGCGGGCGCGTGGCGAGATGCCGGTGATCGCTTTGCCGCACTGCTCGCTGAACTTCTGCAGGAAGTGAGGGAGCAGCAGGTCCAGGTCTTCCATTCGCTCGGCGAGGGGCGGCAGACGCAGTTCGAGCATGGAGAGACGGTAAAACAGGTCCTGGCGAAAACGCCCCTGGGCGATCGCCTCCCGCAGGTCGACATGGGTGGCGGCGATCACCCGCACCGAAACCTTGCGCGGCGTGAGCGAGCCCACGCGCTGCACTTCCTGATTCTGCAGGACTCTCAACAGCTTCGCCTGGGTGCTGAGCGGCATGTCGCCAATTTCGTCCAGAAAAAGCGTTCCCCCGTCGGCATGCTCCACCAGTCCGGGCTTATCGGCGGTGGCCCCGGTAAAGGCGCCGCGCACATGGCCGAAGAGCTCGCTTTCGAACAACGTCTCCACCACCGCCGAGCAGTTCACCACCACGAAGCGTCCTTTAGCCGGGCTTAGATCGTGCAGTGCGCGCGCCAACAGGTCCTTGCCGGTGCCCGTGGGGCCCGTCAGCAGGACGGTGCGAAAGTGCGGCGCGATTCGTTCCACCCGTGAAAACACCTGCGTCATCAGCGCGCTGCGGCCCACCAGTCCGTGGAAGCTGCCCGAGTCACGGCGGGCGCTCTCCGCGAGCAACCCCTTGACGCGTTCGCGCAGATGACTGATGGAAACCGGCTTGTTGAGATAGTCAGCCGCGCCTTTCTTAATGGCCTCCACGGCTGTTTCCGTCGTGTAGTGAGCGGTCATCAGCAGGACGTCAATCCGCGGATTGAAGGCCATGATGCGTTCCAGTAGATCAATGCCGGTCAGATGCGGCATCACCAAGTCGGTGAGCACGATCCGCGGCTGATGCAACTCCACCAGCCGCAGAGCTTCGAACGGATCCTGCGTGGTGTAAATCGGAACTCCGGAAGTCCGCAAGGCCGCGGCCAGCAATTCCAGGCTGCCGGCGTGGTCATCGACGATAAGAATCGCGTCTTTCATGGGGCAAGCCACCGGTGCACTTCCGTACGTAGCGCGGCCAGCCGTACGGGCTTCGTGATGTAGTCGCTGAAGCCCATGGCTAGTGCCTTCTCGCGATCACCCTGCATGGCGCTGGCGGTGATCGCGACAATCGGAATTCGTTCAAAGCGCGGATCGGCACGCAAGGCGTGTGCGACGCCAAAGCCGTCCAGCACCGGCATCTGCAGGTCGAGCAGGATCAGGTCCGGCACGTAAGTGGTCGCCTTAGTCAAGGCGTCGCCGCCGTCAACCGCTTCCACCACTTCGTAGCCTTCCGCCACCAGTACGGTGCGCAACAACTCACGGCTGGCATCGCGGTCATCGGCGATCAGAATCGTCTTCACTGCGCCAACTCCCGTGCCAGGGCCGCCAGGACGACGGGCACCTGCTCTTTGCCACTCAGATCGAAGAGTGGGATGCCCGCGTCGCGCCACGACGGATCCTGCAAGGCGGGCGCCGCCGCGATCGCTTCGGGTCGCAGTACGGTCACCAGTTGGAGAGCATCGCGAGCGACGGCGACCATGGCGACTTGCCGTCCCTGCGCGAGTAACGCCTCGCCGAGCGCGCGCCGCACGGCCCGGTCTTCGTGGGCGATCAATACCAGTGGCTGCTGGCGAGTTCCGCGCTGGGCGGGCTCCAGGGGAATGGTGAAGGTGAAGCGGGTGCCTCGCCCGACTTGGCTCTCCATGCTGAGTAAGCCGCCGTGCTGTTCCACCAGGCGGCGCGTAATCACGAGTCCCAACCCCGTGCCCTCTTTCACGCCCTTCGTGGTGGAGCCCACCTGATGAAAGGCCTCGAAGACGGCTTCCTGATGCTCGGGCGCAATGCCGATGCCCGTATCCTCCACCGTCAACCGCGCGAATTCAGTTCCGCGGACCACTTCAATTGCGATCGCCCCGCCCTCGTTGGTGAACTTCACCGCGTTGCTCAGCAGATTGTAGAGGATTTCTTTGAACCGCACTCGATCCGCTTCCAGGGAGATTCCATCCTGCAGGTTGACGCGCAGGCGCTGCGACTTCGCGGCGGCTTGCGGCCGCACCGTCGCGAGCACCTCCTGGAGCGCCTCTTCCAGCGCAAACGTGGTGCGCCGCAATTCCAGGCGACCCGCTTCGATCTTGCTGAGGTCGAGGATGTCGTTGATTAGTTCCAGGAGGTGCAGCGAGTCACGGTGGATATGCTCGATAAAGCGGCGTTGCGTCGCATTGAGTTCCCCATCCAGGCCTTCGGCCAGCAACTCCGCGAAGCCGATGATGGTGTGCAACGGCGTACGCAACTCATGGCTCATGCTCGCCAAAAACTCACTTTTCAAGCGATTGGCGCGCTCGATCTCCAAGTTGCGCGCCTCAAGCTGGGAGTTGGTGGCCGCCCACTCCCGGGCATGCTGCGCCTGCACTTCCCGCAAACGCTGCTGGACCTGCCGGCTTTCGGAAACGTCGCGAATGATCGCGGTTACCCGATGCTCGCCTTCATAACTGGACGGGCTCAAACTGATCTCCACGGGGAACCGTGAGCCGTCTTTCCGTTGCGCTTCCAGGTCCAGGCCGTTGCCCATTGGACGGATCTTGGCGGCTGCGCCGTAAGCCTGCCGATGGTGCCGATGCCCGTGGCGCACCGTGTCGGGCACCAGGATCTCCACCGGCTGCCCCATCAACTCGGCTCGCGTATAGCCGAAGGAACGTTCGGCCGCATGGTTCATCAGCAGAATTCTGCCTTCGCGATCCACCTCGAGAATGGCATCCGGAGCTGCCTGCAACAGGCGCTCCGCCCGCGCTCCCGCGGCATCTTCATCGACGGCCAACGTGCCACCGTCGTACGCTGTGTACTGCCACCGGGCGGCCAGCGGCTGCCCATCCCGGCACTGGTGTGGGAGCGGTTGGCCGATCAACTCGGATTCGCGCCAGCCGAACAGCTCTTCCGCGCGGCGGCTCCAGTGCAGGATGCGTTCGTCCGCGTCCAGGATCGCCATCGCCAAAGGGCTCGCGGAGAATACGGTTTGAAGAATCGCATCCGCGCTCATGGTCATTGCTGCCAGCGATTCAGCAGATTGCCTACGGCGCGCTTCGCTTTGCGGATCGAGTCGCTGACGCTGCTCGCGCCGGTCAGCATGCCCGCGCCTGCTTGTTGTCCGCCGGTCTCTATCGCGCCCAGGGCACTGCCGCCGGCCAGCACGGTGGCCTTCACCGGCACCAGTACCGGATAAAGATTGGTGATCTCGGTGGAGTGATCCAGCACTGTTACCACCGACGGCGTGAACTCGAGCCGCATCTTCTGCGCCAATGACCAGTTGGTGGATTGCATCCACACCGCGCCATTCAGCGGATCGTTCGGCGCGCCGAGGTTCACGATTCGCTTCGGCGTCCAACGGCGGACGTCCTCGCAGGAATCGCCGCCACAACCTCTCGCGCAGCGTGCCTGACTCAGAAAGGACGCGTGCTTGCCATGGGAGATCCACACCGTTGGACCCTGCCGCGCCGCATCGAGTAAATGAGCCCGAGCCCCGTGCGCCGTGTCGCAAACCGTACCCTGATGCCCCGCGGCGCTCCACGCGACGGCCCTCCAGTACTTCTCCGCATACTCGGCTTTGGTCGGCCTCAGCAGCGCGGAGACGTGCTCCGCGTCCAGCGCGTGCGAGCCCCGCCCGCAATCGCGGGCCCAGAGATGGTAATAATGCACTTCGATCTCGCCGTTGGGATGCGGCGCTACGAACCCGTAGAGCGTGCCGGCGCGCCCCGTGGCGCGGGGAACACGCTCGCCGGCTGCGAACTCAGACGGTTCCACGTCGCAATCGTGCGCGCTGATGTAGAACTGCGGGGCGAACCTTTCGAGCAGCCGCTGTTCGAAGGCGTCGGGCAGCCCATCGCGATCGAGGTCCGCGGCGGCCAAGGCCGTGGCGACGAAGAAGAACATCCAGCGCATGAATCTTGAGCATAACTTAGGGCGTTTCGTCGGGGTGCTGATCGTCCAGATAGTTGTAGAAATCGAACGGCCCGGCGGAGTAGGTTTTGGCCAGCAGAATGATCTGCCCCGTGTGACCCGAAAAGTGTTCCACGACGTGGTAAACCGCTTCGAGTACCGTCAGTCGAAAGCCCTGGATCTCGAGCCGCTCGCTCAGCCGCTCCGGCGGCAACGACTGCAGAACGGCGCACGCTTGATCGATCGTCTCGGCAAGGCGCCGCTTCAACTCCTCACGGGTTCCGGATTCCGCGGCAAACTCCGCCGCTCGCTCGCGCTCGTCCGCTGCTCCGCCCACGCCCGCGATCACCCACTGCCGGACGTTGCCGGTCAAGTGGAGCAACAGGTTGCCGACGGCGTTCGAATGCGCGTTTGCGCGCTGCCAAAGCTGCTCCTCGGTCAGTGCGTCCAGGCAGCTCGAGAGCCGCCCCGTCATCTGGCGCAGCTTGCGGCAGGAGAAGTCCACGAAGACGGTTTCGATCACCAAAAGAGTATAAACTGGCAAGTTATGAATTCCCGACGTACCCTTTTGGTCGGTGCCGGTGTCACCGCTATCTCTCATTTGACGAGCCGTCCGGCCCGCGCCGCGAACGACAAGATCCGGGTGGCTGTGCTCGGCGTCAATGGCCGCGGCAAGGATCATATCCAGGGGATCATGAAGCTGCCGGACGCCGAGGTCGTGATGCTCTGCGACCCCGATACCGACGTCTCCGCCAAGGCCGCCTCGATGATCGAGACCCGCTATGGGAAGAAGGTCTCCACGGTGCAGGACATGCGCCGCGTGTTCGACAACAAAGACATCGACGCCGTCACCATTGCGACGCCGAACCACTGGCATTCGCTGGCCGCCATTTGGGCTTGCCAGGCGGGCAAAGACGTCTACGTCGAAAAGCCGGGTTCGCACAACATTCACGAAGGTCGCAAGCTGGTGGAAGCGGCGGCCAAGTACCAGCGCATCGTGCAGCACGGCGTGCAGTTACGCAGTTCAGAAGCGATTCAGGAGGCGGTGCAGAAGCTCCGCGCCGGCGCCATCGGCAAGGTGTACATGTCGCGAGGCTTGGTCTATCGCTGGCGACCGTCCATCGGTAAGAAGCAGCCGGAGCCCACACCCTCGAACCTCGATTACAACCTCTGGACTGGGCCCGCCGAGATGAAGCCGTTCTCCCGCCGCTGGGTGCATTACAACTGGCACTGGCATTGGAACTACGGCAACGGCGACGTCGGCAATCAGGGCATTCACGAAACTGACCTTTGCATGTGGGGCCTGGGCGTCGACACTCTGCCGACGCGCATCACGTCCATGGGCGGCAAGTTCCTGTGGGACGACGACAAAGAAACACCGGAAGTCCAGACCTCGATCTATCACTATCCTGAGCAGCAGAAGATGATCCAGTTCGAAGTGCGCCACTGGTGCACCAACGACGAAGCCGGCGCCGGCGTCGGCAACATCTTCTATGGCTCCGAAGGCTTCCTGGTGGTGAATGGTTACGACACCTACGACATCTTCGTGGGCCAGAAGAAGGAGCGCGTCGGCGGCCGGAAGGCGGGTGGCGATCATTACGCCAACTGGATCAAGGCCATCCGTAGCCGGAAGACCTCGGACCAGAATGGACCGGTGGAAACGGCGCACCTCTCGAGCGGTCTCGCTCACTTGGGCAACATCTCTCACCGCTTGGGTCGCCAACTGGAGTTCGACCCGGTAAAGGAAAAGTTCGTTGGCGACAAGGAAGCCGACGCGATGCTCACGCGCAAGTACCGCGCGCCGTTCGTCGTTCCCGAAAAAGTCTAAAGCGCTCGCACCGCGTCGACGCAGAGTACGGCAACATGCTTGGATTCCGGAATCAAGCCGCCTAACGCTGCGTCGACTGTGGCGCGATCGATCGCTTTGATGTGCGTGCGCGTTTGCCCGCTCATGAGTTCTGCGAGCGCCGACCCCGCCGCTAGACACGCCGTGCAACCCTTCGCCCGATAACGAACCTCCGCCGCGCGCTCCCCTTGCCACGCCACGCTCAAACGCAAGGTGTCGCCGCACACCGGGTTGCTCACTTCCACCGTCTGCGCCGGTGCCGGCAATTCGCCCACATGACGTGGATTCTCGAAATGATCCAATAAAATCGCGGAATGCATGGGATCAACCTCAGTGTGGCACGCTGGAGAGATGCTGATGGTTGTCGCGGCGATTCTCGAGCGGGACGGACGCGTGCTGATTGGGCAACGTCCGCCCGGTGGCTCGCACGCACTGAAGTGGGAGTTTCCCGGCGGCAAGGTGGAAGCCGGCGAGACGCCTGAGATGGCAATCGTCCGCGAGTTGCGCGAGGAACTGGCGATTGAAGTCAGCGGGCCGGTGGAGATCCATCGTTATGAGTATGCCTATCCCGGCAAACGGCCCATTCTGCTGGTCTTTCTGCGCATCAGCGACTTCGTCGGTGAGCCCGTGAACCAAGCCTTCGCCCGCATCGCCTGGGAGCATCCCCGCGAATTTCCCCGCTACGATTTCCTCGACGGCGATCGCGACTTTCTTACTTGGCTGGCGGCTTCAGATTCGTCTCAAACAGCTTGAGAATGCGCTTGTATTCGTCGGCCCAACTGGTGGGCTGCACGAAACCATGATCCTCTACCGGATACGCCGCTAACTCCCAGTTCTCCTTACGCAGTTCGATGAGCCGCTGCGCCAGTCGCACGCTGTCCTGGAAGTGCACGTTCACATCCACCATGCCGTGGCAGATCAGCAGCGCTCCCTTCAGATTCTGGGCGAAGTAAATTGGCGAACTGCGCTTGTAAGCCTCGGGATCCTTCTGCGGCTCATTCAGAATGTTGGCGGTGTAAGGGTGATTGTACTGTGCCCAATCCGTCACCGGCCGCAACGCGGCACCCGCCGCAAAGACGTCAGGTTGCGTGAACATTGCCATCAGGGTGATGAACCCGCCATACGAACCGCCGTAGATTCCGATCCGCTTCGGGTCGATGCCGTGTTGGCTCACCAGCCACTTGGCTCCGTCCACGTGGTCGTCGAGATCCTTGCCGCCCATGTGCCGATAGATCCCCGTACGCCAATCCCGGCCGTATCCGGCGGACCCGCGATAGTCCAGGTCCAGCACGGTGTAACCCAGTTCCACCAGCAGATGATGAAACAAGTAAGGCTGCGAGTAAGTGGACCACCACTTGTGCGCGTTCTGCAGATACCCGGCGCCGTGCACAAAGATCACCGCGGGCCCGCCCTTCACGGCTTGTGCCGGCTGATACAGCCGCGCATACACGTCCACTCCGTCCCGAGCCTTAAAGGTGACGATCGGCACCTCCATCCACTTGTGCTTCGCAAACTCCGGCGACGGCGAATGCGTGAGTTGCCGCAGCGCACTGCCTTCGAGTAAATAGACCTCCGGAGGCTTCGTCATGGCCGAGTACAGCACGGCGGTCGCTTTCCCGTCCGGCGAGAACACCGGGTCGTACTGCCCCACTTGCGACGTCAGCTTGGTCCGCGCGCCGCCTGCGATCGGCATCGAATAAAGATGCTGCTCTCCCGGGTGAGCTTCGTTCGTCACCAGGAAGAAAGTCTTCTCATCGCGCGATAACTCCGCGTGCAACACCTCCCACTTTCCCGACGTCAAAGCCTTCGGCGCACCGCCGGCATAAGGGACGGTGTAGAGGTGCAGATAGCTGGGCATTTCCGCGATAAACCACAGCCCCTGATCGTTCGGCAGCCAACCCATCTCATTCTGCTGTCCCCAAAGCACCCAGGCGTCATCGTGCAAATGCACCAGTTCACGCACCTTCACTTGCTGCCAATCCAGGGCGAAAAGCCACTCGTCCTTGTTGTCGGCGGCGCGTGCCGCCACTACGGCTTTATCGCGCGCCTCGTTGAAGTTGATACTCACCCAGCGAATGGCGCGATCCTTCTCCTTGCCGTCCTTATCTTTCTCTTTCAAGCCGGCGTCGACGTACTTCACCTCGCCCGTCGCTGCGGCGATTACCGTGAGCTTCACCCCGGACTGGGCATCGCCCACCTTCGTCCGCGTCTTGATGTCCTCGGTGTAGGCGTTACTGGTGATGTAGTTCGGCACCACCGCCGTTTGGGCTCCCTCCGCCGTTTCGCGCAGGAACGCGATCACCGATTGCTCGTCGGCGGTCAGTTGCAGCGCCGCAACCTGTAACTTACTGCCGAGATAGAACGGCTTCCGCGGATTCTCCCGCTTCTTCCGCGCTTCGTCCTCTTTCTTCTTGGCGTTGCGCTGGCGGACGATCTCCAGTAATGACTCCTCCTCGCGCTTCAGAAACTCCTGACTGTCGGTGCCTTTCTTGTCGTCGCCGGGCGGGGCATTGCCGGTCCGGATGTCGGTCAGTTGCTCGATGAAGCCGGTTTCGAGCGACAGCAGATAGAGGTTATTACCGCGGGTGAAGGCTACGCGCTTGCCGTCGAGAATCCAGTGTGGATTGCTCTCGGTCTCCACGGTTCTGGTCAGCGGGCGCGCCACATCGCGGCGATAGTCGTAGTGCCAAAGGTCGCCGCCTTGAGTGTAGAGCCCTTCGGCGCGGTCGTGGGTCAGCACCGGTTGCCAGGGTGGCGCGAGACGGGCTTCTTCGTCGCTCAGTTTGTGCGGCGCGGGGCCTTCCCGGCCCACCGCGTATAAGTCGAAGTCTTTCTCTACTCCGTCGCTGGCCTGTTTCCAGCGAAAATAGATTCGCTGGCTATCGCCTGACCAACGAAGCTCTTTGGGTTCATAGCCAAACAGATTCGGCCCGCGCATGATGTAGTCGACGGTCAGCGTCGGCTTGGGCGGGGCCGGCGCCGCGGTTTTCTTGGGTCTGGGCGCACTCAGCAGGAGAGAAACCGTAAAACTGAAGGCGAGAAACCAGCGCATTGCTCTGTGATAGCACGAAGGTTAGAGCGCGGCTTGGAAGATCCGGAATTCGATCGCTTCTCCCGCGCCCCGCGTGCCCTGAACCGAGACCCGCCACGTCCCGGGCTCCGGATTGGCAATGCGAAACTCCTTGCCGAGCCGAAGTGTCGTGTAACCGGTGGTATCGTCCCACGGACTGAAGTGACGGCCCGAGGGGCTAACCAAGTGCAGATCGATGTCGTGCGCCTGCCCATCCCACATCACCTTGACATCCAGCGCGCGAGCGCCTCGAGCCACCGTCGTGGTCTTGTGCCACCAGTCGGCGATCGCCACTTGGCCGGTCCAGGTCGGCGCCGCTGCCGGCTGACTGGCCGGACGCGCCGTTGAGATCGACCGGCTCACGGGAGCGCTGCTCGCGGGCGCCGGCGCGCCCTGGCAACTGCCGTAGGGCGACGCATTCGTCGAAAGAAACGTCCCGCGGTAGCCGGGGCGCGCTGCTGCCGGCAAGTCTTCAAACCGAAACGGGATGCTGGGCGTCGAGATCCAGTGCGCCCGGGTCACGTGAACGTGGACGTGCGTACCGAACGAGTAGCCCGACGTTCCCACCGTCGCCAGGGCTTGACCTTGCTCCACCACTTGCCCGGTCCGGACGCGAAACGTCCCCGTGCGCAGATGCGCATAATGACTGAACTCACCATCCTCATGCGCGATCGTGATGTAGTTGCCATAAATGCGTAGGTTCGGCGTCTGCCCGTAGCCGAGGTCATGCGCCGAAACGACGCCGCCGCGCATCGCGACCACGCAGGTGCCCGAAAGCGGCGCAATGTCGTAGGCATGCAGATTGCGGCCCCAGTGCGAGAACGATCCGTACGGGCCCTGGGTCAGCATCCACGGCTCACCCGCTCGCGTAGGTAGCCGGTAGCCGCCTCGTGAGATCACGAAACGCGCCGGAGCGCTCAGCTTCCCGTCGCCGTTGCGCAGAATCACCAGATACTCGGCTGCACCCAGGGCGGGGAGCCGCGCGGTGATGCGCGTAGCCGACGCGGTGGTCGGGAACAGCGCATGCAAGTAGTTCCATCCCCCCGCCGGCGTGTACTGAGCGATGTTGACAATGGAGTCGCTGGTAAACCCGAAGCCCTCCAGGGTCAGTTCTGATTCGTTGGCCCCGGCCGCCGTCAGCGTCGCGGTCCGAATCACCACGCCGCTTGCGGCCGGATCGGCTGTGATGCGGAAGCCGCTCTGATGCAGAGCTGTGCCGTTCACCGTCACCCGGACATGCCATTCGCCCGGCTGCGTCGCCGGGGAAAACCCGGCGATCGGCAATTGGCTGACGAAGCAGAGCGTCGCGGCGGCCGGCAACTGCTCGTAAGGAACGCTGGCGGCGACCGTTCCGTTCGGGTCGAGCCAGTCGATCGTCAGGCGGTCCGAAGCCGAAATATTTCCCACGATGAGCCGGAAAAAAGCTTGGCGCGCAGTGGCGTCGAAGACGGTCGTCGGGCGGGAGAGCGAGCAGCTTTGTTCGCTCGATTCGAGCCCAAAACCGGCTTGTTGGACCGTGGCCGCGCCGGCCCAGGCACTCGTGGCGAGGCAGACAAAAAAGAGTCGGCGAATCAACAAAAGGAATAATCGACCTCTTTTGGTACTTGGCCTAGATGGTTCTCCTAGGACGAAACCTTAAAGTCCCCCCCATTTTGAACATTGGCAGATCCAGGTAAAAGCCCTAGAATCTGCTCAAAGTGCGCTATACCTTCAAACCCGCGATCCCTGGAACCAGCATCGTCATGCTTGTTCTGTTCGTGGGCGGGTTCGTGATTGGGGAGCGCGATGCCTTGGCTTTGGTCGCCAAGGCTTGCTTTCTCCTCTTGGTTCCGCTGGCCCTCTTCCATGCCAATCGTGTGGCGGCCAGCTTGCAGTTCTTCGAACTCACCCCGCAAGGCATTGTCTCTCACGGACTCTTCCGCCAGCGCAGCCTGCGTTACAACGCCATCCGGCGCGTGGAGTTCTCGCGCTGGACCGGAGACTTGGTGGTACGCGGGTCCTGGACCCGCTTGGCGATCCCGTCCAACATGCCGGCCTTCGGCGATCTGCGCTTCGCCTTACTCACTGCCGTATGGGCGCACCACGGCCCCGACGAATACGAAGGCATCATCGAACACCAGATGCAGGCGCAGCCCCACCGCGTCTACCGGCTGAAGCCGAGTTTTGCGGAGCGGGCTCAGGCGGCCTATGCCGTCTTCGCGCCGCTGGTTTGGGCCGGCGGACTCTCCTGGGCTGCCGGCACCGGCTGGCCCATTCTCGTCCTGGCGGGCGCCATGCAGGCGGCGATGAGCTTCCACAGTCTGCGCCATGTTTTGAACTGGTACGAACTACGGTCGGATGGCTTGGTGATCCACAGCCTGCTCCGTCGCCAGTTCTTGCCGGCTGGCGATTTCCTTACTTCCATGGTGGGGAACGATGCGCAAGGTCATGCCCTCGACTTGGCGTTCATCCATCGCACCGTGCGAATTCGGACGGGCTGGCGCTTACCGGCCGAGGAACTGGTCGCCTTATTGAATCAGCGCTGGACCATGCCAGCCACGTAGCGACATGCAAGGCCAAACTTCGCCGCATGGGTCGGAGTTGACCGCCTAATGCCCGCATCCCCTCTGGGAGGTAGGGAGGGGATGCGGACGGATTCTCGTTTACGATTGCGCCGGACGGCCTGGCGGGCGGCCGGGTGGCCGTCCCGGACCGCGGGGCGCCGCCGGAGGCGGCTCCGGCACCGGTTCCACCTTCTTGGGCCGGGCATCCAGATGCTTGGCCACCATCTCGGCTTTCGCCTTCGCAAATTTCGGTGTACCCGGCACAAAGCCCGCTGCCTCCACATCCGAATCCGCAATCTCTTGCGCCGCCAGTACGTGCTTCTGCAAAAAGTTCTTGATGCGATCCTGCACCAGGCGCTGCGTAGAGTGCAGCAGCAGATACAGAATCTGCTCGCCCGGCGCGGCCATCAACGCCTGATACAGCCGCGAAGCCCGCTGCAACGAAGATGCCGTCAGTTCCTTCTCGAGCTTTTTCGCTTTCGTCTCCAGCTTCTGCCAGTTGTCGGCTTCGGCTTTCGTCAGTTGCGAACTTTGAATCAGAGCGGCCTTTTCCTTAGCCGTGAACTTCTCGGCCAGCACCGCGAGGAAGATCGCCAGATGATCCGTGCGCAGATCCACGCCGAACGGCACCAGCGCTTTTACCTTCTCCAGCTTCCCCAGACCAGCCGCGTTCACCTTGCCGCCGGTGAGTGACGGCGCGAACAACGCCGCTAAGCCCTTCTCGTCCAGCAGGCGGAACGTCTCCACCAGATTCTGCTCCCGCGCGATCGCGGCAAGCTCGCGATGCTTCGCTTCGGCCGGAATCTGCGCGGCCATGCCGGCCTCGAGCGTATTCTCGAGATGATTTGCCGTGCGTTCATCTAAGGTCAGGCCGAAGCGGGCCTGAAAGCGAAACAAACGCAGGATGCGGCTCGGGTCGTCGTAGAACGAATAGTTGCTGACATTGCGCAACTGCCGTAATTCGAGGTCAGCCAAGCCGTTGTTCGGATCCAGCAGCAGGCCGCGGGAGGCACGGTTCAGCGACAACGCCAGCGAGTTAATCGTGAAGTCACGCCGCTTCAGATCGTCGTAAATCGGGCCGGACGCCACCACCGGCCGCGAAGCCGGCTTCGGATATCGCTCTGACCGTGACATCGAAATCTCGACCGTCACGTTCCCCGGAAAGACCAAGTCCACGCTCTTGCGGTGCGTGTCTTCACTGACCAAGACAGCGCCGGCGGATTTGGTGAGTTCCTTAACTAGCTTGCCCGGCGTCCCTTCCACCGTAAAATCGAGATCGCGAATCGGAAAGTGGCCGAGTAAGTCGCGCACTGCCCCGCCCGTGAGAAACAGGTTGTATTCCGATTCGGCCGCTTCGACCACGGCGTTGAACGCGCGGTTCTGCTCGGAGCTCAAGCGGCTCTCGAGCATGAACATATAGTCACTCATGGGGATCCTTTCGCGCGGTCCCGTCCGGGGCGGGAGTCACCGGAGAGCGGGAGCGCTGGGCACGGGGATGGTGTTGGTCGACGACTTGGCGTAGCCGGGAGCGCGCGACATGGGTGTAGATCTGGGTGGTCGAAATGTCGGCGTGGCCGAGCATCGTTTGCACGCTGCGTAAGTCAGCGCCGCCTTCCAGCAGATGGGTAGCGAAGGTATGCCGCAACACGTGCGGGCTCAAACCTTGTTCGATTCCTGCCCGCCGTCCGCGCAAGCCCAGAGCTTTCCAAAAGCCTTGCCGCGTCAGCGGACCGCCACGCGCGGTCACGAACAGGTATTTCGAAACGCGTCCCTTCAGGAGCTTCGGGCGCGCCGACTGTAAATATTCCGAGATCGCGGCGAGGGCCATCTTGCCCACCGGCACCAGCCGCTGCTTGTTGCCCTTGCCGAACACGCGCACCACGCCCAGTTCGGCGTTCAGGTCGGCCGTCTCCAAATGGCACAATTCACTCACGCGAAGTCCGGAGGCGTAGAGCAGTTCGCACATCGCCCGGTCGCGCAGGCTTTGGGGCGCGTCCTCCGCTGCCGGCGCTTCGGTGATTTGTTCCACTTGCGTCCGGTTCAGAAACTTGGGTAGCGCCTTCCACTGCCGGGGCAGGGGAATCAGCGCGGTGGGATCCTGGGTGAGGTGATTTTCGGCAAGGAGAAAACGGCAGTAGTTGCGCAGGCTCACCAGGTGCCGCCCGATGGAGCGGCCCGCCAGACCTGAGTCATAGAGCGAATCGAGATACTGACGCACTTTTTCGCCGCTCGGGTTTTCGGCCGAAGCTTGCTTCGTGCCGCACCACTCGTGAAACTGTCTCAGATCCCGGCTGTAAGCGTCCACAGTCAGAGCTGCCAACCCCTTTTCAATCCGGCAGAAATCCAGATAAGCCTGGATCAAAGCCGGCAATGGCGTGGGAGACTCCGGACGGGTCGGTTTCTTCATTCGGATGCCCGCTGGGCGAACCTCACGCTGGCGGTCAAAACCTCCCGGCTCAACCACCGTGCCTGGAGCCAATGATACAATAAGCGCCAAACTGTTTGAAACATTTCAAAGGATTTAGGTGCGGGCTTGGCCGTCTCAACCAATAAAAAAGTGACGTGCATCCGCTTCGATCGGGAGCCCCTCACCGGCTTTGTCCAGCCGGCCGTCTACCTGCAACCGGAAGGTCTGGAACTGCTCAGTCCGAGCGGTACCGTGACGATTGTCCCGTATACCGACGTGAAATGCGTTTGTTTTGTTCGAGATTGGGACTCTGTTGAAAAAACCATCGAGAAGCGGAGCTTCGCCTCTCGGCCCAAGCAGGAAGGCCTTTGGGTTCGTTTCGCTTGGCGTGACGGCGACACGATGGAGGCACTGCTCCCGAATCGCCTGCTCGATCTCGAGCCATTAGGCTTTACAGTTGTTCCGCCCGATCCGGCGGGCAACGCTCAGCGTTTGTTTTTGCCGCGCCAGGCGCTAAAAGAAATGCAGGTGCTGGGAGTGGTGGGAGCGGCGGCCGTTCGCGGCCAGAAGCGCAAAGCTCCGGTCCCGAACCAGCCCACGCTGTTCGACTAAACCGCGGTCAGATCGAAGGCGACTTCCTTCGCCGTGCGCCAGAGCCGGTCCAGGTCGTAGTACGCGCGCGCCTGTTCCGAGAAGACGTGCACCACCAGATCGCCATAATCCATCAGGACCCATTCGGCATTGTCCAGGCCTTCGACATTCGTCGGCCGCTCGTCCGTGGCGGCGAGTTTCTCTTGAATTTCGTTAGCGATGGCCTGCACCTGACGGTGATTGGCCCCCGAACAAATGACGAAATAATCAGTGAAGCTGGTCACCTCGCGAAGGTCGAGAACCTTCAGATTAATTGCCTTTTTCGAGTCCGCGGCTTGAGCCGCAATTAGCCAGTTCGACAGATCAGTCTCCTGCCTGAATCATACTACACTGGCAAGAAACCCGAAATTCGAGAAACGAGGCTTCCGTTGTCGAACCCCGCTCCCCACTCCGCCCCGCGCAGCCAGGCGAACCTGCGCGTCCTGATTTCCGCCGACCGAATTGCACAGCGCGTAGCCGAAATCGGGCAGCAGATCGACGAAGATTTCCCCGGCGATGGCCCCATCTACCTCATTGGCATTCTGAAGGGCTCCTTTATTTTCATGGCGGATCTGGCTCGGGCCATCCGCCGCTCCGCCCGCATTGAGTTCATGGGAGTTTCGAGCTACGGCCGCGAAAAGAGCAGTTCGGGCGAAGTGCAACTGCTCAAGGATCTCGACGTTTCCATCGCCGGCGCCGACGTGGTGATTGTGGAAGATATTGTCGATAGCGGCATCACCTTGACCTACCTTCATAGCCTGCTGGAGGCCCGGCAGCCCCGCACGCTGCGGATCGCCACGCTCCTCGACAAGCCGGAACGCCGCGTGAAGCCGGTCAAGGTCGATTACGTCGGCTTCCAGATTCCCGACGAATTCGTCGTTGGCTACGGACTGGATTACGCCGAGGATTACCGGAATCTGGGCGAGGTGTGCATCCTCGAGTAAGGCGGCTGGCGTTATATACTGTCGCGAGCAGCGAGCGCCGTTTTGCCCAATCTTCCCTACTCATTCTCCCGCCGTGCCGCCGCGCGCGCCTTGGCCGGCTTTGTCAGTGCCTCGCCGCTGGTTCGCAGCCAGACCGACCCCGTTCGCGACCACTCCCGCGTTCCCAAGCTCGACGAACTGACCTCCGCCCTCGACTTCGAAGCGGTGGCCTTCTCGAAACTGCCCAGGCAGGCGTACAACTACACGGCCTACGGCACCGATGGCGAGTTCACCCTTCGCCGGAATCGCGAGGCATTTGACTGGGTCCAACTTCTCCCCGGCCTTACGCCCGCTCCGAAGCCGGACACCTCACTTACGCTCTTCGGCACCTCCCTCAACTACCCGATCCTGATCTCGCCCACCGCCGGCCATCTGCAACTACATCCACAGGGTGAAGCCGCCACCCATCTGGGCGCCACCAACGCGGCGAACACGCCGATGATCATCAGCAACAACGCCAGCCTGCCGGTGGAGCAGATCGCCTCCGCCGCCAACGGCCCACTCTGGTTTCAGCTTTACCCGCGCGAGGACTTGGTCGCCACGCGCGAAATTCTTGAAAAAGCCCAAGCCGCCGGCTGTAAGGCCGTAGTGGTGACGATCGACCAGCAAGCCTCCGAGTACGAGCGCGAACTGCATGACCGTCATCTGTCACCCGTCGTCACCCGTCGCGCGCCGGCCCGCGCCACCCCCACCAATCCCTACCGCATTCGCGATCGCCGCCTCTGGTACACGTGGAAGTATTTCGATCAGATCCGCGACATGATCAAGGTGCCGATGCTCGCCAAAGGCATCCTCACGGCGGAAGATGCCCGGCTGTGTCTCGAGCACGGTATTGACGGAGTCTACGTCTCGAATCACGGAGGCCGTTCGCTGGATTATGGTCCAGCCACGCTCGAGGTGCTGCCGGAGATTGTCGATGCCGTGGGCGGTCGCGTGCCCGTCGTCTTCGATAGCGGGATCCGCCGCGGCGCCGACGTGCTGAAAGCCTTGGCGCTGGGCGCCCGCGCGGTCTGCCTGGGGCGCGTCCCGCGTTGGGGGTTGGGCGCTTATGGCGCGCCCGGCGTGCAGCGCGCTCTGGAGATTGTGCAGTCAGAGCTCCTTCAAGCCATGATGGCCACCGGTCGACCGACGCTGGCCTCTGTGGACCGCACCCTCGTCCGGACGGACTTCCCATGAGCCAACTCACGCCTCTTGAAGAATGCGTCAATACGCTCGAAGTGGAAGCCATGGCGCGCCGTGTGCTGGCTCCCGACCTCTACAGCTTGATCGCCGGCGGCGACCGGCGCGCCTTCGAGCGCTACACCTTCCGGCCCCGCCTGATGGTCGACACCACCAAGCTCGATCTATCGCTCGACCTCTTCGGTCAGCGCCACTTTGCCCCGCTTCTCCTCGGACCGATCGCCCTGGCTCAGCGCTTTCACCCCGAGGGTGAACTGGCCTTAGCCCGTGGCGCCGCCGCTGCGAAAGCCGGCTACGTCCTGGCCGGAGAGACCAGCCTGCCCCTCGAGCAGATCGCCCCGCTCACCAAAGCGCCTCTTTGGGTGCAACTGAATCCCGGGCCAGTAGAAATGATGATCGCCCGCGCCAAACTCGCTCTCGCCTCTGGCGCCAAAGCCGTCTGCCTCATGCCGCCCCTCGATTGGGCCACGGTTGATCGTCTCCGCCAAGCGATCCCTGGCCCGCTGCTGCTCAAAGGCGTCATGAGCGTTTCCGAGGCGAAAGCCGCGCTCACGCATCGCGTCGACGGTTTGGTGCTGTCGAACTACCGCGGCCGGCCCGACGCGGCGCTCGCCGCACCGCTGGACGTCCTGCCCGAGATTGCCCAAGCGGTCGCCGGCCAGGTGCCACTGCTGGTCGATGGCGGCCTTCGCCGCGGCAGCGACGCGCTCAAGGCGCTGGCGTTGGGAGCCCGCGCGGTGCTCGTCGCACGTCCTGCTGTCTGGGGCTTAGCGGCCTATGGTGAACGCGGTGTTCGCGCTGTCCTCGAGATGTTGCAAACGGAGCTCGCTCGCGACATGGCCATGCTGGGCGCGCAGAACCTCGCCCAACTCACTCCTGCTGCCGTCCGCGCGCATCGTCGGTGAACCGCTTCCTCCGATCGGACATACACGCGCAGCGCATGACCCCGCTGCCGGCTTCCCGCGCTTCGAACGAATGCCCCTCGCCGGACCCTCCAGCATCTGCGTCCCCTACACGTGAGCCGGCAGCGTCACGGCGATCGTCAGCCCGCCCCCCGCGCGGGCTTCGGCATGCACGGTTCCTCCGCATGCTTCCACGCAGCTGCGGACAATCGCCAGGCCCAACCCGGTGCCGCCCTTCTTGCGGTCGCGTGCCGCATCCAACCGTGAGAAGGGACGAAAGATCGTCTCGAGCGCCTCGGCGGGTACGCCGGGGCCACGGTCTGAGATGCGAATCACCAGGTGATCGCCCTGCCGCGTTGCCGTCGCTTCGATCGGCTCGCCGGCATAGCGCAACGCATTGCGGATGAGATTAGCGAAGGCGCGGAACAGCAGATTCTCCTCGCCCATCACCTGCCAGGCGGCGTCGATCTGATTGTCGACCTTCGCGCCTTCGATGTCCGCCGCCCGCTCGATCACGGCGCGAAGGGCAATCGGCTGGGTGACGATCGGTTCCGGCCGCATCTCAGAACGGGCAAACGTCAACAACTCGGTGGTGAGCCCGGATAGAAACTCCACGTCCTCCTGCAGGTCTCGCACGTAGTGTTGCTTGTCCGGTGCCACTTCCCGCTCCAAAATCCCCAGCGCCATCTGCATCCGCCCGAGCGGCGATCGAATCTCATGCGCCACGTCGCCCAGAAACCGCTTCTGACCTTGCAGATACTCACGCAACCGCGCCGCCATCTGGTTGATCGACCGTCCTAAGCTCCCCAGTTCGTCCTTGCGCCGCGTTTCTACCTGGATGTCGAACTGCCCCTCCGCCACCGCCGCGGTCGCCGTGGTCATCTTGCGGATGTCGTGGGTGAGTCCCCGCACCAGCGGCAGCCAGCACAGCAGAGTCACCACAATGGCTGTCACGAGAATCGCAAGCCCCGGCTCCCACTCAAAGAAAAACGGATTGGTGAACAGCGTCGGCGAAACCAGCAACAGGGTTGCCCGTTCATCGCCCGGCAACAGAGTTCGCACGCCGATCCAGTAAAGACCTTCGGCTTCCATCAGAAACGGCGGCGGTCCCGGGGTTGGCCCTGTTCGGACGGGAGCGCCCGCCGGCACCGGTGGACGCCTCAGGCGGCTTCCGACGTCGGCCGGTATCCGCGTGGGCGGTCCCGCCAGCCGCGCGCCCTCCGCGTCGAAAAGGAGAAACTGAATGCCATAAGTCGCCGCGTATTGCTTCAGGATCTCGTCGCGCTTCGCCGGACTCGCGCCCGTGAGGTCCAGGCTCAACTGACGCGACACGCCGACAATCTTCTCTCGCGCCGTCGCCATCAGAAACGACCGGAACTCCTGCCCCAACTGGTGCCGGATAAACAGGAACAGAATCGCGGCCAGCGCCACCAGGTTCAGCAGCGCCAGCCAGATGATCTTTGCGCGCAGCGTCATGCGCCCAACTCCATGTTCGGCAACCTCAGACGATAGCCCACGCCGCGCACGGTCTCGATGTAACGAGGCGCCTTCGGATCGTCGCCCAGCTTCTTGCGCAGCGCCGAGATATGCACGTCGATGGAGCGGTCAAAGGATTCGAAGTCCCGCTCCGCCACCTCGAGCAGCAATTGCTCGCGCGACTTCACCCGCCCGGCCGACCTGGCCAGCGCCAGCAGCATGTCCCATTCAATCGGCGATAGCGTCAACGCTTGGCCGTCCAACGTCGCCACGTGCGTCCCCGGATCAATATAGAGGCCGCCGACCGACACTGGCGCTCCGCCCCCCTGCACTGGCCGCTGCTGCGACGTCACCAGGGACCGGCGAATCACCGCGCGCAGCCGCGCCAGCAACTCTCTCGGCGAATACGTCTTGGGCAGATAGTCGTCGGCGCCGATCTCCAGCCCCGCAATGCGATCGGGTTCGTCTCCCAGCGCCGTCAGCATCAGCACCGGAACCTGCGATTCACGGCGAAGCTCCCGTAACAAATCAAAGCCATTCAGCCCCGGCAGCATGACGTCCAGGATCACGGCGCTATAGCTACCGTCCAGTGCCAGTGCCAGCCCCTGTCGGCCGTCGTTCGCCGTATCCACCTGATAACCAAAAGGTTCCAGGTAGTCGCGCATCAGCCTGGCGTACTTCTCGTCATCCTCCACTAGCAGCAGCTTGTTCACCTTCCTATGCTAAGCGCCTCGATTTCCGCCGGTGGGTCTTTTACCGGACTTTTACAATCCAGCCCTTTCCTCCCAACGTGGATTTTACGGGCGGATGAGATTTTGGGTTCAGTTAAGGAGATCGCATGAACACCGCTATCGCAGAACGCAACGAACCGATCACTCAAGCGGCCATTCCGGTGCCCGTGCCCGTGAAAAAGCCGCGTCGCTATGCGCTCGCCGCTTGCGGCGCGGTCGCCCTGCTCGGCGCGGGCTGGGGCGCTTACAAGTACTTCGGTGCCGCCGAAGCGCCGGCTTACTCGCTGACGCCGATTCGCCGGGCGGACATCCGCCAGACGATCAGCGCCACCGGTAAAGTGCAGGCGGTGACCACCGTCCAGGTGGGTACGCAGGTCTCCGGCACGGTTTCTGAACTCCATGCGGACTTCAATCAGCGCGTCAAGGCCGGCCAGATTGTGGCGCGGCTGGATCCGTCGCAGATCGAAGCCCAATTGAAGCAATCGCGCGCCAGCCTCGCTGGTGCTGAAGCGAATGTCGCCTCGGCCAAAAACTCCGTGGCGAGCCAGGAAGCTTCCGTCAAGGCGGCCAAGGCCAATGTGGACCGGGCCGACGCCGTCTTACTGGAAGCGACTCGTGCCTGGGAGAACACCAGGAAGCTGGTGGACGCGGGCGCCTTGCCCGCTCGCCAGATTCAGACCGACGACGCCACCCGGCTGCAGGCCATGGCTTCGAAGGCGCAGGCCGAAGCGCAGTACGCCCAGGCTATGGCCCAGTTGGCCGGTTCGAAATCGCAACTCGAACAGGCCCAGGCTCAGGCGACGCAGGCCCGCGCGGCCGTCGAAGTCGCCTCGGTGAATCTGGATCGCACGATCATCCGCGCGCCCATCGACGGCGTCGTGGTCTCCCGTAACGTCGACGTCGGTCAGACTGTGGCGGCCAGCCTCCAGGCCCCGACCCTGTTCCTGATCGCCAACGACTTGACCAAGATGCAGGTGCTGGCGGACATCGACGAAGCCGACGTCGGCCAGTTGAGCCCCGATAGCAAAGTCACCTTCACCGTGGACGCTTTCCCCAAGGAGACCTTTGCAGGCAAGATCTCGCAGATTCGCCTCTCGCCCGCGGTGGTGCAGAACGTGGTCACTTACACCGCCGTGATCGACGTGGCGAATCCGAAGCTGCAACTGAAGCCCGGTATGACGGCGACCGTGACGGCCGTAGTGGCCGAGGCGACCGACGTGCTCGCCGTGCCGAATGCCGCGCTGCGCTTTAAGCCCGCCGCGGCTGCAGTCCCGGCCGCCAAGTCCGCCCAGAATGGCGCGACGCGCAAGTCCGGCCGCGGCGGCGGTTCCCGCACCGTGGTGTGGAAGGAAGCGGGCGGCCAACTGAAGGCCGTGCCGGTGAAACTCGGTCTGAGTGATGGTGTGATGACCGCCGTGACCGGGGACTTGGCAGAGGGCGATCGTATCGCGCAGGCGACTACGGGCGCCGCGGGCGCGGCCAACAACCGCCCCAATACCACTGGCGGCTTTCCCGGTACGGGCGGCCAGCCGCGCGTGAGGAGGTTCTAACATGGCGACCGAAACGGTGATCAAGCTCGACAACATTCACAAGGTCTACGACAGTGGGGATGTCCGGGTCCACGCTCTGCGTGGTGTCTCTCTCGAAATCGAACGCGGCGGGTTCGTCGCCATCATGGGTACGTCCGGTTCAGGCAAGTCGACGATGATGAACATCCTGGGCTGCCTGGACCGGCCCACCCAGGGCCACTACTACCTTGACGGCGTCGATGTCTCGAACTTCAGCAAGGACGAACGGGCGCTGATTCGCAATCAGAAGCTCGGCTTCGTCTTCCAGGGCTATAACCTCCTTCGCCGCACCAGTGCGATGGAGAACGTCGAACTGCCCTTGATTTACTCCGACGTGCCCGCCGCCGAACGCCAGCGGCGCAGCATTGAGGCCCTCGGAATTGTCGGCTTGGCCCATAAGGCGGAAAGCCACCCGAATCAACTCTCCGGCGGTCAGCAGCAGCGGGTCGCCATCGCCCGTGCCCTGGTGAACCGGCCTGCGTTGCTGCTGGCCGACGAGCCCACCGGTAACCTCGATAGCCGCACGTCGATCGAAGTGATGGGCGTTTTCCAGAAGTTGAACGATAGTGGCATCACCGTGGTGCTGGTAACGCACGAACCTGATATCGCCCAATACGCCAAGCGCGTTGTGGTGGTGAAGGACGGCCAAATCATCCTGGATCAGCCGGTGCGCAAGCGCCGTGACGCGGAAGTAGAACTGGCGGCGACTCCGCACGCCGTGAAGTTGGAGGAGGTACTGCAATGAAAACCGCTGTGCTGAAAATGGCTCTTCGGGCGCTCGCCCGGAACAAGGCCCGTTCGGCCCTGACGATGCTCGGCATCATCATCGGCGTCGCTTCGGTAATCGCCATGGTGAGCCTGGGCCAGGGCGCGCAAAAGCAAGTGCAGGACCAGATCTCCAGCATGGGCACCAATCTGCTGATCGTGCAGGCCGGTAGCCAACGCGCCGGCGGGATGCGCGGCGGCGCGGGCACCAGCACCTCGCTTACGCCGGACGATATGGTCGCCATTCTCCGGGACGTGCCATCGGTCGCCGCCGGCACGCCTTCGGTGACCGCGAACGTACCTCTGGTGGCCGGCAATCAGAACTGGCAGACGCGCGCCGAAGGCGTGGATGTCACCCAGCCCACTATCCGTGTGCGGGCCATCTCGCAAGGGCAGTTCTTTACCGAAGCGGACGTCAAATCCGCCGCTCGTGTCGCGGTGATCGGCCAGACCGTGGCGGACAACTTGTTCCCCGGTCAGGATCCGGTGGGCCAAACCATGCGCGTCCGCAACCTCACTTTCCGCATCATCGGGCTGCTCCAGGTGAAGGGGCAAAGCCAAATGGGGCAGGACCAGGACGACACCGTTCTGATGCCCTACACCACGGTGATGAAGAAGCTGCTGGCGACCAACTACGTTTCGTCGCTCCAGTTCTCCGCCGTTAGCCAGGCGGCCACCAGCGCCGCTGAACGCGACATCGCCGCTCTGCTGCGCGCGCGTCACAATCTGCGCACCGGTCAGGAGGACGACTTCACCGTACGCAACCTGTCCGATGTCGCCGAAACGGCCGCCGAAACCTCCAAGGTCATGACGATGCTCCTCAGCGGGATCGCTGCCGTCTCGCTGCTGGTGGGTGGCATCGGCATCATGAACATCATGCTGGTGTCGGTCACCGAGCGGACCCGCGAAATCGGCATCCGCATGGCCGTCGGGGCCCGCTCCCGTCAGGTGCAGTGGCAGTTCCTCATCGAGTCTCTCGTGCTGGGACTGTTGGGCGGTCTCACCGGGATCGTTGTGGGTGTCACCACCTCGTACATTCTGAGTGTCGGCTTCGGATGGCCGCAGTTGCTTTCCCCTGTCGCAATGTTCGGGTCGGCCATCTTCTCGATGATGATCGGCATTTTCTTCGGCTACTACCCGGCTCAGAAAGCGGCGGCGCTCGACCCCATCGAAGCGCTTCGTTTCGAGTAAGTAGGTCGATCGGGGCTGCCTCCGGTGTTTCTGGAGGTGGCCCCTCCGTTGTTTCCTTCCTCACCCCCGCCTTGACGCCCACCCCTGGGAGTGATAGAGTTCCCCGCCAGAGTCAAGTGTGTGCTCGCGTTTGCACCGATGCTGAACGCGGGAAAGGGGGACTTCATGCATCTTTACTCAAGGCTCCGTTTTGCCTTGCTGTCGTTACTTTGCGGATCGCTGTTGCTCGCGCAACGCGATTTGTCGACGTTGGTTGGTACCGTTACCGACCCAACTGGAGGCGTTGTCGTAAACGCCGTAGTAACCATCACCGAAACCGATACCGGACTTTCTTACACCGTCAACACGGGTGCCTCGGGCGACTTCGTCCGTCCGGCGCTCAAACCTGGAACCTACAACATCAACGTCAAAGCGCCCGGCTTCCGCTCCGCCGAACGCAAAGGCATCCTGCTCCGCTCCGGCGAACGGACCGGCGTTGATTTCGCGCTCGTCGTGGGCGACATCGGTCAGACCGTCGAGGTCAGCACGGCTTCGCCGCTGTTGCAAACCGAGAACAACGTCATCGGCGCCTCGATGAATCAGAAAACCCTCACCGACATGCCGCTGGGCGGTCAGCGTAACTTCGCTTACCTCGCCCGACTTTCGCCCGGCGTGTTGCCGGCTGAACCCGGCGCCCGCGATGGCGCGAACGGCGGACTCTCCGGCGGCGGCGTGCGTGGCAACGGCCAGAATAACTTCTTGCTGAACGGCGTGGACAACAACGTCAACACCATCGACTTCCTGAACCAGACCTCCTACGCGGTGGGTCCCTCGGTGGAAGCGATCGGCGAAATGACTGTGCTCGTGAACGGGACCAACGCCGAGTACGGCCGCGCCGCTGGCGTCGTCGTCAACGTCAATCTCAAGTCCGGCACCAACCAGGTCCACGGCAGTCTTTTCGAGATACTGCAAAACAAGCAACTCAACGCCAACACCTGGACGAACAATCAGGCCGGTCGCGCTCGCGGGCCGTTCATTCAGAATCAGTTCGGCGCCACCATGGGCGGCCCGATCATCAAGAACAAGCTCTTCATCTTCGGTGACTACCAGGGCACGCGCATTGCGTCCTCCGGCGGTATCTTGGGCCTGGGCTTCCTGAATTCCACCGGTACGATCCCCACACCCGCGATGAAGCAGGGTGACTTTTCGAGCATCCTGGGCGCCGGCGCTACCGGCACCGACGTCAACGGCAACCCCATGAATTTCATCAAGGGCATGATCTATGATCCGGCCTCCACGGTTGGCCCGGCCAACGCGCCGGTTTCGCGCACGGCCTTCCCGGGAAATCGCATCCCGCTCAGCCGCATGGACCCTGCGTTCGCGAAGCTCATCCAGCTCTACCCGGCCCCGAACGCGCCGATCATCACCGGCTCTCAGCCCACCGGTAACTACTTCTACAACACGGCAGGCTCGCAGAAGACCGATCAGGGCGACGCTCGTGTCGACTATCGCATGAGCGAGAAGAACACCATCTTCGGCTCGATGAGTTGGGGCGACACCAGCAAAACCAGCGTGCCGCCGTTCCCGGGCGCGCTCGACAACAGCAGCTTTGCCGGCGCTAACGAAATCGATCTCAATCGCAATGCTCAGTTGAGCTTCACGCGTGTTTGGACCCCGACGATCGTTTCGGAAACCCGCGCCAGCTTCACCCGCTTGGTGACGTCGCGGCAAGGCGCTAACCCCAATACGGACTCGTTCAAGGAGTTCGGCATCGGTGGTTATAACCCCACCTCCGCCTATACCGGCAACGGTGGCCTGCCTCTGTTCACCGCCAACGGCTATACCAACTTCGGCGGCTCCCAGTGGAGCCCCACGCTCGAGTACAACAACGTTTGGGACTTCGTTCAGAACGTCGCTATCAGCAAAGGGTCGCACTCCTTCAAGACCGGTGCTGAGTTCCGCGACGTGCGCTTCCCGTTCTTCCAGGTTCCCTCTCCGCACGGCGTGATCGCTTACAACAGCAATCAGACGGCGTTCCCCTCTGGCCGGGCCTCATCACTCGGACCAACGGTCGGCGCCAGCACGGGTGACGCGATCGCCTCCGCCCTTCTCGGTCAGATCAATAACTCCGAGATCTCCACCACGAACTTCATCTCGTCTCAGAAGGTCTCTTGGGCCTTCTATGCTCAGGACGACTGGAAGGTCTCCCGCAAGCTGACCATGAACATCGGTCTGCGCTACGAGCTCTTCTCGCCGATTGCTGAGCGTTTCGGACGTCAGGCGAACTTCGACCTGCAGCAGATGACGCTCTTCATCCCGAAGGGACCGCAGCAGGACGCGCCTCTGCCGCCGAACTTCACGGCTGCCTTCCCCCAAATTAAGGTGGATCGCGGCAACGTCTCGAAGTACCTGATCCCCTGGGATAAGACCAGCTTCGGCCCGCGCATCGGTCTCGCTTACCAGCTCAACGAGAAGACCGTCATTCGCGCCGGCTACGGCATCTACTATGGCGGCGAGGAAAATCAGGGTGGCAGCCCGAATCGTGGTGAAGGCGTCCCCTTCAACTCCACGATCGCTTTCCAGCGCACCAACGGTGTCTCGACTTTCTTGGGTATCTCCGACCCCAACTGTCCCGGTTGCAATTACATGCCGGGCGGCCTGACGGGCGGTTTCCCGAATGATCCCTTCACGCGCAACGCCACGTTTACCCTGCGCGGCATCCAGCCGAACTGGCGCAACCCGATGGTTCAGAAGTGGAACCTGATGGTCCAGCGCGAATTGCCTTGGGACATGGCCCTCGAACTCGGCTACACCGGCAATCATCAGTCGCACCAGATGATCCTCGGTAACACGTCGACTTACGCCAACCTCGGCACCACCGACACCTCGAAGACGCCGGACACGCAGCGCTACATCAACGCCGCTTGCCCGCCGCCCGCTTGCCAGTCTCCGGGTACGGGGCTTTCGATGACCGTCACCAATGGTTACGGCGCCTATGACGCCGCCTCCGCTAAGCTGGAAAAACGCTTCTCGCGTGGCGTCCAGTTCCTCACCGCCTACACCTGGAGCCACGCGTACTCCAACGCCGGCACCTCGCTCAGTGGCTCGACTAACTTCGCGTTCCTTGACCAGACGAACTGGCGTACCAGTTACTCCAGTGCCGCCTGGGACATCCGCCATAGCTTTACGACCGGCTTCAATGTGGACCTGCCGTTCGGCAAGGGCAGGAAGTTCGGGAACAGCATGAACAAGGCTCTCGATGCCGTAGTGGGTGGCTGGCAGACCAACGGGCTGATCACTCTCCGCACCGGTGTGGCCTACACCATCCTTGGCACCAGTTGCCAAGGTGTGTGGTCGCGCTGTATGCCGGATACGGTTGATGGCTTCAAGGCCAATCAGGCTCCCGCCGGCGGTCGTACCCCGAACCAGTACTTCGACATCTCGGGTTACAAGGTCGCTGCCCCGCTCACCGGCGGTACGCTCGGCCTCCAGGCCGGCGTCGGACCGCCCACCCGGACCGTGGACTTCTCGGTCTTCAAGACGTTCTCCATCACGGAACGCTTTAAGTTCCAGTTCCGTAGCGAGGGCTTCAACATCCTCAATACTCCGGTCTTCAACATCCCGGATGCGAACCTCGGCAACGCTCGCGCTCTTGGCGGCAATGGCAACTTCGGCCGCATTACCAGCAGCATTGCTGGCACTGAGCGCCGTATCCAGTTCGCCCTGCGCCTCTCGTTCTAATCGCAACGCGACTCACCAAAAAACGGCTCGCTTCGGCGGGCCGTTTTTTCTTTTCTCAAAGCTTACGGAACCATGCGGTATGGCCTCGAAGGAACAGAAATTTCTGATATACTGAGCCCCGATTAGAAGGGGACTCCATGTTGTTAGTACGTCGAATTACCACGTTGCTTTTACTTTCCATTGCCGCGCTCTGGGCCCAGAGCGACCGCGGCACAATTACGGGCACCGTCACCGATGGAACGGGCGCCAGCGTTCCCGGCGCCGGCATCACTCTGAGCAATCCGGCCAACGGTTCCGAAGTCAAAGTGCAAACCACCGACACCGGGAACTACACCCTCACCTCGATTCCCGCCGGTACCTATAACCTCGTCGTCGAAGCCAATGGCTTCCGGCGCTATGAGCAGCAAGGCATCCGCATCCAGGTTGCCCAAACCGCTCGCGTCGACGTCACCATGCAAGTCGGCTCCACGACTGAGTCGGTCACCGTCTCCGCCGACGCCGCGCTGTTGCGCACCGAAAATGCCGCCCAGGCCACCACCGTCGGCCGCGAGCAACTGAACGCCCTGCCGCTGAACTTCGCCATCGGCGCTGGCGCCGTTCGCAACCCCCTCAGCTTCGTGCAACTCTCGCCTGGCGCCAGCATCAGTGGCTGGAACACGATTCGCGTCAATGGCGCGCCGTCTGGCACCTTCAAGATTGTTTTCGAAGGCCAGGACTCTACCAACGGGCTGGATGCCCGCGTCTCGGACGAAATGCAGCCTTCTGTCGAGGCCCTCGAAGAATTCACCTTACAGACGTCGAACTACTCCGCCGAATTCGGTCAGGCGGGCGGCGGTTTGTTCAACTTCACCGCGCGGTCTGGAACTAATCAGTATCACGGCACTCTCTACGACTACTTCGCCCATGAGAAGCTCTATGCCGCGCGGCCATTTACCGGTAGTGGCTCCACGCCCAATGCTCGGCCTCAGGTTCGCCGTCATAACTTAGGCGCCAACTTTGGCGGCCCGGTCTGGATTCCCAAGTTGTACGACGGTCATAACCGCACGTTCTTCTTCTTCAACTACGAAATGTTCCGCGACGTCTCCACCAACTTCATCGGTTTGGCGACTGTCCCCACGGAGGCCTATCGTCGTGGTGACTTCTCGCAAGCCCTCACCGGCCGCGTCGTCGGTACCGATCCGTTCGGCCAGCCTGTGCTCGAGAATGTGATCTACGATCCCACCACTACGCGCACGGTGAACGGCTTGCCCGTCCGCACCCCCTTCCCGAACAACATCATTCCGCAATCGCAGTTAGACCCGGTTTCCCTCAAGATTCAGTCGTTGATCCCCACCCCGCAGAACGGCAACCTGATCAACAACTACACCCGCACCGCGCCTTACCGCAAGATTCAGGACATTCCCTCGGTCAAGATCGATCACAACATCAACGACCGTTCCAAGTTCTCGGTCTACTATTCGCTGATGCGCACCGACAAGGACAACGGTCAGGACGGCTTGCCCGATCCGATCTCCGCCCGTCGCGACCAGATCATCCGGTCGCACACCGTGCGCGTCAATTACGACAACACGCTCACGCCCAGCATCATTTTCCACGCCGGCGTTGGCTATCAGCGTTACTTCAATCCGGATAGCTCCCCCGTCAACATCCTGAACTACGACGCCGTCGGCGGACTCGGCCTGAAGGGTGGCTTCGGCTCCGGCTTCCCGCGCATCACCGGCTTGAGCGGCAACCAGGGCGGCATGGGCCTGGACTTCGGCCCCACCAACCGCACCACCTACATTCAGGACAAGCCCTTGGCCACCGCCAGCCTCACCGTCGTGCGTGGCAATCACTCCTACAAATTCGGCGGCGAATGGAAGTTCGAAAACTTCACCAACAAAGGCACTGCCGGCGTCGCCGGTACGTTCAACTTCGCCGCCACTCAGACCGGCAACCCCGCCTTGCAGGGCCTGACGCTGGCCGGTGGCAACGTCGGCTTCCCCTATGCGAGCTTCCTGCTGGGCTCCGCCGCCTCCGCCTCGGTCTCGAATCCGCAGGATCCCCAGTACCGTCGTCCCGCTTGGTCCTCGTTCGCGCAGGACACTTGGAAAGTTACCCGCAAGCTGACCCTCGATTACGGCCTGCGTTACGACTATCAGTACGCCATGTACGAACTGCACGACCGCATGTCGATGTTCTGGCCCAGCATCCGCAACCCTTCAGCCGGCAATCTGCTCGGCGCGACGCTCTACGCCGGGAGCGGCCCCGGACGGTGCGACTGCCGCCCCGGCAAGACCTATCCCTGGGCCTTTGCACCTCGCCTCGGCGTGGCTTATC
>CBDDIZ010000016.1:0-78755 GCA_965229305.1 Bryobacteraceae bacterium | reverse complement strand
TCATTCCCGGCGAAGGCATCGCCCCGCTGGCTCGCATTCTGCAGAAGCTCGTGGCCCAGGGCTACCGCGGTCCCATCTCGGTCGAACTCTTCTTGCCGAAGTATCAGCAGGCCGATCCCTACCAATTAGCCGCCGACATCAAGCGCCGTTCGGAAGCCATCTTTCAGCAAGCCAAGGTATGAGCTCGTCGCTCCCTCGCCGACGATAACCACCTCCGCCTCGCTGCTTAACGGAACGGTGGTGGCTCCGTCAGCACCCACTTCTGCCTTGGCTTCGGTTGGATCGGGATCCCTTGCGGAACTACCCACCAAACCCAATCCTCCCGAAATTCAGCCCGTGCCTCCGCGCAACTGGTTCCCCTCAAGTCGATCGCCACGCTCCGCGCTCCTCGTCCATCCGACACCTCCAGCTGGTATTCCGTCCGTGCCAACGCCTCGAACTCGAAACTGCCATCGGGGGCTGGTGGCGCTACCCGCTCACCGTCTGGTCCCGTCAGGCGCAGTTGTAACGTGTCTCCCAGGTCGTCCTCCGCAATCTGGCCGGAGATCCTCACCGGTGGGCGTCCATCGCGCGCCGCTCTGAGATCGCGCAGCGCCCTCTCGGCCGCCAGCCGGGTCTTGCCGGCAAGTTTCTGTGTCGCGCCGCAAGCTCGGGTCGTGTATCCTCCACCGCTCGCTTCCGCTTCCACCACATAGCGTTCACCGCGCTCAAACCGGTAGCCGCAACTCGTCCCCGCTGTGATCACTTCCCTCACCGTTGGACCCAGCAACTGTTCGCTCACCTCAAACCGTACGCGCTGCTGCACCCGGTAAGCCCAGAGTGCGTCGAGCGAAGAGTCGGTTCTCTCAGCGAGCCGGCGCTCCTCGGGCTTCATCATCTGGCCCCAGCGCGCCAGCACCAATTGACGTTGTTGTGCCGGCGTCATCTTCTGTTCCCGCGCCAGTTGCTCCCGCGGTGGCCACACTTCCTTCACCCGCCCCACGAAGAACGCCGCCTCCAGTCTCTGCTTGCTCAGCCGCGAACAAAGCGTCGGCTCGGGCAGGCAGAAACAGCCCGGAGCTTGTGCCGCGGCCAGCAGCAGCGCCCCGAGCAACCAACCCGCTCTTCTCACTCCCCTTCAGACACCCCCCCGCTCCCTTCGGTTCCCGCTTCCACCAATGGTCAAATAACGGCATGGAATACCGTCTCTTCGGCCGCACCCAGCGCGAAGTACCCATCGTAGGGCAGGGCACCTGGTACAGTTCCCAGGACCGTCGGGAAGACGCCGTCCGCGCCCTCCAAATCGGCCTCGACCTCGGCCTCACCCACCTCGATACCGCCGAAATGTACCTTTCCGGCCGCGCGGAAGAATGGGTTGCCGAAGCCATCGAGGGCCAACGCGAACACGTCTTCCTCGTCTCCAAGGTCCTGCCGGACAACGCCTCCCGCCGCGGCACCATCGCCGCCTGCGAAGCTTCGCTGCGCCGTCTCCAAACGGACCATCTGGATTGCTACCTGCTGCACTGGCGTGGCCGCTACCCCCTCGCCGAAACCGTGGAAGCCTTCCATCAGCTCCAGCGCGCCGGCAAGATTCTCTCGTGGGGTGTCAGCAACTTCGATGTCGATGACCTGGATGAAGTGGCCGCGCTCGACGCCCCCGTCTGCAATCAGGTGCTCTATTACCCGCAGGAGCGTGCCATCGAACACGCCGTCCTGCCCTGGTGCGCCGTGCACGAATCCGCCCTGGTCGCCTACAGCTCCTATGGCCACGGCGACTTCCCCGCGCCCCACACCCGCGGCGGCCGCGCCTTGGCCGCCGTCGCCGGTGACCTCGGCGCCACTCCCCGGCAAGTCGCCCTCCGCTTCTTGCTCCGCTGGCCGGGCTCCTTCGTTATCCCCAAATCCTGCCACCCCGATCACCTCGCCGCGAATGCGGCGGCCGCCGACCTCACCCTCTCCCCCGAGCAAGTCGCTCTGTTGGAAGAGGCCTTCCCCCTCGGCCCGCGCCCCGCCTACCTTCCCATGATCTGAAGCCTACAGTCCCAGCGAGATGTACTTCATCTCCACGTACTCCTCCATGCCGTGAGACGAACCTTCGCGTCCCAACCCGGACTCCTTCACTCCACCAAACGGCGCTACCTCCGTCGTAATCAATCCTTCGTTCACGCCCACCATTCCGTACTCCAGCCCTTCGGAGACGCGAAACGCTCGCGCCAGATCGCGCGTGTAGAAGTAGGCCGCTAAGCCATACTCCGTCGCGTTGGCCAGTTCCACGGCCTCCTGTTCGGCCTCAAAGCGAAACAGCGGCGCCAGTGGTCCGAACGTTTCTTCTGTGGCGAGCCGCATCCCGGCCGTCGCCCCCGTCAGCACGGTCGGTTCAAAGTACGTGCCACCTAGCGCATGCCGCTTCCCACCCACCAGCACCTGCGCGCCTTTCGCTAGCGCATCGTCCAGATGCGCCTCCACCTTGGCTAGCGCCCGCTCATCGATCAGCGGACCATTCTCCACGCCCACCTCAAATCCATTGCCCACCCGCAGCCGCCCGACGGTTTCCGCCAGCCGCGCCGCAAACGCATCGTAGATCCCCGCCTGCACCAGCAGCCGATTGCTGCACACGCACGTCTGCCCCGAGTTGCGAAACTTCGCCTGCACCGCTCCCGTCACCGCCCGTTCCAGGTCGGCATCATCGAACACGATAAACGGCGCATTGCCGCCCAACTCCATCGACACCTTCTTCACGGTGGCCGCGCATTGCTCCAGCAGCAGTTTGCCCACCGCGGTCGAGCCGGTGAAGGTCACCTTCCGCACCTTCGGGTTCCGCGTCATCTCCCCGCCGATCGCCGCCGCGTCTCCCGTCACCACATTCACCACGCCTGGCGGAATCCCGGCCTCCTCGCACAGCGCCGCCCAGGCTAGGCCCGAGAGTGGCGTCTGCGGCGCCGGCTTAATCACGATCGTGCAGCCGGCGGCCAGTGCCGGCGCCAGTTTCCGCGCAATCATCGAGGACGGGAAGTTCCACGGTGTAATCGCCGCCACCACGCCCACCGGTTCCCGCGTCACCAGCACGCGCCGGTTCGGCCACGGCGAAGGCAGAATCTCTCCCTTCACGCGCCGCGCTTCTTCGGCAAACCACAGGACGTAAGCCGCGGAGAAGTCCACCTCTCCTCGCGCCTCCGCCAATGGTTTCCCCTGCTCGGCCGTCAGGATCCGCGCCAGGTCCTCGCGATGCTCCGTGATCAAGGCTGCCAGCCTCCGCAGCAAGGCCGCGCGCTCTGCCGCGGTCTTCCCTCGCCAGGCCGGAAACGCCGTCGCCGCTGCCTCAATCGCCGCTGCCGTTTCCGCTGCCCCCGCCCGTGGCACCGTGGCAATCCACTCCCCCGTCGCCGGATCCCGTACCTCGTCCGTCGTCCTCAACTCCACCCACTCCGCTCCCACCCGCAGCCGCGTCACCAGCCACCGCCGATCCTGTAAACCGTCTAACGGATTCATCCTTCTATTCTCCCTTCCACCCTGCCCGATCCAACGCTTGCGCAAACTGAACCGCTAGCCGAAACGGCGCCCCCACTTCTTTGCCAACGGTTCTGCTGCACCATTTCGAACTCTTCGTGCGCCGGCAGCGACGACCTCGAGGCTTCCTCTTCATGCGCAGGCGCGACGCTGAACGCGTAGTCCTGCTGCCGCAGCCGCCGAGTTTTTAACCAGAAGGCGCAAGTGAAGCTTGGCCAAATGGCGATGTTCCTTCCTTGCGCATCCTGGTACCAGCTTCGGCAGCCGGTGGCGAACACGGTGCCTCTCATCTTTTCGTGAATACCGCGATTGAATTCGGCCAGCGCCTGCGGCTTTGCTTCCATGGCGGTGAAGCCGCGCCGGCGCATGAATTCCAGGCTTTTCACGATGTGATGCGCTTGGGCCTCCATCATGAAAACGTTGGAATTGTTCGCTACCCTGCTGTTCGGACCGGCGAGGAAAAAGAGGTTTGGGAAACCTTCCACACTGGCTCCCATAAGGGCCTCTGCGCTGTCCCGCCAAACGTCGTTGAGCACCAGGCCGCCGGCTCCGACGAAGCGGACCGGTGAGAGCAACTCCGAGGTCCGGAAGCCGGTGGCGTACACGATCGCGTCGACCGGCCTCTCGATTCCATCCACGGTCAAGATTCCCGTTTCGCGAATTTCAGCGATCCCATCGGTGACGAGCTCGACGTTGGGACGGCACAGGGAGGGCAGGTAGTCGTTCGAGAGCAGCACCCGCTTGCAGCCAATGTGATACTTCGGCGTGAGCTTCTCGCGCAGTACCGGATCGGGCACGCTGCGCTGCAGATAACGCCGCGCCCAGCCATCGAACACTTTCATGAAGGCGGGCTTCACCGCATAGCCAAGCCCCAACATCTCTTGCCGCCAATAGAGAAAGCTACGGAATGCGCGCATCGCCCCAGGCAGTTTCTCGAAGAGGGAAATCTCCCAGCCGCGCATCGGACGGTCCAGCTTAGGCAGAATCCAGGAGGGGTTGCGCTGGAAGACATGTAACTGGTCGACGAGCGGGGCGATTTGCGGCACTACTTGAATTGCACTGGCGCCGGTGCCGATCACCGCGACGCGCTTACCTTTCAATGCGAAGGAATGATCCCACTCCGCCGTGTGGAACGCCGGACCGGCAAAGCGCTCCAGACCGGGAATGCGCGGCATGGCGGGACGGCTCAAGGCTCCCATTGCCGGTACAACGGCACGCGCCCGGATTTCTTCCCCGCCGTTTAGGTGGACGCGCCAAACGTGCGCGTCTTCATCGAAGATCGCCTCGCGCAACTCCGTCCGGAACCGAATGAAGGGGCGCAGGTTGAAGTCTTCCACGCATTGCCGCATATAGTCCCAGATTTCCGCCTGTTGCGCGTACATGCGCGACCAGTGCGGATTCAAGGCAAACGAGAAGGAATAGAGATGCGAAGGGATATCGCAGGCGCAGCCCGGATACGTATTGGCGCGCCAGGTGCCCCCCACTTCTTCGGCGCGCTCCACCATCAGGCAGGAAAATCCCGCCCTCCTAAGTCGAACCGCCATCGACAGTCCTGCAAATCCCGCGCCGATGATCAGTACGTCCACCTCCGCCGCGGTTCCACCTGCCTTCTTCATATTCCTCTCCTTCCCTCGTCTCAAAAGGCCAATGCCTGGCAGTCCACCGAAAACTTGTCCAGCGATTCTTCGCGGACCTGCATGCCTAAGCCGGGTGCGCGCAACGCGCCGGCCACGCCGCCCAGGCCGAAGCGCAGGGCCGGCTCGGTGAGATCCTCGCGCAGCAATAAACGCGAATAGGACCCTTCCGCGTGCAGCGTGTCGTCCAAACACATCAGCAGGCGCCGTGCTGCCGCCGACAGAATCCCGGTCTCGCCCACTTGGCAGCCGAGTTGGAAACGCAGCCCGTGGGCGCGCGCCATCTCCGCCAGGCGCAGTGTGTTGAGAAGGCCGCCGCATTTGGACAGGCGCAGGTTAAAGATCTGGCAAGCCCGGTTCTGGATCAGCCTCTCCCCGTCTTCGAGCGTGGTGAGGGACTCGTCAACGCAGACCGGAATCGGACTTCGCCGCGCGACATAGCTCAGCCCGTCGATTTCGCGCGGAGCGGTGGGCTCTTCGACGGACGAAACCTCGAACTCGCGCATCTGGTGAATGCGCTTTAGGGCCAGCTCCGGCGTCCATACTCCGTTTGCATCGATGCGCAGGTCGACGTTGTTTCCCACCGCGCGGCGCACCACCGCCACCCGTTCCACATCGTCGTCATCGGCACCCACTTTGACTTTCACCGCCCGGAAACCGAAGACGCGAGCCGCTACCGCCAGATACCTCAACTTCTTCAACGAGACCGACGGCAGGACGGCACTATAGCGCACCTGCTCCCGTCGCGCCGGGCCGATTAGGGCGTGGACATCGGTTTGGAAGTGGAGCGCCGCCGCGTCGATCACGGCGAGCTCAAAGACGCACCGCACCGCGCCGCTCAGCGGGCAATGTTCGAGAAAATCTTTCACGTCCTCCAAGGAAGAGAAACTTCGCCCCAAAAGGGCGATGGTGATATAGCCGGCGAGCGTCCCCTTTACTGTGTCCACAGTCTCGCCCGTCACATACTCGCGGGGTACGCATTCTCCGTAGCCCGCGATGCCATCTTCGAGCTTGAGTTTGAGCACCACATTCTCGGTGAAGCTGCGTGCGGCGCTGGCGTGTTTGAACTCCCCGCGAAACGGAAGCCGCACCTGATGAATCTCCGCTGCGATGATCTTCATCGCGCGCTCACCAGCGTGCCGGCGCCCAGCGCCAGCCCCGCTTCGAGGCTCAGCGGCTCGATGCCGAATACCGATTGCGTCGAGGATTCCCTGCAGACACTGCCTTCCCGCAGAGAACGTACTTCGGTGGAAGTAACTGCCGGAACGCTGACGACGCGCTCCAGCAACATCCCCGCCCCGAGAGCCAAGCCATAGGGTAGGCGCCGTTTCTTGGGCTGCCGCCGCAGGCTCTTCGCGAGAGTGTCCACTAGGCTCTCGAAGTCCATCGCGGTCGGGCCACCCAGCTCAAGCGTTTCGTTGAACAAGTCGTCGCGCTCCAGGGCGGCCACCAGGCATTGCGCCACGTCGCCGATAAAAATCGGTTGAATTTGGCCGGCCCCGCTGATCACCGGCACCGGCGACTCCTCGAGAATTCTCTGTGTCAGACGCGCCATGAGCTTGCTATCCCGATGTCCAACCAGGCGGCCGAAAATCAACGACGGCCGCAGAATCACATACGCCATGCCGCTCTCGCGAACGATACTTTCGGCTTCCCACTTGGTCCGGTGATAGCCAGTCACCGCCTTGGGCCTGACACCCAGCGAACTGAGCAACACCAGTTTGCGGATCGGCGCGGCCCGCAGCGCTTGCACTAAGGTCCCCGTCGCCTCCACGTGAATCTGGTGCGGCGTTTCCCCCGGTGCCGGGCGAATCGAACCCGCCATGTGAATCGCCCCGTCCACTCCTTCCACTGCGGCGAGTAGCGCCCTGGCGTCGCTCAGACTGGCGCGCACGACTTCACAACCTAGCGCACGCAGGTCCTCCAACTGTCGATCAAGCGCGCTGGGACGGACCACGCAACGTACTTTCCGGCCGGCCGCGCGCAGCCGATGGACGACATGCCCGCCCACGTAGCCGGTCGCTCCAGTGACCAGGATCATGCCACACCTTCCCGCACCGCCCGCAGTTTCTGCAGCAGTCGCCGCAACAGCATCAGCTCGCCCATGGGGCTGCCTTCGATCTCGTGCCCGATGTATTGCAGTAAGAGTCCGCCGAAGCAGCAAGCTAGTCCTGCGGCGATCTGCCCGGAGACCAGGATGGGCAACCCCGCGCACATCGCCGGAATCCCCAGGATGTGCAGCCAGCGGTTCGGCAGCGTCCGGTGCCGCTCCATATACAACCGCGCCATCCGGCGCACTCCGGAGACCGGCTTCGGTTCATTCGGGGCCAGGCTCGGAATCGTCCGGAGCAAACCTGTCTTGTAGTCCACGGCCGGTTCGTAGCCGAGTTCCTTTCGCGCGCGAGAGATATCGAAATCGCGGCTGATCGCCAGCCTCTCGACGGACGAGCGAGTGAACTGAGGTTCTGTCCCAGTCCAGCGCGCCTTGGCTTCCTGCCAGCCGGCGACGCTCCGCACCAGCGCCAAAGGCAAGCGCCTGGCTGGCGGTGCTACGTCGATCAACTCGGCGATCTCCGTGACGAACCTGCGGACCGAAGTGCGCCTCCCATCGGTCAGGTTATAAGCTCGCCCGGCGGCTTCCGGCACCGTGGCCGCCCGCCAAGCGGCTTGCACCACGTCGTCGATATGAACAATGTTCAGGAAGTTCTCGCCGTTACTGACGTAGACGAAGCGGCCTTGCCGCAGCGCGGCCGCGATTCGCGGGACGAATTTCGTGTCCCCCGTTCCGTAGATTAGACCCGGCCGTAAAATGACCACTTCGGTGCGGGAGTCTTTGATAAAAGGCCCCACCACCCGCTCGGCTTCCACCTTGGAGTCCGCATAAGTGTCGCCGCAGGTTTCCATCGGCGCCTCTTCGCTTGTGCCCTCGTGGTGGCGAATGCCGTAGACGGCGAGCGAACTCATCAGCACCACCCGCGAGACGCCCGCCGCTTCGCAGGCGAGCATCAGCGAGCGGGTCCCCTGGACATTGGCGGCTCGGACCGATTCCGGGTCCCGGCTCCAGTCTCCGACGATCCCCGCGCAGTGATAAACGACGTCGATTCCCTCCAACTTGCAGGAGAAGCTGCCTTCGTCCAGCAGGTCTCCGTAAGCGAGCTCGATACCGTAGCGCTGCAGCTCAGCGACCTTGCTCCTGGGCCGGACTAGCGCCCGGACCTCGTCTCCCCGCTCCGCCAACGCTCGCGCGATATGGCCTCCCACGAAGCCCGACGCGCCGGTCACGAGATATTTCATACGATCCTTCCTAACTTGCGATCCGTAGCCCAGCGATGAATTTCTTCGGCCAGCGCCTCGCTGGTCGGCGCGAACTCCATCGAATGGGGATAGCCCGGAAATATGCGAATTTTCGTGCCGTCGATTTCTCGCAGGTGCCTCCCCACCGCCGGCGTATCGACGATCTGGTCGTCGCCCGCCAGCAGGACCAGGGCCGGCGCGCCGAGTGCGCTCAGCACCCGTTCATTGGCGCGGTCCAGCTTGCGTGTCTCCACGAGGAAGCGAGCCGTCGCCTGCCTCAGGCGCAGCGGGTCGCGGCGGATGAACTCCGCGCCTTCGATCCTCGGCGTAAACATCTCTTCATCGGGAATCGGAATGGCAAAGCGGCGCTTCGGCGTCACGATCGAGGAAAGCCCGATCTGAAGTGCCTCCTGCCATCGGAAGCCGATTCGCAAGCGCAAGGCCGGCGCCAGCAGCACGACGCCGTCAACGCCGCCGCAGTCCAGGCGTTGCGCGACTTGGAGCGCGACTTTCGCTCCCCAACAAGAGCCCGCCGCGAAAACCGGCAGGCCGGGGTGCTCGCGTTTCACCTGCCGCACGATCGCGGCCGCGTGGTCCACCCACGTGCGCCAGGAATCAATGTGCCCTCGCGTCCCGCTGCTCTCTCCGGATCCCACCCGGTCCGCGCAATACACCGCATAGCCGCGGCTGTGCAGCGCAGCCCCCCAATCGGTGTACCAGCGCGAATGGCTTTCGATGCCATGAAAATGCACGATCGCGGCCGACGGTCTTTCCTGCGGCCAATAACGGTAGGACAACTCGGCATCCTTCACCGCGATGCGTAAGACGACGGGAGAACGGGCGCTGGTGATCATGATCTTGAGCCTCAACCAACCGTGGCGGAGCTTTCCGGCTCCCCGAGCGCGCAGATTTGTCCGATCGGCGAAAAACGCTGGTGATAGTCAATCTCCGTCTTCAAATAAACCGGCTTGAACTGTGCGTTGTGCCCGTGCAGCGAGTCCATCCCGGCCAGGCTGCCGCTCGAGACGAGCGTGAGGCGCATAGCCCCGACGCGTCCGGATTCGCGCTTGCTCGCGTACTCGCTATTCAACTGGCAGAGGCGCCCGTCGATCGCACTGAGTTTCTCCGGCCAGTTCTCCACCTTCCGGGCATCCCCCGCTTCCATCACCACCGTGTAGTAAGGAACCGAATCCCAGGCGGGGCACACCACGAAGCGCGTGGAATCCTTGTTTCCCGCTCCTTCGAAGACCGCCGTTACCGCTTGATATTCGGAGACTTTCTCGCCGGTGACCGAGGCGATGTGCTGACCCTTGTTGAGAAAACCGAGGACCGGCGTGCTTCCTTCGAAGCCTTCCACCTGCACCACGTCGTGCATATCGTAGCGGCAAAGGCCGTTGGAGGATGTGACGATGATGCGATAGCTGCGGCCCCGCTCCAGTTCGTGCGCGAGCAAAGTTTCGCAACCGGCCAGCGACTCCCGGCCTGACTCCGGAACGAACTCATAAAAGGCGCCCGGCGTGTTCAGTAGGCCGCCGGCTCCCATGTCGCTGAGCGGAATCGTGAATCGTCCTTCCGAGGCCAGCAAACCGATATCGCGCACCGGCACGTGCCCGTAGTACTCCGGCAAGCCCTGCAAAAAGAGCTTCAACGGCCCGCCCTTCCAGCAAGTGATCAAGGACAGGTTCGGCCAGTAGTCAACCGGGTAGAGCCGGCCCCGGCGGGAAGCGATCCGCTCCAATTCGCGGGCCCGCGCGGGATTCCGTTCCAGGTAGGGCTGCAGCGCCCGGAACATCGCCCCGGACAAAGCCTCCCCGCCGGTGAGCGTGCCGTCATGAAGGTCCCGGAGCAGCGCTTCCTTCCGCTCGTCCGCCAGGCGCGCCAGCAGCAGGAGGGTGCTGGGGTTGGCCGTCGACATCAGGGTTACGTCCTTGTTCAACGCGATCCGCATCAGCGTGTAATAGCGGATACTCGCTTGCGGGATGTTGTGCACCGCGCGGGGAGCCGCGTAGAGACTACGGGTGATGCGGCTTTGCCGCCGCGCCAACAAACCCGAGATGGCTCCCGTCGGCACGCCGCCGGGCGTCGTCCCTTCTTCCTCCGCCCCGACGATGGGCAGAATATAGCCGTCCATGCCCTGCGGATGGTCTTCGAAACAAGCATCCACCCATACCTGGAAGGCCGACAGGTAGGCCCGGCCGGAGCTCTCCGTCACCGGAATCAATTTGGCCCGCCCCGTGGTGCCGCTGGTCTTGGCGAACATCAAGGTCCGGTCTTGGGGATTCAACAGCGCACCTCGCTCGCCCGCCACCTCGCGGTCGATGTAGGGCCGCAAGTCTTCGTAGGAGGCAATCGGCACGGTGTGGCGGAATTGCTCCACCGACGCGACGCTGCGAAAGCCATGGTCGCGCCCGAAGGCCGTATCTTTGCTCCTCCGCAGGCACTCCATCAGAACCTGCCGCTGGCTGTCGGCGCATTGCCGGGTATTCTTCCAGAACTGGTCGACCCGCCGCCGGCGCCACGCGCCGCTGTTTTGCAGAATCCACCGAATCACAGCGCACTCTCCACCCGGGACGCCACCAGATGTTTCTCGAAGAATTGGCTCACGTGGCGGCTGTACTCGTCGCGGTGGATGGCGACCGTGTCGTTGTGACCGGATCGCCGCGAAAGCCACAGCTGCCGCGCCCGGCAGGACTTCGCCCGTTGGAACAACTCGACCGCGTGCCGGTCGGGCACATAGCGGTCGTCTTCGCCGTGGATAAAGAAGAAGGCCGCGTGCTTGGCGCGGGAAACGGCCTTGTGGACTGAGCAAAAACGGTACTCGGTTCGCCATTGCGCCAACAGCATCAACGCATGGCTGCTCCAGGTATTGATCTTCGCCGGCAGACGGCGCGCCACCGCATAGCGCCGGTTCCAGCGACGCAGATACTCCTCGATCATGCGGCGGGTATCGAAGCCGCCGTCGGCGAGGACGGCCCCCACCGCGCTTTCCTGTGCCGCCGTGCAGATCGCCGCCGACGCTCCCCGCGAAATCCCCATCAAACCCAGGGCGCCCTCGGGCAGGTGCAGCGCCGAACGTAGGAAGCGGATCGCTCCCAGCACATCGTTCACTTCCCGGTTGGTGACCCAGGGCCGCACTTTCGCCTCGGCGGAAGCGCTTTCCTCCCGGAACGTGAACGTCAGCAGGTCGAAGCCGCGGTCGGACAGGAACCAGGCATATTTCTCGAACGCCCCCATGCAGGCGCCAGCTTCGTGACAGAAGACGATGGCCCGGCCGTTCGCCTGGGGCGCCCGGAATAAGCGGCCGTTTAGCAGTACCCCGTCGGCGCTCGGGAATTGCACTCCTTCGCCGCCCATCAGATCCTTCTTCACGGATCTCTCTCCGACGCTCACCATCTTGAAGCGCCGGTAAGTCGTTTCGATTCCCGCGAACGCCAACTTTCCGCCGAATCGGGATTTGATCATGGACTGAAACATCTGCTTTATCCTTCTTGTCCGTTGCGAGCGGAGCGCCGCGCGGCGGACGTGAACCAACTGCTCCGGGCTGGGTCCTCACTTTGTCGGCTTCCCCTGGGGAATCGCCGCCTCACGTGTTGCCTTGCGTCTGATCTGCAAAGCCACGCTTAATCTCTAAAGGGCCTAAAGTCCCGGGAATGTGATCAGGAATAAGAAGTTTTTTTCGGAGCGTTTCTTCCATGGCCGCGCAGACTCTTCTCTGCCGCGCCGCGGGAAATGTGAAGAAACTCTAGGAATGACGAGGCTTCCGGTCCCAGCGCGCGGCTTCGAGCACCTGGAAAGGGTAGGGAAATGCCCGCCACTTTTCTTGCTTTCCCTTTGGCGCCTCGGGTGCGCCACGCTCGAAGCGAGGCAGAGGGAAGGCCCTGAAAATCACGGCTCCCGGGATGGGGTGTCAGCGAGGAATCGCCAGCCAGCGCCAGTCTCACCATCGACGGACCTCCCGGCGCCCATTGTTCACCGGCGCCCGCCCCCTCGCGAGTGCCCCCTCCGGCCGTGCTCCCCCCCGCGCTGCCACGGCTCCGTCCGCTACGGCGCCGCGAGTCTCCTCTCGCTGTCCTCCGCGCCAAACTGCTCCTTAGGATCGCGGACGAACTCACCGCGAATGGCCGGGCACGGCGATAAACCGGCGCACGGTAACGGATGAATCCCCCCACCGGACAGGAGTCGTGAACCGTTGCCGCCTCGAGCTTGGCGATGCCTCCCGAGCAGCCCTTGAAGCGTCAACGCAGGGACTGATGGGCCGGGTGACGAGCTTCCAAAAAGAGTTGGGGATGCAGACCCGGTTGCTGGATGGAACAGACACATCTGCGCCAACCCGAACTCGAGGCCCACCAGGACAGCCCCCGCCTCACCCCGATGAATCCCCCTCCTCGCGTAACCTGAAACCAATGCCCGAGCACGTCACCGATATCATCCAGCGCTACCGCATGGCTCTTCAGTTCGTCTGGAATTCCTGCATCTGGCCGGACGTCTCGCTTCGGGATTGGGAGACGCACGAGCGATTCAAGCAGCTCCATCTCCCCCTCTACCGGGCCATCGTCGGCAATGCCCTGGACTTGGAACCCGAGACGTTATTCGGGCCCGAGTTCGCCGTCACGCCACAGGACGCCACCGGCTTTCGGAACTTACAGGTGAACACCGTCGTCAGTCGCACGGGCGGCGGGGTCTGGTCAAATCTCGTCGGGCCCTTCCGCCCCGGCGATCTCCAACTGACGCTCCTCGATTTCTTCGACTGGGGAAGCCTCCAGTACCAGGAACTTCGCTACTTTCGGGTATCCATCGTCGAGTTCGCCTCCCATCCCCAATGGGTCGGTCACGAAGCCTTGGTTGAGGTCGTCGAGGCCGACGTTTTTTGGAGTCCGCCGTCATCGACTTCGCTGACCCCGGTCCCCTCTTAAACTGGCGCACCTGGGGTCCTCGTCACGACCTTCAAACGAGAGAAATCCCCCGCCGACCGGCGGGGGAACATTTTCCGTCCCGTGGCCAGCCAGTCCGGATCCCTCTCCGGACCGCCGCCAAGTTTGTTTACCGAACGTCAACCGAAGTGACGGCGCCGAAGTAGACCCGTTGAACGCTGGGTGCGCATTCGTTGGTCCCGGCCGCACACACCTTCAGCAGGATCGTGATGTCTTCGAATGATTGAATGTCCACGAACGCCGTGGAGTAGGTATTGTTACGCCCGTTGAACTCCACATTGAACGCCTCGCAGACGCCGCTGGTAGCGCTCGTGCACTCCCAGAAGTAAGCCAAGGGCCGGCTGCAGGTATCGGTGGCGGTCGCGTTGAGCTGGAGTGTCTGCGGAAGCTTCTGCCCGTCGAGCGGCCTCAAATCCACCGCCAGGCGGCACGGACCGTTCACCGTGATGCCGATCTGCGCGAGTCCCGTGAGGTTGCCGCTATCGGTGGCGCTCGCCGTCACCAGATAGGCCCCGGGAACCAGAGTATTCGTGGACACGCTCGGGCCGGTTCCGAGGATCGTCGGCCCGGCGTTGGGATTGGAGGCGAGCGAGTACTTCCACACGAGGCTTTGGCTCAGGTCGCCTTGTTGCGCGTCCGTCGCCGTGCCCGCGAAGTTGATGTTTTGCGTCTGTTGGAAGGTCGCTCCGTCGGCCGGCGCCGTGATCGTCACGACGGGCGCCGTGTTCGGCGGCGGGACGTAGCCTGAGTTCACCGTCACCGTCACCGTACCTTCGGCCGCCCCGCTGGTGGCGACGATGGTCACCCGCCCCTGGCTGATGCCGGTCACCAACCCGCTCGAGTTCACGGTGGCAATAAACGCGTTGGTCGACTTCCAGGCGACCTTGCGGTTCGGCAGTTCGAAACCCACCGGATTCATCACGGCCGCGCGCAGTTGAAAGGTGGCCCCCTTGTCGATCGTCGTCGCGTTGGGGAAGGTCTGGATGTAACCGCCGGGGACGACGTGGGTGGGCTGGCCGCTGCAAAGCATGGTTCCCAAAAGGGCGGGGAGGAGGAAGTGCAGACCGGGGACTTGTTTGAACATGAGAATTTCCTTCGTAGCAATTAGTGGGCGGGGGGTGCCGCGTCTGCAGCGCCGCCTCACCCGGTAATGGGCGAGCAGGCGGTTGGTTTGTCCAAAGATTTCGAAAAAATTATTGGAAGCCGTCGACGATGATGATTTGGCTCACGCGGCGTACGCGCTGCACCCAAGCTAGGGCGTCTTCCGTGGGATGGACGGACAAACCCCGGAAGAGAGACAGAAACGGGGCCGGCGCGGCGGCCGAAAGCGTGATCACTCCCGTCGACAGGTCGTAGCGCTTCAGTTGGGTGGACCCCGCCTGCAGGTCAAGGAAATAGAGGGCGCGCCGGGAAGCGCCCCAATAGCGATGCCCCACAATCGCCCGGAGGGCTTCGATTTCCTTCTCCTCGCCGCCCGCCACCGGAAGCTTCCAGAAACCGGCCCGATCTTGTGATTTTGTATAGAAAAGGAATTTGCCGTCCGGTGCAGCCAAAGGTTCAAAGCCGCCTCGCCGGGTCACCTGTTGAGCGGCTCCGCCGGCGGAAGCCACCTGCCAGATCTGGTCTTCACCCGAACGGTGCGAGACGAAATAGATCGTCTGGCCATCGGCGGACCAAGTGGGCAGCGACCCGGCCACCACCTTCTGCGGCTGGCCTCCGTTGGCGCCGATCACCCAGACCGCACCCCCTTTGTCGAAGGCGATCTTCGCTCCATCCGGCGACCATCGCGGGCTCCCGCCATCGCTATCGCCGAAAGACGTCAGGGCCAGCTGATTCGACCCGTCCGCGTTAGCGACCCAGATCTCCGTCGCGCCCGTTCGCGTCGAAGCGAATGCCATTCGTGTGCCGTCCGGCGAATAGGCCGGGTCGACGTTCAACCCGGTCGAGGTGATGATCTTCTCGGCGGGAGCCGCCGGCTTGGCTCCCGTCGGCAGTCGCCAGAGGTCGGCCCGCGTTTGCTCCAGGTGCGCATAGACGAGCCGGTTGCCCTTCGCCGAAATCGACGGATTGAACGGATTCAAGCCGATCTCCGCCACTTGGTGGGCCGCTCCCCCCGTCAGCGGCAGCCTCCAGAGGGTGCGTCCGGTGGGGCGGGTTTGCGTGTAGAGAACGCTTTGGCTATCGGCGGCCCAAGCCAGGCTATCCAGCCCTTCTCCGCCGTTCGTCAGGCGTCGCACCGTCGTTCCTTCCTGCAGGTAAATGTCTCCGCTTCTCCCACTACGGCGCAAAAACGCCAGCTTAACCCCGTCGGGTGAGTACGCGGGCGCCTGATCCAACTCGTGCGCCGGCGGGCTGGTGAGTTGCGTCGGGGGCGCCCCATCCAGGGGGAAGCGCCAGAGTGCTTGGCTCTGGCCCGTCTGATCTGCCGGCGGGCCCGTCGCCACCAGCGCTTGCTGATCGGGCGTCCAGGTGATCGTGCGTTCCGCCTTCACGCTCGTCGCCACCCGGGCGATTTCGCGCTCCGCTCCCCCCAGCGCCGGCATGATGCGCAAGGCCAGATGCTCCGGCGTTTGGCGTCCAAAGGCGATTTGGAGCCCGTCGGGGGACCAGGCCGGGTCCACGATGTTGGCGCCGAGGCCCTCCGCGTTCTTGTCCAGGCGGATAGGCGGGCCGCCCCCCACCAGCTTCAGATACAGGGCGTTTTTCCGGTTGTCGTCTTCCTGGATGAACAGGACTTGCCGGCCGTCCGGTGAGAGCGTCGGAAACAGCTCGATGCCGTCGAGGCCGGTCAGCGTTTGCGCCTGTAAGGCGAGCGGCTGGGCTGTTGTCCCCTTGCGTTGCCAGGCCATCGTGCCCATCAGCGCGAGGACGAGCGCCGCGGCGATCAGGCCGGCTCGGACGAATTTCGGACCGGCCAGTCGCGAGGCTACCCCTGGCTCTTGCCGCCCGTGCTCCTGGGCCAGCGTCTCCGCCACCGCGCTCATGGTGGGGCGGTCAGCGGCCTCCCGCGAGAGCATCGCCGCCACCAGCCCGTCGAGCCACGCGGGCACGCTCCGCTGCCGCGACGAGGCCTGGGGCGCAACTTTCGCATGGATTCCGAAGGCCGTTTCCATCACGTTCGTCGACTCGAACGGGTGCTGCCCGGTGAGGAGTTCGTAGAAAACGATGCCCAGCGCGTAGACGTCGCTGGCCGTGGTCAGCGGTTCGTTGCGCAATTGCTCCGGCGACATGTACCGCAGCGTGCCGGCCGGCAGGCCTGCGGCGGAAGAAGCCAACGTCTCCGTCGCGAACGGCGCGGTCAGGCGCCGGGCCAAGCCGAAGTCGAGGACCTTGATAAACCCGTCTGGCCGCCGCATCAGATTCTCGGGTTTGATGTCGCGGTGCACAATCTCCGCGGCGTGAGCCGCGGCCAGTGCCGACGTGATCTGGCGCGCCATCGCGATGAATTCGGAGAGCGGCATCGCCCGGCCGACCAGTTCCCGCAGCGGCTGCCCCTCCACCAGTTCCATGGCCATCGCCAAGCCCGCCGTGGAATCCACCACCTCATAGATGGTGACGATGTTGGGGTGGTTCAGCGCGGAGGCGGCCTTCGCTTCTTGCACCACGCGACGCAGGGCCAGCGCGTCCCCGGTGGCGCCGGGGAGCAGGAACTTCAGGGCCACGGGCCGTCCGAGGTCCTGGTCGAAGGCCGTGTACACTTGCCCCATCCCGCCCGCCCGCAGCAGCTCGCCCACCTGGTAACGGCCAATCTGGGCGCCCCGGTAATCCCGCGGCGCGGCGCTGGGCGCATCCCGGTCCGCTTGGTCCGTCTGCGGTGTCTCCAGCAGTTCGGCGACATGCCGCGCGATCTCGGGGTCGTTCGTTTCCCGAGCCAGGAACTCTTGACGCTCGGCGGGGGGCAGTTCGCGGGCTGCGTTCAGAATGCGCCAGGCCGCGCGCCACTGTTCGCTCGTCATCGGCTCTGCGTTATGGCCGGCCGGCTCCGGACCATTCCTCTCGCAACCACTTTTGGGCGAAGCTCCAGCAATGAGCCACCGTGCTCCGCGAGCAGTTCAGCCGGGCGGCGATCTCCTCGCCCGTCAGCCCTTCGAACACTTTCATCTCGACCACGGTCCGCAAACGGGGCTCGATTTGGGCCAGCCGGTCCAGCGCACTCTCCACTTGCAGCAGCGACTCTGTTCCCGTATCGACTGCCTGCGTCTGTTCTTGGATCTCGACCCGTTCGGCGCGGCGATGCAGCGGTCTCGCATGGTGGATCAGCATGCGGCGCATCATATGCCCCGCCAGGCCAAGGAAAGCCGCCTGGTCTTCGCTGGACTCGGTTTCTTTCAGGCCGCGCACCTTTCTCAATTCGAGGTAAAGTTCGTGTACCAGCGCCGTCGGTTGCCAGGTGTGGGCGGCGCGTTCGCCCCGCATCTTGGCTGTCGCCAGGCGCTTGAGCTCGGGGTAAAACAGATCGGTGAGGGCCGCCCCCGCCTCCTGGTCGCCTTTGCGGAAAGCGTTCATCAAGCGGCTGATCGCCTCCTCGGTAATGGCCGGAAACATAGGCACCGGAAACATAGAAAGGAGCGGGCGGAAACGCCAGTCTACCATATGCCCGCAAACTCGATGCCTCTCCAGCCGAGTCCCCCCATGTCGGTAGAGTCGGTCGACAGGCATGTAGCCGCCACATACTTTTGTAAAGGACTTACCTGCACGGCTGGCGGTTTCGCATCCCTTCCGCAGTGCCGACGCCCCAGTCTCGCACCGCTCGTAAAACCTTGTCCCTGATAAACTGAGGACCGCGAGGTCTTCCATGGAGCGCGAATCCGTCATCGTCAGCGCTCCGGAGATTTTAGGTGGCACGCCGTGCTTCCGCGGAACTCGGGAGCCCGTCGATTCTCGAATCGACTACCTCGAAGCTGGCGACACCCTGGATGAGTTCCTGGATAATTTCCCCTCTGTCACCCGCCAGTCGGCCATCGACGCCTTGGAAGAAGCGAAGGCCCTGCTGACCAGCCCGCGATGAAGATTCTCATCGACGAGAACCTGCCCCGTAAGCTCCCGGCTCATCTCGAAGGACACGAATGCCGCACTGTTGTTGAATGCGGCTGGTCAGGGACGAAGAACGGCGAGTTGTTGGCCCTGGCCGATGCCCTGTTCGACGTGCTCCTCGCCCTCGACAAGAACCTCCCCTACCAGCAGAATCTGGACTCCGTGCGAATCGCGGTGCTGATTCTCCACCCGCACTCCAACCGGATTACGGACCTACTCCCGCTCCTTCCCGCGTGCCTTGCCGCCCTGGGGACCATCCGGACCCGGCAAGTGGTCCGCCTTGGCCCCGTAGCTTCCCCCTGAGCGCCTCCTTGCGGCGCCTTCCTCCCATGCACGCACCGTGGTTCTGCTCCGGTTTGTCAGCGACCCGCGCCCCCAGTTATCCCCGGCGGTCACCAGCTAATGGTCGCCCCCAACCCGCACGACGGTCGGCGTCCGGCAGCCGGGCTGCGGCCGGCCGTTGATCGGTTTCCCAGGAGAATCTTGATCGGCTTGATGGGAGAACGCTGATCACGACGAGGAGAATCCGCACCAACGCCCCGCCCCCGCCTTCGGACTCCCCGCGCCCCCAACACCCCGCCAGCACAGCCATCCAGCCCGCGCCGGTAGGCGCGGGGTACGTGCGACCGCCGCTCGCGACATCCGGCTGTTCGCCACCACGATCAGTAAGTCACCGGAAGTCCGAACTTTGTCACCCCCGATCCCTTCTCGCGAAGTTGGGGTGCCAGTGACTTGGCGACGCCATCCACACCCTCCCCGTAGACGGAACTTCCCCTTAGTCATAGTCGCGTGGCGGACCCAGTCGCCAGTGACGCTCGCACCCCACCGGACTCCTCTGCACCGCGCGTCTCTGGCTCCGCCGAATCTCGCAGCCCGTGTAAGTCGGTTCGCTACCCCCTCTGCGGTGAGTCATGGAGCGCAAAAAAAAGTCCGCCGATAATTAACAGACTTTTGTCTGTAATTCGCTTGCATGTGGGGGGGGACTCCCCACCTTCTGTCAAGAGTTGAAGTTGGTTTGTTTGACGGGGGCTTCGCCCCTGCGACCCCAGGATTTATCGCTTTCGGGTAGACTGGTCGCGCGGAAGGGGCGACGCGAGTCGCCCCACCAGTCCACACTCAAGTCGACGCTCAGGTTGCATCCCTGCAGAGCCCTATCCTCCGCTTGAGCGTTTTGATTGTAGCCTGCGTTATGCCGATTCGGCGAGTGCCGGCTTACCGAAGGCCGGATCGTAGAGTGTGCCGGCTTGCAGCATGGCGATGAGGACGGCGAGCAGGCGATCTGTCACGCCGCGTAGCGCACGGCCATGACTATGCCCCTTAGCGCGGAGTTGCTGATACTGCCGCTGACTGCGTTCATCATGTTGCGCACTGACGCGTGCCCAGTGATAAAACGCATTGCGCAAACGTATGTTGCAACCTCGCCGCATCAGAACGACGCGGCTCTTCCCACTGCGGCGAGTAATGGGCGCTGCGCCGCCATAACTGCGGAGCGCATGATAGTCTCGATCCTGGATGGCTTCCGATGCCTCCGCGAGCATCGTGGCGGCTGCGACTCGACCCACTCCCGGCAAGGACAGGATGATAGCGGCGTCACGATGCTCATTGAGCTGCCCCGGTTCGCTGAGTTCGTTGAGGATCTCCGTAATCCGCGCCGCGACTTGTTCGCGCTGCTCGCGCAACCGCCGGAGCAACGGCAGCAGGAACAGCACGTGCTCGCTGGCGGCCTCCGCCGCGCCTGGCGCCAGGTATAACGCGGGTTCCCGCAGTTTCTTGAGCACATCGTCGGCGGTGTGGCGGCGAATGCGATGACTTCTCAGCAGTTCCTCGACCTTCTTCTGCTTGAGTTTGCCGGCCTGCGCCGGCACCGGCGCCCACTCGACCAGCGTCCAGAACCAGGGCTCGTCCACACCTGGGCACAAGTGCAGCATCTGAGGGTAATAGCGAACCAGCAGTTCGCGCAGTTGATGACCGAAGCGGACGGCTGTTTGCTGAAGATCCTCCTCGGTCCGCGACAGCTCACGTAGACGAATGATCAACGGGTCGTCTAGTTTGACACGCCGGAACAAGTGCATGTCCGTTCGCAGAGAATCGGCCAGTACCAACGCGTCGAACTGATCGCTCTTTGATCCAGCCACACAGTGCCGGTCGCGGAAGCGATCCATCTGCTTGGGGTTCAACGCGAAGACGGCGAATCCTCGCTCCAGCAGGCTTTCCACCACCGCGCCGCGCGGTGTCTCGATCGAGATCGCTACGCGTCCGGGTTGATTTTCACTGAGCTTCAACAGGCGCTCGATGAACTGAGCGATGCCGCTGCCGCTGTGCTCGATGGAGCCTTGCGCCACCGCCTTCCGGTCTGGCTGCAACGCGCAGAATTCGTGGGCTTCCTTCGCCCAATCAATGCCTACCAACAATAACCAGTCTTCTTCTGGCATGGTCTCCTTTCCCACGACCAAGCCGCGAAGCCTCATCGAGCCCTGTACTGGTGCTCGCTGGCACAAACTCCCCACAGGACGTGCTCCACGGCCGCCCTGCGGCGGCGCACGTCCCCCCCAGGCGCTCTGTCGCAGGGGGCAAATATGGCGCTCGCCGCATTGTGGCCGAGTCTAGCTTCCTTCTACTACGGAAGCTGGTTCAAGGGTACAGGGGATTCGTTGACAATTGGGTTCGGCGGAAGTCATGAAAGTACTCTTACTCTTACTTGTTCCTGCTCTCCTCTTCTCGCAAGCCCAATTCCGAAAAGTCGATCCCACCCTGACTCACGAACGGATCGTCGCCTTAGTTCCCATGGTCGGCTCGGGGACTGGAAAAGACCCCAAAAGACCCATGTTTTCCGACTTACCCGGCTTACTCGGCTACACTGCTGAGTTAAGCGACGATGGCCGCTTGGCCCTCGTCGAATTTGTCGTCAAAGACCGCAGCCTGCTGGATCGGGTCATGTCCGGCGCGCAGCGCGCTGTCCGCAAAGACTCCGCCTCCAAAGACAGTATTTACGAAGAATTCAAGCAATTAAAACGTAATTTCCGCCCCGAGCGCTTTGGCGTCGCCATCCCGTAACCCTGGGGACTGTCCCCCCGCTCCCAGACACTGTCACGAACTATTGAAAACCAGGGGACTGTCCCCAGGTCACTTGCCGTCCTTCTTAACTTCATCCCCACGAGGTCCCCATGCGCACCCGTCTCACTCTTGCCGTCTTCGTCGCCCTGATTCTGGGCGTCTATTTGGCGTTTGGTAACTACACCAGCTTCACTCCCAGTGCTTACTGGACCAACATGGGTACCTTCCCGCTCTTCAGCGACGGGTTCATGGTCTCCCAAACGAGCGCCCCCGACGGCACCAGCGATTACGAGATCTCCACCACCATCCCGGCCACTTGCAGCCAGGGCGGCTCCGTCTGGGACATGCATCACCATCTTCTGAGAGCCACCTCCGACTACGCGGGCACCGTGGGCTCCGCTTACGACATCGTTCTCGACACGAATAAATGCGGCCTGAATGGCAATCCCCGCCTCTATGTCTACAAAGTGGTCAGCGGCTCGGCCACCACGCTCTTAAACGTCGAACTGGCTGGCTCGCAGGCCAGCCAACCCTTCACCAGCTTCATCCGCCAGGACGGAGCGAATCCCGGCATTCACGTCAAACTCGGCTACAACGAGTGGCATGTTTCGGACACCAGTATCACCAGCGGCTACCCCGGCCACGTCAGCTTCAATAGCATCATGTATCCGCCGCTCTATCGCGACCTGGACCGCACCGCGCCCACCAACCCTTCGAGCCTCACTACGCAACCCTGGCCCACCGTCATTGACCTCCAGTGGACCGCCTCCACGGACTCCGGCAGCGGCGTCACCAACTATCTCCTCTACAAGAACGGCACCTATGTCGCCTCTGTCCCCGCCGGCACGAATGCTTACAGCTTCGGCGGACTTACTCCCGGCACCAGTTACGCCTTGGGCGTCGTTGCGCAGGACCGGCACTTCAACATCTCCTCCACCGTCACCACCACCGTCAGCACCTCCACCCACAGTCCCAACGTCCCCATCGTCCCCACGCGTCTTGGCATTCATCGCTTCTCCCAAAGCTGGGGTGCCGGCGATCTCGGCGAAGCCATCGACACTCTGTCCGGCAATCTGAACTTCGCCCTCCCCGGCCTCAGCATCAATCTGCGCGGCGGGGGCAGCGTCCCCTTCGCCTTCATTTACAACGCGCAAATCTGGCGTAAAGACAGCAGCATCGTCAAACGCCTCGCCGGTGACCTGGGCTTCGGTTACGGCTGGCGTCTCCAAGCCGGTGCCTTAACGCCGATCTGGAACGGCAGCGCCTTCTCCCACTTCGTCTTCACCGACGCCACCGGCGCCGAATACAACCTGGCCACCAACACCGGCGGCGTCTGGACCGGCAAAGATGGCGCCTACGTCAGTTACGACCAAAACACCCGCCGGCTTTGGTTCAATAGCGGCATCTTCTGGCAGATGGATTGCGTCTCCGGCTCCACGGAAGTCGATGCCGGAACGCGCTACCCCACGCGCATTCAGAATGCAAACGGGAACTACGTCGACATCACTTACAAGCCGGCGATCTCCTCGGCCGTCGCCAATACGTCCGCTCGCATCGATAACCTGACGGATCTTCGCGGTCAAATGGCTTACATCGTCTACAATGCGGACCCCATTCCGCACGCCACGAACCTCTACGAACGTGTTGAAAAATAACCTCCCCGTGGATCCGCAGTGTATTTAAGGGGGAGTTAGCATCGGAAGGTTGCCTTTGGCGTGGTCCCGAAGTCGCCCTCGACGAAGCCGCCAATCGGCGGTTAGACGCGTTTGCCCCTCATTCAGGCACACTTCTCCTGCAGGGTCTTGATGCGGAGAAGGTTGTAAGCGGCGGCCGTATAAGTAACCAGCCATCCGACCTTATCCAAGCCGCGCAGTTTGATCTTCTTGAGTCCGCCGGTTTGCTTCATCCAGCCGAAGGCTTTCTCCACCAGCCAGCGTTTACTCAAGCTCATTCCATAACCCTGGTGTCTGGTCGTGCGCCCATCGATCGCGCTACGGCGGTGCTTGTTGTTCTGCGCCACATGCGGTGTCACGCCCAGTTCCCTGAGCGTCTTGACGACGTCCTTCCGGTCGTAAGCTTTGTCAGCTCCGAGCGTGATTCGCTGGCCGGACCGGACGAGCTTGGCGGCCATCAAGATGGCGGCATCAGCCTCGCCGTGGCCGTCAGCCTGCGTGCTCATCACCTCGCGGATCAGGCCATGGCGATTCTCGATGACGAGGTGACCGAGGTAACTCAGTTTCGCTTCCTGTCCGCTGCTCTTCTTGTAAAGACGGGCTTCCGGATCAGTCTTGGATTCATGCGTATCGTTCTTGCGCTTCTCGCCATGAAAGTTGGATCCGTCTTTCGGCCTCGCCCCATCCTGGTCCTTGCGCTGAAAGCTCTTCTGGCTCGCCCAGGCTTCCAACAAGGTTCCGTCGACGGTGAAGTGTTCGTCCGACATATGGCCCGCGGCCAGTTCATTGACCCGCGCGAAGAACTGTTGCGCCACCTTTTCGTTCAGCAGCCGGTCGCGATTCTTGCTGAACACGGCGTGATTCCAAACCGGCTCGTCGATCTCCAGGCCAATGAACCAGCGAAACAGCAAGTTGTAATCCACCTGCTCCATCAACATACGTTCGCTGCGCACCGAATAAAAGATCTGCAGCAGCAACGCCCGCAACAACCGCTCCGGCGGAATCGATGGACGGCCGACTTGCGCGTACATCCTGGCGAACTCGCCATCCATGCTCCTCAAAAGACCGTCCACCAATTGACGGATCTTTCGCAGCGGATGATCCTGGGCGATGCGTTCTTCCAGACTCACGTAGCTGATCAGGGACGATTGTTGACTGTCGTTGCCGCGCATAAAACATAGATGCCCAACAACGCTCTGGCGTCACACCGACCGCGCGTTTTTCAACAAGTTCCTACGGCTTCTCGGCCGGCTTTAGTCGCAGCTTCACCTACACCAGCGGCACGCTCGTCGACCCCTTCGTGGCCGGCAGCTACGGCAGCCAGAAGTTCCTCACCAGCGTGAGTATCCCGTCCACCCCTACTGGCGCGAACTACACCTTCACTTACAATGCCTCCGGCGAAATGCTCACCGCCAAGCTTCCCCGCGCCGGTGAACTGCGCTACACCCACACCAGCACCAACCTCGCCAACAGCATCACCATCCGCGAACTGGCCGATCGCCGCCTCGTCAAGCAGGCCGGCGCTTCGGAAGTCGTCTACACCCTCACCCGCGATGCCGCGGACTCGACGCAAGTCATGCACTCGAGCCTCGAACTCACCGACCCCTCCGGCGTGGGCCGCAAGCGCTGGATCTTCTCCACCGCCAACGACTACACGCGCGGCTTCCTGAACGAGTTCTACGAACACCCCACCAGCACCGGCAACAGCAACATCCTCCGCAAACATACCTACACCTACACGCAGGATGCGAACCAGATGCCCTACGTGCAAAGCGTCACCACGGATCTCGATCCCGGCACCGCCAGCGCCAAGACCATGAAGACGGACCAGACGCTCGATGTCTATGGCAACGTCACCCAAAGCCGGATCTACGAGTTTGGCAATCTCATTACCGCGGCCCGCACCACCACCTGCAGCTATTACGCCCCCGGGAGTCATTACCTGCGGGGGCTCCCCACCGCCTGCAACACCACTGACGGCACCAACACCATCAACCTCTTCACCAATACCTATGATTCCTACGGCGGCAGTAACCCGCTCACTACGGTCACCGGCTCCCCGTCGATGCACGCCACTGGAACCTACAGCACGGCTTACACCGTTCGCGGCAATCTCACTCAGACCAGTAGCCCCGCCAAGTCCACCGTTCTCACTTACAACATTCTGGGCGAAGTGATCAAGGCGGTCACCAACGGACAGACCGTCCAGTGGAACTACTCGTCTTCCAACAACTTTGGGGCGCCGCTCTCCATGACGCCGAACTCGAACACCAACCTGCAGATGACCATGAACTGGAATTCACTTCTCCAGCCGACTTCCAGTTCCACCCCCAACGGCAATTCGTCATCCGCTGGTTACGATAGTCTCGGTCGTCCCACCAGCCAAACCAATGGCGACGGCGTCATCGCGCAGATCTCCTATCAGGACGATGTCAATCAATCCCTCAGTTGGTCCACCACCTCGAAGGCCCGCACTTACTATGACGGCCTCGGCCGTCCCCTCAAGGTCGAAACTCTGGATCCGTCCACCAACACCGTCAAGTTCACCGTCGAAAGCGAATACGATTCCTGCGCCTGCTCGCCCGTGGGCAAGCTCAAGCGGCAATCGATGCCCTACGCTCCGGGCGGCACCGTGCTCTGGACACAGTATGTCTACGACGGTCTGGGGCGCACCTTACAGGTCATCCAGCCGCACACCTCTGGCTCCGGTAGCGCCGGCACCACCACCTACGCCTACGCGGGCAACCAGGTCACCGTCACCGACCCCGCCGGCCGCTGGAAGAAGCACACGCAGAACGCCCTCGGCAATCTCGTCCAGGTCACCGAGCCCGATCCCGGCGGCGGCTCGAACTTCGAAACCTACTATACTTACAACCTGCGCAACCAGCTCACGCAGGTCCAGATGCCGCGCCCGAATTACTACGGCGGCACCTACACCCAGACCCGCACCTTCGTCTATGACGCCACCACCGCGTTCCTCACCTCGGCCACCAATCCGGAGAACGGCACCACCACCTATAACTACTCGCCCACTACGTATCTCCTGAACTACCGTCAGGATGCCAAGGGCCAGAAACTCGAATACACTTACGACGCGAACAACCGCGTCACCAAGATCACGCCCAAGGACCCGTCGGGTAACATCCTCCCCTGCGAGGTCACCGAGTACTTCTACGACTTGAGCGCCAATACCTACGGCCGTCTCGCCGCCGTGCAGTACGGCTCCAAGGACTTGAGCGGCGGCGGCGCGATCTTGTGCCCCAACGGTCTTCATCGCGAAGAATACAGCTACACCGCCGGCGGCCGTCCCACGAACAAGACGCTCAAGCTTACCGTAAGTTCGCCGACCTCTCCTACGCCGAACGCACCGCCCAGATTGCCATCGACTACGAGTACGAAACCACCGGCGATAAGCTCCTGAAGAAGGTCACCTACCCGACCACCCATACGCAGACCGGCGGCAGCGGCCAGCCCGTGCTCCCGCTCACCGGCTCCATCTATCAGTACACCTTCGACAGCATGGGTCGTCCCACCGGCGAAACCCGCACGGACCCGTCTCTCTCGCCCGTCACCCTGGTCGACCAGGTGACGTACAATACCTTTGGAGCGTTAACGCAGATGCGCAAGACGATTCCGAACCAGACCGAGACGCGGTCCTACGACGCGTTCCAGCGGATGACGTCGATGACGATGTTCGATCAGACGGTGATCGCGTACAACTACGCCTCCACGGCGAACGACGGCAAGATCGTCTCGCAAACCACCACGCCCTCCGGCGGCTCCGCCGAGACGGTCAACTACACCTATGACTCGCTCGGCCGCCTCACGCAAGCTGCCACCGCCGGCGCGGGCGGCTGGGGCCTGTCCTGGATGTTTGACGGCTGGGGCAATCGCCTACAGCAGTCGGCGGTGAAGGGGACGGTCCCCACAATCACCACCACCACGGACCCCGCCACCAATCGCATCACCGCCCACACCTACGACGCCAACGGCAACACCACCTATACGCCCCTCCAGGGCACCATGACCTATGACGCCCTGAACCGCCTCTCGACCGTCGCGTCCGACACCTACGGCTATGATGCGAACAACAAGCGCATCTGGAAGAATACGGAGTTTACGTTTTGGGGCGCCGGTGGCGAACGGATTGGGCGGTACTCGGCGGTCAAGCTGGTCGACGACGCGAGCCAGCATGTGTTTGTGTTCCAGAAGGTGGCGGTCGATGAGTACTTCGGCGGTCGCCGCCTGACGACGCAAGATCGGCTAGGGTCGGTTGGCTCCTATTACCCTTACGGCGAGGCTAAGTCGGGCACCGTGTCTAATGCCGAGTCGTTTGCCACTTACTATCGGGATTCATCAGGATTGGACTATGCAGATCAACGGTACTATTCGTCAGCTAATGGTCGGTTTCTTTCCGCTGACCCGTCTGATGAAAGTATCGTAACCCCGAATCCCAATTCTTGGAATGGCTATACGTATGCCTTGAACGAACCCATAGGCCTCTCTGACCCAACAGGCTTGACCACGTGTAGCGATGTCATCTTTAGCCCAACCGGACAGACCTTCGGTCAAATTATCCAATCTACCAGCGAGTTGGGCCTCTTGTCAGCACTTATCGCACACGAAGCGGGACCAAAGTATGCTGATGAAAGCGTAGCCTCGTTTCAGCAGGAGCAATATCTTATTGGTGCTGCCCTCATGAACAGATTTGACATGGCGAACGGCAGCTTGACTGCGTACGGTGCCGATGGCCAAGCGTATACTCGATTGTATGGATCTGGCACGAGTTTATCAAATATCATTCTTACTGGGGGCGGCAACAACAAGGATTGGGGGATTTTTGCTAACGGTAGGCTGACTCCTGCTGCTTTCAATGATCTCAGGCCGTACTTGAATTCAACGGTGGAGGCTGGAATTCAGATACCAATGGCACCTGGATCAAACCCTCCTAGCATGAATGCGCAGTGTTTCGTTATTGCCAACGCCATCAGTACGGCCTACTACATCAAAGACACCGTTGCGGGCGGAAGTGTTCGTGGAGGAGGACCAATTGTGCTCCATTGGAATCGCACCAGAAGTCTGAATCCTAAGGATGCCGATCTGAACAGGGAGATGATGAACTTCGGGCAGGTTACTAAACGCGGTAACTATTTCTGGGGTTTATTCTCGTCGCCTCCTTCAAACTCGGTGGCTCCAGATAGTAGTATAAGAGGCGGAGGAGTTGGGATCCCCATCCCAGGACCATGGGGGAGAGGAGCGGGAAAGTGACGTGTGTAAGACTTCTTTTTCTTGCAATTGTATTTTCTCAGATCCTCTCGGTTCATCTTGCGGCCGAAGTCGCGCCTTGTTCTGAAGTCCCGGGCGATGTGCTTGAGTTTGCAGTTGATAGACTGTACTGGGATGCTTATTGGAACCGTTTGAAAGGCGCGGGTTTGGACCCGTCTACCCGTGTCAATATCAACGTTCTGTGGGCAGACGATGTTATCGGATATTGTGCGAAGATCGTTAACAGATGCGGCATCTCTTTGGCTCCTCCGCAGGTCGGGCAGATAGTTGCTAGTGAGTACAATGACGAGACTGCTGGCGGTGAGATTCGCTGGAGCAACCGGCGCTTGACTGTCGGGAATGGACAGCCGGGCTTGGTAACAACAGTAGAGGTTCGCCACGCGAAGGTGTGTCAATATAGCGCCCCTCTGAGCAAGAGTTCGAAGCCTACGGCGATCCAGCGCCGTCTAATAGCGGCACACGCACATGAACTGATTACATTTCTCAGGCAACAGTTAGCTGCGCGACAGATGAAGGGGCAGGTGACGATTCCATACTTCTCCGACAACGATCCAGTTGTCTATTTGCTCCTCGAACGCGCTGGCAATTCCAGAAGCCTGTTCTTGGCGACTTGGTCGGGGGCCACTGGTTGGGCGTTCAGTTCCATGGAGGAATATAAAGGTAGCGACAGGGAAGTCATTGCGACGCGAGTACTTGAAGCGGAAATGGTTCGGGTGTGGTCGGAGAGAGTTAAGTGGAACCGATGATGGCGGGCGGTCCTGTGGCATAGGCCATGTCCGGGGCATAGGCCATGTCCGGCACCAGAAAAGAGACGCCGAGGGAGTAGGCCGTGTCCGGAGGGAGTAGGCCGTGTCCGGGGAGTAGGCCGTGTCCGGGGAGTAGGCCGTGTCCGGGGGGAGCGGCATAGGCCATGTCCGGCACCAGAAAAGAGACGCCCATGCGGGGACCGTCGACGCAAGCGAGGGCACCGACCGCCCCCACGGCCCGACCGTCGCCAAATGTCCACCGACCGCAACCCTAGCCCGCCATCACCACATCCACCCGGCCACGCCTCGAGAGCTAAGACCCCAAACTCAGCCCACTGCCCGCCCCTCCACCTCCTTCGCGACCTCCAACATCGGACATAGGCCGTGTCCGGGGACATAGGCGACATAGGCCGTGTCCGGGACATAGGCCGTGTCCGGGGACATAGGCGGACATAGGCCGTGTCCGGGACATAGGCCGTGTCCGGGGACATAGGCCGTGTCCGGCACCAGAAAAGAGACGCCCATGCGGGGACCGTCGACGCAAACGAGGGCACCGACCGCCCCCACGGCCCGCCCGTCGCCAAATGTCCACCGACTGCAACCCTAGCCCGCCATCGCCACATCCACCCGGCCACGCCTCGAGAGCTAAGACCCCCAACTCAGCCCACCGCCCGCCCCGCCACCTCCTTCGCGACCACCAACATCCAAGCCGGCCGATTCCACACCGACCCCGACCGCACCCGTTCCCACGCCGCCGCCACCTTTTCCGCCTCAATTGGCGCCCGCAAAAACGCCCCCCAATCCAACGACCACCGCGTAAATTGCTCAAAACACAACACGCCCGTCGGATCGAAGCCGGTCACATGCGCCCGCGCGCTCGACCAGGCCCACCGCTCCGCCGACCCCACCAGCTTCGCCCGCACCGGATTCAGCTCCACATACCGCAAAAAAGACTTAAACCCCAAGTCACTCAACAACTGCGCATCGAACCGCGGCGACCAGTTCGTCGGCCCCGCCCGTAAGTAGCGAGTCCACCCCCGTTTGCGCCGCCGCGATCCCCCCAGCGAACCGAACAACAACCAAGGCGCCGCCCGATACTTCTGGTTCAGATACCGCGAAAACTGACCCTGCATATCCCGCATCGCATTCGAAATCGACTCCGCATCCGCGGCCTCAAAAATCCAATGCCCATGATTATGCAAAAGGCACCACCCATGCACCTTGACGCCGTACCGCGCCGTCGACTTCCGCATCAGTTCAAACGACCGCCCGAAGTCCTCCTCATCCCGGCACACCCACTGGCCCTTATTGCCCCGCTGAGTAATGCCATACAACCGCCCCGGCTGAAAATTACGCAAACCACGCATACCAACTAGTGGATTCCCAGCCCTAAAAATCTCAACTCTTTTGCGGGCACCACCCCGTCCCCGATGCGGGGCCCCAACCCCGATCACGACCAATTCAATCCCCGTAACCCCAACCAAACAAAACGCAATCACCCTCAACCCACCCCGGGAACCGCACCCACCCCTGCTACCCTCATCCTCGGAGGACACCATCATGCACACCGCCAACATCTATCTCCCCACGCGCTTCTTCTCCTGTTTCGGCCTCGACCCCGACACCCCCGCCGAGGACTACGAAATCCACCTCGTCCGCACCGCCGACCCCGCCTACCTCCCGCCCGACCAGGAAGCCTGGCCCCTCTACTACCATGCCGCCATGGAAGCCCTTCACCATTTCCCCGAAGCCTTCGCGGCCGTCATCGACGCCGTCTCCCACTTCGCCGACCGCCTCCAAGGCCGCCGCCCCCTCGCGCCCGTCCCCCCGCGAACTCCCCGCCAGCCAAACGAAGCCAATCCGCTCCCCACCCACCTCGACCTCGGCCACCGCACCTTCTTCCTCTGGCCCCTCCGCTCCCCGAATGAACCCAATCTCCCACCCCTCTCCGAACCCGTTCACGCGCCTAAAAAATAAAACAACCCCGAGTAACTCCAGTAACTTACCCCGCCCCCGCCACCCAGAAACTAACTGCCCCTCCCGCACAATGGAGTTAGAGGAAAAACAACCATGGCGACCGAAGCTCAAATCAATGCCAACCGCCGCAACGCGCTCAAATCCACCGGCCCCCGCACGCCCGAAGGCAAAGCCCGCTCCGCGCAAAACGCCCTCAAACACGGCCTCGCCGCCATCAGCCCCCACGCCTTCCTCGCCGTCGAAGACAAACCCGCCTTCGAACGCCTCCTCGCCGGTTACATGCGTATCTATAACCCTCAGCACGCCGACGAAGTCGACTTACTCGTCGACGCCGCCTATTGTAAGTGGCGTCAACAGCGCCTCTGGAATACCGACACCCAGTTAGTCGAAATGGCCATCGCCATCAACCAGCAGGACTTACAGCGCCAACTCCCCAAAGCCAACGCCGCCGCCCACGTCGCCAACGCCACCGCTCTCTGCTCCCCCCACGCCCAGCTCAACCGCCGTTACGAAGCCCAACTCCACCGCCAATACCTCCGCAACCTCGCCCTCCTCCGCGAACTCCAAGCCGAGCGCCAGGACCTCGAATCCACCCTCCCCGATCTCGATGCGCCGGATCAGGACCAGCCGCCCGTCGCTCCCAACGCCACCAAGCAGCCCAGCGCCACCAAGCAACCCGATACCGCCCAACCGCAGCCCCCGAAGACGGAAGCCCCGTCACCTCAAGCCGCCAAGCCCCAACGCCGGCCGGACCACGACCCCAAACGGCCCGCCGCGTGAGCGCTCCTACCCCAGCCGGTCCATTAATTCGAGCAGTTGCGCCACCGGCAGTTGCTCCGCCCGCAGACCCACCTCCGGCTGCCCCTCAATCCCGGGATACAACAGCCGCAGGTTGTTCCGCGGAGTCGGCCATCTCGGCATCAGGAAAGAAGCGCCAATGTGCGGACCGCCGGCGCAAGCGAGGGCACACCCCAACTCAGCCCACCGCCCGCCCCGCGACCTCCTTCGCGACCACAGCATCCACGCCGGCCGATTCGGCACCGACCCAGACCGCACCCTTTCCCCAGCCGCACCACGTTCTCCGCCGATCAACGCCGTTCTCGAAGAGGACCACCCGGCCGCCCTCGAACAGATCTGCGAACTTGTCGACGACATGGTTGCCTCTCACCGTGGCTGGAGGAACTCCCGTCCGGTCAGCCTCGACACTCCGCGTCACCTCACCAACTTGGCCCGCAACTTCAAAAACCACCCGCCAGAAAAATAAAAGTTAGAAAACAAACCCGGCGATCTCGCTCAAAATAAACGATCTCGCCTCTCAGGTTCCCAGGCGAACCCAAGCGTTTTTCCGGACCTTCGCGGCCTCGGTCGCCCTGCTGTTTGACAACTGAAATGCCCCTGCTGTGAGGTCCCCCGCGCCGCCGCTCGCTGGCGGACCTCCGCGTCTAGAGCTGGCCCTTCGCCTCGTCCACCTTCGCCATCGTCTCGCGGATCCACGCTTCGAAGTTCGCCCGAAATCCCACTTCGTCACGAATCGTCGAGCCCGTCACCACCCACGTCCGCGGAATAGAAATCTGGGCCAGTACCTGATCGATGTATTCCTGCGCCAAAAGCACCGGGAAGCTGAGATCCTTTGCCTTCAGAAACGGCGCCACCACCCCCGGATTGGCGTCGATGTTGAATGAGAGCACCACGACTTTCGCGTCACCTCGCAGCCGCGTGTGGACCTTTTCCAAATGCGGTAGCTCCGCCACGCAATGCGCGCACCACGTCGCCCAGACGTTGATCACCGCCACCTTGCCCTTCAGATCTTCTTGCGTCCATTCCCGGCCATCCAATCCTCGCAAGCGAAACGGCGGCAGTGCCTTACCGGCCGCTGAAACCACCTCCCCTCCCGCCCTGGCCAACCGGCGCGGCGCGTTCCGTCTTTCCTCTGCCGTTCGACGATAAAGTGCGCTCTCCTCTCCGCGGCCCTCCCTCTCCGCCAGTTGAGCCATCTTCGTCCAGTACTCGGCATCGAGATGTTGCGCGTACGCCTCCATCAAGGTCACGCTCCTCAGGCGGTCCACATCTTCGCGCATGGCTGCGAGCGCCTCCTGGGCGCGCGCCGCATCTTGCCTTCTCCCCGCCCAATCGAACTCGAGGGACCGAGCCTCGATCCGCGACTGATACCGGTTCTGTTCGTTCATCCGCTGGTTACGGTCGTTCATGAAGTCAGCTTCCGGAAACATCTTGTTCCGGTCTGCCTCGCGTCGGCCGGCTTCGAGCATCGCGGGGATCTCCGCCAGCCGCATCCCCCGCTTCAGATACACCCTGGCTACGAGAATCACGGCTGGCGTGCTCAGAAACCGCCGCGGCCGTTTCCGGTTCACTCGGATCAGTTCGTCTCCGGCGGCGGCTAACTCCGCTTCGCTTGTCTCCGCTAACTCGGCCAGCGCCTGCAGCCGGATCAGTTGCGGCATCGGTTCGTCCGGCCACCGTTTTCTCAACTCCTCGGCCGCTTCCAGCCGTCCCCGTTGATAGGTCTCGCGCGCTTCCGCCCCCGCGTTCTGTGGAGGTGGATGCTGCTTCTCCCATTCGGCCAGACTCTCGAAAACCTCCTCGCCCGGACGCTTGGGGGGCACCGGCCCGGCGTCCCTCGGTCCGCCCGTGAGCCGGGAGAACACCCGGCGCGTCTCCTGCGCGGCGGGATCGTCCGCTCCATAGCGATCGCCCAGGCGGGCCATGTCCTCCTGCACCTGGATCCGCAGGCTCTCCTGCTCCTCGGGTTTCGCGCGAAACTCCATCGCCCACAGCCAACGGAACGCGCCCAGCGCCTCGCGATCGGTTCTTCCGTTCAGCACCCGGCGCAGCCGCTCTGCGGCTCTTCTCAGCGGCTCTCCGCTGGCGAAAAACGAAAACCGTTCGTACACGGGCAGATACTCGGGACAAGCCTCTACGAAGTCGCTTAAGTGCGCCGCCGCGGCCGTGCGATCCACGAACTTCTCATAGGTCAAAACCTCGCCCAGGATCCAATGCGGATAAGGAAAGTTCGGTCGTGCGGTGAGTGCCTTCAGCCTCCGGATGGCCTCCGGCGTGTCGCTGCCAATCAGGCTGGCGGCAAAGTACAACTCCGCTCGCGCATCCTCTGGATGTGCGTCCCGCGATGCCCGATACTCTCGGACGATGTCCTCGAAACCCTTCTCCCGATGGGCCGCCAGGTAGCGTAAGTGCGCGAAGACGTCGTCAGGATGCTCCTGGACCACTTGACGTAACCAGGCTCTCGTCTGATCGATGTACAGATCGATCGGCAGCGTCTGCCTCAGGTCCTCGAGTTTCTGGAACGCCGCTGCCACCGGCGGCGTAGTGAGGCAAGGCGAGGGAGGAGCTTGCGCCCATCCTGTCCAAACCAAGAACAGTGTGATCGTGAAGCTTCGCACGGCATCTTCCTTTTCACTGACGGACCGTTCACTGCCAGTCTATGACGAACCTTCCGCTCCCGCGTGCAGCGAATTTGTGAAAAGTCTCTGGAACAAGCCCCACGACGGACCACCTAGCCCCGCGAGGTACGGCGATGTTGGCTCGGGTACGTGGTAAACTTCGGACCTCGCGCAGCACTGAAAAAGGAGAGTCGCTTGACCGTTCTTCCCGGGACGCAAGTCCAAGTCCGCTTTTATCAGTTTTCGGGCCTTTACCCGCCGTTGTATGAGGCCCCCCTTCAAGGCAGCTTGAACTTAGCGTCGGTGAACGCGGGAAATTCGAATGGGCTTTGCGTCGGCCTGGGAGGAGTGAATGGCGGCTTTCTCGATATCCTGACGAAGGCCGGGCAAAAGCGAGCCAATCTGTCTCCCAATCAGGGATGCCATCCCGGCGCCTACGACGATTACCAGGACCGGCACCTTCAACTCGTCAGCCAGGCCGCGGGCGCGACGGCTTCTGCAACTTATGGCAATGTGGACCCCTGCCGTTTCTCCTACGTCAACGCGGCTACCGTCAGCCATGCGGCCGGATGGTATGAGGGCGTCTGTTTTGTCGATGTTTTCGCTGCGCATCTTTGCCCGGAGGGAAATACGAAGAACGTCGCCATGCTCTATGTGGCGCCGCCTTGCGATAGTAACTACGCCAACTCGACGGCGTTTCTCAGTGCGATTGAAGCGACAGCCAGTCAGATCATCCGCACGATTGCCGGCTACAACGCCCTGGCGGCTCAGCAGCAGTTACCGGTCATCGAGGCGCTGCGGAACACTCTCTATAGCTCGAACATCTATAACCAGAACCTGAAGGTGCCGGCGGCTGATATTGCCGGGGCGATCCTCGCCGGGTTTGCCGCGGAACTCCGCCTCCAACCGAACTGCGGCCTGAAGGAACTCCAATTTCCCGTAGGTTCCGGGACGCAGGCAGAGCTCTTCGGCTCGCTGCAGAAGGCCTTCGGCGCGGCGCCGGGACAGCCGCCGCCCACCCCGCCCATCATCGTCCTTCCCGTTGACGGTGAAGAGAGGGATCCGAACAACGATGACGATCCGCGGAGCGTCGAGATGGACGTGATCCGACCCAAAGGCGGCAACGCCGCGAATCTGCGAGTCGCCGCCGGAAAGGTGGAGGATGCCGCCGCCACGGTTCGGCAGGCGGCGGACCAACTCAATCAGATGCTCCAACAGGGCGGTCATATCGACCCCACGAGCCCTTATCAACGGGTGCAACTCCCTCCCGTGTCGCATTATGAATCTCCCCAGTCCGGTTTGAACACGGACAATCCCTACCAGGTGGCGGCGTCGCTCCCGGTGGCCGATGCGGCAGCCTTTGGCACGCCCGCGGGCAACGCGGCGAACGACGTACTGGATGCCGCTGCCGCGGCGCGCGAGGCTGGTCTGCGCGCCCTGGATTCGGCCAGCGCTCTTGATTTGGAGACCGCGCGGGCGGAGGTCCAAAAGCAGGCGCGAGCCGCTTCCGATGCGGCCGACGCGGCTCAGGAGGCTTACGCGGAGGAGGTTCGCCGCCACGGTTCGGACCCGCTCCTCACGAAACCTGCGAAATCCGCCGCGGACTTCGCCCGGCTCGCCAGTGCGAGGACCAATCGACTCGCGGACGCGGTGGAGCGCTACGCGGAACGCCGCCGGCGCCTCGCCGCGCTTCAGGATACCGTCCAGCCGGCGCCTTCCCGCAAACGCCTGGCCATAATTCTGGGCGGAGTGGCGGCCCTGCTGACCACCGGTGGCTTGATCTGGGGTTTTGTCTTCGGCGGCGGTCGCAAGTCGGTCGCCGGTGGCGTGGCCCGGTTCGATATCAAGGACCTCGAGATTGACGCCTTGGATACCGACACGTCGGTGGACGTCGACATCCCGCTCGAAAATGGCGAGCTCGTTCTGGTCAAGGCCGTTCATCTGCACGATGCGATGGGCAAGCAGGTGGATCGGGTGGATACGGCCGACGGAACTTGGGTGGCGGCGGAGAACCATGTCAAGTACACGCCGCAACGTAACGTGGCGTCGGTTACGGTGCCTTATGTGCTGGAGGCCGTTGGTGCGCCCGGTGCCGTCACGGACCCCGCCCAGCTCACCATCAAGTTCAAATCCTCCCAAAAGATGCCCGTGCCGGCGACCGATGTCACGGTGGCCGCGAGCGACCGCACGACGGCCGTCTCGATCCCCGTGGCGGCTGAGTTTCAATACGTGGGATCGACGGACGATACCGAAGGCGTGTGGAGTCAGGACGTAACGAAGAAGCAGGCCGTCTTCACGCCGAAAGCCGGCGTTTCGGTAACCGCGGTCCTCAAGACGGTGGCGTATCGGTTTGGCGACGATGGCAACGTGGCCGCGCTGGCCATTCTGTTCCCCGCCACCGCCCTCACGGCGGATGCCGTAAACCGTTCGTCCGAAGTCGCCTTTCCGGAATCCGTCATTGAGGTCGTCCTCCTGCAGAAAGGGATGCCCGTTACCGGAACTTTGGATGTGATGGTGAAAGACGCTCAGGGGAATGACGTCAAGGTGGGAACGTGGTCGGGCAGCGGGACCAAGCAACTGGTCTTCACGCCCACCGCGTTGCCCGCTTCGCTGACTCAAGTCCTGGTGGACTACGCGGTGAGCCGCGGCGGGGTCAATTCGTTTCCCTCCACGGCCACCATCAAGTTCCCCGCGCCCACGGCCAAACCTTCTGCGTCGAACCTGTCGTTGACCACTGCCGGTCGCAACAAGGCGGTCGAGTTTGCCCTCGTCAACGCCCAGTTGCAGGGCACGACATCGACTGCCGACGGCGCCTGGACCGTCGACCCGGCAGCCGGCAAGGTGATCTTCACGCCCAGCGCCACGTTGGCCAGTGGCATGATCACCGCCACCGTCAATTACGTCGTAACGGAAGGCCAGGCGACTTCTGACCCGGCGAAGTTGACCGTCTTTCTGTTGCCGGCCCAAACGGCGAACGTCACGCAGACCTCCGTCGATCGCCGGGCGGTGACCAAGGTGGATGTGGTGGCGGCCAACCCCGGGCTGGCGGGCGCCTACACCGTCAAGCTGTTTGCCGGCGCGCTGCTCGATCAGCTAGGCAATTGGAGTGTGAACGACAAGTCTCTCTTATTCACTCCGGATGGGTCACGTTTCACCGCCAGCAGCGTGTCGATCGGCTACGTCCTGGTGGCACCGGACAATACGCGCACCGGTGCGGGGACGATCCAATTGGACTTCAACCTTCTTCCGGTGGCCTACGACATCAACCTGAAAGGCATGAATCGAGCTGACGTGGTTCAGATTCCCTTCCTCGATTCCTGCGTCATCCCTCTGGGCTACAAGGATGTGAAGAGTGCTCGCCTGGGGCAACTTGCCACGCCGGACGGCGCCACCTGGGAGAAGGGCGGCGTTCCCCTCAAACCGGAGATTATCTTCCGTGGGGGAGGGACGAGTGCCAATCTGTTCAAGCTTCCCTACACGGTGGTGGACCAAAGTAACAATGAGTCCAACGAGGCCACCATCAGCATCGACTTCTCGCTGATGAAGCGCTTCATGCCGATGGCCGCCGATTTCATCGTCTCCTCTGCCGTCCCCGCCGGGGCGACAGTCTCGGCGGACGTGCTCACCAATAGCTCCGCCTTCTTCCCGATCGATCCGCAGAGCGTTCGCCTGACGGGGCTGCAGGACGTGCTCCTGGCCGACGTGCCGGCCTCGCATGCCATCCTCCAAAAAGACGGGAAGAGCTTGTCCGTGGATGGCGAGGGAGTCTGGCTGGTGACGGATACCGGCGAGATCGCTTTTCAGGCAGACCCGAAGCTCACCCGGCCCCCCACGCCCGTGAGTTACTGCTTTGAGGACGTCCACGGCAATCCCTCCAACCATGCGGTCATCGCCATGGATCCGGACCTCGGAGGGCTCGCCGGCTTCCCGGGGGCGCTTGCCGCGCTTTCCGAGCAGACCTTCTGGGCTTCGTTTCAGAGGGAAGTGAGCAACGCCCAGCCGACGCTCGACGCGGCCTCGTTCCTGGCCGTCGCCACCACGCTGGCGGGCGGCGTGCTCGCGGCTGGACCGGTAGGGTCGAATCCGGTGGCGCCGGCTCTGTTCGCCAAGACGTACCAGGCGTGGAACGATGGCGGCCAGATTTGGGACGATGCCCCCGGCACCAGTCCGCCGGTGGGTCTGGTGCCGCTCTGCGCCGATCTGGTGACCACCGCGGCCGGGCCCGCGGCGAAGCCGCTGGCGGTGCGCTACTGGCGGCTGGAGTTGATGTCGCGCATGGTGCAGATGGCGCTCGAGGCGAACTGACCATGGACGCGAAGCGCCTGATCGATTCCGGCTTGAACACCGCCATGATGGTGTCGTTCGCCGTGCCCGGCGGCGCGCCCGTGGGCATTGCCCTGGCGGCGGCGCTGTTCGTTTTCGACTTACTCGAAGACGCGGTGAATCCGCCGCCACCTCCCGCCCCGCCTCTCACCCAGGCGGAGCTGCAAGACAGTCTGGATGCGCTGAAAGCCGACGTCATCAATGCGATCTGGAAGGGGCAGGCGGATACGATTGTTACCGATCTGGTGAGCCTCAACAAAGGGTTCAGCGAGGTTTGGGCGGCGATGCAGAAGCTCCAGGTGGACGGTCAGCGGTATGTCCCCCTGATTCCCGACACCACGACGAAGCAATGGGTAGCGGATACGAACACCTATTTCGATTTGGATGCCACCACCGGGGTTTTGACCCGCTTGCGTGCCTACCGCCAGAGCATTACCACCAGTTCGTTGAACGATCCCTCGCTCACTCCCTTGCAGGTCGCTGAGCATCGGACTTCCACCGTCGGTCTCTATTGTCTGATCGGCAGTTTGGAGGCGGCCTACCTGAAGGCCGCGGTGGCGTGGAATTGGGGCTTCGAGTTACTCGAAGCGTGGCAGTATCAGGAGTATCAGAAGGCCGTGGAGCATTGGAAGAAACAGAATGCGGCTTATCAGGCGGCCCATCCGATGAGCGGGATCGTCGCTCAGTTTCCCGGAGTGAATCTGGACCCAAGCTACACGCCCCCCGCCTGGAATTCCTGGATCAATGAGCCGGGCTGTCCGGTGCCGATGCTGCAGTCCGCGGTGGCGGACATGTTGAGCTACTGTGTCACCGATCCAGCCGCGCCGGCCGGCACCCCGCCCGGACTCTACACGATGATGAAGGCCCACTGGGATGACTTCGAATCGCAGATGGCCGCTTTCGACGTCGCCCTGCCGGCCGGGGCGGCGATTCACGCCGCCGATATCCAGAAGGCCGTCTCGCAGAGCGTGCTGCGCGCCCCGGCTTGGGACAACGTGGTGAACACCTATGCGTTTGCCGATGTCACCGAGGACGTGATCATCCAGTTTGGCAAAGCCATTGATTTATGGCGAGCCACGGCGGCCGCCGTTCGGTTCCGAACCCAGACGGTGGCGGCGGGAGATACGCTTGCTTCCATGGCGAAGGCGGCCTATGGCGATGCGAGCTTGGCGACCACTATCTACGACCTGAATCGCGATCAACTCTCGGACCCGTCGGCGGCGCTCGTTCCCGGCACGCTTCTGAAGATCTATGACAAAGATGCACTGGCGGATCTGACGCCAGGGAAGGTGGGGAACTAAGCCGATGGCTCTCGATACTTCGGGCGTGGTGGCGCCGGTGGGCCTCATCGCCAATCCGTATGCGCACGAAATCGCCAAGGCTTCCCAGATGGGAGACTTGGCTTTGGCCGACGGTCCGCTGAATCCGGCGGATCTCTTTGACCCGGTCGATGTGCCGGGGGGCCTCGCCGTGGTGATCCTGAATAGTCTGACTCGGCCACTCTATCTGGTCGACTCCTATTGCTACACGCCGGATGACCTCACCGACTACACGTTGGGGAAGCAGGCGAGCTATCCGGCCACCAGCGATCGGGTGAACACGCCGACGAAGGAGCACCAGATTCCGGCGGCGCGGGCCTATCCGCATCAGCAGGCGCACCAGTTGCCCCAAGGCGGGCCGGCGCTGATGGGTGGCTTAGGGGCTTACTCTTTTACCCAAAGCATCTTTCAGAGCGACACCACGTACGATCTCATCCCCCATGTCCAACGCGCCTTGTGCTTTTCGGCCGAGGCGGACGGTTCGGGTCCGCTGGTGGCGGTGGCCTTCCGCACGAAGGTGCATGAGGACTGGACGAATCCTTGGGTCACCACCCACTCGGCTGTGACCGCCGATCTCAAGGCCTCTTACAGCGACCTCGCGACGTTCTACCAACAGACCATGGGTGGCAGCGAGACCGATGACGACAACGATCCCGCGACCAATTGGTACTCGGTCGGCACCGGGCCAGGAGCCTTCACCATCTGGGCCCGCTTTGCCACCACGCCGCCCAAGCGGGTGCCCGGCTATGCCTTGACGGTCTGGGTGCGCGACATCAGTTCGACGCTCGGTTAGCGGGCTGCACGATTTTTCTTGGGCTCTGAGCTGAAACGAAATATTTCTGCGCGTATCTCTAGGGCTGCAGTACTAGAACGACAGTTCTAGTTCAGCCGGCGACCTGCTGCTAAATCCCCCGGGAATGGCAAGCGTGGCGCTCTGGAGATCAAGCGGAGGAAATCTATGTTCAAGAAGCTCGGATGGTGTCTTTGTCTGTTAGCGAGTTCGGCCTATTCGGCGACGATCGCGCAGATGCAGTTCGTGTCGGACTCAGCGGGGTCCGGTGTCTTTATCTTCAACGTCGATGGCGAGTTGAAGCAGTTGTTCTGCAATCAGTTTCTGCCGAATGCGACCACGCTGCCCTATGAAGCGACGGTCTCGACGCTCGCCGATCTGAGCGGGACGACACTCGGGATGCAGAATGATCCGAACGCCCTGCAGAAGTACAGTTGGGTGGCGATTCTGGATTCGATGGCCCTGGCCGATCCGTCGATCGCGGTGGATGCGGTGAAGGCTAATCGCCGGATCGTCGATGGCACGGGCGCGTTGACTCCCGGCGCGCAGGCGCTGTTTGATTTGGTGCAGACGCTAAATCCGGCGGATTTCGACCTCAGCGGCTTCCGCATCTATACGAATCCCATCACGCAGGAAGTCGGCGGGTTCGAAGGCGGTAGCGGTGAGTTCCCGCAGACGGATACGCCGGAGCCGTCCGCCTTCGTGATGCTGGGCTCGGGTCTGGTGGCGGTGGCGCTGTGGCGGCGAGGACCCGTGCGGCGCTAAGACCGGCGCTCGATCCAGTTCACGAGTTCATTGATTTGAGCGGCCGTGGCCTCCGGCAGGAGGGCGGCCGCTTTTCGCGTTTGGTGGAGGAGTTCGCCGGCGCGATCGTGGTCGCCGAGAGCGCGCGCGACGGCGGCTTCGGCAAGCACGAGCGCTTCTGGCGTGAGGAGTCCGCGGGCTGCGGTGCATCGATCAAGGTAGGACTGGGCGCGGGCGGTTTGCGCGGTATGGGTCGCGAGAAAGTACGCGGCGCCGGCGTAGAGCAATGGCCGCGCCGTGGCCGGCCATTGCGGGGCCAGTTGTAAGGCTTCCTCCAGCGACCTCTCGGCGGCGGTCCATTCTTCGCGATCCAGATGCCAGAGGTGACAGAGCCAGGCGGAGGAGACGCCGTCGTAGGAGGGGTCGGTGAAGCAGTCGCTCATCATGTCGGCCGGCCAGTCGCGGGGACGAGTCTGCTCGCTCAGTGCCAGGAGGAAGTGAAGGGCGGTGAGCCGGCGGGCTGAGGGCCCGCCGCGGAGAAGCTGAAGCAGACGCTGGCCATCGCTGCGGAAGCCGCCAGCGCTGATCGGCATGAGCGTGACGAGGGCGAGCACCGCGTTCAGCAGGCCGGTGCAGCCACCCAGAAAGCGGAGGAGCGGGTGATGGGTGAATACCACGAGTCCCCAACCGAGCGCACTGGCGAGAAGCGAAGCGGCGGGTCCGCCAGCCACCATCAGCAGGAGCCGCCGCTGCAGGTTCTGGAGGTCCAACGCGTCCGGCAGGCAGGCGGAGAGGCCACCCCAAAGCGCCAGGGAGCGTTCCCAGGAGAACCGGCCACGGCCCGCGCGAAACTCGACGCGCAGGGGGCCGGCAATCAGGAGCCGCGGATGGAAGCTCGCCAAGCGGCCGCCCAGCAGGTGGCCGCCTTCGTGGAGGAGAATGCTAGTCCAGATCAGGAGAGGAAGCCAGGCTAGCCACCAGGCTTCCACCGGGAGCGTGGCACGCTGTTTCAGCAGGACGCCAACCGCGCGCCCACTGACGAAAATCAGCGCGACGAAGACGATGCCAGCCAGCCATTTGAGCATCATGCGGTGAGCTAGCGCCCGCTCGACTCCTGCTCACGGACGAGCTGAGCGTGGAGTTCCCGCTGTGCCTGAGCTTCGGCCACTTTGCCAAGCCGGCTGTAGACGTTGGCGAGGCGATAGTGGGTGGCGGCTTGACGAGGGTCGATCGCGGCGGAGCGTTCGTAAGCCTGGGCGGACTCCGCATAGCGGCGTTGGCGGAAGTAGATCGCCCCCATTTCGAAGTGGGCCGCGGCATCGCGCGGATTCAGTTCGACGGCCTTTTCGATCAGCTTCTGCGCCCTTTCGGGTTCGAGGGATTGGGCATTGAGCGCCTTGGCCTCGAGGACGTACCCGAGCGAGCTGGTGGGGTGCGCGGCTACGTACTGACGGAAGACGCGCGTCACGTCGGGGAGGCGCCGGGGAATCTGATCGAGCGATTTGCCCAGGAACTGGTAGGGCTGCTCGGTTTCCGGCGCCAGGGCGATGGTGGCGAGGAAGGCGGTGGCGGCGTCGTCGAAGCGGCGCATGCCGTAGTACGCGACGCCGAGGGCGAGTTCGAGTTGCGCGCTGCCGGGGAGAGCCGTGCGCGCCTGGGTGAGCAGGGCGATCGTTTCGGCGAACTTCTGCTGCTGGAGCAGCGGCTGGGCAGCGGCGAAGTAGAGGGCTTCGGCGTTCTCGCGAGCGGAGGCGTCCTGAGGTGTGAGCGCGGCATAGGCGGCTTGCGCGGCAGCGGCCCGGGCGGTGACGCCGGCCTCGGAATAGTAGATGGCGAGGCTCTTCTGGACGAGAGCGTCCCGAGCGCCGAGCTTTTCGGCCTGCGCGGCGGCGCGATCGGCTTGGGCGGGGTCGTTGAGCTTACGGTAAGTTTGCGCGAGCGCGATCCAGACGCGGCCGTTGGTGGGGGCGAACTGACTGGCGGCTTCCAATTCAGTGGCGGCGGTACGGAAGTCGTTGCGTTGGAGCGCCAGCAAGCCAGCGCGGAAGCTTTCTTCAAAGCTTGCGGCCGCCGCGAAAAGCAGGAGCAGGACCAACGTCATCGGTTAGGCCCATTTTAATGCATGGGATAAAATGGGCTCCGCATGAGAGTGAGCCTGGTAGCCGGAGCCTTCCTGGCCGGGGTTCTGGGGGCGTGGGGCGCCTGGAACACCAGCTTCACCGATATCGCGACGGCCGCGGGCCTGACGGGAAAGAATGTCTATGGGGGACTGACGCGGAAGGAATACATCCTGGAGACGACGGGCAACGGCGTGGCCGTGTTCGACTTTGATCAGGACGGCTTCGAGGACTTGTTCTTCGCCAATGGCACGACGCTGAAGGCGAAGCCAGGCGAGGCGGGCCGTCCGCAGCTTTATCGCAATGACGGGCGCGGGCGCTTTACGGAAGTGGCGGCCAAAGCGGGTTTGACGCAGACCGGGTGGGCGCAGGGCGTTTGCGTCGGCGACTATGACAACGACGGCCGCGCCGATCTGCTGGTGACCTACTACGGAGTGAACCGCCTGTATCGGAATGCGGGGAACGGGACGTTTGAGGACGCGACGGCGAAGGCGGGCCTGCCGACGACGGGGGTAAGGTTTGGGTCCGGGTGCACGTTTGTCGATTACGATCGCGACGGCTGGCTGGACTTGTTTGTGGCGAACTACGTGGAGTCGAAGCTGGAGACGGCGCCGCGGCCAGGGAGTGGGCCGACGTGCGAATGGAAGGGGCTGGCGGTGATGTGCGGTCCGCGGGGATTGCCGCTGGCGCACAACATCCTCTATCGCAACAATCGGCGAGGCGGGTTCACGGATGTTTCCGCAGCGACGGGAATCCTGAAGCCGGGTGGCCGGTATGGTCTGGGCGTGGTGGCGGCGGATTTCGATAACGACGGCTGGCCGGACATCTACGTGGCGTGCGATGCGATTGCGAGTCTGCTGTATCGGAACCGGCGGGACGGGACGTTTGAGGAGCGCGGGCTTGAGGCGGGAGTCGCTTATAACTTCGATGGCCGGGCGCAGGCCGGCATGGGGGTGGCGGTGGCGGACTACGACGGCGACGGCCGGCTGGATATTGCGAAGACGAACTTCCTCGGCGACCTGACGTCGCTATATCACAACGACGATGGCGCCTTTTTTACGGACGTCTCGAAAGAGGCGGGGCTGGGCGCGCGACAGTTGCTGGGCTGGGGGGTGGCGTTTGTGGATGTGGATGACGATGGATGGCGCGAGTTGATCATCGCTAATGGCCATGTGTTTCCGGAAGTGGAGACGGCGAAGATCGGGGAGCGTTACCATCAGCCGACGGTGCTGTATCGCAACCTGGGGCAAGGACGCTTCGAGGACGTGACCGACGTGGCCGGCCCGGCCTTCGCCACGTTGCGGGCGGCGCGTGGCTTGGCGACGGGGGACCTGGATGGGGATGGGCGTCCGGAGATCGTCATGGTGAACATGAACGGGACGCCGAGCCTGCTAAAGCGGAGCGGGGCGGCGGGGAATTTCCTGAATGTGCGGTTGACGGGGACCAAGTCCAATCGCAGTGCGATTGGGGCGCGAGTGACGGTGGTGAGCGAGGGGCGGGCGATGATCGACGAAGTGATGAGCGGAACCAGTTTCTATTCGCAGAACTCGTTCACGCTGCACTTCGGTTTGGGGAAAGCGGCGCAAGCGGAACGGGTGGAGGTGCGTTGGCCGAATGGGGACGTGCAGACTTGGGAAAAAGTGGCGGGCGGCCGGACGGTGCATCTGACCGAAGGGTCGGCGGCTGTGAAGTGATGCGGTGGAAGGGGTGGGGAGGGGTGTCGCTCGGAGCAGTGGTGGCGGCGTCGATCGCGACGTGGCCGCGGCAGGTGCCGAACGCCAAACCGATGCTGCAAGGGGCGCAGGTACCGCCGGCGGTGATGCGGCGCTTGGAGGCCGCGTGCCGCGATTGCCACTCCGACGTGACGCAGTATCCGTGGTACAGCTACGTGGCGCCGGCGTCGCTGCTGGTGCGGGACGACATTCAAAAAGGCCGGGCGCGGCTGAATCTGTCGCGCTGGGCCGAGTATCCGTCGGTGCGGCGTCAGCGGTGGCTTTCGGAGATCGCCAACCAGGTGCAGGACGGGGGCATGCCCCTCGAAATCTACACTTTTCTACACTCTGACGCGATTTTGACGGACGCGGACAAGGATCTGATCTTCGAATGGACGCAAACGGAGCGGGCGCGCCTGATCCGGGAGAGCGTCTTGACCCGCTAACGCTGTTCCGATATAGTCGAGTCCATCGAGGCGCATATGGACCGCAGAGCATTCCTATTCGCCGTAGCGGGTGGGGCCGCGCTACGCGGCGCCGACTTGTTGATGCCGAGCGATCAGGCTGACGAGTTGGGATTCCGCATCATGTGGTACAACCCTTCACCGGCCATCGATGTGGCGGGTTACAAGCTGCGGGTGGCAGGGTTGGTGGAGAAGCCGCAAGCGCTCTCCGTGGCAGAGTTGCGTCGTTTGCCTCAAGAGACGCAGAATTCCCGCATGAAGTGCGTGCAGGGCTGGTCCTCGCGGACGGATTGGGGCGGCTTCCGCTTCGGCCATCTGCTGGAGATGGCGAAGCCGGCGAAGAACGCGCGGGCGGTGCGGATCGATTGCGCGGACAAATGGTTTGAGTACTTTACGCTCGAGCAGATCCTGGCGAAGCGGGTGCTGCTGGCAATGGACATGGCCGGAAAGCCGCTGACAGGTAAGCACGGAGCGCCGCTGCGCCTGATCGATCCGGGGCGCTATGGGTACAAGTCCGCGAAGCTGATCACCGGCATTACGTTTGTGGAAGAGGGCAAGGGAAGCATGGCGGTGGACCTGGGCCCTTACTATACGCCCGGGGGCGAGATTCAAGCCGGCTACGATCGTCCGCTTGATTTGGGCGAGAAGATCCGACGGCGCAACAAAGCGGGCGAGATCACCGACTACTAATGTTTCCCCTTTCGAAACGCCGGTTCGTGCAGTTGGCGGGCCTCTCCATTGCGGACCGGATCGCGGGTACGCCTTTGTGGGGCGGGCCACAGCCGGAGCCGCGGCGGGACCACAAGGTCATCATCGTCACCTTTGGCGGCGGGGTGCGCTACTCGGAAACGTTCGGGCCGGAAGGGCTGATCAACATTCCCCGGCTGGCGTCGCTGAAGCCGAAAGGCCATTTCTTCCGTGCGTGCGCGAACAACGGCGTGCTATCGCACTTCAACTCGACGGCCAGTATCGTGACGGGTAATTGGCAGCGGGTGGACGATTTCGGGTTCCAGCCGCCGGCCTCTTCGACGGTGTTCGAGCAGTATCGCCAGCAGACGGGCGCCAATCCGATGGATGCGTGGGTGGTGGCGACGAACAAGAGCTTCGCGCAGATGGGCTGGAGCGCGGACCGCGGTTTGGGCGCGCCTTACGGGGCAAACGTCGTACTGCCTAAGCAATTGCTGCTGGAAGCGGTGAGCGACGTGGTGAAGAAAGGCGGCAAGGGCCAAAGCCTGGCGGACCGGGAGGCGGTTCTGGGGCGGCTGGAGTCCGTGCTTTCGGAAGGCTATGAGGGCGTGGGCTGGACGATCTTCAAGGCGGGGCGCGAGTTGGATCAGAACGTCCGGCAGACTTTGACGCGGGGTCTGGTGGAGTACATCAACGGGCCGGAGTCGCCGTCTTCCGGGGACGAATTGACGTTTTTCATTACCCGAGAGGTGATGCGTGAGTTTGCGCCGTCGCTGTTGCTGGTGAACTTCTGGGATATGGACGTGGCGCATTGGGGGTCTTACTCGCTGTATCTGCAGGCCATCACGCGAACCGATCGGATGACGGGGATGTTGTGGGACGAGGTGCAGAGTAACCCGCGCTATAAGGACAAGACCACCGTGCTGATTCTGCCCGAACTGGGGCGCGACGGGGATCAGAATGCGTCGAACGGGTTTCTGAATCATCGGAGCGGCGATGCTTCGTGCCGCAACTTATGGATGCTGGCGCTCGGCGGTGGCATTCCGGTGGGTGAGACAGAGCGACCAGTGAGCCATGTGGACGTGGCGGCGACGGCGGCCGAGTTCCTGCGCTTCAAGCCGCGGGAGATGGCAGGCAAGGCTCTGCGCGAGATTCTCTAAGATGCCGCTTTCGCCGGTGTTGCAGGCATTGATCGACGAGGGTCTGTTTGACCGGCTGCCGGCGACCTTCTCGACGTTCTTCTTTCAGCAACTGCAGGACTGGGCCCTGATGTTCCCGGCCGAGCAGAGCTATCACGAGCGGCTCTTCACGCTGTTGGCGAAGACGGATCCGGCCGAGGTGGAGCAGTTGTTTGCTGCTCTGCGCGAGGTGGAACGGCGGATGAACGTGAACGAAAAGACGTGGCCGCGGCGCAGCTTCACGCTCGATCAGGTGGATTTTCTGAACCGGAGTCCGCATAACCAGGAGTGGCGCCGGGCGATCGCGCAAGTATTTGGCCGGCTCGATCCGGTGCTGGAGGCGGAGGTGGCGCGGCATGGTCATCCGCGGTTGGTGATCGTGACAGCGCCATCGGAGTTGCCAGCGGCACCCGACCGGATGTGGCTGCGGTTGCAGAAGCGCGGCAAGCGGATCAAGCTGAAGGTCGATGAGACGGCCGATTATTTGCCGGCGTTGTTGGCAGGCGGTAAGGATCGTTCGTTGGCGGAGCTTTATACGAAGGAGCCCTACGGAGCTTGGGCGATCTCGGCGAGCGCGCCAGTGATTCGTGGCGGCGTGAATCTGAGTTATGAGGAATTGAAGGCTTATCGCGGCCGGTTGATGACCGAGGTGCAGCGGATCGTGGAGGTGGACAAGGTGCCGGGTCCGCGGCAGTTGGATCAGCGGTTGAAGCAACTGAAGCTGCGCACGACCGAGGGCGAGCTGGCGAAGGATCCGATACTGGCGGAGTTCGTGCGCGCGGTGTTGTTGAGCGGGAATGGAACGCTGCTGATCAACAATACGTTCGTCGAATGGTCGTTAATGCAGGCGGTGCGGCGGGCGCGGCCGTCGCTGTGTGTGGTGTCCTACGGGGTGAGAAATAAGCTGAAGCCTTTTAGCAGTCTGTTAGTAACAGCGGATCAGGAGACGGCGAGTCCGGTGCCGACGCAGATGGATACGCTGGGCACTTACGTCGATCTCGAGATGTTTTATCAATACACGTGGCAGGAGTTCGAGAAGTATGCCGAGTATCGGGGAAATACGGCGTACTTATTCGTGGGAGACGGCATGGACGAGCTATTGTGCATCGCGCCGGGCGACTTTCCCTTGCTGGCAACGACGAATCCGGTGACCCTGCCGCGCGTGTTTGAAGTGGCCAAGGACTGGCTGAACCTTTAATTCAGTAGACGAAGGGCTTCGTTGGCCGGGCCACTGAAGGCTGGATTGGCCGCGGCTTTCTGCAGATGCTGCCGGGCCAGGCTCGACTGACCTTGGGCCGCCAGCAGCAGGCCCAGGCGCAAGTGGACGCGGGGGGAATCGGGCTGTAAGGAGAGGGTGCGCTGATACTCGCGGATGGCGGCGGCCGCGTCGCCGCGCGTCTCGTGCAAGCCGCCGAGTAACTCATGAGCAGCGGCAAGATCCGGGTTGAGATTGATGGCCGTGGTGACTTGGCGAACGGCTTCGTCGAATTGGTTGGTACGAGCGAGGGCCAGAGCGTGGTCGTAGAAGTAAGTGGCTTGGCGAGGGGCGAGTTGAGTTGCTTTAACGAAACTGGCCATGGCATCGGGGAGGGCGTTGGATTCCAGGGAGAGTCGGGCTTGTAAGTTCCAGGCGGCGGCGTCATAGGGATCGATCCGCAGAGCTTCCTGAAGGGCCGCTTGAGCCGCCGGGCGCTGGCCGCTCTTGAGAAGGACTTCGGCCAAACCGCGGTGCTGGTCTGGAAGGGAAGGATCGAGAGCGATGGCTCGCCGGATCTTCTCGGCGGAGCTTTCTCGCTGGCCGAGTTGGAACCAAGTAAGTGGATCGCGGGGATCGATAGTGAGTGCCTGGTTGAGTAAGTTGGTGGCGCGGGCGGGGTCGGCCGCGGCGAGCAGGCGCAAGGTGCGAGCGGACCGGGGATTGAGCCGCAGGGCTTGTTCGTAGGCCGCGATCGCCTCAGCGCGTTGACCCGAGGCGAGAAGGCCGTCGGCGAGGACGACGTAGAACTCAGGGTGCTGGGGCTTCTGCACGGTGAGTTGTTTCTGCAACTGCGGCAGGCCCACGGCGAGGTTGTTCTTGAGGCCGACTTGCGCGACGGCCGTGTAGAGCGGATCGTCGGGCGTGTAGTACGGGATGACGGGGCCGCGGTACTCTTCGGGCGGGTGCTCACGGAAGGGCGCGGTGAGGCCGGCGGGCGGCGGGCCGCGCTGAATGCGATGGTCCGTCATGACGATGCCGGGAGTGTCCTCGACGCGACGCTGCGGCATGTGGCAGCCGGCGCAGTTCTCGCCGCGAGGATGGCGATGGGCGGCGGTTTGCGCGGCGATGCCGGGGTGGCATTTCTGACAGGCGGCGCCGTAGTGTTGGACGGCGGCCGCGCCGCGGGGGGCGCGATGAGGGTCGTGGCAGGTATCGCAGGTGAGTTGTCCCTGGCTGCGGAGGAAGCAGGCGGACTGGCGAAGACGGTAGGCGGAGCCGACGACTTCAAACTTGTCGTCGTGCCCGGTGCCAGGGGCGTGATCGAAGGCGAGGAGAAAGTCGCTGAGGGGTTCACCGGGCAGGAAGGAAAACGGGCCGCGGTCGAAACGGACGATGGCGGAGGGAATGCGTCCGCTGGTGGTTTCGAGGTGGCATTGGAGGCAGACCTCCATGCGGCGCTGGGGCGTGAGGCGGGCGGGGTTGACGATGGTGGCGCGGCGAGCGGCGGCGCCGGTGGCGCGCACGTGGTCGCTGCCGGGTCCGTGGCAGCGTTGGCAATCGATGCCGGAGGGCAACTCGCCGGCGAAGATGGGATCAGCGCCGGGGGCGTCATGCCCGGCGGGAATTGGCGGGTTCGCGTTGTGACACGACAGGCAGCGATAGGAGAGGAAGCGGCGGGTGCGCGGATGGGCCGTATCCGAGCCGGGGGACATGGCCCATTGGCCGCCGCCTTCGGAGTACCAACCGAGCGGCAGTTCGATGAGCGTGCCGCGCGGCGTGCGATGCAGGAAGGAACGGGCGTGATTGCCGGAGCCCATGACGTAATCGACGCGCAGTTCTTCGACGTTGATCTCGGCGCCCTGGGGATTCAACTGCCAACGGCGTTGGTAGAGTTGGCCGTCGCGACGGCGCATGGCGAAATGAGTGTCCGAGCGATCGTGATGGTACGTGCCTTCGGCGGCGGAGGGGGGGAGCGAGGCCGGGAGCGAGAAGGAACGCCCCATGCCGGTGTCGGCGTAGCTGGCGGCAATCTCCCGATGACAACTGGTGCAGGCGCGGCTATCGATGTAGTGCGGAGCGGCGGAGGCGAAAGGGGTGGCGAAGAGGGACACCACAAAGAGAAGCCGCATGCAGCCTTAATTTATCGCGCTTTGGAGTTACTTTGCTTCGGCGTAGGCGGTGCGGATGGCGGGAGCGAGGCGATTCGGCGCCACCCAATCGGGGTACTTGGCTTGGAGTTCGGTGGTGAGGACGGGGACACAGTCTTCAGCGGACTTGCCTTGGGCCTTCAGATCGCGGACGCGGGTCTGGATCTGCTGGAAGACCTGACGCTGCTGCCCGGTGAGTGAGCCGTCGCCCAGGTCGTAGTGGCTGGGCACGAGCTTGACGGCCTTCAGTTGGTCGATGCGGTTCAGTACGTCGATCCAGTGCTCGACGCCGGAGTACTTACCGAAGGAAAGGAAGGCGCGATTCATGACGATGTCGCCGGAGAACAGGACACGATCCTGTTTGACGAAGGCGAGCGTATCGCCGCGGGTGTGCGTGCCACCGAGCGAAAGCAGTTCCACATCGAGGCCGCCGAGTTGGATGGTGTGCTTTTCGTCGAAGATGAGGTCCGCTCTGCGGAAGCGCACGTCCTTGAGGAGTTCCGCGTGAAGCGGGGTGATGCGCGAGAAGCTTTCCATCATGCCCGGGCCGAGTTCGTCGATGTCCTGCTGTTGGATCTTGGAGACGATGAACTTGGTGCGGGCGGGAAAGCCGGAACTGCCGCCGGCGTGTTCCGGATGGAAGTGGGTGGTGACGAGGTAGAGCTCGGGGCGCTTGGCGAGTTTGTCGACTTCACGCAGGATGGTTTGGGCGTTGCGGGGGCCGAGGCCCGTGTCGACGACGAGAATGGCGCGCTGGCCGACGACGATGCCGACGTTGGGGACCATCGGAACATGGTCATCGGGAATGACCCAGACGTGCTCGCTGACCTGGATGGTGGCGTTCTCGCGCACCAGCGGGGGCTTCGCAGATTGGGCCAACAGGACAGGAGCGAACAGGGCGGCCAGGAGTAACTTCATCGGAGCACCTCTCCTGGTCAGGGTATCGGAAGCCCGAGGAGTGGGCAAGGCGCCTTAGCGCTTGCGAGCGGCCGGCGGGAGAACGCGCAGGCCGTTGGGCGGCGGATAGGCGGCATCGAGCAATTCGAGGCGCTTGCGGATGTTACGGCTGGCGAGTTGGCGAGGGCCCGGTTCGACGTCGATGTCGCAGCAGATGCCGTGCAGGTAGAGAGTCATTGTATCGATCATCGATTGGCGGGCATACTCGCGGAAGCCTTTGCCCGGCTTCTTACGGCCGGCGTTGGCTTCGAGGTACTCCTGTTTGAGGCGCCAACTGGCTTCGTCCATCTCGCCGTGCACCTGGCCCTTGAGCTCGTCCTGCAGGAGAGCCATGTAGGAATCCTGGAGGCTGGCGGGCAGGCGCTCGGTGACCATGGCGGCGATGGAACGGAAGAAGTAGTAGTGGTAGTCGTTGAGGTTCGACTCCTGCGCGGCCAGAAATAGCGCGTGGCCGTTGCCGCGGACAAAGCCGGCAGCGTAGCCGTAAGTGCCTTCGGCAGGGCGCTTAGTCGCCACCTTGAGAATGGCGGGCGATTGGCCGGCGGGAGAGACTTGCTCGAGGTAGGGGACGAAGAACAACTGCAGCGGCGCAATCAGCTCGAGAGCCTTGGGCGGCAAGGCCGTGATGGGCTCTTCGAGGAAGTCCTTCAAGTCTTCTTCGTGCAGTTTGACGCCGGCGAAGACGTAGGAGAACTGCGCGTTGTAGGTCACCAGATGCGGGGTTAGCGCAACGGCGAGGGCTTCTAGGGTCGGAAACGAATCGAGGTCAAGCGTGGGGGCCATGCGGCTTCTTCAGTCTAGCGTCAGTCGAGACGCTTCCCGTCCGGTCCCCAGCCTTTGGTGGAGAAATGGGAGGCGCTGGTGGCCTGGTAACGAACGTTGGCCAGTTGGGGCGTATCGAGTTTGACGTAGCCGCGGAAGCGGGATTCAAGGCCGAAATCGAGGATGCCGCTGGTGAGCATGGTGCGTTCGACCGGATAGGGCGGACGGCCGGTTTCGAACATCACTTCGATGTTCTTGACGAGCGTGCCGAAGTGGTGGTGCGGCCGGAAGTTTTGCAGGTTCATCAGAGTGGTGAGCGGCTTGGGCTGGCCCTCGAGGTCGATGGCGACGGTGAAGTCTTCCACCATGCCGGTCATGAGGAAGGCGGCGGCTTTAAGGCCATCGACGTAGTCGACGATGAAGACCGCGGGTTCTTTAACGAGGTCGCGTGGATTGCCGGGCTTGCGGGTGTTGCTGCGGGTGAGGGCCTGATCGAAAAGCGACTTCACCCAGCCGTTGTTGCTGATGAAGTCCCAGCAGGCCTGGTTCTGCAAACACTGAACGGAGCGGACGCCGGTCTCGCCGCCGCGGCGACGTTCGGTCATGCACTGGAGGGCTTCGAGAACATGGAAGCCATAGATGTCGAGGCCGCTGTAGGAGATGGCGACCGCGTGATTCTGTTTCACGCCGAAGGGTGCGTCGATGGCGGGGATGCGTTGGGCCACGGGGACGGAGGAGCCGGCCAGCATGTGGAACTTGAGCTCGCGGGAGATCTCGACCATGCGGCGGGCCTGGCGCCAATCGAAGGAGAGATGTTTGTCGTTGAAGACGGGCACGGAGCGCTTGCTTTCGCGGAAGACGTCGGTGATCTTCAGGAACATTTCAAAGCGCGGATAGAGCGTTTGCGCTTTCTCGTTGACGGGATACTCGCCGTGTTCGCCGATGAGGAGCACGCCATCCACGGCCAGTTGGTCGCCGCCCAAGGTGAGGGCGTCGTGAACGGTGCGGAAGATGGGTACGCCGTACTTCTTCGCCCGTTCGCGGCTCATGTCGCGCTTGGGCACGTGCTCGGTGAAGATGGACGCAATCTTCGAGCGCGGGTACGGCGGGCGATCGTCCTGGTTGTAGCCTTCGAGATATTTGCCGACCACGACATCGGCGTGGGAGCCGAGCCAGTATTCGGTGATGATGGCGGCGATCTTCTTGGGCGGAGCCTGTCGAGCGTCCTGGGCCTGGGCCGAAGCCGCGGCGGCAGTGGCGAGAAACGTACGGCGCTTCATACGAAAGTCTTGAACTCCATGACGTCGCCATCCTGCACGACATAGTCTTTGCCTTCGGTGCGGAGCTTGCCGACTTCGCGAGCCTTGGTGAAGGAGCCCAGGCTGACGAGGTCTTCGTAGGCGATGGTTTCGGCGCTGATGAAGGCTTTCTCAAAGTCCGAGTGGATGACGCCGGCGGCGGCGGGAGCTTTCCAGCCGGCGCGGATCGTCCAGGCGCGAGTTTCTTTGACGCCAGTGGTGAGATAGGTGCGCAGGCCGAGGATGTGATAGGCGGCGCGGATCAGATTGCCGACGCCGGATTCGGTGACGCCTAGGCCATCGAGATACTCCTGCGCTTCGGCGGGATCGAGCATCACGAGTTCGGCTTCGATTTCGGCGGAGACGACGACGGCGGTGGTGTCGTGATGCTGGCCGACATAGTCGCGGACCTTCTGGACGAAGGGGTTCGCGTCGGGATTGGCGAGGTCGCCTTCGGCGACGTTGCAGGCGTAAATGGTGGGCTTGTTGGTGAGAAGGAAGAGTGTCTTGGCGACGGCTTGCTCCTCGGCGGTCATGTCGAGCGTGACGGCGTATTTGCCGTTCGAGAGATGAGCTTCGAGGCGAGGGATGAGGTCGAGGGCAGCTTGGGCGCGTTTGTCTCCGCCCTTGGCGAGCTTGGGGAGCTTGCCTTTCTGCTTCTCGAGCGAGTCCAGGTCGGCGAGGATGAGTTCGGTGTTGATGACTTCGATGTCGCGGATGGGGTCGACCGTATCCATGACGTGTTCGATCTGTGAGTTCTCGAAGCAGCGAACGACTTGGACGATCGCATCGACTTCGCGGATGTGTGCGAGGAACTGATTGCCGAGACCTTCGCCTTTGCTGGCGCCAGCGACCAAGCCGGCGATATCGACGAACTGGAAGACGGCGGGGACTAGTTTTTCGGATTTTGAAATGCCGCTGAGAACAGCGAGGCGTTCGTCCGGAACGGTGACGACTCCTTCATTGGGCTCGATCGTACAAAAACGATAATTGGCCGCCATCGCCTTACGGGACTTGGTGAGGGCGTTGAAGAGCGTGGATTTACCCACGTTAGGAAGACCGACGATACCTGCTTGCATGCGGAAACTATCAGTTTAGCGAACGGGTGTGCGCTGGCGCGCAGTGTCCGTTCAAGGGACATAATTTTTCCCTTTCCGCGGGGAACGATTACGGAGGAGCGACGTATAGGTCTTCAGAGTTGACGACCTGGGGAAAGGCTCTATGAACAGGAGCATTCTCGATGTTACGACTGCTGATTTGGGGCACGATTTCGCTGAGCGCGCTTCGCGCGGGCGAAGAACCGATGTGTCCGCCGACGGCGCACGAACTACAGCGGCGAGCGGATGCGCATCTGCGCCACGGACGGTTCGGCGAGGCGGAAAGGCTGTCGCGGGCCTGCGTGGCGCAATGGGAGAAGACGCAGCCGCCCGGGAATGCGGAATTGCTGAATGCGCGCTCCTACCTGGGGCTGGTGGTGCTGTTGAGCGGCCGGATTCAAGAGTCGGAGGCGCTTTTGAAGCAGGCTTACGCACTGGCGCGAGAGCACGGGGACAGCGCGTCGCAGGGTGCCGCGGCGGCGTATCTGGGGAGCTTCTATCGGTATCAGCGAGACACGGCGCGGGCGTTGCCGTTGCTGCGCATGGCGCAGAAGCTGATGGCGGAGGGGCTGGGTCCGGACGCGGCGATGGTGGGGTCCGTGTTGATGGAGATCGGTGCGGTGCGGGCGACCGACGGCAAGTTCTGGCAGGCGGAAGAGGCGTTTGGGGAGGCGCTGCGCATCATGCGGCTGCGAGGGCTGGAGTCCGAGGTGCGTATCGGCGAGGTGTATCTGGGGGCAGTGCAAGTGGAGCAGGGGAGGATGACCGAAGCTGAACCGCGGCTCAGGAAAGCGCTGGCGAATGAAGGAGACGATTCCGCGGTGGCGGCGACGACGCGGGCGCTGGCACTTTATCATCTGGCCCGAATGTATCGAGCTCAGAATCGTAACGGCGAAGCGGAAAGTACCTATCGCGCGGCGATTGCCAGTTACGAACAGGCGGCGGTGCAGCCGTTTCCGCAACTGGGGGAAGTGGTGACGGAGTACGCGCTCTTTTTGAAGAAGCAACGCCACCCCGAGGCCCATGCCTGGGCCGCGCGGGCCAAGGCGTTCCGCGCGAAGTAGCCTGATATTCTTGAGGTTCATGCCTGCCTCTCGAGAAATTTCCGCTGACCGTTTTGCTTTTGGTTGCCATCGATTTGGGTTCGGCCCCGCGCCGGGAGGCGGAGCGGTGGACGTGGAAAAGCACGTGGTGCCGATGGTGAAGGCGGCCCTCGATTTGGGGATCCGCACGTTCGATTCGGCGGTGCTGTATCGCGCGACGTTGCAACTCGGCTTAGCTTTGGAACATCTGGGGGTGGACCCCAACTCGATTCGTTTTCAAACGAAATGTTTGCGGTATTTGGGGTTGGCCGCGGGCGATGCGGTGGAGCATCAGCCGGAGGCGTTGTTGCAGGGCATTCCGGCTCGCTATCAGGGCTTGACGGACCGCTGGGACCCGTCGCCGGCCGGCGTCGAGCAACAGATCTGCCGCGAGCGGATTGAGATCGGCGGCGGCACGCTCTACGGCGTGGCGCTGCATGATTCGCCGGATATGGAGAAGCAGGTTGGGCTTGAGTGGGAGCGCGACGTGAGACCGGCGGTGCGCTATCTGCAACAGGTGAAGAAGACCGGCTTCGTGCAGCGGATCGGGCTCGGGATCAAGGATCCGGCGTTCGTGCATCGGTTCATTTCCGAGGAGCCGGGGGCGCTCGATTATGCGGGCATCACGTTCTGCCCGTCGATTCTGGGCCAGCTGATGAAGATCATCGAGGCCGCGCAGAAGGGCCCGAAGTTCGAAGTGACGCTGATGGGGATCAACTACGGGCAGGCGTTCACCCTGACGCAGGATCCGGCGACGGCGCCGCCGTTCCTCTACAACTACGAAGTGGCGACGGCGGAAGAACGAGCGTTGATGTCGCGGTACTTCAAGATCTGCGGGTCAACGCCGTTGCTGCATCTGTCGGCGGCGGTGGCGGGTCTGCTGGTGGTGAACTTTCCGGACGTGATGACACAGATCGTCACGTCGACGCTGACGCCGAGCCGATTGGCGGAGACGGTGAAGCTGATCCGCGAGGCGGAAGTACCCGCCCCGGTGTGGCGCGAATTGAAAGAAGCGGAACTGATCCCTCGCGAGTTCCCGACGAACTAACGTTTCGGTGAGCCGCGGAAGGCATCCGGGAAGTCGGCACTGCGTGACCGGCCCGGGTGCCTTTTTTCATTGACGCCGCCGGAATCCGGATAGAGGGGCATGTTCAAGCCATCGGTGGTTTGGAGGATCTCGAAGAGCTTGGCGTTCATCTGTTTGACGACGGGGGCGAGCTTCGGATCGGTGATGAGGTTGTGGGTTTCGCGGGGATCTTCTTTAAGGTCGTAGAGCTCGTTGAGATCCCAGATGCCGTGGTAGCGGATGTACTTGTAACGGTCGCCGCGCAGGGCGTGAATGGTGGGAGTTTGCGGGAAGTTGCGCTCCCAGTAGTATTCGTACAGCAAGCTGTCGCGCCAGGCCGGCTGCTTCTTCTGGGCGAGGGGCAGGAAGTTGGCACCGTCCATGCCGGCGGGCGGTTCGAGACCCGCGACGGCGAGGCAGGTGGGCATGATGTCGAGGTTGGCGACGACCTGGTCGACGACGCCTCCTCCGGGGAAGAGGTCAGGGCAGCGGGCGAGCATGGGGACGCGCATGCTTTCTTCGTAGGCGGTGCGCTTATCGATGAGGCCGTGTTCGCCGAAGGCGAAGCCATTGTCGCCCATGTAGATGATAAGCGTGGAATTGAGTTCGCCGCGCTTCTTGAGGGTGTCCATGACGCGGCCGACGCTTTCATCGACGGCGAGCAGAGTTTCGGCGTAGCGCTTGTAGTATTCCTCGATGTCGAGGTCCGAGTGATAGGGGAACTCGACGCCGTGCCAACTGTTGCGCTGGTTTTGCACCCACATGGGACGGTTGCGCGCCATGTCGCCGGTGGCGTCCATGGTTGGGGGCGGGACGAACTTCTCTTTGTCGAAGCGGCCTTTGTGACGGTCCGCTGGAATGAACTCGGAGTGAACGGCTTTGTGGGAAAGGTAGACGAAGTAGGGCTGATCTTTCTTCTGTTGGTTGATCCAGTCGACCGCGTAATCGGTGAGTTCGTCGGTGATGTAGCCCTTCTGCGGGACCTTCTTGCCGTCGACGTTCAAGCCGTTCTTCGAGGGCAGGTAAGTGCCTTGGCCGAGGAAGCTGACCCACCGGTTGAAGCCCGGCTGCGGAGCGTCGCTGCTGGCGCCCATGTGCCATTTGCCGAAGAAGCCGGTGGCGTAGCCGGCTTGCTGCAGGTATTGGGGGAAGAAGGTGGTGCCAGCGGGGATGGGCGTGTTGTTGTCGACGATCTTGTGGCGATGGGCGTACTTGCCGGTGAGAATTGACGCCCGGCTGGGCGAACAAAGCGCCGTGGTGACAAAGGCATTCTTGAGGTGGACGCCTTCGCGGGCGAGCGAGTCCAAGACCGGCGTTTGGACGAAGGCCTGACCTTTGAGGAAGCCCAGCGCGTCATAGCGGTGGTCATCGGTGAGGATGAAGATGATGTTGCGGGGCTTGGTGCCCGGCACGCGGCGGAGACGGGGCAGCGTTTGCGCGGACAGCGCTCCCGCGGCGCCCAGCGTGCTCAAAATAGCTCGTCGGCGATTCATTGATCCGATTGGATCACAGAACCGGTTAGCGATAGCTGGAGGCCTGCACTTCGAAGAGGCGAGCATAGGTGCCGCCCCATTCGACCAGTTCCTCGTGCGTGCCTTCTTCGACGATGCGACCACCGGAGAGCAGGACGATGCGGTCGGCCATGCGGACCGTGGAGAAGCGATGGGAGATGAACAAGGCCATTTTGTCCTGGCTGAGTTCGCCGAATTTCTGGAAGACCTCGTACTCGGCCATCGGGTCGAGGGCGGCGGTGGGTTCGTCCAGGATGAGCAACTGGGCTTCGCGGAGATAGGCGCGAGCCAGCGCCATGCGCTGCCACTCGCCGCCGGAAAGGTCGACGCCGCCAGCGAAGCGCCGGCCGAGGGTCTGGTCCAGACCTTCGGGGAGACGCTCCACCAAGTCGAAGGCGTTGCTCTTGCGGGAGGCTTCCCAGAGGGCTTCATCGTCGTGGAGGTGATCGATGCTGCCAACGGCGATGTTCTGGCGGACAGAGAGGTCGTAGCGGAGGAAGTCCTGAAAGATGACGCCAATTCTGGCTCGTAGCTCGTCGACGCGATAGTCGCGCAGGTCGTGGCCGTCGAGAAGGATGCGGCCGGCGGTGGGGTCATAGAGACGCGCCATCAGCTTGACGAGCGTAGTTTTGCCTTCGCCATTTTCGCCAACGAGGGCCACTCGTTCGCCGGGCTCAAGAGTGAGCGAGAGATTGTCGAGGACGGCGCGGTGGTTGCCGGGATAGAGGAACGAGACGTTCTCAAACTGGAGACCATGCTCCACGCGCCGCGGAGCGGGAAGGGCGCCTTCAACGGAGCAAATGGTGGGCTTTTCCCGGAAGAACAGGACGAGATCGCGCAGGAAGAGCGCCTGATCGGCGATGTCGGAGAAGAGCGAGAAGATCGTTTGCAGGTGACCGTTGGCTCCGGCGACTGAGCCCACCAGGAAGGTGAAAGTGCCGACGCTCAATTGGCGTTGCGAGGCGGCGTAGGCCAAGTAAGCGTAGCTACCGTAGTAGCCAGCGGAGGCGAAGACGGCCAGGAGCGATCCCCACGAAAGGCGCCGGGCGGCGAGATTCCGATTGCGACGAATGAGTTCTTCGGAAACTTCGGAATACTGGGCTTCAAAGTGCGGGGCGAGCCCGAAGACTTTGACCTCCTTGGCGGCTTCGCGGCTGCTGCCGAGGGTCATGAAGTAATCAAGACGGCGGCGCTGCGAAGTGAGTTCGTGAGCTTGCGTATAGCCGAGGAAGGCGAAGTGGCTTTCAACGAGGAAGGCCGGTACGACGCAGATGATGAGGACGATCAGCAGCCAGGGCGAGTAATAGACGATGCCGCCAGCGAGCGAAACGAGCATGACGAAGCGCTGGATGAGCCAGCCGGCGGAGGTGAGCATGCCGGTACGGTCCGTGGCTTGCGCGCGGGCCCGTTCGAGCTTGTCGTTGAACTCGGGGTTCTCGAAGCTGGCCAAGTCGAGTGCGGCGGCATGGTGCATGATTTTGAGGCCGAGGCTATGGCGGAAGCGGTCCGCAATGATCGTGTCCAGGAAGTCGACCCCACGGCCGATGACTTGTGAGACAGCGGCGAGAGCGAACTCCAGGCCGAGCCAGAACCAGAGGTCCTGACCGGGCTTCGCAGAGGCGATGAGGTCGATGATCTGTTTGGCGGCATAAAGCATCGCCAGGGGCGTGAGGCCGCCGAGGATGCGAAGGAACGTGGTGAGAAAGACGGCGAAGGGGGCGGCTTCCCAGAGTAAGCGTCCCAACAGAGGAAGGTCTTTCAGCGCTTCCAGGCGATTTTTCCAAGCTTGCACGGGGACGTACTAGGCAATTTTCGGGCCTTAACCAGATTTCGTTCGGCTGGTAACAAGTGAGCGCAAAAAACGCAGCCGGGCAGCAATTTCTGCGAGGGGCTTGTTAACGGAGAGGCCGAATGGCGAGCAGCCAGAGCAGCATGCCGAGGGCGACGATGGGGGCGTGGGGAATCGCGAGCGAGTCCTTACTGGTGAGGCGGTGCCGGGGCGGGCGTCCGGTGAGCAGCGAGCGAAGAATCCCGAAGATGTTACGCAGGGTGATCCAGACGCGCCGCCGGGCGATGATCAGGCCGAGCGCCCAGAGTCCGCCGACGAGTGCGGTGAGAACGAAGAGCTGAATCCAGGAAGTGGGACCCAGCCAGGCTCCCATGGCGGCCATCAGTTTGAGGTCGCCGGCACCGCGGCCCCCGGCGAGCCAGAGGGGCAGATAGATGAGCGTGGCCAGCAGAAAGCCGAGCGCGGCGGTGCGCCAAGTGCCGTGCGTGACGTGCCAGGCGAGGGCGAGGGCCAAGCCGGGAAGCGTGAGCCAGTTGGGGATGCGCCGGGAGCGAAGGTCGACGACGGCGGCGAGGAGCGCGAGTAAAAGGGCGCAGGTGGCGGGTGAGGGCATCAGGGCGCCGTCCAATAGAGGAGCAAGGCGAAGAGCACGCCCCAACTGACGGCGACGAAGTTCCAATACATGCCCACGATGCTGTCGCGGTTGCGCTGCTTGCGGAGGGACTGCTCCGGGGCATCGACCCAGCCGCGAACGCTCACGAGCAGTCCGATGAGAGCGACCACGCCGCCGATGACGTGGAAGGCGTGGAAGCCGACGAAGATGTAAAAGACGTTGCCGCGCTGCATGCCGGCCAAGGCGGCGAAGGCACCCTGGTTGGCGAGTTGGACGCAGGCGGTGACCTGACTGACCAGGAAGGTGAGGGCCAGGACGAGGGCGAGGCTGAGGTAGAGGCGATAGCCGCGCAGGCGTCCGCGGCGGATGTGCCAGCGGGCGGTGGCGAGCGCGGCGGCGCTGGAAGCGATCAATGCGGTACTGAGCCAGAGCGTGCCGGGGACTTGAATGTCCGCGCCGACATTGGCCGGAAGAACGAAGGCGTAAGAGAGGATCAGCGAGCCGAAGAACATCGTCAGGCTGACGAGAAAGGCCAGCATGCCGAATTGGGAGAGGTTCGGCCAGTAGCGAAATTTGCGTGTCGCCTCCACGCTCCTATTGTTAGCTGAAAGCGCTATCGGAATCCGTGAGGTCGGGTGGCACGGCCCCGCCGCGGTGGGCCCAGACGGCGAGGGAAATGGCGCGGCGGAGTTCATCGCCGCGGTGGAAGCGGTGAGGGATGCGGACGCGGAGCCAGGGGCGCTCGATGAGGACGTCGCCGGTCCAGGTGGCGTAGCGCAGGCGGCCGACCTGTCGATAGGGCAACTGGCGGACGCCGGTGGCCGACTGGCAGATCAGAGCGGCGCGGGTGAGGACGATGCATTGGCCATGCAGGACGGCGCGATGGCAGCAGAACAGAAAGCCGACGAGGCACAGGGGGAGGTTGGGCCACCTGGTGAAAAAGGCCAGGACAATCCAGGCGAGCGCCCACAGGACGTAAATGCGGCGCCATTTCGCCGAGGCAGAATAGACCGCCGGCACGGAGGAAGTATGGCGTGAGGAAGGGGCGCTCGCCAAGATCCAGGACGGCCAGAACCGACTCGGCGATGAGCGGTGAGATACACTCTAAGTTTCCCCACAAACATCATGCGTTGGAGCCAACTTTTCATTCCCACCCTGCGGGAGAACCCCGCCGAAGCCGAAGTCGCCAGCCACCAGTTGCTGTTGCGCGGCGGTTACATCCGGCAGTTATCGGCCGGGTTGTACAACTATCTGTTTCTTGCGCAGCGCAGCCTGAACAAGATTCAGCAGATTATTCGCGAAGAGATGGACGCGATCGGCGGCCAGGAGCTTTATTTGCCGGCGCTGAACCCGGCGGAGATCTGGCAGGAAAGCGGCCGTTGGACGGGCATGGGCGCCAATATGTTCCGGCTGAAGGATCGCAACGGTCATGACCTGTGCCTGGGCATGACGCATGAAGAGATCATGACGTCGGTGGCGCGCGGCGAAGTGCGCAGTTACCGGCAACTGCCGCAGATCTGGTATCAGATTCAGACGAAGTTCCGCGACGAGCCGCGGCCGAAGTCAGGGTTACTGCGGGTGCGCCAGTTCATCATGAAGGACTCCTATTCCTTCGACATCGATGCGGCGGGCCTGGATGCGTCGTTCGATAAGCACTACGAAGCGTACTGCCGGATCTTTACGCGCTGCGGCCTGGAGTTCGCGGCAGTGGAAGCGGATTCGGGCGCGATGGGTGGTTCGCAATCGAGCGAGTTCATGGTGCGGACCGACGCGGGCGAGGACTTTATCGTGCACTGTCCGGCGACGGGTTACGCGGCGAATCTGGAGAAGGCGGTGTCCCGACCGCAGCCTCCGGCGACCCCCGACCCTGAAGGTGACTTGACGCCCGAGGAATTTCACACGCCCGGCTTCAAGACGATCGATGAGGTGGCGGCGTTTACGAAGCTGCCGGCGACGTCGCAGATCAAGTCGTTGGTGATGTGGGTGGACGGGCAGCCGGTGATGGCGTTGTTGCGGGGCGATCACCAATTGAGCGAGACAAAGTTTTCCGCGGCAATCGGCGGGGCGAAGGAGATGCGGCCGGCGACGCCGGAGGAGATCCGGGGTTGGTTGGGTGCGGACGCGGGCTCGCTGGGTCCGGTGGGCGTGAAGATGCGCGTGGTGACGGACGCGGCGCTCGAAGGGCGTCGCAACATGATCTGCGGCGCGAACAAGGACGATTACCATCTGAAGAACGTGACGCCGGGCAAGGACTTCAAAGCGTCTTATGCGGACATCCGGCAGGTGGTGGCCGGCGATACGGACGTGGTGAAGGGTGAGCCGATCGACGTCTACAAGGCGGTGGAGATCGGGCACATCTTCAAGCTCGGTTATAAGTACTCCGAGGCGATGGGCTTGCGGGTGCTGAATGCCGAAGGGCAGGAAGTGACCGTGATCATGGGCTCCTACGGGATCGGCGTGGAGCGCATCCTGTGTGCGGCGGTGGAACTGTTCAATGACAAGGACGGCATCGTGATGCCGGCTTCGATCGCGCCGTTCCAGGTGGTGATTACGCCGGTGAATCTGGCCGACGCGGGGCAGCGGGAAGCGGCGCAGGCGCTCTACGAAGAAGCGAAGAAGGCGGGGCTCGATGCGCTGCTGGACGATCGCGACGAGCGCGCCGGCGTGAAGTTTAAGGATGCTGACCTGATCGGTATTCCGTGGCGGATTACGGTGGGCAAGAAGCTCGCCGAAGGCAAGGTAGAAGTGGTGGAACGGCGCGGCAAACAGGCGCAGGACATCGCAGTCACCGACGCGATCGCCGTGGTGCGCGCGGCGATCCAGTAAACGCATGAACTGGTCCACCGTGCGCGCTGAGTTTCCGGCTCTGGCGCATTGGACTTATCTGAACGCGGCGACCTACGGACAGTTGCCCGTGCGCGCGACCGAGGCGGTGGCCCGGCACTTTGCTCACCGCGATGAACTGGCGTGTACGGACTTTCTCAATTGGTTCGACGATGCCGATCGGCTGCGCGGGAAACTGGGGCGCCTCTTTCGCGCGACGGCGGAGGACATCTGCTTCATCCCGGCGACGGCGCACGCGCTGTCGCTGATGTTGAACGGCATCGACTGGAAGCCGGGGGATCGTCTGGTGACGCTGCTGCCGGAGTTCCCCAACAACGTCTATTTCCCGGCGATGTTGGCGCACCGGGGAGTGGAGTTTGTGGAGACGCCGTGGGCGGGACTCTACGACGCGGTGAACGAGCGGACGCGTCTGGTGCTGGTGAGCGCAATGAACTACTCCACCGGGTTCCGGCCGCCGCTGGTGGAGTTGGGCCGCTTTTTGCGGGAACGCGGCGTGCTTTTCTATGTGGACGGGACGCAGGGCGCCGGAGCGGTGACGCTGGACCTGCAGGCGATCGATCCGGATATTCTGGCGGTGCACGGCTACAAGTGGATGAACGCGCCTGGTGGAGCGGGATTTGCTTATGTGGCGCCGCGCGTGCGCGAGTGGCTGCCGCCGATGGTGGTGGGTTGGCGCACCGACCGCAACTGGCGGCAGGTGAATCAACTGAATCAAGGCGCGCCGGAGATCTCGAACCTCGCTGAGAAGTACGAGGGGGTGTTGTTGCCGAGCGCGCTGCTGTATGCGCTCGAGGCGTCCGTGGACCAGATGCTGGAACTGGGCATGGACCGCATCGAAGCGCGCAACCTGGAGCTTTCGGGCTTGCTACGGGCGAAGCTGACGACGTTGGGCGCGAGCTTTGCCAATGAGGGGCCGAGTCCGATTGTGGCGGCGCGTTGGGCGCAGCGGGAGGCCGGCGAACTGGCTGCTTCGTTGAAGCAAGAGCGTATCGTCGGGTCGGTGCGCCACGGGCATCTGCGGCTGTCGACGCATTTCTTCAACGATGAGCAGGACGTCGAGCGCTGCGTGAATCATTTGGCCAAGCTGCTATGACCAATGGCGTGATGACGCTGCTGCAGGAGGTGATTCGTCTTTTCGGGCGGGCGTTGTGGAGCGCGCACCGGGACGGGTGTTACGCGATCGCCAAAGGGGCGGCGTATTCGGGGCTGCTGTCGTTCTTTCCGGTGTTGACGACGCTGACGGCGATTCTGGTGCAGGCGAACGCGACGTCGGTGTCGAAGAACCTGGCGAGGTTCTTCTTCGAAGTGGTACCGCCGGGTTCCGAGGAATTCGTCCTGTACGTGTTCGCCGAGCGCGGCACGCGGCCCGTGTGGCTACTGATTGTGGCGACGCTGCTGGCGATCTGGGCGGCGTCCGGCGTGCTGGTGAGCTTGATGGACGGCTTTCAGGCGGCCTATCGCGTGCCGAACACGAGGAACTTTTGGCGACAGCGGGGACGAGCGATTCTGCTGGTGTTTGCGGTGGCGTTGCCCGCGATTGGCGCATCCGCGCTGCTGTTCTTTGGCGAGAATGTGGAGCGCACGCTGTTTCGTCAACTGGGCTTCGATCAGATTCGGGGCAGCCTGCGGTGGCTGGTGGTGCTGACGCGGCTGGCGGTGACGTTCAGCACGGTGGTGTTTGTGACGACGATGCTGTACCGGTTCGGGCCGGCGCGGCAACGGTCGGTGCGGCGCTTGTGGCCGGGGGCAGTCGTCGCGACGTTCCTGTGGCTGCTGTCGACCTCAGCGTTCAGTTGGTACGTGCAGAATATCGGAAGCTACAACGTGCTTTACGGCAGTATCGGGGCGGTGATTGCGCTGTTGGTGTGGCTGTATCTGTTGGCGGGGATCGCGCTGGTGGGTTGCGAGTTCAATGCTGAAGGCGAGCGGGATTGCCGGGCGGGTAAGCATTCAATTTTGTTCGGCTAGCCGGCCCAGGGGTGCTTCCAGTGGCGCCACCATTCGACGGTGCCGAGTCCGAGTGCGTTCCAGGCCGCGGTGATGGCGGCCGGGTCGCCGCGTTCGAGCGCGGCGGCATCGACGCCTGGGACAAGCTCCACCAAGCGCTGGGCGACTTGATGCCGGCTGGCGGGCGAGTGGGTGCGCTGCAAGAGATGCCAGACGGTGAGCGCGTCGCGAGGACGCGCGGCAGTGAGCACGCCGGCGGCTTCCTGAGTCCTTTCCCATTGCGCGATGGCGCTGGTGAGGGCGGGCGAAGCATCGGTGAAGTAGGGAAGGCTGGGGCCGGAGCGGCGGTCCGTGCGGCAGGCGGCGCCCGCAGGAATGAAGGACTCGTCGCGACCGGCTTGGAAGGCGACCCAACCGACGGAGACGGAGACCAGACCAGCACCCTCGCGGTCGACGGTGAGGGAATAGGCACAGCCGAGGTCGATGCTGGTGCCGGCCGGTGTTTCGACGGCGAAGCTTTGGGCAGGCGCCCAAATGACGGCATGGAGCGTGCCCTCGTGGAGGGCGAGGCGGTGATCACCGGGGGCGGAGCGAACGATGCGGAGATGGGAATTCGGAGCCAGGCGTACCGTGCCGATTCGCGAGGCGTTGAGGAGCGTGGCCTCGCCAGGACCGGTGGTGAGGCGTTCGCCGATGGCGAGGACGCGGCCGGATTCGAGATGCCAGTCTGAGGGAGGAGCGGGGCTGAACCAGCGCCATCCAGCGATGCCGAGGAGGAGGGCGGCGGCCACGGCGGCGTAACGCCACAGCGGGCGGCGTCGAGGAAGCCTAGGCGGGGGGGCGGCAAAGCGCGCGAGGTCACGCTCGAGAGCGACGATCTCCGGATCGGGATCGCCGGACTTGTCCCAAAGATAATCGTCGGCGGGCATCGTCAATCGTCCTTTCCGAGGGCAGCGCGACCGTCGAGTTGGTCGCGAAGCAGTTTCATGCCGCGGCAGAGATTGACGCGGACCGAGGCGGGGGCGAGACCGGTTTGTTCGGCAATCTCGGGACCGGTGAGGCCTTCGACGAGACGCAGGAGGAGCGTTTCGCGGTAGGCGGTGGGCAGGCGGCGAATCGCGTCGAGGACGGCCGATTCGGACTGGAGCCGGGCGGCCTCGTGGGCGGAGGTCTGGCCGCCGTTCAGTTCGGTGATGGGCTCGGTGGGACGGCGCCGCCGGTGGTGAGTGGCGCCGAAGTTGCGGCTGATGGTGGCCAGCCACGCGCCGAAGGAATGCGGATCGCGGAGCGTCGGCAGCTTCTGCATGGCGTGGAGAAAGACTTCCTGGGCGAGATCTTCGGCGTCGGCGTAGCTGACCGAGGCGAGCAGGATGCCATGAACAAGGCGATGGAAGCGTTGATGGAGACGCGCGAAGGCAGCGCGGTCGCCGGCTTGAGCGGCAGCGACCCAGTCCGCTTCGATGGAAGCAGACGGGGGGGCGTGGACTGGGTCGCTGCGCAGGAACATGCTAGTCGCCGAGGACTTGACGGTAGTCGGCGAGGGCGGGCCCAGTGGAGAAGAAGTGCTTCTTGCTGGCGATCTGGACCTTGCCGGCGTCGGCACGAATCAGCACCTTGGGCTCGTAGTTCTTGAACTCGGGATTGGTGACGGCGAGTTCGAGGATGCCGTGCTCGTGTGGCAGGGGACCGGCGACGGCGAAGAGGCCGGCTTGGCCGGAGACGGGCGTGACGGCGATCGGCTGGCGATGGAGCTTACCGTCGTTCAGGGTGACCAGATGGGCGGTGACCACCGACTTGGCGGGTTCGTGACACGCGGTGACGCGGGCGGTGACGAGTTGGCCGGCGGCGCCGGGCGCGATTTCCAGGTAGAGACCGCCAGCGAAAGCCGAGAGGCTGAGCGTGGCCAGAAGAACAAGCAATTTCATGGTGAAAATGTCCTTTCATGGTAGGGGACACTTTCGGTGGCTGCAGCGTTAACGAACTTTCTTACGCGGCGACGGTGGGACCGGTGTGCTTGCCGAGCATGGCCAGCAGGTCCTGAATCTCAAGGGGTTTAGACAGGTAGCCGGACATGCCGGCACGCAAGGCCTCTTCGCGGTCGCCTTGCATGGTGCGGGCGGTGACGGCGATCACCGGGACGGCCAGGCCTTGTTCGTTCTGCCAATCACGAATGAGGCGAGTGGCTTCGAAGCCGTCCATCTCCGGCATGTGGATGTCCATCAGGACCGCGTCGAAGTTCTGCTCTTTGAAGCGAGCGACGGCCTCGAGACCATTGTTGGCGATGGTGACCTGATGGCCGATCTTTTCGAGCAGGCGCGAGGCGACTTTCTGATTGACCAGATTGTCCTCGGCGAGGAGGAGCTTGAGCGGGCGCAAGGCCACACCCGCCACCGGCTGAAGCGTGCGTTCCGGCGCCTTGGTAAAGGTGGCGCGGAAGTAGAAGCGGCTGCCGCGGCCCTCTTCGCTTTCGAGCTGCAGGCTGGTGCCCATGACGTGCGCGAGCTTGGTGCACAAGGCGAGGCCGAGTCCGGTGCCGCCGAAGCGCCGGGTGAGCGAGCCATCGGCTTGGCGGAAGGCCTCAAAGACCTGCTGCTGTTTTTCGAGTGGGATGCCGATGCCGGTGTCGCGCACGCCGAACTCCCATTCGCTCGAGTCGCCGGTGGAGGAGAGACAGCGAGCTTGCAGTTCGATGTAGCCGGAAGGTGTGAACTTGACGGCATTGCTCAGAAGATTCGAGAGGACCTGACGCAAACGAAGAGGATCGCCGACGACGTGCGCGTCGCCTTCGACGAGCGTGCGGAGTTCGAGCTTCTGGGCCGCGGCGACCGGGGCGAACGTGGCCGCGCACTCCTCGATGACCTGCCGCGGACGGAAGGGGACGCTTTCGAGTTCGAGCGTGCCGGCTTCAGCCTTGGCGTAATCCAGAATGTCATTGAGCATGGCGGTGAGCCAGCGGGTGGAGCTTTCGAGCTCGTCGACATAGTCACGCTGTTCGGGATCGAGATTCGTGCGGGCGATCAGACGGCTCATGCCGAGGACGCCGTTGAGCGGGGTGCGAATCTCATGGCTCATGTTGGCGAGGAACTCGGTTTTGTGGCGGTTGGCGGCTTGGGTTTCCACCAGCAGGTGTTCGATCTCGGTTTTCTGTTCCTGGATGCGTGCGGTGCGCACTGCGACAGCTTGCTCCAGACGCTTCTGCCGGGCGAGGACCACGCGCATGCGCCAGTAGAGGAACAGGCGCACCAGGCCGAGGGTGGCGGAAATGAAGAGGGCGATCGCCCAGCGAGTTTGCCACCAGGGCGGGAGAACTTCGAAGTCGTAGGTGGCGGGCGCGGTGCTCCAGACGCCCGCGCCGCTGCGGGCGCGCGCTTCTAAGCGGTACTTGCCGGCGGGCAGGGAAGGGAAGACGACTTGCCCGAGCTTGGCTTCACGCCATTGATCGTCGAAACCGGCGAGGCGGTACTCGAGTTTCACGCGGCCAGGCATGTCGTAGGAGAGCGCGGCCAGATCGAACTCGGCGGGACGCTGGTTGTAGCGAAGTTGGCGGCCGGTTTGCGCGGCGGACTGGCCGCCGAAGCGCACGCCCATAATGCGGACCGGCGGCGGCGCAACGGCGAGGCGGGGATGGCGCGGCTCGAAGTGACTGATGCCGCGCGTGGTGCCGACCCAGACGGAGCCATTGGCTTCGGCGAGAAAGGCGCCGGCATTGGTGTCGTCCCAGGCGAGGCCGGCTTCGCGATCGATGTGCTCCAGCCGATCGTCGCGCAGCAGGTCGACGCCGTGGTCGGTGCCCAGCCAGATGGTGTCTCCGGCGCGGCGGACGAGGTGGATCTTGTTCGAACTGAGGCCTTGCGCGGTGGTCCAGTGGCGCCAAGTGTCGTTGGCTTCGAGGCGCGAGAGGCCATGAGCTTCGCGGTAGCTGACGAGAATGCGATGCTCGGCATCCTGAGTGACGCTGAGCACGGCGTTGTTCTTGAGGCCTTCGTTCTGCGTGTAGCGATGCCAGTTGCCGCTGGGCTCGCGGGCGTAAAGGCCGCTGGAGGAGGCGATCCAGAGGCGCCCGTCGGTTTCTTCGTGGAGGTCGAAGAACCAGGTGTCGTCGCGGGAGCCGGGGGGCTGTATCTTTTCAAAGCGAGCGCCGGGGAGATCGGTTCGGAGACGGTAGAGGGAGCGGAAGCCAGCTACCCAGAGCCAGCCGGAGCGGTCGGCATGGACGGCGAAGACGCCGCCCGATTGCAAGCCCTGCTTCGGACCGAAGGACGTGACCTGGTCGTCCAGGCCGATGCGGGCCAGTTGCCGTCCGCTGGCGAGCCAGATGTTGCCCCGGGCGTCTTCGGTGAGCCGCAGCACGCGGATGTCGGGCAAGCCGTCTTTGCGCAGCCAGACCTTAGGAGCGGGGCCATAACGAACAACGCCATGATTGGTGCCGACCCACAGACGTCCGCGGCGGTCGCGCAGGAGGGACCACACCGAGGCGTTGGGGAGACCGTCGTTCTTGGTCCAGGTAGTCCAGTTGCCGTCGCCCAGCCAGCGAGCGAGGCCCGCGGCGGCCGTGCCGATCCAGAGGGCTCCTTCACGGTCCTCACCGACAGCGAGGGTGGAATCCATGGGCAGACCCTTGGTGGAATCGACCATCGTCCAGCGGCCTTGTTCGTGGATCCATAAGCCTTGGTCCGAAGGGACGAACAGGCGGCCGAGGCGATCAACGTAGAGGCCGGCGTAGGCGGAGGTGTGAGCTTCGAGATTCACCGCGTGGAAACGGTCCTGCTCGAGGACAGCCAAGCTGTCGGCGCCGCGCGCCCAGATGCGACCTTCCTGGTCGGGCGTGATGGCGTTCCAGCGGGTGGTGGCCAGGGCGGCGTCGGTGGGAGCGTAGGTGACGACTTGTTCGGGATGGCGCCAATCGTCGAGGCGACAGATCGCTTTCGGGCAGCCGAACCAGATGCGCTCGCGAGAGTCGACGGTGACGGCGAAGGCGCCGCGGGGGCGGAGCCACTGGATCGACGAGCCGACGATGGCCAAGCCCTCGCTCGAGGTGAACAGCAAGCCGGCCGAGGGGTGCCAGGCCAGCAGCGTGCCGGGCACGGTCATCACCTTGCGGCCGAAGTTGACGGCTTCAAAGCGATCGCCCCGGCGCTTCGCCAAGCCGGTTTCCGTGGCGACCCAGAGCGTGCCATCCGGAGCGGAAAGAAGGTCGGTGATGCGATTGCCGGGAAGGCCCTGCGCGGTGTCGTAAGCGCGGAAGCGGGTTCCGTCGTAACGGAAGAGGCCGTTGGACGTGCCGATCCAGAGGAAGCCATCGCGATCGCTTTCGATCGCGCGGACGGTGGGATTGGCGAGCCCGTGGGCCTGGTCGTACACCCGGAAGGGGTACTGCTCTGCCGCCAGTCGATCGGCAGACAACACCAGAACGAACAATGCGAGCAGCCTGCAACAGCTCATTACGTGGCCTTATCGACCACTCGGGCGAAAGCTTGAGTTTAGGGCTGATTCCAGAGCGGCGTACTTAGTCCATTGAGGTCCCAGACGATGCGGCCGTCGCGGATGGTGAGCTCACCCTGGAGTTTTCGGTCGCCGTCGCGGCGGAGGCTGTCGACGTCGACGAAGCCGAATTTCCCCTTTTGTACGCTGAGGATGGCGACGTCGGCCGGCGCGCCGACGGTGAGGTGGCCGAGTTCTTCGCGGCGGATTTGCTGGGCGGGCGCCCAGGTGGATTTGGCGATGACGTCTTCGAGAGGCAGGCCTAAGGCGAGGAACTTGGACATGACGTTAAGCATGTCGCGCATGCCGCCGACCATGGAGTTGATGTGCAGGTCGGTGGAGATGGAGTCCGGCCAGAGGCCCTGCTGGGTGGCGGGGACGGCGTGCTTCCAGACGAAGCTGCCACCGCCGTGGCCGACGTCAAAGCGGACGCCGCGTTGGCGGGCTTCGGCGAAGAAGGGCTGGACTTTGCCCTTTTCGTCGAACATCGGTACGCGGTCCAGGTACATGTGGGTGTAGATGTCGCCGCGACGGAGCTTTTTGGTGACGAGTTCGCTGAAGGGGCGCTCCGGACGGAAGAGGCCGAAGTCGACGATGACGGGAAGGCCAGCTTGCTGACCGGCGGCGAGAGCGCGATCGACGGGCGTCCAGGCGGGGCCTTCGAAATGGGCGGTTTTGAAGCCGACGATGTCCTTAGGGTATTTCTTAGCGGTTTGGACGGCGGCGGCGGTGTCCATGAGGGTCGTATCCTGTTCGAGCTCATGGGTCATGCCGGCTTTGACGATGCTCAGCCAGGCGAGGACGCGCGTCTTGGAACGATCGATGATGTGCTGTTTGAACTGGGCGAATTCGAGAGCGCCGGAACTGCCGCAATCGACGACCGTCGTCACGCCCGAGCGCAGGGTGTGGCCGTCCGGCCAGACGCTGTTATCGCCATTGTAGACGCCGGGTTTGCCGGTGCTGGCGAAGACGTGGACGTGAATATCGATGAGGCCGGGAGTGACGTAGAGGCCCTGGGCGTTGACGGTTTGGGTGGCGCGCAAGGCCGGAAGATTGGGGGCGACGGCGGCAATGCGGCCGTTCTTGATGGCGACGTCGAGGACGCGGTTGAGGCCGTTCTTGGGGTCGATGACGGTGCCTGACTTAATTAGCAGGTCGTAGATTTTCTGATTGGCTGGGGGCGCAAAAGCATTGTAGAAAGCGGCGTAGAAGGCGGAGGCATCGGCGCTGCTGGAGAACGAGGCGTTGGGACGGCCTTTCCAAGTTTCGAGCGTGCGGGCTTCCTGCGGCCCTTGGCGGACGATGCTGAGTTGGATGGGCGACCAGGCGACGACGCCATCTGTCATGGCGACGGCGGCGAGGGGATCCCAGGCGTAGTAGGTGCGGTCCTGGATGAGCGGCTCCTCCTGCTTGAGGAGTTCGGCCAGGAAGCGACCGAGGGGCGTGGTGGCGCCTTCCGCAAACTGGCGGGAGTAGTCGAGCCGGATGGGGACGCGGTTGGTGGCATCGAGCGAGACGAGGCGAAAACCGCGGACCTGGGTGAAGACAAGGTCGGCGGCTTGGGGATCGAGGAAGATGTTCCACTCGGCGAGGTGGTTGCCGCCGCGGAAGTCGCTGCCTTCGCGGAGATTGCCGGGGACGCGGACGGCGCCGCCCATGATGGTGAGCTCGCGGAAATTGGGAGCGAGAGTGGGAGCCTTTTGGAGGAGTTCGGCGAGGTTGGTGAGGGGTCCGAGAGCCAGGATGCGGGCGGGCTGACGGAGGCGGCGCTGGTAGAAGCTCAAGCCGTTTTCGGACTCGGGCTGGGTGGTGAGGGCGGGCAGACGCACGCCGGGCAAGTCGTCGGCGGATTTGCGCCAGGGGGCGGGGAACTCGCGTGAGCCGGAGAGCGGCGTGGAGCGTCCGATGTAGACGGGGACTTTCTTGCCGCTGAGTTGAACGAGGCGGAGCAGGTTCCTGGCGGCAGCGTCCACGTGGCCGATGCCGTTGACGGTGACGATCGCTTCGAGTTTGACATCCGGGCGGGCCAAGAGGTAGGCGATGGCCATGTAGTCATCGGTGCCGGCGTCCGTATCGACAATGATCGGGCCGGAGGGCTGGGGGGCGGCTACCGCGCGAAACGCCGGCTCTTCATAAGCGGGCAGCAGAGACAGGAAAACGAGTGCGGCAAGGGGAGTGCGCATTGAACCTGAGGATACACTAGCGCTCATGAAACTTGCTCTCTGTTTGAGTTTGGCGGCGGTGATGGCGGCCGAGACGCTGGATCAGCGCGTGGCGAAAAAGATGGAGGAGATGATTGCGGCGAAGGAGGTGCCCGGGGCGGTGACGGCGGTGGTGACGCGGGAACGGATGACGCACCTGCGGGCGATCGGTCAGGCGGGTCCGGCGGGGGCGAAGCCGATGCGCAAGGATTCGATTTTCTGGATTGCTTCGATGACCAAGCCGATTACGGGGACGGCGATCCTGATGCTGCAGGAAGAAGGCAAGCTGCAGGTGGATGACCCGGTGAGTAAGTATCTGCCGGAGTTCGCGAATTTGAAGACGCCATCCGGCAAGGCGGCGAACCTGACTTTGAAGCAATTGGCGACGCATACGTCGGGTTTGGCGGAGGCTACGCAAGCCGAGAGCCGCGCGGCGAAGAAGCTGGCGGATCTGATTCCCGCGTACTTGAGCAAGCCCATGCAGTTCGAGCCAGGGAGCAAGTGGCAATACTGCCAGAGCGGCATTAACACGCTGGGGCGGATTATCGAGGTGGTGTCCGGGCAGCCGTATGAGAGATTTCTGGAGACACGCTTGTTCCGGCCGCTGGGGATGAGGGACACGACGTTCTACCTCCAGCCGAAGCAGATGGCGCGGCTGGTAACGCCGGTTCGGCGTGAGACCGATGGACGGTTTACGGCGGCGCCAATCAGTCTGTTGAATGGTATGGCGCCGACGGACCGGGATCGATACCCGGCGGCGAACGGCGGCTTGTTTTCCACGGCGGGTGACTACGCGCGGTTTGCGCGGATGATTCTGAATGGCGGCACGCTGAATGGCCGGCGGTACTTGAAGCCGGAGTCCGTGCGGCTGATGACGACGGTGCAGTCCGGGGAACTGGTGACCGGGTTTACGCCGGGGAATGGTTGGGGGATCACCTGGTGCGTGGTGCGGAAGCCCCAAGGCGTAACGGCGATGCTGGGCGAAGGGACGCACGGACACGGGGGCGCGTACGGGACGCAGGCGTGGATCGACCCGAAAAAAGGCGCCGCCTATATTCTGATGGTGCAGCGCTCGAACTTTGCCAACGGGGACGCTTCGCCGGTCCGGATGGCGTTTCAACAAGCCGCTGCGGAGTGACGTGTAAACTCGGACGGAAATCGTAACTGCGCGGCGCGGAGAAGCATCTTATAGGCAGGAGGACGAACGAAGATGATCGAAAGTCCACCGTTGACCGATCGGACGTCGTAATTGACGTTCAGCCAGTAGCGATCTGCTACGACCACTCCTGGCAGAGAAAAGGGGCCGAATTTCGGCCCCTTTTCGGCTTTGTACACTTGGGGGAGCGTGCGTTACTTCCCATTGTTTCTCTGTAGCCTGTTTGCCTTCGGCCAAGTGCCGGGAACGACTCTCTCCAACCCCTCACAAGCCTTTACGGTGCCAACCCTGCACTATGCGGTGCTCAAGTGGGGGCCGATCGAAATGGTGGTGGTGGACAACTCCACTGTGAAGGACGCCGTGCTGCCCGATCATCGGGCTGGCTATAGCGGCATTGCCTCACTGAAGCATCGTCAGCGGGCGGAAAACTTGTTCGTGCCGCAATATGCGGGTCTGAACTTCGAGCACATCCTGGATGGAACGATCCCGGCGGATCGCAAAGCGCAGTTCGAGCCGCGCAATTCGCCGATGGAACTGCGGGTGTTGGGACCGCATGCGGTAGAGCTTTACCAGAAGTCGAGCTTCGTGCATGGCCTCGAAAGCTGTCAGCGCTACGAACTCTTGAGCGATGGCACAATCCAGGTAACGATCGAGGCGGTGGCGCGGCAGGCGAGTTTCCGGAATCGCTACATCAATCTGTTTTGGGCGAGCTACATTCATCAGCCGGAATCTGGAGCGATTCATTTTCCCGGGCCGGCGGGATGGATTGAAGCGACGTCGCCGGAACATGGCACGCTGGCGACGCATCCGGGTTTCAACGACAACCGGCAGTTTCTGCACGATACGCCTTACCCGTTGACGTTGATTCACAACCTATCGAAGCATCGCTTTATTCGCCCGTGGTACTTCGGGGTGAGCCATGGCATGGCGTTCGTGCAGATGTTTCGGCCCGGCGATCTGGTGCGGTTCACGCAGTCACCGTCGGGTGGCGGTAAGGGGAATCCGGCGTGGGATTTTCAGTTCACGCAAGAGCCGTATGAGGTCAATCAGATTTATCGCTGGGTGATGCGAGCGGCGTACTTGCCCTATCAGTCTGCGGAGCAAATCGAGAAGGCGACGCAACGGCATCGAGAAGAATTGGCCCGTTAGTCGAACGCGCGCCAGTGCTCGGGGGGGAACGACAGAGCCCAGTTTTTCGCCGGCGAGTCGAGCCGGGGCATTTCGACCAGGATTCCGCCGGTGAAGGCTGCGATGACGTGATGCGGCCGCTGGTAGAGGTGTTCGAGCTGAGCCGCCGTTTCGCCGGCCAGGAGCGGACCGGCCAAGGGCCGGGCTCGCACGTGGCGGTGCTGGATACAGCCGGTGGGCAGCACGTTGTAAATGCCAAGCAAACGGGCGACTTCAGCGTTGGCCGGTAAGGCCGTGACCTCGTGGGGAGCACCGCTTTGCTCAATGCGGCCGGCGCGCATGACGACCATGCGGGTGGCGAGGGAATGGCATTCATCAAGGTCGTGGGTGACGAGCAGGACCGGCGTCCGGATTTCGCTCAATAGGCTATAGAACTCCTGGCGCAGCGGCGCGTCGAGCCCGCGGGTGGGCTCGTCGAGCAGGAGCAAGCGGGGCTGCCCGACCAAAGCGCGCGCGATGGAGCCGCGCTGCTGTTGGCCGCCGGAGAGTTGATGCGGCCGGCGCGCGGCGACGTCGCTCAGGCGGAAGCGGTCGAGGAGACTGTCGATCGCGGGGCCGCCGGGACGCTGGCGCGCGGCAAATTGCAGATTCTCGCGCAGGGTGAGGTGGGGGAAAAGGGCGTAGTTCTGGAAGACGTAACCGGTGCGGCGGGCGCGGGCGGGAAGATTAACGCGGGTGGCGTGGTCATAGAGGACTTCGCGGTCGAGTTCGAGGTGCCCTTCGTCGGGGGAGACGAAGCCGGCGATGAGGTCGAGGGTGAGGGTCTTGCCGGCGCCAGAGGGTCCGAAGAGGGCGGTGATGCCGTCGCCGGCGGTGAGGTTGAGGTCGAGGTCGAAAGCGGCAGAGCCGGGTTGACCGCGGAAACGCTTCTTCAGCGTGGCGTCGATCATGCGGCTTGATGGTTCAGTCGATTGGCGATGCTGAGCAGCAGGACGGAAGTGAGCGACACGGCAATCACCAGGATGCGGGCGAGTTCGCCCTGCCCGCTTTCGACGGCGTCATAAATGGCGGTGGCGACGGTTTGGGTGCGGCCGGGGATGTTGCCGGCAATCATGATGGTGACGCCGAAGTCACCCATGGCGCGGGCGAAAGCCAACGCTCCGGCAGCGGCAATGGGGCGGCGGGCGAGCGGTAAGGTGACGTGCCAGAAGACGCGCCACTCGTTGGCGCCGAGGTTGCGCGCCGCCCATTGATAGGTAGGGTTCAGACTTTCGAAGGCAGCGCGCGAGGACTTCACCAGCAGCGGCGCCGAATGGACGAAGGCGGCCACGACGGCAGCCTGCCAAGTGAACACCAACGGGCCGCCGGTGAGAGCTTCGTAGAATCGGCCGAGGGCGCTCTCGCGTCCGAGCACGATAAGGAGGTAATAGCCGAGGACGGTGGGAGGAAGGACAAGCGGCAGGGTGACCAGGGAGTCCAGGATCTCTTTGCCGCGAAATTGACGCTGGGCCAGCAGGTGGGCCGCAGCCAAGCCGACGACGAGCGCGAGCGCGGTGGAAAGCGCGGCGACGCGGAGGCTGAGCCAGAGGGGGGACCAGTCGATGGCCATTCGCTTGATTCTAGCGTGGAGGAGAAACGCCCCGTGTGTTAGCTTAGTCAGCATGGAAGCACTGGGCATGGTGGAGACCAAGGGTCTCATCGGCGCGATTGAAGCGGCGGATGCAATGGTGAAGACGGCGAACGTCGTTTTGACTGGCAAGGAATTTATTGGCGCGGGTTTTGTCACCGTGACGGTGCGTGGCGACGTGGGCGCGGTGAAAGCGGCGACGGATGCGGGTGCGGCGGCGGCGCGGCGCGTGGGCGAACTGGTGGCGGTGCATGTGATTCCGAATCCGCATGACGATGTCGCGAAGATTCTGCCCGGCGGAAAGAAAGGCGAAAAGTCGCTCGGCTAGGTTCGGTTTCTAGAATTCCATGCTGCAGGATCAAGACCTTCTCTCGATCCAAGAGGTCCGCACGAAGGTCGAAGCCGCTTGGCAAGCAGCCCAGCGGATGCGTCAACTTTCTCAGGATCAAGTGGACGCCATCGTAGAAGCGATGGCCGCGGCGGCGCGCGACCAGAGCGCGGCGCTGGCCGAGATGGCCGTAGCGGAGACCAGCTACGGCAACGCGCGCGACAAAACTGCCAAAAACATGTTGGCGGCGGACTTGCTGCCCAAGACGATTCGCGGGTTAAAGACAGTGGGCGTGATCCGGGAGATTCCGGAAGAGAAGCGCTATGAGATCGGCGTACCAGTGGGGGTGGTGGCGGCGATTCTCCCGACGACGAACCCAACGTCGACGGCGATCTATAAGTCGATCATCGCGGTGAAGGGCGGCAATGCGATTGTCATCAGCCCGCATCCGCGAGCCAAGAACTGTACGTGCGCGACGGCGCAGGTATTGGCGGACGCGGCGGTGCGCGCGGGGGCGCCCGAGGGGCTGATTCAGTGCTTGAAGCTGGCGACGATCGAAGCGACGAACGCCTTGATGCGGCATGAGAAGACGGCGGTGATTCTGGCGACGGGTGGGTCCGCAATGGTGAAAGCGGCTTATTCCAGCGGGAAGCCGGCA
>CBDDIZ010000015.1:0-85447 GCA_965229305.1 Bryobacteraceae bacterium | reverse complement strand
CGAATCGCGAATGGACGCGGCATCCCGATGGCTCGCTCACCAACGAATGGCCGCTGCCGGATCAGGTCACCATCGGCGCCGCCGTGCGCTTGAAGGATCAGGCCGTCGAGATGGAGTGCTGGATCCGCAACGGCTCACCGGTCGCGCTCAAGAACATGCGGGCGCAGGTCTGCGTGATGTTCAAAGGCGCCCCCGCCTTCGCCGCGCAAACCAACGACAACAAGGTGCTGGAGTCGCCGCGCGCCATCATCAAAGCCGGTGGGCACACTATCCTCACCGAATGGGAGGACTGCCAGCGCGTGTGGGGCAATCCGCGTTGCCCGTGCATGCACTCGGACCCGCGCTTCCCCGATTGCGCCCCCGGCGAAACCGTCCGTCGCACTGGACGTCTTTGGTTCGCATAGCAGGCTTTAGAATCGAGAGGTGTTCCGACGTCGCTTTCTTCAATCGGCGCCCGCGCTTCTGCTGGCCCCTCGCCTCTCCGCCCGTGTCCAATCGATTGAGGTGATCCCTCAGCCCTCAGGCTATTACCCGGCTTGGCCCACGATGGTTGGCCGGAAGAACGGCGAACTCGTGGTGGCGTACTCCGGCGGGCGCGAAGCCCATGTCTGCCCCTTCGGACGCGTGGAGATCGTGCGCTCGCGAGACGACGGCAAAACCTGGACGTGGCCGCAAGTGATCATGGACACCGCCATCGACGATCGCGACGCGGGTGTGGTGGAGACAGCCAAGGGCACCCTGCTCGTCAACAGCTTCACCTCCGTCGCATTCCAGAAAGTCCGGCAGGACGCCAAAGGCTGGGACGCCGAGCGCCTCGCCCGTTGGGACGCCGTGGAACGCGCCACCACTCAGGCCGAGAAGCAGAATCTCGTCGGCGCCTGGATGCTCCGCTCGACCGATGGCGGCTTGAACTTCTCCGCGCCCTACAAAGTCCCCGTCACCACGCCGCACGGCGCGTTCGTGCTGAAGAATGGGCGCCTGCTCCATGCCGGCAAGAAGTACGGCGCCCCGAACGAACGCGGGGCGATCGGCGTCTGCGAATCGCGAGATGATGGCCTCACCTGGAAGTGCTTGCCTCCATTCCCTCGCGTCCCGGTGACGATGACGCGCAGTATCACGAGTTGCACGGCGTGGAAGCGGCCGACGGCCGGCTGATCGTGCACATCCGCAATCACAATCAACCGAATGAACGCGAGACCTTGCAGACCGAATCGACCGACGGCGGCAAGACGTGGAGCGTCCCCAAGGCGATCGGCGTGTGGGGCTTGCCCTCGCACTTACTCCGTCTCGCCGATGGCCGCCTGCTGATGACTTACAGCTATCGCCGCGCCCCGCGAGGCAATCATGCTCGCGTCAGCTCTGACCATGGCCGTACCTGGTCCGAGCCGATTGTCCTTTCGGACGACGGCACGGGCGACTTGGGCTACCCGTCCACCGTCCAACTGCCGAATGGCGACTTACTCACCGTTTGGTACGAGTCCCGCCGCTCCGGCTCTGCCGTCGCGAAGTTACCTGCCCCGCCGCTGTCCGAGTTACGCCTTGCCCGCTGGACGCTTACGTAAGTTCGTGGTCTCCCGCCCCACGATTGGAGGCCTTCGCGCTGGGCGGGATGAAGTTCTCGAGCGGGCAATCGAAGAAATCACTCGCCAGCCGCAAAAGCGCCAAACCAACTGAGGCTAGACGCGTCCATTGGCCATGATTCTTCTCGGTCTGTTGCTGGTTGCCGGCGTTATCGACACCAAGCCTTCGCCGGTCTTCGCCAATATCACGATCGCGGGCCACGGCCCGTATCGCTTCCTGGTGGATACGGGCTCGGAGACCAGCATGATCGATCCCAAGCTGGCCGCCGAACTGGGTCTGAAGCCCGAGTACCGCGTCGAGATCATCACGCAACTGACGACACGCGCCCTGCCCGCGCTCAAAGCCAACACGCTTCGCGTCGGCACCGAAGCGCTGCCTCCGGTCGAACTGGTGCTGCATCATCTCGATCAGGCTCGCGGCATCGGCAGCGACGTGCGCGGCCTACTCGGCCTCAACGCCTTCGGTCACCGGGCCTTCACGCTCACGCCCGGGGCCGGACGCTTTGAACTTGAGGCCGAAAGGCCCGCTGGCGAGACGATCCGCTTTGAACGTGTGGAAGGCCGCATCGCGGTCAAAGCACGCATGGGCGAAGAAACCCTGCGACTGATCCTCGATTCGGGCAGTTCGCATGTCGTGCTGTTCCGCGTGCCGCAAGCGATGGCGAAGGTGCGCCCCGTCTCCACCACCTTCGGCACGCTCGAAGGCGCGCGTAGCGTGGTGCCGACGTCGTGGACGGCGGACCTGCACTTCACCGACAAGCTGAAGGTCGGCATGCAGCCAGCCGCCATCGTCCAGCGGCCGGGGACCGAGGTGGAAGGCCTGCTGCCGGCCGCGATCTTCAAGCGCATCTATGTCGACCCCGCGCGCGGCGAAGTCGTGCTGGTGCGCTAGCATGGCTCATGCGATTCTGCTGGCTCGCCCTCCTGGCGATCGGTTCTCTTCCCGCGCAAACCCCACTCCTCATCAAAGCCTCGCGCGTCTTTGACGGCGAAGCCCTGCGAACCAACTGGACGGTCCTGGTCCGTGGCAGCCGCATCGAAGCGGCTGGCCCGAACGTCGCCGCGGCCGGCGCCCGCCTCATCGACCTCGGCAATGTCACTCTCCTGCCCGGCCTCATCGAAGGCCATTCGCACGTCCTATTGCATCCCTACAACGAAGTCCTCTGGCCGGACCAGGTCTTGAAGCAAGGGCTCGCCCTGCGCACCGCTCGCGCCACCAATCATCTGCGCGCCACGCTCAAGGCCGGCTTCACCACCGTGCGCGACCTCGGCACCGAAGGCGCCGGCTACGCCGACGTCGACCTGAAGCAAGCGCTGCGCGAAGGTATTCTGCAAGGCCCGCGACTGCTGGCCGCCACCAAGGCGATCGTGGCCACAGGCGCTTATGCCCCCAAGGGTTTCGCGCCCGAATGGCACGTCCCGCAGGGCGCCGAAGAAGCCGACGGGGTCGACAGACTGATCCGCGTCGTGCGGGACCAGATCGGCCATGGCGCGGACTGGATCAAGCTTTACGGAGACTCGCCCTGGGGCCCGCACCCCGGCGCTCATCCCACCTTCTCCATCGAAGAACTGAAGCTCGCCGTCGACACTGCCCGCTCGGCCGGAGTACCGGTCGCCGTCCACGCCGTCACGCCCGAAGGCATGCGACGCGCCGTGCTGGCCGGCGTCGAGACCATCGAACCCGGCGATCAGGGCACACCCGAAGTGTTCCAGTTGATGGCCCAACGCAAAGTCGCCCTGTGCCCCACGCTCACCAACACCGACGCCACCGCCCAGTACGCCGGCTGGAAGAAGGGTCAACAGCCGGAGCCGCCCTCGATCGCCGCCAAGCGTAAGACCTTCCAAGCCGCGCTCGCCGCCGGGGTCACGATCCTGAGCGGCAGCGACGTGGGCGTGTTCGCCCATGGCGACAATGCGCGCGAACTGGAGCTGATGGTCGACTACGGCATGTCCGCCGTCGACACGCTCAAGGCGGCCACGTCGGTGGCCGGGCGCGTACTGCATCTCGACGTGGGCGCCATCCGCGCCGGTCTGCTCGCTGACCTGATCGCCGTCGAAGGCGACCCCACGCAGGACATTCACGCCCTGCGCAAAGTGAAGTGGGTGATGAAGGACGGCCGCGTCATCGAGTAGGGTCCGGCTGCACGAACAAGTAGTAGCGGCCATCCGGACCATCACCGGCTTCGCCCACCCTCCAACCCAAGGCGCGATAGAACGCTACCGCGTCCCGATTCGCCTGCAGACACTTCAACGTGCCGCGCTTGGTGAAGACGCCGGCGCACGCCGTTAACAGAGCCCGGCCTACGCCGCGACGCTGATACGTGGGGCCGACGAACAGGCTGTGCACGAAGCTCTCGGGCTCCCAGATCGCCGCGAAACCCACGGCTTGCCCGTTACACTCCGCCACGAGAATTCGCTCGCCCTGCGTCACTTGGTCGAAGTCCTCCAACCGATGCGACTCGGGGGGCTCCCAGTGGAAAGCGGCGCGCCTCGCTTCCAGATAGATCTGTCGCAGCGCCTCGCGGTCCGAAGGCTGAAATTCCCGCACCACGCCCTTTGGGACGTACCGAGAGCCGAGGTTGTTATCATTGTTTTCGTGTCCGCCCGCGATTCTCTTCGTTCGCTCCTCACCCGTCTCTCGATCCGTCACGGTAAATTCAAGCTGGTTTCCGGCCTCGAAAGCAATATTTACATCGACGGCAAATTGACCACCTGCCACGCCGAAGGCGTCAAACTGGTTGGCCAGGCCTTCCTCGAAGTCATCGAGCGGAATGGCTGGAAGCCGGCTGCCGTCGGCGGACTCGTCATCGGCGCCGACCCCATCGTCATCGCCGTGGCCCGCGAAAGCCTGGACTATGGCGACCAACGTCCCATCCACGCCTTCCTGGTCCGCAAAGAGTCCAAGAAGCATGGCCTCCAGAAGTTCATCGAAGGCCTCGAAAACTACGAGGGCATGGATGTGGTGATCGTCGACGACGTCTGCACCACCGGTGGCTCCACCAAGGACGCGATCGAGAAAGCGCGCCTGGCCGGTATGAACGTCCTCGGCGCGATCTGCCTGGTAGACCGGGAAATGGGCGGCGACGTCACCATGAAGGAACTCAACTGCCCGTTCGACTCGGTCTTCAAAATCAGCGAACTGGTCTAGCCCCTTGTCCCAAGCCGACCATTCCGAAGCTCCACATCACGGCGGCAGTTTCGCGGCGCTCGCGCTCGGCGCTTTGGGCGTCGTCTTCGGCGACATCGGCACCAGCCCGCTTTACACGCTGAAGGAATGTCTGCATGCCGCCGGCCACGCGCACGGCGGCGCCACCCGCGCCGACCTCTTCGGCATCCTCTCGCTCATCTTCTGGGCGCTGTTGCTGGTGGTTTTCGTCAAGTACCTGATCTTCATCATGCGCGCCGATAACAATGGCGAAGGCGGCATCTTTGCGCTGCTGGCGCTTTCGCCCAAGCACATGCGCGCGGGCAAGCCGGGCCGCATTCCCGCCGTCGCGATGTTTGCCGTCGCCGGCGCTGCTCTGCTCTATGGCGACGGCATGATCACGCCCGCCATTTCGGTCTTGAGCGCCGTCGAAGGTCTTGAAGTGGCCAACCCGGCGCTGCATCCCTATGTCGTCCCGCTAACGGTGGCGATTCTGGTGGTCCTCTTCGCGATTCAGCGGCGCGGCACCGCCACCGTCGGCAAGCTCTTCGGGCCGGTGATGATCCTCTGGTTCGGCACGCTCGCCGTGCTGGGCATCTATCACATCGCCCACGACCCGGAAATTCTCGCGGCGATGCTGCCGCATCACGCGGTCAACTATTTCGTCCGCCACGGCTTCAACGGCTTGCATATCCTTGCTTCCGTCGTGCTGGCCGTGACGGGCGGCGAAGCCCTTTATGCCGACATGGGCCACTTCGGCGCCAAGCCCATCCGCTGGACGTGGACCGCCTTCGTTATGCCTTCGCTGCTCCTCGCCTACTTCGGCCAGGGCGCCCATGCGCTACGCGCGCCCTCCAGCATCGCGAACCCCTTCTTCTCGATGGTGCCCGCCGGCGAAGCCACTTATGCCCTCGCCATTCTTTCGAGCCTCGCTACCGTCATCGCTTCGCAAGCCCTGATCTCGGGCGCCTTCTCGCTCACGCGCCAAGCGATGCAGCTCGGCTACTTCCCGCGCGTTTATGTAAAGCACACCGCCTCCGATGCCCAGGGCCAGATCTACATCAGCCAGGTGAATTACTTGCTTGCCATCGGCTGCATCCTGCTGGTGCTGGTCTTCGGCGAATCCACGCGCCTCGCCGCGGCCTATGGCCTTGCCGTCACCGGAACGATGGTGGTCACCTCGTGCATTTACTACGTCGTGATCCGCGAAACGTGGGGCTGGCCCTTAGCGAAGGCCTTGCCCTTGCTGCTGATCTTCCTCGCGCTCGACCTGCCGTTTCTGTGGGCCAACCTGTTCAAGTTTCACGATGGCGGCTACGTGCCCGTGCTGATCGGCGCCGTCGTGATGACCATCATGGTGCTCTGGAATCGCGGGCGCACCCTGGTGGCGCATCGTTACTCGCTGCGCTATCCCTCGCCTGAATCGGCCAAGAAGCGGATCGCCGCGCGCCTGCTGGTGCGGGTCCCCGGCACCGCCGTCTTCATGGCTTCGAGCCCCGAGATGATTCCGCCCGTCCTCGTCCATCACGTCGAACGCACGCGGACTCTGCAAGAGACGCTGATCCTGCTCACGGTGCAGACCGCCAATCAGCCTACCGTTTCCAAGGCGGACCGTTTCACGGTGGCCACCTCGCCGGAAGGCTTTCACCGCGTGCTCATCCGCTACGGCTTCATGGAAGAGCCCAACGTTCCCGAGGTTCTGGAGCAGGCCGTTAAGACCGCGAACATACCGTTCCCGGGCAGCGAGGTGACTTACTATCTGGGGCGCGAGAACTTCATCGCCTCGAGTCGCGGCCGCATGGGCGTGGTCGCCGAGTCGATCTTCGCCTTCCTGCAGCGCAACGCCGTCACGGCCGATCGTTACTTCCGGCTGCCTTACCGTCAGGTGGTGGAAATCGGCACGCAGATGGATTTGTAAGTCGCACTGATAAGTTCGCGTTAAGAACGTAAAGGTTGCCGTCGGAATTCCAGGTTTCCGCGCCCTCGGATGTTAGCGTCAAGGGCATGGGAATTCTAATTCAGCCGAGTCGCCGGCGAATGATTCAAGCGTTGGGCGCGGCCGCGGTGGCCGGTCCTCTATTGCAGCACACTCCGTTATGGGGACAGTCGGCCTGCACGGTGCTTGGTTCGCCGAGCCTCACCGAAGGACCGTACTTCGTCGACGAAGACTTGAACCGCCAGGACATTCGTCTGGACCCTGTCGACGGCACCCTGCAGGCCGGCTTGCCGCTCTCGCTCGCCATCAATGTTTCGCAACTCACCAGCGGTAGTTGCACGCCCGTGCCGATGGCCGGCGCCTACGTTGACATCTGGCACTGCAACGCCGCCGGTGTCTATTCCGATGTCGCCGCGCAAAGCTCCACCGGCCGCAAGTTCCTGCGCGGCTATCAGCCCACGAATCGTCAGGGCAACGTCTACTTCCTCACGATCTATCCGGGCTGGTATCAGGGCCGCGCGGTGCACATCCACACTAAGATCCGCACGTTCAACGGCACCGATCAGACTTACGAATTCACCAGCCAGTTCTTCTTCGACGAAACACTCACTGACCAGATCTACCAGCTCAGCCCCTACACCGCCAAAGGCTCGCGTGACACGCGCAACACCACCGACGGCATCTACAACGGCGCGTCGGCCACCGGCACCGCCATCGCGTCCAATAGCGGCTCTTACCTGATGCTGAACGCCCGGCGCAAGACCAGTTGGGTGGAGGCGGAAGCCAAACTGATTTGCGACCTCTCGCTCGGCAGTTCGCCCGATCAAACGCCTGGCGGCGCCGGGGGTGGCGTTCCCGGCGGGCCCGGGGGCGGCATGCCTCCCGGCGGCGGTACGCCTCCTCCCGGCTTCAATCCGGGCGTGCCTCCCGGCATGTAAAACTGTCGACAGTTTCATGTTAGAGTTTTGTTTTCGGTTCTAGTTCGGGAGCCTGCCGCTGAAGAGACGGTAGGCTCCTTCTCTTCTCTGAGGACAAAATATGAGTCAAGTCTCCCTGGGGGAGGGACGCACCCCTCTGGTCCCAAGCGTCACCGCCTCCGGTCTCAGTTTCAAGCTGGAATGCTGCAACCCCAGCGGCTCCTACAAAGACCGTTTCATCGCCGCGGAAGTTGGCCGGCTTGTGGCCCGTCAGGCCCGCGCTTGCGTCGCCACGTCGTCCGGCAACACCGGCTCCGCCCTGGCCGCCTACTGCGCCCGCTACCGCATCCGCGCGGTGATCCTCGTGAACCAGGATGCGCCCGCCGGCAAGCTCGCCCAGATGCAGGCCCACGGCGCGCAGGTGATCCGCATTCCGGACTTCGCCTCGAGCGCCGAAGTGACGGCCGACGTCTTCAACACGCTCCGCCAGTTCTCCCTCGGCCATGACGTCCCGCTCGTCGTCTCCGCCTTCCGCTATTGCCCGGACGGCATGCAAGGCGTCCAGTCCATCTCGGCCGAGTTGCTCGACGCCCGGCCGGACCATGTCTTTGTCCCCGTCGGCGGCGGCGGCCTCTATTCGGCCGTTGTGCAAGGCTTTCAAGCCGCCGGCTGGGTGCCGAAGGTGCACGCCGTACAGCCCGAAGGCTGCCTCACCGTCGTCGCCAGCTATCTGCGTGGCAGCCGCGAAGTCCGCCCGGTCACCAGCACCACGCGCGTCAGCGGCCTTTCCGTCCCCACCGACATCGATGCCACCCAAGCCCTCACCCGCCTGCTCGAATGTGGCGGCGCGGGCTTGAGCGTCAGCGACGAAGAAGTCTTCGCCGCGCAACGCCTACTGCTCGAACGCGAAGGCGTCTACTCCGAACCGGCCGGCGCGACCGCTTTCGCCGGCTGGCGCAAGGCCCGCGAACAAGGCCTGGTGAAGGACGGCGAGACGTCCATCTGCCTCGTCACCGGACACGGCTTCAAGGACCCCGCCTCGGTTCACGAAGCCGCCAAACGGCACCCGGACCGCACGCACACCGCCGGCGAACTCGCCGGTGCCTTACGTCAAATCGTCGAGGGCACATGCTGAACGGACAAGTCATCATCGTCACCGGCGGCGCCACCGGCATCGGCCGCGGCATCGCGCAAGTGCTCACCGAACAGAACGCCCGGGTGGCCATCGTCCAGCCGGATTTGGCTCAAGCCCAGAACGCTGCCGCCCAACTCGCCGGCGCTCGCGGCTTCGCCGCTGACGTTCGCCGCGTCGAGCTCGTCGAAAAGATGGTGGACGACGTCCTCGCCGAGTTCGGCCGCCTCGATGGCCTCGTCAACAACGCCGCCATCGTTGGACTCCCCGCTGTCAACCCCTTCTTGAGCACCCCACCCGAGCAGGTCGATCAGATCCTGGACGTCAATCTGAAGGGCGCCGTCTTCTGCTCGCAGGCCGTCGCCCGCCGTTGGGTCGCCGCCAGGCAGACGGGCGCCATCGTCAACATCGCCAGCACCGGCGCGTTTGTCGCCCAGGAGCTCGCCTCGATCTATTGCGCCAGCAAAGCCGCGGTCGTGGGTCTTTCGCGCTCCATGGCGCTGGAACTCGCCCAGCATCAGATCCGCGTCAACACCGTGGCGCCAGGCGATATCCTGACGGAAGCGTGCGCCGACATCGTCGATCAGCTTCAAACCAGTGGCTCCACCGGCCTTTACCTGCGCCGCACGCCGCTGGGCCGCCGCGGCACTCCCGCCGAGATCGGCCGCGCCGTCGCCTACCTGCTCAGCCCCGGCGCCGGCTTCACCACCGGCTCCGTATTGACGGTGGACGGCGGGTTACTCACCTACTAAGGACGGTTCATGGACTTCAGCATTGACGGCGCGGTGATCACCTCCGGACGCCTGCTTGAAACGGTGTTGGTCGGCATTCCAGACGGCGAGGAGAAGCCCGTCGAGGGTGGTGTGCAGGCCGAGTTGCGCGAGATTTTCAAGCAGCTTGACGAGATTCTGACGGCAGCCGGCGTCGATCGCCGCGCCGTCGCTTCGGCCCGCCTCTATCTGCAGCACGTGAACCGCGACATCGCCGCGGCCAACGTCGTCTACAAGGAATACTTCGGCGACCATCGTCCGATCCGGCGCGCCTACGGCGTTGACCTGCAGGTCGGCATGATGATCGAAGCGGCCTTCGTCGCGGAGCTTCCCTAATGCCGCGCGTCGGAGTGCTGGGCTTTCTCCACGAGTCCAATACGTTCCTCCCGGTCTCGACCACCTACGAGCATTTCGCCTCCACGTCGCTCACCCGCGGGCCCGCTCTGCTCGAGCGCTGGCGCGGCGCCCATCACGAACTCGGCGGCCTGCTCGCCGGTTGTGACGAAGCCGGCCTCACCCTCGTCCCCGGCATGGCCACTTATGCGGTGCCCAGCGGCACGATCACCGCGGAAGCCTTTGAACAGCTCGCCACGGAACTGGTGGACGCCATCGAACTGCCACTCGACGGCCTGCTGGTCGCTTTGCACGGCGCTACCGCCAGCGAAGCGTACCCCGATGCCGACGGCGAAGTCCTGCGGCGCATCCGCGAGCGCGTCGGGCCGGACCTGCCCATCATCGTCACGCTCGACCTCCACGCCAACATCTCGCCCGAAATGGCCCGGCTTTCGAACGCCATCGTCGCCTATCGCTCCAACCCGCATCTTGACCAGTTCGAGCGCGGCCGCGAAGCCGCCCTGCTGATGGGCCGTACCCTCAGCGGCGAAGTGAAGCCCGTGCACTACCTGGCCACGCCGCCCATGCTGATTCACATCTCGAAGCAGCACACCGCCGTCGAGCCCGCCCGCGGTCTCTACGCCGATCTCGAAACCGTGCTCACCTGGCCCGGCATCCTGAGCGCCAGCGTCGCGATGGGCTTCTACTACGCCGACGTCCCCGAGATGGGCATGTCGTTCCTGGCTGTCGCCGATGGCGACGCCGCCCTCGCCCAGCGCGCCGCCGAATGGCTGGCCGACCGGGCCTGGCAGCGCCGTCAAGAGTTTGCCGGTGACCTGCCGACGCCCGCCGCCGCCATCGAGCACGCCCGCACCGCCGGCAAGAAGCCCGTCGTTCTCATGGACATCGGCGACAACGTCGGCGCCGGCAGCCCCGGCGATTCCACCATTCTCTTGGCCGAGGCCGTCAAGCAAGGCGCCGCCAACGTCATGGTCATCCTCTATGACCCCACCTCCGTCGAGCAGTGCCTCGCCGTCGGCATCCGCCAGCCTGTCCGCCTCGAAGTCGGTGCCAAAACCGATCGTCTCCACGGCTCGCCCGTCCCCGTCCAAGGCCTCGTCCGCACGCTCTCCGATGGCATCTTCGTCGAAACCCAGATCCGCCACGGCGGCTGGGGCGGCGGCGACCAGGGCATCACCGCTGTCGTCGAGACCCCGGAACAGCATACGATTGTTCTCACCAGCCGCCGCATGGCGCCGATGAGCCTCGAACAGGTCATCAGTCTCGGCGTCCATCCCGAGCGGAAGGACATTTTGATCGTCAAGGGTGTGGTGGCACCGCGGGCCGCCTACGAGCCGATCGCCGGCGAAGTGCTGCTGGTGGATACGGCGGGCGTCACCAGCGACAACCCGGCTTCGTTCCCTTACCAACGGCGCCGCCGGCCACTCTACCCGCTGGAGCGTTGAGTGAATCGCAGCACCTTCATCCTCACCAGCGGCGCAGTTCTCCTGCGCGCGCAAGTTCCTCCCAGCGACCAAATCAACTTAGGCGTCATCGGCTCTGGCAGCCGCGGCACATTCGTCATGACCGTTTTCCAAAAGAACCCGGCCGTGCGCGTCGGCGCCATCGCGGACGTCTACGAACCCAATCTCGAAAACGCCCTCTCCGTCGCCGCCAAAGCGGGCAGCCAGCCCAAGCCCTATCGCAACTACCGTCAGCTACTGGCCGACAAAACCATCCAGGCCGTCCTGATCGCCACGCCCGAGCACTGGCACCATCGCATGGTGCTCGATGCCCTGGCCGCCGGCAAGGACGTCTACGTGGAGAAGCCGCTCTGCCAAACGCCGGAGCAAGGCGTGGAACTGGTGGCGGCCGAAAAGAAGTCGAAGCAGATCGTGCAAGTAGGCATGCAGCGACGCAGCTATGACCTGTACCTCGAAGCCCGCAAGCTGATTGCCGCCGGCACGCTCGGCTCCGTGCACATGGCGCGCTCCTGGTGGCTGAACAACAGCCTCAGCTCCCCGCGCTCCACCAAGCTCGATGGCCCCCTCGACTGGGAACAATGGCAAGGACCCTCCGAACGCCGCCCCTTCGACGCCGACCGTTTTCGCCGCTGGCGCCAATACTCGGACTACGCCGGCGGCATCGTCGCCGACCAGGGAGCCCACGTTTTCGATGGCCTGCACCTACTGCTCAACGCCAGCTATCCCCTCGCCGTCAATGCTTCGGGCGGCAAGCCCCATCAGGTGGGCGGCGATACGCCCGAATCGGTCGTCGTCATTGCCGAGTATCCCGAAGACTTCCTGGGCGTGTTCACCATCAACTACGCTGCCATGAAGTATCAGTCGCGCAACGACCAGCTCAACCAGTTGGACGGCACGCAGGCGCGCATGGACGTTAGCCGCGAAGAGTGCCGCGTCTACCGCCAGGGCCAGGAAGACGCGCCCGTCGCGACGCTGAAGTCTGCTCGCGGCTTCGGCTACGCCACAGACCTGCACGTCGAGAACTTCCTGGCTTGCGTAAAGTCACGGCAAACGCCCACCGCCCCCATGCGGCTCGGCTTTCAAGCGGCCCTCGTGGTGCAGTTGGCCAATCGTTCGCTCAAGCTCGGACGGCGTCTCAAGTGGAACACCGCCAGCCAGCGCGTCGAGTTCTAAAGCGCCGGCAGCGCGGCCCGCAGATCGCCGGCCATCGCCATCATGAGTTGCCGGTTCTGCTCGCCGGGCAAATCGGAAACGACGTACACCAGGTGCTGGCCGCTTTCGAAGCCCGCCACTTCAAAACGACCTGTCCCCTGCTGATAGAAGCGAATGCCGCTCTGAGCGAGCGCCGGTACCAGATTTTGCGCCGCAAACGTCTCCCCGGCCTGTTGCCGCGCCACCACCACCGACAAATACCGCTCGCCATTCGCCATCACCAAATGAATGAACTCGCGTCCCTGAAAATGGCACTTGTGCGCATCGAGCACCTGATAGTTCGCCGGCACATGCGCCACCACCGCCGGAATCAGACCCGCATACGCCGGGCCTACCTCCGCCTTCATCTCCTCCAGCGCCTTCGGCGACGTCCGCTGCTTCCGCAGCATCGTGCAGTGCATGTGATCGCCAAAACCCACCCGCAGAATCGAAGGCAGATTGAATCCGGCAATGTAGGCGTTCTCCTGCCGGCGCATCACCAGGAACGTCGCCAGCAGCACCGTCGCCGTCGCCATCGCCAGTGCCGGCCAAAACCAACGCTGCCGCACCCGCGGAGTATGCGCCTCGTGCACGGCCGCCCTCACCCGCGCGGCCAGATGCGGCGGCACCGCTTCGCTGTCTGCGGCTCGCTTCAGCCGCGACTTCATTTCGTTCGGTTCACTCATGACGCTCATCAATTCTTGGCCTCCTGGCTGGCCCGGCCCAGGCCATAAGCTTGCGCGACTTCGTCGAGCAGTTCCCGCAGAATCTTGCGCCCGCGGCTCAAACGCGACATCACCGTGCCAATCGGCACACTCAAAATCTCGGCCGCGTCTTTGTAGGCAAACTCCTCCACATCCACCAGCAGCACCACGCTCCGAAAATCGGCCGGCATCTTGTCCAGCGCTCGCAGAATGTCTTCGTCGGTCAGATGATCCGGAATCGGCGTGGCCGCCACCAGATTCGCTTCCAGAAACTCCTCGGTCTCCTTCAGCAACGGAAAGCGGAACCACTTCCGCCGGTGATGATTCACGCAGTGAAACAGGATCTTGAAGAGCCAGGCGCGGCAGTTGGTGCCGGGCTCGAACCGGTGAAACGACTTCCAGGCTTGCAAGTAGACTTCCTGCACGACATCTTCCGCCCGCGACCGTTCGCCCAACACCCGCGTCGCCGTCCGATACAAATCGTTCAGATGCGGCATCGCTTCAGCTTCAAAGCGTTCGTGCTGGGACAAAGGTTGCGACATGCTTCGCTCGGCGGGGAGATGCGGATCCATCCACTTGTCGATCGTGTCGGACGCTTGCATACGAGCATAGAATGCCGCTCCGCCCGGCGCCTATTCCCGCGCGATCATTAAAAGCAATCCACCTCCGGGGAATAATGGGCCCCCGGCCCGTCATCCATCGCCATGAAACTCGCTCTGGTTTGCCTGCTGCTCGCCACCCCGCTCGCCGCCCAACAACACGAAGTGGGACTCTTACTAGGCCGCCTCAACGCGAACTCCCGCGATCTGCTCCGTTTAGGGTCGGGCACCGCCTATCAGGCCAACTATGGCTACCGTCTCGCCGGCGGCTCGCGGACCGCGCTCGTCGGCGAAGTTCACTTCCTCGCCAACCCCCAACGCATCGTTGGTTCCGGCACGCCCACCGCCACGCGCGACGTCGCCACCATCTTCCTCACGCCCGGCCTGAAGTTGAAGTTCTTCTCGCAGTCCCGCGTCTCGCCGTACGTCTTCGGCGGTGCCGGCTGGGCGCTCTTCGAACAAAGCCTGACGGTGCTGAACGGTGCGCCCAACCCGGCTCCGCGCACCATCTCGCGCGCGGCAGCCACCTACGGCGCCGGTGCCGACTTCGCCGTCGTCCGCCAATTCGCTTTCCGCGGCGAGTTCCGCGGTTTACACCAGCGGCAGCCCCGCTTACAACCTGCCCGCGCTGCGCGGCGCGCAGCAGCACGCCGTCATCAGCGTCGGCATGGTCTTCCGCTTTGGCGGCAGCTAGACCTTCGACGGCACCACGTAAGGCGCGCGATAGTTGCGCGTCAGCATGGCATTGGCCTCGGCGTCGCCCGCAAACCGCATCGTCGCCGGATCGAACTTCAGTTCGCGGCCCAGGCGGTAGGAGATGTTGCCCATGTGGCAGTAAGAGGTCGAAATCGCCGTCTCCTCCACCTCGGCGTGCAGCAGCTTCCGGTCGCGCGCCCGCACGGCGTCGGCGAAATTCGCGAAGTGGTCGAGATCCTTGGGATACTCAGGCTCCGGCTCCAGCGTTTTGCTGCGACCCAGCGTCAGTTGATGCCGGCCGTCAGCCATCAGCCGCAGATGACCCTTGGTGCCGAAGAAGTCCCAGGACATCGGCTCGGTCGTATAAAGTCCGCGCAACTGGCCCACGATGCTCGCCCCGTCGGGGAACGTCCAGGTCACCACTTGCGAGTTCGGCGTCTGGCCCTGATCCTTCTCGCCGAACCGCCCGCCGGTGGAACGCACGCCCGTCGGCATCTTCCGGTTCATCGCCCAGCGCACGACGTCGATCATGTGGATGCCGTTGTTGCCGAGTTCGCCGTTGCCGAAGTCCCAGAAACCAGTGCCAGTTATAAGGCACGAGATTGCCGTGATAGGGCTGCATCGGCGCGGGGCCCACCCACAAGTCCCAGTTCAGATTGGCCGGTGGCTGCTGCACGGGCTTAAAGCCGAGCGGATCGCGCCGACCCGGAAACATGAAGTTCGCCTGATACACGTCGCCAATCACGCCCTTGTGGATCAGATCCACCGCCGAGCGGAAGCGTCCCCACCAGCGGCGCTGCGTCCCGCCGGCGGCGATGCGATTGTACTTGCGCGCCGTCTCCACCAGCTTCACGCTCTCGAAGATGTTTGTGCGACACCGGCTTTTCGACGTAGACGTCCTTGCCCGCCTGCATCGCCCCAGATCGCCGTCAGCGAGTGCCAGTGATTCGTCCGTCGCAATCGACACCGCGTCAATCGACTTGTTGTCGAACACGCGCCGCATGTCGGTCTCGATGATCGGCCGCTTGCCCGTCTTCTGGAAAACGACTTGCGAAGCAGCTTCGGCGCGCGCCCCGTCCACTTCCACGAGCGCCGCAATCTCCAGATTCGCCACCGGCAGCATCTCTTTGATGTGCGCGCTGCCTCGGCTGCCCACGCCGACAATGGCGACCCTCAAACGATCATTGGCCTGAGCCCATGTCTGGTGAGCGGCCGCGGCGGCAACCAGAAACTGACGGCGTGCAAGATGCGACATTTCCGCATTCTAACGCGCGAGGATTGCGGAACCTAACCGCGGCGCTCAGCGGGTGGAAACTTCAAAAGACTCGACCACAGCCGGCACGGGCACAGCGGCGTCAGGCCCGCCCAGCAAACGCTGCCGCGTATAGAGCCAGACCACCGTCAGTAAGGCCACCAGCGCGAAGAGGACCTCGAGATTCACCACCTCGCCCGCATTCGGCAGCCAGTAACCCGGCTGTTCGGCGAAATGCTTCTTCCAGTAGGCTAAATCGGCCTGCAGCGGCCCCGGCAGGCGCGTAAAGCCCGCCCTGTCCCCCAGATAGATGCCGACGTGCACCAACGCCATCAGAGCTGCGTGGTGGCTCAACGCCGCCAGAATGCTCCCCAGCCCGCAGGCCATGCCGATCGGCCCCGTGCCCGCGTGCATCCGGTACAGCCGAGTGGTGGAACACAGCGCCGGCAACACCAACCCCGGAATCGCCAGCAGCGCCATCACCGTCCACTGCCGTGACTGTGGATAGTAGAGATAGACGATGGACAGCGGCAGGTTCAACGTCAGGTAGGCGTTGGCCATTCCGAAAACCTCGCGCATCCCCGCCCGCCAGTGCTGCATCCTGTAGGCAGAATAGCCGGTACCTCGTGGAAAGCCCATCGGCGAAACCCCTGCGTCGCCCTCACCCGGCACCTTACCTCGCCCCGTACGTTCCACGGAACCTGGCACATGAAGAATCCGTCATACTGAGTGAACAACTATGAACGCCTTGAAGACCGCTCTCCTGCTTGGTTCGTTGAGTGGCATGTTGATTGTCCGTCGGCCGCCTCGTGGGCGGCCAGCAAGGTATGCTGTTCGCCCTTGTCATGGCAATCGGCATGAACTTTGTCAGCTACTTCTTCTCCGAGAAGATGGCGCTCTCCTCGAGCGGCGCCGTACGCGTTAGCGAGACCGAAAACCCTCACATTTTCAGCCGGATCGCGCCCATGACCGCGCGTCTGTGCGAACGCATGGGCATCCCCATGCCGAAGCTTTGGGTGCTGCCCGAAGCCTCGCCCAACGCTTTTGCCACCGGCCGCAATCCGCAGAAACTCCTCCGTCGCCGTCTCCGCCGGCCTGCTCGACCTGATGAACGATCGCGAAGTGGAAGCCGTCATCGCCCACGAGCTCGGCCACATCAAGAACCGCGACATTCTCATTAGCTCCATCGCCGCCACCATCGCCGCGGCGATCTCTTACCTCGGCCACATGCTGATGTTTCTTCGGCCCGCGCCACCACGACGACGAGGAGGATTCTGGCGGCGGCATGCTCGGCGGCCTCGCCATGATGATCCTGGCGCCGCTCGCGGCCGGCGTCATCCAGATGGGCTATCTCGCGCACCCGCGAGTTCAGCGCGGACTACGCCGCGGCCAAGTATACCGGCACGCCCGATGGCCTGATTTCCGGCCTCGCCAAGCTCGACTCCTGGTCCAAGCGCTTGCCCATGGAATCCGCCACGCCCGCCATGTCGCACATGTACATCATTCCGCCGATGACCGGCGCCTGGTTCGCCCAGCTCTTTTCCACGCACCCGGCCACGGCTGACCGCATCGCCCGGCTCGAGTCCTATCGCGGGCGGCAACTCTAAGCCGCCTGCTCCCTTCACTTTTCACAACTGTCAACCGTTTCCGCCACGTAACACGAATAGGCAGTTGGTTCTGTATGGGAACACGTCCCCTTCGCCGATATGCCTAAGAAACGGTTACAATAAACGAGTATCTTGATGGGAAGTTCTTTCGGCGTCCTGAGCCTAGCCTTCATCGGTCTCGCCTCTACCCTCCAAGCCCAATCGTTCGCAGTCAATGAAAAGGCGGACCCCGCCAAAGAGCTGCTCGAACGCTATTGGGAGTTGGAGAAGAAGCGCGTCCCCCTCGTGGACGTTGCCATGGACTGCGAAATCGAAGCCACCGTCCCCAAGTGGAAGAAATCCAGCAAAATGACCGCCTTGCGCCTGATCTCGAAGATCGGCCGGGTCACTTACCAGAAGCTGGCCTTCACCGGTGACGATCAGGTGAAGCGCGATGTCATCGCCCGCTTCCTGAATGCTGAAACCGAAGCCCGCAGCCAGGCCGGCGACATCTCCATCACCCCGGCGAACTACAAGTTCAGCTACAAGGGCCGCCTGGAGCAGGGCGGCAAGATCGTCTATATCTTCCAGTTGAACCCGCGCTCCAAGCGCATCGGCCTCTTTAAGGGTGACCTCTGGCTCGACTCGGTCACCGGCCTCCCCGTCCGCGAGAGCGGCCGCCTCGTAAAGAACCCCTCCGTCTTCTTCAAGAAAACCGAATTCACCCGCAACTACGAAATCCGTGACGGGCAGGCCTACCTGTCCACCTGGAATAGCTCCATCGACGCCCGCGTCGTCGGCCGCGTTGAGATGGCCGTCAAGTATTCCAACTACAAGCAGCCCGCCCCGGCGGAGGCTGCCCCGGCCGAAGCGCCGCAAGCCAAAGTTTTTTGACCCCGAATTGGCGTCCCTTACGCATTCCTTAGTGAACGCCAAGGAGGGCGACGCCCAGCGAGAGATCCCCATAGAACGTCCGACAGAAATTCAGACAGAACGAGCAAGCGTCCGGCTTCAGAACCGGACGCTTTTCGTTTGCATGGGACAATACCGAGGAGATGATGGGAAGTACTCAATAGCGGCGTCAACGCGCGCCAGGCCAAGGTGGCGATTTTTGACTTTGACGGGACGGTGTCGCTGGTGCGCTCCGGCTGGGTCCACGTGATGATTCCCATGATGGTGGAAGGCTTGCGCGGCTTGAAGCCCGGCGAAACCGACGAAGACCTCACCCGCCTCGTCGAAGACTATGTCGGCAAGCTCACCGGCAAAGAGACCATCTATCAGATGATCCAGTACGCCAGCGAAATCGAGCAGCGCGGCGGCCAGCCCCTCACCCCGGTCGAGTACAAGCACGAGTACCTGCGCCGTCTGTGGGAAGTGATCAAGGATCGCGTCGCCGAACTTCAGAGCGGCGGCTCCCCCGAAAAGTACCTCGTCCCCGGCTCGCGCGCCCTGCTCGAAGCCCTGAAGGCCCGCGGCCTCAAGCTCTACCTCGCCAGCGGCACCGACGAAGTCGACGTGCGCCGTGAAGCCGACCTCCTAGACATCTCCCGCTACTTCGACGGCGGCATCTACGGTGCCTCCGACAACATCGAGTCGTTCTCCAAAGGCATGCTCGTCAAGCGTCTCGTCGAACAGGCCGGCTATCAGGGCCCCGAACTGCTCGCCTTCGGTGACGGCTACGTCGAGATCGACGTCGTGAAGCAAGCCGGCGGCGTCGCCGTAGGTGTCGCCAGCGACGAACCGGCCTGCGAGAAGATTGACGACTGGAAGCGCAATCGCCTCGCCGGCGTCGGCGCCGACTATATGGTCGCTAACTTCTCCGCCTGCCAGCAGTGGCTGCCGCGTCTCTTCGGAGAGAATTAAGCGCCGCCATGACGCCCCGTGACATCCTGGCGAAGCTCCCTTCGCTTTCCGCCCTCGTAGTCGGCGACATCTGCCTGGACCGCTGGTGCACCTATGACCCCGACCTCTCCGAACCCTCGCGCGAAACCGGCATTCCCCGCGTCGCCGTCACCCGCACCGAGCTCACCCCCGGCGCCGCCGGTACCGTCGCCAACAACCTCGCCGACCTCGGCGTCGGCATCATCAATATCCTCGGCCTCATCGGTGACGATGGCTTCGGCTACGAACTGAAACAGGCCCTGGGCCAACGCCGCGTCTCCTCGGAGCTGCTGCTCACCCACTCCGGCTATCCCACCTTCACCTACACCAAGCTGCTCAACCAGCAGACCGGGGAAGAGGACCTCCCGCGCGTCGACTTCGTCTCCGTCGCCCCCACGCCCGCCGACATCGAAGAGCGCGTCATCGAGCAACTCCGCCAATGGGCCGGCCGCTTCGACGTGATCTTCATTGCCGATCAGGCCGAAATCGAGGTCGGCGGACTCATCACGCCCGCCATCCGGCAGGAAGTCGCCAAGCTCGCCGATCGTCAGTTCTTCTTCGTCGATTCGCGCGCCCATCTCGACGGTTTCCGCAATGTGCTCCTCAAGCCGAATCAGGAAGAAGCCGAAACCATCTGCCAGCGTCTGTTCGGCGACCCGCGTGCCTTTGGCCGTCTCCGCGAACTCACGCAGGCGCCGCGGCTCCTGGTCACCCACGGCGGCGACGGCGTCATGATCGTCACCCCCGAGGGCGAGCAGTGGGTGCCCACCGTCAAGGTAAAAAACCCCGTGGACATCTGCGGGGCGGGGGATAGCTTCTCCGCCGGCGCGGCCATGGCCATGGCGGCCGGCGCTTCGGTTCCCGAAGCCATCGACTTCGGTCACCGCGTCGCCTCCATCACCGTCATGAAAAAGGGCACCGGCACGGCCACGCCCGAGGAGTTGCTCCGATGAACACCCTCGCCATCGACATCGGCGGCACCAAGTTCTCCATGGCCGTCTTCAGCGACGGCCGCATGATCGAGCGCGTCTCCGAACCCACCGACCGCGAAGGCGGCCGCGATTGGATGCTGAACCGCATCGTCGCCATCGCCAAAGGCTGGCAAAGCTCTCCCGGCTTCGCCCGCTGCGGCATTGGCTTCGGCGGCCCGGTCATCTTCCCGGATCAGCGCATCGCCCTCTCCACCCACGTCGGCGGCTGGAGCGACTACGCCCTGCCGCTCTTCCTCAAGCAGGAGCTCGGCGTCCCCGTCCTGATGGATAACGATGCCAACGTCGGCGCGCTCGGCGAAGGCCGTCACGGTGCCGGCCGCGGCGCGTTACCGCTTTTTTACATGACGCTCTCCACGGGTATCGGCGGCGGCATCCTTACCGCCCACGGTGTCCATCGCGGCGCGGATAGTTATGGCGGCGAAATCGGGCACCTCACCATCCGCCCCGATGGTCCTTCGTGCCTCTGCGGCGCGCGCGGTTGTTACGAACGGGTGTGCTGCGGCCTGTGGCTCGAACGCGACCATGGCCGTTCCGCCCGGGAACTTTTGCAGGAACCTGCGTTTGTCGAGCAGTATGTCGTGGATTTAGCGCTCGGCTTGAAAGCCGCGCTGATGTTACTCAATCCGGCACGCATCGTCATTGGCGGCGGGATCAGTAAAGCCGGCGACCAGTTATTCGTTCCCTTACGGGCCGAACTCGGCCGCCAGATGACCAGTTGGTCGCGCGCCCGCGTCGACGTGGTACCAGCCGAACTAGGCGACGACAGCGTGCTGTGGGGCGCGCTGGAATTAGCCGGCGAACTTACTTCTTAAACAGATTGTCGAAGGCCGCGCGGGCATCGCTCGCGCTCTTCGGCGCCGGACCGTTCGGTAAAATCGGCGCGCGCATCGCTCCGGCCGCCGATTGCGGCGCCGCATCGCGCGCCACCGTCACCTGCGGAGAAAAGAGCTGGCATTCGTTCGCCCGGTCCTTATATGCAATTCGTTCCGGAATCGGTTTGCGGCACTGGAAACGCGTCGAAGGTTCAAAGTAAGTGCACTGCTTACAACAATGCAGTGCGGCGTTACATTTCGGACAATTCCCGGTAAAGTCAGTCTCGGAAGAGAGCGTCGTCGAGCAGTTATAGCAGCGCGACGCAGTCACCGTCTGAACCATCCGCGGCAAGCGCGGACCGGTGATGTCGATGGACGGGCGTGGGCCTTGCGGCTTCGGGCGATCGCGTTCGAATCCGCGGTCTCCACCGCGGTCAAAGCCGCGATCCTGATAGCCGTTTTGGCGGTATTTGCGGTCGTCATCCATGAAAAGATGCTCCCTTGCGGATTTCCACTAAGTCCCGGCGGATGCCTACACTGCTTCGTTCTTTCGTGTCTGTTGCGTGTTAGGAGGGACTGGAAAGATGGTCTAAGCCCGTATTTTGTCCATTCAGGTCCGACCGCTGACTCTCTTAGTTCGATCGGAACATCGAAGTCTGCTCGCTTACCGGCTTGCTGCGCGGAACGGCTGAGTTCCGAAAAGCAATGGGGAAGTTGGTTCGCGAGAAGTTCACACCAGGTCGGTCAGAACTGAACTCAGGACTTCACCCTTATATCACGTTCTTTCGGACAAATCTAGCGTGAACTTTATCGTTAACTCCATTTCATACGCCCCTGACAGGGCCGTCGTAAAGGATCCTCTGTATGGTTCGGACTCACCCGGAACGCATATCCTAAACGCCCCATCAGTCCTGGTACGAGCTGCCGTGTAAAAACATGAAGGCCGTCTTTTGTTTCGGACGCCAACAACGGCACTGGATGCGCTTCCACCAGTTGCCCATCGCCCGCCACGCGTCCCACCACCACTTCCACCTTCACGTCCTCCGGCTTCAAACCCGCCAGATCCACCACCGCGCGCATCAGAATCGACTGGTCGCCCGTGATCTCGCTCACCGGCTCCGCCGGACCCGCCTCGCGAATCTGCACGCGATCCCACACGCTCTCCACCTGCCGCTCCCACGCCGCGCGCTCCCGCGCCAGCGCAAACGAACCCGTACGCATCTGATCGAACGCCGCATGCGCCGGGCGGTACAGCCGCGTCGTGTACTCCTCCAGCATCCGCTGCGCGTTGAAGCGCGGGCTCATGTTCTTCAGGCAGACCTTCATCCGGTCCACCCAGCCTTCCGGCACCCCATCGTCATTGCGCCGATAGTAGAGCGGCAGAATGTCATGCTCGAGCGTGTTGTAGATGTCGAGCGCGTGCAGGTCGTCCTGATCTTCGCGATACGGTTCCCGCCCCCCGATGGCCCAACCGCCCGAATCCTCGTAGGCTTCGTCGTACCAGCCGTCCAGAATACTCAGGTTCGGCACGCCGTTCAGCGCCGCCTTCATGCCGGACGTGCCGCAAGCCTCTTCGCCGCGCCGCGGGGTGTTCAGCCACAAATCCACGCCCTGCACCATTTCTTTGGCGATGCGCAGGCCGTAGTTTTCGAGGAACACCAGACGATTCTTCAACTCGGGATCGCGCGACAGCAAGGCAATCTCGCGGATGAACGTCTTGCCCGGCACATCTTTCGGATGCGCCTTGCCGGCAATCACAATCTGCACCGGCCGCTCCGCATGGAGCAGAATACGCTTCAAGCGCTCCGGATCCCGGAACAGCAAGGTCGCGCGCTTGTAGGTCGCAAAGCGCCGCGCAAAGCCGATCGTAAAGACCTCCGGATCGAAGCCTTCTTCAATGCGCCGGATCTCGGCGGCCGAAGCGTGCCGCTTGCGCGCCACGGTGGCCGCGCGTTCGCGCACAAAGATCGAGAGCTGCTTTTTGCGCTTCCGATGCGCTTCCCAGATCTCGCCGCGCGGAATCTCGTCCACCTGCGCCCAGATGGCCGGCTCCTGATGCCGGTCCCGCCAGTCGGGCTGCAGATAGCTATCGAACACCGTCGCCAGATCGCCGTTCAACATCGACGGCAGATGCGTCCCGTTGGTCACCGACGTGATCGGCACTTCCTCGGTCGGCAGGTTCGGCCACAGGTCGCTCCACATCTCGCGCGACACCACGCCGTGCAGCATCGCCACCGCATTGCGGAACGCCGAGCAGTGCATCGCCGCGATCGCCATCGAGAACTTCTCATTCGTATCGCTGCCCATCTTGCGGCCCAAGCCAAACAATTGCGCGGGCGTGATGTTGCCTTCGTTGCAGAAACGGCTCAGGTGATCCCACACCAGCGACCCTTCGAACAGGTCGATGCCCGCCGGTACCGACGTATGCGTCGTGAAGATGTTGCTTTCGCGCGTCGCCTCCAGCGCCTCTTCGAACGTCAGCTTGTGCTCGTCCATCAGATCGCGGATCCGCTCGAGCGCCAAAAACGCCGCGTGTCCTTCGTTCATGTGGAACACGGTCGGCCGATGGCCCAACGCCTTCAGCACCCGCAACCCGCCGATCCCCAGCACGATCTCCTGCTTGATGCGCGTCCCGTGATCGCCGCCATACAGGTTCTCGGTGATGTTCCGGATCTCTTCGGTCTCGTTCTCCGGAATATTCGTATCGAGCAGATACAGCTTGTTCCGTCCGGACTCCACCTGCCACACCTTGATGCGGATCGTCGCAAACGGCAGATTCACCGCCACCCGCAACTCCTGGCCATCCGGACCGTTCACCGGCCGGCACGGCATCAGGTGAAAATCGTTCACCGGATACATTTCGAGCTGCCAGCCATCCGGGTTCAGCACCTGCTGGTGGTAGCCCTTCTGATACGCCAAACCCACGCCAATCAGCGGCAGGCCGGCGTCGCTCGAGCCCTTCATGTGATCGCCCGAGAGCACGCCCAAACCGCCCGAATACACCGGCAGACAATCCGTCAGGCCGTATTCCATGGAGAAGTAGGCGATCAGCATCTTCTCATCGCCGGGCTGCCGCAAGTCCATCGGCGCCCGCTTCATGTAGAGGTCAAAGCGCTCGCACGCCCGTTCGTAAACAGCCATGTAGCGCGGGTCGGCCGCCGCTCGCGCCAGTGTTTCCTGCGGCAGGCTGCTCAGCATCAGCACCGGGTTATGGCTCGCCCTCCAGGCCGCCGGATCCAGCCGGCGGAAGACCAGACGGAGGTGGTGATCCCAGCTCCATAGAAGGTTGTAAGCCAGCTCCGGCAGGCGCTTCAGTGATTCCGGCAGCGCGGGATTGACCTGAAGCTCACGATACGAACGGATTTGGAAGGGCATTCGGCAAACTCTAGGAACGAGATCGGTTTTTTCGACTGAAGGCTAAATTAACTTTTCCAAAGGATTTTCAAATCCTGGGAGCATCGATTACAATTGGCGACATGAAATTGAGTGCTCAGGAGGAGTACGGGCTCCGTTGCCTACTCCACATGGCGCGCCAGGGTGAAGGGGCCAGCCTCAGTATACCCGAGATTAGCCGCGCCGAAGGCCTGTCCATCCCGAACGTAGCCAAGTTGATGCGTTTGTTACGGATGGGCGGATTTGTCGCCAGTGTGCGCGGCCAATCCGGTGGCTATACGCTGTCCCGCAATTCTGAGCAAATCACCGTCGGCTCCGTCCTTGAGCTCCTCGGCGGACGCCTCTACGGCCCTTCCTTCTGTGACCGTCATTCCGGCCTGCAGGAAGTCTGCGCCCACAACAGCGATTGTAGTCTAAGGCCCGTCTGGCAGACCCTGCAGACGATGATCGAACATGTGCTCAACCGCATGACGCTCAGCGATTTGCAGCGCAACGAGAAGGAAATGATGCGGGTGCTCAATGAGCGCACCAGCCAACTCGTGCCGGTCACGCAGATCCGCCACAGCGCCTAGTCTTTCTTCTTCCGCGGTTTCTTCTTCTTCGGCTTTTCGGCCTCGTGCTTGGCTTCCGCCTTGGCCGGCGGAGCGGCGTGAGCCACCTGCACCGGCTCCGGCTTCTTGACCTCGGCTTTCGGCTCCTTGCCCTTCGCCTCGGGCTTGGCCGTCGTTTCGGGCTTCGCCTGAGCGTCGGCCTTGGCCTCCGCTTCCTTCTTGCCGTGACCTTCGGCCGGCTTCTCGTGCTTTTCCTCGACCGGCTTCCCGTGACCCTCAGCCTTGGCCTTGCCGTCCGCCGGTTTCCCGTGCTCGCCCTCTTCCTTCACCTCAGCCTGCGGCTCCGGATTCGTATACTGCACGATGATTGACACCCGCCGGTTATTGGCCGCCCCTGGATCATCCGACTTCAACAGCGCCTGATCGGCAAAGCCGCGCACCTGCTTCACCTGATCCGCCCGCAAGCCATGCTGCTGCATGAAGCGCCGCGCCGCATTCGCCCGGTCCCCCGACAGCTCCCAGTTCGAGTACCCATCGCGCCCCTTGATCGGCCGCGAGTCCGTGTGGCCCTCGATCATGATCGTGTTCTTCATCTTGCTTAGCTGCTCCGCCAGCTTCGCCAGCACGTCCTGTCCGTTCCGGCTGGGGTCCGGCGAACCGCTGTCGAAGAACATGCCCTTCTCGGTCTCCATCAACTCCACGCGCAAGCCTTCGCCGGTGACAGTCATCTTCACCTGGTCCTTCAGCTCCTCGAACTCGGGCATCTCCTTCATCGCCTGCTCGAGCGTCTCTTTGAGCTTGTTCATATTCTCCTGGTTGAGCATGATCGATTGACCCGCCCCCGCCATCCCGGAGCCGCTATCCTTGCCAAAGCCGGACGGATCGTTGAAGTACCCCGCCACCGCTTTCTTCACGTTGTCGGACGAGCCTACCAGCCACATCACCATGAAGAACGCCATCATCGCCGTCACGAAGTCGGCGTAAGCCACCTTCCAGGCGCCGCCATGATGGCCCGCGCCCATCACCTTCTTCTTGATGACGATAATGGCTTGATTCTTGTCGGCCATGGCTTACTTGTCGCCGCCTCCACCGCGGCAAGCGCCTTCCATCTCTTTGAACGACGGCCGCACGTGGCCCGGAATCTGGCGCCGCGCGAACTCCACCGCCAGAATCGGCGCCGCGCCCTTGATGAACGACATCACCCCCGCCCGCAGAAACTTCAGGAATTCCAACTCCGCGTCGTTCATCTTCTGCATGTTCGCCGCGAGCGGCCCCAGAAAGCCGTAACACATCAGAATGCCCAGGAACGTGCCCACTAGCGCTGCGCCCACCTTGTGCCCGATCTCTTCCGGCGGTCCGCCGATCGAACCCATCGTGATCACCACACCCAGCACCGCCGCCACAATCCCCAAGCCCGGCAGCGCATCGGACACCTGCTGCAGCGCATGCACCGGTTCGTTCGCCTCGTGATGATGGATCTCCATGTCGCTCTCCATCACCTGGTCGAGTTCAAAGTGGCTCACGCCTCCCGAAATCGCCGTCCGCAGCGAGTCGCACACAAAGTGCAGCGCATGATGATTCTTGATCAGCGCCGGATACTTCGAGAACAGCGCACTCTTGCCCGGATCGTCGACGTCTGCTTCCAGCTTGTTCATGCCGTTCTTGCGCGCATAGCCGAAGATCTCGTTCAGCATCTTGAGCGCATCCAGGTAGAACTTCTTCGTATACGGACTCCCCTTGATCACCCCCAGCAGCCCATGGATGATCGCAATCACCGTCGCCAGCGGATTGGCAATGAGCAGCGTCCCGATCGCCGCGCCCCCGATGATCACCAGTTCGGCGGGCTGAAACAGCACCTCCAGATGACCGTGTTCCATCAGGTAGCCGCCCACCACGGCTCCCAGCACCACCACAATTCCGATCAGGGCGAACATCTTGCGCCAGTACCCCTCCTTAGGTGAACGCGCCCCATGGCACGTCTTGAAGGTGCTTATCGTCTGGGACTACAAGTTCTTGACAGCCGCCTCAATTTCCGCCGTGATCTCGCGATAATCCCCCGCGCCGCTCAACGTCAACGGCGGCCCAAAACTCACCTCCACCACGCCCGGCGTCGGCACGCGCGCCTCGCGATGTAAGACGCGGTGAACGCCCCGCAGCCGCACCGGCACCACCGCCGCCCCCAGCCTCGCCGCCATCATCCCGATCCCTGGTTGAAACTCACCCACCTCGTCGCCCGCCGCATGCCGCCCCTCGGGAAAAATCGCCACCGACCATCCCTCACCCAACAGCTCCCCCATGTACCGCAGCGCATCCTTGGTTCCCGCCTCGCGCTGCGGCAGCGGAAACGCCGCCAACATCAGGCAAGCCAGGTAGTATCCCAGCGAGTTCCGCAGCCGCTTCGCCCAGCCATAACCCTCCGGATGATAGTGCGCGTCGAAGAACTCCTTGCGCATGGCCACCGCCACGCGATACCGCCATCGCGCCGGCAGCGCGATCAGCAACGCCGCGGTATCGAAGTAGCTTTGATGATTCACCGCGAACAGCACCGGGCCCTTCGCCTGCTCCAGATGCTCGAGACCCGTCACCCTCACCCACAGAAACACGCGCGCCAGCGGCAGCACCCACGCCGGCAGCGACACCCGACGGATCGCGCGAGCCCACCACTGCCGGCTCCAATCAGGAAACGCGAGCGGCGCCTCCGCCGCCACCTGCGGCAACGCGGTCAATTCCGCCGCCGTCCGCGCCTGCGTGAACAGCGTCTCGTCCACCGGCGTCCCCGTCTGCTCCTCAATCTCCATCAACAGTTGAATCCGCTCGAGCGACGTCAGCGCCAGTTCATTCAGCTTCGCGCCTTCGCGGACGCCGTAGCGCGCCAGAATGCCCGCGAGCTCATTGGCCGCCGGCGCGGTCGCCACCCGTACCCCGTTCAGCCAATCGCGCACCTCCCGCCGCTTCAACTTGCGCGTCCCATGCGTCCGCGGCAACTCGCCAAACGGCCACCCACTCGCGTCTCGCATCTGCTGATGCGCCTCGAGCTGCGCATTCGCCCGCGTCAAAACCGCCGGCAAGTCCAGCCCCTCGCCCACCAGCACCGCATGCGCCCGCCCCTGATGCTCCACCACCGCCGCTTCCCGCACGCCCGGCACGTCCTCGAGCGCGCGCTCCAGATCCTCCGGAAAGATGTTCATGCCATCGGAGGCGACGATCATCTCCTTCTTGCGCCCACGGATCCTCAACGCCCCGGACGCATCCAGCTCCCCCACATCACCCGTGTGGAACCAACCATCCTCCAGCACGCTCTCCGACGACCCGTAGTACCCCGCCGTGATGTTCTCGCCCCGCACCAGAATCTCGCCATCCTCAGCCAGCTTCATCTCCACGCCCGGCAACGGCTTCCCCACCGTCCCGTGACTGGGATGAAACGGATGATTCAGACTCACAATCGGCGCCGTCTCCGTCAGCCCATAACCCTGAATCACCACATAGCCCAACCGCCGCCAGAACGCTTCCAGCTCCGGATCGAGCGGCGCCGCCCCCACCACAAACGCCCAACACTTCCAGCCCAGCAAGCGATGCACCCGCCGGTAGTGCCAGAACGCCTTCAGCACCCCGCGCGGCTGATACCCGCTCGCCGCTTCCGGACACCGCGCCGTCACGTAGTCGCGCAGCATCTCAAGCATCTTCGGCACCGCCACGATCACCGAAATCCGCCGCCGCTTCACCTGCCGCACGATCTCCGGCGGGTGATGCCCCTTCAGAAAGATCACCTGCCCATCCACCATCGGCGGAATGAACGCCGCCATCGTCTGCCCGAACAGATGCGACAACGGCAGCAGATTCAGAAAACGCACCGGAAAGAACAGCGGCTCCGCCAGCCACTTCACCGCTGCCATCGCCCGGTAACGCCGGATCTCGCCTTCCACCGGATTCAGATTCGCCAGCAGATTGCGCTGCGTAATCCGCACGCCCTTCGGCTCGGCCGTCGCGCCGGACGTAAAGAGAATCTCCGCCAGCGTGTCGCGATCGCCGGCCGCCCGCTCAGGCCCTTCCGCCGCGCCCCACGTCTCCACTTCGGCCATCCGCCACGTCGGCAACGACACCGCGGAAACCTCGTCGCCCACCACGATCGCCTTGGCACCCGTAATCGCGGCCACACGCTCGACAAAGCTCACGCTGCTGCGCGCATCGATGGGCACCGCCACCGCCCCGCGCCACAAGCACGCCCATAGCGCAATCACCCACCCGGGACGATTCTCGCCCCACAGAATCACCTTGTCCCCCGGGCCCACCGGCAACTTCGCCGCCAACGCCCGCACGGCCGCTGCCGTCTGCCCCGTCGTCAGCGCGACGGTCCGATACCCATCGTCATAGGCGAACAAGGGACGCTCCGCCGCCGCCCAGCTGTCGAAAAGTTCCAGCAGCTGCTCACGAGGCGTAGAATGACCGGGAGAGTTCAAATTCAATGATCAGACGATTCCTCACGATTGCCGGTTGCCTCTTCCTGCTGGTCCCCTCCTGGGGCGCCGGCTGGGTCACCATGTTCGATGGCAAATCCCTCGATGGCTGGAAAGCCTCCGAACTCCCCGAACAGTGGACCGTCGAGAACGGCGAAATCGTCGGCCGCGGCAAGCGCAGCCATCTCTTCTGGATGAAGGAAGAGTGCGTCGATTGCGAGTTCAAAGCCAAAGTGCTCATCAACAAGGGCGGCAACTCGGGCATGTTCTTCCGCACCGAATGGAGCACCCCCGGCTTCCCCAAAGGCTACGAAGCGCAAGTCAACCGCAGCCACCGCGACCCCGTCAAAACCGGCAGCCTCTACAACCTCGTCAAGGTCTACCAGCAGCTCACCCCCGAAGAGACCTGGTTCGAGCAGCACATCATCGTCAAAGGCAACCACATCGTCATCAAAGTCAACGGCAAAACCGTCGTCGACTTCATTGACGACAAGAACACCTACAGCAAAGGCTATCTGGCCCTTCAGCAGCACGACCCCACCGGCGTCGTCCGCTACAAGGACCTCATGTACCGCAAGCTGTAGTTAGCGGAAGTCGATAAAGCAGAACTCACGGTCGCACCGCACGAACCAGCGCGTCGGCCGGCCCGCCAGCTCCGTCAGTTGCTTCAGCACGTCGCGCGCCCGCAGTTGCTCGGCGCCATAAGTCACCGTCTGCATGCCCCACGGGATACCCGCCACCGAGGACTGGCAGCAACTCACCATCAGGCCTGTCTGCTTCGCCAGCCCCTGCGCCATACGGTCGGCCGCCTCCGCAATCGTCTGCCGCCCGGGCGGCACACTGACCACGCGATCCAGCAACGGCACCAGATCCGTTACTCCACCCTGCGCATCCCGCCCCCGCACCGGCACCAGCCGATACTGCTCGCTGTCCTTATCCAGCCGGTATTGAAACGCCAACTGCTGATTCGCCGCTTCCAGCACGGCCATCATGGCGCTCGCCGCGTCGCGCGCCTCGCTGAACTTGAACTCTACCTCCAGCCGTCCGCCGCGCGGCACCATCACGCCCGCCCTCAGGCGCGGATTCTCCAAAGAAGCATCCTTCAAGTCCCCGGCAAACACCCACACCGGATCTTCCACGCTCACTGACAGTTGGAAATGTTCGTGCAAAGCTTCCGCTAAAGCATGTAGCGGACGAGGACCGTCCGCTACCATGCGCACCATTTCGCCTGTCCGTTCTACCCGCACCTGCTCCGCGGAATCAATCGCCCAACCGGTGGCCGCCATCATCAACGGCACCATCCACCAGCAGACTTTCCGCACAACTGTGCCGCACCAGAACACTCGAGCCACCGGGATCTTCATGTTTTTCATCAGGCCGCCGCTTGAAGTGCACGGCGGCGGCCATCTCGCTCTAATTCTCGCCGTTCAGACGAATGCGCAGCGATTCCGTCGCGGGCGAGGACGAGCCCCACACCACATTCGAACCCCATACGACGTTCGCGCCGGCCGCCGTCGTCGAGCCCCACACCACGTTTGAGCCCCACACGACATTGGACCCCCAAACGACATTCGAGCCCCACACCACGTTCGAACCCCACACCACATTGGAGCCCCACACCACATTGGTCCCTTCCACGCCCTCGAGAGTCACTTTGCCCGTCTTCGGATCGTACTCCGCGATCGGCGAAGCCGCCGAAGCACCTGCCGGCGCAATCTCTTTGCTGTCGAGCGCCGCGTCGATGTCCAGATAGCCCGCGCCGCGCGTGAACAGATCGTTGTAGACCGTGAACGTCTCCTTCGTCACCGGATCCACCGTTACCGACTTCTCCGGGAAGTTCTTCGTCGCCGTCTTCATCAACCGCGCCTTCACTTGATCCGGCGTCAGGTTCGGATTCTGATCGAGCAACAGGATCGCCGCCCCCGACACCATCGGCGCCGCCATGCTCGTGCCGCTCAACTGGAAGTAGGTGATCACCAGCTCGCCCAGCGAAGCGATGCCCAGCAACGGCATGTATGCGTTAATCGGCACCCGGTTCGTCGAGTACTCCGTATCCAGCTTCGAGCCACCGGCGCGCAGCGAGCACAACTGATTCCCCGGCGCGACGAGGTCCGGCTTCACGACGTGATCCAGCATCGTCGGGCCCTTCGAGCTGTAGCTAGTGATCTTATCGTCGCTCCGCTTCGCCGTGCCCACCGTATTCATCGCCCCCACTGTGATCACTTCCGGCGCGTTGCCCGGCGACATGATCGTGCCGTAGCCCTGCGTCTTCGCGCTATTATTGCGGCCCTCATTGCCCGCCGCCACCACCACCACAATGCCGGCCTTCCAAGCTTTGCGCACTGCCTTGCACAGCACGTCCTTTTCGTAGCCCACCGCAATCGGCCGCCCCAGCGACAGGTTCATCACGCGGATGTTGTACTTGTCCTTCAACTGAATCGCCCGGTCGATCGCCGCCACCACCGCGCTATCCGTTCCTTGGCCGTTCTCGTTCAGCACCCGCAGACTCACCACATTCACCTCGGGCGCGATCCCGCGCACCCGGTAGGCACTGCCGATCAGCCTTGACGTCCCGCCATCGCCGCCGATGATGCCCATCACGTGCGTCCCATGCCCATACGGATCGCCCGTCTCTGTCTGCTTTGGCACGAAGTTCTCTTTGTAAACCAGCCGGAACAGACCCATGTCGATCTTCGGGTTCACCCCGCTGTCGATGATCGCCACCGCCATCTTGTCGCCCGTATATTGCGACTTGATCCAGGCGTTGTCCGTTTGCATCGCCGCCATCCAGCCATAATCCAGCTTGCCGCTCCACGCCGTCGCCGACACCGTCCGGTCGGGATGAATCGCCACCACGTCCGGATCGGCCGCCAGTTCCTCCAGCGCGCTCACCGGCAGCGAATACTGCGCTGCATTCAGGATGCCCAGTGTTCTGCCCAGGGTCCCGCCCTTGGCCAACACCTGCTGATGATTCCGGCTTCCAGGCTGCTTGCGATACTCCACAATCACCTGCGCCTCGGTGTCTGCCGGCAAGGCTTCGAATTCGACGGGGATCTTCACTTGACCGAACGCGACCACCCCGAGCAACAGCGGCATCGAAATGGCGAGGAACTGCGATTTCATGCCGGCTTTCAGTGCAGGTGAAACGCCAAAGGCAAGTTATTGATTTTACAATTTACGCCCTCTATCCGGGCGGACAGAATGTCCCATTGTCCGTCATTCTGTCCTAAACGCCGAAATTCTTTGTCCCAACTGACTCAAAAAGAAAGAGTTAGAATTCTAATTCGGATTTCTAACTTTTATAAATTCGGCCTTATACGCGGTACTGGATCCATAAGACACCTTAAATGGGTGCTACCAGGAACCGCTCCAGCCAGTCCATTGCCGCCAAAACGCTCGCAGATGTAGGCGAATGGCCCGCCCGATGGTTCAGTGCCCCTAAATTTCGCCGCGCCCCCAACCGCCCGTAGACCTCCTGCCCCGCCAACAAATATGGCCAGCTCTTATCCCCATCGCTCGATTCGCCCGCAATCAGCAGAAACGGCCGCGGCGCAATCAATCCCAACAAGTCCTGCTGATCCCGATCCTTCGGACGCTGCCGCCCCAGATACCAGAACGCCTCATAATTCGTGAACCCCAGCGCAATCCCCGGCTCCGACGACACAATCACCCGGATCCGCGGGTCGAACGCCGCCGCATACAGCGCCATCTTCCCGCCCAGCGAATGGCCGATGATCCCGATCCGCCTCGCATCCACATCGGGCCGCGTCACCAGATAGTCCACCAACCGCCGCGCATCGCCGATCCACTTCGCCATCCCCGTCAGCCCCGGATGGCGCGCCGCCAATTGTTTCACCGACTCGTCATAACCCTCGCCGTCGCCCTCCCCATACCAACGCACCGCCACCGCTAAAAAGCCCCGCTGCACCGCCAGCTTCGCGAACGCCCGCACGCCTCCCCCGGACCGTCGCCCACCCAGATTCTCCCCCGCCGGCGAATCCACGTCATAAAACGGCACCACCACCACCGGCAGCTTCCCCGCAGGCTTCCGCACCGGCTCCATCACCAGCACCCGCGCCGTCCACCCCGGCTCCACCTCCACCTCCAGGAGTTCGCCGTTCCACACCGCCTCGCGATACCGCTTCATACTCCGTACCGCCACCGGACCCTTTGCCGGTTCTTGCAGCCCCAACAACTTCGTCCACGCCGCCCGCACTTCGCCCAACTCCCCCACCGCCGCCGCGGCCTTCATCCCCGCCGGCTTCTCCTGGAACTGCTCGAGCCACGCCGCATCGGGCGCCGGCAACGCCGCCGCCGGCGCGATACTTCTCACCAATCGAAAGCCCGTATAAGGGCTTCGCCTCTCCGGCGCGAACGACGACGTGAAGCCCTTGTTCCACTGACCGCGCGTCGACAGGTAGGAGCCGCCGCGAATCAGCCGCTCCACCCCTTCGGCCGGCCCCATGGGATCGCGCACCGCGTCCAGCAATGGCTCCGGCGTATACCAGTCCTCGCACCACTCCCAGACATTCCCGTAAAGGTCGTGGATCCCCCGCGCATTCGCCTGCCCACTTCCCACCGGCCTCACGGACCCCGTCAGGTAACGCAGATCATCCACCCCGCCTCCCCGCAAATTCGCCGACGCCAGATCCGTCGGCTGCGCCGCCGCGATGCTCCATTCCGCCCCTGTCGGCAGCCGATAGCCATTGCAACCCGCCACCCGCACCCCACCCGCGTCATAACAAGGCCGCAGCCGCTCGCGCACACTGCGCTGATTCGCATAACGCACGGTCTCAAACCAGGAGACATTCGTCACCGGCTTCGCTCCGCCGCCGGGTCGGCCGAACTCCGCTTCGGTCACCTCCGTACGCCCCATCAGAAACGCCCCCACCCGGGCCGTCTGCTTCAAGCCCGTCGACGAATCCTCGATGGCGATTTCGCTCGCCTCCACTCGCACCATCTCCGCGGGAGCTTGCACCGCCAGTAGAACCAGGGTCGCCAACATCCTATGAGGATAGCGATAGAATCACCGCATGTTCTCCCGCCGTCATCTGTTGTGCGCTCCGTTTGCGGCGCCCCTGCTTGCACTCGATCCCGCGAAGCTCAAACTCGGCATCTCCATCGACGAAATCGACGACGACCCCCAAACCGTTGTCCGCTTCATGAAGGAATTCGGCCTGCGCTACGCCGAGATCCGCAACGTGTGGGGGAAGTACAACACCGCGCTCCCGGTCGAGAAGCTGCGCGAACTCCGCGGCACCTTCGATGAACACGGCATCACCACTTCCGTCCTCGCCACCGGCTTCTTCAAGATTTCGCTCCCGCCCGACACCGCCGCCGGCCGCGAAACTCTCGACAAGCAGTGGCAGTTACTGGACGGCGCCATGGAACGCGCCGCCGTCATGGGCACCAAGACCATCCGCACCTTCGCCTTCACTTACAAGGACCACGAGAAGCCGGACCCCGCCGCCTATCCCCGCATCTATGAGTTAGTCCGCGAATCCGCTCGCCGCGCCAAGGCCCGCGGCTTCAAGCTCGCCCTCGAGAACGTCAACCACAGCTACGTCTGGTCCTCCACCGAAGCCGCCGCCCTCTTGAAGGCCGTCCCCGAAAGTAACCTCGGCCTCACCTGGGACCCCAACAACGCCCGCCAGTCCGGCGACCATCCCTTCCCCGAGGGCTTCAAGCGCCTCGACCCCGCCCGCATCTTCAACGTCCATCTCCGCGACTTCCGCCAGGGAGCCAACGGCGAAATCGAATGGTGCGCCGTCGGCGAAGGCGAGATGGACAACCTCGGCCAGATCCGCGCCCTCCGCAAAGCCGGCTATCAGGATGCCTTTACCCTCGAAACTCACTACAAGAGTCCCCAGGGCAAGCAGCACGCCAGCCGCACCTCCATGGCGGGCCTGCTCAAAGTCATCGAGCGCGTCTAAGAAGAAAAGCCAGCCGGCGAACCGGCTGGCTTCAAGCACTCTCTGTCGATCGATGGAAGACTAACTCCGCTGCTTCCGCCGCAGGACCCACGCCGCGGCCAGCGCCCCGCCCGCTAATAGACCCGTCGACGGCTCCGGCACCTGCGCCGAGTTCGCCGTAAACGAATCCGCCAAGCCATCCGTTGAGTTGCCCATACCGCGCTGCACCGCCACGATCGAGTTCCCACCGAACGTCAGCGGGCCCAGCGAATTCGGATCAAGTGCATTCAGCCGCGTCACATTCAACAAACCTTCCAGGCTGATAAATAACTCGCCGTTCGTCAGCGCATGGAACACCACCACGCCGGCCGGCAAAGCTGGACCATCGCCGGACGCCGCCGTCTTCTGCGCGCTCAAGCTAGGCCCGTAAATGCCATCGACGCCCGGCGCATTCAACCGTGCCAGCACCGATCCCGTACCGCCGCCGCTCCCACTATGACTGCCTTGGCCGTTCCCCGATGGCGAAGCAATCGAACTCAGCGAGTAAGTCGAGGCCGAAGTGCCCACTTCATAATTACGCCGGGCAACGTTCCTGGCGCACTCTGCTGGTTCCCATTGCCCGAAAACTGCGCCGCCATCCCCAGCACCGTATCGCCCAGTTGCCAAGTGCTGCACGCCGTGCCGCACTCCGTCAGTAAGTCACTCGTCACCGTCAACAGGGTGGAGTAAATGTCGAAGTTAATCGCGCCGGCTCCGCGCACATAACTATCTCCGAGGGTCACCGAGTTACCCTGATAAGTCCACCCGTCGGCAATGGGCGCGCCGGAAAACAACGCGGCATGCGCACTCACCGTCCCGAGTAAGTAAACAAGCGCCGTTACCGACGCTCGTTTGGAAGCACGACAGAAATTCACTAGAGTAAGTCCTCCTACGGAATGTAAGCGGAGTCTATACGTCGTGTTACGGTTCGGTCAATAGTCGGATTCCGGCGCCCGAGCCCCGCCTCATTGCTCCCAGCAATGATCACCGGCCGGTCTGTCGGGAAACCGTTCACCCTCATTCGTGGGCGCTTCCCCAGTACTTCTGGCCCAGGATGAACGCAAATTCATTGAGAATTCTAAACCCGGTACGCCGATAGCCCCAGCCAGGCTGCTCGTCGCCCGCGTCCAGCCAGGAAGTGACCCTTTGGCCCACAGGGGGGATCGATCCCCTCACCGTGCACTGCAGGCTGCCGCCTCAACCCCGCCACAAACCTTCACCAGCGGCTCACCCACCCCACGTCGGCGGCTTGCTTCCGGCCTAATATTTGGGGCTCTTCCCGCTCACCCGCGGATCCGGAAAGAAGCCGTCGCGGTTGGGCATCTTCACCGCCGGCAGCGTTTTAGCGTCCAAACGCTCATCCTGCTTCACGATGCCGTTGACGAAAAGCACGTATGCCGTGATCGCATAGTATTCGTCCACCTTCAGCGAATGCGGATTGTCGTAGGGCATCGCCCGCCGCACGTAGTCGAACACGCCCGCCGCATACGGCCAATAGCTCCCCACCGTCCGGACTGGCTTAGCCGACCCCAACGTCCCCACGCCCCCCGCCAACGCCGGATAGCCTTGCTCGCCATCGCCCTTCATCTCCGGACCATGGCACGTCGCGCAATGCTTCTCATACAGCGCCTGACCTTCCTTCGCCGTCCCGCCGCCCGCCGGCAAGCCCGCTCCGCGCGCCGAGACTGAATAGTCGCGCGCCGCAATTTCCGCCGGTGTCGCCGCGCGCCCCGTCCCGTACTTCTGCGCCCACGCCATTCCCACAAAGGCAAACAGCAAGAATGACTTACGCATTTTTCACCTTCCCATCCGCCCCGATCCGCCACACCTTGATCCCGTTATGGTGATAGCCGGACCGCGTCCCGCGCACCGCCACCAGCTCTTCGGTCGTCGGCTGCACATAGCCCGTCTCGTCCGTGGCCCGCGAACTGATGTCCACCGCCTGGCCATCCCATTTCCAGGGCAGCCGGAATCGTGTGAACGCCTTGCTCAGCCGCGCCTCATCGAGCGTGGCCGCCTGCCAGGTCTTGCCCCCATCGGCCGAAACCTCCACCTTGTCGATCTTGCCGCGCCCGCTCCACGCGATCCCCGTAATCTCTACAAAACCCGGCGTCGCGGTCTGCCCTCCCGAAGGCCGCAGAATCACGCTCTTCGCATCCATATCGAACGTGAATTGACGCGCCTTGCCGTCCGCCATTAAGTCGGTATAGTGCGCCGTCTCTTCGCGTGAGTTCATCGGCTCGGTGGACACCATCAGCCGCCGCAGCCACTTGATCGACGCATTGCCTTCCCACCCGGGCAACAACAGCCGCAGCGGATAGCCTTGCTCCGGCCGCAGCGCTTCGCCGTTCTGGCCATAAACCAGAATCGCGTCATCCAGACACTTCGCCAGCGGCACACTGCGCGCCATCAGGCACGCATCGCCACCCTCGGCAATTACCCACGCCGCCTCTGGCTTCACGCCGGTTTCTTCCAGCACCGTCTTGAGCAGGACGCCCGTCCACTCGCTGCAGCTCGCGAGTCCATGGCTCCGTTGCGCCGTGTCCGCCGGGTTCACCCACTCGGACCCCGAATTGCCCGAACACTCCAGAAAGTGAATCCGCGAGACCGACGGTAGACGCTTCAGCGCGTCCATCGTAAAGATCTGGTCCCGCTCCACCAACCCATGCACCAGCAGCTCATGCTTCGCCGGGTCGATCTTCGGCACCCCCGCATGATGCCGCTCGAAATGCAGCGGCGCCGGTGTGATGATGCCGTACGTCTCTTCGAGCGGAGTCCGGCTCCCGCCTGTTGCCGGAGTGGGCGTCTTGAACGCCCGCGCCGCTTTCTCGAATGGCGACCGCTGGCCATACTCGCTCATCGGTGCGCCGATGTCGCTGGGCGCCGCTGTCTTCTGCTTCGAGCACGAAGTCAGAACCGCCGCGCCCAGCGCCAGGAATCCCCGTCGATCACGCTTTGCCATGGGAACAAACGTAACACGGCTCCCCGCGTTACGTGCCCCGTTTTTCTAGCGTTTTACCGCGATCGTCGCGTTCGCCTGCGTCGCTTGCCCGCCGATCCGCAGCACCACCGGCACATTGCCATCCGCGGTACTGGCCGGAACGCGCACATTGATCTGATACAGACCGGAAATCGACCCCGGCGACACGCCCGCGTAAAGCACATCGGCCGCCGCCAGCGTCGTCCCACCCACCGTCACCGTCACCGCGTCGCGGGTCGGCGCCACCGTCGTCGGCACCTCGCCCGCCTGCCACACCGGGTTCGTTGGCCCCAGGCCGGTCGCATACAGCAACACGACGTCGCCCGGCTTCACCGGAGTCGCCCCCGGCACCACCGTCGGATCGGCCGCAATCGAGAAGTTCGCCTGCCGCGCCGCGATCGCCGTGCCGTTAAACGTGAAGAACGCCGGCGCATTCCCCAATACTGTAATCGGCAGCGGGTCGCTCTTGCTTTCGCTCGCCGTGCCCGGATTCCGGATCACCGTTACCGTCGTACTGCCTGGCCCGGTCGTTGTCGGCAACTGTGCGTTGATCTGCGTACCGTTCACGTAGAGAACCGGCGCCCGTTGACCGCCCACCTCCACAGCAATACAACCCAAGGTCGTCGCGTACCGTCCGTTCACGAAATCCAGCGAACTGGCCTCGCGAACGCCTGTCGCCGAATTGAACGCCGACCCCGCAATCGTGAAGATGCCGTTCATCGCGAATGTATTCGCTCGGCCGCTGGCCGCGTCCGCCACCGCCCTCACCGTCGGCTTGCCGCTCGTCGTACAAGTGCCATCCGCACTTACCTTGAGGGTCGACGCATAGATGTAATCGCCCGTGTTCAGCCCGTTGTTATTGGCCGCGTTGCCCACCACGTAGAAGATCACTTCTCCGACATCGGTGGAAGGCGGCGTCCACTCAATCGTCCACTCCGCGCCGTCCGATTGGCCGGCGAACGTCGACGCCGCCACATGCGTTGCAAACTCGGCCTGCGTCCCGCAAGGGGCCGGCGTACTCGCCGGCGCACACGTCACGCGAATCGAATTATCGACCGGTGTGAACGACCCCGCCTGCTTCGTCTCATCGCTCACCAGCCGCGAGGCCAGCTCAAACCCCCACCGTTGCGCCGTCGGATGCGTCAGACGAACGCGAATCAATTGCTTCACTCCGGGCCGATACGGCGACGTTTGGATCGTCGCCCTTCCTAACCCGTCCGGGTTCACCGTAACGCCAGTGCGGTGACAGGCCGTACAAGCCAGCCCCCCATCCACCGCAATGTTGGCCCTCTGCGCCAACGGCCCCGTCGAAAAAGCCTGCAAAGCGCCGGGCAGACACACGGCGGCCAGCATCAATGGAACCACTCGTTCCAGAACACGCATAGATATTCACTCCCCAGTTAAGAGGCCCTGATGAAGCACGGGCGATGCAGGTGAATGTATCCCGGGTTTGCGCGTTTGGCAAGGAACATGAAGAGTAAATAATTGAATAGTGAAGGAATTAACAGGCCGTTGACAGACTCGGCTCCCTTGCCCGATACTCGCAGCGTAATGACGCTTGCTGCCCTTCGCACCGGCGAGTCCGCCACCCTCGATCGCCTCGACCTCCCCGAAGCCTTCAGCCAGCGCCTCATGCAGCTCGGCTTTGTCCCCGGCGTCGTCGTCGAAGCCGCCAACGCCGCTCCCGGCGGCGACCCTCGCGTCTATCGTGTCGACGGCTCCGAAATCGCCCTCCGTCGCGAAACCGCCTCCCACCTCTTCTGTTCCCCGCTCGCCTGATCCGTCACGCCAAATCCTGTCAAGTCTTGTTTTGCAGAAAGTGATTTGCAGGAATGGCCTAGTACCAGACCCCTCGCGCCATTTCGCGTGCAACTCATTCGCCCCCTCCCACTTCCACCCCTCTTCCTTTGCATTTGGCTGTTAAGCTATGAGGAATGAAGGGCAGCGCGAAAGTCATCGATTGTCTCCAGGAGTCGCTGAAGGCGGAGCTCACCGCCATTAGCCAATACATCCTGCACGCCGAAATGTGCGAAAACTGGGGCTACGGCAAGCTCGCTAAGATCACCAAAATGGAAGCCATCGGCGAGATGAAGCACGCCGAAAAGCTTTTGGAACGTATGCTTTTCCTGGATGGTTCGCCGAACATGCAGGAACTGTACCCGCTGAAAATCGGGCAGACCGTCAAAGAGCAGCTCGAAAACGACCTGGCTCTCGAAGTCGAAGCCATCAAGCGCCTCAACGCGGCCATCGCAACCTCCGTCGCCGAACATGACAATGGTTCGCGGGAACTTCTTGAGCTCATCCTCAAGGACGAAGAGGAACACGCCGACCGCCTGGAAGCTCAGCTGCATTTGATCGCCGAAATGGGCTATCCACACTATTTAGCCCAACAAGTAGAACCAGAAGCTTAGAAATCTGTTACGGCGGGCGCGCTGACGGCGGTAGACTGTAGTTGCAGTTGATTGTCGTTATGAGCGCCCTTCCGCAGTTGGCCCCCGCTGCCCCGAACTCCTCGGCCGGCCCTTACACGGTCGCCATCGTGGGCTCCCCCAACGCCGGCAAATCCACTCTTTTCAACTCCCTCACCGGCCTTCGCCAGAAAGTCGGCAACTATCCCGGCGTCACCGTCGAAAGCCACGTCGGCCGCGTACGCTTCGATGACGGCCGCGAAGTCTCCCTCATCGACCTGCCCGGCATCTACGCCCTCAACCCCGTCTCCGAAGACGAACGCGTCACCCACGACGTTCTCACCGGCGTCATGCCCGGCGTCGCCGCCCCCGACGCCATCCTCCTCATCGTCGACGCCACGAACCTGGCGCGCAACCTGGCCCTCGCCGCTCCCATCCTCAGCCTCGGCCTGCCCACCCTGATCGTCCTCAACATGGCCGACGACCTCCGGCGTCGTGGTGGTAGCGTCGACCTCGACAAGCTCCGAGCCGAACTCGGCGTCCCCGTCGTCCTGAGCACCGCCACCACCGGCGAAGGCGTCAAAGAGATTCGCGCCTTCCTCGAGGAGCGCGCCGTAGCCCCGCCCAAACCCGTCCAGTTGCCCGTCCTCCAGGACGTCCCCCAATGCCGACGCTGGGCCGCCCGCATGGGCGAGCGCGCCGGTTACCGCGCCCCCGCTCCTCCCCTTTGGACCCGCCGCCTCGACAAAGTTTTCCTGCACCCCGTCTGGGGTGTCCTCATCTTCCTCGCCGTCGTGCTCTTCGTTTTTCAGAGCATTTTCACCTGGGCGGAGCCCGGCATGGAGGCCATCCAAAGCCTGATCAACTCCGCCGGACGTTTGATCGAAGCCGCGCTTCCCGAATCGCCCCTCCGAGCCCTCTTAATTGAAGGCGTCCTCGGCGGCGTTGGCGCGGTCGTCGTCTTCCTTCCGCAAATCCTGCTCTTGTTTCTCTTCATCGGCCTTCTCGAGGACTCCGGCTATCTCGCCCGGGCCGCTCTCATCGCCGACCGCACCATGGCCCGCGTCGGCCTCCAAGGTAAGAGCTTCATCCCTCTGCTCTCCGCGCACGCCTGCGCCGTCCCCGCCATCCTCGCCACGCGTACCATTGAAAACAAGCGCGATCGCCTCACCACCATTCTGATCGCCCCGCTGATGACCTGCGCCGCCCGGCTCCCCATCTACGCCCTTGTCATCGCAGCGTTCATTCCCCAGCAGCCCGTCTTCGGCCCGATCGACTCCCGCGCCTTCGCCCTCATCGGTTTATATGCCCTGAGCTTCGTCGCCGCCATTCTCACCGCCAAGCTCCTGAAGTCTTCAGTCCTCAAGAGCGAAGCCTCACCCTTTGTCCTGGAGATGCCGCCCTACCGCTGGCCTACCTGGCGCACCGTCGGCTACCGCCTTTACGATCGCGCCATCGCTTTCCTCAAGCGCGCTGGCACCGTCATCCTCGTGATGACCGTCGTCTTCTGGTTCCTCGCCCACATTCCCGTCCGGGAAGGGAAGTCGGTCCCCATCGAAGAGAGCGTCGCCGGCCAGATTGGTCATGCCGTTGAGCCAGTCCTCAAGCCCCTCGGCTTCAACTGGCGCATCGGCGTCGGCATCGTCGCCTGCGTCTTCGGCGCCCGCGAGATGATGGTCAGCACCCTGGCCACCATCTACAACACCGAAGGCGACGAGAACTCCGTCGCACTCCGCGACCGCGTCCATCAGGACCTTACCCTCGGCGGCGCCTGGGCCCTTCTCGTCTTCTTTGCCTTTGCCATGCAATGCGCCTCCACCATCGCTGTCGTCCGTCGCGAAACCGCCGGGTGGCGTTGGCCCATGATCCAGTTCGCCTACATGACCTTCCTCGCCTACTTCGGCGCCCTCGCCACCAATGTCCTCATCTCCAACCTCTTTCGCTAGACCCCGGATAATCTTCGATTCCATCGAAAGTTGTCCAAGTCATTCCCATTCAGTTGGATAAGGACAATTTTTAGCCCTCCCAGAGTCTTTCCTCTCCCCAATGGATCTCGCACCCACCTATAATTTCACCGAACAACCTCCTCCTCCAACACGCCATTAAGTCCCATTACTGCGTCCCCCAACTCCGCGAAACTCGCCCTCAGCCATCCATCTGCCGCCAAATACCGGCTAATCTTCGACATAATCAAACACCCGCCAACATACTTTCTTTCAACAGTCCAGCCCCTAGATCAGATCGAACCACCCTCCACCAACTCCTCCGGGCAATTCTCCGGATAATCTTCGATTCCTTCAAACAATGTCCAACACCTTCTTTGGCTAATCTCGCCCTCGCTAAGGTCCTCGGCAAACACCGCTCCGCCTCCCCGACTCGCCCCATTCAGCCCCGGATATGCTACGCTAACATCGAAAGTTATCCAACATGCTCATTCATAGGCACATGGCTGACAGTCTCCGTCGCCTCGCCACCCAATTCCCGGCACTCGTGCTCACCGGCGCCCGCCAAGCCGGCAAAACCTCGCTCCTCCAAGCCGCCTTTCCCCACGCCTCCTTCATCTCGCTCGACCTACCCTCCACCGCCGAGCAAGCCACCCAAAACCCCGAATCACTCCTCGATCAACTCCCCGAACCCCTCATCATCGACGAGGTCCAATACGCTCCCTCCCTCTTCCGCCATTTCAAGGCCCGGATCGATGCCCGTCGCCATACCATGGGCCGCTTTCTCCTCACCGGCTCTCAAAAGTTCAACCTGATGGAGCAGGTCAGCGAAAGTCTCGCCGACCGCGTCGCCGTCCTCGAGCTAGACTCGCTCTCCATTCACGAACTCCAGGACCACCCCTCCACCGCCGACATCAAGATGGGCAACTACCTCTGGCGTGGCGGCTACCCCGAACTCCACCGCGCCCCCGACCTCGACGCCCAGGCGTTCTTCGCCAGCTACGTCGCCACCTACCTCGAACGCGACCTCCGCCAGATGATCAACGTCGGCAAACTGCGCAACTACGAGCGCTTCGTCCGCTCCTGCGCTGCCCGCAACGGCCAGCTTCTGAACCTTTCCGAGCTCGCCCGCGACGTGGGCATCGCCGTTTCCACCGCCAGCGAATGGATGTCCGTCCTTGAGGCTTCACACCTGGTCACCCTGCTCGAACCCTGGTTCGCCAACATCGGCAAGCGCATGATTCGCACCCCGAAGCTCTACTTCCGCGACACTGGCCTGCTCTGCTTCTTACTCGGCTACGACTCGCCGGCCGCCGTCCTGCGCTCCCACCAAATCGGCAGCATCTGGGAGACCTTCGTCCTCGGCGAGATGATGCGCGCGCGCAACGTCCGCGCCACCGCCGCCAAGGTCTATTTCCTTCGCGACGCCCACGGCACCGAGGTCGATTTTCTGATTGCCCACAATGGGAAGATCCGGCTGGCTGAGGCTAAGTGGGCCGAATACCCCGACGCCTCCGCCAGCCGCCAAATCCGCAAAGTCCACCCCTGGCTTGGCCCCACCGCGGCCGACGAGCATTGGATCATCTGCGGCACGCAGCAAAACGTCCGCACCGTCGACGACGTGCCGATCCGGCTCATCAACGGCTTTCGGTTTCGGGATTGGTTTAGGAGCGAGGACCGCGTCTCAACTGCCGACAGGCAGCCGCAGGCTTAGAAGCCAGGCGGAGGCGGCGGAGGGGCGGGAGGAGGAGGCGTCGGACCGCCACCGCCCGTATCGCCAGGCAGAGGCGTGGTCGACGGACCACCACCGCCAGGCAACGGCGTCGACGACGGGCCACCGCCCGTCGGACCCGGCATGCCCTTGGGCCGATACAGGAACATGTCCATCAAAGCATTGAAGATGCGCTGGCCGACCGCGCCTTTGTCGAAGCGATTCTTCACCAGCGGATCATTCTTGTAAACCCGCAGATAGTCACCGGCGTTCAGCAGGCGGGGTTCGCCATACGGCAGCAGCGCATGTTGCACCGCCACCTGACCTTCTTCCACCAGCACCAGCGTCACGTCTTCTTCTTCCACCGTCACGTCGAAGATCGTGCCGCGCACCGAGATTACCGCCGTCGGCGTCGTCACCCGGTTCGGGTTCGGCCGGCCGCCCAGCTTCTGAATGTGTACCTTCACCCGCCCGATCCACAGATCGAGCAAGTCGGTCACACTACCGGTGCTGGCGCGAAACGTCGCGCGAGAATTCGGGAAAAGTTCAAAAGTGCTGCCATCGGGCAGAGAGAAGACGGCGTGCCCGTCCGGCCCACTTGAGACTTCCTGGCGCGGTGCCACCGAGTCGCCCACGCGCAGCGCCCACGGATTCCCGTCCTTGAAAGTACCGACTTGTCCCGTGATCGAAACCACTTGGGCCGCCGATGCCCCCGTCGCCGGACCGAAATTCGGCAACAATTGGGCGAAACCCACCTGTGTCAAGCCCAAAAGCAGCAAACAAGCCGCCACGACCGTACCCCTACCGGTACCCATCGTCGTCCGAATTGTGCTGTGGTGACACATCTGACCAGTAGATCGTCAGTTTACCATCAAATTGCAGAGCAGATTAGGTGCCATGGCGTACATTTCGGGTTCTAGGAATAAACTCTTGAGTTTGCGCCGCCTCCGGCCGATAGGAGGTAGGTATAATGGACATGCTAGCTGTGTCCGTTCGACCCGGTTTTGCTTCATGCCCACGCCGACGCGTTGGATTCGCACATATTTAACAACGGCCACGGACCTGCTGAGGTTTCCGACACCGCAGAGAAAGACCTCCGGACTCGCCTTGAGTCTCCTCGGACTTCTCGCCACCTCGGTCGCCCTCGCCCAAGCTCCCGCGCCGGCGCCCTCGCTCGACTGGCGGAAGCTCGGCTCCAGCAACCTTGACCTCGGCCTGCCCGCTCTCGCCACCGGCGCTGTCATCCATGTCTCGTACGTCGACGGAGTCCTCTCCATTGAGACCCGCGACGGTCGCCGCTTCCTGTCCTCGGACGGCGACAAATGGCTCCCGAATCCTGTCAACGGCCCCATCGCCGAACCCGCCAAACGCTGGCGCACCGATGGCCGCGTACCCGAACTCGGCGCCCGCGTCCTCGAAGCTCCCAATAACAACGCTCGCCTTTACGCCTTCGGCAACGACGCTTGGCGCTCGGACGACGCCGGCCTCACCTGGCGCAATCTCACCAACGTCCAGGGCCACTCGATCCTCGGTTCGAACGTCCTGGATCTGGCCGTATCCCCCACCGACTCCGAAGAGCTCACTGCAGCCACCGAAACCGGCCTTTGGCGCTCGCTCGACGGCGGCGTCACCTGGGACGGCCTGAATCAGAATCTTCCGAATTTCGCCGCTCGCCGCATTCACCGCCTTCCCGAAGGCATGAATGGCCTCGAAGTCGAAGTCGTTGGCATCCCCGGCGGCGTCACCTGGCAGCCCGGCGAAAAGATCGCTTGGCGTCCCGGCGGCAAAGCTGCCACCACCGCCGCTGAACTCCGCGCCCGCCTCGTCGGCCTGTTGCGTGCCCCGGTCACCGCCGCGGTCGCCGCCGGCGACTATTACTATGCCGGCACCGGCGACGGCCGGCTTTTCGTCTCCCCCGATGCTGGAGTCAGTTGGCGTCCGGCCCCGCAGAACTCCGGCGGCCCGATCACCGCCCTCTCCGTGGACCCTGCCGAACCCACCATCGCCGTAGCTACCGTGGCCGCCGATCGCGGTTCCCGCGTCTGGCGCACCGTTAACGGCGGCATCAATTGGGACGACCTCTCTTCGGATCTGCCCGCGGGCCGTGCCTACGGCGTCACCTTCGACCTCTCCGGCGCCCTCTACGTCGCCACCGCCGATGGCGTTTTCTGGACCAAAACCGACCTGCGCGCTCGCGGACCCGCTTCCACCTGGGAAAAGCTGCCCGGCAATCTGCCCGCCGCCCCTGTCTTCGACGTCCAGTTGAATCGCTCGCACACGCAAGTCTATGTCGCCGTGGACGGTTACGGCATCTACGCCACCAACGCCCCGCACCGCCGCGGCGATCCTCGCTTCGTCAGTTCCGCTGACTACGCCGCTCGCTCCGCCGCCCCCGGCAGTCTCCTCAGCCTCGTGGGCAGCCAGGTTCGCCAAGCCCGCACCGGCGATCGCGTTGTGCCTATCCTCGCCTCCAGCCCCGACGAAACTCAGGTCCAGGTCCCCTTCGAAGCTCAGGGCGACGCCCTCGCCCTCCAGGCGGATCGGCTCAACGTACGCCTGCCGCTCGAACCCACCGCCCCGGCCATCTTCGTCGACCGCGACGGCACCCCCATGATCATCGATGCCGACTCCGGCCTGCTCCTGGACGCCTCCACCCCCGCCCGCCCCGGCATGCGCATCCAGATTCTCGCCGCCGGCCTCGGCCGCGTCGTCCCCGATTGGCCCACCGGCGTTCCCGCCCCCCTCGATAACGCCCCCCGCGTTCTCGCCCCCGTGAAAGTCTACCTCGACCGCGTACCGCTTACGGTCACCAAAGCGACGCTCGCCCCCGGCTACGTCGGCTTCTATGTCATCGAGTTCGAACTGCCCGCCATCGTCAACGCCGGCCCCGCCGAAATCTACCTGGAAGCGGGTTCGCGCTCCAGCAATCGAACCCGCCTCATTCTCCGTCCCTAACGCCTCCGCAACCGCAGAACGACCAGCCCCGCGCCCAGCAGCAGGAACGTCGACGGCTCCGGCACCCCGGAACTCTGCTCAGCCGTAAATTCCGCATTGAACAGATTCGAGTAGTTGAGCAACGCCGCATTCCCGCTATTCCCTACGATCGTCATGATATTGCCCACCGTCAACGCAGTCGTCGTCCCCGGCGGCAGCACACAGTCATCAGACTTATCCGACAGAATCGCCAGGCACGACGTCCCGTTCCCCTGATTCGCCGGGATCATCTGCAGCGCAATCGACCCGTTATCCACACTGGAGGTCGGCCCCAGGCTCACCGTCGCCGGCGCCACCAGATTCGCCGTCCCCGGCAGAAGCGCCGTCACCAGTAAGTCATAGGTCACCGTGAAACCGACCGTCTGTCCGGGATTCGCAAAGAAGCTCCCGCCGCCCGCCCGGCTGAATGTCAGCAGCCCGGTCAAGCCACCGCCCGTCACGCCACTAATCGCGACGTCCGCCGCCGTTATGGCGGTCGCGCCGCCCTGCGCGCTGCTGCTCCCCAACGCGAAATTCGAGAACTCGTACTGCACCGAGCCAGCCACTACGATGCAGGACGAAGGGGACGCCACGGTCCCGCAGGAAGCGCCCCAACCGGGCACCGCCGCGATGAAAGCCAAAGGCAAAAGGAAAGGTAAGGAGTTTTTCATAAAGGGAACCGGGAACAGTATACGGTCGTACTCGCCCGGTCAACCCTCAGCGAAAACTCATCGTTTTACTCACGCAGAGCCATAGCCGCCCGAATTCTCAAGAATTCGTCATTTTTGCCCTACTTCATCACAATCGTCTCGACGTTCCCCTGCGCCTTCAACTTCGCCACCTTCGCAAACGCCTGCTGCGCCGCCGCTTTCCTTCCCAAGGCCTGCAGCGCCCGCCCTAACTGATACTGCACCGCGGACTCGTTCGGCGCCCGCGCCGCCGCCTTCTGCAGCAGCGGCAACGCCAGCGCCGGCTTCCCCAAAGCCAGTTGCGCCTTCCCCAGGTAGTAGTGCGTCCCCCACAGATCCGGCCGCGCCTCGCTCACCTGCGTCAGCAGCGGCGCGCCCTCCTCGTATTGCCCCTCCTGCACCAGCAACGCTCCCAGAAAATACCGTGCCTCGACGTCCGCCCCGTCCGCGGCGACCGCCGCCTTGAGCTGCTCTGTCGCCGCCGCCGGATTCCGCAAACTGATCTGCGTTTTCCCCACTTCGAGCGCCAGCCCCGGCAGCTTCGGATCCGCCTGTTCCGCCTTCTCAAAACTCGCCAGCGCCCGGTCGAACATCGCCGAGTCATACCAGACCTGCCCTTCGAGAAAATGCGCCTGCGCCGGTGGCAGCTTCTCGAACAGCTTCGCCAACACCGCCTGCGCCCGCGTCAGATCCTTCTGCTTCGCGTACGCCAGCGCCAAAAAATGATACACACCCGGCGTCGCATCCAGACCCTGCGCCAACTGCTCCAGCGTCTTCACCGCCGTTGCAGTTTCCCCGGTCTGCAACTGGCAGATCGCCAGCAGTTCTTGCGCCTGTTTCTGCCGCGGCCCATTCACCGCCGCCAGCCGCGCAAACAAAGGCTTCGCCTGTCCGCAGTCATCCAGCTTCAGGTGCGCCAGCCCCAGATTCAGCAGCAGCCCTTGCTCCCGCGGCGCCAGCTTCAGCGCTCGCTGGTACACCTCAATCGCTTTCTGCGGCCGATTCTGACGGTTATAGATCACCCCCAGATTCCCCAGCGCCCCCAGGTTATTCGGCTCAGCGGCCAACACCTTTTCAAATCCTGCCTGCGCTTCCGTCAGGCGGCCCGCCTGCAAATCGCGCGCGGCCAACGCAAAAATCTGTTCGTTAGAAACACTTTGGCCCTGGCTGAACACCAGGGCCAAAGCGGTCATGCAAATGAAGAGCGGCACTCAGTCCAGTTTAGAAGAGGAGCTTGATACCGAACTGAATATTGCGCGGTTCACGCGTGGAATTCACTTGTCCAAACGTGCCTCGCGTCGCCGCTGTCACCGCCGTGTTCGGGTTGGGCACACTCAAACCGGTGTTCACCCCCGCCCACTGCGTATGGTTCAACGTGTTGAACGTCTCGAAGCGGAACTGCACCTTCACCCGCTCGTAGAACGTCGTCGTCTTGATCAGCGAGATATCCCACTGGTTGATCCCCGGCCCACGGAAGATGCCTTCGCCCGTGTTCCCCAGGTTGCCTTCGGCCGGCCGGCCGAACGCAAACACATTGAAGTAATCGAGCTCGCTCTTATTCGAATTCGTCACCTCGCCACCCAGGTAGTTCGCCCGCGGACCTCCGCCCAGCGTACCCATGTTGCCGTTCGACGTCACCGTCAACGGCGTCCCGCCCCAGAAGCGCGCAATGCCGTTGATCTGCCATCCATTCACCACGCCCTTCGCAAACCCATTCGAGCTCGCCAGGTTCGGGAATTCGTAGATGAAGTCCACCGTCACGATCTGCTTACGATCGAAGTTCAGCAGCCCGTATTCGCGCCGCCGGTCGTAGCTGTAAGCCAGCGCCGTCGTATCGCCTTCGTTCACCCCTTGCGCCTTGCTCCACGTGTAGTTGAAGTTGCCCGTAAAGCTCTTCGCAAAGCGGCGGCTCACGCGCGCTTGCAAACCGTTATAGTTCGACGTCGATCCGAACTCCGTAAAGTTCACGCCCGCGTATCCCAGGTAAGGACGCAGCGCATTCGACTGGTTGTTCACGCTCGCCAGAATCCCCGGCTGTAGCGTATAGCCCAACGGCAACTGGTTCAGATCGCGGCGATACTGCAGCCAGCGGCCGCGGTTGCCCACATACGACACGTCCACCGAAGTCTTGCGGCCCAACTCGCGTTGGATGCCGAAGCTCCACGAGTAGACGGTCGGGATCTGCCCTTCGGCATCGATCGCCACAATGCCCACCGGAGCCCGGCGACCGCCAGCGATCAGGCCCGTGTTCAACGCATCCACGCGGCCGGCATACACCGTCGGCTGGAACGTCAACGGCGGATTGCCCAACCCGTCGAAGTTATTCGCGTTCTGACGAATGCGCTCATAGAACACGCCGCCACCGCCGCGAATCGAAGTCTTGCCGTCGCCGAACGGATCGTACGCAAAGCCGAAGCGCGGCCCGAAGTTGTTCCACCGGTGCTTCACGCCGCCCAGCGGCAGATTGCCCTTGCCTTCTTCAATCATCCCGTTGAACGGATTGCCCACATTCGGCACCAGGGTGCCGAGCGTCAAGCCCGGATTCTGATCGATCCGCGCCGCCTGCGCCGGATTGTACGCCCGCGGGTCGAAGTAGTTCTGCAGGAACTTCCCGTAGCTATACGTCGGTCCCATGTAAGCCCAGCGCAACCCGTACTCGAGCGTCAGCTTCTTGTTCACCCGCCACGAGTCCTGCGCATACCCTTCGATGCCGTAGAACCGGAACGACCCGTAGAAGCGGCCATTCGACTGGCTCACCGACGTGTAATTGCCCACCAGCATGTTCGCGAACGTATTGCCCGTCGAAATCGGGTTATCCGCCGAATCGCCGAAGTTGAAATTCATCACGTCCGTCCAGCTCGGCTGCTGTCCATTCAGATTCATGTTCCAGAAGCCGCCGAACTTGAACGTGTGCTTTCCCACATTCTTCGTCAGGTTGTCGGTAAATGTGAACTGCTTCGCTTCGCTCAGCCAACCGGCCGGAAAGCCCGGATAGTTACAGCTGCCCACGCCGCAATTGAACCGCGGAAAGCGATTGCGCAGGTTCGAATCGGGGAAGAATTCCGGGAACGTAAAGCCCAGCGCCGTCCGGTCATACAACGACTTGTTCGCCACGCTCTCGTTCACGTCCACCAACTGCGTCAGCCGGTTGTAGCTAAAGATGAACTCGTTGGTCGTCGACGGCGAAATCACGTTCACCAGGTTGTAGCTCCACGAACTGCCCGGCTTGCGCCGGAACTGCGGAAACACCGGATACGGCGTCGACGCAAAGATGCCCAAACCCTGCGCTTCGTGATTCGCGTCATCCGCCCAGCGGAAGAAGAAGTTCGCCCGGTCGCTGATCGTATAATCCAGGCGCAGCACCTTGCCTTCTTTGTTGAACTGATACGTGTCCTGGAAGAAGGAACGCACGTTCTCCGGCACGTTCGGCGTGGGCACCGTGCCCGCGTAGTTCGCGCCGCCGATCACCTTCAAAAACGCCGCCGCGTTCTGTGACCACTGGCTTCGCGGAATGATGTTGCCCGGATACGGCGTACCGCCAATGATGCGCCCGCCCGCTTCACGCACCAACGTCCCCGGCTGAAACACCTGCCCGATGCGGTAGCCCGTATCGACCCCCGCCGACGTCAGGATATTGCCCGTGCGATACAACCGCGACAAGTCGCCATTCAACAGGTCCGGATGCGGCAAGTCCACAAAGCTGCCGCCGCTCGGTCGCGTGGCCAGCGTCTTCTCGTAGTTGAAGAAGAAGAACAACTTCGGCTCCTTCATCGACGACACCTTCGGCAACGCCAAAGGCCCGCCGATATTGCCGCCGAACTGGTTGAACCGCAACTTCGCCGTCGTGCCAGTCCGGTCGAACGGCTGCCGCGCGTCGAGTGCGTTGTTCCGCAGGAACTCGTAAGCCGTGCCGTGGAAGTTCTTCCCGCCCGACTTCGTATTCACCGAAATCATGATGCCCGGGTTACGCCCGAACTCCGCGTTGAAGGTCGACGTCTGCACCTTGAACTCGCCCACCGCGTCCAGCGAGATCTGCGTATACTGCCCGTCGTTCGCACCGACGTCCGTATTGATCGCGCCATCAAGGAACACGTTGTTATTCGAGCCGCGCAGACCATTCACGTTGAACGCGTCCGTGTTGTTGAACGCCAGCCGGAAGTCCGTGCGGTCATTCGACACCACGCCCGGCAGCGTACGCATCAGCGACTGGAAGTCCCGCCCATTGAGCGACAGATCCGTCACCTGCTTATTCGACAGCGTGAAGCTCTTATTCGACGTCGTCGTTTCCACCAGCGGCACATCGGTCTCCACCGTCACCGAATCCGTCGTCGCGCCCACATCCATCGTGACGTTGCCGAGATTCATGTTCTGGTTCTGATCGAGCGTTAAACCCGTGCTCGTCTTCGTCTTGAAACCGCTGGCCTGATACTTCAAATCGTACAGCCCGGGCTGAATATTCAATACCCGGAAGATTCCATCGTCGCCCGTCGTTACTTCTCGAATAACAACGTTCTTTTGCTGATCGGTTGCGGTGATTTTTGCACCTTTAATTGCTGCTCCAGAAGGGTCGACTAAGACACCCTGGATGGTGCTGGTTTGAGAGAGAAGGGGACAGACACACAGGATCCACCCCACCAGAAGCTTACGTAGCATGAGTGAAACAATACCATAAATCAGTTATGTTGACAGGATGCGCAATCTCCCTTTCTTCGCCCTCCTGCTGGCCGCCACGTCGCTTGCCCAGGTCCGAAAAACCGAGGTCATTAAAGCCACAACGCCGGAAAATGACGCCAAAGGATTAAGCGCCTCCGTCCCCGACGCCGTCGCTGTCTCCGCCAAGATCGACCGCGTTGTCGTCATCCGCTTCAAGCACCAGGCCGACATCCTCGCCGGCCTCGAACAACAGGTCAAAGCCCAGAAGATTAGGAATGCCGTCATCCTGAATGGCGTCGGCAGCGTGATGAGCGCGCACTACCACGTCGTCACCAACCGCAGCTTCCCCTCGAAGAACACCTACCTCGAAGACCCCACCAAAAGCGCCGACATCATCAACGTCTCCGGCTTCGTCTTAAACGGCAAGCTCCACCCGCACTTCACCATGGCCGACCCCGACAAAGCCTTCGGCGGTCACCTCGAAGCCGGCACCCGCGCCTTCACCTTCGCCATCATCACCCTCGGCGTCCTCCCCGACGACGTCGACCTGGGCCGCTTCGACGACAAGACCTGGCGCTAATCCACTGGCCGCAGGTCGGCCTTGCTCCCAAACGCCCCCGACATCGCCGGTGCCATCGCATCGAACAACGTCATCGGCCGCAAGCCCAGAATCAGCTCCATCGTCCGCAACATCGACGGCGCGCCATACGCCGTCGTGTCCACTTGCTTCGTCCGCGTATACGGCGAAATGATGTAGCCCTTCGTTCCCGGCTCCGGCCAGGCCGTCTGATGCGTGTTGATGACGAAAATCGCCGTCTTGGCCCACAGCGGCGACTTCGACAACGCTCCCGCAATCAGCCCCAGCGCCGTATCCTGCCCCGTCGCCCCCAGCCGCAGATAAGCCAGCCGCGGCAGCTTCCCCGCGTCCGCCGCCAACTCCTCCGCCGACCCGTACGTCTTCGTGCTCAACCCCGCCGCGGCCGCATTCGTCAGGATCGTCCCCGCCGGCGTCACCGCCGCCGGATCGCCCTTCCACTCCCTCACCCGTTTCCCCATCCGCGTCACCGCGTCATTCGCCACCGCCGACAACGCCCACTGCTCACCCGGCGCCGACCCGCTTTTCAGCGTCAGGTTCGCGAACCGCACAAACTCTTCCTCCCACCGCAACTGCACCGGACCCGCCTTCACGGGATCCTTCACCACATACACCACATGCTCAATGGCCGACCGACCCACCGGCGGCTCCAGCAAATCATCGTGGTACAACAACCCCCGCTCCACCGCTTCGGTCGCCTCGCCCAGCTTCACCGGATCCGCCAACGACAATACGTCCACCGAGCCGCCGATCCCCATCGCCACCACGCGTCCGTCCTGCAACGCTGCAAGTGACAACGGATTCCGGGCCGTCGCCGCCCCCACGACCAGGCTCCGCGCCCGTGACACATCCACCACCCGCACCATCCCGCCCCACGAACACCCGACATACAGGGTCTTCTGATCCGCGCTCAAGGCCAGCGACGACGGCGACATCCCCGCCGGCTGCAGCGGCGTAAACGCCAAGTTGATCGTCTCGAGCGTCCGCACCTCGCCTCGCTCATTCACCCCAATCACATCCACCCGGTTCGTGTTCGCCGCCGCCACAAACAGCCGCGACTTCCACTCCACCTTCAGCCCGAGTTCCTTCTCATCCTCCGTCAACGCCGGCACATAATCGCTCCACACCATCGCCCCCGGCATCCCGCCCGTCCGCGTCATCCCCATCGCCTCGGCCGTCTCTACCCGATGCTGATACACCGCCGAGTTCCCCCAACTCGTCACAAAGAAGCTCGTCCCCAGCGTCTGAAACTGAATGCGCGCCGGGCGCCGTCCCGTCTTCACCCGCTCGATCACCCGACCCGATTGCGGATTGATCACCAGCACCTGATCCCGATTGAACGACGTCGCATACAGCAGCCGGTCATTCGGCGACAACGCCACGTCCCCGATGAAGTCCGCCGGCGCCACCTCGAACGTCCGCGCCGCCTTCAACTCCCCCGCCGCCGACAGCGTGTATTCATACACCGCCGACTTCTCCCCCCCACTCACATAGAGCGTCCGCCCGTTCTGCGTCATCGTCAGCCCGAACCCCGCGTCCGGCAGCTCCGCCCGCGCGCCCGCCTGCAACGTAGCCCCCACCCGATACACCGCCACCGCCGCCGGTTGCTGCGTCAGCATCACCAGGTATTTGCCGTCTGGCGTCAGCACACTCGCCGCGGGCAAGGTCTCCGGCCCCGGCGCCTGCGCCCAAACCGACATCGCCATCACCGCCGCCAGCATCGCATTTCGCATCCGGCTCCATTTTAGCGTCCGGTTTCGTGTAGCATTTGAGGTTTGAAACATCCTGCTGTTCCTTATGTCCTGCCGATGGCTGTGTTCCTCGGCTTTCTGGCGATCCAAAGCTACCTCACGCCGTTGGGGTCCTGGGAATTCCCGCTCCGTGTCACCATCCTCACCGCCGTCCTCTGGTTCTTCTCCCGGCACGTGATCTCGTTCCGCTGCGAGCGCCCCCTCGCCAGCATTGCCTTAGGGGTTGCCGTCTGTGCCCTCTGGGTCGGGCCGGACCAGCTCATCCCCGGCTACCGCAACCACTGGCTCTTCCAGAACTCGCTCACCGGCACCCTCCAGACCTCCATCGCCACCGACTTCCTCGCCGACCCCATGGTCCTTTTCTTCCGCACGGTCCGCGCCGTCCTCCTCGTCCCCATCATCGAAGAGCTCTTCTGGCGCGCCTGGCTCATGCGTTGGCTCATCAAACCCGACTTCGAATCCGTCCCCCTCGGCCAATACTCGTTCCAGGCCTTCTGGATCGTCGCCATCCTGTTTGCTTCCGAGCACGGCCCCTTCTGGGAAGTCGGCCTCCTCTGCGGCGTCATCTACAACTGGTGGATGGTCAAGACCAAGAGTCTCGGTGACCTCATCCTCACCCACGCCGTCACCAATCTCTGCCTCAGCCTCTTCACCATCGCCACCAAACAATGGCAATACTGGCTCTGATCCCATGACCGCCGCGCAGATCTTCTCCGTCGCCAACACCGCCGTTCTCCCCGGTTGGTTGCTCCTGATCTGCGCTCCCCGCTGGCGCTACACCCAGCCCCTCGCCGGTTGCGTTCTGCCCCTCGCTCTTTCGGTCACCTATGTCGCCGTCCTCGCCCTCCACTGGGGCGAGTCCACCGGCGGCTTCGACTCCCTCGCCGCCGTCTCCCAACTCTTCGCCAACCCCTGGCTCCTCCTCGGCGGCTGGCTCCACTACCTCGCCTTCGACCTCTTCATCGGCGCCTGGGAACTCCGCGACGGCCAATCCCGCGGCCTCGCCCACTGGCTCCTCACCCCCTGCCTCCTCCTCACCTTCCTCTTCGGCCCCGCCGGCCTCCTCCTCTTCCACCTCCTCCGCCGGACCCGCCCGTCCCCCGCTGACCTCAACTAGGTGAGCAACCTCACCGTTTGCTACCCGGCTGTCCATGGTCCGTTGGGTGGCCATCTCCGTTCCGCCCCATCGTCGCCGCTTCGCTCGACGACAGGCATGATGAAACGCGCAATCGCCTCTCCCACCTCCCCCAGTGCGGCCCCCTCAGGCGAGCCGACCCGCTTCAGAAACGCTTTCCACAAAGCCGCCTTGGCCTGATCCTTCAGAAAGTCATCGGTCAAAGCCGTCGGACGCACTTTCGGCAGCGGCGTTCTACGCCGTTCAAAAGTCGCCCTGACTGCCCGTCGCAGACGAGTCATTTGAAACGCCTGTTCTCGCGACAAGGCCCACAGATCGAAGAAGTCTTTCATCCGGCTGTTGGCGATACCAAGCTGAACCATGGCCTGAAACTTCTCCGCAATCACCACCTCCGCGGGATACGCTCGAACCTTCGGCGCCGGAAATTCCAGCATCACCGGAAGCTCGATCTCTGACGAAGGAGGCTCCACTGCGTCTCCGAATCCGAGGTCCAGTTGCAGGACCACGCGAGCCTGATCGAGCGCTGCCGGCACCAGCACTCTCATGCCGTCGTACTCGGCTTCCGCTCGAGTCTCCTCAGTCCGAATCTCCCCCAGTTCGAACACCAACCCATCGTCGGCCGGCACTTGGCAAATCTCCCGGATCGCCTTCGTAACTGCGCTGGCCTCAGACGATCCGTAGGCAAGGAAATCGAGATCCCGGGTCGGACGAGCAATACCTCCCTGCCAAACCAGGAACAGTGTGGCGCCCTTTAAGACATAACGATCACGGTGCGCCGATTGTCCGAGTCGGTAGAGAAAGCGTTCCGCAACCCACCGCCCCAGCACAAACTGGAAGTCTTCTCGCCGTTCGCGTGATCGATTCAACAGCTTGGCTCGCACCGAAGCGCTGAGGTTCTTCGCCTGTCTAACGCTCAAACGCTCGCCTCCAAATAGGGCCGAATCACCCGGGAAACGCGACAGATCTGCGCGTAATGCTCAATCTCATCCACCGTCGCTTTCCGTTGACGCAGCGCGTCCCGCAGAGCTTCGAGCGCCACGTCCAGCCCAATCTTATTGCGGTACTTAAAGCAATCGGCAATGGTCTTCGCGGGATTGAAGATCCGCACGATCACGCCTTCAATGCGGTGCGACTCAACTCCTGCTTGCCAGGTCGTCTCCGAATAGCGAACCACCCGATGCGCCGCGCCCGCGAGGGCCGGATGCCAGGCCCTAGTCGGAATGCCCACCCAAACCTCCAGTGGTTGCTGAGTCGTCAGCCCATGAAAGCGGAGCGCCGACAAAAGGCAGATTACTCCTTGAGGCGCTTCTTTCGCTACGACAGCCAAGCTGTGATGCTCCGTTGGAGACGCCTCCGCCAGTTCGTAAAGTCCCCGTCCCAACCGGTTCACTGCACCTTGACGCAGCAATCGGAGAAGATATTCGCGAGAGATGCCCTGCCGCTCCAGATCTCGCGGCCTCACAATACCCCGTTGGCGAACCAGCGCCAGCACTCTTTCGCTGATGGTCTTGTCCATGAACTGTTGCGTTTCCTTGATACATTCACACAACACTCGAGAACTTGCAACACCCAGCCCCAAAAACAAATCGGGCGGAGACGACCCGCTTAGGTCGCCTCCGCCCTTGGCTCTCTCAGTACAGGGATGACAGAGATTACGCGTTGATCACCACCGGAATCGTCCGCGCCTTGGCCGCTTCCTTCTTGGGCAGCGTCACCGTCAGCTCACCGTTCTTGTAATCGGCCTTCACTTGCGTGATGTCGATCGTTTCCGGCAGCGTGTAGTGCCGCGCGAAGGCGCCATAGCCGCGCTCGATCCGGCGGAAGCCAGGCTGCTTCTGCTCGTTCTCGTACTTGCGCTCGCCCTTGATCGTCAACGTACCGTTCTCGAACTTCACTTCGATGGCTTCCTGCGGAATCCCGGGAAGGTCAGCCTTCAAAACAATATCGTGCTCGTTTTCGATGACGTCGACGGCGGGCGTCCAAACCGGGGACGCCTGAGCGGGCTCCGCGAGACGGGCCAGAGCTTCGTCGAAGACGTTGAAAGGGGTGCGGAAGGTGGTCAGGGTCATGGTTGCGTGTTCTCCGTAGTAGATGTCTTACTGACAAACTCAGAATATTATATGAGTGTTAGACTGTCAAGAAAAATATTGCGTGGATACTGTGATCACCCCTCCAGCCACTCCACCCCCGCCGAAACCAAGTACGGCCCCAAAAAATCCGCCGCCACCTCCTCCGCCGCCTTCAACACCAGCTCCGCATGACTCCGGCTCCCCGAAATCGTCACCGCCTGCACCACCGACCGGTTCTGCAGCTCCACATCCTCCGTCTCCGCCACCGCCACATTGAACCGCCTCCGCAACCTCTCCTTCACCCCCAGCACAAAGTGCCGCTTGTCCTTCAACGAATGCGCATCCACCAGATGCAGCTCGAGTGTCAACAATCCAATCGCTGGCATGTTTACATCCTCCTCCCCCACCACCTCGAAAGCACCAGGACTAAAATAGAAGTATGAAAACTCTTGCTGTTGGACTTGTCGGACTGTCCCTCCTGCCCCTCGCCTTCGCCCAATCCTCGGAAGAAAAGCGCCTCAACGAGGCCGCCACCGTGCTCCGCGAAGTGATGGGCATCAAGGAAAAGGCCATCCCCCAGGACCTCATGGACAAAGCCGAGTGCGCCGTCATCGTCCCCGGCCTTAAGAAGGGCGCCTTCGTCGTCGGCGGCAAGTTCGGCAAAGGCTTCATGACCTGCCGTCAGGCCGATGGCGTCGGTTGGAAGAGCCCCGCCGCCGTCCGCATTGAAGGTGGCAGCTTCGGCTTCCAAATCGGTGGCGCCGAAATGGACGTCATCCTGATCGTCATGAACAAGCGCGGCGCCGAACGCCTGCTCTCGAGCAAATTCACCATGGGTGGCGAAGCCAGCGTTGCCGCCGGACCCGTCGGCCGCGACGCCACCGCCCAAACCGACGGTAAGCTCACCGCCGAAATCCTGAGCTATTCCCGCCAGCGCGGCGTCTTCGCCGGCATCTCCCTCCAGGGCGCCACCCTCCGCGAAGACATCGACGCCAACCGCGCCATGTACGGCAAAGGTTATTCGAACAAGGAAATCATGACCCAGAACCCCCAAGCGCCCGCCGCCGCCGGCGAACTGCTCCAGGAACTCAACCGCTACTCCAGCCGCAAGTAGCTCTCACCCCAAAAACCGAACGCGGGCCGTCCCACCCAGGACTGCCCGCGTTTCTCATTCAGCGGCCGAAACACCTACAGCCCTAACTTATAGACATCCCGCTTCGACAACCCGTACTTCTGCGCCAATTGCTTCGCCGCCGCGCTCGGCGCCATCCCACCCTTCGTCAGCTCTCCATACTCCCGCTTGAGTTCGTCTTCCGCCGGCGGCGCCTCCCGCCCCTCCGATTTCCCGATCAGCAGCGTAATCTCCCCCCGCTCGGTCACCGTTTCCGCCAACTCCGCCGGATCCCCCGCCGCGAACTCCTCGTGCAGCTTCGTCAACTCCCGCGCCACCACCACCGGCCGATGCGGCAGTACTTCCGCCACATCCGTCAGCGTCTCCCGCAGCCGATGCGGCGCCTCATAGAAACACAACGTCGCCTCGAGCCCCGCCAAACTCTCGAGAGCCTTTCGCCGCGCCCCGGACTTCGGCGGCAAAAATCCCCCAAAGTAGAAGGCGTCCGTCGGCAAGCCCGCCGCCGACAACGCCGTCGTCACCGCTGCCGGACCCGGCACCGGCACCACCGCAATTCCCCGCTGCCGCGCCTCCCGCACCAACGGAAACCCCGGATCCGAAATCAGCGGCGTCCCCGCATCCGACACCAGCGCCACCGACTCGCCCCCCTCCAATCGCTCCAACAGCTTCTCCAACTTCTGCCGTTCGTTATGCTCATGCAAACTCGTGGTCGGCGTCCGGATCTCGTAATGCTGCAGTAGCTTCGCCGTTTGCCGCGTGTCTTCGCACGCAATCAGATCCACCTCCGCCAGAATCCGCGCCGCCCGATACGTCAAATCCCCCAGGTTCCCGATCGGCGTGGCGACTATATAGAGAGTTCCCGGCATTTAGCCGATAGTACCTTAGGGCACTCAAACAGCCGAGCGAACCTCAGGCGAAAGATTCATTTGCCGATTCGGAAGTTTGTACTAAGATATGAAGAACACGCGCAAGACCTTCAATTTCAGAAGCTTGCTGAAGCCGTTCTGAGATCGGCCTACGGAAAACAAGGACGATGGCGACAGAGAACACAGTAACGAGCGTACCGTTGGTGGAGGAGATGACCGCACCACAGTCCTATTACACCTGGGCTCCCGAAGGGAAATCGATCCAGATCCGCCTCGATTTCGACGTCATCGACAAGCTGTCGGTGGAAGTCATGCGCGGCTTCGGTTCGGTCCCCAAACGGGGCGGAGAAGTCGGCGGCCTTCTGCTCGGTCAGGTCGATAAGTCCGGTCCCCTCGTCGTCCACATTCACGACTTCGTCCCCGTCCCCTGCGCCTACCGCCGCGGCCCGTCCTATCTCCTCACCGAGAACGACACCCTCGCTTTCTCCGATGCCGTCAACAAAGCCGGGCAGGGAACTGACCCCGAGCTCCGTCCCATCGGCTACTACCGCAGCCATACCCGCGACGGCATGGGCCTCACCGACGAAGACCTGCAGCTCTTCTCGAACTACTTCCCGGATCCCACCAGCATCGTCCTCCTGATCCGCCCGTTCGCCACCAAGGTCAGCCAGGCCGGCTTCTTCTTCGAAGAAAATGGCCAGATTCGCAGCGACAACCCATACCTGACCTTCCCCTTCCGCCGCCGCGAATTGGGCGGTGGCGCGCCCACCAGCGAACCGGCCCGTCCGATGATCGTGCCGCCCCCGGCCGCCCCGGAAGCCGAAGCCCCCGTGGCCGATTCGGCCGCTCCCCAGGAATCGCGGGACGACGCCGACGACTCCCGTGGCGCCATCCCGATCCGCGACCTCAAGACCGCCGGCCCGATTCCGGTCGCCGTTCCCCTGCCGCCTCCCGGCAGCACCACGGACCAGCGCCCGCTCTTCGGCAAATCCGAAGAAGCCCCGTTCAGCCCCAGCTTCGACGTCACCGCCTCTTCGCAACGCGAAATCGCCGGCGCCGCCCCCAGCTTCGGCGGCTCCGGCAACGGCAACACCTTCAACACCGAAGCCTCTTCCAAGCTCAAAAAGAGCTGGGTCTGGCTGCCCCTTTCCTCGATCTTCCTTCTGCTCGGCGTCATGGTCGGCTTCCTGATCGCCATCACGATCAAGCGCCCCGCCAACGTCATTCCGCTCTCGGCCTACAGCCTCTCGCTCGCCGTCCAGCAGGAACCCGACTCGATCCACGTCACCTGGGACCGCAGCGCCGTCCCCGTCTTGAACTCCAAGCGCGGCGTTCTGCACATCCAGGACGGTGACTTCTACAAGCCCGTCGAACTGAAGCCCGCTGACCTCCAAACCGGCAGCGTCATCATCCGCAACGTCCACAGCAACGTGAACCTGCGCCTCGAAGTCTTCACCGGCGACAACGGCAGCATCACCGAATCCCGCACCGTCTCCGCCAAGTAGCCCGCAATCGTGCTATTCTGACTCCTGCCCAGGCGATCTCGCGGCAACGCGACGAATGCTTTTTTTAGGACCCACCCCCCACAAACGCCTCAATGAGGTGGTGGCCCTCGTGTTTCTTGCGAGCGGCCTCTATATCTTCCTCAGTCTCATCTCCTACCAGAGCACAGACCCTTCATGGAACGCTGTCTCCAGCGTCGTCCGCGCCGACAACCTCATGGGCCGCATCGGCGCCCACATCGCCGACCTCTGCTTCCAGATCCTCGGCCTCGCCAGCTTCGTTCTCCCGCCCCTGTTCGGCGTCCTCGGCTGGCGCTGGCTCCGCTCCCAGCCCATTGAAACGCCCTGGGCTAAACTCTGCGGCGCCGCCATGTTCGTCGGCGGCGGCTGCGTCGCCCTTTCGCTCGCCCCCAGCCTCCGCATGTTCGCTTCGAACATCCCCGCCGGCGGCTTGGTCGGCTTCCTCTTCGCTGACTTCCTCATCGACGCCATGAACGTCACCGGCGCGGCTCTGTTCACCCTGCTGCTCCTGCTCTCATCTCTTTACCTGATCTCCACCTTCACCCTGGAAAGTGTCGGCGTCTGGCTCAAAGGCCCCCTCGACTCTCTCCGCTACATTTGGGAAGGCGTCACCAGCCTGAAGCTCACCCCCGCCCGCAAGCCGGCCCCCGCCCCCGCCACCTCCGCGAAGGCCTCGCAACTCAAAGCCGCCCTCGCCGAGTCCGGCGCCAAGATCGTCGACCCGCTCGCCCCCAAGGCGAAAGCTGCGGCCGCCGCCGCGACAGCCCCCACCAATCTCGTCGAGATGCCCCCCGCACCCGCGCGCCCCTCCGCCATGCCGCCCATCGATCTCGGCCTCGACGAAGCCGAAGACGACGACCGCGCTCCCTGGGAAGAACCCGAACCCGCCGAAGACGAAATCCCCATTCGCGTCCTCGAAGATCAGCCCGTCTCCGCCATGCGGGGCGAGATGCCCGCCGCCTTCGGCGCCGCACCCACCGCCGACCTCAGCAAGAAGTCCGCCCCCGTCAAAAAGGCCACCCACTTCGAGCTCCCCTCCACCGCCCTCCTCAACGAGCCCCCCGAGCGCAACAGCTTCGACGCTCAGGAACTGAAAGAGACCGCCGCCAACATCTCCACCAAGCTCAAAGAGTTCAACGTCCTCGGCAACGTCGTCCAGATCAACCCCGGCCCCGTCGTCACCACCTTCGAGTTCAAGCCCGAAGCCGGCATCAAGGTCAGCAAGATCACCACCCTCACCGAAGACCTGAGCTTGGGCCTCGAAGCCGAATCGATCCTCATCGAACGCATCCCCGGCAAGAGCACCGTCGGCGTCGAAGTCCCCAACCGCCGCCGTGAGATGATCACCCTCCGCCAGATGATCGAGAGCGAAGAGTTCCAGAACTCGCCTTCGCGCCTCACCATCGCCATGGGCAAGGACGTCAACGGCCGCATCAAGATGTTCCAGCTCGAGACCATGCCTCACCTGCTGGTCGCCGGCTCCACCGGCTCCGGTAAGTCGGTCATGCTCAACGCGCTCATCATGAGCATCCTCTACAAGTCCACGCCCGACGAAGTCCGTATGATTCTCGTCGACCCCAAGCGCGTCGAAATGGGCATGTACGAGGGCATCCCCCACCTGCTCACCCCCGTCATCACCGACCCCCGCAAGGCCACCAACGCCCTGCGCAATGCCGTCCTCGAGATGGAACGCCGTCTCAAGCTCCTTGCCGAACGCGGCGTCCGCAACATCGACCAATACAACAAGAAGGTCCGCACCCTCGCCGACAAGCCCCGCAGCCTCTTCGAAGAAGAAGGCGAAGAAGAGCAGGACCTCCGTCCGCTCCCCTACATCCTCATCGTCATCGACGAGCTCGCCGACCTCATGATGCTCGAGCGCGCCAACGTCGAAGAGTCCGTCGCCCGTCTCGCCCAGATGGCCCGCGCCGTCGGCATGCACCTCGTGCTCGCCACCCAGCGCCCCTCTGTCGACGTCATCACCGGCCTCATCAAAGCCAACTTCCCCGCGCGCATCAGCTTCCGCGTCGCCACCCGGGTCGACTCCCGCACCGTGCTCGACGTCATGGGCGCCGAGCACCTCCTTGGCAAAGGCGACATGCTCTGCCTGCCTCCGGGCTCCAGTCGCCTCGTTCGTCTCCATGGCGCCTTCGTCACCGAGCAGGAAGTCTTCGGCGTCGTCGACTTCTGGAAGCAGCAAGCCCGCCCCGAATACGACCAGAGCTACCTCATCGCTCCCCCCTCCGACGACGACGATGGCGCCGCTCCCGACGACGAAGATGTCGAACGCGATCCCATGTACGAGGATGCTGTCCGCGTCGTCTGCGAAGTTGGCAAAGCTTCCACCTCGGTGCTCCAGCGCCGCCTCCGCTTAGGCTACGGCCGCGCCGCTCGCATCCTCGACATGATGCAGCGCGAAGGCATCATCGGCCCCCCCGACGGCAGCCGTCCCCGCGACGTCCTCCGCCACCCCGATTGGCTCAACCGCGTCGACGACCCCGAAATGCCGCATCTGTAAAGGTCGTTACTTTCCGTCGGATATCCCTACAGCAATAGACCACACCCTCCGATAGGACTACTACCCCGATTAGTGGATGCGGAGGATAGAGTTTGCGGTTAGTCCCCAAGAGGTGCGTCAGATGTCAGCGTTGTGGGTCGGAAAACGTCAGGGTTTCGGAAGCTCGTTCCTTCCGCGACTTTATTCGCGGTCTAGTCGGCTTCCGCGTGCTCCGTTGCAACCGATGCCTCACTCGTTTTTGTGCGTTTGCTCCCGTCCTCCAGGAAGAGGAGCCGTCCCAACGCACGATCACCAACTACCCGGTCATTGATCGCGAAGCTAGCTTTACCTCGCCCAGCCCTCTTCACGAAATCCGCGAGATCGAAGTCGAATGGCGTCGCCGTCTTCAGCCCGAAGGCATGGTCGAAGAGACGTTGTGCGCCCAGCTCGCCCACGCCACCTGGCACCTGCGGTCCCTGCATCGCGCCGAACGGGAGGCCATCGCCGCCGCGGTCCGTGATCGCTGCTTCAATGGCGAAGAAGCCGTCAGCCTCATGACTTGGCGTCGCTCCGCGGAAACCGCCATTCAGACCGCCCTCGATCAACTGCACCGCTATCGCCAGCTCCAGCCCGACGAGCGCCCGCTGGTCGATTCCAGCGAGCTGCTCGCCCTGGCCCACGCCGTCGGCGGCGCGGCTTCTACTGCGTCCGTCGAATCTCGTTCACCATCGCTTTGGTAAACGCTTCGAAGAACGGCCGTCCGCCATTCAGCAGATTCTCGCGCGTCTGGTAATCCAGTTCCACGTCCGGGATCACCCCGATATTCTCGACATACGGCGCCGTCGGAAACTCCGGCGTCGTCACCGGATTCCGCCGCATCACCAGCGAGAACGAATTGCAGATCTGGATCTCCGAGAACATCATCGTGTTCGTATTGCAGCCCACGCTCGCGCCCAGTCCACCCGAGCGATAGCCCACCACCGGGCCCCGCTTGTTGTCCTGGAACGTCGCCGGGAAAATCTCCCCATGCGACACCGAGAAGTCATCCATCAGCACGATCACCGGCTTGTCGTACCCGATCGGCCCCGTCGCATTGCTCAGCGGCGGATTGTCATCCAGCAGCGGACCGCGGAACAGTTGGTTCTCGCTCGCCGGAATGATCGCCGACACCGGACCCGTCAACGCCCGCGGACCGCTCGCCAGCGATCGCTGATACTGATCCACCACCTGCTCCCACTTGCTGTACACCCAGCTCCGCCCCAACAGCGTGTCCAACGCTTCCAGCAGTGACGTCAGCGAGTTCAAATCCCGCACGCCCGGCAGATACTGCCGCGGCGGAATGTAGTACGGCTTCGTCGTCAGCATCGACATCAGTTCCGCCCCCAACGCCGGCGACCCGCCGTTGTTGCGTGAGCAGTCGATCACCAGCCCGTCCGTGTTCGCCCGCATAAACGCTACCTCGGACCGCAACTCCAGAATCGCGCTCGTCGTATCGGTCGGCGAGAAGTTCGGAATCCGGATCAACCCGATCCGCAGCCCTTCCGACGTATACGTCCCCGAATACGTGAAGTCGGTCGACAGTCGTCCCCGTCGCTGGGTGAAGTTCGCCACGGAATAGTAGGGCGTCCGCGCCCCATAGCCCACAATCTCGCCACCCTGCTCCCCACCCCAACCCGGCAGCTTCAGAAAATCCGGCGCCTGGTCGCGCTCGATCTTCGCAAAGAAGTCATTCTCCGGTGATGCTCCCGCCGCCCGCGCGGACTTCAACGTCGGCGTCCCCGGCCGCCCCAGCGTCCGCACCGGCGTCCCCGACTTCGTCCACTTCAGCCGCACCGTCGCCAACTCACCCTCGGCCGACTTGAACACCACATCGCTTTCATCCGGACCATCCGGCGCAAACGGCAAAATCGACTGCGGCCGCACCCCCAGTAAGATCGCCCCGTACCGCCGCGATCCCCGGTTACTGCCCAATAAATTCAACTTCGCGAATTCGTCGATCAGTTGCGACGCCGGCACACCGTCAATCGACACAATCTCTGATCCCAGCACCAACTGCGGATAGCGCGCCGCCGGATACACCGCCCGGTTAATTTGCTCGAGCACCGGCTTGTCGTCATAGAAATCCACCCGGATTCCTAAGTCCGCCGCGAAAGTGCTCGGGAAACTCACCTGCGTGTGCCCGTCCTTGAAGCTGTGCACGTATTCGCGCACCACCTCGAAGTAGGCCAGATCGTTCGGCGCCTGACGCGCCCGCCGAATATAATCGCCCGTCCGCAAGTCCAGCGGATTCACGCCCAACGCCTGTATTTTCCAGTTCGCCGGTGCGTAGTATTTGGCGTAGTAGTTCGCCAGGGAAGTAAGATCGGCTTCGCGTTGATCCGGAGTCAACTGCGCCGCCAACGGAAGAATGGCAAGAAATAAGAAGGAGAGAGACTTCATGTTATGCCTGGAATTCCATTCTAATTCCTCGGCATATGGCCTTGTCCTACGGGGACACCGTATTCCTCTTAGGTACTGACGGGGGGTAACCTGAGGTACCCAAGGCGCCGTGGTACCGTCTAGGTCAGTCGATCACTGTTCGGTGCGCCCGCTTGCAGCGAGAATCAAGCTTCATGCGCCTTGCCACCTTCGCTTTACTCGCCTGCTTGGGCCATCAACTTTCAGCCGCCACGCTGACTGGCGTGACCTTCTTCTCAGCCGACTCGCAGGGCAATTCCACCCTCGAAGTCTGGAACACCGTCGGCGGCGACATTCCGTTCAACCTGTATCTATATGACGGCGTCAACGCCATCAACACCGGCAACGGTTCCGGCACCGGCATCAACATTCCTCTGTTGACCAGTGGCACTTACACCTTCATCTTCAAAGCCCAACCCGGCTTGCAGACGCCCACCCACTTCGGCGTCAATCTGTTCTTCGACGGCGCCACCAACTCGCCCGGCATCTCCGCTCTCGTCACCGCCAACTCCAGCACCTTCGCTGCGAACGGCGCGGCCTTCACACCCCGCCTCGATGGCCTGCCGATCGCGGGCGGTTCGAATAGTCTCACCTACGCCAACGGCTTCTACACCACCACGCTCACCGCCCTCTCCGAATCGCGGTCCGGCGGCAACCAAGTGGGCGGCTACGCGAACACCCCCGGCCTTGTCGGCGGCAACGACTACGTGGGAAGCTTTTCCCTCTCCGTCGCCACCCCGGAACCCGAGACCTACCTGATGCTCGGCACCGCCCTGATGGCCCTCGGCCTCTTCCGCCGGCGTCGCGTCATCTAACGTCCGATCAGTGCCAGCAGCAGCAAAATGGGGATCGGTACACCCAACATATAAAGCAGTACGTATCGCATTGCTGTTCTCCTTCTCCTAGCTCAGTTGCACCTGGTCCCGTTGACGCCCGCCGATCGTCGCCGCAAAGCTGGCGCTAAAGGCGCCAATCAACAAGGCGATAAAGGTCCACAACAGTACTCGGGACGCCGCCTTCCGCGCGGCATCAGCGGCACTCTTCGCCTGGGCGATGGTGTCGCTGACTCGTTTCTGGGCCTCGTTGTAGCTCAGGTTCGTCCGCATCGAAACCTGCTGTGCCAGATACGTCTGATCGGCCGGAGCCACCTCGCCCGTCACCGCCCTCGCCACGATCCGCGCCATCTCCGCCTGATACCCCGGCTCTACACGCTCCAGCGGGTGATCGGCCCGGAACAGCGCATCGACGTAGTAAGCATTCGGATCCGTCGGCGCCACACTCGGCTTGCCGTCCACCATCATCAACGCCGTCGACGCCAGCAGCGAAGCGCCAATCACCAGGCCCACCGCCCACACCAGGAAGCCATGCGCCGTATCGCGGAAGTAGACCTCGTCGCTATGCACGGTCGTCCAGCGTGTCCGCAACCGCCCCGCCAGATAGCCGCCCATCGCCGAGGCGATCGCGTGCTCGGCAACCAGCCACGCGATTGCCATCGTCCCCACCGTGGAGGCGGAGAGTCCGACGCCATTCCACGGTGAGACAAACGACAGCCCGAGTCCGGAGCCCAGCGCCAGCAGCGACACCGAAAGCGCCGCCGCCACCACCGCTCCGCCCAGCACCGCCGGCCAGGAAACTCCAGACGCATTCGCTTCGCCGTTCCCCCGATAGTTGGAGGTCACCGCGAGAGGTTGAAAGTCGATTACAGTATTTGCCATGGTTGCCTTCCCGTCGTGCTGTTTGCACGTAAGGAACCATTGGCCAAAGGAGGGATTGCGACGGACTTTTCGGACTTCTCGCGCCTCTCCGCAGCGCAATTCCTGCGGAGAGGCGGCAACTTCTTCTTGGCTTAGCGGCCCGAGCGGGCCGCCGTCACGCGATCCACCAACTGCTTGAACGCCGCCGGGTCCATCCCGCTGCCGTCCAGCTTCAGCTTGTACGAATCACCTTCGAACGCCTTGATCTCGATCTCATACGGGTTCGGCAGTTTCACTTCCCTGATGGACTTGTACTCCCACCGCCGCGAGTGCTTCACCTCGTCCACCGACTCGTAGCTCACCATCTGATCGTTCACCAACAGGCGGCCGCTGCAAGCCCCGAACCGATGATCGTGCCGCGCCTGATACGTGCCCGCTTCCGGCGCCTTGGTAGCCGACGTCGGCCCGCCCGCGACCGGCATCGACGGTCCACTCGGCGCCATCGCGAACCAGCCCGTCGCCGGTGCCGGATCGCCACCCGAGCCACCCGGAAGCTCAACCGCCGCGTCTCGCCCGACCGATTCCGCACCGTCTCTTTCGTCAAGACCGTAATCGTCGGACCGTCCGCCGTCAGCGTATCGATCCCTCCCCGCGGCACCACATACGAACTCTCCGGTTGCCCTTCGTCCAGGAAGACCAGGTAATTCCCCAACAACAGCAGCTTGCCCGGCACCGTCCCGAACGGCACCGCATGCTCCACCGTCAGCGTCTTGTTCGTCGTCGGCGCCTGCGCCAACATCACGCTCGCCGCGCAAACCAGGGTGTACAACAACTTCATCTTCAGTCCTCCTACTTCTTCTCGTATAACGACACGCAGTTCATCAACCGGCTTGAACCACCGTCGTTGACCGCATACTTGGCTCCGGCGAACAACGATGCCGAGCCCATCGCGCCATCCTTGCGCAAGGCATAAAAGATGATGTCGAACTTCTTTAGACGTGTTAGATCGTTGTCGTAGTTGCGAGAAATGCGCCGCAGCGCTTCGAGACAGGCCTCATTCGGGCTCTTTCCCTGCCGCATCGCTTCGACGATCGTATGCGCCCCGCACACGCGAATGTTCTCCTCGCCGCGTCCCGTCGACCCGCCGGCGCCCACCTCCTGGTCGACATACAACCCCGCCCCGATAATCGGCGAATCGCCAATGCGCCCCGGAATCTTCCACGCCAGGCCGCTCGTCGTCGTGCAGCCCGACATCTCGCCCTTCGTGTTCAGCGCCAGACAATTGATCGTCCCCGTCGTCGGGAACCGCGCCACGTGCTGCGCCCACGCCAACATCTCTTCATCGGCATTCGGAAACAGCTTGCGCAATTGCGCCGACGGCTTCTTCAAAGGCGCATCGAGACCATCGGTCCAGTTATTGCGGCCCTCGCCATCGCGCATCGATTGCTTCCACACCAGCCACGCCAGGCGGCTTTGCTCGGTCAGGAGATTCGTCTCTTCGATCCCCATCGCCTTGGCGAAGCGCAGCGCGCCCTCGCCCACCAGCATCACGTGATCGGTCATCTCCATCACGAGCTTGGCGACCTTGGCCGGATTCTTGATATTGCGCAGCGACGCCACCGAGCCCGCCCGGCGCGTCGGCCCGTGCATCACGCTCGCATCGAGCTCCACCACGCCCTCTTCATTCGGCAGGCCGCCATAGCCCACCGACGTGTCCTTCGGATCGTCTTCGACAATCCCCACGCCCGACACCACGGCATCGAGCGTATCGTGGCCACGGTCCATTAACGTGCGCGTCCGCTCGCAGCACAACAACCCGTTGGCTGACGAGATCACAATATTTTTCGGAGGATTCGTTTGCGCGGCGGCAGCCGCCAGGGCGGGAGCAAGCAGAACAGAACGGCGGGAGGGCATGGCGCTATGATAGCGCCCGGCTTACTGGGTTGGCACGCGGCAGCGACGGCCGCCATGATCGTTGTCATCCAGCAACGCCCACGCGATCGCGATATAGAGGACAACGAAAATCAGGTCACCGAGCTCCATGTTCCTTGAGTTTATGTTGGGCGTGAAGGGGGAACAAGACTACTTCGGTTCAATTCAAGTGTAAATTGGCCCAGTACCGATGCTCTATGCCGAAAGCCTGCCGCTAAGGCTCTCTTGCTGAGGATATTGCGGTATGTCATTGTGGGAAATAGCACTTGCTTGTGCCTTCCCGAGACGCCGCCGGCTGCGCCATGCCTCGCCGGCACCTCGCAGAATACCCGTAAGTCATAGATAATAGAGGAGATAATGGCTCGCAAGTACGAGGTCATCGTGGTCGGTTCCGGCCACGCCGGTTGTGAAGCGGCCCGGGCCTGCGCCCGCATGGGCCTCCGGACGGCGATGGTCACCATGAACATCGACCTCATCGCCCAGATGTCTTGCAACCCCGCCATCGGCGGCATCGCCAAAGGCCACTTGGTCCGCGAAGTCGACGCCCTGGGCGGCGTCATGGGCGAAGCCACCGACGCCGTGGGCATCCAGTTCCGCCTGCTCAACACTTCGCGCGGTCCCGCCGTCTGGTCGCCCCGCGCCCAGTGCGACAAAAAGCAATACCGCGTCCATATGAAGACCATCCTGGAGCAGGAGCCTAACCTCCGCATCCTCCAGGGCGAGGTCTCCGGCCTCCGCCTCGAAGACGCCAGCCCTCGCCGCCGCGTCACTGGCGTCAAGCTGCACGACGGCCGCGAGCTCGCCTCCGACACCGTCATCATCACCACCGGCACCTTCCTGAACGGCCTCGCCCACATCGGCGAACAGACCTACGAATGTGGACGCAATGGCGAGTCCCCCGCCGTCATGCTGGGCAACCAACTCCGCTCCCTCGACCTCCGCTGGACCCGCCTCAAAACCGGCACGCCCCCGCGCCTCGACGGCCGCACCATCCACTGGGACCGTTTCGAGAAACAACCCGGCGACGCCGTCCCCACGCCCTTCTCCTTCCTCACCTCCAAAATCGAGCGCGACCAGATCCACTGCCACATCGCCTACACCAGTCCCGCCGTCCACCGCCTCATCGCCGAGAACGTCCATCGCTCCGCCATGTACTCTGGCCGCATCGAAGGCATCGGGCCCCGCTACTGCCCCTCCATCGAAGACAAGATCGTCAAATTCCCGGACAAGGCCCAGCACCAACTCTTCCTTGAACCCGAAGGCCTCGACACCAACGAGGTCTACGTCAACGGCATGTCCACCAGCTTGCCCTATGACGTCCAGGCCCAGATGCTCGCCTCCATCGAAGGCCTCGAGAACGCCGAGATGATCCGCGCTGGCTACGCCATCGAGTACGACGCGATCGACGCCCGCGAACTCGACCACAGCCTCGAGGTCAAGAAGATCGAAGGCCTCTTCCTGGCCGGCCAGATCAACGGCACCTCCGGCTACGAAGAAGCCGCCTGCCAGGGCCTCGTCGCCGGCATCAACGCCGCCCGAAAAGTCCAAGGCCGCCCCACTGTCGTCATTCCGCGCACCGAAGGCTACACCGGCATCCTCGTCGACGACCTCATCACCAAGGGCGCCGACGAGCCCTACCGCATGTTCACCTCGCGCGCCGAGTTCCGCCTCCACCTCCGCATCGACAACGCCGACGACCGGCTCACCCCCCTGGGCCGCGAAGTCGGCCTCGTCCAGGACGACCGCTGGGCCCTCTTCCAGAAGAAGCAGGAACAACGCGCCCGCCTCGAGAAATACCTCGCCGACACCAAGCGCGGCGGCGAGCGATTGAACGTCCTCATCAAACGCCAAGGCGTCCGCATCGACGACTTCCGCGAAGAGCTCACTGCCCACCTCGGAGAAGAGCCTGTCCATGGTGTCCTCACCGTCGTCGAAACTGAGATCAAGTACTCCGGCTACCTCGCCCAGCAAGAGCGTCAGATGGAACGCCTCAAGGACGCCGGCGGCCGCCCAATCCCCGAAGGGTTCGACTTCGCCGGCATTCCCGGCCTCTCCACCGAGATTCGTCTCAAGCTCGAGCGCGTCCGGCCCGAAACCCTCGGCCAAGCCGGCCGTATACCGGGAGTCACCCCCGCTGCCATCGCCGTCCTCGACGTCTACCTCAGCCTGCGCGGAGCCACCGCCCATGCCGAATAGCCCTTACGTGTTCCACGTGGAACGTCCCCTCCCGGAGCTCACCCATGCGTCTCGATGACTTCCGCGCCCTCGTCGCCACCCGTATGCTCGGCATCTGGGACATCGACGACGACGCCCTCGCCAAACTCGCGCGCCACCACGAACTCTACGACCGCTGGAATCTCCGCACCGCTCGCCGTACCGTCCGCGACACCGGCGACGCCGTCGAGCGCGACTACTGCCAAAGCCTCGTCCTCGCCGCCCACATCTCCCGGCACTATGTTCCACGTGGAACGCGACTGATCGCCGACGTCGGTAGCGGCGCTGGCTTCCCCGGCGCCGTCGTCGCCGCGACCCTCCCCCACGTCACCGTCCACCTCGTCGAACCTGACGAACAGAAGGCCCTCTTCCTCCATGACTCCACCCGCGGCTGGAAGAACGTCAAAGTCCGTTCCTCCCGCCTCGAGAACCTCCCCGATCACTTCGACCTCCTCATCGCCCGCGACTATCCCGCGCGCCAACTCCGCCCCAACCTTCCCGCACGCGCTCCCGAACTCCTTCTCGCCACCACCCGCGCCGAAGCCGAAACTCTCGATGGCTTCACCCCGGTCACGTCAATTCCCTGGGAGCCCTCGCGCGTCATCCTCTCCTACACCACCGAATAACGCGCGGCAGTCACGTTCCACGTGGAACAGTCCGCTCGCCGCCCACCATCCCTAGACCCCAAACGACGACCACCCCCACACCCGGCGCCCCGCTCGACCCTGTTCCACGTGGAACACCATAGTACGCTTCACCCCGCCCAATCCGTCGCCAAATCCCACCCCCCGTGCTATCCTGTCCGAGCACACCCATGGGCCGCATTATTGCCATCGCCAACCAAAAGGGCGGTGTCGGCAAGACCACCACTGCGATCAACCTCGCCGCTTCCCTTGCCGCCAACGACCTCCGCGTCCTCCTCGTCGATACCGACCCCCAAGGCAACTCCACCACCGGAGTTGGCATCGACAAACGAGCCCTGCGCCACACCACCTACTCCGCTCTCCTCTCCTCCATCCCCACGATGCAGATCATCAAACCGACGGAGTTCGAGGGCCTCTTCATCCTCCCCACCGACACCAACCTCGTCGCCGCCAACGTCGAACTCGTCGATGCCGACCAACGCGAGTTCCGCCTCCGCCGCGCCCTCAACCAAGTCCGCGAAGACTACGACTTCATCATCATCGACTGCCCCCCCGCCCTCGACCTCCTCACCCTCAACGCCCTCCTCGCCTCCGACTCGCTCCTCATCCCTATCCAGTGCGAGTTCTTCGCCCTTGAAGGCATCTCCCAACTGATGGACACCGTCGAGCGCATCAAAGAAGCCTTCAACCACGACCTCAAGCTCGAAGGCGTCCTCCTCACCATGTACGACGACCGGACCAACCTCACCCGGCAAGTCGCCTCCGACCTCCGCGAATTCTTCACCACCGACGTCTTCCAAACCGTCATCCCCCGCAGCGTCCGCCTCGCCGAGGCCCCCAGCTTCGGCAAGCCCGTCCTCGCCTACGACGTCTCGAATAAAGGCACCGAAAGCTACATCAAACTCGCAAAGGAGATCTTGTCCAATGAACAGACCACTCGACAATCGGCGAGCACTCGGTAGGGGTCTCTCCTCCCTCCTCCCCACCCGCAACTCGGGCTCCGCCCCCAACAACTACGACGCTGGCACCGGCCCCTCCTCCAGCGAGGGCAATGGCCTCATGCTCCTCCCCATCGAGCGCATCGAGCCCAACCCCACCCAGCCCCGCCAACACTTCGACTCCACCGCCCTCAACGAGCTCGCAGCCTCCATCGCGGCCAACGGCGTCATCCAACCCCTCGTCGTCCGCCGCAAAGGCGAAGGCTTCGAGTTGATCGCCGGCGAACGCCGCTGGCGCGCCTCCAAGATGGCCGGCCTCCTCGAAGTCCCCGTCGTCGTCCAGGAGATTGCCGACGAGCGCGTCCTCGAAGTTGCCCTCATCGAGAACATCCAGCGCGCCGACCTCAACCCCATTGAAACCGCGCAAGCCTTCTCCCGCCTCGTCCGCGACCTCAATCTCTCCCACGAAGAAATCGGCTCCCGCACCGGCAAAGAACGCGCCACCATCACCAACTTCCTCCGCCTGCTGAAACTCCCCGAAGACCTCCAGCAGTACGTCGCCGAAGGCCGCCTCACCATGGGCCAGGCCAAGGCCCTCCTGGGCCTCGACACCGAAGAAAAGCAACGCGACCTCGCCCAGAAAGCCATGCAGCTCGGCCTCTCCGTTCGCGCCGTCGAAAAGATGGTCCAGAACGCCATGGCCCCGCCTGAAGACCAACCGGCCGTCAAAGAAGAAGTGCCCGTCGACCCCAACGTCGCCGCCGCCATCGAACAATTCGAGCGCGTCCTCGGCACCCGCGTCCGCATCACCCCCACCACCCCCAACCGCGGCCGCATCGAAATCGAGTACTACTCCCAGGCCGAACTCCAGCGCATCTACGAACAAATCGTCGACTAGCCGCGTAAGTAACACATTCCATAGGACTTCCCACTTCCAATACCCCATTGGAACTCTAGTCCTATTGTCCGCCCGAAAATATCCGATAACGTAGAACGGACGGTCTAGTCAGAACGTCAAATAGTTGAGAACAGATCGGCTTCGGAGGACGGCAGCATGACCGAATTGTCACAAGCGGGAATCGCACTGGGTACCATCTCGACGGCCCTGGGCGCTACCGCTGCGGCCAGCCTCGCCGCCGCCGTCAACATCACCGCCGACGGCAACCGCATCGTCCTCAACTTCGCTGACCTCGGCGCGGCCCTGGAACTCTGGAAACCCTGGGGCTCGCCCGCCAAACGCGTCGAGTTCATGCGCCGCTTCGAAGTCATGCTCGAACGCCTGAACGTCGTCATCGAATTCCGCGTCGACGGCCGTTTCCTCGGCGGCCTCGGACCCGGTACCCAACCCGGCCTTCTCCGTCGTCTCATTGCCTGATGCGTTTCTCCCTCGCTCTCCTCTTTGCTCTCGGCCTCGCCGCCGAACCCCTTCAGGTCCAGCTTCTTGACCGCGACATCCTCACCCAATGGATGTCCCAAGCAGAGCCGAAAAACGACGCCCGCCTCGCTCGCCTCCGCGCGCTCTTCACCCAAGCCGGCTGCACGCCCCGCGAAGACCCCATCAAGCATCAGAAGCTCCCCAACCTCATCTGCGAACTCCCCGGCCCCGATGACCAGATCATCTTGATCGGCGCCCACTACGACAAAGTCGACACCAGCTCCGGCGTCATCGACAATTGGACCGGCGCTGCTCTTCTCCCCGCGCTCTTCCGCGCCCTCCAGCCCGCCTCCGGCGAAACCCGCCATCACAAACTCGTCTTCGTCGCCTTCGCAGAAGAAGAGAAGGGCCTCATCGGCTCCAAGGCCTACGCCTCCGCGCTCCGCAAAGAGGACCGTCCCCGTTACCACGCCATGATCAACGTCGACTCACTCGGCCTCGGCCCCACCGCCGTCTGGCCCAGCCGCAACGATCAGCAACTTATCCTCTACCTCACCCATGTCGCCAACGCCACCAAACTTCCCGTCAACCTCGTGAACCTCGAACAAGTCGGCCTCTCCGACTCGCTCCCCTTTCGAGACAAAAAGATTCCCACGATGGATTTTCACTCCATCACGCAAGCCACCTGGCCGGTCCTGCATACGCACCAAGACAATGCTTCCGCCCTCGTCATGGACGACTACTGGAACAGCTATCGTTTGATTTCTACTTATCTGGCTTACTTGGACCAGAAGCTCGCGACTACGAAGTCAGCACTTCCGTGATGCGCAGCCCGTCGACGCGGTACTGCACCGGCTGACCGACCTCGATCGGCAACGGCTTGGCAGGGTCGTATCCGTGGACTTGCTCAAAATTGAAGGGATGGGTTTTCCGCCGGTCGCTTGAGGCCAAATAGCCCCAGCGCATGGGCAGATTCAAGCGTAAGATAAAGCCGGAATGGCGATGTCCCATGCCCGAGCATGACGAGTTTACACCCGTCTGTCAACGGTGACCATTTACACAGGACTATCTGCCTATATCGCTGACAGTCCTAGTACTATTCAAATTTGCTTCATACTCTCTCTTACCCGCACCGATAAGCTCTCCCAGGAGGCTGCTATGGAAATCGGTTCGATCCCCCGCACTTACACCGACACTTACAGCTCCCCGTCCCAACCCGAGGGGCCCGGGCAGTTAGCCGAGCGTCGCGAGCTCGTCAAAGCAGTACGTGAACTGGAGAAGACGCCCATCGCCGGCGAAGGCAACGAACTTCGCCTCGCCCTGGACCGCGAAACAAAAAGACCCGTCGTTCGCATCGTAAATCGTGAAACTGGAGAGTTGATTCAGCAATTTCCAACCGAAGAGGTAATCAGGCTGGCGCAACGCCTCAAGGCCGGGCGCTAAGCGGAATCCATCTCATGAGCTACTTCGACCAATACTTAGAATCCCGAGTTCTCTCGGCCAGTCCGGTGGAGTTGGTCCGGATCATCTACCGTGGCGCCCTCGATGCGACCGCCGCCGCGCGCCATCACTTCGGTACCGGCGACATCGCCGAGCGCACCCGCGCCTTGAACCGCGCCGCCGCGCTCGTCACTGAACTCGTCACCACCCTCGAGCCTGGCCCCGACCCCCAGCTCGAACTCAATCTCCGCCGCCTCTACGATTTCGTCTTGCACCAGATCGCCCAGGCCGCCATCGACCAAAGCTCCGTCCCGCTCGACCCGGCCGACGCCATTCTCCGTTCGCTCCTCGAAGCCTGGGAAACCGTGGAAGCAACGCCCGCCGTCGACTCGTTCGTCGACCTCCCGGACGCCACCACCCAACACACTTCGGCGATCAGCGTTACTGCGTAAGCGTCGCCATATGACACTCGGCGTGCACCGCTTGCACCGCCCGCTCCAGGCCGTCGCGCCGCACCACGATCGCAATCGTCAGTTCGCTCGAACCCTGCGCGATCGCAATGATGTTCACCTCATGCTGCGAAATCGCCGTAAAGATCCGCCCGGCCAGGCCTTTGCTTCCCTGCATGCCTTCGCCGACCACCGCTAACAGGCCGACGTTCTCATCCACTTCGATCGGCTTCACATAACCATGCGCGAGTTCGAGCGCAAAACTCGACTCGATCGCCGTCATCGTAATCCCCAGCTCTTCCTTCCGCACCAGGAAGCAAAAGCTTTGCCGATAGCTCGAACTCGACAACGCCAACACCTCGGCGTTCACTCGCGACAGAGCATCGAGGGCGCGCGCCATGATCGCCGCGCCATTCACTTCGGCGCTCGCCGGTTCGATGGAGACCAACGCTACGTTGGCCATCGATGTGACCGCCCGGGCGCCCCCGGACACGCTGATGCTGGGCACGATCCTCGTGCCCGGCGCAGCCACATTGAAGCTGTTCTTGCTCCACACCGGAATATTCTTTTCCACCAGCGGAGCCAGCGTTCGCGGATGCAGCACCTTCGCCCCGTTGTAGGCCAGCTCCGCCGCCTCGCGATAGCTCACCTCAGGCAACACCACCGCATCCTTCACCAGCCGCGGATCCGCACTCATGATGCCGTCCACGTCCGTCCAGATCCACAACTCGCCCGCATCCAAAGCGCCCGCCAGAATCGACGCCGAGAAGTCCGAACCACCGCGCCCCAACGTCGTCGGTCGCCCGTCGAGCGTCGCCCCATTAAAGCCCGTCACCACCGGCAGCAGATTCTGCTCGAGCAGCGGCCCCAACGTCCCCGCGCACTTCTCCTTCGTCGGCTCGAGTAACGGCGTCGCATTGCCGAAGCACGTATCGGTCACGATCACCTCACGCGCATTCACCGCGCGCGCCGGCGTCCCCGTCGACTCCAGATACGTCGCCAGCAGCATCGCACTCAACCGCTCGCCGATCGCCACCGCTTCGTCCACACTCCGCGGCGGACGCTCGCCCAACAGCAGGATCCCGCCGGCAATCCGGTCGAACTCCTTCAACAACCCATCGATCTTCTCGAGCGCCGTCTTCAGCGCCCCCTCGGTCAGCAACGCCCGCGCCGCCTCTTCATGCCGCTGCCGCAAATTCGACACATGCCGCTCCACGCCTTCCGAATCACCGGACTCGGCGCACCGCAACGTCTCCAGCAGCAAATCGGTGACCTTCGACATCGCCGAAACCACCACCACCGTCGGCCGCACGGCCTTCTGCTCCACGCAAATCTGCGCGGCAATCTTGATCCGTTCCGCGGCCCCCATACTGGTGCCACCGAACTTCATAACCAACAAACTATTCGACATGCTGACGAGTGAGACTCTTTCCGTTGGAGGTGCGCGCACGAACGACGCGAAGAATTGCCTCTTCCACCTCGGCGGGTGAAAGATCGCTGGTATCCAAATAAACCGCGTCCTCGGCCTGGCGCAAGGGCGAATGCGCCCGCGCACTGTCGCGCCGATCGCGCTCTTCAATCTCGCGAACCAGGTCTTCGATCACCCAGTCCTCGCCCCGCTCTGCTAACTCTGCCGCCCGCCGGTCGGCCCGGATCCGCGGATTCGCATCCAGGTAGAACTTCACCTGCGCTTCCGGAAACACCACCGTGCCGATATCCCGCCCCTCCATCACCACGCTCGTCGTCTCGCCGTAATGCTGCTGCTTCTCCACCAGCGCCCGCCGCACCCCCGGCATCTGCGCCACCTTCGAAGCCGCTTGCGACACTTCGTTCGCCCGGATCGCCTCGCTCACATCCTCGCCGTTCAGCTCGATCTTGCCCGGTCCCACCAGCTTCAAATCGGCGGATACGGCCAACGCCTCCAGACGGTGCATATCGTCCAGCGACGTCCCCGTCCGCAACGCCCACAACGCAATCGCCCGGTACATGGCGCCCGTATCGATATAGAGAAAGCCCAGCCGTTCGGCCACGCTGCGCGCGATCGTCGACTTCCCGGCGCCCGCCGGTCCGTCAATCGCCACGATGATGATCTTATCCATGGAAAGCCAACTTTCCATTATCCGCTAGAATCGAAGCATGTTCCTTAAGTTCCTCCTGCTCTCCTCGTTGACGCTCGCCGTCTTTGCGGCGGACCCCAAGGTCGTCACCGACGCCAAGGCCCTCACCAAGTCCGGCAAATTCGAGGAAGCCATCACCGCTCTCGAAGGTGGCCTCAAGTCCACGCCCAAAGACGCTCCCGCCATCAAGAAGGCGCTCAGCGAAACTTACACCGCCATGGGCGACTCCAACATGTACAACGAACAGCTCCCGCCCTTCCGCAAGTACCCCGCTGCTCTCCGCGCCTACCGCAAGGCCGTCGAGAACGACAAAACCAACAAGAAGGCCGCCGACAACATCGCCACCATCGAAGGCATCTACAAGTCGATGGGCCGCCCCATCCCCCAATAACCTACTCTGCGTTCTTCAGCGGCTGCCTGCGGAAGACCAGCTCTTCCACCGGGCGGCCGCCGACCAAATGCTCGTCAATCACCCGCTCGATCGCGTCCTCATCCAAATGGTGATACCAGGTCCCCTCCGGATACACCACCGCAATCGGACCCTGCTCGCACACCCGCAAGCAATTCGCCCGCGTCCGGTAAACGTTCTCCACCCCCCGCTTTGCCAATCCCTTCTTCAGCGCCGACCACACCTTCGCGCCTTCCTTCTCCGAACAACACTTCGCCTTCTCCGGCTCCGCGCAAATAAAGATGTGCCGCTCGATCTGGTCAATGCCCAGCCGCTTCACCTGCTCGGCCAGCTCTTCCGGTTTGAATGCGTCCATGCCCCCATTATTGCCGCATGACTCTCGAAACATTTGAACGCGTCGTCGAAGACGCCATCGCCGGCATCCCCGCCGCCTATCGCGCCCGCCTGCGCAATGTCCTGTTCGTCGTCGAAGACCAACCCCCGCAGCCCGGCCTCCTCGGTCTCTACGAAGGCCGCCCCCTCACCGAACGTCACACCTCCGACAGCTTCACACTCCCCGACCGCATCACCATCTTCCGCACCCCGCACGTCAAACTCGCCCGCAACGCGCAGCACCTCCGCCGCCTCGTGGCCGAGACGGTCTGGCACGAAATCGCTCACTACTTCGGCATGGACGAAGCCCAGGTCTTACGAGCCGAACGCGCCCGCACTCGCCGCCGCTACCGCCGTTAGTCGACCAGCTCTTTGGCCTTCGCCGCAGCATCCTTCGCCAATTCCTCGGCCTTATCCGCCGCATCCTTCGCAAAGTCACTCGCCTTATCGAATGCCTCGCTCCCAGCTTCGGCCAGCGACTCCCCCAACCCCTCGGCTTTGTCCGCTGCCACCTTCGCCGCCTCGGTCACCTTCTCGGCCGCTTCCGCCGCCAGTTCCTTCGCCTTGTTCAGCAAATCCATCCCCAAAGCCTACCACCCCTTCCGCACCACCGTTCACACCGCTTCGTAAAGTTGCTCAAACCGCGCCAAGTCCAACCCCGACAACATCTTGCCGTCAACCCCCACCCGCCCCACGCGGTCAGCACCTTCGCCCCGCATGCTATCTTCAAAACGAAAGCAGCGGCCCGGGGAACGTCCCGAACCGCTGCTCAAAATCACAAGTCCAATTAAATCAATGACTCCCGGGTTCGTTTCGTCAAATGCGCATCGGCATCACGACATACCGGTAGGTCAGCGTCTCACTCGGCTCGCCCGGCTGCATCTCGCCCGCGCTCTGCCCGTCCTTGAACAGGAACTTCGCTTCGCTGCCCGACAGCGCCCGCAGAAACTCAATCATGTAAGAAGCGTTGAACCCGATCTCCACATGCGGCCCACCGTACTCCACCGGCATCGACTCTTCGCTCTCGCCGGTCTCCGACAGCGAGGAGTAGATCTTCACTTCGCCGGCCGACACCTGCAAACGAATCGCCCGCGACCGGTCGTCCGAGAACTGCGCCACGCGCTCGATCGTCGCCTTCAAATCGTCTTTGCCCAGCAGCACCGAGTGGGCATGTTCCTTCGGCAGCACCCGCTCGTAATCCGGGAAGTTCCCCGTCAGCTTGCGCGACAGCAGCAGCCGGCTCCCGAACTGGAAGAACAGGTGATTGTCGTCGCCGCTGAAAGCGAGCTTCGCTTCGGGCCCAGCGTCCGCTGCCAGCTTCAGGATCTCCGTCATCGCCTTCTTGGGCAGCAGCGCCTTGTAGACCCCCGTCAGGCCCTCCAGCGTGGTCTTCTCTTCCACCAGCGCCAGCCGATGACCGTCGGTCGCCACCATCGTGATCGAATCCGGCTTCAGGATCAGTTGCGCGCCGTTCAGCGTGAACCGCGATTCCTCATTCGAGATCGCGAAGATCGTCCGCGTGATCATCGACGCCAGCAAGCTCGCCGGCAGGTCCACGATCTTCTCTGGCGTCGCCGGCAGCTCCGGATAGCTTTCGCGCGACATGCCCGCGATGCGCGTCTTCGAACGGCCGCACGTCAGGTTCGCCCAATGGTTCTCGGCAAACTTGATCGTCACTTCGGCGTCGGGCAGCAGGCGAACGTAGTCGAGCAGACGCTTGGCCGGAATGGTCCCCGCGCCCTTGCGCGTCACCTTCGCCGGGCACGTGGAGCGGATCCCAAGCTCCAAATCGGTCGCCGTCAGCGTCAGCCCTTCATCGCCTGCTTCCAGAAGCACATTGGACAGAATCGGAATGGTGGTCTTTTTCTCCACCACACCTTGACTCAAGCCAAGCTCGCGCACGAGATCGGCTTTGTTGACGGTAAACTCCATCCTGGGCTCCTTCGGATTCCTGCTTGATCTAACAGTGTATCTCTGTCCGGCGCTCTCTTGGGGGGATTGTTGCTATTCGGATCCTGGTTATTTCTTTAAGAGAATATATTCATAGAAGAAGAACGAATACATCGGAGCTGTGGAAATGTGGAAAATCACTCATTACACTGATTCTAAACCACATACCCATCCGCCTCTCTGTTGAAAGCGGGCCTCGAAAACGGGGCGAAACGGCCCTCTTGCCGCCCTCACCCACATCCCCCACCCATGCCCCGCAAAGGGGGGTGTGGATGCGGGTCTCGCTCCCCATCAAATGAGGGGATTAGCCTGTGGATGAACCTGTTCAATTCCAGGTCATTTCGCCATGAAGACGATCGGCGCCACTTCCGACCCATGGAACCGGCTCAGAAAGTCCCGGGCCGGGCCGTACTGTTCCGGCGCGATCACCGCCGCCTTCAAGGTGAGGGAACGCTCCACAGTCACCTGTCCGGCGTTCGCCACCCACTGGCTCGAGAACGATCCGAACGAGCTTTCGAGCTGGTCCTTGTCGGGCAGTTCGTCCAGCTTCAGGTGCGCCGGCACCTCCCAGACGATCTTCTCCGAGAAGCTCGCCGGCTTGATCACCAGCGGATGCTGCCGCTTGGCCTTGGCCACATTCGGCACGCCCCCATAGCTGGTAGGCCCGCTCTTCACCATCCACAGCCGCCCCTGCATCACCCGCGCATACGACGGCGCCTTGAAGGTGAGCCGCAGCTCGTAGGTCGAGTTCGCCGCATCGTACTTGCCTTCGGTGTTCGACACTTCGACGCCCGGAATCGTGTAGTTCAGCCAGGCCACCAGAGACCGCCGCAGCTGGTCCGCATCCAACCGCTGCTTCTGCTCCTCGCGGTCAAACGCATCCTGGCCCCGCGCCACCTCCTTCAGTTGCCCTTCGAGCGACCCATCGGCGTTCAGCTTCATCGTCCACGTCCGCTCCGTGTGGTTCACCTGCGGCTCCACCTCCGGAGTCTTGAACAACGAACCCTTCTCGCCGGCGATCAGCAGCGCATTGGCGCCCTGCTCATGATCCGGCAGGTAGCCGAACGGCACGTACGGGTCGGTGGGGTCAAACAGCACCAGCCGCCCCACGCCGGACACCGTCAGCGCCGCCGGCAGCTTGGTCTCTTCCGGCACGCTGATGGCGATGATCTCGTGGTTGAACGGATGCGGCGAAGGCCAGTCCTCCTTCGTGTAGCGCGAGTTGCCGCTGTAGATCGACACCGGATAGGCGCTGATGCCGTGCACGCGCAACATCGACCGCAGCAGATTCGCTTTGTCCTTGCAGTCACCGTAAGCCTTCGTCAGAATCTCCTCGGCCGCGTGCGGAATGTAGCCGCCGCCCATGGCCGTTTCTTTGGAGATAGCCACATAACGGATGTCCTGGACGAAGGCGCCCAGCGCGCGGATACGGTCGAGCGGCGCGTCTCTGCCAGCGGCCAAGGCCTTCGCTTTGGCTTCCACCGCCGCGGTCGGCGTCACCTGGCTCTCCACCACGGTCGTGTTCCACGCCGCCACGTCCTTCCAGTCGCGGAAGATCACCATCTGTTCCGGGCTCAACGTCGTGCCGGTCGGCGGATAGACGCTCACCGCAATGCGCGGCGTCAGCGCCTTCAGACCCAGCCCGCTCGGCTCGTGCTCGATCGGCGTCAGGTTGCGCGCCTCCCAGACGTAGGTGGTGCCGTTCACTTGGGGCTCCGCCTTGGCATTCTGATACGCCCGCGCCTCGGCGCGCCAGCCATTGGGTACCGTCAGTTGAAAGCGGCTCAGCAGGTGCGGCAGATCGTCCTGAAAGCTGAACTCGAACTGCGAGAAAATCGTTCGCTCTTCGATCGTCAACTCGGCGCCGAACACCGAGCCGGGGTCCGCTTCCGAGCTGGCACTCAGCACGACGGCCTTGCGGTTCGAATACAGCTCATAAGAGCTGGCCGAAGACTCGATGGCGTCCTTCTTCGAGAACTCCTTCACCTTGCCGCCGGAGTAAATCAGCCAAGCCTTGGCGTCGGTCACCTTCGAGTACTTATTGTCGAAGGAGACGCCTTTGGCCGCCTCTTTGCGGCCATTGGTGGTCAGCACGCGGACCGCATACCGATAGGTGGTCTGCCGCCGCCCGGTCTCTTCGAGCGTCACGCGTTCCTCGTTCCACAGCACTACGGCGCCGGTGGAATCGGGATACTTGCCCACCGCCGCGGTCTGCAGCTCTTTCAACCACGAAGGCGCGTCCGCCGCCCAGGCGGACATGGCCAAACAAAACAGCAGGAAACCACGGCGCATCTTACTTGGCCCTCAAAGTCAGTGTATGGATATCGCTCTGATGCATGGTGTCGAACGCCTTCTTCAGCGTCGGATAAGCTTCGCGAGCAAAGTAATTGGAGCCTTTGCGGCCCCACACCAACTCACGCTTGGCAACGAGTTGCTTACCCCCGGCGGCGATCGAGGCGTTGTGCTGATAGTCGCCGACTTCGCCCAATGAAAGCTTCCCCGGCATGTCCGGACTCTCGAGCGCCATCTCTTCGGGGAAGTCGATCACCACTTCATCGCGCTCGATGTAGGAGTGCTCAAAAGCAATCGCGTTCTTACGCTCGCTATCGGAGAACAGCGCCGCATTGCGGTACTGAAAGAAGCCGGGCTGGAAGAAGAGTCGCTTGCCGGTGCGCTGCGCATAAGCGTCCATCGTCAGGTCAAACTCGACGTGATAATTGCCTTCGACGGTGTTCGCATTCTGCACCTTCAGATTGCTGATCTGCGCGCCAGGGTAACGTCCTTCGAGATCCTTCTTGACGCTTTCGTTGCGCTCGCCTTCGGAGTAGTTATCGAGGTCGCGTTTCTCGGCCACGCTGAAGTAGCCGCCGTAGTCCATCGAGACATGGCCGCTCAGCCCACCCTCGGCCGTCAGCTTCAGCTTGGCCTTGCGCGCGAGTACGGATTCCTCGGGAACGCTCGCGGGCATCTGCAGCACCTTTGCTTCCTTGTTGTCGACGAACAACGCAGGCTGGCTGTGCTCGTCATAGTCGGCCATGCCCGCCGGCAGATAGGGCACCGCGGGATTGAAGGTGTAATACTGCTCGCCGTTCTTGAAACCGATCAGGACGTTCGGCAGCAGATAGCGATCGAGGAAATCTATGCGGAACGAAGCGGCCCGCGAGGAGCCGGCGCG
>CBDDIZ010000014.1:0-65422 GCA_965229305.1 Bryobacteraceae bacterium | reverse complement strand
ATATGCCTATTCGAGCGCCGCTGCGCACTCCGCCGGCCGCCCCGACCACCGGCTACAACACGGCAGTCAGATCGCTTTCATTCAGCTCTATCTGGACCGCTGGCGCCAGGACTGCGACGACGCCCTCCCCTGGCGACGACTGCTCCACTTGGCCCCGCCCACTCTTACCGCCGCTGACTTGACCGAGGCCATCGCCCGTCTCCTCGGCCGCGACTGGCAACGCCCGCTCGCGCCTCAACCTCTACCGCCCCCGCAACCGTGCCGTCGGCCCACCACCTCCGAACCTGCGCAAACGCCCCTCACTCGCACCGGCTAGCCCAAATAGTCGAACAAAGAACCTCGCGGCAGTTGCGACTTCGCCTGAAACGCCGCCTGCTGATCCTGCATCGCCTGATTCAATTCGAGAATCGCCGACGTCAAATCCGCGTCTTCCACGCTCGCGATCTGCGTCTTCAGCCGGGTTACTGCCGACTTCGCCGCCTCGGATGCATTCGTTACCCGATTCTGCATCGTGCCGTACGTCGCATGCACCGTGCGGACCTGCTCGCTCGCCGAATTCGTCTGCAAGTAAGCGGTGCGAATCGCCTCCGTATCGTTCGCGTTCAGAGCGTCGCGCAGCGCTCGCAGGCTGGAGAAAACGTTCTTGTCGGGATCCGCATTGTCGAAGATCTCGTCCGCGGTCCGGCCCACCTCAAACGGTCCGCCCGTTACGTCGAGCGCCCGCTTCCTCACGGTCGAACCGCCATAGGTGCTAATCGCATTCGGCGGCGAAGGGTCGATGCTGTAGGGCAACACCGTATCCGTCGAGCCGCCAAATATGTAGCGACCCTCCACCTGCGTCGAGGAAAGTGAAACCGCCTCGCGCAGCAGGGCATCCACCTCGCCCGCCAGTTGAGTCCGGGTCGCCGGGCTCGACGTATCGCTGACGCCCTGCGTCCCCAAGGTCGACGCCCGCTCCATCAACTTACTGAGCGACGCCATCGCCGTCTCGGCTGTATCCACTTCCGTTTTCACGCGGCTCAGGTTGCTATCCACCTGCGTCACGCGCGACAGTTCGGCACGCGCGGTCAGCAACGCACTTACCTGCTCCGGATCGTCGGACGCCGTCGAGATCCGCAACCCGGTGCTGATCTGCCGATGAGCCCGCTCCAGCCGCGTGCCGATCGAGCGGACGCTGCTGAGAAATTGTTCGTCACTCGCCTTCAGATTGGTGATCATGCTTCTTACCGGCCCAGGTTAATGGCCGCCTCGGTCAACTCATTCAACGTCCGGAATAACTGCGCCGCCGCCTGATACGCCCGCTGCGCCTGGATTAACTGCGCCGCTTCTTCATTTAGCGAAACCCCTTGCGCTTCCTCCCGAATCGACTTGGCCTGGGCATAAACCTGCCCGCGCGTGGTCGCCGCTTCCTGCGCGGTCGAAACCTTGCGGCCTAACGATGCCGTCAAGTCGCCATAGCTCTGCGTGAAAGTTTTGCCGGCCGCGTTGCGTACACTCGCCAGATCCACCAACTGCAACGCATTCCCGTTGCCGCCCGGCGCGCCATTGGAGGCCAGCGCCAGTTGATCGCTCGTCAAGGACGTCACAGTCAGCGAACCGCTTGGGTCGGTGGGGAGTGTAGTCGAACAGTGGCTGCACCGGACGCGCCCCATTCGCATCGAGCCCGCCATCGAGCACCGTATTCACGCCGTCGGCAAACTCGGTCGCCAACTGATTCACCCCCGCCTGCAAGCCCGGAATCTCCGTGTTGTAGGTCTGCAGCAGACCCGAAAGACGGCCGCCGGTCAGGCTTGTCCGTGACATCGCGCCCCTGCGAATCGCGGATGATCTGGTTGCCACCGCTCGAATCCAGTGACTGCGGATAACTCTGGTCGCCGATCACCAACAGACTGCCACCCGCATACAGCGCCAGGCTGCCGTCGTCCTGCTCCACCGTGTCGTAGTTCACCAACCCGGAAAGCTCTTCCAGCAACTGATTCGCCTTCGCATCGAGCCCTGGCGTCGAAGCCATTCGCCGCTCGCTGCGTGTTCAGATCGGCCAGGGTACTCGCGATCTGGTTCACCCGGTTCACCGTGGAACGAATCTCGCCGCCGATGTTCGTGCGCGCCTCGCTCAGCCCACGCCCCAGTTCGTTGAAGCTGCTGGCCACCTGCCGCGCGCGGTCCAGCAGCACCTCGCGCGACGTCGAGCTATTCGGGCTCACCGACGCCTGGCTCGCCGCCTCGAAGAAGCGGTTCATCGCCGCCGGAACCCCAGCATCCGGCCGTGATCGGAAATAGCGGCTCGAGTTGACCGAGATCGGTCGCGATCTGATCGTACTTGCCGAAATCCGAATTCGCCCCCCGCACGGCCCGCTCGGCATACTGCGATCGGTAACTCACGGTTTGGCCCGCGCTCACGCCACCGACAATGCCCACATCCGGATCGAAACGCTGGGCGAGCAGTTCCTGACGTTGACGCGCGTAGCCCGGCGTGGAGGCGTTGGCCACGTTGTTCTGCACCGTCGCCAGCGACCGTTCGAACACGCTCATCGTGTTCGCGGTCGATATCAGTGAGTTAAACAGGCCCATGCGTTCTTCAAACCTTCAACCTTCGATCGACACCCGTCCGGCGCCCACTTCGCCCGGACCGGTGCCATACTCAGACACCAACGCCCCGCGCGACGCTAGCCAATGCCCCACCCCGCCCAGGAGTTCGCCCACCGCGCGCACGTCGGCTTGCCAAGTCACTCTCTCGCCCGACATGGCCTCCACCGCCGCCACCGCCCGGCCCAAAGGCTCGAGCGCCGCCTCCAGCGAAACCGCCAGCGGACTCCGCGTGAGCAGCACGCGAACTTCCGCCAAGTCCTCGCCAATGGTCCTAGTTTCCAAAAGCATCCTCGATCAAAGCCTTCGACAACCCCTGCGAATCGGTCTGATAGGTGCCATCGGCCACCGCCGCCTGCAGCTTCTCGAGCCGCGCCTCGCGAGCCGGATCGTTCTGCAACGCCTCCACCTCGCGGCTTAAACTCGATAACTCCACCGCATCCGACCCAACGGACCCCGACGCGCTCCCGTTGACCCGCTCCGCCGACTGGACCTTCGCCGCCTGCTGGGCGCCCCCCGTCGTGAGATTGATTCCTGACAAACTCGGATCCTGAATCTTCATACAAACAACGTATCGTCAGCCAGAGCTGCCTCTAGAGCGTATCGTCAACTTTTTTTCGAATTTGAGACAATAAAATTCGAAAGCCTTCTGTATCCGGGCTCTCCCAAGTGAGTGACCGATGAAATATCCCCTACTGCTCGTCCTGTTTGTCTCACTAACGTTTGCCGCTGGTAAAACGCCCACCTACAACAAAGACATCCAGCCCATCCTTGCCACCCGCTGCGTCTCCTGCCACCGCACTGGCGAAATCGGACCCATGGAATTCTCTTCCTATGCCAAGGTCCGCCCCTGGGCCAAGTCCATCCGTCAATCCGTTCTCCATCGCCGCATGCCCCCCTGGTTTGCCGACCCGCACTACGGCAAATTCTCGAACGACCGCTCCATGCCCCAAGCCGAGATCGACACCCTCGTCGCCTGGGTCGATGCCGGTTCCCCCGAAGGCTCTCCGCGCGACCTGCGTCCCCAACCCACCTTCATTGATGGCTGGAATATTCCCCGCCCCGAACTGGTGGTACGCGCGCCCCAGCCCTTCCCCGTCCCCAAAGATGGCGACGTCGACTACCAATACATCGTCGTCCCCCTCGGCCTCAAGGAAGACAAATGGGTCGAAACCGTCGAAGCCCGTCCCACTGACCGCAGCGTCGTCCACCACATCGTCGTCTACGTCCGCGACCCCAGCAACAACTGGCTGCGCGGCGAAGCTCAGCCCGGCGTTCCCTTCGTTCCACCGCGCCAGAGCCAGGACGGTAAGCCTCGCAATGACATCGGCGGCGCCGGCAACGAGATTCTCACCATCTATACCCCCGGCAATCTGCCGGACCGCTGGAAGCCTGGCCAAGCCAAGTTCGTCCGCGCCGGGTCCGACCTCGTCTTCCAGCTCCACTACACCCCCAATGGCAAGAACGCCACCACCGATCACAGTCAGGTCGGCCTCATCTTTGCGAAGCAGCCGCCCACCGAGCGAGTCATGACTATGGCGGCCAGCAATTCGAAGTTCGCCATCCCGCCAGGCGACGCCAACTACCGCGTCGATAGCCGGCCCGCGCAGTTGCCCTCCAATGCCACGCTGATGAGCTTCTTCCCGCACATGCACCTGCGCGGCAAGGCGTTCGAGTATCGCGTGAAGGTACCCGGCCAGGAGAAACAGGTCCTACTCAACATCCCGCGCTATGACTTCAACTGGCAGCTCACCTACCGCCTCGAGCAACCGCTCGTGCTCCCGGCGGGTTCCGAAGTCGAAGTCACCGGCTGGTTCGACAATTCGCCCAACAACAAATACAATCCGGACCCGAAAGCCACCGTCAAGTTCGGCGAGCAGAGCTGGGAGGAGATGTGCATTGGCTTCTTCGACATCAGCTTCGACGCCAAGCTCACGCCGGGCCAGTTCTTCAAGCCGAAGCCCAAAGAACGCACTGCCGCCGGCGGGCTCGACTAACCTATGCGTCTCTGGCTGATGCTCGTCGCTGTCCCCCTCTGGGGTCACGACGTCATCACCACGAAGATCACCTGGGCGCGCGAAATCTCGCGCCTCATGCACCAGCGTTGTGCCTCATGCCACCGCCCGGGCAGTTCCGCCCCGATGTCGCTGCTCACCTACGATGACGCGCGCCCCTGGGCTCGCTCCATCATGGAGGAAGTGCTCGAACGGCGCATGCCGCCCTGGAATCCCGTCAAGGGTTTCGGCGAGTTCCAGCACGAAGCCGGACTCAGCCAGGAAGAAATCGGCCTCATCGCCGACTGGGTGGAAGGCGGCGCGCCCCGCGGCGACGAGCGTCTCCTCCCGCCCGATCCGACGGTCACCGCTCCCGCCCCGAAACCAACGGGCGCACGAATCCCGCTCACCGATCGGCAGATCCTCACTCAACCCATGCTCGCAAAAGGCATTCAAGTAGCGCACATGGCCGAAGGACGCTCGCTGATGGCGTGGGCCGAGTTGCCCGACGGTAGCACGCAGCCCCTCCTGCAAATTGAGTCTTTTCGTCAGAAGGCGAACCAGCCGTACGCCTTTCTGCGTCCGCTCCGTTTGCCGGCCGGCACCCGGCTTCACCTCGAAGGCGAAGCCACCGTGGCTCTGATCAGCTCAGTCGCCGCACCGGCACGTCGAACACCGCCGTCAGCACCTCGCCCGCCCGCTGCACCTGCAGCCAAATCCGGTGCAAGCCCGGCCGCGGGAAGATGACGTTGAACTGCAGCGCGCCGCGCTCGGGATAGGCCAGAAACGGATGCGTGTGGATCAGGTCCTGCCGGTCGGCGCTGGCGATCAGCAGATGTCCCCAGGCCCCGAGAAACGGCTCAAAGCCGCCCACCGGATCCACCTGGAACATCAGCCGGCTGGCTTGCGCTGAGAGCAATTCCGACGGCTCAGTCTCCAAACGAAGGGTCGTCGCGCCAAAGCGCTTCGGGGTGACATCGACCACGCGCGCTGCTGCTGGAACCGGTGCCCCCGGCACGATGAGCGACTTCACCACCATCTGCGGGGTCGCCTGCTCCGGATAGAAGTCGCAGAGCAGACGGTAGACGCCCGCCGACGGCAACTGCGTCGAGAGCAGGAAGCTCCCGTCGGGCTGCAACTCCGGGTGCTCGTGGGCGAAGAAGCTGAGGTCGGGGCCAATCAGGAAGAGATGGAAGAGCCGCTCGTGGATCAATTGCAGCTTGGGCGGGGCGGCTTGGGGCCGCGGGTCCACCGGACGGAGCCGCAAGGTGATTGGCTTTTGCGGCTGGACGCGCTTGGGCAGAGTCGAGAGGTCGACGCGAAACTCCACCGGGTTTGGCAGGCCCGCCACCAGGCGCATCCCACAGCGCGGGCACTTGCCCGGGTTCTTGGCGTGCACCTCGCGGTCCATGGGGCAAACGAAGTCGACGTCGGGGTCGGGCGCCGGGTCCTGGGCGCAGGCCATCGCCGCGGTCCCCAGCAGCCAATCGCGCCGCCGCAGCCCGCCCGCCAATCCCCGCCCCAATCTCTGCTCGGACCAACTCATAAATTCATGAAAGCGATGGAGATATTCGCGAAATCCGAACGCCGTCTCAGGCCGGCTCGAACGGCCAATTGCCCGTCGTCGCGTACCCGCCGTCGACGTGGATCGTCTGCCCCGTGACGTAGTCCGCCCCCGAACTCGCCAGGAACACCGCCACCGGCGCGATGTCTTCCGGCGTCCCCAGCCGCGGATTCGACTGACAGCCCCGCAGCCAATCCTGCATCACCTTCGACTGCCACATCTCCCGGTTCAGATCCGTCACAATAAACCCCGGCGCAATGCAGTTCACCTGCACGCCATGCCGCCCCCACTCCACCGCCAGCGTCCGCGTCAAACCTGCAATCGCGCTCTTGGTCATCGCGTAAAAAGAAAGATACGGCAAACCCAGCGCCGAAGTGATGCTGCCAATATTGACGATCTTCCCGCTGCCTCGTTTCGCCATCCGGCTGCCGATCGCCTGCGTCAGTTGCACAATCCCGTGGAGGTTCGTCTGCCAGATGCGGTCCATCTCTTCAGCCGTGTAGGTCTCAAAGCGCTTCCGGACGTTGGTGCCGGCCACATTCACCAGAATGTCGTAGTCGCCCTGGGCGACCTCGGCGATCGACTGCGGGTCCGTAAAGTCCAGGCCGAGCGCTTGTGCCTTCCAACCGGCCGCCCGCAGTTCCGCGGCTTCCTTCTCCAGTGCCGGCAGCGACCGGGCCGCCAGCGTCGTGTCCGCGCCGGCATGCGCCATCCCCCGCGCGATCGCCAAACCGATCCCGCGGCTCGCCCCGGCCACCAAACACGTCTTCCCTGCTAAATTCATGCACCAGCCTCCGATAAGTAGCGTAACCCGAGATCGGAATCCGATCTCCTTTCCCAATAGAAAAAGGCTCCCCGCAGGGAGCCTTTTTTCAAAACCCAACGATCGCTTAGCGCGCCGTCAAGAACGTGAAGAGCACCAGCGATTCCATGAACGCCAGACCGATGAAGGCCAGCGTACGGATCGCACCGGCCGCACCCGGGTTCCGGGCGATGCCTTCGGCAGCCGAAGCCACCGCGCGGCCCTGACCGAGACCGCAACCGGCGGCGGCAATGCCGAGCGCCAGGTTCACCGGCAGCGAGGAAGAAGACGTGCTGCCACCCTGCGCAAACATGGGGGCCGCGAAAACGAGCATGAACAACAACGTGAACATTTTGCTACGCATAACAAACTACTCCTTGGAACAAATTACGCAACTCAGGAGGTGGTTGCCTTCGTGCGTTGGGACGCCGGGGCCTCACACTGAATCACAGCGGACAAAACTTTAGTGCTCGTGTTCGATCGCGCCGCCCACATACACCATGGTCAGCACCATGAAGATGAAGGCTTGCACGAAGGAAACGAAGGTGTGCAGACCCATGAAGATCACCGGCACGCCGATCGGAATCATCGCGAGGAACGCCATCGTCACCATTTCGCCCGCCAGCATGTTGGCGTACAGACGAATCGTGAGCGACACCGGGCGAATGCAATGGCTGATGATTTCGATCAGGAACATGAACGGCGCCATCAACGGCACCGGACCGGCAAAGTGCTTCAAGTACCCCACGCCATTCTCTTTGAAGCCGTGGAAGTTGTAATAGAGGAAAACCAGGAACGCGCAGCCGGCGGGCACATAGTAGTACATCGTCGGCGACTCAAACGTCGGCACCACGCCCAGCAGGTTCGAGAACAGGATGAAGATAAACAGCGTGCCGAACAGCGCCACATGCTTGTGATAGCCATGGCCGACGACGTCGTGCGCCATGCTGTCGACAAACTCATACAGCATTTCGAAGATCTGCTGGAACTTGCCGGGCTTATCCGCCGACAGTCTCATCTTCAGCAGCGCAAACACCACCACGATCAGCAGCACCACCAGGATCTGCATCGACATGTAGTTTGTCCACGGCTTGGCCGGGTCGTGCGCGGGAATGCCAGCGGCCTGCAGGATAGCGTTCGCCGGACCAGCCAGCGTTTGGTTCAGCAGGGCAGTAAACCAGAGTTCGTGTTCGTGCATGGAAATTTAAGTTTTGCGAAGAAGACCCCAGACGGTTTCGAGCGTAATCGCGGCGATGCCCACGAAGAGCCCCGTTCCCATCGCCGGGATGCTCACTTCATAAACCTTCAGAATACCATACACCGCTGCAAACACAGCAAGTTGCCCGAATCCGAGCAGGAACATCGCCCCTCGGCTGGGGTTCTCGAGGCCCGTGACATCGAGCAAACGCACCGTCCGATGTAACAACATCAGCAGCACCACCGAGGCCACCGCCCCGATCGCGAAGCTCACCAACCCGTTCACTCCACCCAACACTGCGAAGCCGATCGCGCCCAGCGCGCACAGCCCAAACGCCATGCGGAACGTCCCGCGGGCCATCGCTTCGAAGTCAAACTCCGGCTTCGTCATTTCTTCCCTTCAATGCGCATGATCTGGCGGTAGGTCTCGAACATCCCGGCCGCCACGCCGACGATCGCGCCGATGGCCTCTCCGTTCTTCCCTCCAAAATATCCGCCCACCCAATAGCCGACGAAGCCCGCCACGGGAATCACGAAGATGAGCCCCATATAGGCTCCGGCTTTCGTCCAGGGATTATCGACACGGTTTCCCACGACGACTAGTATGGCGCAGCGTTCGGTGACGAGCCAGCCTACTTGAGCAGCTTCAGGTTGACGGCCTCGCCCATGGCTTTGTAGCCAGCGTCGCCGGGATGCAGGCGATCGCCGCCGTCGTAGGCGGGGAGGATGCGGTCCGGGTGCGCGGGATCGCGGGTCACCTTGTCGAAATCGACGATGCCGTCGAAAGCCCCGCCGGTGCGGATCCATTCGTTGATCGCCTTACGCTTCACTTCCTTGTCGGCGCTGAAATAGCCCGGAAAGACGGTGCCTTCAAACGGCAGGATCGTCGCTCCGATCACCTTGACGCCGCGCTGATGCGCGCGTTCGATCATCTGCTTCATGCCGGCGATGATGTCTTCGGCCGAGACCGTTTCCGACACCGGGGCCGAAGTTCCGGCATGGCCCAAATCATTGATGCCTTCGAGCACGATCACGTACTTCACGCCCGGCTGCGAGAGCACGTCGCGGTCGAAACGGGCCAGCGCGTTCACGCCGAAGCGGATATTGTTCGGCTGCGCGTCGTGCAGAATGCGGTTGCCGCCGATGCCGGCATCGACGACGGCAATCTTCTTGCCGCGCAAGCGCCCGGCGAGCACATCGGGCCAGCGCGCGTTCGCGTCTACGGTCGAGCGGGCGCCATCGGTGATCGAATCGCCAAAGGCCACCACGGTGAAGGCGGACGCGGGCGCCAGCACATCCACGCCGCCCAGGAAGACCCAGGAAGTGAGGGTCGCCGCGCCAGGCAACTCGGCATCGCCCACGTGATTGCCCTCGGCGAGGTAGGACGTCTGCTGCGACGCATAGTGAATGCCCGCGCCGAGCGCGGCTTTGGGCACATACAAGCTCACCGCGAGATTCGCGCCGGAGGGCACGCTCAAGCGCACTGGGTCACTGAGGACGATGGCTCCCGCGGGAATGGTGACCGTGGGCCGGCCGCTGAAGGTCAGTGCGCGATCCGTGCCGGTGGCAATCGCCGCGGCGTTCGAACGCAAAGCGACGTGCGCGGCGCCGATCTCCACCTTGTCCTTGCCGAAGACATTCGACAGGCGCACGCGAAGCGACTCGCCGCCCAAGCTGACATGCACGATCTGCCGCAGCGTCTGATTCTCGAACGCGAGCTTCGCCGTCCGGATCTGGCCGACATCCGCCAGCTGGGGTGAAGGGCTGGGCGCCCAGGTGGCCACCCAACGTTCGGCTCCCCAACTCAAGCCAGCCAGGACCGGCAAACACAAGGCGATTCGCAGCAGCATCAACCGAATTATAAGCAGCTACCGCACCAGCGGCGTCACGGTGAACTTGCGGAACTCCACCGCGCCATGGTCACCCTGCACGATAAACGGGCCGGGGTTCGCTTCGTCGCCGTTGCCGGCGATGGCCGTCAGTCCTTCGATCTCGCGATGGTCGATGATCTTCTGGCCGTTGAGCGTTACCGTCAACCAGCGGCCCACCACGCGCACGTCCATCGTCTGCCACTCGCCGGCGGGTTTGCTGGCGTTCACGGCCGGCTTGATGCGGCTGTAGAGCGCGCCGTGCGAGTGCGTGTCCTGCTCCTTGCCGTGATCCTCGAGGATCTGAATCTCGTAGCGGCCGCGCAGGCCGATGCCGCCGTTCGTGTGCTCTCCCAGGCGATACTCGGCGTGGAGCATGAAGTTCCAGAAGGTGTCCTTCGAGACCAGGTTGTTCGCGCCGGCGACATTCTTGGCGATGCCGTTTTCCACCGTCCAGCCCAGGGGCTGGCCCTTCACCATCGCATTCCAGTTCGAGAGATCGCGGCCGTTCATGAGCTCCACCGGCTGCCCAGGCTTCCAGGAGGCGTCGTCTCGATCGCGAATCAGCGGGGCACGCGTCCCGGTGAATTGATAGACCACATTGCCGTCCAAGGAGAACATGCCGACGAGTTTGCCGGCCTGAATCTTGCCGGTATAGACGCCTTTGCGAACGACGTCAAAGCGTTCCCTGGCGCCGAGCCGAAACTTGCGATCGAGTTCGAAGCGCAGTTCCCCGCCCTTGACGGAGATGGCCGAAAGGTCATCCATGCCGCCGCCGGGCCCACCCACGAAGCGGCCCGTGACGGCTTTCGTCCCGGCACCCTGCACCTCTAACCACCACACGCGTCCCCGCGGCTCGTTCTGCACATCCAGGTTCCAGCGCCCGTTAAAGTCGCTGTCTTTGGCCCATAAACCAGTCGTGAAAACCGCTAGCGCGAATAGGATGCTCTTCATCACTCCGAACTGTAGCATCCTGGAGGATATGAGCATGCGTGAACCAGGCCTGAATGTGTTGGGCGGCCCCCTCCAATCGTGTTCGCACGATCCGAAGACCGGCTTTTACCGGACCGGATGCTGCGAGACCGGCCCCGACGACGAGGGCGTGCATGTGGTTTGCATCCGGGCCACGAAAGAGTTTCTCGAGTTCAGCAAGTCGCGCGGCAATGATCTTTCCACGCCGCGTCCGCAGTGGAACTTCGCCGGCGTGAGACCCGGCGACCAATGGTGCCTGTGCGCGGACCGCTGGAAAGAAGCGCTCGACGCGGGCATGGCCCCGCCGGTGGTGCTCGAAGCGACCCATCGCGCGGCCCTACGCCACGTGACGCTCGAAGACCTGTTGCTGCACGCGCTCACCAGCCCCACGGCATAAAACACTTAGGACAGCCATGCATCGCATTACTTCGCTCGAGGTCCTGGACCTGCGCTACCCCACGGTCAAGCTCGGGATGGCCGGCTCTGACCCGCGCCATCTGGCGCCGAATTACTCCTGCGTCGTGCCGATCCTGCGGACTGACTCGGGCCTCGAAGGGCGCTCGCTCATCTTCACGATCGGCGACGGCACGCAGATCCAAGCCGCGGCCGTCGAGGCCCTGCGCCGCTTCGTGGTGGGGCGGACGCTCGAAGAGTTCATGGCCGAGCCGGGGCTGTTTGCCCAGTCGCTCGCCGAGCATCACCAGTTGCGCTGGCTCGCGCTGGGCACCTATCGGATGGCGGTGGGCGGCATCGTCAACGCGCTGTGGGACCTGTGGGCGAAGTCGCTGAACGTGCCGATGTGGCGACTGCTGACGAGCCTTTCGCCGGAGCAAATCGTCCAGGCGATCGACTTTCATCATCTGCGCGACGCGCTCACCGAAGACGAGTTACTCGAGATGTTGCGCAGCCGGGAAGCGGGCAAGGCCGCGAACCTGGCGCGCCTCGAACAACAGGGTCCGAAGGTTTACAGCACGGCCGGCTGGTCCGGACGCCCGCTCACCGAAGTGAGCGAACTGTGCCGCCATCTCTACGCGCAAGGCACGCGAGCCTTCAAAGCGAAAGTCGGCCGCGGTCAGCAGTACGACCGGCAACGCGCGCTCGATGAGGATCGCCGCATGATGCAGACGATCCGCGATGCGACGGGTCCGGATGCACTGTTGCTCACCGACTCCAACCAGAACCTGGGCGACTGGATGAACGCCGCCAGCTACATGAAGGAGCTCGCCGAGTTCAAGATCCTGTTCATCGAAGAGGCCATCGCCTACAACGACGTGCTCGGCTACATCAAGCTGCGCGAAGCGCTGGAGCCGGTGGGCATCGGGGTGGCCGGGGGCGAGCAGGCGCCCGACGCGATTACGTTCAAGCAGTTGTTGGCCGGCGGCGGCTTGACGCACTGCCAGATCGACGGCGCGCGAGTGGGCGGCGTGAATGAACTGTTCGCCATCATTGCCATGGCGGCCAAGTACAACGTCCCGGTCTGTCCGCATTCGGGCGGCATTGGTTTGGGTCAGTTGGTGGGGCCGATGTCGGTTTTCGACCAAGCCTGGTTCGGCAGCGAAGGACGTCTGCTCGAGTATCTCGAGTTCCTGCAGCAGGGCGTTTTCCTGCAGCCGCTCGAAGTGCGCGACGGTCATTATGTGCCCGGTTCGGCGCCGGGTTGGGGCCTTGAAATGCACGACGACTTCGTGGCCCGTTACCGCTATCCGGATGGGCCGGACACGGCGAATAGCGAAGAGGCGGACCGCATCGCGGCGGTGCAGCCCGGAGCGCCGCCTTACGCGAAGTTCTGGGCTCAGTAACCCGCGACTACAGAAATTCGCGCGAGGAGCCGAACACCTTTTATCCCTTGGTGTTCGGTAAGTGGTATGTCCCTCGCGTGAAACTCGCTTTGAAGCACTGGACGGACTGCGCGGCCTGGCCGCGGTGGCCGTCATGGTGTTTCATTACTCACTTTATGCGGGGTTGAACTGGGTGGAAGGCGGTCCGCTGGCGGTGGACCTGTTCTTCGTCCTCTCCGGGCTCGTGATCGCCCACGCGTATCAGAAGCGGCTGGAAGACGGTTTGACGTTCGCCGAATTCGCGAGGCTCCGCTTGACGCGACTGCTGCCGTTGCATGCGTTTTCCATTTTTATGGGAGCCTTGGCCATGTTGGCGGTGGCGCGGAATCAGGCGCTGGTCGACAGCAGCGAGATTCTCCAGGCGTTCCTGTTCAACGTCGTTCTGCTGCCGCTGATCAGCCTGACAAGTTGGCCAGCGGGTGGGCATTTGGAGATCAACCCGCTGTTTCCGTTGAATCCGCCGGCCTGGAGCCTGTTCTACGAATTCGCCGCCAACTTCGGCTATGTAGCCTTGGTGAAACTGCACCGGCCGTGGATCCGCCGGACGGTGCTGGCGCTCGCGATCGTCGCGTGCCTCGACTACGCCATCACGTGGGGCCATTCAAACGCGGGATGGAACCTCGCGACGCTGTTCTCTGGTTTTCCGCGGGTGTTCTGCGGCTTCCTGCTGGGCGTAACGATCTATCGACGGCAATGGCACCGCTTGAGCTACCCGCCTTGGCTGATCGCCGCGGCTGCTCTCTGTTTGACCGTAGGGCTGTTTCGCGGCCATGTTCTCTTGAGCATCGTAGTTCCGATGGTCGCGGTACCGTTGCTGATCGCGGGACTCGCGTCGGTGCCGGTATCGGGCAAACTGTTACGGGCCTGCGAGTTGGCGTCGGCCTCGTCCTATCCACTCTATGTGATCCACTTTCCGCTCTACCGGCTGGCGGCCGCGCTGCTTCCTCTCGAAGCGATCGCGCCGGAGTTTCGCATCGCGCTGATGGCCACGGCGGCCCTGGGAGCCGCGGCCTTGGTGCATCGGCCGGATCGTTTGTACCTGGGATGGCTCCGGCGAGGGCGCACGGCTCAGAGCCGGCTGGTGCAGCAACCGAGCCGCGCCTAGTCATCAAGCTGCTTGCGCGGGGGGACTGGCGGGCGCGACGCCGCAGCAGCGTTTGTATTTGAGAGGACTGCCGCAAGGGCAGGGCGCGTTGCGGGCAGGTACTTTGACTGGAGTGGGCACCTTGACCCGCGGCAAGGACTGGGCCGCGGTGCCGGCCAGTTGGGGGTGGTTGACCTGGGCGTCGAGAGCTAAGTCCGATTGGAGCAGGGCGAGTTCAGTGGGTTGTTGGCTTTGGACGAGTTTGACAATCTCGAGCGCGGCCTTGAGCCGGGCGGCGGCAGAGGTGTTCTCGTCACTGAGAATGTGTCGAAAAGTGTCGAGTGCGAGTTGGCTGAGCGCAGCGAGTTCGTCCAGGAGGGTTTCGGCACGGTCCTGTCGCGAAGCGAGCAAGGCGCGGGCAAAGGCGGGGTGTTGACGCGTCCAGAGATGGACGGTGCTACGGTGAACACCGCCTTCCCGGGCGGCGGCGGTGACGGTAGCCCCGGCAGCGAGGGCGTGGAGGACGACAGTCTGCACCGGCGTGAGAGTGTCGAGAAGTGTCGAATCGAGCGATGGAGACATGGAGGAATCCTCGCCTCCACTATAGGGCGCTCGAACAAGCGGCCGGCGGGGGGTACGACCGCATCTCGTTCAAACGAAAACACTTTTTTCCTGCCAAAAGCGAGTGAACGCCCTTGTGGTGAGGCGGGCCACTATGGCGCGGACGCACTGCGCCCGGTCTTGGACTGGCCGGGAGGCGGTGCGCCTTGCAGGAGCATGTAGTCCGCAACCGCCTTGAGTGCGTCGTCACCCAGGTGCTCCATCGACGGCATGGGGGGATATTGCGGCCGCTTTTTCCCAGGATTCTTCGCCCACTTTACGATGTTCTCCGGGTGGTCGCGATGCAGACGGTAGATTTCGGTCAAGGCGGGAGCGTAGACGGCACTGGTAGCGGAGTGGCACGACCCGCACACCTGGAGAAAGACGGTACGGCCGGAGGGTGGGCCAGTGAGAGACTCACCAGCACCCAAGCCAGAAGTGAGACGCATTTGGGTCGCTAGCTCCAGAGCGGAAAACTCAGCGGTGCGGGCGCGGACAAGCTGACGGTGTTCGGTCAGGGCGCTTTCCCGGTATTGATGGCGGCCACGGCCCATCTGGAGGGCGGTGAGGCCAATCAGGAGCGTAATGACCCAGAAGCGCGAACCGAGCGGGTAGGGGGCACGACGGATTTCACGAGCGATCAGCGAGAGGGCCAAGGCGCCAACGGCGGCGCCGGAGAGAATCGAAAGGACCATCTGAGAAGTGAAGGATTGCTGCCGCAAGGTGAACAGAGTCAGGGGACCGACGAAGAACTGCGCGCAAGAGACGAAGAAAGTCCACTGATAGAAATGGCGAACGAGTTCGGCACGAGTAAACCCTTCCACCGGCGCAGCGCCCTGTCGACCGAAACAAGCCACCAGAAAGAGACCCGTGACCGCGAGGCTGGCGGCGAGAAAGTGAAGATAGCGGGGAAACACGTTCCCGAGTTGAAGCGAGCTGAAGAAGCCTGAGACTTCCGCCCACTTATCGGGCATTAACATCAGGTTGATGTTCGTGAGGAAGATCAGGGGAATGAAGAGGAAGCAAGCGACCATCGCGACCCCGACCAAAAGGTGGCGGCCCTTGCGGCGACCGGCGCTCCAGCGAAGCCAAGTGTATTTGTGCACATAGGCGAGAAGGAACGCCACGGTGATCAGCGGGATCAATAAGACCCAGGCATGGCCGGTGAGCGAGTTGGCGGCATAAAACTGGGGCGTGTAAAGCAGGCTGATCATGAGCAAGGGACCAATGCCGAGGACGACAGCCAAGCTCTTGTTGACGGTGATGGTTTCCGCAATGCGGCGAGCCAGACGGTCGTAGCGGGGACGGCGATGCCCAGCGATCTCGAAAACGACCGAGAGGATCGCGGCGCCGACAGTCAGGTTGACGAAGAGCAGATGGAGAAGCAAGGCGGGGACAATAAGAAAGGCTAACCACTCTTCGGGAAGAGGGAGCGGGAGCGGCAGATCGCGCGGGATGCTGTTCATCGGGGAACCGTCCGAATCGCGAGTTGGCGAGCAGGCGAGGCGGGCAGAGGCTGCAGACTCTTGAGGTAAGCGGCCAGGGCATCCGCCTCAGCCGCGTTACCGGGAAAAGGAGGCATGTAAGTCCGGGTGAGGTGCATTCCGAGTAAGAAGCCGGAGAGTTGCTCTCGATCCCAGGGTTGGTCTCCGTACATCCTCCGGAAGTTGTCGACGACGCTATTGATCCCGTGGGTGGTGTGGCAGCGAGTGCAAGCCAAGCGAAACACCTCGCGCCCCGCCTGGAGCTGGTTTTGTGAATTCACTTGGCGGACGCTGGCATAGGCGGCATAGGGCAGGATCCCGTCACGTTGCAAGACGGGTAACTCGGAGACGCGAACGCCATTCGAGTACATGTAGCCGGCGATGACATAGGGCTTGCGAATGAATTCGCGCACCCGCTCGAAGTGTCCCAGTAACCAAGCGGCGAGCAGGAAAGGAACGAAAAGCCAGTAGCGCGGGACGTGGCGTGGCCGCCAAACGCCCACCAGAGCGGTGAGCAGAATCACGGACATCGTGACGGCGAGAATCCGACCGAACATCGTGTACCACTGGCTGAAGGCCTGGGTAAAGAGCGCAACGTCCGCATGGAGGCGCATGGAGGCGGGCACCGCGTCCCAGTACCACAGGGCAGCCACGGCGCAAAGCGGAAGCCAGCCGAGAGTCCACCAAGCCGCGAGCCGGACGGCTCGGGTCCGGAGAGAGGGCTGCTGGCGAGTGACGAAGGGGATGCAAAACCACACGAAGAGTCCAGCGGTGGTCATGGCGAAAGTGGTGCGGAAGGCCAATTGGGGGATGTAGAGCGGGTTGAAGACGGCGTCCGCGAAGGCACGGTTCTGCCCCCAGCTACCGGAGTTCATCATGAAGCCAAGAATGGCCACAATGAGGGCCATCGTGAGCCAGGAGAAGACACTGAGAAGTGCCCCGAGCGCGATGTGCCATGGCTTGCCCCGGACGGAGGACAGCCGCTTCCAGCTCAAATAGTAGGCCATGATCAGGATGACCTCACTCACAAACACCAGCCACTCGACGAACCATTGCCAGAAGAAAACGCGGAGCAGGCTGGCGATGGCGAAGGGAGCGACGATGGAGGTGGACAGCCAGATACCGACTCCCGTGAGCGCGCCAATCGAGGTCGTGATCACAAAGACGATGGTGACGAGTCGATGGGTGAGGGCATCCCATTCAGGATCGTGCCGCCTCCAGCCGATCCATTCGAACAGCGTGAGGAGAGGATACGCTCCAACGGCCATCGGGTGATTGATGAGCACGTGAAGAATGGCGGTGATGGCGACCAGCATGCGGTTACCGAGCCAGTCAAGGTGAAAGATGGGGAAATCCATAGATGAGGCTGGGAAAAAGGAAGCTCATTGCAGTGAGCCAAGAATTCCTACGCTTTCACCGTAAATGAGGCGGACCCATCAAGGGAATGTGGCATGATGTCGCTGCGACGATTTGCCGCGCGACAGACTTGGGCGTCCTCTCTAAACTGAAGACGTCTATGAACCGACACCTGAACGCTCAAAGGCCAGCGAAGCAAGACTGGTTTGAAACGTGGTACTTACTGCTGCTCCCGTTGTCGCTGGCGGTGAATGCGGTGATCTGCTATCTGGTGCTGGCGGGCTGAGACGAGACGAGGTGCGTCAATTTGTCGCAGGGGAGGCGACGACCCGGACGCTAGCATGGGAAGCATAGTGGTGTCCCGTTCCCTGACGCAGAAGCCGGAAATTTCTTCCACCATTGCCCTTCCCTGGATCATCCGGATGCGCTACGGTATTGCCGCCGGCGAGATCGGGTTGATGGTCTTCGCGAATCGTTTTCTGAGTCTGCATCTGCCGTTGGTCCAGATGCTGACCATTCCGGCGGTGGTGATCGTCAGCAACGTCCTGTTGAGCCGCACCAGCCAGCGGCACGGCACCGCAGGACATACGGCGGATCTGGTGGGGTGGGTGTTTGGGCTGGATGCGGTATGCCTGACCCTGTTGCTGATGGCGAGCGGGGGGCCCTCGAACCCGTTCACGGTGCTCTATCTGGTGCACATCACGCTGGCGGCGGCCATCCTTTCGGCGAGACAAACCTGGCTGCTGGGGCTGTTCTCGATTGGCTGCTTCGGGCTGCTGTTCAGAATTCACCATCCGGTGCCGGAGTTGGGGGGCCATCACATGGGCAATCTCCACTTCGTGGGGATGTGGCTGAGCTTTGTGGTGGCGGTGGTACTGGTGGCGATCTATGCCTCGAAGATCTCCGGGTTGCTGCGGGAGCACGAAGCGGCGCGATTGCGGATGGAGGTGGAACTGGCGAAGAAGGATCGCCTGGCGTCCCTGGTGACCCTGGCCGCGGGGGCCGCGCACGAGTTGAATACGCCGCTGAGTACGATTGCGGTGGTGGCGAAGGAGTTGGAACGATCGGCGACCGGCGACGCGGTGTCTGGAACGGCAACGGCCATCCGGGAAGACAGCCGTTTGATCCGTCAGGAAGTCGAGCGCTGCCGTGAGATTTTGCAGCGGATGAGCGATGAGGGAGCGGAGCCGGCGGGTGAACCGTGGGTGAGACGTCCGGCGGCGGAGTTTCTCGCCGAGTTAGAGCGTTCTTTCGCGGGGGGCGTGAGGGTGCATCCGGCCACGGACGAGGAGTTGATGCTGAACGTGCCGGTGCACGCTTTAGTGCAGGCTCTGCGCGCGCTGGTGAAGAACGGCTTGGAGGCGATGGGGGAGACGGCGCAAGCGAAGGTGGAGGTGCGGGCCGAGCGCCACGCAGAAGGGATGCAGTTTGTGGTGGAGGATCGAGGGTGCGGGATGTCGAGCGAACTGATGCGCCGGGTGGGAGAGCCGTTTCTCACGTCGAAGCCGCCGGGAAGCGGGATGGGCCTGGGGGTATTTTTGGCCCGCAACCTGGCCGAGCGGCTGGGAGGCGGGCTGACGTTTGAGTCGGAGCCAGGAGAAGGTACACGGGCGCTCTTTCATCTTCCCGGCCGGTGTGTGGCCCAAGCACAGGGAGAGCGGCGATGACCGAAGGCGCGGGAAACGAAAAGATCGCGATTGTGGTGGACGACAATGACGCGTTCCGCTTGCGGCTTTGCCGGGCGCTGGCGGATCGCGGTTGGAGCGTAGAGGGAGCGGCGAGCGGCGAGGCGGCGCTGATTTGGGCGAAGCAACTGTCCCCCGATCTGGCGATTGTCGACCTGCGGCTGCCGGGCATGGGCGGTCTGGAAATTGTGCGCGAACTCCGGCAACTGGATGACTCGACGCGGATCATCGTACTGACGGGCTACGGCAGCATTCCCACCGCGTTGACGGCCACACGCCTGGGCGCGGATCACTACATGAGCAAGCCTGCCGATGCGGAAGAGATTCTGGCGGCTTACGCGAAGATCGAGTGCGGAAGCGAACCGGGAATGCCCGCCGATGACGCCAACGTTCCCAGCCTGGCGCGGGTGGAGTGGGAACATATTCAGCGCGTGCTGGAAGGCGTGGACGGAAACATCTCGCAGGCGGCCCGTTTGCTGGGCCTGCATCGGCGATCACTGCAAAGGAAGCTGCTGAAGGAGCCGCCAAAGCTGTAGCTAGCCGCGAAGCCACGCGAGGCGAGGGACTCGCGGGATGAGGAATCGTTCCACGGCGAGGACGGCCAACAGGGAAACTCCGACAGGTGGAAACAGGAGACCCATCAACCCGGTGAGCGCGACGATGCCGGTGGGGAGTTGGAGATTGGCCACGGGGCGAGGAGAGCCCAGCCGCCCGGCGGGACGGCGCTTCCACCACATGGTCACGGCGCTGAAGGAGATCAGGAGGCAGCCGAGGCAGAGCAAAAGGCCGAGCAGTTGGTTGAGCAGGCCGAACATGCGTCCTTCGTGGATGGCGATCCCCAGGCCGACCGCCCGCCCGACGAGACGCATTTGATCAAAGCGGATGTCGCCGAGGACTTGACCGGAGTACTGATCCAGATGGAGGAACGCCGTCTGGCGCGGGTCCTTCGGCAGGGCACGCACCGAGTAGACGCCAGCGGGGCCGTTGGGAAGGGCGATCTGGAAGGGCCGGGCGATGCCGCGGCTCTCGGCGATGGAGGTGACGGCGGCCAGCGAGAGGGGCGCGGGCTGGGAGGCGGCCGCCGAGCGGAGTGACGGGCGGCCGTTCGAAGAGAGCGTGGACAGCCATTCGCCGGCGGTACTGGAGGGGGATGCGGGAGGCTGCGACCGGAACCGGTCAGCGCGCGCGATGGAAGGTCCTTCGCGTCCGCTATCGGAGAACTGCTTGATGAAGGCACCGGACAGCAACGTCCAAGGAAGACCCGTGACGATGAGGAAGAGAATGCCACCGGTCATGTAAAGCGCGGGCACGGCGTGAAGGTCGACCCAGAAGGTCCGAGAGCCAGCGCGGAGGCGCGGCAACAGCGTGCCCCAAACGGAGAGCGTCTCCTGACGCGGGAACCACAGGTAGAGGCCGGAGACCAGAAGGACGAAGGCCCAGCCGGCCGCGAGTTCCACCGCGACTTCGCCGGTCCGGCCCATGAGCAAGGTGCCATGGAGATGGCGAACGACCTGCATGGCGCGATCCTTGGCAGCCTGAGAACCGAGGATGCGGCCGGTATAAGGATCGACGTAGACGTCAATCGGGCCGCCGGGTCCGCTGGCCATGCCTTCCATCTCCTCCATACCGGACGACCTTCTGGGTGGCGCTTTCCGGGCGGAGGCGTGGGGCAGCACCGAAAGGCGCACGCTCGAGGCACGGTCCACCGGCGGAGTGTAAGTGAGGACGCGGCCATGGGGATAATGCGCACGGACCTTCGCGATGATCGCTTCGCCGGGCAGCGTCGGCTGCGGCAAGGGCGCGACAGTGAGCAGGTCGCGATACAAGACCTGCTCGATCTCGGTGCGGAAGAGGTAGATGCCGCCGGTGATCGCCAGGAGCACCATGAAGGGGATGACAAAGATGCCGGCGTAGAAGTGCCAACGCCAGACGGCGATATAGAGCGGCGTTTTTCCGAACTTGCGCGTTGGTTCCATGGAGCAGTAGCTTTCCGTTAGAAGGTGAAGCGAACGGCGAACTGCACGCGACGGGAATCGGCTGCCGAGGTGTAACGGCCGAAAGTCGCCGAGCTCATGACGTTGTCCACGGTCAGAAAGTTGGTCGTGTTGAAGAGGTTGTAAGTCTCAGCCCGGAACTGAGAGTTCAGCCGCTCGAGGATCCGGAAGTCTTTCTGCAAGGACAGGCTGACATCGAAAAACCGGTCGCCGGTACCCGTATTGCGACCCAGAGCGCCGAAGGAGCTCGCGTCCGGGCGCAGAGCCGCAGCCGTAAAGCCGGTCGCGTAGCGAATGGCGGTGGCGTCGGCAGGAGTAAAGATCAACGCGCCGGGAGTCGTCAACGGACGTTGGTTGTTGTTCCCCAGCGGCGTGTTGGTGCCGGTGAAGATCGTGTAAGGCCGGCCAGACTGCAGCGAGTTCATCCCCGAAAGCGTCCAGCCGCCCAAGAGGCGATGCGTCTTGAAGAACGGGAGGCGGTAGAGATAAGTGAAGGTCGCAACATGGCCGATGTTCAGGGCCGAGATGCCACGGTCCAGGAAGAGCCGCTGCTCGTCAAGGGCCAGGACCGTCCGGTCGACGTTCGTGTTCGTACCGGCGATGTCCGAGATGTCGTCGAGAAACTTAGACCAAGTATAGGACGCACGCACGGTAAGGTGGTTGCCGAGCTTGCCGGAGTAACTCGCCTGAAGGCCGTGATAACTTGAGTTGGCAGAAGTTTCGAGGACATTGACGACACCGACGCCGGTATCCGGGCGAAGCGACTGGCTGAGTTGCTCGCCGCCATTAGGACGACGCGTTCGGGATAGCTTGCGGCCGAGCGTTCCGACATAGCCCACCGACAGGGTGGAGCCGGAAGAGATCTGACGCTCGACGGTGAAGTTCAGGTGTTGCGCATAAGGGGTGGCGGACTGGTGATTCGGCAACACGAGGCCGCTCGGCAGGCCGGTCTGGGCCTGAGCCATCAGGTTGGGGAAGCGCGGATTGACGGCATCGAAGGTCCGCAACAGTGGGGGGTTGAAGCGAGTAAGGCCGATGAAGGTGGTTTCGAGGACGTTGTAGAAGAGGCCGTAGCCGGTGCGTACGACCGTCTTGTCGTTCAGCTTGTAAGCTAAGCCGAAGCGGGGAGCGAGGTTATTACGGTCGGTCGGCAAGAGGTAAGTCGAGGAAATCCGGCCATAGACTTCCGAAGGAGAGGTATTTAATTCGTAACGAAGGCCCAGATTGAGCGTGAGGCGCGAGTTGACGCGCCAATCGTCTTGAAAGTACGACTGCCACTCCGTGCGACGGAGACCGAGCTTGGGATTGCCGTCGATGATCGAGTAAGAGTTGGGCTGGGCGCTGAGAAAGGCGGCAATGCTATTGAAGGTGAGAGTTCCCCGGAAGGCGCTGGTGATGCTGCCGTCATTGACTTGAATGCGGCGAACACTGGTGCCCAGCTTGAACGTATGGCGACCACGGGTCCAGGTCAGGTCATCCATCAACTGGTAGTTGTTCTGGAAATTATACTGATTCAGATACGTGGGGATCCCGAGAGTGGTGAGGCCGGTGACGCGCAGGGAGCCAATGGAACCGTTGACAGAGGGGTCGCCCAGGTAGTTGGGGCGGGGTGTCTCGGAATCGAGGGCGACTTGGCGATTGAAGCCGATCCGCGCCTCGTTGAAGAGCGCGGGACTGAAAGCGGTGGAATGTTGGATGGTGGCCCCGAGTGTTTGGCGAGCACCGTCCGTGGCACTGCCGATGATGCCACCGGTATCCTGATACTGACTGCCGGACTTGGTATTACTCAGACGAGCCATCAAGCTTTGGCGGTTTGTCAGCAGAAAGTCTCCCCGAAACAGATAAGTATTCAAGCTCACGGTATTGGGAGTTCCCAAAGTGAAGATTCGGGCCGCGGCGGAGGGCACCGTCTGATAAAGGTCGACCAACGCGCGCACGGCCGGAGCGGCAGAAGCTTTCTCGTCGGCGGTTAAGCCCTGGAACGTCGACCGACCGGTACCGCGAACGGTGAAGCGCTCGTACTGACTGAAGAAAAACGCCCGGTTCTTGACGATGGGGCCCCCCAACGTAAAGCCGGGGAGATTGGTCCGCTCCTTCGGCACGGTGCTATCGAAAAAATTTCGCGCAGAAAACTCGGAGTTGTTGTGATACCAGTAGGCACTGCCATGGAAATCGTTGGATCCGGACTTGGTGATCAGGGAGATGACGCCGCCCGAGTTCCGACCGTACTCCGCTTTGAAATTGTGGGTCAAGACTTCGACACTCGCCAGCGCTTCCTGACTGATCAATTGCTCGGTCGCTCCACGACCGGAGACAAGACCGGTGCTGGAATCGGTTGAGTCTACAGAGTCGACCAGATAGTTGTTGCTGCGAGAGCGGCTGCCGCTGATGGCGAAAGGTTGATGGGCCGCTGTGGTCCCCGCCACTCCGGGTAACATACGAACCTGACCGTAGTAGTTGCGGCCCTGGGAGCCGGCGCGGGTAGGAAGATCATTGAGTTCCTCCGCACTGACCGTATCGGAGACCTTAGACTCCTCGCTTTGGAGTAAGGGAGCGGAGGATTCCACTTGGACTTGACTGGCCACACCGGTCAATTGGAGCGTGATCGCCAGGACGTTCTGCTTGCCGGTTCGGACAGCGACTTTCTGCACTTCGTATTCCTGAAATCCGCGAGCCGAGACGGTAACCACATACTCACTAATTTCCAAGCCTGGCACAAAGAACGAGCCTTGCTCATCAGAGGTTACCTGACGCTTCGAACCATGAGCCGGGTCCTGAACCTGAACGACGGCACCGGAGACTGCCCCACCCTGACTATCGGTGATGGTTCCGCTCAGGGAGCCTTTGATGTTCTGAGGGTAAGCGACCGTAGCGGCCAAAAGGAGAGAGACGAGACACAAGTTGAGCGTTGACATGGGGTAAGAGAAACGCGACCGGGTATCAGCCAAAGCTGCTACTCGACGGATCACTCTCCACCTTAGTGCAACGGTTGTAAGTTGAAAACGCGGCAAATTGTCGCACGGAAAGTCCTGCGACAATTTGCCGCGCCTGGCAGCAAAGCTCAAAGGCCGGACGAGTTACTCACAAGTAAGGCATGGGAGGGACGATGCCGTTGAGGCGCGCGTAGACGGTGAGGGCGCCGCGGTGGTGGGCGGTGTGGTCCGTAATGGCACCGAGGACGGCGAGGCGCGGGAGACCACCCATGATGGGGCCGGGCGGGAGGGGCGCAAGAAGGTCGGCGTCGCTCTTACCGGACAGGACTTCCTTGGCGCTGGCGACGGCTTTCTCAAACCAAGCCTTGGCGGCGTCGAGAGACTTGACCTCGGCGATGGCCTTGGCATGAGCTTCAAAGTCCATGTCGAAGCCTTCGGGGCGGAAGGTACCTTCCATGAACCAGTCGATGGTCTGGGCGGCGTGCGCCACCTGCTGCGCCGCGGTCATGGTGCCGGGGGCAGGAGCGAACTCCGAGAGGGACTCGGGGAGATTGGAGATCGAGCGATTGAAGAATTGATGGGCGGAGCTGAGCTCGCCGAGGGCTTGTTGGGCTAGGGGCATGGAAATCGGGATCCTTTCGGACCCCGATCTTCGCATTTTCTTCGCCCATCGTCAAGCTCAAACCAAGCGACGGACCGGTGAGACTCAGGAAGCTTCCAACGCGGGCCGCAGACCTAACCAGCGACTGACCCCCGGCAGACGCTGCAAGACCAAACGCTCGAAGAGCAGCAAGACAGTAATCGAGATCGCTAGCAGGGGGAAGGCCACAGACAGAAAGACGATGAAGCCAATCAGCAGGGGCGCCATCGCGGGACGTTCCGAGGCCACCGGCGCGCCCAACACGCCACTGGGCCGTCGCCGCCACCACATCACGACAGAGCTGATGGAAAGCAGAGCGGCCCCGAGGGCGGTGGATAGTCCGACCAACTGGTTTAAGAGGCCGAAGAGCTGTCCCTCGTGATACGCGACGCCGGCACTGACGACCCGGTCGACGAGCGGCTTATCGGAGAACGCCTCATGACGGAGGACCGCGCCGGTTTTAGCATCGAGAGTGTAGCTGTCCTGCAGGGTTCGATTCTGCGAATTCGAACGAGCAAACCAGGAGCCGCCCTTCCTGACGGGCGGGAGGATCTGGACGGGGTGAGCCAGAGAAAGCCGTTCGACAATCGGAAGCAAGCGATTAATGGGGAGGTAAGCGCCCGGGGCGGCGGGTGGCTTCGGCGACCGGGAGCCAAATCGCGAGGGAGCTTTCTCGGCCGGGGGCGCGTGGTGTTGGTGCTGCCCGGAGGGGACCTCCCCGGCGAGTGCGGCAGCCCGAGCCGCATTGCGAGCCGTGGCGACTGCCCGCTCCGACTCGCTTCCCATCGGCCAGTCTGGAACGGTGTTGATGCCGGCCAAAGACGACCGAACGAAGCGGAAATACCCGCCCCAGCTCTTGGCCCAGGGGAGGCCGGTGAGCAGCAGGGCGATGACGAGGAACGAAACCCACACCCCGGTGACGGCATGCACGTCCTTCCACCAGAGGCGCCCCGTCAGTTGGAGACGTGGGAAGAGATAGCCGGCGGCGCGGAACTGCCCGCGAGGCCACCAGAGGGCCAGGCCCGTCAAGATCAGAACAATCGTCCAACAACCAGCCAGTTCGATCAGCATGGAGCCTTTCGCGCCGGCCATCAGCTCACCGTGAAGGAGAAAGACCTTCGCAAACAGACGGTCACGCTGGTCAAAGTGCTCTAACACCTGGGCTGTGCGCGGATGAACATAGACCCGGTACTCGTCCGCGCCTTTGCCGACGACAATCTGCGGAGCGGAGCCGGGAACCCGAGGCAGCTCGTAGTAACTAAGAGTGGAGCCCGGAACGGCCGTGAGCGCTGCCTGGACCAGCACTTCGGGAGGCGCACCGATTTCGCCCGTCTTCAGTAAACCTTCATAGGGCCGGTCCATCCAGCGCTCAATCTGCGGCTTGAACAGGTAGACGATTCCGGTCAACGAAAGCCAAAGAACAAATGGGACACAGAACAGGCCCGCATAGAAGTGCCATCGCCAGATGGTTCGCACATCCGGAAGCGCGCGCTGGGATCGAGATTTCGGCTGCAGCATGTCAGCCCCTCCTAAGTCAGAACGAAAGTTTCAAACCGAACTGGATCTGCCGCGCGCTCGTGGTGGTGGCGGTGATCAAGCCCGCGCTACCGACCAAGCCGGAGTTGTTGTAAACCACCCGCGAGCTGGGAGCGGCGAAGTTCGGATGGTTCAGAATATTGAAAAACTCGGACCGGAACTGCAGCCGAATCTTCTCGGAGATCAAGAACTGCTTGCTGAGAGAAGGCGTGAGCATCATGAGCCCGGGACCAATCAGCGTATTGCGCCCGAGATTGCCATAGAAACCCGCCGCTGGAAGGCAAAAGGCTCCAGGGCTGAAATACTGATCCGGGCCGCCGCGAATCGGGTTGTTACTCGCGCCTGGACATACGTCCGGACGAATGGCGCCGGTGGCGGCGTCAGCATTGGCACGCGCACGATCATAACTTACAGTAACGGCGAAGGGCTGACCGGAAGCAAACTGGGCGATCGTATTCAGTTGCCATCCTTGGGCGAGAAGCTTGGGACCGGGGAGCGCGGGAATTTCCCAGACCAGATACCCCACGAGATTGTGGCGGAGGTCGAAGTTGGAGAGTCCGCGCTCAGCCTTAAGACTCAGTGGGTTCTGCGGCATGTCATTCGAACCGCCGGGAGTGACAAACAGGGAGCCGGTATCGATACTCTTCGACCAGGTGTAATTCGCGCGGTAGGACAGAGCGCGCGCGAAGCGCTTCTCCCAGGAAAGTTCCAGAGCGTTGTAACCACTGATGCCATCCGTTTTCGCCATGCGAAGGATGCCGAAATTCGGGTTTTGTCGAGTGGAGCCGACGGGAAAGAAGATCCGTCCGTCCGGCAAGATGGTTTGCGGCGACTGATTGAAGTCGACGAGACGGGGGAGATGGACGCCTCGTGAACCGACATAGCTCGCAGTGAGGACGCCGTCGCGTCCGATCTGGCGCTGCACCGTCAGGTTGTATTGCATGACGTAGGGATACTCGGGGAGATAGTCCTGAGTATTGATGGAACCGCTGACAAACGGCTGGGAGCCGATCTGAGAGTAAGCATTCGGAAAGGTGGGATTGTTGACGCTGCCCACGAAGGTGAAGGGCGGGTTCGTGCCGGCGGCGGCGTACCAGTCACTCCAGAGCGGACTGTAGAAGAGGCCGTAGCCCGCACGGACACTGGTTTTTCCGTCCGCGAAAGGCTTCCAGGCCAGACCGACACGGGGGGCAAAGCCAAGGTTCGTCGGGTTGACGAAGGGAGCGCTCGGCGTACCGTCGCGATCAGTGAGAGGATTCCGAATCACGGAGGAGTAGCCGTTCGCCTCAGTAGGAACACTTTCGCGTTCGTAGCGTACGCCGAGGTTCAGGGTAAGACGGCTCGCAAGCCGAATGTCGTCCTGGAGGTAGAAAGTCGTCATGGATTGGCGCCAACGCCGGGGAATCACTGAACCCGGTTTGACGAAAGTGGCGAGGGCGGGGGTGGCAGTGAGGAGATTGGCCAGGGATGCGAACTGAAAGTGGCCGTCTTCCGCTTGGGCACCGGATTTCGGATTGATATAGAACCGGTAGTCGCCGCCGACTTTCAGGGAATGGCGACCGCTGATCCAAGAAAGGTCGTTCCCGAACTGGTAGAGAGAAAAAATGGATGAGCGGCCGGTGAAGCGATTGGGCCCGAGGCTGACACTGCCGGTGACCGTGAGCTGTCCCAGTGGGCGCCCCGGCACGAAGGAAAGAGCTGGATCAATTTGCTGCAGGTAAGGGTTGGTGGTGGCTCCGTAAGAGCGATTGAGGCTGGCACGAAAGGTATTTACGAAGCGCTCGCTGAAGGTGCGGGTTACTCCGAGGGTGAGATACCGATTGAGGGTCTGAGAAGACGCGTTAACCAGGCGATAGCCGTCGGGCACGCTGGCCAGAGCCGTGTCGTAAGTGAAGCGGGCGAACATCGAGGTGGCTTCCGACCATTGATGGTCAAGGCGACCGGCAAAGAAGGTGTCATTGGTGGGCTGGGAATTCGCGGTAATGAACTGTCCGGTGCCGTCGCCGAAATTTCTCCCGTTCGGCAGCGGAATCAGGGCGAGGTAGGGGGCGATCGAGGGATTCACAGAGATCCTCGGCTGATTCGGCAGGATACCCTGGCGCGCGTTAGCGTCCGGAACGACCGAGATGGAAGTTACACCGAGGCGCTGCTTGAGTTGTTCGAAGCTGGCGAGAAAGAAGGTCTTGTCCCGGCGAAGGGGACCATCGACCTCAACCCCGTACTGGTTTCGCTTGAACGGGGGAATGGGAGCGGACGGGGAATCGAAGAAGTTCTTGGCGTCGAAGTGACTGTTGCGGAGAAATTCGAAGAGCGAGCCATGAAACTGATTGGTGCCCGATTTGGTGACAGCCGTGACCACGCCTCCGGCCGATCGACCGTACTCGGCGCTGTACGAGTTGGTGAGGACGCGGAACTCCCGCAGGGTGTCTACCCCGAGGACCACGCCGGCAGCGCTAGCAGGGGTGGCGTTGTTGGCGTCGTTCACGTCGCTGCCGTCGAGTTGAAAGCTGATCTGGTTGGGGCGGCTCCCCTGGACGACCAGATTGACACCGGCGCCGGGCGGAACGGGGTCCGCGCGCCGGAACGAAGGGGCGACGCCGGGTTGAAGAAGGGCCAGTTGGGCAACGTCACGACCATTGAGCGGTAGTTCGCGCATCGCAGAATTTTCCATGACGCCGGAAAGAGCGGCGTCGCGTGTTTCCACCAGCTCCGCCGCATCGGTGACGATGGTTTTCGTCTGCAGTTCGCCAATTTTGAACCGAAGGTTGACCACCGTGATTTTTCCCACAAAGACATCGACGCCCGGCACCACGACGCTGGCAAAACCGGACCTGCTGGCGGTGAGTTCATAGCGCCCGGGCGGCAGTTGCTCAAACGAGTAGCGGCCGGCACCGTCGGAATGCAGCGACCGGTGTGTGCCAGTATCCTCGTTGCGGATGCTGACGTCCGCGCCCTGAATCGTGCTTCCCGAGGGATCCGACAGGCTCCCGGAGATGGCGGAGAAACTCGTCTGGCCACAGAGCAACGCGGTCTGTGCGGAGAGGAAAACGAGCGAGGGCAGAATGGCAAGCAGTTTGTTTCTAAGTGGGGAATGGTTGTGCATTGAGACGGGGCGAGCAGGCCGAAGGATTCGCACCGGGACGGGTTCACCAGCCTCAAGCGGCAGGCGATGCGAGCGGGCCTGAGTTTGAGTATTTCGTCACTCGCCTACGCGGTCAACGCGGCAAAATGTCGCACCCGTGCGCAGCGGACGCGCCCCTTTCGCCGAACATCGCGCCGGGAGCGGGGCGATCGGAGCGGTTCATGAAGGGCGTGATCTTGGGCGTAGGGTCCGGGCCCGCCAAGGCGTGCTGGCTGGTGAGACCTAGCGACTGTGCAGGCTAAACGGTCAGGGCCGGTGCGACTTGGGCGTGACGGATCTCCATGCAGCCTTTGCCGGTGGGCAGGAGCTTGCCGGGGTTCAAGCGGCATTGTGGGTCGAAGAGGCTTTTGAAGCGGGCGATGAGGTCGAGCGTCTCGTCGCTGAAGAGCTTGGTCATCAGCTCCATTTTTTCCATGCCGACACCGTGCTCGCCAGTGATCGAGCCGCCGACCGCGATGCAGTACTCGAGGATGGCTTCGCCGGCCGCGACGGCCTTCTGGACGTCGCCGGGTTTGCGGGCATCGAAGAGGATGATGGGGTGCATGTTGCCGTCGCCGGCGTGGAAGATGTTGCTGATCTGGACGCCGTGCTGCTGGCTGATCTCGCCGATGCGGCGGAGCGTGGGAGCGATCTGCGTGCGAGGGACGACGCCGTCCTGCACATAGTAGAAGGGGCTGACGCGGCCAATGGCGCCGAAGGCGTTTTTGCGGCCCTTCCAGAGGAGGTCGCGTTCTTCGGCGGACTTGGCGAGGCGCACTTCGCGCGCGCCGGAAGCGAGGCAAGTAGCGCGGATGGGCTCGAGTTGGCTTTCCACCGATTCGGCTAAGCCTTCGAGTTCGATGAGGAGCACGGCCTGGGCGTCCATCGGGTAGCCGGCATGAGTGGCTTCTTCCACCATGCGGAGCATGGGGCCGTCGAGCATTTCGAGCGCGGCGGGGGTGATCTGCTTGGCGGTGATCTCAGCGACGGTGTTGGCGGCGGCATCGGTGGTGTCGTAGATGGCGAGCATCGTCTTGACCGTTTCCGCGGTGCGCATGAGGCGCAGCCAAGCTTTGGTGACCAGGACCATGGTGCCTTCGCTGCCAATCAGGAGGCCGTTCAAGTCATAGCCGGGGAGGTCGGATTCCGGGCCGCCGATTTCAAGAACGGTGCCATCGGGGAGGACGACCTCCTGGCCGAGGACATGGTTGGTGGTGACGCCGTAGACGAGGGTGTGGGGGCCGCCGGCATTCTCGGCGACGTTACCGCCAATGGTGCAGGCGCGCTGACTGGAGGGGTCCGGGGCGAAGTAATAGCCGTCGCGTTGTACGGCGAGAGTGACATCGAGATTGACGACGCCGGGTTCGACGAGCATCCGCTCATTGGCGAGGTCAATTTCGAGGATGCGGTTCATGCGGGCGAAGGAGATCATGATGCCGCCCGCGCGCGGGATCACGCCGCCGGAGAGACCGGTACCAGCGCCGCGGCCGACGATGGCGAGGTTGTGCTGGAAGGCGAGCTTGACCAGAGCCGAGACCTGTTCGGTGGACTTGGGGAAAACGACGACGTCGGGCTGATGCTTGTCGATGCTGCCGTCGTATTCGTAGAGGGACAGGTCGGCGGGCTGGTCGAGGAAGCCGCGAGGCCCCACGAGCTTTTGAATTTCCTGACGAACGATGGCGGAGATCATGGTTAACGCATCGCCCGAATCTGCTCGATCACCTTGGGATCAAGCCAAGTGCTGGAGGGTTCGCCTTCGTACTTCGCGAGGACCTTGCCTTCGGCGTTGATGATGTAGGTCTCGGGGAACTTGAAGGTGCCGTAGCGGGCGCTGATGCGGGCTTCGGCATCGCGCGAGGTGGCAAACTTGACGCGCATGCGTTCGATGAATTTCTTGTAGGGCTTTTCGTTCTTGTCGACGCTGATGCCGAGCACCACTACGCCGTCCTTGGCGAGTTCTTCCTGTAGCGCATTCAGGCGGGGCGTTTCTTCGATGCAGGGTGGGCACCAGGTGGCCCAGAAGTTCAGCATGAGGATCTTGCCACCGAAATCCGACCGCGTCATTTTCTTGCCGCCTTCGGTGGTGACCTCGAAATCGGGGGCGGTATCGCCCACCTGCGTCACCTTCTCCCGCAGCGTGTCGTAGATCACAAAGCCAAGCCCTGTCAATAGGATAAGGATGAGGGCGAGGGGCGGACGCAGGTCACGTTTCATGGTCACTGTTATTTTACGGTATCGCCTGCCCCGGTTCGGGCATCTTATAGAGGGTTATGAAAATCACACGGCGCATTGAGTTCTCTTCCTCGCACGTTTGTGCCGTCCCGGGGCGGACCCTGGAGGAGAATCGCGCGCTGTTCGGCGAGGCCGCCAACCCGCACGGGCACGGGCATAACTACGTGCTGGAAGTGACGATTGCGGGCGAGCCGGATCCGGTGACCGGCATGATTGTGGACCTGAAAGAAGTGAAGGATATTCTGACGCGCGAGGTGGTGACGCCCTATGACCATCGCCACCTGAACTACGAGGTGCCGCCGTTTGACCGCATGGTGCCGACCGCGGAGAACATCGCGGTGGATATCTGGCGGCGACTCGCGCCCTACTTCACCGGGGCGAACGGGAAGCTCGACCTGGTGCGGTTGTACGAAACCGATGATCTTTACGTCGAGTACGCGGGGGAGGCCGTATGAGGCTGACGCGACGCTATCGCTTTGCCGCTTCCCATCGGCTGCATTCGCCGGAGTTCGATGAGGCGGAGAACGATCGCATCTATGGGAAGTGCAACAACCCGTATGGGCACGGGCATAACTACGTGCTCGAAGTGACCGTACGAGGACCGGTGGATGCGGTGACGGGACGCGTGGTGGATGTGCCGGCGCTGGACGGGTTTGTCCAGCAAGAAATTGTCTCCCGCTACGATCACCGGAATCTGAATGTGCAGGTGGAAGAGTTGGCGGGCTTGGTTCCGACAACCGAGGTCGTTTCGCGCGCCATCCACACTCGGCTCTCGCAAAGCTGGCCCCCGGCGCTGCCCATCCTGGAACGGGTGCGCATCTGGGAGACGCGCAACAACATTTTTGAAGTCAGTAAGGAATCTGCATGAGCCTGAGTCCCTCCAAGAAGAATGGTTTGAACGGTGGCCCGCCCCCGCCGGAAGCCGCCGACCCGATTGCGCTGCACGTCCACGGGATCCTGGATGAGCTGGGTGAAGATGCGACGCGCGAAGGGCTGATCAAGACACCGAACCGGGCGGCGCAAGCGATGCGCTATCTGACGCGGGGTTATCACGAGAACCTGAACAAGATCGTCAACGACGCGTTGTTCGAAGCCGAAGTGGACGAGATGGTGATCGTGCGCGACATCGAATACTTCAGCCTGTGCGAGCATCACATGCTGCCGTTCAACGGCCGCGTGCATGTGGCCTATCTGCCGGACAAGAAGATTATCGGCTTGAGCAAGATCCCGCGGATTGTGGACATGTTCGCGCGCCGGCTGCAGGTACAGGAACGCATGACGCACCAGATCGCCGAGACGCTGCAAGAGGTATTGCAGGCGCGAGGCGTGGGCGTGATCGCGGAGGGCAAACACTTCTGTATGATGATGCGTGGCGTAGAGAAGCAGTGCTCCAGCACCACGACGAGCGCAATGTTAGGCGAGTTCCGCAACAGCAAGTCGACCCGCGATGAGTTCCTGAGCCTGCTCCGCATGCGCTCGGACTTTTAATGCCTGAACTGATCTATCGCTACGACGACATCGACTTCGACCGCCCCGGCAAACATCATTACCAAATCGCCCTGTCACTCGACGGGACGTGGGGCTTTTCACTCATCCCACTGACGGTGATCAATGGCCGCCGCGGTAACAACGCGAACGGCATCATTTGTTTCGGCGGTACGCACGGAAACGAATACGAGGGTCAGGTGGGAGTGAAGCGTCTGGCGACCGACCTGGACCCGGAGCAGATGAGCGGGCGCGTGGTGCTGATGCCACGGCTCAGCGAGAGCGCCTGCGTGGCCAACTCGCGGACGTCGCCGCTGGACGGGGTGAACATGAATCGCGCTTTCCCCGGCAATGCGCGCGGCACGATCTCTTCGCGCATTGCGCACTTTGTGAAGACGCGCATCTTTCCCTTGGGCCGCGTGGTGATCGACATTCACTCCGGCGGCATGGAGGGCGCGTTTCCGCATTGCACGTCGTTCCATCCGATTCCGGATCCCGCGCAGCAAGCCGAGACGGCGCTGGTGTCGCGGCTATTCGATACGGGCTTCGTGATGATTTATTCAAGCCAGATGCATCATGGTCTGCTGACTGATGAGGCGGAAGGCGAAGGCAAGATCACCATTGGCAGCGAGTTCGGCGCGGGCGCCTCGACGGATCGCCTGGGCGTACGGCATGCGTACGAAGGCACGCAGAACGTGCTGCGGCATTATGGCTTGCTCGACGGGGCGATCACCAAGATCCGGCCGGAAGGCTCGCCGGCCACGCGGCTGATTGCGGCGCCGCATTTGGACGCTTATGTGCCGACACCGCGCGATGGCGTCTGGGAGCCGTTGGCCGAGCCGGGCCAAGCAGTGGCGCAGGGAGAACTAGTCGGGCGGCTGCACGACTTTGCGGACCACTCGGCACCGGCGCTCGACATTGTGGCGCCGCGTGCCGGCTACATCATGATGATGCACCTGAGCGCGCGGCCGAGCAAAGGGCAAACGCTGTTTGTGGTGGCCCAGAACGTCGATTGGAGCGAACTCGACTATAAGGGTACGGCGTGACGCGCCACGTAGTCGTCGACGGGGCTTTCGTCGCGCGCCTGATAGTGAAATAGCTCGACGTAGCGCAAGCCGTAGGCGCGAGCCCGCACGCGATCGCGAGAGAGAGCAAACACCTTCGTGTACTGCCGATTGGCCGTGGCATCGTCGTTGCCCAAGAGCGGCAGGCGTTTCCCCTGAGCCGCCAGCTTGGCGCGCAACTGGGCGCCGAGATTGCCGGCGGGGCCTTGCGTGACGTTGGCCAGGTTGGCTTCTACTTTGCGATCGATGTAGGGGCCGATGTCGACGGCGCGGTTGACGATCTGCGGGCCGCGGGCGAAGTAGTAAGCGTCCTGCGGAGCGTGGGCGGTGAGGCCGGCGCGAAAGTGCTCGGGATAATCCCAGGGACTGCCGGCCATCCAAATGGCGGACTCGACGGCCTTGGCGGTGACGTAGTGATCGGGGTTGCGCTCATAGAGGGCGGAAGGGTCGTAGACGAGCACCGTATCGACTTTGAGCAGGCGGAACAGGAAGATCAGCCGGGCGCGGATCTCGACCATCGGCCAGGCGTCCATGCAGTGGTTCGGATAGTTGAGGAAGAAGGCGTCTTTGCAGCCGAGGCGCGCGGCGACCTGCTTGGTGTCCTGCTCGTTCTTGAGGACGATGTCGCCGATGGATGAGCCTTCGCCGGCCATCGAGTCGTTTGAGACGGTGATGAGATAGCCGGTGTATCCTTCGTCGATCAGCTTGAGCACCGTGCCGCCGGCAAAGATGGGGATGTCGTCGCAATGGGGTTGAATGGCGGCGAGCACCTTGCCTTGATGAGGCTTGCCGGGGCGGGCGCGCTCGACGACGGTGCGGGCCTGGTAGGAGAGGCCGCCGGTGCCGCCCGATTCGTACTCGCGGTCCACCGGATCCGGCACCGCCTGCATCATGCTTGCTGAAAAGCCGAAGAAGTCGCGTCGCTGCATCCCAATAGTATGTCCCGCCGCCGTTGCTAAAATTGCGGATCAAGTGCCCAACGCCGTTTTGCTGACCCTCACCCTGGGCGCCATCGCCCTCCTGCTGTTTCTGATTCTGGGGGCGCGGCTGCACGCGTTCCTGGCGCTGATCATCAGTTCGATGGCGCTGGGCCTGGCGAGCGGAATGCCGCCCGGCAAGGTGCTGCAATCGATCCAGACGGGGTTTGGCGATGCGCTGGGCTTTATCGCGATCGTGGTGGCGCTGGGCGCGATGATCGGGCGGTTCCTGGAACATTCGGGCGGCGGACGGGTGTTGGCGGAGTGGCTGTTGGCGAAGTTCGGTCGCGAGAACGCGCAGTGGGCGGTGCTGACGGCGGCGTTTTTGGTGGGGCTGCCGATTTTCTTCGAGGTGGGGTTCATCATCCTGGTGCCGGTGGCGTGGAGTTTGGCGCGCGAGTCCAAGAAGACGCTGCTGTTCTACGGCTTGCCCCTGACGGCGGCGTTGACGGTGACGCATGCGATGGTGCCGCCCCATCCGGCACCTTCCGCGGCGGCGTCGCTGCTGGGGGCGGACCTGGGACGGACGATCCTTTACAGCGCGGTGCTGGCCTTGCCCATGGCCATCTCCGGCGGCATTCTTTACGGGCGCTGGATTGCTTCGAGAATCTTTGTGCCGGTGCCGGAAGTGGCGGGGCGGGAAGCGAGCCGCGTGGAGAATCCGCCGTCGGTGGGCGTGGTGATGCTGCTGTTGCTGATGCCGGTGTCGTTCATCTTCGCCGCGTCCATCGCCGAGATGCTGAAGCTGCCAATCCGCCAACAACTGGGGTTTCTGGGTCATCCGTTCACAGCGCTGCTCCTGACGGCGTTGCTGGCGATGTACCTGTTCGGGGCGCGGCGCGGACTGAACCGCGACGCGATCGGCAAGATGGCGACCGACTCGCTGATGCCGGTGGGGACGCTGCTGGCAATCATGGGCGGCGGCGGCGCGTTCAAGCAGATCATCATCGATTGCGGCGTGGGTCCGTATGCCGGGGCGCTGCTGGCGTCGTCGTCGATTTCGCCGCTGTTGGTGGCTTATCTGGTGGCGGCGGGGATGCGCGTCGCGCAAGGCTCGGCAACGGTGGCAATCATCACGGCGGCGGGCATCGTGGCGCCGTTGGTGAAGGGTCTAGCGGGCTATGAGCCCGAGATGATCGTGCTGGCATTGTGCGCGGGCGGCACGATTCTTTCGCATGTGAACGATTCGGGCTTCTGGGTGGTGAACGAATACTTCGGCATGACGGTGCCGCAGACGCTGCGCAGTTGGACGGCGATGAAGGTGATCACGTCGCTGGTGGGCATCGCGCTCATCATGGCCTGGCAAGCCTTGCGATCATAGGGGCGATGAACATCTACGAGACGCTGGGCGTCCAACCCATCATCAACGCCAAAGGCCCGTCGACCCGGGTTTCGGGCGGCTTTCTAGCGCCCGAGGTTTCGGTCGCGATGGCTGAAGCGGGCGATTATTGCGTGGATATGGCGCAACTGCAAGCGGCGGCGAGCCGGGCCATCGCGCAGGCGACGGGCGCCGAAGCGGGCATTGCGACAGCCGGGGCGGCGGCGGGATTGCTGCTGGGGACGGCGGCGTGCGTCGCGGGGTTGGACCCGGCGCGCATGGCGCGACTGCCCGATACGCGCGGCATGAAGAACGAAGTGATCATGGTGCGCAGCCAGCGCAACTTCTATGACCATGCGGTGCGGGCGGCGGGCGTGCGGATCGTGGAAGTGGGATTGCCAGACCGGTTCGCGGGAGCCGGCGTGCGGGATGCGGAGCCGTGGGAGATTGAAGACGCGATTGGCGAAAGGACGGCGGCGATCCTTTACGTGGCGCATGCGGACGCGCGCCCGACGCTGGGCGAGGTGATTGAGGTGGCACATCGGCACGGGGTGCCGGTGTTGGTGGATGCGGCCGGACAACTGCCGCCGGCGAGCAATTTGCGGCACTTCATCGACGTGGGCGCGGACCTTGTGGCGTTCAGCGGCGGCAAGGCGATCGGCGGACCGCAGGGGTCCGGCATTTTGTGCGGTCAGCGGGACCTGATCATGTCGGCGATTCTGCAGAACCTGGACCTGGATGTGGAATGGGAGCATTGGACGCCTCCGGCGACGCTGATCGACAAGGCGGCGCTGAAGGGGATTCCGCCGCATGGCATTGGCCGGTCGTCGAAGGTCGGCAAGGAGACGATCGTGGGGCTGCTGGTGGCGCTGGACCGCTTTGTCAACACGAGCGACACCACGCGCCAGTCCATTTACGCGGCGCGCCTGGCGGCACTTACGGCGCAATTAGAGGGTGTGCGTTACAGCGTACGCGACGGGTTGGTGCCGAAGCTGGTGGTGCAGCCGACGTCGCGCAGTGCGACCGAAGCTTGCCGCCTGTTACAAGAGACCAAGCCGTCGGTAGTGGTGGATCCGTCCGAGTTACACCTTGGCGCACTGCTGATCAACCCCACTTGCTTGAGCGACGGCGACCTGAGCGTGTTAGCGAAGAAATTGCGCGACTTCGCCCGCTAGCGTTGGTTATACTGGGAGCCCTCGAAAGGAGCGCCCATGGACGTCAACATCTTCATTCAATCCCTGGTTCCGCGCGTGGTCGACGCCAGCATCATTCTGTTCAAGACCCTCGCGATGTGGCTGATCGGCCGCTGGCTGATCAACCTCGGCATCCGCCTGATTGCGAACGGCCTGAGCCGGCAGCAGGTGGACCGCACGATTATCGGCTACGTGGAATCGACGGTCCGCATTGTGCTGAACGTCATTCTGATCGTCGGTTTGTTGAGCTTCTTCGGCATCGAGACAACCACGTTTGCCGGGTTATTGGCGGGCCTGGGTTTGGCGATCGGCGCGGCTTGGGGCGGCATGCTTTCGAATTTCGCGGCGGGGGCACTGCTGGTGTTTCTGAAGCCTTTCCGCGTGCGCGACTTTATTTCCGCAGGCGGAGTGACGGGGACGGTGGACGAGATCGGGATGTTCGTGACGACGATCAACACGCCGGACAACGTGCGCACTTACGTGGGCAATAACAAGATTTTCTCCGACAACATCATGAACTTCAATGCGAATCCGTTTCGCCGCGTAGACATCACGGCGCCGGTTTCGCATGCCGTCGATCCGCAGGCCTTCATCGCGCAACTGACGCCGAAGATCGCCGCGATCCCCAACGTGTGCCCCTCCCCTGCTCCGGACCTGAAGATCCTGACTTACAGCGCTTACGGGTGCGTGCTGGCGGTGCGGCCGTATTGTCACAACGACCATTACTGGCAGGTTTACTTCGACACGCAGGACGCGATTCGCGCGACGTTTGGCGCCGCCGGCTTCCCGCTGCCGGAAGTGAAGACGGAGCTGGTGCCGCCGAGCGCTTAGCGTTTAGTTGACGGCGGCGAAATTACGGCGGGGCAGGACGTAGGCGGAGACGAGGCTCTCGTTGCCGTCGACGTCCACGGCCTTCACACCGATGACAGCGTCGTCGATGGAGAGGCCTTTGAGCGTAAACTCGCTCACCTTGCCGGCCCAGATTTCTCGTTCCCAGAAGGGTGCCGTGGTAGCGCGGACGACAACGCTGTAGCCGGCGAGATCGGACTCGGTGCCCAGCTTCCACTTGAGGACGGCATCGACGGAGTCCTTGCCGCGGGCGAGGTTGGGCTGCGTGGTGTAGCCGCTTTCGGCTTCGGTGCGGGTGACGTCGCGGCTGACCATGGGCGGGGCGGGCGCGAGAGCGAGGCTGGCGAGCGCGGCACCATTCACGCGAGCCACTTGCGCGCAGTAAGCGGGCGAGGCATGAGCGAACGTGTCGTCGACGGAATGCTGCTTCTTGAGGTCTTCGGCGGCGGTGGTGAGGCGCACGCCGGGGAAGCCGTGGTTGTTGAAGGCGGTGTGATCGCCGCCGCGGCCAAAACGGTCGTTGCGGAAGACGGCGTCCACCTTCATCGAAGGCAGGTAGCGCTCGCCGACGTCGCGGACATAGCGGGCGAGGGCGCGGGAGGGCGAGTCCATCGGGTCTTCGGAGAAGACGCGGACGACGTTGGAGATTTTGAGCCCCTGGCCATTGTCGTCATTGCCGATGATGTCGTTGTTGAGGACGGCTTCGATCTTCTGCCCGGTCTTCTTGGCATGGGCGGCGTAGCCAAGCGCGCCCAGCAGGCCGTATTCTTCGCCCGAGAAGGCGATGAAGACGACGGTTTTGTCAAACTCGTGCTGGCTCATGACGCGAGCAAGCTCCAGGACGGCGGCGACGCCGGAGGCATCGTCCGAGACGCCGGGCGCCCGGGGTGAGGCGGCGGAGGCGGCGTGATCAATGGCGGGAGGTGCGCCGTTCACTGACGGCTTACGGACCAGAACGACTGAGTCGTAATGGGCGGTAATGAGCACCTGGACGTCGGGCTGGGTTTTGCCGCGCAACACGGCAACGACGTTGGTGACCTCGAGGTCGCGCATCATGCGGCCGCGCTTCTTGGCGAGGTGTTTATCGAGCGAGACTTCGAGCCGCGGCGACATGGCTTTGAACTCGGATTCGATCCAACGCGTGGCTTCGTGGATTTGAGCGGAATGGATGTCGCGCGTTCCGAAGGCTTCGAGCTTCTGCAGTGTGGCGGCGATGCGGTCCGCCGATACTCCGGCCGTGATCTTTTCGACGGTGGGGTGCAGCCGCTTGGGGGTCTGCGCCAAAACCAGGGCGGGAGCCAGCAGCAGAAGCCCAAACCTCATCCGAGCTTCGCTTTCACCTTTTCGCTGATGACCTTGCCGTCGACCCGCAGGCCGGCGAATTTGGCCTGGACCGCTTTCATCACCAGACCCATTTGTTTGGCCGAGTTCGCGCCGGTGGCGGTAATGGCCTCGGCGATGGCGGCGTCGATGTCCTCATCGCTGGGCGCGGCGGGCATGTAGGCTTCGATCATGGCCAACTCGGTTTCTTCCTTGACGGCGGCGTCTTCGCGCCCGTTTTTCCGGAAGACATCGGCTGCTTCGCGCCGCTGCTTGAGGAGGGTATTCATCACTTGCAGTTCCGCGGCCTGGTCCGGTTCCTTCATATTGTCGGCCTTCCATTTCATGAGGGCCGTCTTCAGCATCCGGATGGTGCCGAGTTTTACTTCATCCTTGGCCTTCATGGCGGCCACCAAGTCGGTCTGCAATTGCGCAAGTAGTGACATGCTGTCTGATATTCTAGGGAATAAGCGCTTCGCGCGTCGATTTTAATCAAACCATGTACATCAAGAAACAACGGTTGCTGACGCCTGGGCCCACGCCGTTGCTGCCCCAGGCCCTGCACGCCATGATGGGTGCGGACATTCATCATCGCACCGAGGACTTCCGCAAGCTTTACAAGTCCGTGCTCTCTGACCTGCAGTCGGTGATGGGGACGTCGAACGACGTCATCATTCTGGTCTCGTCCGGTACCGGCGCCCTGGAAGCGTCGGCGGTGAACTTTCTGTCGCCCGGCGATGCCGTGCTCATTCTGAGCGCGGGCAAGTTTGGCGAACGTTGGGAGAATATCGCTAAGGCCTACGGGCTGCGCGCGGTGACGCTCAAGTCGCCCTACGGCGAAGTGGTCTCGCCGGAACGAGTGGCGGTGGCGCTGAAGGAGAATCCGGACATCCGCGCCGTGATGCTGCAGGCGTCTGAGACGTCGACCGGATCGGCGCATGACGTGAAAGCGATTGCCGCGCTGGTGCGCGAAACGCCGGCCATCCTGCTGCTGGACGCGATCACGGGTTTGGGCACGATGCCGCTCGACATCGACGGCTGGGGCTTGGATATCGTGGTGGGCGGTTCGCAAAAGGCCTTTATGGTGCCGCCGGGCATCTCGTTCCTCTCGATCAGCAAGAAGGCGTGGGCGCTGGGTGAATCCGCCAAGCTGCCGCGGTTCTACTTTGACTTGAAGCGCGAACTGAAGAACGCGGTGAATGGCGAGTCCGCGTGGACGCCGAATACGGCGCTGCTGCTGGCGATGGCCGAGAGCCTGAAGTACATCAAGGCGTTGGGCATGGATCAGTTGGTGGCGAACGCTCAGTTGTTGGCGCGCGCGACGCGCGAAGCCGCCAAGGCGCTGGGCCTCGAAGTGTTCTCATCGGCGCCGGGCGGCAGCGTAACCGCCATCCGCGCGCCGCAAGGCATGGATTCGGGCGCGATCGTGAAGGAATTCCGGCAACGCTTCGGCGCCATCATTACCAATGGCCAAGGCGAGATGAAAGGCCAGATCTTCCGGATTGCGCATCTCGGCTACTTCGACTTCATGGACCTGTTTGCCATGGTGGCCGCTCTCGAAATTATTCTCAATGTTCACGGCCACGCGGTGGCTTATGGATCCGGCGTGACAGCTGTCCAACGGGTCTATGCCGAGGCTGCCATGCCGCAGCCCGCCCTTGTAGGTGCTTAAAACCAAATGAAAATTCTGATCGCCGAGCCCCTGGCTGAAGCCGGGATTGCCAAGCTCAAGTCCCAACCCGGCTGGGAGATCGTCGTCTCCAATCCCACCGATTTCCGTCAGCATCTTGAAGATGCCGATGCTCTGATTGTCCGCAGCGCCGTGAAGGTGAATGCGGACGTGCTGCGCAAGGCCCCTCGCTTGCGCGTGATCGGCCGGGCCGGAGTAGGCGTGGATAACGTCGATCTGCCGGCGGCCACGCAGGCCGGGGTAACGGTGATGAACACGCCGGGCGGCAACGCCGTGGCCGTGGCTGAACAGACGATCGCTTTCATGCTGTCGCTGGCGCGGCACATTCCGCAGGCCGCCGCCTCCACCAAGGCGGGCAAATGGGAAAAGAAGAAATTCATGGGCTCGGAACTGCGGGGCAAGACGCTCGGCGTGATCGGCCTGGGCGCCATTGGCCGCGAAGTGTTGCTGCGGGCGAAGGCCTTCGGCATGCGCATCGTGGGTCATGATCCGTACGTGAGCCAACAGGCAGCGAATGACCTGGGAGTGGAACTGGTGGATCTCGACCAGTTGTACGCCGAAGCGGATTATCTGACCGTGCACGTGGCGCTGACGCCCGAGACGACCAAGATGATCAACGCCACCTCCATCGCGAAGATGAAGACGGGCGTGAAGATTCTAAATTGCGCACGGGGCGAGTTGCTCGATTCCGACGCGCTGGTGGAAGCTCTGCAATCGGGCAAGGTGTCCGGCGCGGCGCTCGACGTGTTCGACACCGAACCGCTGCCACCCGACCATCCGCTGTTGAAGCAGGACAACCTGATTGCGACGCCGCACATCGGCGCCTCCACGGAGGAAGCGCAGGAGATCGTCGGCCATCGCATCGTCGACCAGATCATTCAGTACCTCACCGAAGGCGTCGCCATTCACGCCGTGAATATGCCGGCGATGTCGAAGGAAGCCTATCGCGCGATGGGCCCCTTTATTACGCTGGCCGAACGCTTAGGTCTGTTCGCCGCGTACGTTTCGACGGGCAATCCGTCGAAGGTGCACATCACTTACTCGGGCCGCATTGCGGAGCAGAATACGCAATTGGTGCGGAACGCGGCCCTGGCCGGCCTGCTGAACCGCTCGCTGTCGATGAAGGCGAACCTGGTGAACGCGATGCAGATTGCGGGCGACCGCGGCCTGAGCGTGTCCGAGAGCCACGAGAAGCGGCTGGCGCACGTCGACACAGTACGGATCGAGCTCGAAACCAGTACGCGCACGGTGACCGTGGAAGGCGCCGTGGTGCTGGATCGTCCGCGCCTGCTGCGGGTGGACGGCATCTACTGCGAAGCGATGCTGGGCGGCCACCTGCTGGTGACCAAGAACGACGACGTGCCAGGCGTGATCGGGTTCTTCGGCTCGGTGCTGGGCAAGCACGGCGTGAACATCGCGAACTTCTCCTTGGGCCGCGAAGAGGCGCCGGCGAAGCCGGGCGAGCCGCTGACGGCGATCGCGGTGATCGAAGTGGACAATGTGGTTCCCGAGGAAGTGATTGCTGAACTGCGGGCGAATCCGGCCGTGCGCGGCGCGCGCATGGTGAGCTTCTAACTTCGCCAGATAGATAGAAAGAAGAGGGCGGGCCGCAAGGCTCGCCCTTTTGCTATTTAGGGGAGCCGGAATTCGACGCCTTGCTGGCGGCTAAGGCTGGTGCTGCGGGGGACGTCGACGGCGGCCTTGGCCACCTTCCGTACGACGTCCTGGGCGGTGACGTAGGCGAGTTGCTCGCCTTCGGCCCAATACGCGCGCACGGGTTCGACGCGGCCGTCGCGGAAGGCGAGAACGGCCAGCGGGGTCAGCGCGGAGGCCGGCGCGGGAGAGACTGCGGTGGGCTCCGGTAGAGCGCCGTATTCGCGCATGACGGGCTGGGCGCGATCGGCCTGGTAAAGACTGCTGGAGTTGAGAACCGGGGGCTTGGGTTCGGGCGCGGTAGGCGGCACGAGAACGGTTGGCGAAGTGCCACCCCAGTAGCCGGCACCCCAGTACCCCGCACCCCAGTAACCGGTGGCGCCGCGCCCCCCAGGTGGAGCGACACGCACGTGGCTGGGCTCAGGTCGCGGGGCGGGACCGGTCAGGTGAGGCGAAATGCGTCCAGGAAAGACGAACTGCCCCATCAGCGGCAGGGCGCAGCAGAGTGTCCAGAGCAGCCTCATACCCGCATTTTCCGCCGCTTTTCGCACGAAGCCAAGCAAAATCCCACCTGAGAGAAGATAAAGAGGTATGGGATTCGCACTCTGGCTGATCGACCAGGAAGCTTGGGCCGCGGGCACGCATGAGTACAAGCCCATGGGGACGGCCGTGATTGCCGCGAGCCAATTGTTTCGCTCCCGTGACTTCAACGGGTTGCGCCGGGCGCCATCGCGGCGAGCAGCGGGCTTTCAGGGGCTGTTTGCGTCGTTGGAGGACGTGAACCGCCATCTGCGGCAGCAGCCGCGCCTGAAGCCCACGCGCGACCGCATTCTGCCGACGATTTTGATTAAGTAGCGCTTACTTGGCGCGCAGTGCAGCGATGGCGTCGGCGAGGGCTTGGCGGTAGACGAAAGAGTCCGCGGACCAAGAGATGACGTCGAAGCCGAGGCCCATCCACTGATCGCAAAGGTCCATGCTGCCGGGCTGAATGCCGAGGTGCTTGCCGTGCTTGCGGCCGGCGGCGACGACGGTTTTGAGCGCGTGCAGGAAGTCGGGGTGTTGGAACTGGGCGGGGATGCCCATGGTCTGGGAGAGGTCGAAGTGACCGACCCAGAGCAGGTCGACACCGGGGGTGGCGGCGATCGCTTCGGCATTCTTCACGCCTTCGGGCGACTCGATCTGGCAGATGATGACGGAGCTTTCGTTGCTCTCCCGGAAATACTCGACGGCCGGGAGCGCGAGGAAGTCCGTATGCGCGGTGCCGATACCGACGCCGCGATTGCCGAGCGGCGCGTACTTGACGGCGTCCACGATCTGCTTGGCCTGGGCGGCGGTTTCGACATTGGCCACCATGACGCCCAGGGCGCCGGCATCCATGATGCGAGCCAGGAAGTGATACTGGTTCTGCGGCACCCGGACGAAGGGCGCGAAAGGCGCCGCCTTGGCATACGCAATCAGGTCGAAGACCCGTTCCACGCCGAAGCCCGAGTGCTCCATGTCGTAGATGACGAAGTCCAGGTCCGCGGACTCGAGGATCTTCGCCATGCCTCGCGTGCCGAACTCCCACACCATATGCCCGATCGGCATCCGGCCCGCGGCCAGCGCCTCCCGGAATCGATTCGCCTTCATCCATTCCTCCGATAGCGGTCCAGCTTTTTCTGAAAGCCGGGCCGCTGCAGTACTTCCTTATTCACGATGGCGGCGGGCGTTTCGCCGCGCGCAATCGTCAAGATGTTTTCGCAAGCCTCGAGACTGTTGTCGCGGGCGAGTTCTTCCGTCCAGGCCAAGCCATGCGGCGCCAGGATGACGTTGTCCAACTCGCGGAGCGGGTCGCCGGGCGGCAGAGGCTCTTCTTCAAAGACGTCGAGCCCGGCACCGGCGATCCAGCCTTCGGTGAGGGCCTTGGTAAGGGCCGCCTGTTGCGCGATGGGGCCGCGAGCGGTGTTGACGAAATAGGCCGTGGGCTTCATGAGGCGCAGCAGGCGTTCGTCGATCAGGCCGCGGGTGGCGGCGGCGAGAGGGGTGTTGATGCAGACGTAGTCGCTTTGGCGGAAGACTTCGTCGAGGGGGACGAGTTCGACACCGAGGGAAGCGGCGAGGTCGGGGGACACGAACGGGTCGTGGGCGATCATGCGGCTGAAGCCCACCGAACGGCTGATGCGGAAGAGCTCTTGCGCGATGTTGCCGCAGCCGACCGAGCCGAGGACACGTCCGCGCGGCGTGCGGCCGAGGCGGGTGAGTTGGCCGCGCCATTTCCCTGCCCGGACCAGACGGTCCTGCCCGACGATGTTGACGCTAAGCGCGAAGATGAGGCCGAGGATGGCATCAGCGACCGGACGGCGGACGGCACCGGGCGTGATCGCCAGGGCAATGTCGTTGGCGGTAAGGGCGTCGACGTCGATCATGTCGTAGCCCACACCCCAACGCGAGATTACGGCGGTGCGTTCGACACCGGTGACGCTTTCCTTGGTGAAGCGGATGGCGAGCGCCAGGACGGCGTCGTAGTCGTTGAGGGAGGCGGCGGCGACGAAGTGATCGGCTTGCGGCGGCATGGCCTGGACAGTGAGCCCGGCACGTCCGGCTAACTTACTCTCCATGTCCGCCTCAAACTTGCCCTTTAAATCTACGTAGAAATCGGGCGTGACGCCGACACGAAAAGCTGAGTCCATGGTCTCTCGGATTATATAATGCAGGCCCCCGGAGAACCGGCAAAAATCGAGAAACTTAGCGCAGATTGGCGGCTCGGCTGGCGAACTCGAGCAGCGCGGACGGGAAGATGCCGAGCACCAGCGTGGCCACCGCGGCCGCGGCCCAGCCGATCTGCAGGCCGGAGCCAGCAGGCTCGAGCGCTTCCACCGAACTGGAGGGCTCCTGCGTGTACATCACGACGATGACGCGCAGGTAGTAATAAGCGGCGACGGCGCTGTTCAACAGGCCGAGGACGGTGAGCCAAACCATGCCGGCATCGAGCGCGGCTTTGAAGATGTAGAACTTGCCGAAGAAGCCCGCCGTGAGCGGCACGCCGATCAGGGACGTGAAGAAGATGGTCATCACCAACGCGGCCATCGGCTGGCGAGCGGCCAGGCCGGCAAAGTCTTCCACGCCGACATTCTTTTCGCCGCGGGACGCGACGTAACTCACAACGGCGAAGGCGCCGACATTGACGAAGGCGTAAGAGGCGAGGTAGAACATCGCCGCCGCGGTGCCGACCGACGAATGCGAGGTGACCGCCACCATGACGTATCCGGCATGGGCGATGGACGAGTAAGCGAGCAGGCGCTTGATGTTGTTCTGCCGCAGAGCAGCCAGATTGCCGACCACCATGGTGAGCAGAGCCGAGGTCCACAGGACGGGCTGCCAACGGTCCGCCACGGAGCCGAAGGCGGTGAGGAAGACGCGGAGGAAGATCGCGAAGGCGGCAGCTTTCGGACCAGCCGAAAGGAATGCACTGACCGGCGAGGGTGCGCCTTGATAGACGTCCGGGGCCCAAACCTGGAAGGGGGCGGCCGAGACCTTGAAGGCGAAGCCGATGAACATCAGCGACGCGGCCAGCGTCAGCAAGTTGAGGTGAATGGAGCCGCCGGCCACAGCTTTCTCAATCACCTGCAGGTTGGTGGAGCCGGTGAGGCCGTAGATCCAAGCGACGCCGTAGAGCAGGAACGCGGTGGCGAACGAACCGAGCAGGAAGTACTTGAGCGCGCTTTCGTTTGAACGGCGGTCATCGCGGAGGAAGCCCGCGAGAATGTAGGACGAGATCGAGGAGATTTCGAGGCCGATGAAAAGAATGATCAGTTCATTCGCGGTGGCCATGATGCACTGGCCGGCGATGGAGAACAGGAGCAGGGCGTAGAATTCGCCGTTCTCTACGCGTTCGCGCACCAGATAGTCCTGAGCGCAGAAGACGGTGAGCAGGCCGGTGCCGATCACCAGCACGGAGAAGAACGTCCCGAAGCCATCGATGACGAGCATGCCGTTGAAGGCCGCGCCGGGATCGCCGTAGGCCATCAGCGCGCCGCCGAGCGAGAGGGCAAGGCCAATGATGGCGAGCCAGCGGAGCTGCGGCTTTTCGCCTTCGCCATCGCCGGTCAACGGCTCGAGCACCATCAGCAGCGTCGCGAAGAGCGTGAGCAGGATTTCGGGCGCCGTCCGGAAAAAGTCAGCGGAGGTGGGAAAGAGCATGTTCATTACCGCACCGCCACCCGAGCCGGACCTTCAATCAAGGTGAGCAGGGCTCCGTTAGCCGCGGAAATCGGCTCCAGCAAACCCGACGTGCAGACGCCGAACCAGACCATCAAGACCACCAGCGGCAGAATCAAAGTCACCTCACGCAGCGACAGATCGGGGATGCGAGCGGCGATCCCTTCGCCGATCTCGCCGAAGAACACCCGCTGATACATCCAAAGCATATAGACGGCCGAGATAATGACGCCGACCGAGGCAAAGACCGCCCAGGGGAAGCTGGCTTTCGCCGCGCCCTGCAGGATCAGAAACTCGCCGACGAAGTTGCCCAGCATCGGCAAGCCGATGGAGCAAAGGGCCGCAACCATGAAGGCCGTCGACAGCCAGGGAGCCACGCGGGCGACACCGCCGTAATCGGCAATCTCCAGCGAACCGCGCCGTTCTTCGAGGAACCAGACCAGCAGGAAGAGCGCGCCGGTGGAGATGCCGTGATTCACCATCTGATAGACGGACCCGTCAAAGCCCCAGCGGTTGAACGAGAAGATTCCGAGGACGACAAAGCCGAGATGCGAGATCGAAGAGTAAGCGACCAGACGCTTCATGCTGGGCTGGACAATCGCCACCAGCGCGCCGTAGATGATGCTGATCACGGCGAGCCAAGCCACCCAGGGCGCGGCGTGTTGCGCTTCGGCCGGGAACAAACCGATGCAGAAGCGCAGGAGCGAGTAAGTGCCCATCTTCGACATGGCGCCAGCGAGCATCACCGTGACGGGGGTGGGCGCCGCAGAGTAAGTGTCGGGCAGCCAGGTGTGAAACGGGAACAGCGGCGTCTTGATGGCGAAGGCAAAACCGAAGGCGAGGAACATCAGCCAGCGCGCTTCCGGCGGCAGACTCTTGGTGAGCACGGCCAGACGAGTGAAGTCGAAGGTGCTGGTCTTCGAATAGAGGTAGATGATGCCGGCGAGCATCAGCACGCTGCCGGTCATCGTGTAGAGGAAGAACTTGACGGCCGCGGCCGAGCGCTTCTCGGTGCCCCACATGCCAATGAGGAACAGCACCGGGACGATGGAGATTTCCCAGAAGACGTAATAGAGGAACAGGTCGAGCGAGACGAAGACGCCCAACATGCCGAACTCCAGCAGCAGGAGGAAGGCGTAGTAGAGGTTGGCGCGATCCTTCTCCGCGTTCCACGAGGCGAGGACGGCGAGCGGGGTGAGCAGCGCGGTGAGCAGGACCATCCACAGACTGAAACCATCAACGCCGATGTGGAAGTGGATGTTCGGCGTGGAGATCCAGACGACGTCGCTGTGATGCTGGAAGCCGGCGGGCATCGCCGAAACCATGCCGACCAAGCCGAGCGAAAGAACCAGCGTCAGGACAGCGGCCCCGAGGGCGATGGTGCGCGCGGCACCCTGATTCTCTTTGGGAGCAAGCAGGCAGACCAGGAAGCCGACCAACGGAGTGAGCAGGACCAGATTCAACGGATTCACCGGCCACCTCCGGACAACTGGAAGCCAATCAGCGCGGCAGCCGCGCCGAGGATGATCCAGGTGGCGTAGGAGGCGATCTGGCCCCCTTGAGCCATTCGCAAGATGCCGCCGATGGCCGCCGCGGTGCGGCCCACGCCATTCACTACACCGTCAATGAGCAAGTTGTCGAAACCCTTCCACAGCACCCAGGTCGAGCCGGTTTGGATCGGCCGCACCAAGGCGGCGTCGTAAAGCTCGTCGACCCGGTACTTGTCGTAGACGAGGCGATAGACCGGTCCAAGGGCTTTGGCGACCGACTGGGACAGTCCGCGGTTCATCAGGTAGAAGAAAGCGGCCAGGGCGATGCCGATCAAGCCCGCCGCGACAATGACGAACTCGAGCGAGCCATGGTCGCCCGCGTGTTCCATATCGGGTCCGATAGAGTGGACCAAGTCACGGACGAGGTAACCGCCGCCGGCACTCAACAGCGCGAGGACCCACAGTGGACCGGTCATCACGAAGGGCGACTCGTGCGGATGCGCCTTACCGCGATACTCGCCGAAGAACGTCATGAACATGGCGCGCGAGACGTAGAAGGCGGTGATGCCGGCCGTGACGACGCCCACCCAGAACATCCATTCGGACTTACCGTGAACGGCAATCAGAATCTCGTCCTTACTGAGCGCGCCAGAGAAACCGGGGACGCCGGAGATCGCCAGCCAAGCGAAGCAAAGGGTCCAGAAAGTCTGGGGAATCTTGGAACGTAAGCCGCCCATCTGGCGCATGTCCTGTTCGCCGTGGAGAGCGTGAATCACGCTACCGGCGCCGAGGAACAGGAGCGCCTTGAAGAAGGCGTGCGTAGCGACGTGAAAGATACCGGAGCTGTAAGCCTTCGCGCCGCAGGCCATGAACATGTAGCCGAGCTGCGAGACCGTCGAGTAAGCGAAGACTTTCTTGATGTCGTATTGGGTGACGCCAATGGTGGCGGCGACGACGGCGGTGATCAAACCGATGTAGCTGACGACGTCGAGCGCGATCGGAGCACGGTCAAAGATGACGCTGGCGCGGGCCACCATGTAGACGCCGGCGGTGACCATGGTGGCGGCGTGGATAAGGGCGGAAACCGGGGTGGGGCCGGCCATGGCGTCCGGCAGCCAGACATAGAGGGGAACCTGGGCCGACTTGCCGCAAGCGCCGACGAACAACAGGAGCGCGATAGCGGTGAGGATGCCGGCGTGCGCTTCGACGGGCAGCTTGGCGGCGGCGTCGAAGACCTTGGCGAAGTCGAGCGAGCCGAAGGTGTTCACCATGAGGAACATGGCGAGAGCGAAGCCAAAGTCGCCGATGCGGTTGACGATGAAGGCCTTCTTGCCGGCGTCCCCCGCGAACTTCTCTTTGAGGTAGAAGCCGATGAGTAAGTAGCTGGCGAGACCGACGCCTTCCCAACCGACGAACACCAGCAGGAAGTTCTTCGCCAACACCAGGGTCAGCATGAAGAACATGAAGAGATTGAGGTAGCTGAAGAAGCGCGCAAAGCCCTCCTCATGGTCCATGTAGCCGGTGGCGTAGATGTGAATGAGCAGGCCGACGCCGGTGACAATCAGGAGCATGACGCGCGTGAGGCGGTCCACCATGAAGTCGACGCCGATGTCGAGCACGCCGCTCTGGATCCAGGTGTAATAGTGCTCGGAGTAAGGAGTACTGAGGTCGCCAAGATTGGTGATGGTCTTCATCACCCAGGCAAAGGAGCCCAGGACAGTGAGGATGGCGATCGCACTCACGGCCGCTTTCGGCAGGCGGCGCCCCAGCAGCCCGTTGAGGGCGGCGCCGATCAGCGGCAGGATCGGAATCAGCCAAAGGCTTTGAGTTTCAGTCATCGTTTAGTTCTTCAGACCCGAAACGTCATCAATTTCGAGCGACATACGGTGCCGGAACACCGTGAGAATGATCGCCAGGCCGACGGCCGCTTCGGCGGCCGCCACCACCATCACAAAGAAGGTGAACAGTTGGCCGTCGATCTTTTTGAGTTCGTAAGAGAAAGCCACAAAGCTGAGGTTCACGGCGTTGAGCATCAGCTCGATGCACATGAACACGGTGATGATGTTGCGGCGGAGGAGGAAGCCGGCGACCCCGAGTGAGAACAGAATGGCGCTCAGCACCAGGTACCAACTGACCGGCACTACGTTGGGGAGCATCATGCTAGTCGATCTCCTTTTTGGCCAGCACCATGGCGCCGATGATGGCGATCAGCACCAGCAGCGAAGTGACTTCGAACGGCAGTAAGTATTGGGTGAACAGCAACCGGCCGACCGGGGCGGGGCCGCCTTGCGTAAAGGCGCCGAACTTCACCGCCGAGGTGTTCGGCAACTGATTCAGGATGAAGCAGGTGACGACGTAGAGAAACGCAAGCAGCGAAGGGATACCGACCAGATACGGGAAGTAGCGCACCTTGCCCCGCTGTTCGGAGCCCGCATTCAGCAGCATGATGACGAAAACGAACAGCACCATGATGGCGCCGGCGTAGACGATCATCTGGACCGCGGCCAGGAATTCGGCCCCCAGCATCAGGTAGAGAACGGCGAGCGCGCCCATCACGCCGACCAGCGAGAGGGCGCTGGCGACGGCGTGCTTCTGGAGAATCACACTCAAGCCGCAGAGAACGGCGAAGGCCGCCAGGACCAGAAAGGCAAAGACTTCGAGATTGGGAAGGGGGATCATCCGAATAAGGCCACTCCCAGCCCGGTGAGCAACATGCAACCGAGAGCGACCGGGAACAGGAACGTCCAGGCAAAGCGCATCAGTTGGTCATAGCGGAAGCGCGGCAGAGTGCCGCGTACCCAGATAAAGAGGAACAGCAGGAAGCCGACCTTCGCCGCGAACCAGAACACCGGAAAGAGAATCTGTCCAATGACCGGCAACAGCGTGGCGGCCACCAGGAAGAGAGCGCCCAGCCCGAGCGAAATGACGCCGAAGGCCGGGAAGGTGAACCGGTCCCAACGGCGCGCGGGTTGCGTGAGGCCGTGGAACAGGAGTACGGCACCGAAGAACCAGAACAAGGCGGTGGGCACGAAGTTGGAGTAAGGCGCCGGGAACGGCGGGTGCCAACTGCCGAGGAAGATCGTGGTGGCGACGCAGGTGATGGTCACCATGTTGGCGTACTCGGCCATGAAGAAGCCGGCGAAGGCAAGGCTCGAATACTCGGTATGGAAGCCGGCAACGAGTTCGTTTTCGGCTTCGGGCAAGTCGAAGGGAACGCGATTGGTTTCCGCGAAGGCCGAGATCAGGAAGACGATGAAGGCGAAGAACAGGAGCGGCGGATAGGCGAAGGCGGTCCAATTCCAGAACCAGCCGCCGGCCTGACGTTCGGCGATCTGCCGGAGGTCGACCGAATTGAGGACCAAGAGCGGCGTGGCGAGGGCAATGGCCATCGGCAGTTCGTAGCTGATCATCTGCGCGGAACTGCGCAGACCGCCCATCAGCGAGTACTTGTTATTCGAAGCCCAACCGCCCAGCGCGATGCCGTAGACGCCGACCGAACTGATGGCGAGGATGAACAGCACACTGATGTTGAGGCTGGTGAGTTCCATGTTCGTGCGGATGCCGAACAACTCAATCTCCGGGCCAAAGGGAATCACCGCGATCGAAACCAGCGCCAGAGAGACAGCGAGGAAGGGGGCGAGGATATAGAAGAAGGTGTTGACGTTGGCGGGGATGACGCCTTCTTTGGTCGCCAACTTGATGACGTCGGCCAAAGGCTGCAGCAACCCATGCGGGCCCACGCGCTGCGGCCCCAGCCGCAATTGAATGTGGGCGAGCACCTTGCGCTCCACCCATTGCAGGTAGGCCAGCGTCGTCATGAACGCGCCGAACACTACCAGAATCTTGATCAGACTAACGAGAAAGAAGTCCATGCCTTAAACCGGTTTGTATAACTGTCCCGGCCGTTCCGGCACTGTATTGAGCACCTGAGAGTATTTCGTCATCGAGCCTGAAGTGAACAAAGTATCTCCCGCCGACTTCACTAACTGGGGCTTGGCTTCGACGTTCACCCGACCGTTGACCGGAGTGGTTGGCGCCGCGCCGCCCGCGGCCAGCACGGGCATCGCTACATTATAGCCACGCACGTTCTGGCGAATCTCGTTGAAGACCACATCGGGCGTCCAAATGCCCAAATTCAGGCCCATTTCTTTGCCGAGGAGTCCGAAGATTTCGAGGTCGGACTTGGCGCCCATCGTCTTGACGGCAGCCGCGAGCCGCTGAACTTCGCCAGTGACATTGGTGACGGTGCCCTTCTTCTCGTAAGCCGAAGCCGCCGGGAAGACGACGTCCGCTTGCGCCGCGGTCTCGGTGAGGAACAGCTCCTGCACGACGAGGAACGGGCGGCCGGCGAGTTTCTGGCCGGCGAGCGGGTTGGCGCCCACCACCCAGAGCACGTCGAGCGAAGCGTCGGCGAGCATCTCGGGGAGCGTGAGGCCGGGCAGGTTCGACGCGGCATAGCCGGGGAGCAGTTCGGGGACCAGCCCCATGTCGATCGCCCCGCGCGAGTTCGCGTAATCGACCAGCGCGATGTATTTGACGGGCACGCCGAGCGATTCGCCGAAGGCGACCAGCTTGCGAATGCCTTCGCCCTTGATGGCATCGCCGAAGATGATCAGCAGTTCGGGCTCCTTGGCCAACTGCTCGCGCCAGCCTTCGAGCGCGGCCAGTTCCCCGCCCGGGGCCACGCGCAAGGTGGCGGCGGCGTACTTGTCTTCGCGGACCGGACCGGGCGTGAGGGCGTAAACACGCGCCTGATGATGCCGCCAGTTGCGGCGGAGTTCGTAGGCGAGCAGCGGATGCTGCTGGGCCAGATCGCTGCCGATCACCAGCGCCGCTTTGGTCTGGTAGACGTCGGCCATGGTGGCGAGCTTGCCCTGCTTGCCGTCCAGGGCATCTACCAGGGTGACCACATCGCCCGTGCGGGCATGGTCCAGGTTGTTGGTGCCGAGGCCCTGGCGGGCAAACTTCTGCAGGTAATAATTTTCTTCGTTGCTGGTCCGGTTGGAGCCAACGATGCCGAAGCGGCCGCCGGCAGCTTTCACCGCCGAGAACTTGCTAGCGACAGCGCCCAAAGCGCGGGACCAACTCACCGGCTGGAGTTCGCCATCAATGCGCAACATCGGCGACTGCAACCGTTCCGGATGGTGGTTGAAGTCGAAGCCGAAGCGCCCCTTGATGCAAAGGAACTCGTCGTTGAGGCCGGAGGCGTCGCGATTGTTCGCGCGCATAATCTCGTCGTTGCGGACGCCAAGCGTGGTTTTGCAGCCGTCGGCGCAGTGGCCACAGGTGGTGCCCACATGCTTCATTTCCCACGGGCGCGTCTTGTAGCGATAGGTGTTCGAGGTGAGGGCGCCGACCGGGCAGATGTCGATGCAGGCGCCACACTCGTCGCAGTTGAGCTGGTCGCCGAGGTTGGGGGCAATTTCGCTCAGGACGCCGCGATTGACGACGCCGAGAGCGCTGACGCCGTAGCCTTCGTCGCACACCCGGACGCAGCGATAACAGAGGATGCAGCGGGCGGGATCGTAATAGACCACCGGGGAAAATGGCCGCTCCGGTTCATGATGCTTGATGTCGACGAAGCGGCTTTCGCCAGCGCCGTACTTGAAGACCATGTCCTGCAGTTCGCATTCCCCGCCCTTGTCGCACACGGGACAATCGAGCGGGTGGTTGGTGAGCAGGAACTCGAGCATCGACTTGCGGGCTTCCACCACCAGCGGGCTCTCGGTCTCAATGACCATGCCTTCGGTGACGATCGTCGTGCAGCCGGGGAGCAATTTGGGCGAGCCATTCACCTGCACCAGACACATGCGGCAAGCCGCTTGCAGGGAGAGCCCTTCGTAGTAGCAGAAGGCGGGCACTTCCACGCCCAGTTCCTTCGTAAGATTGATCAGCAGTGTGCCCGGTTTGGTCTGAATGTCCTGGCCATTCAGCTTCGCGTTCACAACAGTGGGCGGGGCGGTTGTCGTGGCCATGTTTTATCCGATGTTCACCAGTTCCGCTGACACTTCGCGCGCCTGCACGGCCGCCAGCTTCGCTTCAAACTCGCCGCGGAACTTCTTGACGATGGAGCCGGTGGGCCAGGCGGCCGCGTCACCGAGGGCGCAGAAGGTGCGGCCAAACATGTTCTTGGCGAGTTCGCCGACGAGGTCGACGTCTTTCATCGAGCCTTCGCCGCGATCGAGGCGCTCGAGAATCTTCTTGAGCCAAGTGGTGCCTTCGCGGCACGGGATGCACCAGCCGCAGCTTTCGTGCTGGTAGAAGCGGATGATGCGGAGGGCATAGGAGACGATGTCGGCGCTGTCGTCGAGAACGACGATGCCGCCGGAGCCGGCCATGGTGCCGGCCTTGGCCAGCGAGTCAAAGTCCAGGCCGACGTTGCATTCTTCGGGCAGCAGAATCGGCGAGGAGGAGCCACCGGGCTGGACGGCCTTGAGCGTCCGGCCGGGGCGCAACCCGCCGCCGACTTCATTGATCAGGAACGGCAGCGTGGTGGAGAGCGGCATCTCGTAGACGCCAGGCCGCTGCACGTGGCCGGAGATGCACATCAGCCGAGTGCCGCCGCTCTTTTCGGGGCCATGCTTGGCGAACTCGGCGGCGCCATCGCGAATGATATGCGTTACGGCGCAGAAGCTCTCGACGTTGTTGAGCAAGGTGGGCGACTGATATAGGCCGTGGGTGGCCGGAAACGGGGGTTTGAGGCGCGGGGTGCCGCGCTTGCCTTCGAGCGAATTGAGGAGGGCGCTTTCTTCGCCGCATTCGTAGGCGCCGGCACCGGAGTGCACGAAGAGGTCGAAGTCCCAGCCAGTGCCGAGGATATTCTTCCCCAGGAAGCCTTTCTGGTAGGCTTCGCCGATGGCCGTTTCGAGAATGTAGATAAGGTAGCGATACTCACCGCGGACGTAGATGTAGCCGCGGTTGGAGTTCATGGTGAAGCCGGCGATCAGCATGCCCTCGAGCAGACTGTGCGGGTCGTTCTGAATGAGCAGCCGGTCCTTGCAGGTACCCGGTTCGCTCTCGTCGGAGTTGCAGACGATGTACTTGGGCTTGGGCGAGGTGCGCGGAATGAAGCTCCACTTCATGCCGGTGGGGAAGCCGGCCCCGCCGCGGCCGCGCAAGGCCGAGGCTTTGATCTCATTGATGATGGCGTCGGCGCCCATGGCGATGGCCTTCTTGAGGCCTTCGTAGCCCTGATGGGCTAGCGACGCATCGATCGTGTGCGAGTTCGGCACGCCGAAACGGCGCGTGAGAATCTTCACCTCGTGCGGACTGGGTTGGTTAAACACTAGCCTTTCCCCTTCAGTTCGTTGATGATTTCATCGAACCGCTCCGGCGTCACGTGATGGTGGAAGTCGTAGTTCACTTCCACGGCCGGCGCCCAGGAACATGCGCCCATGCATTCCACTTCTTCAATGGAGATTAACCCGTCGGCGCTGGTCTGTTTGTTACCGAGGTGGAGTGACTTGCAGGCATGGTGCCAGAGCTCCATGCCGCCGGCGAGCATACAGCTGATGTTGGTACAGACCTGAACGTGATACTTGCCGAGGGGCTGCTTGCGCAGCATCGAGTAGAAGCCGACGACTTCTTCCACCTGGAGGTAAGGCACTTCCGCGCGGCGCGCAATTTCTTCCATCAGCTCGCGCGTGATGATGCCCGTTTCATCCTGAGCGAAGATCAGCATCGGGATCACCGCGGACCGCTTGCGGCCTTCGGGGTAGGCGTCCAGAATCTTCTGCCAGCGCGCTTCCATCGCCGGCGACAGTTGCAGACTCATCGATCGACGTCTCCCAGCACGAAATCCATACTGCCCAGCGCCGCGATCGAGTCCGCAATGAGCGTCCCTTCGATCATGGCCGGCAGCCCTTGCAGATTGCCGAAACTCGGCGTCCGCATAAAGACGCGGTACGGCCGCGTGCCGCCATCGCTGACGATGTAATACATGAGCTCACCGCGTGGCGATTCCACCGCCACAGCGGCGTCACCCTTCGGCACACCAAAGCCTTCGGTGACAATCTTAAAGTGATAGATGAGCGCTTCCATCTGCGTCTTCATCTTTTCGCGATCTGGCAAGAGCACCTTCGGGGCGTCGGCCTTCCAGGGACCTTCGGGCATGCCGTCGAGCGCCTGTTGAATGATACGCGCCGATTGCCGCATCTCGTCCATGCGCACCTTGTAGCGAGCAAAGACATCGCTTTCGGTACGCGTGGGAACTTCGAAGTCGAACTTCTCGTAGCTCGAATACGGTTCGCTTTTGCGGATATCCCAGGCGAGCCCGCCGGCACGGATCATGGGCCCGGTAACACCCAGGTCGAGCATGTCCTCGAGCGAGAGATAGCCGACGCCTTGGGTACGGTTCTTCCAGATGGGGTTCTCGTCGAGCAGCGCTTCGTACTCGTCGACGTGCGACGGGAAGGCGTCAATGAACTTCTTGATCGCCTGCAGGCCGCCGCGCGGATGATCGAGCGCCAAGCCGCCGATGCGGATATAGCTGGTCATCATGCGCTGACCGCTGAACATCTCAAAGATGCGGAGCACGTCTTCGCGCTCGCGCATGCAGTAGAAGAACATGCTCATGGCGCCAATGTCGAGGGCGTGAGTGCCGAGCCACACCAAGTGGCTATTGAGGCGCGTGAGTTCAGCCATCATGACACGCGTGAACTGGGCGCGGGCGGGAATTTCGAGCCCGAGCAGGCGTTCGACGGTGAGGGCGTAGCAGAGGTTGTTCGAGAGATTCGAGAGGTAATCGACGCGGTCCGTGAGCGGCGTGCCCTGGTTGTAGAGCTTGACCTCGAACTCTTTCTCGATGCCGGTATGCAGGTAGCCGATGTCGGGTGCGGCGGTGAGAATCGTCTCCCCATCGAGTTCCAGCACGATGCGCAGTACGCCGTGCGTTGACGGATGCTGCGGACCCATGTTCAGGGTCATCTTGCGGGTACTGCCGGTTTCAGGGGAGGCGATCAGCGTGCCGTCAATGAGTTCTTCTGGCATTAGCTCTCCTGATAGCTGTACTTGTGGCCGTGCACGGGGAAGTCCTTGCGCAGCGGATGGCCCACCCATTCTTCGGGCATCATGATGCGCTTGAGATTGGGATGCTGGCGGAAGGTGATGCCAAACAGGTCGAACACTTCGCGTTCGTACCAGTTGGCGCTACGCCAAACACTGGTCAGCGAGTCAACTTCGGCATGGGCGGAGGTCAGCTCCACCTTGAGACGCAAACGCAGGTTGTGACGGATCGAATGGAGGAGGTAGACAACTTCGAAGCGCGGTTCGCGGGGATGCCAATCGACGGCGGTAACGCCGCTCAGGCGTTCGTAGCCTTGTTGCTTCAGTTGGCGAGCGAGCGCGACGAGGTGGCTGGCCTCGATCACCAGGGTGGTTTGCCCATGCTGGTCATCGCCCGACAGCACCGCCGACGGCAGAGCCGCCACAGCCGCGGCGACGTCCGGCCGCGCCAATACACTTTCAGCGATCATGACTCTGCGCCTCTCTTCCGGCCCGGCACCAGTCTGGGAATCCGTCCGCCATTAGCGCCGGCCAGCCGTTTCGAGCTCTTCCGACAACATCAGATCCACCGCGGTGGGCGGCTTGTGCTCTTTGGTGGTCTCCTGCAAGGTCCAATCCAAAGCGCCCTTTTTCCAGATGTAGAAGAAGCCCGTCAGCACCAAGGCCACAAACATGACCATTTCGAACCAGGCGAACAGTTTCAGTTCCCGGTAGACCACAGCCCACGGGTAAAGAAACACCGCTTCGATGTCGAACAAGATGAACAGCATGCCGACCAGATAGAACTTGACGCTGAACCGTTCGCGCGCCGTACCGGTGGGAACGATGCCGCACTCGTAAGGCATCTCCTTCACACGGCTGCGAACCTTCTTACCGATTAACAGACCAGCCCCGACCAATCCAGCGGCCACCAAGGCAGCCAAAAGGATCTGGACCAGGACAGGGAAATATTGTTGGGCTAGGCTTTCCGGCATGGCGTTTGAAGCTTCAATTCGGCTGGGGCGGCAGGCGTGGAGACCCCAACTGTTAAATCCCAATATAATTGGGTGTGGAAGGGGGTGTCAAACCAACTTCGCTTCATCATGTCGAATCAAATCAAGACTATAACAGTCGTATTGAACGGAGAACCCCGCGAGGTTCCCGTCGGGCTCTCTGTCGCTACCTTTCTGACCCATTTGGGTCTTCCCGGCGACCGGGTGGCGGTGGAATTGGACCGGCAGATCGTGCGCAAAGCCGTGTGGCCGGAGACGCAGATTGAGCCGGGGGCGCAGATCGAGGTCGTGCACTTTGTGGGCGGCGGCCGTTCGTAAGGCGATCGACGGTCGACGGCCGCTCCGTTCTTGGGTTCCACGGGATCCCGGGAGCTCATCTTGTTTCTTTTGATGCAGATCGCCGGGTTCGTTTGCTAATTTTTATTTCGTCCGAGGGCGAACGCAGCCATTGAGGGGACCAACCGAAACCTGAGCTTAGCAGCCCAGCCGACAGTCAACCGGTAAGTTTTCGGCTCATTCCTTTTGTTTCCCACGATTTCGGCAGTCGAAAATCGGAGGGAACGGGCAAATCGAGTTCGGCGGATAATCGGGGCAGATGCCCAAACAACCGTCGGCTCCGTGGCATACGCTCCCGGTGTCAGAGGTCGAGCAGCGGCTGGAGACGGACTCCGCGCGGGGTCTCACTCCAGAGACGGCGGTCGGGCGACTGGCGGAACACGGTCCCAATGTCCTGGCGCAGGCGCGGAAGCAAACGGCGGGGGCCATCTTCTTCGCCCAGTTCCGAAGCTTCATTGTGGGTTTGCTGGGGGCAGCCACGGCGATCGCCTTCGCGATGGGGGACCGGCTCGAGGCGTTCGCCATCCTGGTCGTGATCGCGATTAACGCCGTCATCGGGTTTGCCACGGAATGGAAGGCGGCAGAGGCGCTCTCCTCGCTGCAGCAAACCGGGGTGCGCGTGGCGCACGTGATTCGCAACGGGGAGAAGGCTGAGATTCCGGCGGCCGAACTGGTCCCCGGCGACCTGGTGGTGCTCGCGGCCGGGGCCCGGGTGCCCGCCGACGGCCGAATTGTCGAGGCGGTGCAATTGCAGGCGGAGGAGGCAGCCCTCACCGGCGAGTCGCACACGGTGGCGAAGACTGCCGCCGCGTTGGACGATCCGGAGGCGACGCTCGGCGACCGTCTGAACATGGCTTTTCTCGGCACGACGATCACTGACGGCCGGGGCAGTCTACTGGTAACGACGACAGGCGCGCACACGGAGATGGGGCGCATCGGCAGCCTGATCGACGAGGCCATGGCACGGGAGACGCCGCTCGAACAGAAGCTGTCCCACTTGGGGCGATGGCTGAGCGGGATCGTCCTGGCGCTGTGCGGGACCATCGTGGTGGCCGGATGGCTGCGAGGGATTTCGGACTTCTGGCACATGCTGGAAATCGGCCTTTCGCTCTCGATCGCCGCGGTGCCGGAAGGCCTGCCGGCGGTGGCGACGATGACTCTGGCGCTGGGGATGCAGCGGATGGCGAAGAGGCGAGCGCTGGTGCGACGGCTGCCCGCCGTGGAGACGCTAGGCTGCACGACCGTCATTTGCACGGACAAGACCGGCACGCTCACCAAAAACGAGATGAGCGTGGGCGTGTACCGATGGCCGGAACGGCGGATTCAGGTGACGGGCACCGGCTATGCGTCGGCGGGCGGCTTTCAAGAGGGCGAAAGGACGATCGACGGGGGGGCGGACCAGCCGTTGCGTTGGGCGCTGCGGATTGGCGCCCTGTGCAACGACGCTCAGGTAAAACGGACCTCCGAGGGTGAAACTGTGCTGGGCGACCCCACGGAAGCGGCGTTGACGGTGGCAGCGGAAAAGGCGGGGATCGATCCGCTGGCGCTGGCCTCGGCGTATCCGCGTTTGCACGAGATCCCATTCTCTAGCGGCACCAAGCGCATGGTGACGGTGCACCGGACGCCGGAGGGCCGGACGCTGGCGCTCGTGAAGGGGTCGCCGGGGACGGTGCTCGCCGCGAGCCAGGCGCAGCAGACCGGCTCCGGGAATTCGCCCATGACGCCGGAGGACCGGCAGCGCTGGGAGAAGGCGAACCAGGAGTTGGCCGACGAAGCCTTGCGGGTTTTGGGCTTGGCGTATCGCGAGTTGCCCGAGAACTACAGCGAGGCGGATCTGACACGCGAACTGGTCTTTGCCGGGCTGGTGGGGATGAGCGACCCGCTACGCGAGGAAGCGAAGGCGGCGATCGCCACTTGCCGCGAAGCCGGCATTCGCACGGTGATGATCACCGGAGACCAGCAGGCGACAGCGGCCGAGATCGCACGCCAGTTGAATCTGGACCGTGATTTGGCGGGCGAGCCATTGCGGGTGGTGCATGGGCGCGAACTGGCCGACCTGGATGAGACAGAATGGAAACAGATGGTGGCCGAGACCGCCGTTTTTGCGCGAGTCTCGCCGGAGCACAAGCTGCGCATTGTGGAGGCGTTGCAGCAGGACGGACAAGTCGTGGCGATGACGGGCGACGGGGTGAACGACGCGCCAGCGTTGAAGAAGGCCGATATCGGGATTGCGATGGGCATCAAGGGGACGGAAGTCGCAAAAGAGAACGCCGCGATGGTGATCACCGACGATAACTTCGCGAGCATCGTGGGCGCGGTGGAGCAGGGGCGCATCATCTACGGCAACATTCTCCGTTTCCTGCACTATCTGCTGGCGTGTAACTTAGCCGAGATCCTGACGGTGTTTGTAGCATTGATGATCGGCTGGCCGCTGCCCTTGGCCGCGCTGCAACTGCTGTGGCTCAACTTCATCACCGATATCTTTCCGGCCTTCGCCCTCGCCCTCGAGCCTTCCGGGCCCGGGATGATGAAACTGCCGCCGCGCGACCCGAAGGAGCCACTGCTCGCGCCGCGGCTGATCGGGGTGGTGGTGTGGCAGGGGATGCTGCTGGCGGGCGTGACGCTCTTCGTCTTCGGCATGGGGATGCGCTGGTATGGAGACCAAGGCGAGGACATACGGCGCGCGGCGACGCTCGCGTTTCTCACCTTGTCGCTGGCGCAGATCTTTCATGTCTTCAATGCACGCTCGCAGAAGCGTTCGGCGCTGGACCGGCTATGGACGAATCGCTGGCTGTGGGTGGCGGTGGGAAGCTGCCTGGCCCTGCAGGTGGGAGCCGTCTATGTGCCGCTGCTACAGCGATTGCTGAACGTGGTTCCGCCCAGCGCCGGTGACTGGAAACTGATCGTCCTGACAGCGGTGAGCCCCATCGCCGTGGTGGAACTCGTCAAGGCGATGCAGCGGCGTTGGGAGGCCCCAGCCGCCGCGGGAGTTACTGGCAGGTGAGCGTACCCACACGGAAGTCGTCAAAGGCGGTACCCGAGCCGTTGACTACCCAGACGCCGGCGTAGCCGGTGCTGTTGAGGTGGGGCCAACTACCGACCGAGGTCGTGGCGATCAATGCCCCGTTGCGATAAATCTCAACTGAGCCATTCGAGCGCAACCGGCCGCCGAGAACGTCACCGGCCACCAGTTGCATGTTGAGTCCATTGTGTTGCGTCCAATTGCCGGTGACGGCTGACCAGACCTGCAGTTGTCCACTGTTGTAGGAGATGATCACCGCGCCGTTGTACCAGTTGTTGGTCATCGACTTGAGCACGAGGTCAATTTCCTGGGCGGCGGCGTTGATGCTGGTGATCTTCACCGAAGCTTCCACGGCGGGCCCGACTGGTTGCTGCCAGACGTAGTATTGGTCGCCGCTGCCGACCACCATCTGGTTGTTACTGATCGAATAAGTGGTGGAAGTCCAACTGCTCCAACTGCCGCCGACCGCGCCATTGGAGCGATTGAAGCTGTCGGTGATGCCGGCCGAGGGGAAGGCGCAACCTCCAGTGGTGCCATTCACCGTGACGGTGACGGTGCTGGAGGTGGTCACCGCGCCCAGGTTATCCGTGGCCCGGGCGGTGAGCGAGTAAGTGCCGGCGGCCACACTGGTCCAACTGAACGTGTAGGGCGAGCTGAGGTCTTCACCGAGCTTAGTGGAGCCGCTGTAGAACTCGACCTTGGCCACGCTGCCGTCGGAGTCCGTCGCCGTTGCACTAAGGGTGATCGAAGCCGGCGCAGTAAACGTGGTGCCGTTCGTGGTGAGGCTGACGCCAGGCGGCAGATTGGCCGCGCCGTTCACCGTGACGGTGACGGACGAGGAGTTGGCGAACGTACCGAGGTTGTCGGTGGCGCGGGCGTTGAGGTTGTAAGTTCCGGCAGCGACGTTGGTCCAACTGAACGTGTAGGGCGAGCTGAGGTCTTCACCGAGCTTCGTGGCGCCGTTGTAGAACTCGACCTTGGCGACGGTGCCATCGGAGTCCGCCGCTGAGGCGCTGAGGGTGATCGTCGCCGGCGCGGTGAAGGTGGTGCCGTTGGTGGAGACAGTGACGGTGGGCGGCAGGTTGGCCGCGGCGTTCACGATGACGGTGATGAGAGAGGACGTGGCGGTGGCGCCGGCGTTGTCGGTGGCGCGGGCGGTGAGCGAGTAAGTGCCCGCGGTCACACCGGTCCAGGAGAAGGAGTAAGGCGCGGAAAGGTCTTCGCCAAGTTTGGTGGCTCCATTGAAGAACTCGACCTTGGCGACGCTGCCGTCGCTATCCGCGGCGCTGGCAGTGAGGGTGATGGAAGCGGGAGCGTTGAAGACAGAGCCATTGGTGGAAAGGCTGACGGTGGGCGGCACGTTGTTGCCCTGCCCCGAGCAATTGAGGTTGCCGGAGCCGAAGTCGTCAAAGGAGGAGCCGGCGGGGCCCACCAGCCAGACGCCGGCAAGACCACCGAGGTTCTGACGTGTCCAGCCAGCCACACTGGCGGCACCGATCTGCACGCCGTTGCGATAGACCTCGACGGCACCAGTGGCACCACGGACACGTGCCCCAAAGACGTCGCCATTGGCGAGGGTAGTGGCGATGGAGGTGCGCATGACCCAGGTGGCGGAGGGATCGTAAGTCCACACCTGGATGGACTGGCTGCCCGGCAGATAGGCGACGATGAGCGCACCCTCACGCCACCAAGTGGCGTCGCCGGCCTTCAGGATGATGTCCGCCTCGGACGTGCCGGACGCGATGTTCGTGAAGCGCACATAGGCTTCCTGATCGACGCCCAGGGCCGTGGACTGGGCGACGAAGGCGTCGCCGCCCGTGAAGACGGCTTGATTATTGGTGATGGTGTAGCCGCCGGTTTGGCCGGTCCAGAGGCCGCCGAGCGCACCGTTGGCGCGATTCAGGTTGTCGATGATACCGACTGACGGGAACGTGCAGGCGCTGGTCGAGCCATTGACCGTGATGCTCAAGGGCGACGAGACGGTGGCGGCGCCGGCATTATCCGTGGCGACGGCGGTGACGCTGTAAGTGCCGGCGGCGACGCTGTTCCAGGTGAGCGAGTACGGCGCGCTGAGATCTTCGCCCAGCTTGACCGCGCCATGGAAGAACTCAACTTTAGCGACCGTGCCGTCGGTATCCGCGGCCGTGGCCGTCAGCGTGATGGAGGCCGGCGCGGTGAAGGGATTGCCGGTGGTGGACAGGCTAACGCTGGGCGGATTATTCGAAGGCACCGTAACGGTGACCAACACGGGGGATGACGAGGCGCCAGAGCCAAGGTTATCGGTGGCACGCGCGCTGAGGCTGTAAGTGCCGGCGGTGACACCGGTCCACGAGAACGAGTAAGGCGCGGAGAGATCTTCGCCGAGCTTGGTGGAGCCGCTGAAAAACTCGACCTTAGCGATGCTGCCATCCGTGTCAGCCGCGCTCGCGCTCAGCGTGATCGAGGCGGGAGCGAGGAACGCGGTGCCATTGGTCGAGAGGCTAACCACCGGGGGATTATTGGCCGCCGGGTTGACGACGATGTTCACCACGCCAGAGATAGACACCAGGCCGAGATTATCGGTAGCGCGGGAAGTAAGACTGTAGCTGCCGGCGGCGACGCCGGACCAAGCGAACGTGTAAGGAGCGGTCAGCGACTCGCCCAGTTTGGTGGAGCCATTGAAGAACTCGACCTTAGCGACGGCACCGTCGGCATCCGCGGCGGAGGCGCTGAGGGTGACGGACGCGGGCGCGTTGAAGGTGCTGCCGTTGGTGCTGAGGCTGATGGTGGGCGGACCATTGAGCGGATAGCCCAGGCTGCCGGAGGCAACGGAAGAGGAGAACGGCGTGAGCGGCGTGGCGCGTCCGCCGGCGCCGACCGCGGGGACGAGCATCACGTCCGAGCCCTCGACCAACGGGAGTTCCGGATGGTCGAAGGGAGCGCGCTCATAGGCCACGCGATCGTCGGTGAGGGCGGTCTTGAGGAACTGCACAAGCGCGGCCTGCTCTGTGCCGGAGAGTTCGATGCGCGGGAAGCTGCCCGCGAGGTTTGGATGAATCACCCCCGAAGCCGGTGGTATCGCCATCACCGACGGTGCGGGCATTCCCGCGCCGGACGTAAAACTGAACGACGTCTTCCAGCGTCGCGAGACTGCCGTCGTGGAAGTAAGGACCCGTAAGCGCAACGTTACGCAGAGTCGCCGTTTTGAAGGCACCGTTGACGACGGTGCGCTCGGCGGGGTTGACGGCCGTACAGGGGTCCTCGCTAAGGTTGCAGGGAGTGACAGTGAAGCCATCGCGGTTGGCGCCGGACGTGGCCTGGCGAGCGAAGGAGAGCGGATTGCCGAAGGGATCGGTGCCGCCCACGCC
>CBDDIZ010000013.1:0-64528 GCA_965229305.1 Bryobacteraceae bacterium | reverse complement strand
GCCAGCGTCCGCGACGCGAACAGCGACACAGCGCGGCCCATGCTCGGCGTGCAATTGGCGCACTGGAATTTCGCCTTCAATTCGGAAGCGTCGTTACTCGAAGGCAATCGGATTCGCGACAACGGCCCCGGCGCTTCGCCTCGCTTCGAGACCACGGCGACGGTGGAAGGCTATTCGCCGCTCGACCAGTATCTGATGGGGTTGCGGGCACCCGAGGAGGTGCCGGCGACGTTCCTGGTGACCAACCCTTCCTATGGCAGTTTCAACCGCGGGCCGCAGCGCGGCGTGCAGTTCGACGGCGTGCGGCGCGACGTGACGATTGACGAAATCGTGCGGGCCGAAGGACGCCGGACGCCGGATCATACGGTCGCCCAACGCCACTTCCGCTTCGCGTTTATCGCGCTGACGTCCGAAGGCGTACAGCCGACGGCGGAGCAATTGGCACAGGTGGAGCGGTATCGCAATGAGTTTGCGGCCTACTTTGCGCGCGTCACCGGAGGTCGGGCGACGGCGGAAACGCGGCTCTTGAAGGCGTTGCGCTTCCGCGCGGAGCCGGCGTTAGGGGTGCTCGAAGGCGCGACTGTCTCCGCACCGCTGGACCTCGATCAACCCGCCGCCGCCAACCTGACTTTGCGCGTCCGTAGCGCGACCGGCGCGGTAAGCGTCCCCGAGACGGTGACCGTCGCCGCGGGCGCGACCAGCGTGCTCATTCCTGTCCGCGGCGTCCGCGCGGCGACGGACGACCTCACCGTGGAGGCGGACGCCACCGGCTATGAAGTCGGCCGCTTGAAGGTGCAGGTGTCGCCGGCCAGCGGCGCGTTGACGGTCCGCGTGATGGAAGGCTCGCGCGTGTTGCCGCGCGAGGGCGATCCGCCGACCACGGTGGTGGGGCGCGTGGTGGATCAGAACTATGTGGTGTATCCGGGGCTCGAAGTGACGGCGACCGCCAGCGACGGTGGGGCGGTATCGCCGGCCCGCGCCGTCGCCGATGCCGCGGGCGAAGTGCGCTTCAGTTGGACGCCGGGGCAAGTGTTGACGCTGCGCGTGGCGGGCGGCGGCGCCGGAGTGGCCCAGGCGTTTCGCACCCCGGTGGTGTATGACGGGGGCGTGATCAACGCCGCGTTTCGCGAAGCCGGCGTGCAGGGCCTGAGCCCCGGCGGCTTGACGAGCGTGTATGGGGTCGACCTCGCCACAACGACGGCGACGTCCGTCGGCGCGTTGACCTTGGAAGGCACGCAGGTGTCGGTGGGGGCGACGGCGGCGCGGCTGCTGTATGTGAGCCCCACGCAGATCAACTTCGTGATGCCGACGCTGGTGCCCGGCGTCTACTCGATCGCGGTGACGACGGCGGCGGGACGATCCGCACTCAAGCAGGTGGCGCTCGATGCGGCTTGGCCCGGCCTGTTTGCAGCGCGCGTCAATGGCGGCACGCTCGAGCTCGACGTCACGGGCCTCGGGACCGCGGGCAATAGCGTGCGTGTGCTGGTGGGCGGCACGACGCTGGCCTTGGCGAGCCGGGTGGGGACGGGTCCGGTGGTGCGGTTGACGGTGTCGCTGCCGGCGGGCTTGAGCGGCGCCCAGGAAGTCCGCGTTGGCGTCGGTGAACGCTTGAGTAACGCCGTCACCGTTGTACTTCCCTAGTTCGTGAGGGCCTTGTACACTGGGAGAGCGGGCGCGTAGCTCAGTTGGATAGAGCATCAGCCTTCTAAGCTGAGGGTCGCAGGTTCGATCCCTGCCGCGCCTACCACTCCCCTTGTCGCCTTACGCGCGACGCTTTTTGAGCAGATAGCAGAGCGCTGGCAACGCCAGAAACGTCAACACCAGCGTGGACGCGAGACCGCCGACCACCACGGTCGCCAGCGGCCTCTGCACGTCCGAACCAATGCCCGTGGCGCGCGCCGCGGGCACCATCCCCAGCAGCGCCACCACGATCATCATCAGCACGGGACGCAGTTGCGAGAGCGCGCCCTGCACCACCGCTTCATGAACGTCGGCCTGTTCCTGCCGCAGCCGGCGGTTGATCTCCGACACCACCAGCACGCCGCTCATCACGGCGACGCCGAACAGACTGATGAAGCCCACGGCGGCGGACACGCTCAGATTGATGCCGCGCAGCCACAGGAACAGAATGCCGCCCACCAGGGAGAACGGCACATTCAGCAACACGATCCCCGCATCCTTGCTGTTGCCGAAGGCGAAGAATAGCAGGACGAAGATGATGCCGATGGTGAGCGGCATCACCATGGTCAGGCGACGCTTGGCGCGCGTGAGGTTGTCGAACTGGCCGCCCCACTCGACGCGATAGCCATCCGGCAGCTTCACCTGGGCGGCCAGTTTCTCCTGAGCTTCGGCCGCGAAGCCACCCTGATCCCGGCCCCGAATGTTGGTGCGGACGGCGATTTGCCGGCGGTTTCTCACGACGGCCGATGATGCTCTGGCCGTTCACCACCTCAATCTTCGCGAGTTGCGAAAGCGGAATGCGCGCGCCGGAGCGCGTGGGGACCAGCATGGAGCCGATGACGTTGGGATCAGTGCGCGCTTCCGGGGCGAAGCGGACGGATAGGTCGAAGCGGCGCTCGCCCTCGAAGATGTTCGAAACCACGCGGCCGCCAATGGCGAGTTCGATCTGGTCCTGCACGTCGCGCACGCGAACTCCGAAACGGGCCATCTTTTCGCGGTCCAGTTGAATGGTGAGCTGTGGCTGCGGGGCTTCCTGCTCGATCGCGGTGTCGGCGGCGCCCGGGAATAGCCTTGATGACTTTTAGGGTCTCTTCAGCGCGGGCGCGGAGAATGTCCAGGTCGGGCCCGACGAGAATGACGGCGAGGTCGGCGGAAGAGCCGGTGACCACTTCGGTGACGGTGTCGATGATGGGCTGCGTGATGTTGAAGGTGGCGCCCGGGATCACCTCGGGCATCAGGCGCGAAAGGTCGTTGACGAGATCGGCTTTGGTGCGTCCGGCGGGCCACTGGTCATAGGACTGAAGCGTCACCAGGAGTTCGATGCGATTGGGTCCGAACGGGTCCGTGCCGGCATCGTTGCGGCCGGACTGCGACCCGACGAGGCGAATCTCCGGAAAGGTCCGCAGCGTGCCACGCATCTGTTCGGCGACGCGCGCCGTCTTCTCAAGCGAGGTGCCGGGCGGTAAGTTGGCGCGGATCCAGATCGTGCCTTCGTCGAGCGTGGGAAGGAACTCGCTGCCGAGCGAAGTGGCCAGCCCAAACGCGCCCGCTACTACAACGCCGGCGAGCCCCACCACCACCGGCGCTCTCCGTAACCCCGTCTGCAGGACGCGTTCGTAACCGCGGCTCAGCCACGCCAGCACCGGATTCTCCCAATGCTTGGCGCCATTGCGAAATAGGAACGTCGCCATGACGGGGACCAGCGTGAGAGCGATCAGCATGGCGCCGAAAAGCGCATAGCAGACGGTGAAAGCCATCGGCGTGAACAGCCGCCGCTCCACGCGCTCGAGCGTGAACAGCGGGACGTAGGCCGAGATGATGATGATCAGCGAGAAGAACAACGGCGACTCCACGTCGAGCGCGGCATCGCGCACCGCCTTGAAGACGTTGTCCGTGCCCTGCGGATGGCGTTGATGGAACGTATGCAGAACGCGTTCCACCATGATCAGTGAGCCGTCGACGATGATGCCGAAATCAAGCGCGCCCAGACTCAACAGGTTCGCCGGAATGCCGGTGAGATACATGCAGCCAAAGGCAAACAGGAGCGCGAGCGGAATGGTGATGGCGGTCAGTAAGGCGGCACGGAAGCTGCCGAGAAACAGTAAGAGGATGAAGACGACGATCAGCAGCCCTTCGAGCAAAGTCTTCGCGACGGTGGCGAGCGTGTTACTGACTAACTCCGTGCGGTCGTAAATCGCGTTGAGCTTCACGCCCACCGGTAGCGAGGCGTTCAGTTCGTCGACGGCTTCATGCACGCGGCCCAGCACTTCGCTGGGGTTCTGCCCGCGCCGCATCAGGACGATGCCTTCCACGCCGCCCGTGCGCTCCTGCAAACCCAAAATGCCCGTGGGCGGCGCGGCGCCCAGCGAGACTTTGCCCAAGTCTTTGATGTAGACGGGGACGCCCTTGTTCTCGGCGACGACGCTGTTCTCAATGTCGGGAATCGACTTCAGCAAACCCACGCCGCGCACCGCCAGCGATTGTTCGCGATTATCGAGCAGCGCGCCGCCCGCGTTCTGATTGCTCTCTTCAACGGCTGCCGCCAGTTCGCTCAGCGACAGGTTGTACTTCTCGAGGGCGAGCGGATCGATCTGAATCTGATACTGCTTCACGAGCCCGCCGAAAGGCACGATGTCGGCCACGCCGCCGGCTTGTAGCAGGCGTGGATAGACCACCCAATCCTGGAGTTCCCGTAACTGCCGAGAGTCCAGCCCGCCCCCTTCGAGGCTATAGCGGAAGAGTTCGCCAATGGGCGTGGCCATGGGTGCGAGCGTGGGCGTGAGTCCTTCGGGGAGTTCGGCTTCGCGCAGTTTCTCGATCACCACTTGGCGGGCGAAATAGTCGTTGGTGCCGTATTCGAAAGTAAGTTCGTTGGTGGCGAGTCCGAAGATGGTGCGCGAGCGGCGCGAGATGACGTTCGGCACGCTGTTGAGCGCCCGCTCGATGGGGATGGTGACTTGCTGCTCCACCTCTTCCGCCGCCAGGCCCGGCACCGGCGTCACGATTTCCACCGTCGTGTCGGAGATGTCCGGGTAGGCTTCGATCTTCAACTGCGTGAACGACCAGACACCGAAGACCACTAAGGCCAGTGCGGCCACCAGGGCGAGAAAGCGTTGTTCGAGAGCCAGCCTTAGAAGGCGCGCGATCATGCGGGGCTCCCGCCGCGCAGGCCCCCATGCAGGACCTCGCCATCCACCAAAAAGATCATGCCCTCCTTCACCATCGAGCGCAGCTTGGGCAGCAGCCCGCGCAATTTCTCTTCGCTTTCGACGATGGCGATCGTCACCGGATGATCGTCCGTGACGCCGAAAAGATGCTTGCGATGCAGATGGCGATTGATGCCGAAGCCCATGATGCCGCTTTGCACCGTGGCGCCGGCGATGCCGGCTTCGAGTAACATCTCGACGATCGCTTCGTAGAGCGGCACACGGGACTCACCCCATTGGTCCGTCTCATCCAGAAAGATGAGCATCATCTTGTGCGGCGCGCTCATCTTAGTAACCCCTCAGTAACATGGCGCCATCGACGACGACCCGGTCGCCGGCTTTGAGCCCCGCGGTAACCGGCATCATCTCGCCAGCCCGCCGTCCGACCTCCACCGTCGTCGCTTCGAAGCGTCCGGGAGCCAATTCACGAAAGACGATCGTCTTGCCCTGCGCCTGAATCACCGACCGCGCCGGCACCACCGGGACGTCATGGTAGCTCTCGATGTGCCGCACCTCCCCGAACATCTCGGGCCGCAGCTTGCCGCCAGGGTTGCCAAGTTCGGCCCACACCTTCAGCGTGCGCGTTTGCGGATCCACCGCGTCGGCCATGCGCGCCACGCGGCTGTGAAAAACCTCGCCCGGATAGGCGGACAAACTGACATCGAACAGTTCACCAGGCTTCACGAGCCGGATGGCGGATTCCGGCACTTCCGCCGAGATCCAGACGCTGCTCAAATTCGCGATCGTCATCAGCGACGCGCTGAGGTCGTTGCGGAACTCGCCCGCCACCACCGTCATCTCCGTGATCTTGCCCGAAAGCGGCGCGCGCACCACAATGCGCTGGCGGAAGGAGCCAGGCTTCAAGCCCAACAGATCGAGCTTCGAAGCAGCCTGCTGCTGCAGCGTGCGCGCTTGACGCACGGCGGTGCGGGCCTGGGACAGCGTGGTCTCCGCCGCCACCACTTCCTTCTTCGCAATGGCGTCGCCCTTGAAGAGTTCGGAGACGCGGTCAAAGTCGAGTTGGGCTTTGTGCAACGTGGCCTGCGCATCGGTGACCTGCGCTTCGGCCTGCATGGCAGCAGAAGCAGCCGCGTCGGCTTCCGGGCTTTCCACGGTCAGCAACGGATCGTTCTGCCGGACTGCATCGCCGAAGTGGACGAGCACTTCCGAGACGCGCCCCGGCACCGGCAGCAAGACCTTCGAGACCTGGTTCGGATTCACCTCCACCTTTCCCGGCGCGGTGAACTCGTCGGTGGGCATGGAGGCGATCCGCACCGTGGCCACCTGCAACTGCTTCAGCTTGGGCGAGTCCGCTGGAATGTCAACGCGGCCGGTCTGCGTGGACTCTGCCGGCCGCGCGGCACGCTTGGCGGCCGGCTCCGGAGCTCGTTGGCACGCGGCAATCAGCAAAGCACTCAGGAGTAACGGGGCGCGTCTCATTGGCCTCTTTCCTTTCCCGTGATGGCCTCGATTTGGAAGAGCGTGCGGCCGTACTCCGCCCTGGCTTCGTTGTAGCCTTGCATCGTTTCGTTGTAGGTGCGTTGGGCATCCAGCAGTTCGACGAACGTCGCTTCGCCGCGGCGATAAGAGAAGTCGGTCACCTCGCGAACGCGCTTGGCGCGTTCGAGTAAGTCGGCCTCAATGCGCTCAAGGAGTTGCCGGGCCGTTTGGTACTGCTCGTAGGCATTCTCCACCTCGGCGTGAATCTCTTGCTCCAGGCTGCGCAGCCGCGCTTGAATCTGCTCGAGTTCCCGGCGCGCGCGCTCAATCTCGCCCTGATTCTTGTTGTTGATGGCCAGCGGCACCGACAGAAAGATGCCGGCCGAGTTGCCGCTGGTGTACCCACCCACGCCAAACTGACGATTCACGCCCGCGCCGACCGTGTAGTCGACTTTGCCCTGCGCCAGTTGCAGCCTCAGTTCGGCTTGTGACCTGGCTTGGTCTCGCCGCAGCGCGTTCAGGTCCGGGCGCGCGGCCAGCGCTCGCGTGGCCAGTTCGGCTTTGCCCGCTGAAAGCAGATCGCGACGCAGGTCTCCGATGACGTCGAACGCCGCGTCATATGTCAGCCGTCCCATCAGCGCCTGCAGGCGATTCCGCGCTAGGCGCACCCGGGACTCGGCCTGCCGCACTTGGTTCGCAAACTGCAGTTGCGCCACCTCGGACCGGATCAGTTCCACCTTGGCGAGGTCGCCCGCCGTGACGCGCGTCTGGTTCACCGAGACGATCTGGTTGAAGGCTTCCAGGCTCGCCCGCGCCAGCGTGGCATTCTCCTTGGCCACCAGCAGGTCCGTGAAGGCACCTTGCACGTCGAGCATCAGCGTCCGTGTGGTGTTGAGCAGTTCGAGCTGAGCCACCGCCTTGCTCGCCTCGGCCACCGCCACGCGCTCCGTGCGCTTATGACCGCGCTCGAGCAGATAGTCGACGCGCGCATTGATTTCCGTGGGACCGGCGGCGTTGCTGTTCGGATTGAAGCCGGCGCCCAGAATGTCGAGGTAATTGCCGCCCAGGGTCAGCACCGGGTTGGGCCGCAGGCGCGCCTGAATGATGCGCGCCTCCGCAATGCTGACGTTGAAGCGCTCGGCCAGCAGTCGCAGATTTCGCGAGAGGGCTTCGTCCAGCACTTGAGCCAACGTCAGCGGTGCGGTTTGTGCCGCCGTCGTAGACGTGAGCGCCAGCGCGAGAAGCAGGCAGTGAAGGAGTCGCCGCATGAAGGACGGACATAAGATGCACGGCGACAGCCACTTCCGTTTGCCGTCTTTTCATCAAGATAGGCGATTGACGCACGGCGACATCGAGAAGAATGCGTACACTGGTCGTACGGAAACCGTACAGCGTCATGCTTTTTCCCCGGATCATCGCCGCGCAACGCTTGCAGGTCTGGCTGCTGATCACCGCGCTCGCGTCGATGGCGCTGGCGGGCATCCTGGTCTTCGATCTCGCGAGCAATCTGCGCACGGTGGTGATCAGCGATACCAGCCGCAACCTGGCGAACGCGGTGACCGAACTGCAGCAAGCCGTCGCCGCGCGGCGGACACTGCCCTCCGCCCCGGATGCGCTCGACCAGTTGCTCAAGCCCGTGTCCTACGAAGTGCTGCGTTCGCATCCGGACATCGAAGGCGGCTACTTCTGGATGGGACAAGTGGTCGGCCACACCTTCCCCAGCTACACCGAGCCCGAGAGCACTCTGGCCCAGCCCGAAGTCGAGAGCAACGAGGTGCGTTTAGCGCTGGCCGAGAGCCGGCAAAAGAACAACGAGGTTGTGTATCGCGTGCGGCAGGATGCCTCGGACCTGCTCGTGATCGCGGCCGTCGCCGGACCGGCCGGTCGCCCCGCGGTGTGGTGCGTCCGGCGCATTCTGAACTTCAGCGACGCGAGCGAATTCGGCAAGCGACTGGTTCTGGTGGGCGTGATGGTGGTGGCGCTGATCACCGTCGCCACGGTGCTCACCTTCAGTTTTCAACTGCAGCGCGGGTTCGCACAGATTCAGCGCGGACTTGCGAAGCTGCAGACCGACGCCGCCTATCGTCTGCCAGACCAGAATCATGAGTTGCGCCCCATCGTGCAGGCGATCAACGCCATGGCGGAGCGGCGGCAAAGCATGGAGCAGGAGTTGCGGCGCGAAGATCGCCTGCGCGTGATGGGCCGTGTAGTGGCGGGCATCGCGCATGAAATCAAGAATCCGTTGAACAGTCTGCGCCTCACCACCCGCTTGCTCGCGCGGCGGCTGGAAGGGCAGGCCGCGGTGGAAGAGCCAGCCGCGCTGATCACCGGCGAGATCGATCGGCTCGATACGCTCCTGCAAAGTCTCCTGGTCTTCCGCGACGACGAAACCGGCCGCGTGCGCCAGCAACCCCTCCAGCCGATCCTCGATCGCACCCTGGCGCTGGTGCGGCCGCACGCGAGGGATCGTCAGGTGGAACTCTCTGTACACGTGCCAACCGGCTGCCAGGCTTACGTGGATGGCGACTATTTGCAGCAGGCGTTGATGAACGTACTGCTCAACGCGGTCGATTTCTCGAGCGTCCCCGGGGTGGTGGAGCTGACCGTGAGCCGCGCCGATCGCCGTTTGGAGATTCGCGTAGAAGACAGCGGCCCCGGGGTCTCCGAGTCGCAAGGCGAGCGCATCTTCGAAGCCTTTTACACCACCAAGCGCGGCGGCACCGGCCTCGGGCTCGCCGTCACACGCACGCTACTCGAAAAAATGGGCGGGACAATCGAGGCGAACCGCGGCGCGCGCGGCGCCGTCTTTACGCTCTCGGTGCCCGCCGAACCAGAGGTGCCATGAAGTCACGCATCCTGATCGTAGAGGACGAACGGACGGCTCTGCGCGCCCTCCAACTGATCCTCGAAGACGAAGGCTACCAGGTGCTGGAGGCCGCGACCGGCGACGACGGCCTGCGGCTAGCCCTCAACGAACACCCGGACCTGATTCTGCTCGACATCCGTCTCCCGGACGTCGATGGTCTCACCGTTCTGCAGCGTCTACGCGGCGCGCACTCGGACGCCGCCGTCATCATGATGACGGCGGAAACTTCGAGCGCCAATGCAATCCGAGCCACCCAATACGGCGCCTTTGACTATCTTTCGAAGCCCATCGACGATGAACACTTACTGCTGCTGATTCGCCGCGCGCTCGAGTATCGCCAGTTAGAACGTGATGTGCGGTCCTTGCGGACGCCGCGGCCCGCCACGGCCGGCGTCCCCGGCATGGTGGGCCATACACCGGCCATGCAGGAGATCTACAAAACGATCGGGCGCGTGGCCGATAGTGCCGCTACCGTCCTGGTGACCGGTGAATCCGGCACCGGCAAAGAGTTAGTCGCCAACGCGCTGCATGAGTTCAGCGGTCGGCGCGATCGTCCGCTGATCAAAGTGAATTGCGCGGCAATCCCCGGCGAGTTACTCGAAGCGGAGTTATTCGGCTATGAGAAAGGCGCCTTTACGCACGCCGTCTCGCGGCGCGTCGGCCGGTTTGAACAGGCGCGCGATGGCACGCTCTTTCTCGACGAAGTTGGCGACTTGCCCTTCCCCCTCCAAGCGAAGCTCCTGCGCGCCTTGCAGGAGAGAACCATCGAGCGGCTGGGCGGGTCCGGCCCGCTGTCGGTCGACTTCCGGTTGGTTGCGGCCACGTCGCTGGACCTCAGCGCCGCCGTCGCGGCCGGTCGGTTTCGTGAAGACCTCTACTATCGGCTGAACGTCGTTTCCCTGGCGCTCCCGCCGTTACGCAACCGGCGCGAGGACATTCCTTTATTGGTGCAGCGCTTCCTGGGTCGGTCGGAGAAGCCGGTCACCATTCGTCAGGATGCACTCGACAAAATACTGGCGCACGACTGGCCCGGCAATGTGCGCGAGCTCGAGAATGTCATCACTCGGGCCGTGGTGCTCGCGCCAGGTGGCGTGGTGACGCCCGAGACGATCGAGTTTCCGCTGGCGATGGCCGCCGATGGCGCGGGCCGTTGGGAAGCGCACGTTCCCTATCGCGATGGTTACTGGCCCGTCCTCCGGCGCGTGGAAACGGAGTTAGTCCGCGCCGCCCTGCGCGAAGCGGGCGGCAACAAGACAGAAGCAGCTCGCATCCTGGGAGTCCAGCGCCGTCTGCTCTATCAGAAAATGGCGGAACTGGGGCTTACTTAGGTGAACCGCCGCAACGCTTCGGCCCGCACTTCGTCATAGAGCACGTCCAGCATCGGGGGACGATAAGGAAGGCGCGAAACGACTTCATGAGCCCAATTCACATACTGCAGGATCCGGTCCTGGGCCCAGTTCTCCGGCGGACCCGTCAGCAGCGAACGCAAATTTGAAAGCTTGTCCGCCAGCTTGATCGCCGCCGTCTCCGGACTCGCCAACGGCGCTCGTTCCACCTGTCGCTGTTTGCGCGCCTCTCGGGTCGAATAACGGTCGTCGGTCACCGTCACCACCAGATCCGCCACCATGGCGCCAAACTCGGCCACCAGCATGTCGTAGGTGACATCGACGTCTTCGATCGTGTCATGCAGATAACCCGCCGCAATCACGTACGCCGGTTGATCGGCCGCGGCCAGTAAGTCGGCAACTTCCGTGAGATGGTTGATGTAAGGCGTCGCCTCTGCCCCTTTGCGGCGATGCTTTCGGTGAGCGTGCGCCGCGTAGTGGGCGGCCCGGGTGACTAACTGTAAGTCCGTCATGGGGCCTTGGGCGCATCCAGCGGGGCGCCGGGAAACCGCAGGTTCAGAATAACGTCCGAGTCAGCCTCCGCATGATGACGGACATGGAGATTGCGCGAGGCCGCGTCGTAACGCGAAGTCACTTTGACATTGCCCTCTACTGAGAGTGGCTCATCTACATGGTGCACAATCCATTCGTAGTCGCGGCTCACCTTACTTTCCGCTTCCAGGCGCAAGTAAATACCGGCGGGCGAGGCGTGCAACTGCGTCCACTGGGCGCGCTCGGCTTCGAAGATAAAAAACTCGGCTCCGAGCGTCGGGAAATAGTGTGCTTCGTAGTAACCGTCGCGGGCCAACGGCAGGATGGCGCCGTTCTTCACGAACACCGGCAGTCCCGGCGCTTCGATTTGCGGCGTCTGTTTGCCGCGGTAGGTTCGATTCGTGCGCAGGTCGGTCCAGGTACCCATCGGCAGACGTCGGGCGCCAATCAGGAGTTCGTCCCCCAGCATGAAGGCATCGGCCTGCGCGCCAGCCTCCAGGTCGCCGGGATACTGCAACGGCAAGGGCCGCAGCATCGGATAGCCGCGATCCTTCACTTCTTGCAAGTAAGTCACTAAGTACGGCTCAAGCGACCGGCGTAGCGGCGTATCTTGGCCCAGATACGCCGGCACGTAGTCGCACCATGCCTCACGACGCTCACGGCAGTCGGCCACCGGCACGGTCACTCCGGCCAGGCTCGCGTGGATCAAGGCCGGCAGCGAAGCCGGCACGCTCGTCATGTACGGCGCCCGCGAAAGGGGCGTTAAGGCGCGCGTGTGCTCGCGAGCCAGGAACCAACGTTGGGGCACGATGTCCATGTGCCGCTCGTAGATGTCCTTGAGCCGCGGTCCCAGGTAAAAGACGTACTCCACCATGTCCGGCGCGCCACCGCGGACGTCGAACGTCTTGGTCAGGTCGAACTGATACGGCCCCCCGGCGAAGAACACGCCGTACCCGCGACTCGAAAGGGCCAGCGCTGCTGAAGCCGTCATCTTCTCGCCCCGTGCATTGAGCGACAGGCTTTCCCGCGGACCAATGCCATAAATACGCTCGTCCGGCAGAAACGCTCGTTCCACCTTCCCCCGCTCGAGTGACTCCCAGTTCGTGAGCCACAGTCCCCGCGCCACATCGTAAACCCGCAGCCGAAAAGCCACCGGATCCAATTCGATCGAGAGCGCGGACGTCTTCAGAAGAAAGTTCGGCTCGCGCGCCAGCACCTGATGCTTCACTTCGCTCCCGATCGCCGCTCCGGCCGCGATCGGACCGCCGAAGCGGCGCGCCACGCGGAAGCTATGGTCGGAAATCCACTCGATCTCCGCGGCGCCATCCGCCCGCGCAAAACGGACGAAGTTCCCGTCGCGCGTCTGCGCCAGGGCGGCGGCGGACAACAGAAGGACTGCCCACCTCATCCAATGCGCACCAACTGCGACTGCTGCTCACCGGTCACCTGCCCGGACGTCGCAGTGATGTAGACATTGACTTCGGACCGGATGCCGAACTCCGGCAGATAAATGCCCGGCTCCACCGAAAAGCAAGTTCCCGGGATCAACGTGCGCGTGTCATGCGTCTCCAGATTGTCCATGTTGGCGCCCGCGCCGTGCACGTCCTCTCCGATCGAATGCCCCGTGCGATGGAAGAAGCGGTCGGCAAAACCCGCGGCGCGAATGACGTTCCGGGCCGCGTCATCGATCTGATAGCCCTGCAGACCCGGCGCCGCTAAGTGGCTCGCCTGCCGGCGCGCTTCGGTCACCACGTTGAAGACATTCAGCACGCGGTCGGGCGGCGTCGCGCCATAGTAGCCGGTCCACGTGACGTCGTAATAGACGGAGCCTGAATGGTCGAGCTTGGCCCACAGGTCGATCAGCACCACGTCGCCCGGATTGATGATGGCCGTGCGCTCAGCGCTGGGCTCGTAGTGCGGATCGGACGCATTGGCGTTGACCGCCACAATCGGCCCATGGTCCGTTACCAGGCCGTCTCGCTCGAACGCCTCGCGAATCCATTGCTGCAGCGCGTACTCGGTCATGCCCGCGCGGATCGTCTGGAAGGCCGCCCGGCGAATCTCATCCACGCGGCGGCCCGCTTCGAGGTGACCGGCGTACTGCTGTTCCGTCCAGCGAGCTTCGAACTGTTGTAACAAGTCCGCCGACGTCACAACTTCCACGCCTAAGTCAGTAATCTGCTCGACGGTGCCCGCATCCACCATGGAAATCGTCAGAATCGCGCACTTCGGCGAGTACTGCATCGCCACCCGGCGGCAACTACCGAGTAACTCGCGCAAGCCATCGGTCAGCGTCTGCCAGCCCGAGTAAGTATTCTTAAAGCCGGACAAGGCGTCCAGCATGCCCGCCTCAATCGAATGGACTAACTTCCGTGGCTCACCGTGCGCCGGCACCAGATAGTACCAGCGACGGCTGGGCGTGCGCGGTGGCGTGAACTGCAGCACGCGATAGCCCAGCGGATCGCGTAAGTGGTGGTCGTAGAAAAGCCAGCCATCAAGGCCGGCTTCACGCAGAGCTTCTTGGATTTCTTGAATGCGCGTCGGAGACGTGGGCATGGGTGAGCACCTCAATGTGGGCGGCGAGGTCAGCAACTCCCGCCAAGTCCTTCTGCTGAGTGACGGTCAAACCGAGTACGTCGTCCAGCCAATCCTGGCTGGCGCCGTTCGGGTGTTGCGTCGCCACGGTGATCGTGTAATCGCCGCGCACCAACTGCGCCGCCAGATGGAAACGCACGATGATGGTTTCGCCCGCTTCCACCGGCCCCAATCGCGTGCCTTCCACCCGCGTGTTGGTGCCGTAGACGTCAAAGCCCTGGCGATTGCGCAGCAGCAAGCCGCAGACGGGGTCAGCTTGCGCGGTCTGAAATTGGATCGCCACCTCCACCGTCACCGGATCGCCGCTCGCCACCCGTGTGCCGGGCAGCAGCTTCACATCCTCAATGCGACTCTGGCCATCGCCATGGCGCACGGGCCCGAGTGCGGGCACGGACTGTTCCTCTTCGGGCGAAAGCACCTGGGCCACATAACGGTTGATGGCTTCCTTGGTTTCGCCGATGTACTGGGCGCGGCCATTCAACAGAAACATCGCGCGATCGGCCAACCGCTTCACCAGGCCGAGGTCGTGGGAGACGAACAACGTCGTGACGCCGCGCTGCTTCAGTTCATCGAACTTGCGGATGCAGCGATTGGCGAAGCGGGCATCGCCCACTGCCAGCGCCTCATCCACGATCAACACCTCCGGCTCCACATGGATCGCGGTAGCAAAAGCCAGCCGCACGTACATGCCGGTGGAATACTCTTTGACAGGACGGTCCAGAAAATGGCCGATTTCCGCAAAGGCAGCGATGCTCGGCAGCGCGCGCTCGATCTCCGGGCGCGTCAGGCCGAGCAGTTCGGCATTCAGAAAAACGTTCTCCCGCCCGGTGAACTCGGGGTTAAAGCCCGCGCCCAGTTCCAGCAAAGCGGCGATGCGGCCCTCCACGCGGACCAAGCCGCGTGTGGGCTGCAGAATGCCCGCCACCGTTTGCAGCAGCGTACTTTTGCCGCAGCCGTTCGGCCCCACCAGCGCGAACATCTCGCCCGGTTCGACGTTGAACGTAATGTCGGAAAGCGCGGCAAAGTCCGTGTGGCGCTGGCCCACCAGCGGCAACGACTCAACCAGCCGGTCCACGGGCCGCGCGTACTGCGGATAGACCTTGCTGAGATTGAGGACCGAGACCATGCTCCCCTTCAGGTTAACTTAGGCCAACAGCTTGACGACATCCATGCGGCTGGCCTTGGCCGAATCGAGCTCAATGCCGAACCCCGGCCGCTCCGAAAGCGCGATGTGGCCGTTCACCGGCGTTGGCGGATTCTTCTCGAAGTGGTAGTAGCTCTGCATCTTCAGAATCAGGTACTCGTTGAGCGGGCACGTCATGGGCGATTGCGCCGCTGAGACATGCACCGCCGCATGGATGCTGTGCCCGTGCGGGATCAGTTGCGCGTCGAAGGACGAGCACAGCGTGGCAATCTTGACGAGTTCCGACACGCCGCCGCACCACTCCGGGTCCGCCTGCACCACGGTGATCGCTTCGTTGCGCAGGAAGCGCTGCACCTCCCAGCGGCCATAGAAGTGCTCGCCCGTGGCCACCGGAATCGACGTGGCGCGGCGCAAAGCCGCGAAGCTCTCCATCTTGTCCACGTGAAACGCCTCTTCGATCCAACGCGGCGCGAACTGTTCCACCCGTTTGGCCCAGGCCGTGGCGTAACCCAGGTCCCAGCCCATGAAGGCGTCGAACATCAGGTCCACTTCCGGCCCCACCGATTCGCGCAGCGTGCGGACCAGATTGACGTTCTTCTCGAGCCCGGCTGCCCCGTCGCCAGGGCCATAGCCCAGGAACCATTTCTGATGGCGGAAGCCCGCGTTCTTCAATGCGCGGGAGCGCTCGGCGACTTTCTCCAACTCCAACGAGTAGCCCAACGTGCTGCCGTAAACCGGAGCGCTCGTCCGCGTGGGGCCGCCCAGCAGCCGGTACACCGGCGTGTTGTAGTAACGGCCGCGCAGATCCCACAACGCGCAATCGACGGCCGAGATGGCCATCATGAAGTGGCTGGAACGCGAATGCCGGTTGCTGCGGTGCATCTGGTCCCACAGCGTTTCCACGGCCAGCCCGTCCTTACCGCGCAGGAACGGCGCCAGTTGCCCCTCCACCACGATGGCAGCTTCGGTATCGATCGGCCCGTAGAGGCCGAAAAGTCCCTCGGCGGTGGTGATGCGCAGATATAACGCCGTCACTTTCGCGTTGGTGGAAGTGCCCGTGCCGTCCTTGTATTCCTTCGGCCGCAACCCGTCGTAAATGTGGATCGGGTTCACCTGATGCTGGCCGTTGGTCCCGCGCTCGGCGGTCCGCTGGCCTTCCAGGCGGAGGAATTCCACCTTGTTAATCGTGAGCTTCGTCGGCCGATCCTGAGCCCACACGAAGGGCGCGAGGGCCACTGAGCCCAGTAAACTCCGCCGTTGCATGGTGCTCATTATACGGCTTGTTGCTAAACTTCTAAGTGAGGGGTGCCCATGATTTCGATTGTTATTCCCATCCACAACGAGGAGCCGTCGATCCTGCCGCTCTATGACGGCTTGACGAAGGAGATGGAAAGCCTGGGCCGTCCCTACGAGCTCATCTTCGTCGACGACGCCTCCAATGACCGGTCGTTCGACCTTTTAGCCAACCTCGCCGAGACCGACGGACACCTCAAAGTCATCCGCTTGCGCCGCAACTTCGGGCAGACCGCCGCCCTCTCCGCCGGCTTCGACGAAGCGCAAGGCGAAATCGTCATCTCCATGGACGGCGATCTTCAGCACGACCCCACTGACATTCCCGTCCTGCTCGCCAAGCTCGAAGAAGGCTACGACATCGCCAGCGGTTGGCGCAAAGAACGCGTCGACAACGCCGTCACCCGGCGCTTCCCTTCCCGCATCGCCAACTGGCTGATGTCGAGAGCCTCCGGCGTCGACCTCCACGACTTCGGCACCACCTTCAAGGCCTATCGCCAGGAAATCATTCGCGACATCAACCTCTACGGCGAACTGCACCGGTTCATTCCGGCGCTCGCCAGCTTCTACGGCGCGCGCATCGTGGAAGTGCCCATCAAGAACATCACCCGCCCCGCCGGCGCATCGCACTACGGGCTCAGCCGCACCTTCCGCGTCCTGTTCGACATTCTGACGATTCGCTTCCTGCTCAAGTACTTCACTCGGCCCATGCACTTCTTTGGCATGGTGGGGCTGATCGGCACGCTGCTCGGTGGCGGCATCATGGCCTACCTCACCCTCTTCAAGCTGATGGGCGGACATCTGGTGGCTGACCATGGCCCGCTGCTCATCGCCGGCGCCCTGCTTCTGTTGGGCGGCATGATGATGTTCTCCACCGGCATTCTTGGCGAACTGCTGATGCGCACTTACTTCGAAAGCCAGGGGCGCCGCATTTACGCGGTGCGCGAGATCCGGCAGAAGAAGGGCGCGCAGTTGGCCGGCGGCTCCACCCGCTAGCCTCCCGCCCGCTTAGTTCAAGTCCTTTTGTAGGCGCGCCGCCTGCGCGTTCAGCACCCGCAACTGGCGGATGTCTTCGTCGGCCAGTTGGATCGCTTGCTGAATGCGCGAAAGGTCGTTCGAGAGTGGCGAACTGGCATCACGCGGATTATCGAGCCGCAGCGACATCGTGCGGAATAGGTCCGTCGCCTCGCGATAGCGCGTGATGATGTTGTTCAGATAGCTCTCCCGACGGCGGCCCAACTCTTCGAGCTCCGTGCGAATCTGCCGGCGGCGCGTGCCGCGCTGAGCGCCCTCGGCCACCTCCTGCCGCAACTGCTTCAGCGTGGTTTCATTCTCGCGAAGCGTCGCCTCCCTGGTTTGCGCCAAGGACGCAGCGGACTCCACCTGTTTCTGCAGCTGCGCCACCTGCTCACGCAGGTCGGCTTCGGAAGCCCGGCGCTTGGCGTCTTCCTGAGTCAGCCCGTCCATCTTCGCTTCGAGCTCGCGCAACTGACGCGTCAGGTCGGCTTGGACGTTCTGCGCCACCTCCAACTGCTGGCTGCGTTCAGCGAGCAGACGTCCGAGTTCGGCCGCGTCGAAGACGGCCGTAGCGCGGCGGCCGGTGGAGTGCGGCTTGGGCGTTTCGGTCTTGGGCTCTTCCGTCTCCTGCGGCACCGGGATCACGGCGGGCGGTGCGGGTGTGGTCTGCACCACGGTGGGCGGCGCGGGCTTCGCTTGCCGCGCTTGCCAATAGAGCAGCCCTCCCGGTAGCAAACCGGTCAGAAAGGCCACGGCCAGTGTCCAACGAGGCACCATTACTTAGTCCGCTCCGGGGTGAAATGTAATCGATACTGCAACTGGCGCCCGGGTGCTTCGAGCGAGATGTCCCACTGCTTGGCCTTCACCGCCGTCGATTCCAGTTCCACCGCTTGCACGCGCACCACGCGCTCCATGGCGGCGGTGACGGCGCCGGGAATCTCTCCCACGCTCCGGCAGAACTTGGCTTCGCCACCGGTGGAGGACGAAAGATCCATCAGGCCGGTCTGGTAGGCCTCGTTCAGGCGGTCGCTCTGATAGTTGAGATGCACCAGAAAGAACGGCGTCAGCGTCGAAGCCATCTCGGCCTTCAATTGACGCAACTTCTCCTTCACGAGCCCTTCCGGAAAGCGGCGGCTCATGTCGTTCGAGTCACTCGAGTTGACGACGGGATTGGTATAGTCCTCGCGATAGTTCGTAATGAGGCTATCACTGACGAAGAGCACCGCCGTGCGGACGTGCGCTTTCGCGAGCAGCGAGTCAGCCAGACGCACCGACGTGTACACCGTATCGAGCAGGCCCGCGCGGCCGCTGATCGCCAGGCCACGGATCGTCTCGCTGATCTTCTCGCGCGGCGTCCCCGGATCCTCCAGCACGCGCAAGCCGTCCTGGGACCGTAGCACCGCCACGCTGACGTTCGCCGGCAATTTCTCAATCTCGGCGACCAGCGCTTGGCGCGCCGGGTCCACCAGCGAAAGGTCGCCCGCCAGATCCAGCACCACCAGCAACATCAGCGGCTCCTGGTCGCTCGCCAGACGCGTCAGCCGCGCCGGCTTGCCGTTCAGCGTCGCCTTCATCTCGGCCAGCTTCACCACCTCGTTGGGCAGAAAGGGAACGCGCAGCGAGATCTTCTCCGGCGGCGCGGCCGCCCAGGCCGAGAGCGCAAGTAGACAAACCGAAAGTCGCATCAGAAGCTGTACCGCAATCCCAGCTGAATCACGCGTCCCCCGCGCGAACCGATGATGCGGCCCGCGTTCACGTTCGGCGCCGAAGCCGGGCCGATCATCGTGTCCGGGTCCGTCCAGTTCGCGTGATTGACGAAGTTCAGGCCGACGGCCGTCAGTTCAATGCTGCGCTCGGTGGAAATGGAGAAACGCTTGTTTACGCTCAAGTCATGGTTCTGATTGCTCGGCATGCGCAGCGTCGGATGAGTCCGCGAGGCGTTACCGATGCTGAAATCGTCCGGCTGCGCGAAGGCGTCCGGATTGAACCAGCGGTCCGGCGTCTGTTGGGCAACATGCGGGTCCACGCCCGGGACCACATTGACATTCAGCGCGTCCACCACTCCACCCGTGTTGTTGAATTGCGGACGCAGCGCCAGCGGTTCGCCGCTGGTCATCGTCGTCACGCCGCTCAAGGACCAGCCTTCGAAGAAGTGCCGGCGCCAACTGGCGTTCGTGAAGAACAGCCGATTCGGGCCAAACGGCAATTCGTAGACGTAGTTCAACGAAACGCGGTGCGGCGTATTCGAGGACGTCAGCGACCACTCGTTCTCCCGGTGGTAGTAATCCTGCACCCCGTACGGCCCCGAATAGTTATCCATCTGCTTGGAGAACTCGTAGTAGGCGGAAATCGAAAGGCCGCTCGAGCTGCGCTTCTCAAAACGAACGTAAGTGGCGTCCCGGCGATAGCGGCCCTCGGGCCACGCACTGTAGACGTCGAAACGCTGGTACTGCGGATAGGGACGCAATTCGCGGCGAAAGGCTTCGTTGTTTAAGTCATCGCGATACTCGAGCGCGCCGAGCGGAATCGCATTCGGGTTCGAGCCGGAGTTACTCAGCAGGAGATTCCGGCCGTTGGCATGGCCGGCGCCCAGCGTCAGAATCATCTGGCCGCTCATGCTGCGTTCCACCGAGAGCCCGGCCGATTGGTAAGTCGGCTGACGGCCGGTGATCTCCACCAGATCCGCCACCGTATAGTTCGCGGACTCCGGCCGCAGATCGGGGAACGTCCGCGGCGTGTTCGCCAGGCCTTCGGCCAGCGTCACCGCCGGCTGCAACTGCGTGTTCGGCGAGATCCAGCTCACCACGCCGTTAAACGCCTGCGTCCCCCACTGCGCCGTGTACACCGGAATCGAGGAATAGGAGCGGCCGTAGCTCGCGCGCGCCACCGTCTTCGAGTCGCCCATGACGTTCCACGTAAGCCCGGCGCTCGGTTCCGCCTTCCACAGAAACGGCTGGAACCCACGGCCCTCGCCATTGCGATTGGCCACCACCAGCGCCCCCGGCCTTCCGTTCACCGGGTTCAAGACCTCCGGCGACACCGTCGACTGGCGGTCGTACTTCTCCGTCCGCGGACCGCTGCCCTCAATGTTCACCGTTACGCTCAGGTTCAGCCCCTTCACCAGTTCCCACTGATCGCTCATCGTCACCGTGTAGCGTGGCTTGCGGAAGTACGAGGGCGCCGTCACCACGCTGCGCTCGGCGTATTCCGCCTGGCCCAGCAGAAAGCTCGCAAAGGCATGGCCCGTGTTGACGATGCCCGGCAGGCTCGTCAAACCCGGCGAGAACTGATAAAGGCCGGAGGGGTACTGGGGCGAGAAGATGTTCACCTGCTCCCGCGTCATGCTGCCGTTCAGCGCCAGACGATGCTTCCCCCTGCGCGTGGAAAAGCCATCGCTTAAGGCAAACGTATTCCGCGCACTGCGCGACGAAGGAAACGCGCGGCCCAGCGCCAGATACGGCGACACGCGGTAATACGGGAACGGACCATCCGCGCCCGCTTCGCTCCGGTAAGCGAATTGGCTGGTGCTGGCCGAAAAGCTCAACGTATTCACGTTGCGCGCCGACGCCGTCAGTACGTGATCGATCGAAGCGCGCCGGCTGCGCCGATCGACAATCACCGACCCCGGGTTGGCCTCGGTGGCAATCAGCGGCGCCGCGCCGTCGGTGCCGGTGGAGTTCGAGAGATTGAACGACAAGCGGTTCTTCTCGTTCACCGTATGATCCAGGCGAATGATCGTGCCGTTCGCCGAGTTGATCTCCGGCGCAAAGACGAACAGATTGTTGCGAAAGAAGGGGCCGGCGTCGCTATTGGGCGCCGGATAGTTCGCCAGCACCTTCTGCGCCTTCGGGTCCAGCCGGTTGCTGGGGATCTGATTGTTCGGGAACGGTGACCGCAGGTATTCGAGGTTCGTCTCGGACACCGGCTGCGTCGGGTCAAAGTTCGGGTTGGGGGCCGTCGTGGCCGGGTCATAAATCGGCAACTGCACGCCGGAGGCGTCCACCGTCCCGGACCAGTCACCCACCCGCTCGCCCAGCGTGGGAATGGTGCGCAAGTAGGAGCGGCCGATCTTCTCGCGCACGCCCTCGAAGGTGAAAGTGAAGAACGTCGTCCGGGTGCCGTTGTAGAGCTTGGGAATGATCACCGGGCCGGTGATGTTAAATCCGAACTGATTGCGGCGCAACAGGCCCTGTTCGCCTCCCCGTTGCACCACTTCGTGCGGAATCGCATCCAAAAAGTTGTTACGGAAGTTCTCAAACAGGCGGCCATGCCACTTGAACTTCTGCTTCTTCCCGCTCGAAGTCCGCACCACCGCCGAGCCGTTGCCGCGCAGGCCCAAATTCTCCGATTCTGCCTTGAAAATCGCAATGGCGCGCTCCAACTCGGTCACCTTGGCTGCGGGTGGCTTGGGAGTCGGCTGAGCCCACATGAGCCCGGCAAAAAGCCAGGCTGCCGTTCGGCAAAGACGCATGCCTCTATTATCGCGAACCTGGGGGGAGCAATTGCTGCCGAAGCCACGAAATCCGGTCCTGCACGGCCAATTCGTTCAACCCGTGGCCGGCTTTGTAGAAGTGGATCTGCTTAGGCTCGGGCGCCGCGGCGTGGAACAAACGGGCCCGATCCTCGGGCACGTAACGGTCGCTGTCGCCGAACTGAAAGAAGAACGCGCCCGTCGCCTTCTTCAGTTGCACGGAGGGGTCGAGCGCCGCGGTGCGCGCGATGGCCTTCTCCCGCTCAGCGCCGGTGAGCCGCGTGCCGAGCAGGTACCAGTCGGCCCAGGCGGGCGCGGCGGCCTGAATGGCCCAGGCCTTCACCCGATGCTCGTCGCCCGCCAGCAAAGCGCCGTACATCCCGCCGAAGTCGTGCCCGACATAGGCGACGCGGGTAGAGTCAACCTCGGGCCAGGAGAGCAGGAAGTCGAGCGCGTCGCGCAGGCGGTCGCGCTGCCGCAGCGTGGACGCTTCGTCCTTGGCGAAATCGCGCGCGGGGAAATAGTCGGGCTGGGACCACATCGTGTCCACCAGCAGCGAACAGACGCCAGCCTTGGCCAGCGTCGTCGCCTCGGCCAGAAACTGAGACCGGTTCGACGTGTGGTGCTGCGGGTCATACCAATGGACGTAGAGAATGCCCGGAACCCGGCCCTTGGGCTTCGCCGGGCAAACTCGATAGGCAGCCGTATAGGTCTTCTGCGAGTTGGCGAAGATGAGGTCGCGGATCTCCACGCCTTGCTGGGTGGTGGCCAGCACGGTATGGGCGTCGATGGCGAGCAAAGCAGTGAGCAACAGCATCATGCACCAGCATACGGAACAACGAAACGGCCGGTAGCTTGGCTACCGGCCGTTTCGCTCTGTCGTATTTTTTTGTCGGATGAAACTATCAGCAGCTAACTCGCTAGGCGTTACCTCCCCGCTGAGATTTGCTCCGATGGCGAAGCAGCAGAGAAATCGAGATGAGCGCCGCACCCAGCATCAGTTGGGGCGAGGGCTCAGGCACGGCGGCTTCGGCCGCCAGCGTGCCGAAACGAATGTTGGCGATGTTGAGGATCCACTGGCTGGTGGAGCCGTTCGTCGTGATCGTAATCGTGGTGATGTCGCCGTCCGTATCGTTGCTCACGACGCCGTAAAAGCCCGGTCCCGTCGTCAAATAGTTGGGGGACCCCGCACCGACATCGTAGCGATTCGTTGGCGTCACGTTGCTGCTCGTACTGGCAGTGTTCGCCGTGATGGAGATATTGGACGACGCGGAGTTAATGTTCGCGAAGTCAAACCCGACGCTACGCGTTCCCGTGGGCAACGTGAGCGTAATGGAAGCGGTCCCAGTTACTTGCTGCACGGTGGAGATGACGTAGGCCATTTGGTTGAAAGAACCGTTGACCAGCGACGTGTAGTTCGGATAGCCGCCGCTACCGTTATTTCGCGTTGTTCCGGTGGAACGAACATAAAGTTGGTTAGTGCCGCTGCCGGTGTTGCTGGCGACGAACTGAATCCCACTAATCGTTTGTCCGGAGACATTCGTCAGCGATTGCGGCCCGTTATTGTATGAGTAAGCGCACGGGCTGACGCATTCAGTCGAGAGGTCCACGTTGTCGTAAGTCAGCGACGGTAACTGCGCCGCCCAAGTCGCGCGCTGCGGAGAAGTGCCGGGCGAGTAAGCGTTCCCGAGATACGTCACCAACGTGGCGAATCCAGGATTCGCGGCCAAAATCACCAGCGCCCCGACTTTAGAAAAAACTGAAAACTGTCTCATATTCTGCCGCGCGCTCTACAGTTTCAGCGCTCACTTATAAGTGGATTTTCGGCGGGAAAATTCTCAACTATTTCTGAACTTTTTTCAGCGAGGCAAGAATCGACAGCTGGTATTCCGCCGCCTTGGCGGCAATCGCCGGCGTGTCCAGCGTCAGCATCTGCCGGTCTTTCATCAGCAGACGTCCCCGCACCATCACGTCCCGTACGTCCGACGCCTTGAGGGCGTAGACCAGGTGCGAATAGACGTTGAACAACGGCAGGGCATGCGCGTCGGAGAGGTCTACCGCGATCCAATCGGCTTCCTTCCCTGCCTCGAGCGAACCGATCCGGTTCGCGAGCCCCAACGCCCGGGCGCCTTCGCGCGTGGCCATGGCGAAAGTCTGCTCGGCCGACAGCGCCCTCGGATCGCCGCTGGTCACCTTCTGCAGCTTCGCGGCGAGATCCATCTCTTCGAACAGGTTCAAGTCATTATTCGAGCCCGCCGGACCATCGGTGCCCAGACCCGTCGCGATGCGCAGGTTCAGCATCTTCAGCACCGGCGCCACCCCCGAAGCCAGCTTCATGTTGCTCGACGGATTGTGCGCCACGCCCACGCCTTTCGCCGCCACCACCTGGAGATCGCGATCCGTCAGCCAAACGCCATGCGCCGCCAGCGTCCGACCGTCGAACACGCCCAACTTCGCCAAGCGGGCCGCCGGCGTCATCTTGAACTCCTTCAGACTGTCGTCGTTCTCGCGCTTGGTCTCGGAAAGGTGAATCAGCAGCGGCGCCTGATACTTGTTGGCGAGCGCCCGGGCAGCGCGCAGCGTCGCGTCGTCGTTGGTGTACGGCGCGTGCGGCGCCACCGCCGCGACAATCAGCGGATCGTTGCGAAACTGCTGCAGAAAGCGCTCCGTGCGCGCCAGCCCTTCCGCCGGCGTCTTCGCATCGGGCACCGGAAAGCGAATGATCGATTGGCCCAGCACGCCGCGCATCCCCGCCTTGCGCGTCTCCTCGGCGATCACTTCTTCGAAGTAGTACATGTCCGCGTAGGCCGTGGTGCCCGAGCGGATCATCTCCCACAGCGCTAAGCGCGTTCCCCAGCGCACGAACTCGGGATTCACGTTGCGGGCTTCCGCCGGAAAGATGTACTTTTCGAGCCAGTCCTGCAGATTGAGGTCGTCGGCGATGCCGCGGAAGAGCACCATGGGCGCGTGGCCGTGCGTGTTGATCAGTCCCGGCGCCAGAATCGCGCGCGGACGGTCCACACGCTGGCGGGCCGTATGCCGCGCGGTGATCTCCGCCGCCGGACCGACATCCACAATCTGGGAGCCTTGAATCGCCAGCGCGCCGTTCTCAATGATGCGCCGCCCGTTGTCCATGGTGACCACGTAGCGGCCGGTCACGATCAGGTCAACCGCGGCGCCCCACAGGCTAGCGCTGAACAGGAGGAGGAAGCAAAGTCGCATCGAAGGCCCTTGGAAGAAGTTGAGCAAGCGGAATGGTTTCAGTGGCGCCGTCAAGGCCCACCAGGATAACGGGGATGTCGCCGCAGAGTTCCCACAACACTTGCCGGCAGGCCCCGCACGGCGGCGTCAGTTCACCGGAAACGGCCGGCGCGTTGCGCGGCGCGCCGCACACGGCGATCCGCTTGAACGTCCGTGGCGCCACGCCCGCCGCAATCGCACTGAACGCCGCCACGCGCTCAGCGCAGATCGTCAGCCCGTACGAAGCATTTTCGACGTTGCAGCCCGTAAAGACGCGCCCGTCATTCGTCTCGAGTGCCGCGCCCACCAGGAAATTCGAATGCGGCGCATGCGCCCGCAAACGGGCCGCCAGGGCCTGTTCGGTCACGCGCCCACCAGCTTCGGCGTCAGGTCCCGCAACAAGGCGACAAACCGTTCCCGCACCTGCCGCCCCGTTTCGAGGACCTCTTCGTGGTTGATCGGGTCCGGACTCACGCCCGCCGCCATGTTCGTGACGCACGAGATCGCCAGCACCGGAATGTTCATGTGGCGCGCGGCAATCACCTCGGCCACCGTCGACATGCCCACCAGGTCTGCGCCAATCGTCCGCAGATAGCGGATCTCCGCCGGAGTCTCATAGTTCGGACCGCGCAGGCCGGCGTAAACGCCCTCGGGCATCGTGAAGCCCAACGCCGTCGCGGACTCCTGCGCCACCCGGCGGAAACGCGCGCTATACGCTTCGGTCATGTCCGGAAAACGCGGGCCGAGCGAGTCGTCATTGGGCCCGATCAGCGGATTCGCCCCCTGCAGATTGATGTGGTCGGAAATCAGGACCAGCGCGCCCTGCTTGTAGGCCAGATTGATGCCGCCCGCCGCATTGGTGATGATGAAGGCCTTGGCACCCAACGCGGCCAGCGTCCGGACGCCGGTCACCACTTGCTGCGCGCTGTAGCCTTCATAAAGATGATTGCGGCCGGACATCACCGCCACATGAGTACCCCTGATGTCCCCGCACACCAGCTTTCCCGCATGTCCGATGGCCGTCGACACCGGCCAACCCGGAATGTCGCCGTACGGAATCTCCAGTCGATTGTCGAGCGTGTCGGCAAAGGCCCCCAACCCGCTCCCCAAAATCACACCGACTTGCGGCCGCTGGACCACGCGACGTTCGAGGTAAGAAACCGTTTCTCGCACTTCCTTGAGTGTACGCCGCTTCAGATAAACTGCTCACTGTGCGCAACCTGATTCTTGAACAGCCCACGCAGTTCGCGTGGCACAATACGCCGGAGCCCGCCGCTCCTGGCGCTGGCGAGGCTTTGGTAAAGGTCCTCAGCATCGGCATCTGCGGCACGGACCTGCATGCCTACCGTGGCCGCCAGCCCTTCTTCAGTTATCCGCGAATTCTCGGCCATGAACTCGCCGTCGAGGTACTGGCCCTGGGCGAAGGCGCCACCGGCGTCCAGATCGGCGATCGTTGTGCCGTCAACCCGTACCTCAACTGCGGACACTGCCAAGCCTGCCGCCGCGGCAAGACGAACTGCTGCGAGAGCTTGAAAGTGCTCGGCGTGCATGTGGACGGCGGCATGCGCGAACGCTTCCTGCTTCCCGCCACCCATCTCTACCCCAACCGCACCTTGAGCAATGCCCAACTGGCCCTCGTCGAGACACTCGGCATCGGCTCCCATGCCGTCCTCCGCGGGCAACCCGCGCCCGGCGAAAGGGCCGTCGTGATTGGCGCCGGGCCCATCGGCCTGTCGGTGATCGAGTTCCTCAAAGTCGCCGGCGCCGAGATTGACCTCGTCGATCTCAGCGCCAAACGCCGCGACTTTGCCAGCCGGCATTACCCCTTGCGCCGCTGCCTCGATCAGCCCGAAAACATCGAACCCGCCACCCTGGTCTTCGATTGCACCGGCAATCCGCAATCGATGATGTCGGCCTTCAAGCACGTCGCCCATGGCGGCAAGCTCGTCTACGTCGGCCTGTTCGTCGGCGACGTCACCTTCCACGACCCCGACTTCCACCGCAAAGAAATCACCCTCCTCGCCACCCGCAACAGCACTCCCGCCGAACATCGCCGCATCATCGAGCTCATGGAGAACGGCCAGATCGACACCACGCCCTGGGTCTCCGACCGCGTGGCCGCCGACGGCCTCATCGCTCGCTTTCCGCATTGGCTCGACCCGGAAGCCGGCGTCGTCAAGGCCGTCGTCGACTGGGCTTAGATAGACTGAAGGACGCACTGTTATGGCATCGGTACACAACTACATGGATTTGAGCGGCCGCGTCGCCGTCGTATTGGGTGGCACGTCGGGCCTCGGCCGGACGCTGGCCCTGGGTCTGGCCAAGGCCGGAGCGGACGTCGTCGTGACGGGCCGTCGGGAGAATCTGATCGACGAAGTCGCAACCGAGATTGAAGCTCTCGGCCGGCGCACCCTGCGCCGCACCTGCGACGTGATGGATAGCGCGCAGATCGCCGCCTTCCGCGACGAAGCGGTGAAGCAGTTGGGCAGCGTCGACATCCTGTTGAACGCCGCCGGCAAGACCATCCGCAAGCCCACCACGGCGATGACGATCGAAGAATGGCATTCCGTCATGGACACCAACCTCACCAGCATGGTGGTCGCCTGCCAGGCTTTCCATGAACCGCTGGCCAAGAGTGGCCGCGGACGCATTATCAACATCGCGTCATTGAGTTCGTTCGTCAGCTTGAACGAAGTGACGGCCTACGCGGCGTCCAAAGCCGGCGTACTCTCGCTCACCAAGAGCCTCGCCATTGAATGGGCCAAGCACGGCATCAACGTCAACGCCATCGCCCCCGGCGTCTTCCTCACGGACCTCAACTCCGCGTTGCTCAATGGCACCGATCGCGGCCGCGAGTTCCTGCTCCGCACGCCCATGAAGCGCTTTGGCAAGGCCGAAGAGCTCGTCGGCGCCGCGGTGCTGCTCGCCTCGGATGCGGCCAGCTTCATCACCGGTCAGGCGATCGCCGTCGATGGCGGCTTCCTCTGCTCCGGCGTGAACTCCTAGGTCCTAACGCCGGAAGACGATCTTGCCGTCCAAAATCGTCAGAATGGGCTCGATCTTGGCAATATCGGCTTCCGGACACTTCAGATAGTCCCGGTCAATCACGACGAGGTCGGCCAGCTTGCCGGCCTCGATCGAGCCTTTTACCTTTTCGCCAAACTGCCGGTGCGCGCCCCAGATCGTGTACATGCGCAAGGCCTCCTCGCGCGACACGCGTTCTTCCGGATACAGCACCTCGCCATTCGTCATGCGGCGCGTCACGCTTGTCCACAGCCCCAGGAACGGATTGAACGGGTTAATGGCGCGATTCTTGTCGTGCCCGATCATGTGGTCGCTGCCGCCGGCCACCGGCAGCCCCGCGTTCAGGTAGGAACGCAGCGGGAAGAAGTACCGCATCCCCGGCAACAAAAAGACTTTGGTCAGCGCCGGCGCATCGAAGTACAGCCACGAAGCCTGCACGTCCTCCATCACGCCCAGCCTCTTGGCCAGCGCAATCGACTCCGGACTCTGGAAGCTCCCATGAATCACATGCGAACGCGTCGGGCCGATCGGAAACTCCTGGTCGATCTTCTCGAGCGCCGCCAGAAAGCCATCGATTGCCCCCCCGCCCTGCGCATGCGCCGCCAACTGCCACCCGCGCGACCGCGCCTCCCGTAGCAGCGTATAGAGCTTGTCCGGCGCCGAAAACAACTGCCCGCGATCGTCCGGATTCGTCATCCCGTAAAGCTGCTTCCCATAACCGCCATAAGGCGCGCGCTGAAACGCCGTCCCAATCGTCATGCCGCCGTCCATGTTCACCTTGAACGCGCCGAAACGCAGCCAGTCGTCGCCCGTGTTGGTGGTGAACTTCGCGGCCCGCGTTGAAGCCAGCAGTTCTTCCAGCGGGCGATTGATGTCATGCCACCACGTGATCGCCACGCGCACCGGCAGCCGCTTCTGGGCGTAGAGCTCCTGGTAAAGCTCCACCTCGTCATCCTCCGCGCCGCCTTCGCCCACCGAAGTGAGCCCCGCGCGGGCATAGCGCTGCAGCATCTTCTCGAGCGCGGTCAGCTTTTCGGCCTTCGTGAACGGAACGGCCGGCTTCCGATGACCCTCGAGGAGGATCGCCGCGTTGCGCAACACGCCGTTGGGTTCTCCATCAGCCCCTCGCACGATCTCGCCCCGCGGCGGGTTCTTCGTGTCCCGCGTAATTCCGCACTTCTTCAGCGCCACCGTATTCAATACCCGGACGTACGCGCCAACATCGAAATGCACCGGATGCTCGCGCACGATGTCGAGCAACTCCTTCGTCGGCATCCGCTGTTCGGCGAACCTCGTCGGGAATGAGCGTGGGATTTCGATCCACTGCCCTTTGGGGACTACCCGCTCCTGCTCTTGCAGGTACCGGCGAACGTCCGCAAATGAGGCCAGTTGCGGGAGTGGGGCGCGCGTCTCGCTCAACCCCGCTTCGAGCGGATGGACGTGACTATCGATCAGCCCGGGGATCACCATGCCGCCCGCCAGGTCGATGGCCTCCGTCTTCGCCCCGCGCTCGCGCGCCAGCAGATCCTTCGACGTCCCAACGGCGACAATGCGGTTGCCCTTCAGCGCCACCGCCTCATGGATGGTGAACTTCGCGTCAACCGTGACGACGCGGCCATTGTAAAGCAGCAGGTCGGCGTCGGCGGAAAGCAGTAAGGCAAGTAGGAAGGTCCCCATGTGGGGTGATCTTAGCAGAGCGCCGGGATCTGTACCGGTCCCCGTGGAACTGTGAGATGCGATACAAATGTAAACTACGGAAAAGACAGAGCGTCGGAGTTTGGTGACACCCGTATAATGAATGTTCGTTAATCAAACGAGTAGGTTCGTTCTCCGACAGGTTTAGTGTAAAATAATGAGGACTTGGGTTTTATGGCTCTGGCGCACAACGGGATATCCCCCATGGAAAAGCAAGTACAACAACAACAAAATATTCAAGAAGCTTTTCTGAACAATGCTCGCAAGGAAAAGATCTACCTCACCATCTATCTGATGAGTGGCGTAAAGCTCTCCGGGCGAATCAAGAGTTTCGATAAGTATTCGGTGATCCTGGAAGCGAACAACCAGGAGCAGTTGATCTTCAAGCATGCCATTTCGACCGTTGTGGTCTCCCGCAACACCGCCAACTCCGGCATGCACGCCGCTGCGGCTCACGCGAATCATGCCAGCGGCCCTCACCCGGTTCCGGGCGCTCCGCCGCCCATCGAAGCCGGAGAACGCTAACAGAGCCCTCTGCCTCGTTCAGCCACAGAAATCGCCATTTTAGTGGGCCTGCACGTCAAACGACGTCCTAGCCCCACTCACCCGTCCGCCCCGGATGCCACGCCGGAGGAATCCCTCGAAGAGCTCGGCGTCCTCGCCGAAAGCGCCGGTGCCACCGTCGCCGGTAAGCTGTTGCAATCACGCGCCGCAGCGGACTCCGCCACCCAAATCGGCTCCGGCAAACTCACCGAACTCGAAGCCCTCGTCAAGATGCACGACGCCCACACCGTCATCTTCGACGGCGACCTCAGCCCCTCCCAGCAACGCAATCTCGAAACCGCCATCGGCGTCAAAGTCATTGACCGCACGCAGCTCATCCTCGACATCTTTGCCAGCCGCGCCCGCACGCGCGAAGGCCAGTTGCAGGTCGAACTCGCCCAGTTGAACTACATGCTGCCGCGCCTCTCCGGCCAAGGCATCGCCCTCTCGCGACTCGGCGGCGGCATCGGCGCCCGGGGTCCCGGTGAAACGAAGCTCGAAACCGACCGCCGCCGCATCGGCCATCGCATCGCCAAGATCAAGCGCGACATCGAGAACGTCCGCGCCGGCCGCTCCATCCAACGGCACCAGCGGCAAAGTGTTCCTCTCGCCACCATCTCCCTGGTGGGCTACACCAACGCGGGTAAATCGACCCTCTTCAACCGGCTCACCAGCGCCGGCGTGGAAGCCGACTCCCGCATGTTCGCCACGCTCGACCCCACCGTGCGCCACCTGGTTCTGCCCTCCAAGCGCAAAGTGCTCTTTTCCGACACCGTCGGCTTTATCCGCGGTTTGCCCACCACCCTCGTGGATGCCTTCCGCGCCACGCTCGAAGAAGTCGTGGAAGCGCGCCTGCTGCTGCACGTGGTGGATGCCTCGTCGCCGCACGCCCCCCTCCTCGCCTCGCACGTCCTCAAAGTGCTCGAAGAGATCGGCGCCGCCAAGACGCCGCAGTTGCTCGTCCTCAACAAGATTGACCGTCTCCCCGACGGCTTGGCTGACGTCCCGAGCGTCGCGCGCCGCGTGCTCGGCGATGCCCGTGCGGAAGAGTCCCCTGCCGCCGTCGCCGTCTCTGCCATGACGGGCCAGGGCTTCGACCAGCTCATCGCCCGGATCGACCAACTGCTCTCTCTCGACCCCGTCGAGAACGCCACCTTCCGCATCAATGCCGCCGACGGCGGCGCCCTGCACCTGCTCCACGAGCGCGCTAAAGTCCTCAGCCAGCGCTACGACGGCACCGACCTCATCCTCGAAACCGAAGCGCCCGAAAGCGTGCGCCGCCAACTCGCGGACTACCTCGCTTAACTCGCCTGCTTCGCGACGACTTCCTGCTCCTGATATTGCAGTTGATACAGCCGCGTATACAACCCATTCAACGCCAGCAACTGCTGATGCGTGCCGCTCTCGCGCAGTTGCCCTTTGTGCATCACCAGGATCCGGTCCGCGCGCTGAATCGTGGAAAGCCGGTGCGCGATCACGATCGACGTGCGCCCGGTCACCAGCCGATCCAGCGCCTGCCGGATGTGCATCTCCGTATCGGTGTCGACACTCGAAGTCGCCTCATCCAGAATCAGGTAGCGCGGCTGCCGCGCCAGCGCTCGCGCGAAAGAAACCAGTTGCTTCTGCCCCGTCGAAAGTCCCAGGCCCCGCTCCCGTAAAGCGTAATCGAAACCTTCGGGCAAACGTTCGATAAATGGCAACAGATTCACCTCGCGCGCGGCCTGCTCCAGCGCCGAGCGCTCCAGCGACTCGTCCCCCAGCCGAATGTTTTCGGCCAGCGTCCCGGGTGAACAGAAACGGATCCTGCAACACGACGCCAAAGTGCCGCCGCAGGTCCAGCGGATCGAACTCGTGCAGGTCAATGCCGCCGATGCGAATCGCGCCCTTCTGCAGATCGTAGTAGCGCAGCAGCAGACTGATAATCGTCGTCTTCCCCGCTCCGGTATGCCCGATGACCGCCACCGTTTGCCCCGGCTCGATCCGGAAGCTCACGTCGCGCAGCACCCAGTCTTCGTCCTTGTAGGCGAACCAGACATGGTCGAACTCGATCGCCGCGGCCGTCACCGGAAACGGCTTCGGCAATGCCGGCGCCACAATGCGCGGCTCGGTATCGAGCAATTTGAAGACCCGGTCCGAGGCGGTCATCGCCGCTTGCAGAATGTTGTACTTTTCGCTGAGATCGGCAATCGGGCGAAAGAAGCGGAAGCCGTATTGAATAAAGGCGAGCAGCACGCCCAGGCTCAACGTCTGGTCATGCACCCGCACCGCGCCGTAGCCCAGCAGCGACGCCAGCGCCAGCATCGTCAGCAGTTCGGTCACCGGATAGAACCAGCCGTAGGCGTGGATCCCTTCCTTAAAGGCGTCCATGTGCTCGCGATTGATGCGATCGAAATCCTCGCGGGCCCGCGCCTCGCGATTGTAGAGCTGCAACACGGCCACGCCGTTCACATGCTCCTGGATGTAGGCGTTGATCTTGGCTACCGCCAGCCGCGTCTTCTGGTAGGAAAGCGTCACCGCTCGCCGAAAGATCGCCGTCGTCAGCACCACGAACGGCATCACCGCCAGCATGATCCACGTCAATTGCGGATTCAGCCGGAACATCGTCATGACAATCAGGATCAGCACGGCCATGTCGGCGATGATCGTCACCACGCCCGACGTATAGAGCTCGTTCAGCGTGTCGATATCGGACGTGACGCGCGTCACCAGCCGCCCGACCGGGTTGCGGTCGAAGAAGGCGACGTCAAGCTTCTGCAGATGCGTCATCACCTCGCGCCGCAGATCGAACATCGCCATTTGGCCCGTGCGCTGCATGATCAGCGTCTGGCCGAACTCCACCAGCGTCGCCAGGACAATCGAGACCAGGTAAATCGCCAGGATCAGCAGAATGCCCGAGGATGGCTCGGGAGGCAGGCGCGCCACCATCTCGGCCGAGCAGGATCCTTTCGAGAGATAGCAATCCACCACCACCTTCGTCAGCAGCGGCCCCACGATCTGCAGACCCGCCTGCAGAAATAGCATCACCAGGGCCAATCCCACGTAACGGCGATACGGAATCAGGTAACGAGCGAGCCGCCGCGCCAGCCGCCCGTCGTATATCTTGCCAACGACTTCTTCTTCCACGCTCCTCCATTGTACGGGCTATCCTCAAAAGGATCATGTCATTGCACCGCTTCTCCTTCCCCACGGCGATCGTCTTCGGCCCCGGCGCCGTCCAGCAGTTGCCCGCCGAATGTGAACGCCGCGGCCTCCGCCGCCCCCTCCTGGTCACCGACCGCGGACTCCGCCGGACCCCCGTCTTCGACCTCGTCCAAAAACTGGTCCCCCACGCCGTCATCTTCGACGCCGTCGACCCCAACCCCACCGAGCAGAATGTCACCGACGGCGTCGAAGCCTATCGCGCCGGCCACTGCGACTCCGTCATCGCCATCGGCGGCGGCTCCCCCCTCGATGCCGGCAAAGCCATCCGCCTCAAAGTCACCCATCCCCTGCCCCTTGCCGACTACGACGACCTGATCGGCGGCGACGCCAAAATCACCCGCGACCTGCCCCCGTTCATCGCCCTCGCCACCACCTCCGGCACCGGCAGCGAAGTCGGCCGCTCCGCCGTCATCACCATTGCCGCCACCAACCGCAAGACGGTCATCTTCAGCCCCTTCCTGATCGCCGACGTCGTCCTGAACGACCCCGAACTGACTCTCGGCCTCCCCGCCGGCGTCACCGCCGGCACCGGCATGGACGCCCTCACCCACAACTTCGAAGCCTACGTCGCCAAGGGCTACCACCCCATCTGTGACGGCATCGGCCTCGCCGGCGTGAAGCTCTGCGCCGAACACCTCACCCGCCTCGCGGCGAATCCCCAGGACCTCGAAGCCCGCACCGGCATGATGATGGCCTCCATGATGGGGGCCATCGCCTTCCAAAAGGGCCTCGGCGCCACGCATTCGCTCGCCCATCCGCTCTCCTCGGAATACGGCATGCACCACGGCACCGCCAACGCCGTCCTCCTCCCCGCCGTGATCGAGTTCAACGCCGCCAGCGTTCCGGACCGCATGAAGGAACTGGGCGACGTCCTTGGCGGCCCCGATGCCGCCACCGCCGTCCGCCGGCTCAATGCCGCCCTCGGCATCGCCCCCCAATTGCGCTCCTACGGCATCCCCGAGGACTCCCTCCCGAAACTCGCCGCCAAGGCCATCGAAGACGGCTGTCATCAGAACAACCCCCGCCCCTGCACCGAGGCCGACCTCCTCGAGCTCTATCGCCAGGCCTGGTAGTCCCAGCCCCGGCTCGCTCGGATGTGGTAGCTTCTTAGTTTCAAGCCGTGGGGGAAAAACATTTGCCCGGTCTGCTGCCCTGCAGTAGGCCGGGCAAAACTAATTGAGGGACAAGCTAAAGTTCGCCGTGGTGAGGCCGATCCCTCAAAGGAGTGGTCGCACAACCGCAGAATTGGGAAAAATGGTCGGACCTTCAAGTGGGGGATCCGTCCACCCAATCCGACTATGTCGAGACGCTGGCGCGCCAGCAAGGCTGGTCCGTCGAGTTCGCCCGGCACGTCTTTGACGAGTACCGCCGCTTCCTCTTTCTGGCCACCTCCTCCACGCGTCGGCTCGCCACCCCGGCCCCGATCCAGGCCGCCTGGGACCTCCACCGCGGCCTACCCTCCTGGCGTGAGCTGCCCGAATGCCGCGACATCGAAAAGCGACTCGATCGCCCCGGGACCATCGACGACGCCCGCGTCGCCTATGTAGAAACTTTCGGCAGATACCCACCCGAGTCCATTTGGCCCCAACGCGAGCGACCAGCCCCAACGCCCAACCGCAAGGCCGGTCACCTCGCCCTCACCGGCCTCGTCCTGGGGACCCTCGGCGCCATCTGGAGTGACCTCCTCCCCGGCGCCTTCATCACCCCGACTCTCCTCCTGGTCGGCGGCATCGTCTTCACCTGCATGCGCGCCTGGCATCCCCCCGATCCCAACCGCGTCATCCGCAAAGGAGCCGACGAAGCCGATGACGACGCCGTCCCCGACTCACGCTTCTCCTTCGGCGGCTGCTCCGGCTCCACCGGCTGCTCGGACTCTGGCTCCTGCTCCGATGATTCCGCCTGCGGCTCTTGCGACTCGGGTGACAGCAACGACTCCGCCTGCGGTACGGACTCCGGCTGCGACAGCTGCGATTCGAGCTGCGGCGACAGCAGCTCAAGCGACGATTGATCAATCTTTAAGCAGACATCACTATCCGCTCAATTTCCACATCATCCACAGGCTCCCGCTTAAATCGCTCGTTTCCGCCGCTCAATCCCGCAAAAAACCTTCAAGTTGAGCATTTGACAGCGGTTGCAGCGGAGCGCTATAGTCGAGGCAATCGTAGACCAACTCACTTGCCATCGGGCAAGCCAAGGTCGAATTTGCAACAAGAAAGGCCGCCCGCCAAAAGGCGGCCTTTCTTGCGTTTGAACACCTGCTCAACGACCACTTGAACAGGCCGATCCCTCCGGCTACAGCGCCCTCTTGAGCCTTCGCCTTTGGTTCTCTTGAACGCCTGCTTTAAGCACGCTAAAATCGACCTGATCACCCCGCTCATGAGCACCGTCGACTACGCTGAAGTGCTGGCCGATCTCGAGCGCCGTAAGGCGGACATCGAGACGGCGATCGCTGCAATCCGACGTCTGCACAACCTCCCCGCCTCCCCTCCGGCGCCCGCCGGTTTGCCGGTCTATGCCCCCGCCGCCCCCCTGGCCCCTCCCACCCCCGCCGCAGAAGGACCACCCCGTTATCCCTTCTTCGGCCTCACCATCCCGGAAGCCTCGATTCTTCATCTACGTACGCTGCAGCAACCCCAAAACACCCACGAGATGATCGCCGCCCTCAAAAACGGTGGTCTCCGGGACAGCAACTACCAGACCGTCTATCAGGTCCTCCGCCGCCGCGCCCGCGAAAAGCAGGACATCTTCGTCGAAAGCGGTAAGTGGCATCTCGCTGAATGGCATAAGTGGCGTCGCAAACAAGCCACGCGCTCGGACGGCGCCACGCCCATTGACCGCCCTCCCGTCGCCAGCGAAAACTAAAGCAAATTTACAGTCTGCTGTAGACTTTCGTCCGGCCTCGTTGTACCTTAAAAAACAAGCAAATTCGAAACGCGGCACAAACGAAGCAAACGCTTGAGCCGCTTCACTTTTCTCCCTTGGTTACTTGAGGTTCCCGATGAAATTGATTCTGTTGGTTGCGATCACCTCCCTCAACTCTCTCGTCTTCGGCGGCGATGCGCCGTCGCACTGCCGTTACTCGCTCTCCCCCATCTCTGCTCAACACACTGCTGAAGGCGGCGTCTACCATCTGCGGCTCACCGCGAGCCACCCCCAATGCCAGTGGACCTTCACGCCGGCCTCCTGGGTGCACGTGAATGCCAAGTCCCCGGCCCGCGGGTCGATGGACCTCATGTACGAGCTCCAGCCCAACTTCTTCGAACAGCCGCGCTCCACCCAGCTCCGGCTCCAGACCGTTCGTGCCGACGGCAATCCGCAACCGGTCGCCACGCTCACCGTGCGCCAACTCGGCCGCGGCCAATAAGCTCCCCCTAACGACGAGGGCCGTTTCACCGGAGGACGGCCTTCAGCGCCTGCGCTCCAAAAACCAAAAGCCAATCAAACTACCAGAGCCCAGGTGCCGGATCGATCCACGGTTTCTCCTGCCGTACGCGTTCGCATCCAACCTCCCTCACCGCGACCCTGACAATCTGGGGTCGCGGTTTTTTTTCTTGACGAAACACTCTCCTTCCAATACCATTCGGTTATGGAACTGGTTGGTTATGATCCAGGCCTCGACGCCACCTTCGCCGCGCTCGCCGACCCCACCCGCCGCGCCATCCTCGCCCGCCTCGCCTCCGGCGAAGCCTCCGTCAAAGACCTCGCCGAACCCTTCGCCATCACCCAGCCCGCCATCTCCAAGCACCTCAAAGTCCTCGAACGGGCCGGCCTCATCACCCGCGAACGCCACGCCCAGCGTCGCCCCCGCCGCCTCGTCGCCGCCCCCCTCCAACAAGCCAACCGCTGGCTCGAAAACTACCGCCAGTTTTGGGAAGCCAACTACCAACGGTTGGACCAAGTTCTCGCCGAAATGCAAAAACTCCAGGAGCCCGCCAAATGAACGAACTGCTCGTCTCCACCCCCGACGAACGCACCATCCGCCTCCAGCGCGACTTTGCCGCCCCCCGCGACCTCGTCTTTGCAGCCCACATCCGCCCCGAACTCGTCCGCCAGTGGCTCGGCGCGCTCGACGGCTGGTCCGTCGACGTCTGCGAAATCGACTTCCGCGTCGGCGGCCTCGCCCACTACGTCTGGGTCCGCACCAACGGCGTCCGCATGGGTCTCCGCCACACCTACACCGAAATCGTCCGCCCCGAGCGCATTGTCGCCGTGGAAGTCTTCGATGGCAGCACCAGGCAAGCCACCACCACCCTCGAGTTCACCGAAGTCGCCGGTCGCACCACCCTGGTCAACACCATCGTCTACGAGAGCCAGGAGATCCGCGACGCCATGCTGAAGGCCCCCATGGACAAAGGCGTGCGCGCCAGCTACAACGCCCTCGACCTCATCCTCGCCCGGAGTTGAACATGGCCACCGCCGCCGTCCGCCAGCAAGTCGACCAGGCCCTCGCCTGGCTCGACGAAGCCCGCACCGAAAAGGACCTCCACAATCTCGTCCGCTTCGGCATCACGGCCACCGGCGCTCTCGGCGTCTCCATGGCCAACGTCCAGAAGATTGCCCAACGCCTCGGCCGCAGCCACCCGCTCGCGCTCGCCCTCTGGGAGACCAACTGCTACGAAGCCCGCCTCCTCACCGCCTTCGTCGACGAACCGGGCCGCGTCACCTCCGCCCAAATGGACCGCTGGTGCCGCGACTTCGACAACTGGGGCGTCGGCGATACGCTCTGCTTCCACCTCTTCGACCGCACTCCCCACGCCTGGAAGAAGGTCGACCAATGGGCCGCCCTGGACGGCGAACAGCAGAAGCGCGCCGGCTTCGCCCTGCTCGCCTGTCTCGCCGGCCATGACCGCCAAGCTCCCGACACCCAGTTCCTCGCCGGCCTGCGCCTGATCGAAGCCCACGCCGGCGACGATCGCCACTTTGTGAAGAAAGCGGTGAACTGGGCCCTGCGTCGCATCGGCACGCGCGGCCCGGCACTGCGCACCGCGGCCCTCGAAGTAGCGGAGCGGCTCGCCGCCTCCCCTGCCCCCACCCCCCGCTGGATCGGCAAAGACGCCCTCCGCGACCTCCGCAAGAAAGGCAAATAATGGTCCTCACCCCAGACGAACTCATCGGCGCCCTCGGCCACGAAATCAAGATCCTGCTCCACCTCGCCGGCAAGATCGACCCTCAAAAGCTCGACTTCCGCCCCACCCCGAAGCAGCGCAGCATCCTCGAACTGCTCCAATACCTCGCCATCATGGGCCCCACCCAACTCGCCGCCATCGACGGCGGCGTCTTCACCCGCGAAAGTATGTCCAGCCTCTGGGGACCCGCCGAAGCCCGCGCCCACACCCTCGACTTCCCCCACTGCCTCGACGAAATCGGCCGCCAAGCCGCCTTCTACCGCGACACCTTCAGCACCTGGACCAGCGATCGCTTCCGCGCCGAAGTCAACATGTTCGGTCTGCAGCGCTCGAAAGGCGCCCTCGTCACCAGCCTCATCCTGAACGCCCACGCGGCCTACCGCATGCAGCTCTTCTGTTATCTGAAAATGTGCGGCCGCGAAGAGTTGAACACCGTCAACCTCTGGGTCGGCGCCGACCAGATGGGCGGCTAAGTCAGCTTCACGTGCTGAATCTTCGCCAGGTCGCCAATGCCTAAGCCCAGCGCGCCCGCAATGTCGACGTGCTCCGGCTGCATGCGGACGAAGCCTGAATCCTGATCGGGCTTCGCATCCGCCAGCGGCGCCATCCCCACCAGCGCCCGCTGCTTGTCGATCTCCAGCCACCCGATCCGGTCCATCGCCACCGGATCCGTGCTGAAGTACATCGTCTTGTGCTCCCACACGTACTTCGTCTTCCGCGCATTCATCCCCGGCCCGCCGTGATACAGCGCCTTGATCCCGTCGCAGATCTGCAGCACCGCCTTATTCCGAATCACCGGAATCGACACCGCCGCCGGAATAAATGCCCCGCACGCATTCAACATCGGCGACGAATGGCTCCGGCACACGTTATTCACTAACCCGTGCGACAGATTCTTCAGCGCAATCGTAATCCCCGCCGACTGGTGATGCTTCAACAAACATAAGTTCACCAGCTTATCCACTTCCGTCGTGATGTACTTCGACGCATAAGATCGCCGCGCCGTCTCGTTGTTGAAGTCGTAACCCGGCATCGTCAACTGCATGTCGAGATAGTGGTTCGTGTCGTAACCGTCAATGCCCTGCTGCACGCCGTCGTACGCCTGCGCCGCAAAACTCCACCGCACTCCCTCCGGCAGCCATTTGTCGAAACCCGCCGCCAGAAACTCGGCCTTATACCGGTCATACACCACGATGTCCTGCCGCTTGATCCCCGCCGACTCGAGCCCCGCGATAATCTCGCGCACCACCGTCGCATCGGAAATCACATACGGCCGGCTCACCGGATTCAACTTGATGCCCACGCGCTCACCCGGCGAAAAGAACGTCCGCCAACTCGCCACACTGTCCTTGCTCCCCGTCAGCCCCTGCATCCCCGTGCTCATCATCCGCCCCACGGCTTCCTTCTGGTACACGCCGCCCACGATCGACTTCTCGTCGCGCACCGACACCACCTTGCCCGGATGCAGCCCCGGCAGCGAGAACTTCGTCGCCTCGCTCTTGCTCACCGTCGAGCTGCCATAAGCGAGATTCGAGCAAAACGTCGGCGCGATCGCGCTCAACGCCAGCATCCGTTCCATCCACGCCCGGCGCGTCTCCGGCCGGAAATTCTCTCCACGAAAGGCGTACTTCCCAGTCAGCAAATGCATGACTCGATTATGGGATAAATTGTTGGCGAGGAGAATCGAAAAAAATGCAGCAACCCACCCGTCGCGACGTCGCCCGCGCCCTATCCTTCACCGCCCTGGCCCAACAGGTCATCGCCCAAACCTCCAGCGCCTCCGCCACCGGCATGCCCACCCGCGTCCTCGGCCGCACCGGACAACGCGTCAGCATCGTCTGCCTCGGCGGCTGGCACATCGGCGCCGTCAAAGACCAGAACGAAGCCATCCGCATCATGCACACCGCCATCGACGAAGGCCTCACCTTCTTCGACAACGCCTGGGACTATCACAACGGCGGCAGCGAAGAAATCATGGGCAAAGCCCTCGCCATGGATAAACGCCGCAACAAAGTCTTCCTCATGACCAAAAATTGCGAAAAGGACTACGCCGGCTCCATGCGAAATCTCGAAGACTCCCTCCGCCGCCTCAAAACCGACCACCTCGACCTCTGGCAGTTCCACGAAAACAACTACGACTCCGACCCCGACTGGACCTTCGAAAAAGGCGGCATCAAAGCCGCCATCGAAGCCAGAAAGCAAGGCAAAGTCCGCTTCATCGGCTTCACCGGTCACAAAGACCCCCGCATCCACCTCAAGATGCTCGCCAAGCCCTACGACTGGGACACCGCCCAAATGCCCATCAACATCCTCGACGCTCACTTCCGCTCCTTCCAGAACGAAGTCGTCCCCGTCTGCCTCAAGAAGAACGTCGGCGTCATCGGCATGAAAGGCCTCGCCGGCGGCGACACCCAAGGGCGCCTCATCGAGAAACTCGGCCTCACCTCCGATCAGGCCTACCGCTATTGCCTCAGCGTCCCCGTCACCGCCCAGGTCATGGGCATCACCTCCATGGCCCAGCTCAAGCAGGACATCGCCCTCGCCCGCGGACTCAAAGTCATGTCCAAAGCCGAAATGGACGCCATGTCCGGTAAGTACAAAGAGGTCTCCGCCGACGGCCGCCACGAGCTCTTCAAATCCACCCAACGCTACGACGGCGTCCACCACCGCAAACTCCACGGCTTCGACGTCTAATCCGCCTCCGCCCTCCATAGGCCGCGATGCTATACTCGCGGCCTATGCTCCGCTCTTCCCTCGCTGTTGCCCTGGGTTGTGTCTTCCTTCTCTCCTCCTGCGCCCCGCCCGCTCCGCCCGCCGCCCCCGACACCCGCGCCGCCGATGAAGCCGCCATCCGCGCCCTCGACGCCGCATGGTCCAAAGCCGCCTCCGCCCGCAACCTCGACGCCGTCGTCTCCTACTACACCGACGACGCCCACGTCCTCGCCCCCAACGCTCCCCTCGCCGCCACCAAAGAAAGCGTCCGCGCCGGTTGGGCCCCCCTCATGTCCCCCGACCTCACCGTCTCCTGGACCCCCACCAAAATCGAAGTCGCCCAATCCGGCGACCTCGCCTACCTCACCGGCACCTACCAAATCGACATGAAACCCGCCCCCGACGTCGGCAAGATCCTCGAAGTCTGGAAGAAGCAATCCGACGGTAAGTGGAAGTGCGTCGCCGACGCCTTCAACTCGGACCTGCCCCCCGCCCCGCCAGAACCCAAGAAGCCCGAACCCAAGAAGCAGTAGCCGCCCTAGCGTGGCACCAGCCGCTGCTTCAGCGACGCCACCCTCTCCAACTGCTGCGGAGTGAGTTGCCCGGCTTCTCGCTCCGCCTTCTCCCGCGCCCCCTGTACCCTTCCCTCCGCCGCCAGTTGCATCCACGCCAACGCCTGCAGTCGCTGCCGCTCCGTCTGCGGCGATTCCTGAAAGAGCAGATACGCCAAACGGTACGCACACGACGGATGGCCCTTCGCCGCACACAGGCGGAAGTATCGCTGCGCCCGGTCATGCTCCATCGGCACTCCCTCGCCCATCTCGTACCGATGGCCCAGATGAAACTGCGCCTCCAGGCTGCCCAACACCGCCGCCCGGCGCATCTCCGCCAACCCCGCTTCCAACTCGCCTTTTTCGATCTGCTGCCACGCCACCCGGTAAATCGCCGGCCCGTAGTTCTTCGCCGCCGCCTGCTCGAAAAGCTGAGCCGCCCCGTCCGGATCCTTCGGCACCTCCCCGCCCTTCAACTTCCAGGTCCCCAACAAGTGCTGCGCCGGCGCGAACCGCTCCTTGGCCAGCCGCTCCACCGTCCCCACCACTTCCGCGCGTGTCTTCGCCGCCTGGGCCGGATCCCTCGCCTGGCTTGGCTCCTGCTCCAGCCGATGCACCGCCAGATTGAAGCTCCGCCGTTGCCGCTCCGCTTCCTCGTTGAACCAGCTGTTCAGAAAGCGAAAGTTCACCTCCACATACGCGCCGAACCGCACCGGCTCGCCGTTCTTCGTCGCCGGCCGAAACTTCCATTTCTCCACCGCCGAAATCGCCATCTGGTCCATCCCAAACCCCAGCGGACTCACCAGTTTGATCTCCGTCGGCAGCCCCGCCCGGTCCACCACCAGATGCAGCAGCACGGTCCCCTGAATCCTGGCCTCGCGCCCCTCCACCGAATAGGTCGGCTCCTCTCTGCTCCGCACCGTCGGCGGCTTCACCCCCGGCCCCGCCGCCTCCACCACCTCCCCCTCCTGCGCCAGGCCCGCCGCCCAGATCACCAACGTCGCGATCATCATCCCCTCATCATCGCCCGAACCGCCCCAAACCTCCAGCTCCCGCCTTCCCGACACTCAACATCAGCAAAATGAACCACTTAACCTTGCCCAAGCCCTCCCCCATTCAACCCCGAATCTCGCCATTCAACCCAAAGATGAAGCCCTTGACAGAAATCTGGCTGACTTTCGCCTGCTCCGTTTTCTAGACTCATCCTGTAGCCTTGGGTGTAGTTCACGCCCAGGCCTCACTTGAAGGATAGGGAGAAATATGGGTAAAGGTATTAAGGCCCTCGAAAAGGTTGCCACCTACGCCGCTAAAGCCGGCTGGGTCGTGTTCGATAAAGTCAACAGCATCAATCAGAAGCCGTCGTTCACGCCCAAATGGTCCGACAAGCCGCTGCTCAAGTCCTACCAGAAGACCAAGCCCCCGCTGGGCTGGCCCCGCACCACTGACTCACTCTGCCCCAAGTGCATCCCCGACCTCCGCAAGCGCATCCTCGACGGCGAACTCCCCGTCGAAATCCTCAAGAATGACAAGCTGGGCGAAATCAAAGCCCAGATCATCGAACGCGACGGCAAAATCCTCATGGTCAAGGAATGCCCCACGCACGGTAAGTTCGAAGACGTCATGGCGATGGACACCGCCTTCTTCAAGCACCTCGAAGACGTGTTCCCCGGCCGCGACATCCGCGCCCACAACGACGAAAAGCTCCACAATCACGGCTCCTCCACCATCACCCACGGCCGCGGCTCGGTCCTCACCATCGACCTCACCAACCGCTGCAACATGATGTGCGACCCCTGCTTCATGGACGCCAACCAAGTCGGCTTCGTCCACGAACTCACCTGGGACGACATCAAAACGATGCTCGACAACGCCATCACCATCAAGCCGCGCCGCCAGATGTCGGTGCAGTTCTCCGGTGGCGAACCCACGCTCTCTCCTTACTTCCTCGACGCGGTCCGCTATAGCCGCAAAGTCGGTTACAGCTCGGTCCAAGCGGCCACCAACGGCATCGAGTTCGCCAAGAGCCCGGAATTCGCCCGCGCCGCGGCCGAAGCCGGTCTCCGGTATGCCTATCTCCAATTCGACGGCATCGGCAACGCCCCCAACTCGCACCGCGCCATCGGCAACCTCTTCGACGTGAAGATGCGCGCCATCGAGAACCTCTACTCCGGCGGCGTCGACATCGTCCCGGTCACCACCATCATCAACGGCATCAACAATGAGCAGGTGGGCCGCATCGTCGAGTTCGCCCTCGATAACCCCAAGAAGATCCCCTTCATCAGCTTCCAGCCGGTCTCCTTCACCGGCCGCGACGAAGCCGTCAGCGAAGAGCGCCGCGCCGCTCAGCGCTACACCCTCTCGCACCTCGCCCACGACGTGAAGAACCAGGCCGGCATCGGCGAACCCACCCGCGACTGGTACCCCATCTCCTTCATGTCCACCTTCTCGGACTTCGCCGACCTCATCCACGGACCCAACCGCGACTGGGGCCAGCTCTCCTGCGGCTGCCATCCCAACTGCGGCATCGGCCTCGCCGTCATGGTCGACAAGGAAACCAAGGAATCCGCCCCGGTCACCAAGTTCCTCAACGCCGACCAGCTCTCGCTCGACATCGCCAAGATCAACGACGCCGCCCGCACCTCCAAGTGGGCCAACATCGTCGGCGTGACGCTCGCCCTGATGCGCAACTACGATCCCTACCAGGCCCCCACGCACTTCAAAATCGTCGACCTTCTCCAGAAGTTCGACAAGTGCTTCGGCGCCACGGGCCGCAAGTACGGCAAGGTCGACGGCACCCGCACCCGCGCCGACATCGATCAGCGCCGCAGCGACCGTTGGAACTTCCTCTTCATCGCCGGCATGTGGTTCCAGGATCTGTTCAACTACGACTTCCGTCGCACCGAACAGTGCATCATCCCCTACGCCACCCAGGAAGGCGAAATCAGCTTCTGCGCCTACAACACCGGCATCGGCTGGCGCAACATCGTGGAAAAGATGCACATGTCGGCCACGCTCACCAAGTGGTACGAAGAGCACGGCCGTCACAAGATCTACGCCGGTGGCAAAGACGTTGACCTGGTCTCCAAAGAGCACTCGCTCCAGCTCAACGCCGAAGCCGTCGCCGCCGCCGCCCAAACCGACCTCGACAAGAGCGGCATCGCCAAAACCGCCCGCGAAGAAAAGCTCCGCGCTCGCGCCCTCAAGCAACAGCAGGAAATCGAAAACGCGAAGATGGAAAAGCTCTATCGCCAGCACGTCCTCGGCGAAAAGCCCGGCGAAGGCCTCGTCCAGATCGGCATCGGCTCCCCGGCCGCTTCCGACATTCCGCTGCCCCTCATCAAGCCGGCCGCGAAGCAGGAAGAAGTCGGGAGCATGGGCGACTAGTCCCCCCCGCTTCTCACTGTCTGCAAAAATGAAAGCCCGGCCCTCACGGCCGGGCTTTTTCTTTCCCATTTCGGGATCGCGAAACGGCGCCCGGTGTGCAATCTCTGATGCCGAAATGAAACACAGCGCGCTCGCTCAGCGCTTACAATCGTCAAACCCTTGAAAACAGGTCATCGAAACGTTTGGCACGCCGGTTGCTTATAGATAACGCGTATGAGAGACGAAATGGTCCGGACGATCCAGGGTTGCTCCTCCTTAGTTCCTTCTCTTTTGACCACCATCCCAAACAATTTTCCTCACCGAGCCCACCCCACCAATCCCACCCAACCAGTTCTGACGGACCACGGATCTCATTTTTCCGCGCTGCGAGACAGAAGCAGCAGTTTTTAAAACGAGTTTTGCCACAAGCAAGATAGTCAGGAACCACACAATCCATGACAAGGGCGGCCCACCGTAGGCCGCCCATTTTTTTTGGCTAAGATCAGGAATTTGCCGCCCTGATTTCGCCTCCCTGACCAATTCTTGCCTCCGCTAAAGAGAGCCCCGCGGGAAGTCGATAGAGAAAGCATGGCCACCTTGCAGCCCGAACTCGCCGCTCAGCTTCGCTTCCAAGCCAGCCTCATCCGCCTCTGCAGTCACATGAACGAAAGCGTCCGCCCCGAGCAGGTCACCGCCGAGCCGGCCGAAGCTCCCCAAGCCACGGCGATCGAGAACCTCGCCGTCCTGGTCCCCGTCCGCGTCGCCCCCCGCCGCGACCGGTAGCGAGCCTCCCCGACTTCCCCCATCTCCCGCCCGAACCCAGTAGCGACGGGCCTCCAGGCCCGTCGTAGTTCCCCGTCCCCCCCCGATTCTTTCCTACCACACGACCCCGCCCTGTCAGCCTCAGATCCTCGAAAGAACCAGCACCCGCCGATCCGCCCCCAGACTAACTCCCTCCCGCTCGTCCCCTCCCTAAATCTTCCAGAACCACGCGACCGCCTCCGGCGACCGGGAATACGCCATACTGAAACAGGATGGTTCACGCCAGCATTCTCACGGCGGAGTTCACGGAGGGCGCCGCCCGAGCGACCTGGAATGCGCGCCAAGCTGCCCTCGCCTCCGGGCAGTCGGTGGTCTATGTTGACGGCGAAGGTCGTTTGGTCGAAGAGTTCCCGGATGGGCGGTTGTTCGAGATTCGACTAGACCCCTCCCGTCCCCGCGACGCCCGTCGCGTCGTGCTGCGCGAACTCCGTTCCCACGCCGCCTGACGTGCCCACTCTCACGCTGACCACCGCCAACTCGACCTCAGCCCCAGTGGCGACGGGCCTCCAGGCCCGTCGTAGCATCAAACCCAGCCGCCCCCGCCCGCTCAGCGAGAAACGCTCAACCCAACCCCCGCCGCAGCAGCCCCTCCATCGGTCCCCGCACCCCCGGTAAGCTCGCCCTCGACGCGTCAATCATCTCGGTTTGACTCACGCCCGTCCAGTCCAATCGAAAACCCTGCACCCCGGCCCACTGCCGGACGAACTCCCGCTGCGCCCGTCCTCATACTCCGCCAGCCGTTCCGCCTCGCGGACCCGCGCCGATTCCTAAGGACCGTCGTTCAGCAGCGCCACCAAAGCAGGTCTTGGTAACCTGAACCCCATGGGCCGCCAAATCGCCGTCGCGCTTTCCGAGGACGACGAGCGAGTGTTTCTCACCTTCTTGCGCACCCTTGCTGACGTCCGTATTCTGAGACGATCCGCACCCAGCCCGGAATTGATCTTCGTTCCGGAACTGCCTCCGCGCGGACCCGACCAATACGTTTTCCAGCTATGGAATACCGCGTTCCCCTGGAGCCCCGAGTTCGGGCAGTGGGGTCCGGAAATGCAAGATCCTCAGAGAGCCTCCCACTTCTACATAAAGAACATCGCTGGCGCGCCCCTGCTCGAGTACTCCCGCGAAGCCTTTGAAGATCCCGATGCTGTGGTGCGTGGCCGGGTCTACTGGAACACCGACTTCCCGATCTATCACGGACCAGAGTATGACCGTACCGCCTTCAATGTTTGGTTTAACCAAGTGGTACGCTGGCTTCGAAAGAACGGAAAAAGGGTCCAGCTCGCCAAGAACTGGAATCAATACTGGCTTCCCGGAGCTTCGGCGCTTCGCGCGGCTTCGGCAACGCGCGACCGCTAGGTTTGCTCAGCACGGTGCGGGGCGAAAGGCCGATCGCCCAGCGCATGGCCTGCGCACCATCAGCCCGTCGGCGTGTTATCCCCCGCGAATCGGAGTTCGGGACCCCGGTTGCCCATTCGCCTTCCTCCCGGAATCGGTTTGCTCTTTCCAGGATTGGGCAGTCCTCCCCGCCCACATCTCACAAATTGTCGAAGTAATCCTGATCCAGCCGCTTCAACTCGAGCGTCCGCATCGTCGACACGCCCACTCCATGCTCAATCATCAACGCCGCCAGTTGCTTCCCGTCCACCAGCACGATCTTCTGCGGCAGCGCCTCCACAAACTCCTTCGCATCCGCCGTAAAGGTCGACGTGGTAATCAACACGCCCCGGTGCGCATGCCGCTTCGTCAGGCCCCCGCTGAACTTCATCACCTCCGGACTCCCCACCGGCCCCTGCCACCGCTTCGCCTGCACATACAGACTATCGAGCCCGAGCTTATCTTCCTTGATCACCCCATCGATCCAGCCATCCCCTATCGCCACCTGTCGGGTTCGATGTCTGGCTCGCCATCGCACAGTCTGCCAATCATGCGTTATCATGCTCCCCGCCTCGCGTCCATCTCACTTCCTGTTGAAAGCTCCCGCCTTCGAACGTCCCACGGGCATCACCACCTTCCTTAGCAAGACTCGGTTCAATGATCACGCTCATCGGGTGTTCGAGGCGGCAGTTCGCTGAAACCTCCAAAAGGGGTGGGCCCCCACTTTCCTCAATCCCTCGTGACTCCGACACCCAACCATAACGCCCACCCCAAACCCAAATCATCGACTTGGTCAATCTAGCCAGCGACAGTTTGAGCCCCCACATCGTCGACACGCACCCCACTCCAATCCTCACAATCAATTTGCTCGACAAGCGATGTACACTCGAATATTACCGAAGAAATTGAAATTCAATGGCCCACGATGGCCAGCCCGAAAGCTAGTGTCGTCGCCCTAAGTTACTCTCCATGCTGCGGCTCGAAGAAATCCATCGCGGATCCCTTGTAAAGGGACTCGTCACCGATGGTCCGGTCACTGTGATTGACATCAAGTGGTACGGATCCACCTGCATCGAACTCACGTTCAAAGACTCTGCTGGCTCGGTAAAGAATGAGCTTCTCTACCGCGACGCGGAGCCCCGCTTGGACTTACTGGAAGCCGGACGGAGTTGGACTTTCGCCGGCGACCCCTCGCTCTTCCGCTTGGTATCGGAAGCTTATCGTATTCATCTCGCGCACCTCTTTGACCCACATCTCGCGATTCACACATCCCTTGTCGACCCGCTTCCTCATCAGATCACTGCAGTTTATGGCGAGATGATTCCTCGCCAGCCACTTCGCTTCTTACTCGCTGACGATCCGGGTGCGGGAAAGACCATCATGGCCGGTCTGCTCATCAAAGAGTTGATCGCCCGAGGCGACCTCGTCCGGGCCCTCATCGTCTGTCCGGGAATTCTCGCCGAACAGTGGCAGGACGAACTCTTCCAGCGCTTTGACCTCCCATTCGAGATACTCACCAACGACGCCATCGATTCAGCGCGGACTGGCAATTGGTTCGCGGAACGGAACCTGGTCATCGCCCGGCTGGACAAACTCAGTCGAAATCAGGACGTGCAAGCGAAGCTTGGAGCCACCGATTGGGACCTGATCGTTTGCGACGAGGCCCACAAGATGTCCGCGAGCTACTTCGGCGGCGAGGTCAAGTACACCAAGCGCTACTTACTGGGGCAGCTCCTAAGTCGGATCACTCGCCATTTTCTTCTGATGACAGCCACGCCGCACAATGGCAAGAACGAAGACTTCCATTTGTTTCTTGCCTTACTCGATGGGGATCGATTTGAAGGTCGTTTCCGCGGCGGTGAGCATGCCACCGACGTTTCGGACTTGATGCGTCGCCTGGTGAAGGAACAGATTCTTAAGTTTGACGGCAGGCCGCTTTTCCCCGAGCGCCGCGCCTATACCGTGGGTTACCAGTTGTCGGATGCCGAAGCCCAACTCTACAGGGCCGTTACCGACTACGTACGTCAAGAGTTCAACCGCGCGGACCATCTCAATGAGAGCCGGCGCGGGACCGTTGGCTTCGCGCTTACGATCTTGCAACGCCGCCTAGCCTCATCTCCGGAGGCCATCTATCAATCCTTGCGCCGCCGGCGGGAACGGCTCGAAAGTCGCCTTCGTGAAGAGCGGTTACTAAAGCGCGCCGGCGAAATCGTCCACCACACGACCCTCTCCGACGAGGATCTTGACGACCTTGACGACGCGCCCGAGGGCGAACTGGAGAACGCGGAGAACGAAGTCACTGATCAAGCCACCGCGGCTCGCACCATCGCGGAACTTGAAGCCGAAATCGCCGGACTTCAGGCCCTCGAAACTCTCGCCCTCTCCGTGCGCCGTAGTGGAACCGACAAGAAATGGGAAGAACTGTCGGCCATCCTTCAGAACGAGTCCGAGATGTTCGATGCCACCGGCCATCGGCGCAAACTCGTTATCTTCACCGAGCACCGCGACACTTTGAACTACTTAGCGGAGAAGCTGGCGGGCTTGATCGGCGAGCCAAAGGCAATCGTCGTCGTGCACGGGGGAATGCGCCGCGAGGAACGCCGGAACGCGCAGGAGGCATTTACCCAGGATCGCGACGTCCTGATCTTTCTAGCCACCGATGCAGCGGGTGAAGGAATCAACCTGCAGCGAGCGCATCTCATGGTGAACTACGACCTGCCTTGGAATCCGAATCGGATCGAGCAGCGCTTCGGCCGCGTCCACCGCATCGGCCAAACCGAGGTCTGCCATCTCTGGAACTTGGTCGCCGAGGAGACCCGTGAAGGGGATGTCTATCGTCGCCTCCTGGAGAAAATCAGAGCGGAAACTGAAGCTCTGGGCGGCGGGGTCTTCGACATTCTCGGCCAGCTTTTCCGTGAAACGCGCCTTCGCGATCTTCTCATCCAAGCCATTCGTTACGGCGAAGACCCGCTCGTCCGTCGCCACCTAGACGAGGAAGTGGACAACATCACGGACCGCGACCGGTGCCGGGAACTACTTGAGCAACGCGCCCTTGCGCATGACTCGATGGATGCCAGCGAAGTTCGCAAGATTCGGGCCGACCTCGAACGCGCCCAAGCCTTGCGCCTGCAGCCTCATTTTGTCGAGTCCTTTTTTCTTGAGGCTTTCCGGAAACTCGGTGGGACCATCCGCGAACGCGAAAAGCGCCGCTACGAAGTCACCCACGTGCCGCCTGCTATCCGCCAGCGGGACCGCCAAATTGGTGCAGGCGTCCCCGTGCTGTCCCGTTACGAGCGCATCACCTTCGAGAAGCACCTCCGGAACGTCAGCGGCCAGCCGCCCGCGGCGTTTCTCACTCCCGGCCACCCCCTCCTCACTGCCTCGCTCGATTTGATCCTGGAACGACACCGCGACCTTCTGAAAACCGGCGCGTTGCTGGTCGACCCCAGCGACCCCGGAGACCGACTTCGAGCCCTCTTTTATCTCGAACACTCGATCCTTGATGGCCGCACCGATCGGGCGGGCCATCGCCGTCTCATCTCCAAACGACTACAGTTTGTGGAAACCGACGAGTTGGGTACAGCCACCCGCTCAGGCCCCGCACCCTTCCTTGACTATCGTCCCGCCTCAACCGAGGAGGCAGCGCTACTCGCGCCCCTCGTTGACCGTCAAGATTGGCTGAAGGGCAACCTGGAGGAGATCGTCCTCGCGCAGGCGGCCATTGATCTGGTTCCCGAGCATCTCGCCGAGGTTCGGGAACGCAGGGAAGACTTAGTTTTCCGAACCCTCGCGGCGGTCCAGGAGCGGTTGCGTGGCGAAATACGCTATTGGGACCATCGCGCCCTTCAGTTGCAGGAACAGGAGCAAGCGGGTCGTATCAACAACCGGCTCAACTCCTTCCTCGCTCGCCGTCGCGCCGACGACTTGACGGGCCGGCTGGAAAGCCGGACCCGCGAGCTCGAAAAAGAACGTCAGATCTCCGCGCTCCCACCCGTGGTGATCGGCGGCTGTCTCGTTATTCCCATCGGCCTCATTGCTAAGCTGGCGGGTAAGTCACTCACCACTGACCCTCTGGCCCGCCGAGCCATTGAAGAACACGCCATGCAGAGGGTGATGGCCCACGAACGCCTTCTCCGCTTCGAACCCGTGGACGTAAGCGCGGAGAAGCGTGGCTACGACATCGAGTCTCGCAATCCCGAAAATGGTTCGCTGCGTTTTATTGAGGTCAAAGGGCGCACCGCTGACGCGGATACAGTCACCGTGACTCGAAACGAGATGATGGTCGCTGTCAATGAACCAGAAAAGTTCCTCCTCGCCCTCGTCCGAGTGGAAGGAACCGAATCGACTGTCCATTACATTCAAAAACCCTTCGATCGCGAGCCCCAGTTCGGGGAAGCTGCGGCTAACTTCCGCATCGCGGACCTACTGAGTCGCCCACAAGGAGCCGCCCCTACGTCGTGACTGACTTACCTGAACAAACAATGAAGTATCGCGTGAACCGATTTGCCAGTTGGCTAACCGGTGAAACAGCCCGCTTGGGTTTGCCGGAAGCGATGCGAACGGCGCTTCATGAAAGAGCCAACGGCCTCCGGGACCGCCTCGAAAGTCCACAGCACGTGGAGATCGCCCTCCTGGGGTCCACCGGATCGGGAAAATCGACCCTTATCAATGCCATTCTTGGGGTCGACCTGCTCCATTCGAGCGGGGCCGACATCTGCACCGCGGCCGTCACGACTGTGGTTCACACGCAGACGCCTGATTATCGCGCGAATCTGACTTTCCTGACTCGCGACGAATGGGAAGCAGAACTGAAAAGAGCCGAGAATCTGCTCGAGATCCACGCCGCCCATCAAGAGGATCCGGCGGATGGCAAGATCGCCGTGAACGAGATAAAAAGTCTTGAATTGAAGTTACGTTCGATTTTCGCCCTGAGAAGCGAGGAGCCTCTTCCGCGGCCCTTCCCTCAGTTGCCGGACCATTTGGCACGCCTGATCGAAACTGGCACTAAATCTCTTACTGCGCCTGACCCACCTTCCCTTCGCAAGCAACTCAAATCATACGTGACGGCGGACTCGCAGCTCTGGCACTTTGTCAAGGTGGCCGAGATTAGTGGTCCTTTCGATGCTCTTTCAGGCGGCGTCAAGTTGGTCGATCTGCCAGGGCTAAACGATCCGAATCCCGCGCGGGAGGCCGTCACTCGACAGTACTTTCGACGATCGCCAAACCTCTGGCTGGTCCTAAACTCAAAGCGCCGCCTCACCAAAGACGTGCGCGACTTTTTGGTGGAGAACGACCTCATCCGGCAAATGATGCTGAACGGTAACCTCGCAGGCTTCACGATGGTCGCCACTCACGCCGACGCGTTCTCGATGGACGAGCAAGACCTAGACAACCTCGAACTGCCAAGCAACGTTTCGGCTGGCGAGGCCATTGCGAGCAACAACCAACGTACCCTCCAGGCTTGCCGCGCCACCCTCGCGGAATTAGCCGCGGAAACTGCCATGCAGGCGGGTGAGCCAGTCGACAAGCTCCAGCGAGACTTAGACCACGTTCCCGTCTTTACCGTGGCCAGCAAGAGCTATCAACACCTGATGGGACTGGCCCCGCGTTACTCGGCTCCGTTGCGAACCAAAGAAGAAACACAGCTGCCGAGATTAATCGAACATCTTCGGAAAATCGGACAGCAACAAGGCGTTGACCGAATCATGTCGTCCGTTGAGGCAGAGCTCGTTCTTCTTTTCGAGGAGGCGGCTCTACATTTTGGGCGTCAACTGGATGAATTGTCCGCCAGCGTCCAGTCCGCCAGCCAGCAATGGCAGAACTGGGCGGCGAACGCGCGTCAAAGCATTCAATCGGTTCGCGTGGAACTCGATGCCATGCAGGCAGGGATCGAATCCCATTTCCTCGCAGATCGACGTATCTTTGAAGAACGCATCGCCGTCGCCGCGAAAGCGGGTGAGACTCGCCTGCAGGAAGCCTTCTCCAAATGGGGAACCATGCATCACCTCACGCTTCGGGCTACCGTGTCACGTGATGGCAGCTTTACGAATTCCAACGGCATCCGTTACAACTTCAATGAGGATCTCGCGCGCCCACTCCATGAGGCAATTCCTTTCGCTTGGAGTGACTTCTTCGGGGATCGCTTAAATGGCCTGTTGGCTCAGCTCAGTCGCGACCTGGAACACCGCATGCGCTTATTTGAGGCGCAGTTGGAGAACACCGCGCACCGGGCAGGCGTGCGAGATGATGCCATCTTGCGCTCCCTCCCTGGTACTCTCGCCGCCTCCGAGAAAGCCGTTCGCCTCCGCACGCAGGAGACCCAGGAGAAACTGCAGCGCACGATCTTACAAACCCGTGCGGATCTGGCCGCCGAAATCACGCGCAGCATCTGCACCTCGATGCAGCCTGGGTACGATGCGGCCAAGACTGCATCGGGCAAGGGTATGAAACAGCAGATGGTCTCTGCTCTCAAAACCCACGCCACCCAGCAAGTGAAGCATATTTTCGATGGAGTGCGCGATGAGTTAACTGAGGGAGTGCGAGCTTTAGGCGGTCAGTTACTGCAGGATACCGAGTCGCTCCTGCATTATGTAGCGGACCAGGCCGCCCGCGTGGTGGAGAACGTCACGGCACGCAACCCAGCCACTTCGAGCCTGGAGACCCAACAGCAGCTCGCCCAGCAGGCTTTAGCGGAACTGCAAGCCCTCAGAGACCGGTGGCACCATGCCTAGCGAGCCTGCCGCCATCAAACTGCGTCGAGCCGATCTGGAGGTTGCCTTCCGCACTCTGGCTGCCGGCAAAGGGCCGCTCATTCTGCGGGCCTCTGATGGTGCGGCCGAGCTGTCTCGCGGAGCGATGCGCGAGGATCTGATCGCTGAAGGCTCGGGAAAGTTTGCGGCTCAGTTTGAAATGGACCCTGCCTATTACGCACGACGCATTCCTCCCGGCGAGTGGCTCGACATCACCTTCGATGGCTCGCATCTGGCCTTCGGAGCCTACCGCCACCCGGCCATTCCGGCCGTCAAGAGCGATACAATGGGGCTAGCAGACCAAAAAGAGAAAGCTCGCCGCTTGGCCCGCGCGGCCAAGACGCTGGAAGCCTATTTCCTCACCGAAGCGGATCTCCACCAGCTTTGCCAAACCGAGTCGCTGTACACCGTAGAGGAGCAGGCGATGACGGAACGAATTGGCAAAGCGTGGGTCGAACTCGCACCCTACGGCGTCTCTCCGGATGCGTTAAGAAAACTGATTACCCACCGGATCCGCAACGCTTGGGATCGACCGCTGAAGACCAAGGTCAAACGGCCATGGTGAAAAAGTGAGTGTGAAAAGGATTGGCGTTGAAAAGAAAGCTGATTGAAGTCGCGCTGCCTCTCGAGGCGATCAACCAGGAATCCGCGCGAGAGAAGTCCATTCGGCACGGACATCCGTCCACCCTCCATCTCTGGTGGGCGCGTCGGCCCCTTGCCGCATGTCGGGCCGTGCTCTTCGCCTCCCTCGTGGACGACCCCAGTTCGCGGCCTGACCTATTTCCCAATGAGGAACAGCAAAACGCCGAGCGGCAACGACTCTTCGATCTCCTCTCCAAACTCGTCAAGTGGGAGAACTCGAATAATGTAGGGCTGCTGAAAGAGGCGCGTGAGGCCATCTGGCGCTCGGCGGGGCCGGAAGGTCCGCCGCCAGTCTACGATCCGTTTTGCGGCGGCGGATCGATTCCCCTCGAAGCGCAGAGGTTGGGCCTCGAAGCCCACGGGTCGGACCTAAATCCTGTCGCGGTACTCATTACGAAGGCCCTCATTGAGATCCCGCCCCAGTTTGCCGGACAGCCTCCACTCAATCCCAATTGGAAAACCAAGGCCTCTAGACCTGACATGTGGAAAGGCGCAGCAGGACTCGCCGAGGACGTCCGATACTACGGCAACTGGATGCGGGACCGGGCCAAGGAGCGGATTGGGCACTTGTATCCGCCGGTGACGCTCACCGATGGCTCGCAACCCCCAGCTATCGCCTGGCTTTGGGCGCGTACGGTAACTTGTCCAAACCCAGCCTGCGGGGCCACAATGCCGCTGGTACGCAGCTTTGTACTCTCCACGAAGAAAGGGAAGGATACGTGGGTGGAGCCGGTAGTTGAACTTGGCGCTAAGCGGGTTTCGTTCCGCATCGCGAGCGGCAGTGACAAGCCGCGGGAAGGCACTGTCGGCCGCAAGGGCGCTAAGTGTGTTTGCTGTGGCACTGCTGTGAAGCTGGAACACATCCGAGCCGAAGGCCGGGCTGGCCGGATGGGCGCGCAGATGATGGCTGTCGTGGCCGAAGGTCCGCGAGGCCGGATCTACCTCGAGCCGTCGAACGAGCATTTGGTTGCTGTCGAAATGGCCAGTCCTCAGTGGGTGCCGGATACGCATCTGCCGACAAAGGCGCTGAGTTTTCGCGTCCAGGCGTACGGCATGACGCGCCACCGCGACCTCTTCACCAAACGCCAACTCACCGCTCTATCCACCTTCGCCGACCTCGTCCAGGAAGCCCGTACCGAAGCTCTCGCCGATGGCCTGCCTAAGTCGCGAGTGAATGCGGTGGCGACGTATTTGGCTTTTGCGGTAAGCAAGGCCGCCGACCGCAACACGTCGCTCTGTTCATGGGAGTTCAAAATGGACCGCATGCGCAATACCTTTGGACGCCAAGCTCTGCCCATGGTCTGGGACTATGCCGAAACAAACCCTTTCGCCGGAGCGGGCGGGGATTTCTACGGCTGCGTGGTCTCGCTTTGTGAGGTTCTCGACAAACTGCTCGGGGGGGTAGCCGGCAGAGTACTTCAGAGGGATGCCAGTTCAAGCAGTCCGACGAGCTCTGGGGTTCTCGTATCCACAGACCCCCCGTACTACGACAACATCGGCTATGCCGATCTATCAGATTTCTTTTACGTTTGGCTGCGGCACATGCTGGCTGGCTTGTATCCCAACCTAACCGAGACCATGCAAGTACCGAAAGCGGCAGAACTAGTTGCCACACCTTACAGGTTCGGCAGCAAAGAGGCCGCGAGCAAGCACTTCGAAGCAGGATTCGCTCGTACGTTTCGCGACCTGCGCGATAACTGGCACCATTCGGATTACCCCCTTACCATCTTCTACGCGTTTAAGCAGTCGGAGTCGGAAAACGGCGATGGAGAAGAGGAGTCCGCTATTGCGTCAACCGGATGGGCAACTATGTTGGAAGGTGTGCTTCATGCAGGCCTTTCCGTCGATGGAACTTGGCCCATGCGAAGTGAACTCCAAACCCGCAACATTGGCCGTGGCACCAACGCCCTCGCTTCTTCCATCGTCTTGGTCTGCCGCCCACGACCTGAGTCGGCGCCGATCACCACACGCAAAGACTTTCTTGCTTCCCTCAAGCGCGAGCTCCCACCCGCGCTTCGCGCGCTTCAGCAAGGCAACATCGCGCCTGTCGATCTCGCGCAGGCCGCTATCGGCCCGGGCATGGCCGTGTTCTCCCGCTACTCTAAGGTTCTCGAAAATGACGGCGCCAAGATGGAGGTGCTTACCGCTCTCCAACTCATCAACCAAACCCTCGACGAAGTTCTCACCGAACAGGAATCGGACTTCGATCCGGACACGCGATTTGCCCTTACCTGGTACGAGCAACGCGGCTTCGAAGAGGGCCCCTATGGCGACGCCGAGACGCTCGCGACCGCTCGCGCCATCAGCGTCAGGGGCCTGGAGGATTCCGGCGTCGCGGTCGCCCGCGCTGGCAAGGTGAAGCTGATCGCCCGCAAAGACTTGCCTGCCGATTGGGACCCCACCTCCGACGGACGGCTCACGGTCTGGGAAGCGACGCAGTATCTGATTCGCGCTCTCGAAGAGAAGGGCGAAGCCGGCGCGGCGGAACTCGCCCAAAAGCTCGGCGGCTTGGCCGAGACGGCGCGTGAACTCGCCTACCGCCTTTACTCGCTGTGCGAACGGAAGGGCCGCACCGAGGAAGCCATCGCCTACAACTCCCTTGTCGTGAACTGGCCCGCCATCGCACAGCGCGCCAAAGAACAAGGAGGTAGCGGCGGGGAGTTCACCTTGACCGCCCGGTAAACAATCCATGCCAGAAATGAAGCCGGAAGGCGAAATCCTCCGCTACAGCACGCCTAACGGAGCGGTCCGGTGAGCGACTTTGAAACGGCGCTCAAGAAGCGTGCCGTTCGCACGACCAAGAGAAAACAAAAGGCCAACGGATAGGAGCAGACCGAAAAATGGCGATCACCAATAACGAACGCGTTGGCCGGGCCCTCGATCACGTCAAAGCAGCCCTACGCCCCTACATTGAACGTGAATTGAAAGCCGTTCATAAAGAGCGATGGGCTCAAGTAGCCGTGCCGAATCTGAGAAACTGGCAGAATCCCAAGCCCCACGACCTTGACCTGGACGTACAGGCGTTGCTCGACATCATGACGGCTACGTGGCGCGACGTGTTCGGAAAGATCCTCGGTCAAGCGGAGAGAAATCTGGTTAGCGAGGTATGGGATGCCCGCAAAAAAGTTGCCCACCAAAAGACTTTCTCGGGGGATGACACCTACCGCGCCCTTGATAGTTGCGAGAGATTGCTCACCGCGATCAGTGCCACCGAGCAATCGGAAGCCGTCAAGCAAATCAAGGATGAGTTGTTGCGCTTGCGTTTTGAAGAACAGCTTCGAGGGGAGAAGCGGCGCGAGGCGGCCATCCCGACCGAGGGTAAAGCCACCGGCGGCCTTCCCGCGTGGCGCGACCTTGTCGTACCCCACCCAGACGTCGCCAGCGGCCGTTACAGCAAGGCAGAGTTCGCGGCCGACCTCTGGCATGTCTTCTTGAATGAGGGCTCGGAAGAATACAAGGATCCAGTCGAGTTCTACCGGCGCACGTACATTACCGAAGGCCTAAAGAACTTGCTCGCCAACGCCGTTCGCCGGTTAAACGGCCAAGGCGGCGACCCCGTGGTCGAACTGCAAACTAACTTTGGCGGTGGCAAAACCCACTCCATGCTCGCGCTCTACCACTTGGCCTCCGGCATCCAGCCCAGCGCCCTTCCGGGACTCGATGTCCTGGCGAAAGAGACTGGTACGTCCCTCCCCCCGAAGATTCGGCGAGCCGTCCTTGTGGGAAACAAGATCTCGCCGGCTGATATTCACGTCAAGAAGGACGGGACTCGTGTGCGGACCCTCTGGGGTGAACTCGCGTGGCAGCTCGGCGGGAAAGAGGGCTACGCGCTCGTCAAGGATGCCGATGAACACGGCGTGTCACCCGGAGACAACCTTCGCGTTCTCCTGCAGAAATATCAGCCGGCTGTAATTCTCATCGACGAATGGGTGGCCTATGCCCGGCAGCTTTACAACAAGAGCGATCTACCATCCGGGGACTTCGATGCTCACTTTACCTTCGCCCAGACCCTGAGCGAGAGCGCCAAGCTCGCCGAAAAGACTCTCCTGGTCGTGAGTATTCCCTCCTCTCAAAATGAGATCGGCGGCGACGGAGGTCAAGCAGCTCTCGAACGCCTTAAGAATGTCCTGGTCCGTGTCGAAACCACTTGGCGGCCGGCCAGCGCCGAGGAGAGCTTCGAGATCGTCCGGAGACGGCTTTTCCAACCCATGGCCAAGGACAACTTCGTTCAGCGCGATCTTGTCGTTGCTCGCTTCGCGGAAGAATACCGCAAGAATCCCCAGGAATATCCGGGCGATGCGTCCAAGCCCGACTATGAGAAGCGCTTGCGCGCGGCGTACCCCATTCATCCGGAGCTGTTCGACCGGCTCTATAACGACTGGTCGACCTTGGACAAGTTTCAGCGAACCCGCGGAGTCTTGCGGCTGATGGCCTCAGTAATTCACACTCTCTGGGAGCGGCAGGACCGCGGCCTCCTCATCTTGCCCGCCAGCGTGCCCATGGATGACGACGATATTGCGGGCGAGCTCACCAAATATCTCGAAGACGTTTGGCGGCCAGTCATTGAGCAGGATGTGGATGGCCCCAACTCCATGCCACTCCGCATGGATCGCGAGAATTCTCTGTTCGGCCAGTATTCCGCTGCGCGCAGGGTCTCGCGCACCCTCTATCTGGGCTCGGCTCCCACTCAGGAGGCCGCCAACAAAGGGTTGGATGATCGGCAGATCAAACTCGGTTGTGTCCAGCCAGGAGAATCGTCGGCGCGCTTTGGCGATGCGCTAAGAAAACTAGCTGACCAAGCCACCCATCTCTTTGTCGACGGGAACCGATACTGGTTTTCCACTCGCCCTTCGGTCAATCGAATTGCTGAAGAACGCTTGGACCGCCTTCACGAAGAAGATGTTTGGGAAGAAATCCGTCGCCGGCTCCGCCTCGAGGCCAACCAGAAGGGCGAGTTTCTTCGCGTTCAAGCAGCTCCCGCGACTTTTGCTGAGATACCCGATGATTTTGAGTCTCGCCTCGTCATTCTCGGACCTGAGGTTCCCCACGACCCCAAATCGGGCGTCAGCTTGGCCCGCAAGGCGGCGCAGCAACTTCTGGACCGCGGCGGTCAGGGCCGCAGTTGCGGCAACATGCTCGTATTCTTGGCCGCGGACAAACCGAGAGTTGCGGAACTCGAACATGCAGCGCGACAATATCTCGCCTGGACCTCAATCGTGAAAGAGGAAGCGGCACTCAACTTGGACCCCTTCCAATCGAGTCAGGCCAAGAAGCGGCAGGAGGCCTCGAACGCTGCCGTCCGCGATCGAATTCCGGAGGCCTATTGCTGGGCCCTGATCCCGCACCAGGAACTTTCCCGTAGAGACCAACCGTACCCTCCAGTCACCCTTCAGGAGACCAGGATCAAGGGCTCGGGAAGCCTCGCGGAACGCGCGTCGAAGACGCTGGTCGGAACCAGCGACCTATTCACCATCATGGGAACCACCGTCTTGCGCTTGAAGCTCGATGAGGTACCTCTTTGGAGAGGCAATCATGTGAGCGTCAAGCAACTCATGGACGACTTTGCCAAGTACTCTTACTTGCCCAGGCTTCGGGGAAGCCAGGTCTTGCTGCGCACGATCGAGGATGGGCTGGCGACCCTCCAGTGGGAATTAGAAGCGTTCGCCTATGCCGACAGCTACGACGCCACTTTAGAGCGCTATCGCGGATTAAAGGCCGGCGAAACCGCTCGGGTACAGGTTGCCCCCGATGGCTTGGTCGTACGCCCTGACGTCGCTGCGACCCAGTTCGCGAAAGAGCGCATGCCCGTCCCGGCAACTGGTGACGCCTCTCCGATCAGCTCACCTGCTCAACCTGTCAAGGCGTCGGGCGACGCCACTGGAGACATGCCCGCACCACCTCGCCCGCTCCAACGATTCTTCGGAACAGTCGCCATCGACCCCGTGCGGATGAGTCGTGATGCCGACACCATCGCTCGCGAAGTCGTGAAACGCTTCGATAGCGTACCGGGCTCGCGAGTCACGGTTAAGATCGACATTACTGCCGAAATTCCAAACGGAGCTTCGGAGGCTTTAGTTCGGACGATTCGAGAAAATTGTCAGACCCTGAAGTTCGATACGTTTGACTTCGCTGAATAGCCCGCCACCGCTCTAGACGGCGGCGAAGAGAACGTGTGTTGGTGCCAACCTGTCGTGTGGCCCGGACGCACTTTTCGCCTTTGTACAAATACTGGAGAAAGGAAGTCACAAGTTTTTCAAGAAATTTATCTCTTTTATATACAATTACTTACCGAAATTTCTTATAACTGAAGCTTGGCGCTGGTCGGTATCCTGGAATCAGAGAAAGCGCCCATGACTTACGCCCCGCAAGCCCACTACGAACTCGTCCCCAGCGGAGAGTTCTCCCGCTACTCGCGCCCTCGCCGCGTCCACCCCGACGGCTCCTACGAAATCCACCTCGTCCAAGCCGCTGACCCCCACTACATCCCCAACGACCTCGAAGTCTGGCCCCTCTACCATCAGGCCGTCAACCAGGTCATGTTCCGCTTCCCCGAAGCTGCCGAGGCCGCCCTCGAAGCCTATCGTGTCCTCCGCGAAAAGCTCACCGGCCTCCAAAACCGCGACCTCTAAACCGTCTCTTCGCCCTTTCCGAGCCTCGCCCCGGCTCACCCACATCTCCGCCGGGGTGCTGCCCCCGCGCGTCTGGAAGGAGTCCCTCCGCATGTCCCGTAAAAAGAACCAGAAGAATCAGACCGTCTCCGCGCGCCGCCTCGCAGCCAACCGGCAGAACGCCCTGAAATCCACCGGTCCGCGCACCGCCGAAGGCAAGGCCAAGTCCGCCCAGAACGCCACCACCCATGGCCTCGCCAATCCCCTGAGCAAAAGCCACCTCCTCCACTCCGAGGACGAAACCCAGTTCCAGATCATCTTCGCCGAATACGTCGCCACCTACCGCCCCCAACACCGCGACGAATACGACCTGCTCACCGAAGCCGTCTATGCCAAATGGCGTCAACAGCGCCTCTGGCTCGGCGAAACCGGCCAAATCGAACTCTCCATCGCCCGCCACGAAAGCGCCCTGCTGAAGGAACTCCCGCGCGCCGACGAAGCCGCCCACCTCGCCAACGGCATCGCTCACTCCGCCGACCTCCTGCGCCTCTACCAGCGCTACAACGCCCAGTTGCACCGCCAATACCTCCGCTGCCTCGCGGAACTGCGCACCCTCCAGGCCGATCGGCTTCCCCTCCCCGACGATTCGCCAAACGAACCCATCCTCGGTCCGCCCACGCCCGGCCTCCCGTCGAGCCTCTCGACGACTCCCCCCGCCCCCCTGCCCCCCGTCCCCGCGAACCAGCCCTCCGCCGTCGGCCCGAACTCTTCCCCCAACCCGGTTTCCCCAAACGAACCCAACGCGCCCGCAACCGCCCCCGAATCTGGCACTTGCCCCGCGCCCGAGAGCGCCCCACCGGCCACCACCGCCCAAGTCCTCGCTGCCTCCCGGGCGCCCCCAAACCCCAGTTGCCAGCGCCCCAGTCACCCAAGCCCCAGTCACCCAAGCGCCAGTCAGCCGGATACAAGCCACCCTCGACGCCCCCACCCTGCTCGCCTTAGCCCAAATGGACCGACCCCAACAAAAATCGCCGCTAAGGCTTGCAGCTCCGGTACGGCCGCTGTCTCCGGATTCTGCGCGTCATACGCCGGCCGCGCCGGCTGATTGGCCAGCATCTCCGCCCCCGTGGCCAGCGTGCGCACCACCTTGGCCATATTTTCGTAATTCAACTTCTGCCATTCGTCGCCCACTTGGTGATAATCCGGGAACTCGTACGTCACGCTCAGAGTATGGGCCACCACGCACGCCTCGGCGAAAGGCAGGTTATCGCTCGCGCCGAAGAAAGCGTCGCTCGCCCGGTCGTTCTTGATCAGCCGGATGCCCGTCCGCATCCCGGCCGCGTTCAACGCATGCTTCACGTCGGAAAAATCGAAGCCAGTCATGTTCACCATGCCCACGTTCTCGCCCTCGCCGGTATCCGTCCGTCCGAGTTGTTCGAAGTTCAAGTCGGCAATCGTCTTCGCCAGCGGCACCAGCGGATGGCGCACGTAGTGATAGGCCCCCAAGAGCCCCCTTCTCTTCCGCGAAGAACGTCAGAAACAGGACGCTCCGGCGCGGCCGCGGCTGCTTCACCAATGCCGCGGCCGTCTCGATCACGCCCGCCACGCCGCTCGCGTTGTCGTTCGCTCCGTTGAAGACGCGGTCCTCGCCCGTCGGCGCCATCCCCAGATGGTCGTAGTGCGCGCTCACGATCAGCACCTCTTCCTTCAAGTCGGTCCCTTCCAGCAGCCCGGCCACGTTGCGCATCCGCGCCGGCGTCTCCGTCGCCGCCGCCAGTTGCAGCGTCAGCCGCGCGGACGGCCAGTGCGGACTCCGGCAGCTTCGCCAGTTCCGGCTTCCGCACCACCACGATCGGCAGCAGCGGCATATCGGTCACCGAACGCAGCGTCGCCCCGCCCCGCGAAGCCGGCACCGCTCCTTCGCCCAAAAACACCACCGCCGCCGGCGAAAGGCGCAGCAGCCGCGCGCGCAGCCGCCGGTATCGCTGCCCCACCGCCCGATCGATCGGCGGCAGGTTGATCAACAGCGCCTGCCCCCGCAACGCCTCGTCCGGCGCCGCCACGGCCGCGTCCAGCGTCAGGCGCACCGTCGCCACCCGGTCCAGCGACACCGCCGGCGTCGCCTCCATCACCACGTCGGGGTACGCCACCTCGTGCCGCTCGCCGCCCGCCTCCAGCACCAGCCGGAACCCCGCCGGGTTCGCCTGGCTCCGCGTCCATTGCGCCGTTTGGAAATACTCCTGGTCGCCCATTGGCTTCAAGCCCAGCGCGCGAAACCGCGACGCGATGTACTCGGCCGCCACGTCCAGGCCCGCGCTCGGCGAGTTCCGCCCTTCCAGCGCATCGGAAGCCAGAAACGAAACGTGCCCCCGCAACGCCTCCGCCGTAATGGCCGCTTCCGGCACCACGCTAGCGCTCGGCGCGGTCTGCGCCCAGGCGCCCGTCCCCACCGCCAGCGCCGCCCCTACCATCGCCCAACTCACGCGCCTGCCACCCGCCGGAAAGAGCCTCAACATTCCTCCAGCCTGCCATACTCGAAGTGCATGCCACAGGAGAATTTACCGGTCACAGGTCCCGTCACCCGCCAGGCGACTCATCGCCTCGAAGTTCGCACTCGCGGCCAGGGCCTCTATGACGTCACGCGTCAGGTCGCCGGCTGGGTGCGCGAGCAAGGCTTCACCACCGGTTTGCTCACCGTCTTCATCCAACACACCTCGGCCTCACTCACCATCCAGGAGAACGCCGACCCGGACGTCATTCATGACCTCAACGAGCACTTCCGCCGCCTCGTCCCCGAAGACAATCGGCTTTATCGCCACACCCTCGAAGGGCCGGACGACATGCCCGCCCACATCAAAGCCTCGCTCACCGACGTCTCGCTTTCCATCCCCCTCCTCGATGGCCACCTCGCCCTCGGCACCTGGCAAGGCCTCTACGTCTTCGAACATCGCACCCATCCGCACACCCGCGGCCTCGTGCTTCATCTCCTGGGAGTATGATGACTCTATGACTGGCTCCCGTCGCGACTTCCTCTTCGCCTCCGCCATGGCTTCCCTGGCGCCCCTCCACGCCGAAGCCTCCAATGCCCACCCGCCTGTTAGGCTCCACCGGCGCGCGCGTCTCCGCCCTGGCCTTCGGCTGCGGCAGCCGGTTCCTCGCCTACAAAACGCCGGAGAACGCGATCCCCGCCCTCCACCGCGCCCTCGACCTCGGCATCACCTACGTCGACACCGCCCAAGGCTACGGCAATGGTCAAAGCGAAAGCTGGGTCGGCGAAGCCCTCGTCGGCCGCCGC
>CBDDIZ010000012.1:0-33758 GCA_965229305.1 Bryobacteraceae bacterium | reverse complement strand
CACTCGCTAAGCTGGCCGCAGCGTAGATCCAAAGAAAGGCCGTGGCGAGCAGGCCCATCTGCGTGTCGGTGAGGGAGAGCTCCTGTCGCAGCAGGGGCAACAAGCTGAAGATCACCTGGCGGTCCAGGTAGTTCAGAAGGGCCGCGAACCAGAGGAGCGCTACCAAGCGCCACGCAAGAGACATAAAGAAAGCTTAACGGGGTTCGGTGACCTCGCCGAATCCCGCGCGAAATAAATCTTCGCGCAGGCTGACTTCTTGAGCCGGGGTGAGGTTCAAGCGCGGCGAAAGCACAGGTCCGCAGGCGAAGCCTTGCCAGCCGAGAATCACTTTGCAAGCCGCGACACCCGGATAGCCGAGGCAGACGTGAATCAGTTGGCGAATGCGCTCGCCGATGACCGCCGCGCCCGTCCAATCGCCGGCTTGGCTTTTGGCGTAGAGGTCCAGGAACCATTCGGGCACAAGGTTGTAGAAGGTCCCAATACCGCCGTGGGCGCCGAGCAAGAGCGCACCGGCCAGGACTTCGTCGGCGCCGAACAGCACATTCGCCCCCTGGCGCACGGTTTCCGACATCCAGTCCAGGTTGTGCGCCGTGTACTTCAGTCCGGCGACGTTGGGCAAAGCGCAGAGAGCGGTGAGGTCCTGATGCGACTTGACGGCGGGCGAGAGGGTAGGGAAGTAGTAGACGTAGAGCGGCAGGGGCGAGGCTTGCGCTAACCGGCCGTACCAGTCGATGAGCTCGGCGCCGCTGGAGGCGCCGGGAGGGGGCAGGCTGCTGATGGCGGTGGCGCCGGCCTTGGCCGCATGTTCGGCCAGGACGATCGCTTCGGCGACGCGCATTGCGCCGACGTGAATGATGGTGCTGGCGCCGGCCGGAGCATTCCGCACGGCAATCTCGGTGAGCTTCTGCCGGGTGGGTACATCCAACTGCCAGCCTTCGCCGGTCTGTCCGCCAACGTAGAGTCCGTGAACGCCTTTTTCGTAGAGGTGTCGGATCAGATTTTCGAGAGGAGCCGACTGCAGGGCGCCGCTTGCGTCAAGCGGGGTGGCCAGCGCCGGGAGAATACCGCGAATCATGCTTTGGGAGGAACTCCGAGGTCGAGATGGAAGCGCACGCAATCGGCGGCGCTCTCCGGGATTTGGCGTGCCAGGTAGCGCAGATACATCGTGTGCTGCTGGTGCAACAACTCAGCGCTCATGTCGCTGCGGCCGAGTTGGAAGGCGGAGACGTAGGTGAAGTAGGGCCGGCAGACGCGGCGCAAGGCGCTGGCGAGCCAGGGGTTACCGGAGAGGTCCCAGACTTCCTGGTGAAAGGCGAATTCAGCGATGGAGCACTGGCTGAGTCCGCCGGCGGCGTAAGCCTCGTCGATGGCTTGTTGCTTGGCGGCCAGGCTGGCGAGGTCGGCGGGGGTGGCCCGCTCGCGGCCTTGCTCGAGGGCGATGGTTTCGAGCGGCTCGCGCACGGCGACGATTTGCCGGAGGTCCTCGTGGGTGAGGCTGAGAACGCGGAAGCCGCGGTTGTGAACATGGCGGATGAGGCCCTCTTCGGCCAGGATGAAGAGCGCTTCGCGGACGGGTCCGCGGGAGACCTGGAACTCGGCGGCCAGCGAAGTATCGAAGATTTCCTGGTCAGGCTGAAAGCGCCCGGCGATCAGGGCATGCCGCAGAGCGTCGAGAACATTGCGGCGAATCGCGGCGGGCTTGGCCGGTGAGAAGGGAGCAAGCACAGAGTCGAGGGTACAGCGCGCGGGGCGTCATGTCAAACGAAAACTGTTGACAGTTTTCAGAAACGTCGCTAGACTCCATCCCATGCGATCCTTGTCTCTCCTGGTGGCAGTCTGGGGCTCCGTTTGCTTTGCCGCCTCCGAGCCCACCCTCCTCTCTGTCGAGCGGGTATGGGGACAGACGCCTCACTCCGCGTTTGGCGATCTATTGCTGCATCAAGGCCGTTGGTACTGCGTTTTCCGTGAAGGCGTGCGGCACGTCGCCGGGGGCGATTTGCTGAAGGACGACGGCAAGATCCGGGTGCTGGCGTCGAAGGATGCCAAGGCCTGGGATTCGCTGGCACTGGTGGAGGAGCAGGGTACCGACCTGCGCGACCCGCACCTCTCCGTGACTGCCGATGGGCGGCTGATGCTGGTGATGGGCGGGTCCATCTACAACAACGCGAAGTACGGCGGGCGGCGGCCGCGTGTGGCGTTCTCGAAAGACGGCCGTAACTGGACGGCGCCGCAGGCAGTGCTGCGCGAAGGGGATTGGCTTTGGCGCGTCACTTGGCACAAGGGCTGGGCCTACGGTGTGGCCAAGTATGGCTCCTACAGCAAGCCGGAGCCCGGCAACCCCCGGCGGGCGGACCTGGTGCGCAGCCGGAACGGCGTGGACTGGGAGACGGTGGTAGAGACGAAGGTGGATGGCGCGGACGAAACGACGGTCCGTTTTCTGAAGGACGGCACGATGGTCGCCTTGATGCGGCGCGTGTGGGGCGACCGCAACACGGCCATGATCGGTCATGCGAAGCCGCCCTATCGCGCTTGGACTTGGAACGATGCTGGGACGTTCATTGGGGGGCCGAACTTTATCGTGCTGCCGGACGACACGATGTGGGCGGGCGGACGCTACTTCCGCGATCCGTCGGGCAAGGATCCGGTGACCGTGCTGGCGCGGCTAACGCTCGATTCCTACACGCCGGTGCTGACACTGCCGAGCGGGAAAGATAGCAGCTATCCCGGTTTTGTGTGGCACAACAATCTTCTTTGGATGAGTTATTACTCCTCGCACGAGGACCGAACGGCCATGTATCTGGCACGCATCCAGTTACCAGCCAATAAGTAAGAGGTATCAATGTTACAGCGACTGATTTTGTTTCTTCTCCCGGCGATGGCCTGGGCCCAGTTTGCGGAAGTGAACGGGCGGGTGACGGATGAAAGCGGCGCCGCCGTGCCGGCCGCAGTGGTGCGGGTGATCAATACGGCGACCGGTGTGGAACGGCGCACCGAGACGAACGAGAGTGGCATCTACAACGTGGCGAGCCTGATCCCCGGGCCGTACGAGATTGCGCTGCAGAAGGACGGCTTCAAGCCCGTGACGCGGCGCGGCATCACGCTGGCGGTGCGGCAAACGGTGGCGATCGACTTCGCTTTGGCGCTGGGCACGGTGAGCGACCGCGTGGAAGTGACGGCGGACACGCCGGTCCTCGAGACGGCGCGAACGTCGGTGGGGCATGTCATCGAGAACCGAAAGATTACCGAGCTTCCGCTGGTGGGACGGCGCTTTCTGGAGTTCGCGCTGATGGGTGCGGGCGTGAACCAGGGGCGCCCCGGCGACGTGCGTTCCTCGCAGCAGGGCGTGGCCATCAGTGCCAATGGTCTTTATACGAAGAACAATAACTTCATGCTGGACGGCGCGGATAACAACGAGAGTTATCAGAATCAATTTGCGGTGTCGCCGTCGGTGGATGCGATCGAGGAGTTTAAGGTGGAGACCGGTTTGTACTCGGCGGAGTTTGGCCGGGGAGGCGGGGCGATGATCAGCGTGGTGACGAAGTCCGGCACCAACAATTACCATGGCGTACTGTTCGAGTTTCTGCGCAACGATGTCCTCGACGCCCGTAACTACTTCGCGCGCGGGACGGATCCCAAGCCGCCCTTGCGACGCAATCAGTTTGGCGGATCGATTGGCGGACCGATCAAGCGCAATCGGGCGTTTTTCTTCGCCAATGTCGATGAGACGCGGCTGCGGTCGAACGGCACCAGCACCAGTGTGGTGCCGAGCGAGGCGCAGCGGGGCGGCGATCTTTCGTCCTTCCGGGCGGTGACCGATCCCGTTTCGCGTCTTCCGTTCCCGGGTAACATCATTCCGGCAAACCGGATCTCGCCCGTGGCCCGGAATCTGCTGCAGTATTGGCCCCTGCCCAATGCGACTGATCCGGCGCGCAACTTCCTCTCGACCCCCAAGACGCAGAACGACCTCGACAACGTGCTGGGCCGGGTGGACTTTCGGCTGACCGACTCCGACACCGTCTACGCCCGGTTTGCAATCAACCGCAATCCTTATACTTCAGCTGGTGCGGCGCCCGCGGCAGGGGGACGCCGCAGCAACGATACCGCCCATGGCGCCGTGATCAACTGGACGCGCGTCATTGGTCCGAATAAGCTGAACAGTGCGTCGGTCAGTTACAACCGCTTTGTGCAGGATAGCTTTGGCCAGAACAACGGCACGCCGCTGGCGGCGCAGGCTGGCATTACCGGGATTTCGACTGATCCGCGCGACATCGGTTTTCCGGAGAGCATCACGTTTTCGGCCGGTACGGGTTTTCTCTCGATTGGCGAAGCGGCCGTACGTTTGCGCCATATTACGACTTACAACGCCAATGATACGTTTACCTGGACGCGCGGCGGACATTCGGTGAAGGTGGGCGGCGAGTTCCGCAATGTGCAGGTGAACGTCTTCCAGACAGCGGCGACGCAGGGGCAGTTCACGTTCAACGGCCAGTACACCGGGGGCAACGGCTTCGCCGAGTTCCTGCTCGGTGCGCCTTCGAATACGGCGACGTCGCTGGCCGGCGGCTTGCTCTATCCACGGCGCAAGGCGTTTGCTGGCTTTGTGCAGGATGACTGGAAGGTATCGTCGCGCCTGACGCTGAACCTCGGCGTGCGTTACGAACTGAACTCGTCGCCCAACGACAAGCGGAATCAGCTTTCGAGCTTCGACCACGTCAACGGCGTGTTGATGTTTCCGAAGGACGCGCCGTTGGGCGACTTCTATACGCGGGTGCGGCCGGACTTGAAGGTAGGCCGCTTCTCGAACAACACGTTATACGATTTGGATGCGAACAACGTGGCGCCGCGCGTCGGGGTGGCGTATCGCTTGGGGAAGAAGACGGTTTGGCGCTCCGCCGCCGGGATCTACTTTCTGTCGCCCGAGCTGAATTCGGAACAGAACACCGGCAACTCGCCGCCTTTTCAGTTGCGTATCGATCAGGTGGGTAATCAGGGGACACCGAATCTTTCCTGGAACCTGCCGGGCGACCCGACCCTGTTGCGTTCAGCCGAGTTCGGCATCTTTACCTTCAACGCCGATCGCGCGTTTCGCATTGGCTACGTGGCGCAGTGGATGGGCGAGTTACAGCAGGAGCTCGGCAAGGGCTGGGCGTTGCGCACGGGTTACGTAGCGAACAAGGGAACGGCGCTCGACTCACACTTGGTGCGGAACCAGCGTGAGCCCGGCGCGGGTACCGCGTCCTCGCGCCGCCTGTTTGCGGGCTACGCGCGCATTCGTTCCTATGAGGCCAACGGCTGGAGTAACTACCATTCGTGGCAGACAACAGTAGAAAAGCGCATGGCGCGCGGCTTGAGCACGCTGATGGCTTATACGTGGTCCAAGGCGATGGATTTTGGCTGGACGCAGGACATCTGCTGCCAGCAGGACATCAACAATCTGGCGGCGGAGAAAGGTCTGGCGAGCCACGACCAGCGGCATCGGTTTACGGCCAACGCCCTCTATGACCTGCCTTTCGGTCGCACGCCCAGAGGCATCGTGAGCCGTTTGATTGGCGGTTGGCGTACGGGGACCCTGCTGACCATAGCGAGCGGCTTCCCGGGCAATCCGGCCATCAGCGGCAACCCGGACAACGTGCCGGATAATACGGATCGCCCGAACCGCGTCGGCGTGGGCAGCGTAGCGAACCCGACGCCGGATAAGTGGTGGGACGTGACGGCCTTTGCCCGGCAACCGAACTTCACTTTCGGCAACTCGGGGCGCAATGTGCTGACGGGTCCGGGCACGTTTAACATCGATTTGGTGATCAGCAAAGATACGGCCATCAGCGAGACGAAGCGGCTGGAGTTCCGGACCGAGTTCTTCAACTTCACCAATACGCCGAACTTCGGTCAGCCGACGGCCGACATTGCGAATGCGAACTTTGGCCGGATCACCACGGCTCGGACGCCGCGCCAGATGCAGATGGGATTGAAACTCTACTTCTAATGGAACGCCGAGACTTTAACCTCAGCTTACTGGCGGCCGCCGCGCCGTCCTCTGACTTAGTGGAGAGCGTCGAGACATCGACGCTCGTTCGCTATGAGGACTATGGCAAGGGCTGGTTCTCACCTCGCGCCTGCGCCATTCCGGGCAAGCGCCCGAAACTCATCATGGCGATGCAGCAGGTGACGGGCAGCGACGTCTTCTACCACGTGCACTGGCTTGAGTCCGACGATGGCGGCCGCACATGGAGCAAGCCTCAGCCGATCAACGGCATGGGGCGGCGCGATCTGGGCAATGGTCTGGAAGAAGGCTACTGCGATACGGTGCCCGAGTATCATGCCAAAACCGGCACGGTGCTGGCGATGGCGCACAACGTTTATTACAAGAACAACGTGCTCACCATGCCTTGGGAGAAGCGCTGGCCGGTGTATGCGGTGCGGCGTCCGAACGGCGAGTGGCTGCCGCCGAAGAAGCTCGAATGGAACGACCCGGATGCGACCGGCATGTATTCCGCCAACTGCTCACAGCGGGTGACGCTCGATGACGGTACCCTGATTGTGCCGATCACTTACGGCCCGTTGGGCCGGCCGGACCACGGCGTCACGTCACTGCATTGCCGCTTTGACGGCGAACGGATGACGGTGATCGAGCGGGGGGCTGAACTGCGGCTGCCGGTGAAGCGCGGCTTGCTGGAGCCGTCGGTGACGCGCAAGGGTAAGTTCTGGATGACGATCCGCGCCGAAGACGGGCGCGGCTACTATTCGACGTCGCGCGATGGCTTGCAGTGGGCGCCGATCAAGCCCTGGTGCTGGCAGGACGGAACGCCGCTCGATATGTCGACGACGCAACAGCACTGGGTGACTCATAGCGACGCTTTGTATCTTTCTTACACGCGCAAGGCGCCGGGCAACGAAGGCGTTGTGCGTTGGCGCACGCCGTTGTGGCTGGCCCGAGTGGATGAGAGCACGGGAACGCTGATCAAGGCGACGGAGCGCATTCTGCTGCCGCAACGCGGCGATGGCGGCGAGAAGGGGATGGACGCCTGGCTCTCGGGTAACTTCCATCCGGCGAACCTGAATGCGCGCGAATCGATCGTCACCGACGGCCAAACGAACCCCGCGCGCGGTTATCGCGGCGAGGTTCTGATGGCCCGGATTCGTTGGAAAAAGCCGAATCGGCTGGCGCTTACTTCGTAACCGGCGAGTGGATCTCTTGTAAGTTCCACACGCGGATCGGATCGCGGCGGCGCGAGGTGAAGGCTTCCACCGCCGCTTTAGCGCCACTGATGGTGGTGATGCAGGGGACGCGATGCGTGAGCGAGGCCCGGCGCAGGGCTTTCTCATCGCTGAAGCTCACGGCGCTGGACGTCGTGTAGATGATGAGCTGGACCTTGCCGGCTTTGAGTAAGTCGACGGCATTGGGGCGGCCTTCGTTGACCTTAAAGACGGTCTTGGGCTTCAGGCCCGCCGCCTTCAGCACCGCGGCGGTGCCGCGGGTGGCAGCGAGTTCGAAGCCGAGTTCGGCGAATCGCTTGCCGATCTCCACGGCGTCTTGCTTGTGACGGTCGCTGACGCTGAGGAAGATGCAGCCTTGCGAGGGCAGGGGAGTGCCCGCACTCAACTGTGCCTTGGCGAAGGCTTCGCCAAAGTTGGCACCCACGCCCATCACTTCGCCGGTCGAGCGCATTTCCGGTCCGAGAGCTGGGTCCACGCCAGGGAACTTGGCGAACGGGAAGACGGGCGACTTCACAAAGAACTGCGGCACCGGCAATACACCGGACGTTTGCCCGTTGGTGAGGTGCGCGAGTTCTTTGAGCTTCTTGCCGAGCATCAGGCCGACGGCTACTTTGGGCAATGGCACGCCGGTGGCTTTGCTGACGTAAGGCACCGTGCGCGAGGCGCGCGGATTCACTTCGAGCACGTAGACCGTGCCGTCCTTGATGGCGTATTGGACGTTCATCAAACCGACGACGCGCAGACCGCGTGCGAGCTTCACACTGTAGTCTTCGATCTGCTGGCGCTCGCTGGCGCCGAGCGAGATAGGCGGCAGCACGCAGGAGCTATCGCCGGAGTGGATGCCGGCTTCTTCGATGTGCTCCATCACGCCGGCGATCAGGACGTCCTCGCCGTCGGAGAGGCAATCGACGTCGACCTCGACCGCATCTTCCAGGAAACGGTCGATGAGGATGGGACGGTCCTGCGAGAAGTGCACCGCTTCACGCATGTAGCGGCGTACGGTGTCTTCTTCGTAGGCGATGGTCATGGCGCGGCCGCCGAGTACGTAGCTGGGGCGCACCAGGACGGGATAGCCGATTTCGCGCGCGGCGTCGACGGCTTCCTGCTCGCTGCGTGCGGTGCGGTTGGCGGGCGACGGAATGCCTAACTCGTCGAGTAACTTGCCGAATAACTTACGATCTTCGGCGAGGTCGATGTCTTCGGGCTGCGTGCCAATTACCTTCACGCCGTGCGCTTTCAGCGGCAGCGAAAGGTTCAGCGGAGTTTGTCCGCCGAATTGCACGATGGCGCCGTTGGGCTTTTCTTTGTCCTGGATGTTGAGGACGTCTTCGAGCGTGAGCGGCTCGAAGTAGAGCCGGTCCGACGTATCGTAGTCGGTCGACACGGTTTCCGGGTTGCAGTTCACCATGATCGACTCGACGCCGAACTCCTGCAGCGCGTAGGACGCGTGGCAGCAGGCATAGTCGAATTCGATGCCCTGGCCGATGCGATTCGGGCCGGCGCCGAGGATCATCACCTTCTGGCGGTTGGAGGGTTCGGCCTCGCACTCGCTCTCGTAGCTCGAGTAGAGATAAGGCGTGAAGCTCTCAAACTCGGCGGCGCAGGTATCGACGCGGTTGTAGACGGTTTCAATGCCGAGCGACTTGCGATACTCGCGCACCTGGTCCGGGTCGGCGCCGATCTTGCGGGCGATGGTGACGTCGGAGATGCCGTTACGCTTGGCGCGGCGCAACTCGTCGCGCGAAAGATCGGTGAGTTGCCGTCCTTCGAACGACTTCTCTTCCTGGATGATCTCGAAGATCTGGCGCAGGAACCAGGGATCGATCTGGGTGAGCTCCTGCACTTGCTCGACGGTGTAACCTTGCTCAAAGGCAAAGCGAATGTAGCCCAGACGTTCCGGCGTGGCCGTAATCAGGCGCGTGGGAATTAACTGCGGGTCGAAGACTTCGGCCGAAGCACTCTTGCCGGTTTCGAGCGAGCGGATCGCCTTGCCGAGCGATTGCTTGAAGGTGCGGCCCATGGCCATCACTTCGCCGACCGACTTCATCTGCGTGCCGAGGGTGGATTCGGCGCCTGGGAACTTCTCGAACTGCCAGCGCGGGATCTTCGTGACCACATAGTCGATGGTGGGCTCGAAGCACGCCGGCGTCAGGCGCGTGATGTCGTTCTTGATCTCGTCGAGGCGGTAACCGACGGCGAGCTTGGCGGCGATCTTGGCGATGGGGAAGCCGGTGGCCTTCGAGGCCAAGGCTGAACTGCGCGACACGCGCGGGTTCATTTCGACGACAACCATGCGGCCATCAACGGGGTTGATGGCGAACTGCACGTTCGAGCCGCCGGTGTCTACGCCGATTTCGCGAAGCACGGCCAGCGCGGCATCGCGTAGCATCTGATACTCGCGGTCGGTGAGGGTTTGGGCCGGCGCCACCGTGATCGAATCGCCGGTGTGGACGCCCATGGGGTCGAAGTTTTCGATCGAGCAAACGATGATGCAGTTGTCGGCGAGATCGCGCATCACTTCGAGCTCGAACTCTTTCCAGCCGAGCACGCTCTCTTCGGCGAGCACTTCGCCGACCGGCGACAGTTCCAAGCCGCGGCCCAGAATCTCGTGCAGGTCTTCGAGGTTGTAAGCGATGCCGCCGCCCGAGCCGCCCATGGTAAAGCTGGGGCGCAGAATCATCGGGAAGCCGATGCGCTCGGCAAACTTCACGCCGCTTTCGATGTCCTTGAGCAGCATCGAGGTGGGCGTAGCCAGGCCGATCTTGCGCATCGCATCTTTGAACAGCAAGCGGTCTTCGGCCTTTTTGATGGCGTCGATCTTGGCGCCGATCAGTTCGACGCCGTACTGTTCGAGGACGCCCGCTTCAGCCAAGGCGACCGAGAGATTAAGGCCGGTTTGGCCGCCGACGGTGGAGAGAATCGCGTCCGGACGCTCACGCCGGATTACTTCGGTAGCGTATTCGACGGTGAGCGGTTCGACGTAGGTACGGTCGGCAATTTCCGGGTCGGTCATGATCGTCGCCGGATTGGAGTTGATCAGGACCACCTCATAGCCGTCGGCCTTGAGGACCTTGCAGGCTTGCGTGCCGGAGTAATCGAACTCGCAGGCCTGCCCGATGACGATGGGGCCGGAACCGATAATCAGGATACGTTTCAGGTCATTACGGCGCGGCATGGCTTAGGCTTTCTTCCCCTCGCGCATCAACTGAGCAAAGTCGTCGAAGAGGTACTGGGAGTCATGAGGCCCCGGCGAGGCCTCGGGATGGTATTGCACACAGAAGGCGGGATACTCGCGATGCCGGAAGCCCTCGAGCGTCTGGTCGTTGAGGTTGACATGCGTGAGGTCGATGCGGTTTTGGTCGAGCGATTCGGGGTCCACGGCGAAGCCATGGTTCTGCACGGTGATTTCGACCTTGTTGGTGACTTTGTTGAGCACCGGATGGTTGCCGCCGCGATGACCGAACTTCAGCTTGTAGGTTTTGCCACCCAGGGCGAGGCCCATGATTTGATGACCGAGGCAGATGCCGAACATCGGCACGCGGCCCATCAGCTTCTGGATTTGCGCGGCCTGGAAGTCGAGTGGCTCGGGATCGCCCGGACCGTTGGAGAGAAACACGCCGTCCGGCTTCAGCGAGAGCACTTCTTCGGCGGTGGTGCCGGCCGGGACGACAGTGAGCTTGGCGCCCACGTGCGCCAGACAGCGGAGAATATTGCGCTTGATGCCGAAGTCGAAGGCCACCACGTTGTAGATCTGTTCGGCGGTGGGTTTGAGAATCTCCGAGGGCGAAGCCTGGTGCATCGGCTCGGTCCACGGATAGGATGTGGCGGTGCTGACGCGGGTGGCCAGATCCTGCCCAGCCATCGATGGCACGTGTTTGGCACGCTCGACGAGCTCTTTGGCGTCGGCACCGGGCAGAGTCGACAGAATGCCGCGGAGCGACCCTTTGCTCCGCAGGCGGCGCACCAGGGCGCGCGTATCGATCTCGGCGGTGGCCGGAATGTTGTGACGCTTCAGATATTCGTCGGCATCGCGCTGAGAACGCCAATTGCTGGCGCCAGAGATGTCACGCACGATCAAACCTTCGATGAAAGGCTGTTGCGCTTCATCGTCGGCGTCGTTGGTGCCATAGTTGCCGATTTGGGGATTGGTCAGGCAGACAATCTGACCGGCGTAGGAAGGATCGGTGAAAATCTCTTGGTAACCGGTGAGGGAAGTATTGAAAACGACCTCACCTTGTCTTTCTGCGGGCGCACCAAAACCGAGGCCCTCGAAGATCGTTCCATCTTCCAGAGCGAGGATGGCTGTGTTCAACCGTGGCTCTCCTTATCGCGTGGGGGGGATTTCTCCTTAAATTAGCACACTGGGACCGCTATAATCGAGAGACACCCTGCCCCTGATGGTCGTTGAAACACAGATAGTCACCTTTCCCTCGCTGGCCTTGGATTGCGGCGTCACACTGTCGCCAATCGATTGTGCATACGAGACTTATGGTCAATTGGCGCCGGACCGGTCGAATGCCATCCTGGTCTGCCACGCCTTTTCGGGCGACGCTCACGCGGCCGGCATCGCGAAGGACGATGGCCGCAAAGGCTGGTGGAGCGACATGGTGGGGCCAGGTTTGGCCTTCGACACCGACAAGTATTTCGTGATTTGCTCGAACGTTCTGGGCGGTTGCCGCGGCACCACCGGCCCGGGCAGCATCAATCCGGCCACGGGCCAGCCCTACGGCATGACCTTCCCCGTGGTGACAATCAACGATATGGTGCGGCTGCAGAAGCTGCTGATCGACCACTTGGGCATTCGCCGTTTGCTTTCTGTTTCCGGCGGTTCCATGGGCGGCATGCAGGCCCTGGCGTGGGCCGTGCTGTTTCCGGATGCGGTGGCGAGCGTGATTCCGATCGCGAGCACCTCGCGCCATTCGGCCCAGCAGATCGCCTTCAACGAAGTGGGCCGGCAGAGCATCATGAGCGATCCCGATTGGCGGGAAGGGAACTACTACGGCGTGGCGCCTCCCAAGCGCGGCCTCGCGGTGGCGCGCATGGTGGGGCACATCACCTACATGAGCGACGACTCGATGAAAGAGAAGTTCGGGCGGCGTTTGCGGCAGCGCGCCGAACTCGGCTACGACTTCTCGGCCGAATTCGAAGTGGAAAGCTACCTGCGCTATCGCGGCAGTCAGTTCGTCGACCGTTTCGATGCCAACTCGTATCTCTACATCACCAAGGCCATGGACTACTTTGATCTGGCGGCCGGCGCGGGGTCTCTCGGCGCAGCCTTCGAGAAGACGCGCGCGCGCTTCCTGGTGATCAGCTTCACGTCGGACTGGCTGTATCCGACGTATCAGTCGATCGAAATCGTCAGCGCCTTGCGCGGCCGAAATCGCGACGTGGCCTATTGTGAACTGCCTTCTACCTACGGTCACGATGCGTTTCTGCTGGAGGTGGAAGAGCAGACCGATCTGGTGCGCGGCTTCCTGGCCAGCACGCTGCGCAACGAACAGCGGGCGGTTGCCTCGTGAAGCGCCCTTTCGTTCAAAACGTTCTGAGCCGCCTGGACTACAAGATCATGACGGCGCTCATTCCCGAGCGCTCGCGCGTGCTCGACTTGGGCTGCGGCGATGGCGAACTCATTGCCTGGCTGATGGAGCATAAGCAGGTGGATGCGCGCGGCGTGGAACTGATGCCGGAGTTGGTGCAGGTGGCGATCGCTCGCGGAGCCTCCGTGTATCAGGGCGACATCGAAACCAGCCTGAACGACTATCCGGACCAAGCCTTCGACTATGTGATTTTGAGCCAGACGCTGCAGCAGACGCGCCATCCCTTGCAAGTGCTGCGAAACATGCTGCGCGTGGGCAAGCGGGCCATCGTGGCGTTCCCGAACTTCGGACACTACAGCGTCCGCCTCGCCCATCTGTTTAGCGGGCGCGCGCCGCGCAATCGCCTGTTTCCCTACGAGTGGTACGACTCGCCGAATCTCCATTTCCTCACCGTGGATGACTTCGAGATGCTGTGCGCCAAGGAGAATTGGCCGATGGAGAAGTCCATCTTCCTCGCCGGGCAGCGCGAAGTCTCCACCCTGCCCAACCTGATGGCCGAGGTGGCCGTGTTCGTCATCACGTCGCGCTGATGTCCGAAGGACCCCATCGCCGCCGACCCACGCGCAATCGCATGGGGTGGACGTCGAATCAACTGAACGAACTGAGCGAACGTTTCGTCGAGTTCTGCCGGACGGCTAAGCTGCCCGTGCTCGACATCGGCACGGCGTATGGGATTGCCGCGCTGGCGGCGGCGGAGGCGGGCGCCACCGTGATCGCCAATGATCTCGATGCGGAGCATCTGGCGGAGCTTGCGCCGCGCCCGGGGCTCTCGACGCTCGCCGGCAGGTTTCCTGACTACGACCTGCCACTCGCGAGCCTCTCCGCCGTTCACGCTTCGAACGTGCTGCACTTCCTGACGGGACCTGAGTTGACCCTAGGGGCGGCGAAGATCGCTGACTGGCTCGCACCTGGCGGACGGCTTTTCGTCCATGCGGGTACCCCTTACCAAGGTCCTTTTGCGGCGTTTGTTCCGGAGTACGAAGCGCGAGTAGCGCGCCGAGAGGCTTGGCCCGGCTATATCGCTGACACCAAAGCGGTTTCCAGCCATCGCCGTTTGGGGCAGATTCCCCGCTCAATTCACTTACTCGATTCTCAGGTCCTTAGGCGCGTGTTTGAGGAGGCAGGACTCGTGGTCGACGAGGTTGGGTATTACCGTCGTCGCGACCTTCCTAGAAGTATGTATTTTAATGGACGCGAAGGCGTCGCTCTCCTAGCCCATCGGTCGTAAGGTTTCCCCGGATTTCCGATTTCCGTTTAGTACCGGCAAAGCGCGCGAGTACTGAAGAAACAGGACGTTGGGCGTATCTACCAAACGAACGTACCAGCGGCGTACTAAATAGGTTTCCTCCGTATCCTAGGGAATTCCTCTAATTATGCAATGCATTCGTAAAGCGCACTATTAGGACATGAAACGTTCTAAGGCGATGTACTTAGTGCTGTTTGCGGTATCTGCCCTCCCCCAGGCTCAGGCAACTACGATCAATTACACGGGGGAAGATCCCGCGCGCACCTTCAGCATTTGGATGCGCGCCACTTACAACCCCGGCGACATGCTGACGAATGGTCAGATTGCGGCTTCCACCCAGACAGTGAATGAACAAGTGCCGGCGGGCGTGATGAATCTGATCGTCGACGGCCTTTACGCGGTGGACGCGTTCTGCGTCGACTACTTCGTGTTGATCTCGAACGGTAGCTACAACGTCAACCTGCTGGGGCAGGATTCGATCAACGGCGGCGGACGGATCGAGTGGATGCTCAAGAACACTCTGCCCACGATCAACGCCCAGATCGATGCCACGCTCAAGCGGCAGCAGGCGGCGGCCCTCCAACTCGCCATCTGGGACATCGTGCACGACAACGGCGACGGCTTCTCGGCGGGCCGCATTCAGCAAAGCACCAGTCAGCAACGCCCGACCAACTCGACGGTCCTCTCGTATGCGAATAGCTTCCTGGCGGCGAGCGCTGGCCATACGGCGACGGGCGGCGTGGTGTACGTCAACGTCGTGGGGCCGACGGCGGTCCAGCGGCTGATGAGCAATGATTTTGCCTCGGTTCCCGAGCCATCGAGCTACGGTCTTGTTTTAGGCGGCGGCGTGCTGCTCGGTGTCCTGCGCCGCCGCTTGCGGTAGCCAGATGTTGGCCCGCTGCGATATCTTGTTCCGATGCAAGGGATCGGAACACGGGCCGTGTTGCTCGTTCTGTGGGCCACCAGCCTTTCGGCGGCTCTGGTCAGGGTTGAGATAACGGACCAGCGTCCGGTGCTCGATGGGCAGTCCTTTGGCCGTACCGGCGCTTACGAGTTTCTGCGCGGCCGGGCTTACTTCGCCGTCCGGCCGGACACGCCTCGCGTGACGGATCTGGCGCTGGCGCCGCGCAATTCCCAAGGTCAGGTGGAGTTCTCCGCCGACTTCGTCATCCTTCGCCCGGCCAACGCCACTCGAGGCAACGGCACGCTGGTCGTCGAAGCGCCCAATCGGGGAGGCATGGGGATGCTGCCGCTTTACAACCGCGCCCGCGCTTCGTTGAATCCGGTGACCGCCGCGGACTATGGCGATGGCTTTCTGATGCGCGAAGGCTACACACTGGCCTGGATCGGCTGGCAGCACGATGTGCCGGTGCGCGACTTTGCGCTGCGTGCTCACGTCCCAGTTGCCCAAGGCGTTACTGGCTGGGTCCGCGGTGAGTACACGCCGAGCGCGCCGGTCACCCGCTTCTCGCTGGGCGATGCGAATCACATCCCGTATCCAGTAAGCGATCCGGCCACCCTGAAGCTGACGGTACGCGACCGGGTGGATGGGCCACGTCGTCCACTGCCTGCCGCAGCTTGGCGGCTAAGCGGTACCGAACTTGTTCTGGCGGAGCCGGCCACGCCCGGGCGGATCTATGAGTTTGTCTATCGCGCCGAGAGCCCGGCCGTGGCTGGGTTGGGCTTGGTGGCGATGCGTGACTTTGTTGCGGCGATCAAGTCCGGGCAGGTCGTGCCGGGGATCAAGCGGGCCATCGGCGTCGGCTCTTCGCAGAGCGCGATGGCCCTCAAGGCGCTCGTCTATGAGGGCTTCAATGCGGACGAGCAACAGCGGATTGTCTTTGACGGCCTGCAGCCGCATGTTGCCGGCGGCCGGCGGGCTACCTTCGAGCGCTTCGCCCAGCCGAGCCGTACGTCGGGGCCGTATCGCAACGCGAGCTTCTCCACGACGGATCAATTCCCGTACTCTGATGCCGAGGACACCGAGCTCGCGACGCATCGCCGGGATAGCGTTCTGGCTCGGGCGCAAGCGGCTCGCGTCGTTCCCAAGATTATTTACACCAATTCGAGTTACGAGTATTGGGGTTCAGCGAGTTCGCTGACGCACACCACGCTGGACGGCCGGCGCGACTTACGCTTGCCGGAGACCACGCGCCTCTACTTACTCGCCGGTGGGCAGCACGGTCCGGCGGCCTTTCCCCCGCAAATCGGCGCGGGCCAGAATCTGCCGAACTGGAACGACTATCGCTGGATTCTACGCGCCATCCTCACAGACTTACAGCAATGGCTGGTGCACGGAACGGCGCCCCCGGAATCGCGCTATCCGAGGCTGGCCGCGGGAACCTTAGTGAAAGGCCAGCCCCCAGCTTACGGCGTCCAATATCTGGATTTCGGCCCGGAGTATCTCAGCCGCGGGCTGCTGTCGCAACCGTTGCCCAAACTTGGTCCGGCCTATGTGCCGTTAGTGCCCCGCGCCGACGAGGATGGCAACGACGTCGCCGGAGTGAAGATGCCTTGGGTCGCCGAGCCACTCGGTGCCTTCACCGGTTGGAACCTGCGCACGGCGGCGATTGGCGCCGCGGGTGAATTGCTCGGGCAGACCGGCTCGTATCTGCCGTTCTCCGTCCAGCGCGTGCGCGAGCGCTATGCCAACAAAGACGAGTATCTGCGTCGTACTGACGCCGCGGCGCGGGCTCTGGTCGACGAGCGGTTTCTGCTCGGCGAAGACCTCCCGCAAATCCGCGCGACGGCGGGCCGGATCTGGGACTGGTCGCAAGGCGCCTTGAGCGCCCGTTAGATCTGGAAGTCGAGTTCGAAAGTCTCGTGGTGCGGACGCTTGGCGATCACCCGCGTGCCGGTGGATTCGAGCACCACCAGCGAATTCGGCGGAACGCTCTGGGTCAGGAAGACGCTGGCGCCGATCGTGCTGCCCGCGCCGATCACGGTATCGCCGCCGATAATCGTCGCGCCGGCGTAAACCGTCACCCGGTCCTCGATGGTGGGATGCCGTTTCTGCCCCTTCAGCGCCTGTCCTGCGGCCAGGGACTTCGCCACCAGGCCCACGCCCTGATACATCTTCACGTGGTTGCCGATGACGGCCGTTTCGCCGATCACTGTGCCTGTGCAATGGTCGACGAAGAAATGCGTGCCGATGCGCGCGCCCGGGTGCAGGTCCATGCCCGTGCGGGCGTGCGCCCACTCGGTCATGATGCGGGGAATCAGCGGGATATTCTCGAGGTAAAGCTCGTGAGCGAGGCGCTGCACGGCAATCGCTTCGATGAACGGGTAAGCCACGATGACTTCTTCTTTGCTGAAGGCGGCGGGGTCGCCGTTGAAGGCAGCCTCGGCGTCGGTATTCAGAAGCTCCCGTAACTGCGGCAGCTTGCTCAGGAACTTGCACGTTAGCGCGTGGGCCATCTCCGGCGGCGCCACGCCTTCGATGCCCGCCGGCAAGGCGTAGTCCAGGCTCTTGCGGATTTCGATCTCCAGGCGATTCAGCACGCTGTCCAGCAGGATGCTGGTCACCGGACCGATGGTGGATTTGTGGATCGGCTTGTCATCGAAGAAGCCGGGAAACAGGAGCCTCAGAAGATCGACCGTAATCTCGGCGATCACGTTCTTCGACGGCAAATTCTTGCCGTCCACGTGGTTGATGCCCCCCATCTCTTGATACGACCCGAGTAAGCGCTCGGCCAGTTCACTCACCGTCGAGCAGACGGGAGTGTCAATCGTGGCTTTCATGACGGGTACGCCATTGGCTGCGGAGACATGGATTTCTTTATTGTACTCCTCAGCCTCCAAAGGAAAATCCCCGCCGGCACGGGGCCGGCGGGGATCCTGGAGCTTCCGCGGAGAAGCTTAGTAGCGGTAGTGATCGGCCTTGTAGGGGCCGTCCTTGCTGACGCCGAGGTAGTCGGCCTGTTTGTCGGTGAGCGTGGTGAGCTTGGCGCCGATCTTCTCCAGATGCAGGCGCGCCACTTCTTCGTCCAGGTGCTTCGGCAGCGTGTAGACGTCCACCTTGTAGCTGTCCTTGTTCTTCCACAGATCGAGCTGCGCCAGCGTCTGATTCGAGAACGAATTCGACATCACGAAGCTCGGGTGGCCGGTGGCGCAGCCGAGGTTGACCAGACGGCCTTCGGCGAGCACGTAGATCGAATTGCCGTTGGCGAACGTGTACATGTCCACTTGCGGCTTGATCTCGGTCCGCTTCACGCCGGTGAGCGTGTTCAGCCGGTCCATTTGGATTTCGTTATCGAAGTGGCCGATGTTGCAGACAATGGCCTGATCCTTCATGTGCTGCATGTGCTCGAGCGTGATCACGTCGCAGTTGCCGGTGGTGGTGACGTAGATGTCGCCGCGGCCCAGCGTCTCTTCGATCGTGGTGACTTCGTAGCCTTCCATCGCCGCCTGCAGGGCATTGATGGGGTCGATTTCGGTGACGATGATGCGGCAGCCCAGGCCCTTCAGCGAAGCAGCGGAACCCTTGCCCACGTCGCCGTACCCGCACACGACGGCCACTTTGCCGGCGATCATCACGTCGGTGGCGCGCTTGATGCCGTCCACCAGCGATTCACGGCAGCCGTAGAGGTTGTCGAACTTCGACTTGGTCACCGAGTCGTTGACGTTGATGGCGGGCACCAGCAGCTTGCCGGCCTGATGCATCTTGTAGAGGCGATGAACGCCAGTGGTGGTCTCTTCGGAGACGCCCTTCCATTCCTTCACCACGTCGTGCCAACGGGTGGGGTTCTCGGCATAGACCTTCTTCAGCAGGTCCTTGATCACCTGCTCTTCATGATTGCCGGACGGCGTGTTCACCCAGCCGTCGCCATTCTCCAGTTCGTAGCCCTTGTGAATCAGCAGCGTGACGTCGCCGCCGTCGTCCACCACCAACTGCGGTCCTTTGCCGTCGGCATGACGGAGCGCTTCGTACGTGCACCACCAGTACTCTTCCAGCGTCTCGCCCTTCCAGGCAAACACCGGGACGCCGGCGGCGGCGATCGCCGCGGCGGCGTGGTCCTGCGTGGAGAAGATGTTGCAGCTCGCCCAGCGCACTTCGGCGCCCAAGTCGACCAGCGTCTCAATGAGAACCGCGGTCTGAATCGTCATGTGCAGCGAGCCCGTCACGCGGACACCCTGCAGCGGCTTGCCGGCCGCATACTTCTTGCGAATCGCCATCAGGCCGGGCATTTCGTGCTCGGCGACGGAGATTTCCTTACGGCCCCAGTCGGCGAGCTTCATGTCGGCGACTTTATATTCGGTAGCGACTTTGGAAAGTGTATTGGTGCTCATGGATTTGATCTTATCTACAAATCAAGATATGTTGATAGGATAAATATCGCGTTCCCCAAAAGTCAATGGCGTCAATTGTCAAATCTCTGCGGGCCCTCTCGGACCCCCTCCGCGTCCGCCTGGTTCTCCTGCTGCGGGCCGAAGAACTGTCGGTCGCCGAGATTCAGGAGGCGCTCGGCATGGGGCAGAGCCGAATCTCCACCCATCTCGCCCAGCTCAAACAGGCCGGCTTGGTCGAAGACCGCCGCAGCGGCAAGAACATCCTCTATCGCCTGGAGCCGGACGTCCACCCGCAACTCCTTGAATTACTGGAGGATTCGGCCAGAGAGATCCCCGAGACGGCGCAGGATGCCCAGGCTCTCGAGCTCATCCTGAAGAAACGCCTCGACAAGACGCGGGCCTACTTCGACGAACTCGCCGGCCGCTTCGGCCGCCAATACGTCCCCGGACGTTCCTGGAAGGCGCTTGCCGAAAGCATGCTGATGCTGTTGCCGCCGATGGTGATTGCGGACCTCGGCGCCGGCGAAGGAACGTTCACCCAACTGCTTGCCCGGCGAGCCCAGCAGGTGATCGCCGTCGACAACTCCTCGAAGATGGTTGAGTTTGCCAGCGACCTGGCCCGTCGAAACGGCCTGACCAATGTCGAGTTTCGGCTCGGCGATCTGGAGTCGCCGCCGATCGACCCGCAGTCCTGCGACCTGGTCTTCCTGAGCCAAAGTCTGCACCACGCCCTCCATCCGGCCAAAGCCGTGGCGGCCGCTTACCGGATCCTGAAACCGGGCGGCCGTGTGGTGGTGCTGGACCTCAAAAAGCACACCTTCGAGGAGGCGCGCGAACTCTATGCCGACATCTGGCTCGGGTTCGCCGAAGTGGAGTTGGACGGGTTTCTGCGGGAGGCGGGCTTCACCGAGATCCAGGTGTTCCCGGTCCACCGCGAGAAGGACCATCCGTACTTCGAGACGGTACTTTGCTTGGGCGAGAAGCCACATTGTTAAGATATGTTGATGCGGTCTTTTGTGCTTTTGCCTTTGTTGGCAGCTCTTCTGTGGTCTCAGGGGACAACTTCTCGTGTGGTGGGGACGGTGCAGGATCCGTCGGGGTCGGCAGTCGTGGGAGCCAAGGTCAAACTGACCAACGAGTCGACCGGCGTCGCCTTTGACGCCCAGACGTCGCAGTCCGGCAACTACCAGTTCGAATCGGTGCAGATCGGGATGTACACCCTCGAGGTGGAGTCGCCCGGCTTCAAGAAGTTCGTCACCCGCGAGAATCAACTGACGGTGGGATCGCCGATGACGGTGAATGTCGGCCTGCAACTCGGTCAACTGGCCGACGCCGTGGAAGTGAGTTCGGCGGCCGAACTGGTGCAGACCAGCCAAAGCGGCAACCTCGGACCCGTCATCAACGAGCGGACGATGAAGGAGATGCCGATCGTCGCCACGCGCCGTCGTGACCCCACCAGCATTCTCGCCGTCGTCCCCGGTTATAGCTCCGGCCCCAACGGTAGCGGCGGCCACATGAACGGCGCCCGCGACCGCGCCTGGAACTTCACCCTCGACGGCATTGACATGAACGAAGTGAGCGCCGGCGGCGGCATCGGCAACAATCCGATTCGCGTGAATCCGGACTCGGTGGCCGAAATGAAGATCATCACCTCGAACGCCTCGGCCGAAAGCGGCCGTAACAGCGGCGGCCAGGTGGCCATGGTCACCCGCTCGGGCGGCAACGAAATCCACGGCAACGCCTTCTGGTTCTACCGCACGCCACGCCTCAACGCCAATTCCTGGCAGAACAACTTCAACCGCATCGGCAAAGAGCAGTTCGTGCAGAACATCTACGGCGGCAGCGTCGGCGGGCCCATCAAGAAGAACCGCACGTTCTACTTCGCCAACTGGCAGGAACTGCGCGCGATTCGCAACGTCACTCAGCAAGCGACCGTGCTCACAGCGGAAGCCCGCGCGGGCATCTTTCGCTATGTCGCCGGCGGCCGGAACTTCCCGGCGGGCGTCACCGGCGCCAGTGTCGACGCGGCCGGCAACGCCATCGTTCCCGTGCAGTCGTACAACATCGTCACGAGCGATCCGCAGCGCCTGGGCTTTGACCCAACAGTGAAGGCGCTCATCGATCAGACGCCGCTGCCCAATCGCTTCGACGCCGGCGACGGCCTGAACACCGCGGGCTTCGTCTTCCGTCCCACCGAGACCGAAAAGCAGCGCGACATCACGGCGAAGGTCGATCATGTCATCAACGACAAGAACACCGTTTTCGGCCGCATCTACTGGGGCTTCCAGAATACGTACTGTGACGGCGTGAATGGCGGCTTGCCGCGCGTTCCCGGCGCGCCTTGCCTGGTGGATACGCTCCGCTTGCCGCGCAACTACGCGGCCAACTGGCGTAGCAACCTCAGCCCCAACGTCACCAACGAATTCGTCTCCGGCTGGAGCGAATACAACTTCGACTTCCCGAACCCGGTGCAGGACCTCACCAAGCCCACCCTCGAATCCGGCTACACGATCCCCATCGCCTACACCTTCAGCAACGCGCGCAAGCTGAACACGCTGCAGTTCGTCGACAACCTCAGCTGGTTCCGTGGCAAGCACGCCTTCAAAGCCGGCATCAACTTCCGCCTCACGCAGCACCTCGACACGCGCTCGAGCGTCGGTGGCCAGAACTCGGGCCTCGTGGTGAACTTCGATCGCACGGTGAATACGGTCGACCCGAATGCCTTCGGTTTACCCTCGGCGATCAACCAGGCGAACGATCGTCCGGCCCTTGAAACGATGATCAACACGCTGCTCGGCCGCGTGGGCCAGGCGCGCCAGGGCTTTGTCGCCGATGGCAACCAGTTCGTGCGCGGCACCTTCAACTTCGACGCCCGTTACTACGAATACGACTTCTACTTCCAGGACACCTGGAAAGTGAACCGCAACCTCACGATCGATTACGGCCTGCGGCTCGATGCGCGCCAAGCGCCGCGCTCGGCCGGCAACACGCCCATCCTGGTGCCGAACATCGTGCCGGTGGCCGGCGGCCCAAGCTCCAACACCCTGACCTGGCAGCCCGGCAAGCTCTGGAAAAGCGACTGGAACAACTTCGGCCCCTCGGTCGGCGTGGCTTGGGATCCGTTCGGCGACGGCAAGACGTCTATCCGTTCGAACTATCGCCTGGCCTATGACCGCGTGCCGTCCTTCCTGATTTCGAGCTTCGTGCTGCCCAACATGCCCGGCAGCACTCTCGGCATTACCGACGTGGCCTTCGGCGCGGCCGGCGGTCGCTTGCGCAATTTGCCGGCGCTCACCACCACGCGTACTCCGAACGATCTTCGGACGCCGATTCCCTTCAGCGCGAACAATAACACCGTCGTCGACCCGAACTTCGAAACGCCCCAGACTCACATGTGGAGCCTGGGCGTGCAACGCGAGATCGCTTCGGGCACCATCCTCGAAGTGAACTACATTGGCCGCCGTGCTCATAACCTGCTGGGCGGCTACAACGCCAACCAGGCCAACATTCGGTCGAACGGTTTCCTCGATGCCTTCAAAGTGGTGGCGGCCGGTGGGGAAAGTCCGCTGTTTGACGCCATCTTCCGCGCCGATAGCCGCCGCGGCGCGAACGAAACCGGCGCGCAGATTGCCCGCCGCCTCTACGCTTCGAACTTTGCGCTCGGCAACGTTGGCGGCCTCGCCGCCACCCTCGCCGCGCAACCGCAATCGGGCACCAACCTGACGAACGCTTCCGGCCTCGGGCCGTACTTCTTCTCGCCCTATCCGCAGTATCAGGGCGGCATGTTCGTTATCGATTCGAACGACTTCTCGACCTTCCACTCGCTGCAGACGAACCTCTCGCGGCGCTTCGCGCGCGGCGCCACCGTCTCGGCGAGCTATATCTGGTCAAAGTCGCTCGATACGCGCAGCTTCGACCCGGTCTTCACGCTCGCCAGCACCGGCAACGCGCAGTCGGCATCGAGCACGCCCCTCGACATCAACAACCGCCGCTTGAACTATGGCCTTTCGGACTTCGATCGCCGGCACCAGCTCTTCTCCAACTTCGTTTATGAACTCCCCTTCGGTCGCGGTCAGCGCTATGGCTCGGGCGCGGGCCCCTGGCTGAACCGCCTCATCGGCGGTTGGCAGGTCTCCGGCCTCTTCCGCTGGACCAGCGGCCGTCCGTTCTCGATCTACTCCGGCGCCAGTACCTTCAACAGCGTCGTGCAGTCGTTTGCGAACTGCAACGGCTGCACCGAGACCATGGGTAAGGTCCAGGATGAAAACGGCTTCAAGTGGTTCTTCGATCCGCTGCTGCGCGGCAAGTACACGGCTCCGGCGGCCGGTGAGTTCGGCAACACGGGCCGTAACTCGGTCCGCTCGCCTTCCTTCATCAACTTCGATGCCAGCTTCGCCAAGAAGGTCGCGATCACCGAACGCTTCAATCTTGAACTGCGCGCCGATGTCAGCAACCTCACCAATACGCCGTCGTTCAACATTCCCACGACGACGCTGACCAGCACGCTGTTTGGCCGAATTGGCGCGGACGTCACCAGCACGGCCCGGCAGATCATGCTCGGTACGAAGATCAACTTCTAACGGAGCGAGGAATTCACGAAGAACGCGGGTCTGCGGACCCGCGTTTTTTGTTTGGACGGCAACTTACTCTCGGCGGATGCCTTATGCAAGCTTGAGCGGCAAGGCCCGCAGGCGCTGGCGAGTGGCGTCGTAGATCGCATTGCCTAAGGCCGGAGCGATGGCGACAATCGGTGTCTCCCCCGCGCCCGCCGACGGCAGGTCCTTGCGATCCACCAGCACTACCTCAATCTCCGGAATGTCCTGGAAGCGCGGCACACGGTATTGCGAAAGGCGCGGATTCAGGATGCGCCCGTTCTCAAAGCGGATCGCCTCGAACAGCGCCCCGCCCAGGCCCATGATCGTGCCGCCGACAATCTGGTTCTTCAACTGATCCGGATTGACGATCGCCCCGCATTCAAACGACTGCACGAGCCGCTCAATCCGTATTTGCTGGTTCACCACCGTGATCTCGACACAGGCCGAAACATAGCCGCCCTTATCGAAGCCGGCCATCATGCCGAAGCCCTGTCCCGGGCGATCCTTCGCCCGACCCCACCGAAAGCGCTCAGTGGCCGCTTCGATCACGGCGCGCAAACGCGCGTCGCTCGCGTTCTTCAAGCGGAACGCCGCGGGCTCGAGCTTCGCCGCCAAGGCAAGTTCATCCATGTGACTTTCGCGCGCGAAATGATTCGCCACCGCGGCCAAACCGCGATACGAACCCTGCCGCAACGGCGAATCCGCGCCATGGAACTCGGCGATTTGATTCGGTACATGATACGGACTGCGCAGCGCGGCGCCGCCCGAGTTGTAGTTGTGAAACTGCCAGTCCGTAATCACGCCGTCCGGCCTTGCGCCGCTCTTCACCTCGATTACGCCCGCCGGCCGGAAGTAAGCCCAGGTGAACTCGTCCTCGCGTGTCCATTGCAGTTTCACCGGCCTGCCGGCCGCCTTGGCCAGGCGGGCTGCCTCCACCGCACACTCGCCACTGTGCTTGCCGCCATAGCCGGAACCGGTTGGCGGCACGATCACGCGCACCTTCGCTTCCGGCAATCCGAAGGCCTTGGCTAGTTCCGCGTGGACCCCAAACGGCACCTGCGTTCCGGTATGCACGGTTAGCCGGTCGCCCTCCCAAATGGCCACTGCCGCGCGCGGCTCCAGCGGCACGTGCGCGATGTAGGGCAGCGTGTAAGTCGCTTCGGCGCGTACTTCCCCGGCGATCGGCTGCCAGTTCGGAGAGGACTTGCGTAGGGCGGGGAACAGGTCTGCGGAACTGATCTGCGCCGGCGCTTTCCATTCGGCCTTCACCGCTTTGGCCGCCGTTTCGAGCTTCGCCGAGTCGTCGCAAACCACGCCAAGGAATCCGCCGTCCTTGACGGTCGTTACGCCGCTCATCTTCTGCGCCGCGCTCAAGTCTGCCGACACCAGGTCCGCCCGGAACGTCGTCGGCCTCACCACCCGGCCATAGAGCATTTCCGGCACCTTCAAGTCCGAGGTGTACTTTTCCCGTCCGGTGACGATGGACCGCGCATTCACCTTGCCCAAGCTCTGCCCGGCGACCTTCCATGCTTTCGGCGGTACCACGACGCTCTCAGTGATCGTCTTCGCCAGTTGCCGGCCCTGCGTCAACTCGCCGAACGACAACGACTCCGGCCCATGATGCACCCGCCCGTTTTCCAGCCGCAGTTCGGTAAGCGCTGTCTTCCAGTGCTGCGCTCCTAACTCAAGCAGTAAGTCGCGCGCCGCGGCCGCCGCTTTGTGCAGATGGGGCGCCATGAACGGTGTCGTGCGGCTGCCGAACGTCCCCAGGTCGTAAGGTGTTAGCGACGTGTCACCTAGGATCAAGTTGATCTGCCTGGGATCCATGCTCAGCTCTTCGGCCACCGCCTGCGCGAGCGACGTCCGGATATTCTGCCCCACTTCGGCCTTACCCGAATAAACCGTTACGGCTCCCGATTGAGCGATGTGCAGCCAGGCGCCCAGGTGGGTCGGCTGATCTCGCTGCTGCGCATCCAACTCGAGTAGGATCACCAGCCCGCCGCCCAGCACCTTCAGAAAGTCGCGGCGATGTGGCGCGAAGTCGTAAGTCGGTGCCGCTTGCAGTTCGTAACGTTCGATGTCGAGCTTAGGCATGTTTGGCCGCCATTCTCACGGCTTCCACGATGCGCGGATAAGTGCCGCAACGGCAAACATTCCCCTGCAGCCCGGCTTTCACCTGCGGCACCGTCGGGTTGGGCGTCTTCTTCAGCAGGCCTACCGAGCTCATGATCATCCCCGCCGTGCAATAACCGCACTGCAGCGCGTCGCACGCGACGAACGCTTCCTGCACCGGATGCAACCGGCCATTCTGCTCCAGCCCTTCGATCGTCGTGACCGCCTTGCCCTGCGCGGCCGACAGCGGAGTCAGGCAACTGCGCACGGCCACGCCGTCCAGCAGCACCGTGCAAGCGCCGCACTGGCCCTCACCGCAGCCGTACTTGGCCCCGGTCAGATCGAGTTCGTCGCGGAGAACATGCAGCAACGGGCGCGAGGCCTCACTGCGGACGGATTGTCGGACGCCATTGACGAGGAGGTCCATGGCTGTATTCTAGCGCCCGCTATGGACGAGCGGCCGGGCTCAGCACCACGGTATCCCAATCGAATGGACCAGTGGGCAACTTCGGGAGGTCCTTAGCCATCGGCAGGCCCAGCCCGGCCAGGATCCGCGCCTGCAGCAGCCACGTCACCGCATCGGGCTCGGCCAAGCCGCGCGCGGCCACCGAACGCTGGAGCAGGTTGACGGCTTCCGGAAGGTCCCCCAGGGCGCTCATGAACGCTGCCGACGTGAAGGCCAGATTGCCGCGCAGGTCATTCTTGCGCAACGTCTCGCGAAACTTGGGATCGGCCTTACCCGTGGCTACCGCTAACCAGGCACAGGCTTCCACGTCGCCGGTCGCCGGATACTCTTCGGCGCAGGCTCCGCTGACTAGCTCTTGGGCTTTCGCCCACTGCCGCTGCAGGGCCGCCGCTTGGGCTCGCGCCAAGTTCGAAACCCGGTCCGGAGCCGCCTGGACGATGCGCACCCGGCCCGCTGACTGTGTGCCAACCCGAGCCTGATGGGCCTGGATCGCCGCTTCGAGTTGAGGCCAGTTGCGCAACGCCACCAGCGCGTCCAGCTTCAACTGATAGCCTTGCGCCGCAGTGGGAAAGCGGCTTTCGAGCGCCGTGGCCAGAGGTAGCACTGCGGCAAAGTCGCCTCGCCGCAGGCGCGCCTCGGCCAGCGCCTGTTCGTAAGGCGATCGCAGCGCCGGCAGTTTCTCCGCCGTCCGCGCTGCTTCCAGCACGGCCAAGGCCTCGTTGTCCGTGGGCGCATCGCGCAGAATGAGGCTCGCCGCCGTCGCGCGCGCATTGGCCGCCGTCCGCACGGGCTCGGCCTCGCCCCACAGAACCCGGTACGGAGGGAGTGCGTTCGCCTCGTGCTCACGCACCGGCAGGGCGGCCACCCAGTCCAGCCATTGCTTGGCCGCCTTCAGATTCGTCCCGGCCAACTGCAAGACCGCGCGGCCGACTCCGGAAAGGTCGCGGCCCGTGCCCAGCACCTTGTACGCCCCGTCTTCGCGAATCACGAAGGTCGCGTCGGAGCCGCCGCCCAGCCGGTAGCCCACCTCGTCGTCGCCCTCTTTACCCGCCGTCGCCGGGCCCAGCAACAAGTCAGCCAGCAGCGCCTGCCCGCCGCCGGTCTGCGTCACCAGGGAGATCAGCGAGTTCTCCGCGCGCTGCAACGCGCGGCGGGATGCGGCAAGTGCCTGCCGGGCTGCGGCGATCGGAAAGTGCTTCGAAAGGAGCGGCGCGAGCTTCGCCTCGTCCTGATCTGCCAGCAAGCGGCGGAAGCGCAGAGCCGCCTGCTCCGGGCCGCTGTCGCTGACTTTGCTGGTGCCCGCCAAGTCCGTGAAGAACGAAATCTCTCGTTCGGCCCCTGGCAGCAGCCTCGCGGCTGCCTTGGCCAAGTCGGCCGCGGCGGCATAACGTTCGGTAGTGAGCAGTTGCACGGCCGTGCCAAACAGCAGCTGGGCGCGTTCCTGTGGGCTGGACGCCAGATGCTGCACCTGCACGATCGCTGCCGCCGATGTCTCCTGGGCCGCGGTTGCCACTAGCGTCAACGCCATGGGCATCCCTGGTGTTTGCGCGGCCTGGGCGAAGTCCGGCAACCGGCCCGCGTGATAGAGCGCCAGCGCCCGTTGGACCTTGGCGCTCCCCTGGAGCGGACCCGTCACCAACTCATACTCCGCAACCGCCTCGGTGAGCCGCGCGCCCGCTCCGTAGCGCTCGCCGCGCGCGTCATGCTCCAGCAACGAAGCCAACGACAGGTGCGCCGCGTCGTTCTTCGGCTCGAGCGCCACGGCGCGCCGGTAGGCCGCTTCCGCTTCCGCGGCGTTCCACCCCGCCCGCCGATGGCGACCGATCAGGTCGTGTTCATAGACGAGGCCAAGCGTGATCTGCCCTTCCACGGACTTCGGCTCAAGCTCGGTCGCTCGCTGGGCTGCCTCGCGCGCCAACGCGCCGGCCCCGGCGGTGAGATAAGCCTGTGCCAGCCGCATCTGGTGCGCCGCCACGGCGGGCTCGGCTGCCGCTGCCTGCCGCAGTCCATCCAGCGCTTCCTTCCACTGTCCCGCCGCCATCTGCTCCTGCGCTGTATGCAGCACCTGGATCAGAGTAGGAGCGCGCTGCCTCAGCGCGTAGAGCGCCTTTTGCGCGGCGATGGCCTCGCTCGCCGTCAGGCGCCGCCGGGGCGCGCTCAGCTTCTGCACGATCTGCAGATGGCCGTTCGGCAAGGTCGCGTAGGTGGCGGAGTACTCCACCGAACCCGCCGTAAACTGGATGGCGGCCGGCAGCGGCCGCGCGCGGAAGCCGGCCGGTGGAGTGACCTCCGTGCGGATCTCGATGCGATGACTCAGCGGCAACTCCAGATCGGCAGTTCGCAACTTCGCTTCCTGCGCCGGATCGCTCAACAACGCATAAGGGATCTCCGCCAACAGTTCGTGCGGCGCCACGGCCACCGCGCCTTCGTTGAACATGACGGTCGCCGGCTGATAGCCGGTCGCCTCCATTCGGGTGCGATAGGGGCCGCGATAGTCTCCGTCGGGCGTCACTTCTCCGCGCTGCACTTCGGCCGTCGGGCGCCCGATCTCCGGTAGCATGGCTTTCTTCAGATCGTCACCCTGCTTCCCCCGAAATCGCTGGCGCAGCTCGGTTTCGAAATAGCCGAACGCTTGTACGGTCTGGGTGATGTCAGCTCCGCCCGAAGGCCGCATCCGGATCTGGCGCTCCACCAGGAGTCGATTGCGCTCCGCGTCACTGGCGGGGATCCGCTGTAAGCCCTCGGTCTGCGAACCCGCAATTAGCGCCCAACGGCCTTGGTCGCCCGTCGGAAGATCCCCGAGGCGTGAGGTATCGTCGGTCACGTCGATCCACAGCGGAGCGTCACCCGGGATGTGGACGATGGCGTGGTCGAAGTCGAAGCCCGGCAGGTTCGGGTCGCTGTCGCTGCCGTTCACGCTCAGCAGCGCGACGGCGGCTGGAATCTCAAGCGTTCGCAACGCCGCCACCAGCAGCGCGGCTTTGTCTTTGCAGTCGCCGAACTTGCGCGTCAGGACCTCGGCCGGAGGGCGGGGAACAATGGCGGCCTCGCCAAACTCCACGCCGGTGTAGCGCACCTGATCGCGCACCCGCTGCAACACCGCGGCGATCTTCGCCTCGCGTGTGCCCGTGATGCCGGCCACAAATTCCGTTAGACTCGCGCCCCGGATCTGCTGTTCGACGATCTCCTCATAGCGCGCGGCAATGGCGGCCCACGACGTGCCCGTACTAAAACTGAACTTCGGCTGTTGCCGCTGATCGGCCGGCGCCCACACTTCGTCGGCCGTTAGTTTCGCCTGCGGACCCAACTCCACCGCCAACTGTGTGCGGCGGCCCTCGCGAGTCACCACCGGTTCCAGTAACTTCGCCGTATGACGCAGGGGTACTTCTGCTTCCACCGTGATACGCGTCCGCTGCACCGTCACCGGGCCACCCACCGGAACCGTGTAAACCACGCCCGCCGCAAAGCGTGGCTCCGTCTCTTTCGTCGTCGTTTGCCATTCGATGATCGCCCCGGCACTCACCGCGGGCAGCGGCGCTCGTAGCATTCGCTGATCCGAGAAGATCGTCCGGTCGAACTGCTGCACGGGAGCCTCGGCAATCGTCTGCGGATCGAAGCGGCTCACCTCACCTCCCGCCGCGATCACCCGCGCCTCAATGCGCGGACGCGCCTCGTGCCACGGATTCCAGCGCACCGCAACGGTGCTCCAATCTTCCACCGCACTCTCTTTGCGTAAGTAAATGATTTGCCGATGGGACTCTGTCCTCCGTCCGGCAGAGTCGAACGCATAACGGTGATCGTCCAACAAAACGATCACCTCATCCTCCGGGCTTGCGTCGACTTTCAGCGCCGCTTGACGTAATGCTTGCGGCGTGGCCTGGAAAGCATCTTCCGCACCAGGCTGACCGAAAGCGGTGAGAACGGCGCAGAGGCCCAGTAGATACCGCATGGGTTTCAGAGTAACCTGAATTATGGTCCTGGCGTGAGCCTTGGTTAGTGTTTGCTTGAGTACTGACTAAGTACCTGGTACTGAGTCCCGGTCGACCTACAGGCCGGTGAGTGCGCGCAGAAACGCGACTAATTGCGTCGCCTGCCGCTCGCTGATCTCGAGCGGTCGCAATTCAGAAGCCTTCGGCGGATGCCGATAATGCTCGATCACCGCCTCCAGCGTCTCCCGCGAGCCGTCATGAAAGTAAGGTGCGGTCAGCGCGACGTTCCGCAACGAGGGGACTTTGTAAGCACCAGTCAGTAACCCGTCGTGGCCGTCAGGCCGCGCATGGTCCAGGGCGGTACAGGAAGTCGGCTGATCACTATACCGGCTGCGGCAGTTAAAGGGATCGTAAGGCAACGCCTGAATCCCCATCGCCCGGCCAAAGTCCGGTTGGTCGCCATCGAGTTTCGCCGTGCCGATGTTATGAAAGCCCTGATTGGTCAATAGGGGCCCGTTGTGACATTGCGTGCAGCGCGCTTCCGGGCTTAGGAAGAGCTTCAGGCCCGCGACTTCATCGCCGGTAAGCGCTTCGCTCGCTCTGCCGGCTTCCAGATCTTCGATATAGCGGTCCAGGCGGGAGGCTTTCGGCTGCAGTGTTCGCTGATAAGCTGCCAGAAACTTGCCAGCATCGGCGAACAGACGATCCACCTCAAGTTCGGCTGCCTTCGCCCCGGTCACGCGCTCATAAGACTGCCGATAAGTCCCGCGCAGTAAGTCCGCCACCGCCTGCCGTGACCCGCCCATTTCCACCGGCGACTCAATTGGCGAAAGCGCCTGCGACCATAGACTGTCGCGCCGTCCGTCCCAGAAAAACCACAGCGCGTCACTCACGCCCAATAGACCCGGCGTATTGCGCGTGGCTCCCGGCCGCGAGAAGCGTTTCTGATCGGCAAAGGCCAACTCCGGCTGATGGCACGTCGCGCAGGACACCTTGCCGTCGCCGCTCAGACGGACGTCGAAAAAAAGCTCCTTGCCGAGCGCCGCCGCCTCCGGGCGGTCTGCGAAGCGATTGGTGGCATCCACCCGAATCGGCCCCCGCGTCCCCAGCCACAAACTTCGTAGCTCGTTCGAGGTGTATCTCACCTCAAACGGCATCAGCACGCTGTAACTGTTCGTGGCGTCCTCGTAGCGCACGCGCAAGGTCCACGCGCCGGACATCTGAAAGCGCACGCCCTCAATCTCGAAGACTCGACCGTCGCCCGGACCCAACTTGCCGCGTTGGTAAAGGCGGGGCTGGTCCGCCAAGCCATGGCCATGTGCCGGCATCGACGCATCGAAATGCACCGCCTTCACCGGCGGGCCCGGTGGCAGCCTCAAGATCCAGCGATGAAAGCGGCTGAGCTCAATCCCGCTGGCGGACGTCTCGAGCGTCACCTGCGGACCCGCCGCGGGATCGCTTTTCAACTCCACCGCGGCCGAAAGCGCCAGCGCCCACCAAACTGCGAAGATCATGCGCTTGACCATTTTGTCGGAAAATCAGTCGCTCGATAGTACTATTGGTCCCCAAAATGACCCGAACAGGAGTACTGGACCCTTGCCTCATGGGGTGCAGAACTTTACACTCGTTAAACCATGCGAGCTCGCGGCCGGTTGTGGTCGATTCTCAGTCCAGCGATTGCCCTCACGCTGATTCCCAGTATCACTGACGCCCAATCCACGGTGGCCACTCAGGGCCGGTGGACCAATGTCATTCAAACCTCGGTCAATCCCGTGGGCGCTGCCGCCCTTCCCGACGGCAAGGTCTTGATCTGGTCCGCTTACGATCGCTACTCCTTCGCGCAGAACGCCGCCGCTCAAACCTGGACAGGTCTTTTCGACCCCGCCACCGGACTCGTCACCGAACAACTCGTCACCAATACCGCCCACGACATGTTCTGTCCCGGCACATCGTTTCTGCCCGATGGACGCCTGCTCGTCACCGGCGGCGATACCGCCGCGCGCACTTCCATTTATAACCCCGGCACCGCTAGTTGGACCGCCGGTGGCAACATGAACGTTCCCCGCGGCTATCAGGGTCAAGTCACCATTGACGACGGCCGCGCTTTCGTCCTCGGTGGATCCTGGTCGGGCGGCTCGCTCGGCAAGAACGGCGAAACTTGGGCGAATAACCTTTGGACTTACCTCTCGAACGCGCTGGCCAGCGTGACGCTCGGCCCCGACCCCGGCGGGCCCGCCACCGCCGACCGTCACCCCTGGCTCTTCTCCATCGGCGCCGGCAAAGTGGTGCACGTCGGTCCCTCCGTCGCCATGAACCTCTACGAACTGAATGCCGGTGGCCGCACCACTTCGCTCGGTAACCGTGCTGACGACCAGTTCAGCCAGAACGGCACGGCGCTGATGTACGACATCGGCAAGATTCTCAAGGCCGGTGGTGCTGCTGCTTACGATAGCGCTACGGCCACGGCTGGCTGCTACGTCGTCAACGTGAATAGCGGCGTCAGCGTCACCAAGACGGGCTCGCTTAAGCGCGCCCGCGGCATGCACAACGCCGTCGTGCTGCCCAATGGTGAAGTCCTGGTGATTGGCGGTATGCCGGTCCCCGTCCCATTCTCTGATACCAACTCGATTCTCGTGCCCGAGATCTGGAACCCCACCACCGGCACCTGGCGCGATGTCGCCCCCATCTCCGTTCCTCGTAACTACCACTCCACTGCTTTGCTACTTCCCGACGGCCGTGTCTTCTCGGGCGGCGGCGGCCTGTGTGGCGCCGGTTGTGGTGCGAATCACTCCGACGTACAAATTTACAGCCCGCCTTACTTATTTAAGTCGGACGGCACTGACGCGGTCCGCCCCACTATCCAGACCGCTCCGACGGTCGCCTATCACGGCGCCACGATGGACGTCATCACCAACGGCGGCACCCAGTTCGTTCTGATTCGCTACTCGGCAGTGACCCACTCGGTCAATAACGACCAACGCCGCATCCCTTTGACGGGTTCCTTACTCAGCGCCGGCGCTTATCGCCTGAACATTCCCGATGCCGGCATTCTCACGCCCGGCAACTACATGCTCTTCACGTTGGACGCCGCGGGCGTGCCGAGTGTCGCTCGCACAATCAACATTCAGCCGCCGGTGCGTCCGCAGGTCAGTCTCACCGCTCCCACCAGCGGCCAGACTTTCCAGTCGCCGGCGAGTATCGCGATCAACGCCGCCGTAACTGATCCTTCCGGCACCGTCCTGCGCGTGGAGTTTTATGCCGGACAAACCAAGCTGGGCGAAGACTCAAGCGCCCCGTACAGCTTCACTT
>CBDDIZ010000011.1:0-68826 GCA_965229305.1 Bryobacteraceae bacterium | reverse complement strand
GCGGTCGCCGTTGCTGGCCGCCCAGGCCACCACGTCCGTCACCGCCGGTCGTTCGCGCGTCACCAGAAACCGGTGCTCCTCCTTCAGGCGCTGCAGGCCCGCCGGCGTGATGTAGTTCTTACCGGTCGGCCCGGAATCATCCTTCGGCTTCCGCGTAAACCCTTTTCGCATCTCTCAAAGATCGACGCCCTTAGGCCTCGAGCAAAACCTCGTCGCCCACCGTCAACCGCCCCGGCGTCACTGTCGACCCATACACCCCAAAGCACGCCTGCCGTTCCCGCGCAATCGCCTTCAGCACCTCGCCGTTCCCCGGCGTGCCATCATCTGCCACGTTCACCATCATGCAGCGTTGATCGCGGCTATCCACCCGGCACCGCAGTGTCCCGATCTGCAGCGTCCGCCCCACCCAACTGTCTTCCGGAAACTCCCCGCCTTCGGCATCGATCACCAGGCTCGGCCGGAACCGCAACGCCGTCAATTCCTGGCCCGCCATCCCGGCCAGCCTCGCGACGCTCTGCAGGCTGAGGAACGAAAGCGGAAACGTGTCGAACACGCCGCTATAGACCTTCGTCACCCGCACGCCTTCCCCCAAGTGTCGCGCCAACTCCAGATCGGCCACCTCCCACTCCTCACCCTCCGGCGTCTTCACCATCGTCTTGGCGCTCTCCACTGCCTCCCCCACGAAACGCGGTTCGTAGCGCCACAGGTCCGCCTTCTCGCGAATCGTGAGCCACGGGAACCCGCTGCGCTCCATCCCCGGCCGGACAAAAGCCCATCGCCGGTCCCCCGCCAGCCCATGCCAGCCCGCCTCCACCGTGGTCAAGGCCTCTTCCTTCATCGACTTCACCGGATACCGGTACAGCGCCGCCAGCGTCCCCACGCGTCGTAGTTCCATAACCCTTCGATCCTAGCCGAAGACGCCATCCGGATGTCGATTCTCCCACGACCGGCGTACTCGAACGCCGCCACCAACTCCTCTCCTGCCTCCCGCGCGATCGCCTGAGACTATCTCGTTAGGACCATTGAGAACGGCACCGTTCTTTACGCAAGCATGAGCTTGTTTGTCGTGGAGTCTGCTACTAAAGAGCGGATCTGCTTCTGCTAGCTCCTAGAGCAATAAGCACACTGAGTGGCATCGGATGTACGCCAGTTTGAGTGGACCCCTCGCATTACGCGGTGACGGGCACCACCGGCGGACGCAACGCAAAGCAGCCAGTGTAGGTCCACGTCGGTACCGCTCACTTCCGCATAGTGAATCGTTTGTTGGTCAACGATTCCGACGTACCCTGAACAGAATACCCTTGTGGGCGAATTTCCGTGATACGGTTCTTCACCTCGCCGGGTTTGAACTCTTCCGAAGCTTTGCGGCTTGGTTTTTTATAGTCAGGATACAGGCTCTGTATCGGAATGAAGATGGTTCCATTCGCCGATTGGCCGGGCTCGACGACGAATCCGTCTTTGAAAACCCCGCTTTTGTCCCAGGCCTCCAAGTAGGCCACTGTGGTGTCCGGAACGACGGCTTCAATGGCAGTCATCACCGGGCCGGTGAAAGCGGAAACGAAGCGTCCATAGGTGGCGGCGCTTTGCGCTGCCTTGAAAAATCCGTTCAAGGCAGCTGCCGTTGCCCCGGTGCCTTTCAGGACGCGCACCGTACTATTTCTACGGCCGGTCATTTGTCCTTTCAGAATGCTCGCGCGCACGGTATTGAAATCAGTGGAGAGCAGCCGAACGTTCTGACCAGTTAAATCGAAGCTCTTGACGATCAATGTGTCCTTTGAATTGTTCATGATGGCCACGGAGAACGCAAAGTACTTCGCCGACAAATGGCGTCCGTAGTTGTCGCGGACAATCATAGGCGGCAAAACATCCCACGATACCTCGATGTCCTGGGCGAAGGCTGGAACTGGCGAGAGACACAACAGTGCCAGAAAAGCGCCGTAGCGCAGCCCATATGAATTTCCGTAGGTTCTCATATGACCAAAGGCGTAAAAGCAGGGACAGCAGTGCCACGCAACGTGCATGGGCTCGGCGTCGCGCCGGCTCAGTGACGAGTCGACTGTTCGAGATCAGACAACGCTCCGCCGCACGGATGACTCCCCGGATCAACCAGCCCGCCATCCCTCGTGCGGGCGGCTGAACCTTCCCTCAAGATCGGACTGTCCGGGGCCATGTCCCGTGTACGGTGTCCGGGGCCATGTCCGGCACCAGGAAAGAGACGCCCATGCGGGGACCGCTGTCCGGGGCCATGTCCGGCACCAGGAAAGAGACGCCCATGCGGGAAAGAGACGCCCATGCGGGGACCGCCGACGCAAGCGAGGGCACCGACCGCCCCCACGGCCCGACCGCCGCCAATTGTCCACCGACCGCAACCCTAGCCCGCCATCGTCACATCCACCCGGCCACGCCTCGAGAGCCTAACCCCCAAACTCAGCCCACGGCCCGCCCCGCCACCTCCTTCGCGACCTCCAACATCCACCCCGGCCGATTCCACACCGACCCCGACCGCACCCGTTCCCACGCCGCCGCCACCTTCTCCGCCTCGATCGGCGCCCGCAAAAACGCCCCCCAATCCAATGACCACCGCGTAAACTGCTCAAAACACAACACGCCCGTCGGATCGAAGCCGGTCACATGCGCCCGCGCGCTCGACCAAGCCCACCGCTCGGCCGACCCCACCAACTTCGCCCGCACCGGATTCAGCTCCACATATCGCAAAAACGACTTGAACCCCAAGTCACTCAACAACTGCGCATCGAACCGCGGCGACCAGTTCGTCGGCCCCGCCCGCAAGTAGCGAGTCCACCCCCGTTTGCGCCGCCGCGATCCCCCCAGCGACCCAAACAACAACCAAGGCGCCCCCCGATACTTCTGGTTCAAGTACCGCGAAAACTGACCCTGCATATCCCGCATCGCATTCGAAATCGACTCCGCATCCGAAGCCTCAAAAATCCAGTGCCCATGGTTATGCAAAAGACACCAACCATGCACCTTAACGCCATACCGCGCCGTCGACTTCCGCATCAGTTCAAACGACCGCCCGAAGTCCTCCTCATCCCGGCAAACCCATTGCCCCTTATTCCCCCGCTGAGTAATCCCGTACAACCGCCCCGCCTGAAAATTACGCAAACCACGCATACCAACTAGTGGTTTCCCGCCCCCAAAAATCTCAACTCTTTTGCGGGCACCACCCCGTCCCCGATGCGGGGCCCACCCGCCATCGCCAACCCAACAGCGTCACCGGGCCACTTCGATTGGCCAAGCCCTGACTCCGAGCGAATTTCGGATGGCTGCTAAAGTTGAAACGTGGATCTGCCCCCCAACATTGAAATCCGGCCCGATGTCATGATGGGCAAGCCTTGTCTGAAAGGCACCCGCATCCCGGTCTACCTCATCCTGGGAAAACTGGGAGGGGGTGAGACCCAGGAAGAGATTCTTTCTGCCTATCCCCAATTAGCCAAGGCCCACATCACGGCGGCTCTTCGCTATGCAGCGGGCTTGGCCAATAAGGAGATAATCCTCGCCTCGTGAGACTTCTTCTCGACGAGAATCTTTCGCCGAATCAAGCGGCCATTCTGCGAGAACAAGGGCATGATGCGCTCGCGGTCGTCGAGGTCGGGCCTTCAGGCCAGCCCGACGAAAAGGTCGGAGAATTTGCCATTGCGGAAGGCCGGTCATCATGAGCGACCTGCCCACGCCCGACACGTGGATCGAGGTTAAGTACGACGCGGAAGGGAAACGCGTGCTCCGGGCCATGGATGGTGTGGGTTTCCCGGCAAATCGAATGCGGCTTTTGTAACTATGCACGAACTAGGTCACGCTTTAGCGAAAGGGAGTGCTCGACGTTATACTCTTGAGCTCGATAACATCCAAGCGGTGCAATCCGAAAATGCTGCATGTCGGCTGGTCGGCACTCCCGTTAGGCTCTTGCACGATCCCGCAAATGCGAGGCGTTTCGGTCGATGAGGCCACTTACTCTTTCGATCAAGGCTGTTATGTCGACTGTATTCGTCGGAGTCCTTAGCTCTTGTGCTAGCGACAGAAGCAGAACCCTTGAGTCGCTGCTTGCAGGCTTCTTGTTCGCATGTGAGTGCCCAGAAAATGAAACGTCTCGATGTCAACGACAGGAAAACGGTGGCCGTCCGAACTCGTTTCGTCGCGGTCGACTGTATGTATACGATATCCCCAATAGGGGTATTTACAAAGATTCTTCCCTTTTGTTGATGCATCGGATCCGAGAAGCTGGTTTCACCACGCTTAAAGCGCCGGGTCCAGGAGCCCTAGGCTATAATTCAATTTATGTAGGCGGTCCGCTATACGAGATCGGGTTCTCGAAAGATGGACGAGAATACCGCTTGACGACTACCGTGATACCTCCAGTTCAACGCCCCCAAGCGCAGTGGGTTGATTGGCGACCCGAAAGCCTAGTCGTTTCCGTCGTGCAATAAGGACGGTTGGGATCTGGGATAAGCCGTGCGCGGTCGGAATGCTCGCGCCAACGCGGCCGTTTACGATGCCGAGAACAAGATCGTCATGAACTACTTGACTCCCGTCTCAAGGCTGGACAAGAGAGCGATCAACGTTGGCGCTCTGGACTCGAACCAGATTGGAAGCTCGGCCGCCAGCGGAAAATCGGAATCTCCGCCGGAGTTGCAATGACCCTCCTGAATTTCAACAATTTTCACCGCGGCACGCCACCGCATGAGATCGGCCACCGTCTTGCGAGTGATACGACGAGGCCGATAGCGGATCTCGGCCCCGGGTTCTCTCAGATTGTTGGCTTTGGCTCGAACACAGCGGCCGACATTCAAACGGATGCGATTCGAATGTCGCAGTTTGGGCCGCGCCCCATTCCGACTCCAGGATTCCCGACCAACCGCGGCATGTTCAACAGGGGAGCGAGGCGCTTTGCCCCCAGATAGCGCTTCGAGAGTCCGCTCGGTGATCGGTACCGTGGCTTGGTCGCTGTTTCTCGCACTCGGTGTGTTCCAAGCCTTGCGCGGAGCCTACGTGGCGAGGCTAGCGCTACGTGGCGGGATGAGAGAGGTCATTGCATGGCTCTATCACGTGACGCCGTCCTACACGAACCCCAATCCCTTAGCGATTCCCAAAAGCTGGGAGATCGCATTGAACGAGTCATTGGTTCTAGCGATCATGGCACTGCTCTTATGGGCGAGTCGGCTGCGAAAACGGGGCGCGTGAGAGATCCCGCCGAGGGGTGGGCCATGTTCGGCACCAGGAAGGAGAGGCCGATGCGGGGATCGCCGACCCCACCACTACGAATACAACCCGGGTGGCTTGTTTGACCGCGGAGAGCTATCCCTCTGGCGGTAAAATCCAGTACGCGCCAATTTGCGTTGGGTTTCCTCGTTCGTCGGTCAGGCTACGTGGGGACCGTGGATTGGTCAGAGAGCCAATGCTTGGGACAATCCAGGGCGCCCGACCGGCCGACGAACAATGTCCTCCAGACTTTTGCATGGACAGAGGAGAACTCATGCGATATGAACCAGCTCTCGTCCTTCTCATTGTTTTGCTGCTTGTTTCGGTGGCGTGTACCCCAAGTAGTTCCAGAGAGCTCTCCGGTCGGTACCAGCTTGAGTCTGACGCAGGGAGATCCGCTCTTGTCTTGGGTCCAGACGGGAATTTCTCTCAGACGATTGCAACCGAGCGGATTGAAGGCTCTTGGAACTATTCGAGCGGGCATGTGCTGCTCAGACCATGTTTGTCCGTCGCAAGAGATGGGTTCGGCAAGCGCATTGACATGTGCAGCATGGATGCGTCGCGAACGCCGTTAGGAATTGACTTGTCAGTCGACCCAGACTTCGGAATTGCTTTTCGGAAGCAGAAATGATCCGGCTGATCGAGAAGGCGGCGAGGGAATCCGACAGGCGAAAGGCGGCAGAGCGGCGAAGCCATTACGATTCGCGCGCTCGGCTTCGATCTGCTGATCAAGAGATCGATGCCTGTCGACCGCCACGGTCTCCTGCCGCCGGAATACGGGCGGCCAACGGTCGCCGGAGAGCGATGGATCGGGGTCCACGCCGGCGCCATGGACCTTGGCGCTCGACCAGGGCCACTCGATCGCCCGATGGGTGAGTCCGGCGCGAACGGGGTTCAGTTCGACGTAGCGGAGAAAGGGGTTGAAGGATGCGCCATCGAGAAACTGGGCGTCATAGCGAGGTGCCCAACTGACGGGACCGGCCCGATGGGTAAGCAGAGAACTGGTGGCATCATGCTGCCCCGCGAACGGAGCGAGGAGCAGCCAAGTCATGGCGATAGACCCTGGTTTTGATCGAGTGGAGCCCCGATTGCCCCCTAGCTGACGGCGTAGAGTTGATGAGGGCGGTAAGTCGCGCGGTAGGCGCCCAAGTTACTCACGCCCGCCGCATTCCACGACGGCGGATCAATGAGTTAAGGGAGGTCATGTTTCGCTGCGCGGAAGAGGAGTCAGTTTCAGAATGGGAATCGATGTTTCATTTGGCTTCTCCGTGCGGTGTTGGCCTCTCCGCGCGGCGCCATACACGACTGCCATCCGCCAGATACGGCTTCCATCCCACGCTCGTGAAGTCGCCGAGCAGACAAGAATCAACGAACTTGGTGGCACGGCGAACAAGCCAGGCTCGCAGACTACAAACTAGCGAAACCCGATTGGCCCGAAACGCCAGAAACGCATTGAAGATGAATACGGACCGCTCAATCAGAATTGAAGTTGTGGACCCAATGGCTGACCACGTCCACGAGTCGTTGGCGAAACACCGCAAACGGAATGCTGACTTGAGGCAAGTACTCGTCGGTAAGGGAGTGAACTTGAGTGAACAGTGTCCTGCGGATATTCACTTCTGGGCGTGGAGTCAGCGAGATGCTTCGGTTCTGGCTCGGGAGTTGTTCAAGAAAGGCTTCCTCGTTAAGCTGCTGTCTCCTTCCCCGGCTCCAGAGGATGAAGACCGATGGGGGATCGAAGCAGGAGCGCTTATCGTGCCGGACCAAATTCTCGGAGATGACTTTACCGAAGGAATGGTGCGGCTAGCGGCTCAGTGTGAGGCTGTTTATGACGGGTGGGGAACGGAGGTTTGAACGGGCCAAGCTTTTCGATCAAGCGCACCGGGTATGCAAACGAAATGCTACACAGGAAGCATTCCAAGCATCGGAGTTGCTTCAGCAACATCGATCTTGATGTAGTCGTTCACCTTGTTCACGCCGCCATCGACGGTCTCATTGTCATAGACATGTAGGTCATGTCCGGCACCAGGAAAGAGAATGCGGGACCACCGACGCAAGCGAGGGTACCGACCGCAACCTTAGCCCGCCATCGCCGCATCCACCCGGCGACGCGTCCAGAGCCTAACCGCAAACTCAGCTCACCGACCTCACCCGTTGCCAAGCCGCGCCACCTTCTCCGCCTCCATCGGCGCCCCCTCACGTTCCGCCCCGCCGCCAGTTCCCGTTCACGAAGAATTCGTTTCTCGTAACTTCCTGAAGACAAAAGATCTGATCCACTCCGCCGGCCCGCAGATCGTAAGTGACCTGTTACTCTCACCCTCGGAGAACTCCGTCATGACTCGTTATACTGACTTCGACTACGACTCGCTTCCCGTCCCGGACTTCAGTTCCGGACGCCATTGGGTCCTTCTACCTGACGCCGAACTGGAAAAGCGGCGCGAAGCACGCCGCCGCGCGTACGAAGAAGAGCTCCAGGCCAACCACCCGACCACCGTGTGGTCCTCGTCAAAAGCCATCCCACTTACTCGCCCACCCAGGAGCATCTGTGGCCCCTGATCAACGACGCCATCAACGCCGTTCTCGAAGAAGACCACCCGGCCGCCTTCGAACAGATCTGCGAACTTGTCGACGACATCGTCGCCTCACATCGTGGCTGGCGCAACCCCCGCCCTGTCCGTCTGGACACGCCGCGTCACCTCACCCACCTCGCCCGCAACCTCAAAAACCACCAGCCAAAAAATAAAAGTTAGAAAACAAACCCGGCGATCTCGCTCAAAACAAACGAACTCGCCTCTCAGGTTCCCGCGGGAACCCAAGCGTTTTTCCGGACCATCGCGGCCTCGGCCGCCCTGCTGTTTGATAACCGAAACGCCTCATCGCCCGAGGTCTGCCGTCGCGCTGACCTCGGGCGCCCACCAGCCGCCCCGTCGCGCCGACCTCCCTCATTTGACTCGCCTCGCGAATGCGACTACGATCAAAAACTCAAGGTCTCCGCCGACCTCGTCGCAACCCTGCAGCCTTGCGTCGTGTTGTCCCCGTCCGTACTGTCGAAAAGTCCATTCGAAGGGAGCCCATCTTGCTGCTGACCCGCGCCGCTGTCCTCCTGTTCGCTGCCGGCTCCCTCCTGCTCGCTCAAACTGCTCCGCCCGCCACCCCTGGCGCAAGACCCGAGCCCGGCATCCCCGTCACCAACGCCACCGTCAAAGCCAAATGCGGCGGCTGCCATCGCGACGACGGCCAGGGCCACCTCACCCGGCTCGCTTTTGAACGCACCACGCCCGAAGGCTGGCAGCAGATCATCAAACGCATGGTCCGCTTGAATGGCCTCGCTCTCAGCCCCGCCGAAGCGCGCGAAATCGTCAAAGCCCTCAGCGAAACCCATGGCCTCGCCCCCGAAGAAGCTAAGCCCGTCGCCTGGTATTGGGAGAAGCGCCAGCCGGAAAGCGAAGTCCTCCCTTCGGACACCTTGCGCGACTCCTGCGCCGCCTGCCACCCGCTCGCCCAGCCCAACTCCTGGCGACGCACCAAAGAAGAGTGGGACCTGCTGGGCGCCATGCACCGCGGCTACTTCCCGGTCGTCGAGTTCACCTCCTTCCGCCGCCCGCCCGGCCGCGGCAGTCCCCCGGCTCCGGCGTCCAATCCAGCGCCTCCCGCCAAAGAGCCCTTCGAGCTCGCCCTCGAACACTTCGCCAAATCGAACCCGTTGCACACTCCCGAATGGGCTCAGTGGCAGGCGACCCGCCGCGCCCCCAAACTGGCCGGCCGGTGGGCCGTCACCGCCGTCCTCCCCGGCCAAGGCAAATTCGTCGGCGAAATGATCATCGAGAACGCCGGCCCCGACGAGTTCACCGCTCGCACCACGCTCACCTCGCTCCAAACCGGCGAAAAGGTCACCCGCACCGGTAAAGCGGTGGTCTATACCGGCTATGCCTGGCGCGGCCGCTCCACCGCGAACTCCCACGAAGAAGAACGGGAAGTGATGACCTTCTCCCGCGATCAGCAATCCGCCGAAGGGCGCTGGTTCTGGGGCGGATATAACGAGTTCGGCTATGACGTCACCCTCCGCCGTGCCGGTGACGGTCCTCTTCTGCTCACCACTGACCTTGAGGCGCTTCCCGCCGGCGCCAAAGGCGCCACCCTGCGCCTCCTAGGCGATGGCCTGCCCACCGGCCTCACCCCCGCCGACCTCGACCTCGGTACCGGCCTCACCGTCACCGCCATCACCGCGCAATCGCCCACCGGCCTCACCCTCAAGGTCGACGTCGCCGCGCAAGCCGTCACCGGGAAACGCGACATCTTCGTTCGCCGCACCGGGCTGCCCGGCGCCCTCGCCGTCTACCAGAAAATCGACTACCTCAAAACGCCCGGCAGCGCCCTCGCCCGCCTCGGCGGCAACACGCACCCCAAAGGCTTCTACCAGTTCGAAGCGACCGCCTGGTCCAACGGCCTCGATGGGAAGCCCCACACGGCCGACGACGTCCCGCTCGGTCCGGTGAAAGCGAAGTGGTCGCTCGAGGAGTTCGCCTCCCACTATGGCGATGATGACAAGGAGTTCGTCGGCTCGCTCAGCGCTGATGGCCTGTTCACCCCGAACCTCGAAGGCCCCAACGAGAAGCGCAAGTTCAACGCCAACAACTACGGCGATGTCTGGGTGGTCGCCACCTTTACGCCGCCTGGCGCTACCACGCCCCTCACCGCCAAGACCTATCTGGTCGTCGCCGTCCCCATGTACATGCGCTGGGATCAGCCCGAGGTCGCCCAGTGACCGACAGCCCCATGACCGACAGCCCCCTGACCGATGGACCAATGACCAGTGAGCGAATGACCGGTATCCCCTCGGCCGCCCCGTTAGCGCCTCTCAGCCTGGCTGAGTTTCACGAGTTCACCACCCAAGGCACGCAGTTTCTCTACCTCGTCCCCAGCGGCGGCATCTTCGCGGTCTCTCCCGCCGCCGGCCGCGCCCTGCGCCTCCTCCGCGACCAGCCGCGCCGCATTGGCGAACTCCTGACGGCCCTGGTCGCCGAAGGACTCACTCCGCTCGACGCCGAAGAGGCGGTCACCGATCTGCTCGCCGCCCGGGCCATCCGCGACCCGCAAGGCCACCAGGATCCGCCGCAGGAGCCCGTCGCCAATTTCCCCTTGCAGTCGTTGGTGCTGAACCTCACCAACCAGTGCAACCTCTCCTGCCAATATTGCTACGAGTTCGGCGAGGACAAGGTGGCCACGCCTTCCGGCAAACCCAAGTTCATGAGCACCGAAGTCGCGCAAGCTTCGGTCGATCACCTCTTCGCCTCCGCCCAGGGCCGGCGCGCCGTCCACCTCACCTTCTTCGGCGGCGAAACGCTGATGAACTTCCCGCTCCTGAAATGGGTTGTCGACTACGCCACCGCGAAAGCCCGCGAACACGGCCAATACCTCGATTTCTCGCTCACCACCAACGGCACCCTGCTCACCCCCGAGATCATCGACTTCCTCGTCGAACACCGCATTGGCGTCACCGTCTCGATGGATGGCCCCAAGGAGCAGCACGACGCCCTGCGCGTCTACGCCAACGGCAAAGGCAGCTACGACGTGCTCGCCCCCAAGGTGAAAGCGCTCATCGCTCAGCACTCCACACGTCCCATCGCCGCGCGCGTCACGCTCACCCGGCAGGTGACCAACGTCAAAGAGATCTTCCATCATCTACGCGAGGAGTTCGGCTTCGCCGAGGTCGGCTTCGCCCCGGTCACCGCGGCGCCCAAGCGACTCTACACCATCGAAGCGAATCACCTGGACCGGATCTTCGAGCAGTTCAAAGAGCTCGCCGCCGAATACCGCGATTGGGCTCTCGCCGGCCGCCAGCATGGCTTCTCGAACGTCTCCGATACGCTGGCCGAACTCCACGCGGGCATCAATAAGTCGCACCCTTGCGGAGCCGGCTTAGGCCTCGTCGGCGTCGGCCCTTCTGGCGACATCGCTCCCTGCCATCGCTTCGTCGACTCGGACTCGCATGCCCTCGGCAACGTCCTCGCCGGCGGACTCGATCGCGAAAAGCAGCAAGCCTTTCTCGACCGCGGCCATATCTCCGCCAAGTTCGATTGCCACTCCTGCTTCGCCCGGCCGCTGTGCGCCGGCGGTTGCCACCACGAAGCCTTCGTCCGCTACGGCGACACCGGCCATCCGAACCTGCACTTCTGCGATTGGATTCGCGGCTGGACCGACGTTTGTCTCCAGATCTACGGCGACATCGCCGTCCAGAACCCCTCGTTTCTCGACCACTTCGAACAAAGGAAGCCTCTGCAATAGAGCACCGCGCATGAAGCACCTGAAAGCGATCAATAAAAAAGCCCGGCGCATCGAACAGTACGTCGCGGCCTCGCAGGGCGATATCTACGCGCTGCAACAAGGCGGCAACGGGCCGCCCGCCCCGCGGCCGCACTATCCCGTCGGCTGCTCCATTGTCTTTTCGCCCGGTTGGGAAGTCGATTCCGCCGGCGGCACCGCCGGTCTCTGCCAGCCCGCCGAACGCGACCTTTACGACTGCTACGTCACCTGCTTCTGGCCCGCCCAAGTGCCCGACCATTACAACAACTACCCGGACTGGGCCACCAAGTGCGCCAGCGCCACCAAAGACTGGCGCAACATCGACCTCGTCTTCCCATAAACCACCATGTTGACGACCCTCACCTACTTACTTGCCTTCGCCGCCGACCCCACCTACCTGTACGTCGGCGGCTGGCCGCGCGACCTGCTGGTGATCGACGAAGCCCGTGTCGCCGTCGTCGACCGCATCAAGCTGCAGACCGACGTCGCGCGGACACTCTACCTCTCGCAGGACCGCAAAAAGCTCATCGCCGTCACCACCCGGGACTCGGGCGTCGAAACCATCGACCTCGCCTCCCGCAAAGTGATCGACTCCTTCACCCTCGGCACCGCCAACAAAAAAGTCCGCATCGGCGGCGGCGGGCTCGATCCCACCGATCGCTTCCTCTATCTCTCCGTCACCATCGCCGAGAAGAAAATCGACCGTTTCGAAGTCGATAAGCCCAAGTTCGCCGTCGTTGACCTCAAGGAGAAGAAGATCGTCCGTACCGCCGACATCCCCAAAGAAGCCTCCGCCTTCGGCGGCCGAGGGCAGTTCAAAGTCTCACCCGACGGCAAGTACCTGTGGGTCTTCCGCGACAACATCTACATCTTCGATACGGCCGACTTCAAACTCGTGGAGACCATCGAGCTCTCGCGCCCAGCCTTCCCCGGCATGGAGTCCATCTTTCTTTCGCCCGCCGACGACCCGCATGACGCCCCGGGCATGATGACCGCCATCTTCAACAGCACGGACCCCATCGTCCACAAACGCATGTGGGGCATCGCGCATCTGAACCTCAGCACCCGCAAGATCGACTTCACTCCCATCGGGCCCGCCGTCCAGGGCATGACCGGCCTGCGCCTCTCGCCCGACCGCAAAACCGGCTACACCGTCACCATCAGCGGCGAACACGGCGACCGCCACTGCGAGTTCGTCATCATCGACATGACGGGTCCCAGAATCGTCAAGCGCGCCACCTTTGCCGGCCGCACGCGGTTCAGCCTCGGCCTCACCTCCGATGGCAAGCACATCATCATCTACGGCGCCGGCAACACGATCGAGCTGTACGATGCCCAGACTCTGCAACTGGTGAAGGACATCGATGTCGCCGCCGACATGACCACCTCGCTCGTCCCGGTGCTGAACTAAACCAGGCATGGAAGTCGCGCTCCACATCCGCGACTCGGCTGAGTGCATCGCCACTCTCGGCGAAGCCTTCCGGTGGGAAACCAGCGAGAAGCTGCGGCCGTGGCTCACAGGGGTCGCCGCGCAAGTGGGCGATCTGCCCGTGGACCGCTACCTCTACGGCACCGAGTTCTGCGAGCACCTCATCCCCGGGAGCCTCGCGAACGTACGCGCCGCCTGCCCCAAGCCTTTCACGCTGCTGACGCCCTACGTGAGCGACCGCGGCCTCGCCAAACTGCTCCCTCTGTTCGCCAGCTTGCGCCCCGGCGACGAAGTCGTCTTCAACGACTGGGGCGTGCTGAATGTGCTGCGCCGCGACTATCCGGCACTGGTCCCCGTACAAGGCCGCCTGCTCCACAAGAGCCTGCGCGACCCGCGCGTGATGAGCCTTTACGCCGAGGCACCCGCCAGCCCCACCCTGCGTGTCCTGCAAGGTTCGAACCTCGACAATCGCGCCTATCTGGCCATGCTGCGCCGCTTCGATGTGCGGCTGGCCGAGATCGACGGACTGCCCCAAGGTAACGACTTCGGCGCCGGCATCGACTTGGCCGCGTACCTGCCCTATGGCTTCATCTCCACGGCCCGCGTCTGCCAGGCGGCCGGGCTCGGCTATACCAAAGCCGACAAGTTCCAGCCCGCTGCCCCTTGCCGCCACGAGTGTCAGACGTTTTTGCTCGAACACAGCTATACCAACTCGCCCTTTGAGAACCGCGACCAGCGCTTCTGGCTCAAAGGCAACACCTACTTCTACACGCACACGCCGGCCCTGGTGGCGTCCCTCCTAACGGCCGCGCGGCAAGGGCAAGTGCGGCGCCTGAACATCCAGCCGCGCGTCCCGCTGCTAGCGGAAGCGAAGGCAGCCGCATGAAGATCCTGGCCCCCATTCGCGAGCTCGACGAACTCGAGATGCTCCACGCCGCCGGCGCTGAGGAGCTCTTCTGCGGCTTCGTCCCGCGAGAATGGCTCGAACGTTACCAGGGCGCGGTGTGGCTGAACCGCCGCTCCACGAAGGGCAGTTCGCTCGAAACCTTCGCCGATCTGCGCGCGCTCGCCGATGCCGCTCATGCGCGCGGCCTGCCCTTGTTCGTCACCTTCAACGCGCCCTATTACACGGCCGAGCAAACCGAATTAGTCGTCGAACTCGCCACCCGGCTCAGCGAAGACTGCGGCGTCGACGCCTTCATCGTCACCGACGTCAACCTGCTGCTGCGCCTAAGCGAGTTGCGGTTGCACGCCGGCGCGCACGTCAGTTCCGTCGCCGCCGCTTTGAATGTCGAGGCGATTCGCTTCCTGTTGAACTTCGGGCCCACCCGCGTCATCCTGCCACGCTCGGTGACCTTGGCGGAGATCGGCAACCTCACCGCCGCCACGCGTGGCCAGTGCGAGATCGAGGTCTTCATGCTGAACGACGGGTGCGCCTTTGAAGAAGGCTTCTGCGCGACCACGCATCACCATTCGGTGGGCGCCTTCTGCACCAGCCTGTCGGAGATGAAGACGGAGTTCGAATGGCACGGCGGCTACTTCTCGACGCGGCGCCGGGCTTGGTTGCGCCGCAACCTCGAGGACTATCGCGAGTGGGTTTGGTATCTGAACGGCAATGGCTGCGGCTCAACGGCCAAGGGACTGCCCTATGGCCCGTGCGGCCTGTGTGCCATTCCGGACCTGGCGCGGATGGGTGTAGAGTCGCTGAAGATCGTGGGCCGCGAAGCCGCGCCCCTCAAGAAGTTCGCAAGCGTCAAGATGGTGGCCGATATCGTGAAACGCGTGCGGGCTGGGGTGCCGAAGCCAACGGTGATTGAGCGCGCGATCGCGCTGCGGGAGTCGCCGGCGCACTGCCACTCCGGCTACATGTGCTACTACAAGGTCTGAAGAATGGAAGCCAAGCTTAGCGAGTACCGGCGCGTGCTGCCGTATCTGACGCCGCATCGCGCGGCGCTGGCGGGCATCATCCTCCTCAGCCTGTTCTCTACGGCCGCGGGTCTGCTGGTGCCGCTGCTGAATCAGCGCCTGGTGGATGAAGGCTTACTCGCGCGCGACATGCCAACCCTGTGGCAGGCCGCCGGGTTGATGGCCTTGCTCACCGTCGTGGGGTTTGTGCTGAACGTCGCCTCCAGCTACGCTTACGTGCGCGTGTCGGCAGCCGTGCTCTTCGCTATGCGGCTCGACATGTATCGCCATCTGCAGGCGCTGTCGCCGCGGCGTCATGCGCACGCGCGGCTCGGTGACTTTGTCTCGCGCTTGAGCAACGACATCGCCGAAGTGCAGCGCGTCACCGCCGATACGTTGCTCGCTCTGCTAGCCAACGTCCTGTTCCTCTCCGGAGCGGCGGTGCTGATGCTACGGCTCAGTCCGTTGCTGTTCGCGGTGAGCGTGGCCGTGTTGCCGCTGACGTTATGGTTGGTGCGCCGGATGCAGCATCGGCTCGCGAGCCAGGTGCGCGTGCTGCGGGAGCGCAGTGCGTCGATCGGCAGCTTCCTGATCGAGTCGCTCACCGGCTTGCGGCTCACCGTACTGAGCAACGCGCAGGAGCGCGAAGCCGAACGCTTCCGGGCAGCGAACCATGGCTTCGTCGAGGCCTTGCTGCGGATGCAGCGGACGAACTTCGTGGCCGGCGCCATCCCCACCACGGCCGTTACGCTCTCGACGGCGGCCGTGTTTCTGCTCGGCGGCCAGCAGGTGCTGGACGGCACGATGACGCTGGGGGCGTTGATCGCCTTCCTCGCCTACCATGGCCGTCTGCTGGGGCCGGTGCAAAGCCTGATGTCGCTCTATGGCGGCCTGGTCACCGGCGCGGTGTCGCTGCGGCGGGTGTTTGAGGTCTTCGATCTGCCCGTCGAGGTGCGCGACCCCGGCGGCGCGGCGGCGCCTCTCAGAGGAGAGATCGAGTTCCGCGAGGTGCAGTTCGAAGGCGTCTTGACGGGGGCCAGCTTTCGCCTGAAGGCCGGCCAAGCGTACACGCTGCTGGGGGCGAGCGGGGCCGGCAAGTCGACTCTCGTGGATCTGCTGGCCCGGCTCTACGACCCTACCTCGGGCGAGATTCTGCTCGACGGAAGGCCCTTGCGGGAATGGCCGCTCGCCGTGCTGCGAGACCAGATCGCCATCGTGGAGCAAACACCGATTCTGTTCAACACGACCATGGCCGATAACATCGCTTACGCGCGCCCGCAGGCGGCCGTCGCGGAGATTGAGCGGGCGGCGCGCGAGGCGGCCTTGAGCTTGCCGCTGGACCAGATGGCCGGCGAACGGGGCACGGCGCTTTCCGCCGGCGAACGGCAACGCGTGGCGGTGGCGCGGGCGTTGCTGCGCGCACCCCTGGTGTTGCTGCTGGATGAACCCACGGCCGCCCTGGATGCCGCGACGGCGGCCGACGTGATGGGGACGCTGAAGCGGGCGGCGCAGGGCCGCACCACGTTGCTGATTACGCATCAGCCGGAGCAGGCTATGGGCGAGGTGCTGGAGTTGCGGGAAGGGCGCGTGCATTGCCGCCAGTCCGTGTAGCGGTGATCGATAGCGGGGTGAACCCGCGGCATCCCCATATCGCGGGGGTGGTGGCGGGCCGTTGCTTTGTGCCTGGCGAGGCGGACGACTTCTACCTGGACTATCTGGGCCACGGGACGGCCGTGGCGGGAGCCATTTGCGAGAAGGCGCCCGACGCCGAGCTCTACATCGCCAAGATCTTCCATCAGCAGTTGGTGACCTCGATCGACGTTCTGCTCGAGGCGCTCGATTGGGCGCTGGCGCAGCCGGTGGACTTGATCAACCTGTCGTTAGGGACGCCGAACGAGGCTCATCGCGAGCGCTTCGCCGAACGGGTGCGGCGCGCGGCGGAACTAGGCATTCGCCTGATAGCTGCGGCGGAGACGCTGCCCGGGTCGCTGCCGGGAGTGATCGCGGTGCGTTGGGACGACCGCATTCCGCGCGACCGCTACGGGCCGAATTACGAAGCCTGCGGCTGGCCGCGCCCCATTCCGGGGCGGCCGCCGAAGGCAAACCTGCATGGGGTGAGTTTCGCTGTCGCCAATGTGACGGGCTGCCTGGCGCGCGAGCTTACGAGCCGAGCGGAGCGCCAGTCAGGATCAGGTCAAAGCGCCGGCTGATCTCGGTGAGCTTGGCCTTATCGCCGCGGCCCAGTTCGACAGTGGCGCTTCCCTTGTAGCCAATCTCGGCGAGGGCTTTGTAGATCTCAGGGCCAATCGATCTGACCTTCGCGCAGGTCGCAGAAGTCGGCGACGTTCTTGCCGCCAAAGGATTCGGCGCTGGCTAACCAAGCAGTAGGACTATCCGACACGCCAAAGGGCTACACGCTGCATCACGTGGAAGATAGAAGAACCCATGCAACTAGTTCCTACGGAACTGACTCCGCAACAAACCCACGGCGGCCAGTTCCACACAGACCCCGACCGCGCCCGTTCCCACGCCGCCGCCACCTTCTCCCCTCTCCCCCTTAACCGGTGCCCGCAAAAACGCTCCCGCGGGATCGAAGTCGCTCACCCTCCGACGCGCCGCCATTCCCCGGTCACGAAGAATTCGTTTCTCGTAACTCCCTGAAGGCAAAGGACCGGAGCCCCACGGCCGGGCCGGAGATCCGAAGTGACCTGTTACTCTCACCCTCGGAGAACTCCGTCATGACTCGTTACACTGACTTCGACTACGATTCGCTGCCCGTCCCGGACTTCAGTTCCGGACGCCACTGGGTCCTTCTAACTGACGCCGAACTCGAAAAGCGGCGCGAAGCACGCCGCCGCGCGTACGAAGAAGAGCTCCAGGCCAACCACCCGGACCACCGTGTGGTCCTCGTCAAAAGCCATCCCACTGACTCCCCCACCCAGGAGCATCTCTGGCCCCTGATCAACGACGCCATCAACGCCGTCCTCGAAGGAGACAACCCGGCCTCCTTCGAACAGATCTGCGAACTCGTCGACGACATCGTCGCCTCACATCGTGGCTGGCGCCCCCCCACCCCGTCAGCCTCGACACGCCGCGTCACCTCACCCACTTCGCCCGCAACCTCAAAAACCACCCGCCCGAAGAATAAAAGTTAGAAAACAAACCCGGCGATCTCGCTCAAAACAAACGAACTCGCCTCTCAGGTTCTCGGGGGAACCCAAGCGTTCTTCCGGACCTTCGCGCGGCCCTGGCCGCCCTGTTGTTCGCCTCGTTCGTTCGCGCGCGTGAGCGGCAGTTCCGACGCCAGTCTGTCCAGCCCGCTCGCAGGATCTTTTAAAACCGAAAGTCAGTTGCGGCCGAGGAAGCCTTCAGTCCGAGAAGCTCTCTTGCGCCGGGGTCTTTTCCTTTTGGGCTCCGGCGTGGCGACGCCAAAGGAGTCAAGCGCATCTTGCAGTACTTCGAACAGCTACGCCGAGTTCGCGAAGCCGCTTGCCTTGATGGCGGATTGCCGTTGAGATTTCCCGGCCAACGGACTGCTTTGCGTGCGGCCAGCGATCCGACTACATGCCACCAGTGCGCCCTTTATCCAAACGCGGCGTAGCGCCCGACCGTGGGGAAACGCTTAACCGCGTGCCTGATCGCCAGTCCATGTAGCGGCTACCCATGGCGGGGAGAACCCGCGGCATCCGTATGTCTCGGGTGTGCTGGCAGGCCGTTGCTTTGTACTGGGCGAGGCGGCCGACGCCGAGCTTCGCCGTCGCTAAGGTGACGGGCTGCCTTGACGCGCGAGTTTACGAGCCGAGCGGAGCACCCGTCAGGATCAGGTCAAAGCGCCGGCTGATCTCGGTGAGCTTGGCCTTATCGCCGCGGCCCAACTCGACAGTGGCGCTTCCCTTGTAGCCAATCTCGGCGAGGGCTTTGTAGATCTCGGGCCAATCGATCTGGCCTTCGCGCAGGTCGCAGAAGTCGGCGACGTTCTTGCCGCCGGAAGTCGGCGTGGCCTTGAAGCGGAAGTCCTTGATGTGCAGCTTGACGATGCGCGGGCCGAGCGTCCGGATCCAGTCCTGCGGGAAGCCGAACAGCACCACGTTGCCGACGTCGAAGTAAGCGCGGACCCAAGGGCTCTTGAACTCGTCGACGTAACGCGCGAACTCGAGCGGGCTGGTGAGGAACTTGTTCCAGACCTCTTCCACGGCGATGATGACCTTCGACTCCTTGGCCAGCGGGATCATCTTGCGGATCTCGGCCTGCGAACGCTTCCAGGCATCGGCGTAGCTGGTCTTGGCATCCACCACCGCAGGCACCAGGAGCACGGTCTCGGCGCCCCAGAGCTTCGCATTGCGGATGCTGGTTTCCATGCCGGTGCGGCACTTGGCGACGACTTCGGGGTCGGGCGAGGAGAGGGGGAACTTCCAATGGTCCGAATTCATGACCGAGTGAATCGGCACCTTCGCGAGGTCGGAGGCCTTCTTAATCTCCTCGGCTGTCTTCTCGTCGGCCACGGTGTACGCCTCTACCTGTTCGAAGCCGCAGTCGGCGGCGAGTTGGAAACGCTCGTTGAAGCTCAGGTCCGCCGGCAGCATCGAGAGCAGCACGGCCTTTTTGATGGGCAGGCGGGGAGCGGCGGAGAGGGCGGCCGGAGCGGCCAAGGCGGAAGCGAGCAGAGAACGGCGCGAAAGGGGAGTCATCTGGCCTGATTGTAACGCCGAAAGGGCCCATTTCGGGCCCCTTCGTGAGACACTCCAGCTACCAGCGGACAAAAAACTAGACGAGGTTGGGGATCTTGATGATCTTCTTCTGGATGGCGTACTGCACCAGTTGCGCCTTGTTGTGGATATCGAGCTTGCGCATCAGGTTGAACTTGTGAGCTTCAACGGTCTTGACGCTCAGGTTCAGGTCGCAGGCGATTTCCTTCACCGAATTGCCTTCAGCGAGCAGCTTGAGCACTTCGCGTTCGCGCGTGGTGAGCGTGGCGAAGCGGGGCAGGCGGTTCGCGCTCTTGATGCGGGTGCGGAAGTCGTCAACCAACTGCGAGAGCATGCGCGGGCTGAGGTAGCTGCCGCCACGGCAGATGTCGCGGATGGCCGCGACCAGTTGTTGGGTGGGGCTGTCCTTGAGGACGTAGCCGCTGGCGCCCACTTCCATGCCTTCGACGAGATAATCCTCGTCGTCGTACATGGTGAGCAGCAAAACCTTGGTTTCGGGCCGATTCTTTTTGATCTGGCGCGTCGCCTCGAAGCTGGACAGGCCGGGCATGCCGATGTCCATCAGGACGAGGTCCGGGCGTACTTCGCCGGCCTTATCGACAGCGTCTCCTCCGTTGGCGGCTTCGCCAACGACCTCCATGTCCGCTTCGGCATTGATGAGAGTTTTAATACCTTGACGGAACAGGGTATGGTCGTCCGCCAACAGAATTCGAATTTTGGCCATCTTGTTTTAATCTCTCTTTCTGAATCGCCGGCCCGGTTAACCGGCCTGCCAAGTTGTCGCAGCCACTGAATCTCGCGCCAATCCCGCCGTTTCGACAGGGATCGGTATCTCGATCCGGATCCGGGTGCCGCTGGCGCTCGTATTCCACAAGTCGTGGGGATCGAGCGACCGCCGCTTCGGGGCGGACTTCGCGTTCGGGCTTGCCTTCACAGCCGACCGCTGGCGGCTCTCCACAATGCACACACCACCCAGCAGAGCTACGCGTTCGCGAAGACCTGCCAATCCGTAGGAGTCACGTTTACTAAACGCCTCCTCGACGCAAAATCCAACGCCGTCATCCTCGACACTCAACTGTAGGAGGTGATCGGCGGATTGGACGGAAATGTTTACGTTCTCGGCGTGCGAATGTTTGCCGATGTTGTTAATGCATTCCTGCACCAGGCGGTACACGATGCTTTCGGTTTGCTTCGGCACCGGGCCGAGACGGCCGGTGCGCAAATAAATCTGAGCGCCGTGGGCACGCTGGAAGCGGCTGGCCAATTGGCGCAGACCGGGGGCGAGACCGAGCTGCTCGAGCACGGCGGGGCTCAAGGCGGCAATCAGGCGGCGGATTTCGAGAATGGTGGTCTCGGTCATCTCGCGCACCTCTTTCACCTTGCGAATGCCGGGTTCGATCTCCGCAAGGTTGGCGGCGCTTTCCAGAATCTTTTCGGCCATTTCGAGCTGCAGGCGGATGCAGAGCATCGACTGGCCGGTTTCGTCGTGGAGTTCGCGGCTGATGCGCCGGCGCTCCACTTCTTCGACCTGCAACATGCGGGAGGCAAGTTGGCGGACCTGTTCTTCGCTCTCGGCGAGGTCCTGCATGAGTTTGACCTTTTCAGCCCCAAGCAGACAGCGTTCGGCGACCAGGGCGAGCAGATCCTGTTCGCGGGGCAGCCATTCATAAGGCTTCTCGAAACCGAACTGCATCACGCCGGCGAGGCGCTTGCCCAGCACCAGGGGCATCGACCAGCAGGTCTCGAAGCGCCCGTGCCAGGACGGGTCCAGCACGCCGGGATGCGGCCGAGCCTCCGGCGTGTTCACGGTGCAGAAGGGCTTGCCCACCTGCTTGCGTGTCTTGGTAGCCGCGGCAGTGGGGCGGGCAGGCTCCATCTGCGGCATCCAACGCTCGTTGGCTTCGTCGAACAGATAGACTTCGGCGATGTCGGCGCGGCAGTAGCTGGCGAGCACCGCCATAGAGCCGCCGAGCAGGTCTTTCAGGCTGCGTGATTCGATTTCGATGTGGAAGAGCTCGGAGTGCGCGGCGGTTTCGGCTTCGCGCACGTGGAAGTACGAGTTGTTGAGCGTGAGGACGACACAGAAGTGAATCTGTTCGCGGGCCCAGCCGAAGCGGGCGGCGGATTCGCCGAGCACCTCTTCGAGCAGACGGTCGTATTCAGCAAGAGCCTTCATCACGAGGCTGGGGTGCAGATTGAGCTTGGCGAGCCGGCGGCCGTTGTACTCCACCTGTTCGAGGAAAGCGAACAGGGGCCGATCCGTGCCGGCCTTAACGAAGCGGAGAGCCGCGCCCAGGGTGATGAACGCGAGCGCGCGACGCTGTTTGGCGTCGTGATTCGCCTTTTCGAGGCGGGCCAGGTACTTGCGCTCGAGCGAATCGAGCTGCCCGGTCAGCACGCGGCCAAGCTTGGTGAGATGGCTGAGCAACTCGTCCGTGAGCACGTGCGCCGCGTCGGCCAGAACGGGGGACGTGGAACGCATCGCAACCAAATTGGATCCTCGCACTTAGCACCTCATCGGTTCGCTAAGGTCAAGTCTTTAGGCTCGCCGCACACCTTTTGGGGGACAGCGACTAAGGAAACCGAGGCAGATGAGTAAGAAAAGCAGGGACTTAGGGGAGATTCCCGAGAAGGACGTAGGGTGTTTACCGGCGGAGGCGGGCGACGACTTCGGCCTGGTTGGCGGCGACGGCCAGGTCGAGCGGCGTTTGGCCGGAGCGGTTCTTCCGGCGGGGGTCGGCGCCGCGTTCGAGGAGAAGGTCGACCACGGCGAGGCGTCCCCAACTGGCGGCGAGATGAAGGGGGGTGGCGCCGGTTTCGAGGTCAGTGACGTTGGGGTCGGCGCCGCGGTCGATGAGCAGGGCGGCGGTGGCGGCTTGGCCGGCGAGAGCGGCATCGTGTAAGGCGTTGGCGCCGGCAGAGTTACGCGCGTTGACGTGGGCTCCGCGATCGAGCAGCAAGGCGGCGACGTCGCGGTGACCTTTGAGGGCGGCGTCGTGAAGCAGGGTGGAGCCGGAGGAGGTGCGGGAGTCAGCGCTGGCGCCGCGGTCCAGGAGGAGGGTGACGATGTCGCCCTGGCCGCGCAGGACGGCTTGTTCGAGCTGTTTGAGCGCATCGTTGCCGGTGGCTCCGGTGATCTTGGCCCCGCGCTGAATCAGCAGATCGACGACTTTGGTGTGTTGATGACGGATAGCCTCGTCGAGGGCGGTAGAGCCGGAGAGATCCTTGGCGGTGAGTTCGGCGCCGGCATCGAGGAGGAGCGCGACGATTTCGGTGTGGCCTTTGACGGCGGCCTCGTGAAGGGGCGTGGACCCGGTTTCGGTGTTCTTTACCTTGGGGTTGGCGCCGCGTTTGAGCAGCAACCGGACGATTTCGGTGTGGCCGCGCCAGGCGGCTTCGTCGAGCGCGGTGGAGCCGGTGCCATCGGCGACGTTGACCGGCACACCACCCTGGAGCAGGAGCAGAACGATTTCGGTGTGGCCGCGACTGGCGGCAAGGTGAAGGGCGGTGGATCCGCCGCGGTATCTCTGCTTGGGGTTGGCGCCGCGTTCGAGGAGGCGGCGGGCGACGTCGAGGTGGTTGGTGAGGATGGCGTAGTGGAGGGGCGAGGAGCCGCCTTCGCTGTGGGCAGCATTGGGGTCGGCGTGGGCGTCGAGCAGAAGGTCGACCATGTCGAGGTCGCCGGCCCAGGCGGCGTCGTGCAGAGGCGTGCCCCCGAGCGAGTCCCGGGTGTTGACGTTCGCACCGGCCTTGAGCAAGGCGCGAACCTTCTCCAGATCGCCAGCGCGAACGGCCGGGTGCAGGTCATCGATGGCCAGCAGCGGCAGAAGCCCGATGAAACAGGCCACCAGGCGGAATGTGGCCTTGGGCGTCAATGGCTACTTTCTGGCGAAGAGTTTATCAACCTCGGTGATCACTCCGCCCTTTTCGAAGAACGGTTTGGTGGCGTCGGTATAGCTGACGTCGCCCCGGATCATACCCTGCTGGTCAACAAGGAAAACGCGGGGCAGTTCGACGCGGCCGGAGCGCACGTAGGAATAGGCGACCTGCCCCATGTCGAAGAGCAGCGGCGAGGTGCTTTTGGTTTCGCCCACGTAGGCCAGCATGGCTTCGCGGGTGTCGGGCGGGTTGACGATCGAAAGGACCTCGAGCTTGCCGGGATACTTGGCTTTCAGCTTTTCCAGGACGCTGGTAAACGCCTTGCAGTGGGGGCAGGAGGTCTTCATGATTTCAACGATCACGACTTTGCCGCGGTAATCGACCAGGTCATGGAACTGACCGTTCTGGTCGGGCAGAGCAAAGCTGGGGGCACGGCGAACCGCCGGCGCTTGGGCCATCAACAGGCAGGTGAAAGAAGCAAGAGCAAACAGAAGACGCATCGCTTTCATTATGCGCTTTGTGGGAATCGGGTGACGTGGCTGGGGCGCGGACAATCCTGCGACAATGGAAGCTCTGTCGAACCGCCGTCCACTTGCCCTGATCTTTCTGACGCTGTTCCTCGATTTGCTCGGCGTCGGGATTCTGATTCCAATCACCCCTTACCTGGTGCGCCACTTCCGCAGCGATGCGCTGACGGTGGGGCTGCTGGTGTTGGTGTTTTCCGCCGCGCAATTCCTGATGACGCCCGTGCTGGGCGCGCTTTCCGACCGTTATGGCCGGCGGCCCGTCCTGCTGGTGAGCCTGTTTGGCACGGCCATCGGGCACTTCCTGTTCGGCTTGGCGCCGAACCTGGCGGTGATGTTTGCGGCGCGCATTCTGGACGGGATCACGGGCGGCAATATCTCGGCCGCGCAGGCCTACATTGCCGACGTGACGCCGCCGGAAGATCGCGCAAAGTCGTTCGGGCTGATTGGTGCGGCGTTCGGGTTGGGCTTCATGATGGGACCGGCGATCGGAGGATTGCTGGCGAACACCAGTTTGCAGGCGCCGGCGTTTGCCGCCGGCGGGCTGGCGCTGGTGACGACCGTGTTGAGCTACTTCTTTCTGCCGGAGTCGCTGCCGCCGGAGCGGCGGACGACAACGCCGTTGCAGTGGAGCCATCTGAATCCGTTCAAGGCGATCGGCGCGGCGCTGAAGCGGCCGCGGTTTAGCCGGCTGTTGTGGGCGGGGTTTGCGTTGAGCTTTGCGTATAGCGGCCTGCAGAGCCATTTTGCGGTGTATACGCTCGCGAAGTTCAGCTTGAATGAGCGGCAGAACGGGCTCCTGTTGAGCTATCTGGGCGTGATGGTGACGATCATTCAGGGCGGGCTGATTCGGCGTCTGATGCCGATGTTTGGCGAGCGGAAGCTGATTCATGGCGCGCTCGTGTTGGGTGCGCTGGGCTTTCTGGCGCTGATCTTTGCGCCAGGGCCGGGCTATCTGTACGGTGCGTTGACGCTGTTGTCGCTGGGGAGCGGCGTGGCGGTGCCGGCGCTGCAGGGTTTGCTGAGTCAGCAGGCGGCGGAGACCGAGCAAGGCGCGGTGATGGGCGTGAACCAGTCGCTGGCAAGCTTGTCGCGGGTGGTGGGTCCGTTGTGGGCGGGTTTGACGTTCGATGCGCTGGCACCGAGCGCGCCGTACTGGACGGGGTTCGCGGTGACGCTGCTGACGCTGGCGATGGTCCTGTCGATGCGAACCTCGCGGTCACACACCTAGCCAGACGCGCACTTTCGGCCATTGCTGGGCGAAGGCGATCACCGATATTCCCAGATAAAACACGGCGCAGAGCACCAGGCCGGCACACAGGACGAAGCCGGGTCGGAGCGGCTTCGGCAGCAAGACCAGCAAAGCGTAGAGGGTGTGGAGCGCCGAGAAGCCGAGGGCGAAGTTCATCATGACGCCGCTGGCAATGGCGAGCACGAGCGGGTCCGGAGTCATGCGGAGAGCGACCAGGCCCCAGACGCCATAGGCGGCGAGGATGGCGTAGTAGACGTATTTGACTTCGTGACCTTCGCGGCGGTGGAGGGTCTTGGAGCCGACCCAAAGGACGTCCGTCCAGCGGCGGCAGATGGCATCCAGTTGGCTGACCTGGGTGGGGGCCATGATGAGGAAGCCGCAGAGCAGCGTGAGGTACCAGAAGATGACGCCGTGACGGTCCGCGATGCCTTGGGCGGTGATGGCGGCCACGGCGTTGCCATCGACGTTCTTGATCCCGCGGATGAACTCGAGCGAGAACATAGCGGGCAGGGCGACGCCGAGGATGCAGCCGGGAGCCCAGAGCAGGAGTTGATCGCGGCGGATGTGGCGCAGCCAGCCACGCCAGCGCGCGAGCGATTCGGGGCCGAGGTCAAAGACTTTGCCGGTGTGCGAGAGCTTGATGGAGCGTCCGCCGATGGCGCTGGGAATGGCGCCGGTTTGCGCGCCCATGCCCCAACCCTTATCGCGCGCGTAGTTGGAGAAGCCCATGTTGGTGAGACCACCGGCGCCGGCGATGGCGGCAAAGGCCGCAAGCGTGGCCCAGTTGAAGTCGCCGGCGGGGAGTTGGCCAAATTGAACGAGGCCGACGCCGATCTCTTTCCACGTGGTGGCGCTGACAAAGAAGATGGTGACGAAGGAAAGGTAAGCGAGGATGAGCGTCAGCTTGGCGACCATGACGCGCTCGAGGGTGGTGTAGATCTTGCCGCCGAAGACGAGCGGCACGAAGGCCGTGAGAAAGACGGCATAGCTGAGGTTGCGGACCAGCGCGGCGTCGGCCGCGCCGGGAAGACGGCCAAGGATGACTGAGGCGAGAGGGACGGCGGCGTTCGAGCTGAGGTAAGGCCAGACGCTGCCAAATTCGAAGCTGAGGTAGAAGAGGCCCCAGAAGAGAGGGCCGGGCCAAGTGCGGAAGAAGCCGATCATCACCGGTTCGCCGGTGTAGAGTGTGTACCGCATGACGCTGAGGTTGTAGAAGAGCTGCAGGAGGATGGAGACGGTCGCAAGCCACATGACGGAGCCGCCGTATTGGGCGGTGACGAGGGGGCCGAAGAGCCATTCGCCGCCGCCGATGTTGGCGCCGACCATGAGGAGACCGGGGCCGATGAGGGCGGTCCAGGGGCGGCGGCTGAGGTCGGGTGGGGAGGGAAGATGGTCCCGGTCCCAGGGGGGAAACTGCGGCATGGGCCGCAATCATATCACTGGCTTGAGGAGGGTCAGGCGCGCTTAGGGCCGGAGATGATGGTGGCCTCGCGGAGCTTGTGGAGTTCGCGTTTGGCGACCTGGGCCCAGGAGGAGCCGGGATCGAGCTTCAGGTAGGTCTTCCAGTGGCGGAGGGCGCGGAGGCGGTCTCCGGTGCCCTGGTAGAGGAGGGCAATGTTGTAGTGGGCGTCGGCGTAACCCTCGTTGAGCTCGAGGGCTTTGAGGTAGTGCTTGAGGGCGTTGACGCGGTCGCCGCGCTCGTCGAAGAGGTTGGCGAGATTGAAGTGGGCGAGCGGATAGCCGGGGTCGGCTTCGACGGCGCGGGCGTAGTAACGTTCGGCGTCGCGATGACAGCGGGCGTTGAAGTAGAGAGTGCCGATGTTGACCAGCGCGGGCGCGAGAGCGGGATTGCAACGGAGGGCAGCTTCGTAGACGCCCATCACTTCGCGGACGGGCGCATGGGCCTGTTCGGCTTCAAGGGCGCGGTGAAAGAGGCGTTCGGCTTCGGCGTGCAGACGGCGCTTCTCGCTCTCTTCAGCGGCGGCGACGTGGGATGCCGGCAAAGCGGTGACGTTGCGCGATTCAAAGTCGAAGAGGAGTTGGCCGGTGCGCGGATCCAGGCGATAGCCGGCGCCCTGGACGCCGACGCGTTTGCCATCGAGGAAAAACTTGAGCTCGTTGAGCGGGTTCTTGACGTCGCGGAGCCGTTCGCGAATGGAGCGGAAGGTGCGCTGCAGACGGTCCGCGCGGATGCCTTGTTCGGCGAGCTTGCGGAGCGAGCGCAGGGAGAGCAGATCCTGGTAGGTGTAGGTGTCCTGGATCGGGATCAGCTTGAGGCGTTCCCAGGTTCGGAGGCGGCGCTCGTCCAAGTCGAGCAGACGTATTACCTGCGAGCGGTTGTAGGTCCGTTGCACTGCCGAGGCTACCGATTCGAGTGTAGCACCCACGATATTTGGATCAAGCTGAATCACTGCGACTGAAGACTCGCGAACCACCAATACCAACGCAGGAACGAAAGGCCGGTGAGGATGAGGCTGAGCGAGCCCAGCACCTGCCACAGACGTTCCTTCCAGTTCATGAAGGCCGAGGGGAAGCCGGCAGCCCAAGTGACTACCAGACCCGTGAAGAGACCACCGACGTGCGCGGCGTTGTCGACATTGAATGGTAGCAGGCCCATCAGCAGGCCGTACATAGCCCAACGGATGGCTTGTTGTTTAATTTCTTCTCCCATGGCAGAACGGTCGATGAGGCCGAGGGCAATCATGGAGCCGATGAGGCCGAAGATGCCGGCGGAAGAGCCGACCGAGGGGACGTAGTAGGACATTTTGGCGCTGAGGTAGAAGCCGCCGACGGTGGAGGCAAAGTAGATGGCGAGGTAGCGCCAGATGCCGAAGGTGCGTTCGACGAAGGAGCCGACGTCGAGGAGGGCCCAGGAGTTCATCAGCAGGTGCAGAAGGCCGCCATGCAGGAAGCCGGCGGTGACCAGGCGGAACCATTGTCCGTTCTCCAGGATGAAATCGCCGCGCTTGGCGCCGAACAACATCAGAACGCGCGTGCTCATGTCGCCGAAGGCGGTGCCGTCGGGATTCATCAGGGAGCAGGCTAAGTAAAGCGCGACGTTGATGGTGAGGATGATGAAGGTAACGAAACGGTCCTGCGGAATGAAGCCGCCGAGGACTTCGGTGGCCTCGGCCCGGCGGCGCGGCACGGGGGGCAGAGGGGGCTGGATCTGAAACTCGCAGTAGGGGCAGACACGGTCCGCGGTTGAAAGCAGGGCCCGGCAGTTCGGGCACATGGGACGATTCTCCACTTTCCTATTCTATTGCTAGAATTAGGTTTCCTGCGCACGAATGGCCAAAACTGAAGCGGAACTCCGCGAAGATATTGTCGAGATTGGGCGGCTTTGCTGGACGAAAGGCTGGGTTGCGTCCAATGACGGCAACATCAGCATCCGGCTGGACGCCGAACGGATCCTGTGTACGCCCACGGGGATCAGCAAGGGCCGGATGAAGCCCGATGACCTGATCATTGTGAATCCGGAAGGCAAAAAGGTGGCCGGAACCCGGGAGCGGACCAGCGAGATCAACATGCACCTGGCGATCTACCGGCTGCGGCCGGACATCCAGGCCGTGGTGCATTGTCATCCGCCAATCGGGACGGGTTTTGCGGCGGCGGGCCGGAGCCTGAATCAGGCGATTCTGCCGGAAGTGATTGTGGCGCTGGGGTGTGTACCTCTGGCCGCTTACGGTTTGCCGGGCACCGAAGAGCTGCTGAAGCCGATGCTGCCGCTGATCCCCAACTACGACGCGATCCTGTTGGGGAATCACGGCGTCACGTGCTACGGGACGGACGTCTGGAAGGCGTACTACCTGATGGAGACCGTAGAGCATTCGTCGCGGATTACGCTGGTGGCGGAGTTGCTGGGCGGCGCGAAGCTCTTGCCGCGCGAAGAAGTGGACAAGCTGTTCGACGCCAGATCCCGCTACGGCATCGCGTCGCGGAACTCGGCGGCGCCGGGCTGTCCGGTGGTGGCGGAAGAACTTCCGAGCGACGGCGAACGATTTTATGTGACGCGCGAAGAACTGATTGCCTTGGTGGATGAAGCTCTGAAAGCGCGGTAGCATAAGAGGGCTGGAGAAGACGAAACGCAATGGGTGAAGCACTCGGTATGGTGGAAACCCGCGGCATGGTGGCGATGATTGAAGCCGCCGACGCGATGGTGAAGGCCGCTAAGGTGAACTTGGTGGGCTGGGAAAAGATCGGTTCCGGATATGTGACGGCGCTGGTGCGCGGCGATGTGGCCGCGGTGCGCGCGGCCACGGACGCGGGCGCCGCCGCGGCGCGCCGGGTGGGCGAACTGATCGCTGTCCACGTGATTCCGCGGCCGCATCCGAGCCTGGAAGACGTCCTGCCGATCGGCAAGGCGAGCAAGTAAGCGAGGGAAGCTCTTGATTCTGGCCCGAGTCGTCGGCACGGTGGTGGCCACGCGCAAGGATCCGCGCCTGGAAGGCCAGAAGCTCCTGATCGTCAAGCCGGTGTCGCCGGAAGGACATGACGAGGCGGGGTACGTGATCGCCGTCGATACGGTGGGAGCAGGCAATCGGGAAAAGGTGCTGCTGGTGGGTGGCAGTTCGGCCCGATTGGCGGAAGGCTGCAAGGATAAACCGGTCGACCAAGCCATCGTGGCGATTGTCGATACCGTCGACCTGGATCAACGCTGATGCAAGTGGGGCGCGTGGTGGGCCGGGTGTGGGCCACGGTGAAGGATCCTGGGCTGACGGCGCAACGCCTGATGGTGGTGCAGCCGATGACGACCGAACTCAAACCCACCGGCAAGCAGATCATCTGTACGGACGGCACGGGGTCCGTAGGCGCCGGCGAATTGATTTACTGGTGCGGCGGGAAAGAATCGAGCTTTCCGTTTCTGCCGACCGAAGTTCCCACGAATGCGACGATCGTGGGAATCGTCGATGAGCTGCACGTGGAGCGTCCGGGATGCTAATTGCGCGCGTAATCGGCGAGATGGTGGCCACGGAGAAGCATGCCAGTCACCAGGGGTGTACGGCGCTGGTGGTGCAGCCACTGGAGCTGGACGGATCCGATAAGGGGAACGCGGTGATCGCCTTCGATGCGATCGGCGTCGGAATCGGGGAATGCGTGCTGCTGACGACCGAAGGCTATAGTGCGATGACCAGCGTGGGCCGGCCCAACTCACCGATTGATATGGCTGTAATCGGCGTGATCGATCGAGTTGACGTCGGAGGCACGGCGTCCGCGGCGTTTCCGATCCGCGCGGGAAAAGACCAGTAGCACGGCGAGCCCAAGGCCGGTGAGCGCCTTCAAACATTCAAAGCCGGTGTAAACCGTTTGCATGGCGGCCAGTTGCTGCCGTTGCGACGGAAACTTAGGGATGTCGCTGAACTCGACCGCGCGGCCCAGCCCGATGATGCTGGGCAGAACGGCGAACTGATTGATGCCGACCAGCAGCACCATCACCGCGGAGATCGCCAAGAGCTTGTAGTTCACCGTGGTGCCGAACAACAGCAGGAAAAACAGGATGACGCCAAAGGCCAACTGGGCCAAGCCCCAGTACTCGAAGATGGTGCGATTGATTTCGCCGACTTCATGCCGCAACAGATAACGGGCATCAACCGTGCCGAGGGTCTGGATGGCTTTCGCGGCGCCGGGCAGCGACGGGCTCATCAGCATCCGGTCCGCCACCTTGAAGTTGCCAAAAGCAATGCAAGCAATTAACAAACTTCCACACAGCCAAGCTCCAAGCAAGATGCAGGCCAGGCGTTGGTTACTCATGAAACACTCTCTGTTTAGTATGCTGGACTCGTCATGGTGAGGACAAGTCTCAGCCGCCGGGCGGTGATGTTCGCGGCAGCCTCCGCTGCCGCCGAGCCACTGCACCTACCCCGCAAGGTACGTATCGTCATTATTGGCAAAGAAGGCCATACCGCGGAGGTCACAACGCCGGCAAAATCTTTGCCGGAGCTACAGATTGTGGCACAAGTCAACAGCGGTGAGGACTATCGGCCGGTGCTGGACCGGGAGAAGCCCGACATCGTCGCGGTTTGCAATGACAACGGGGCGCGGGCGGCGGCCATTATGGCCTGTGCGGAACGCGGCTTGAACTTCATTGCCGAAAAGCCGTATGCGATCAAGATGACGGATCTGGTGAAGTGCCGCCAAGCAGTGGAAAAGAGCCGGGTGCGGCACACCATGATGCTCCCGTTGCGCTTTACGCCGCACTTTCAGGCATTGAAGCATATTGTGGCGTCGGGGCAAATCGGGGAGGTTGCGCAGATCGGCGGGCAGAAGTCATATAAGCCGGCTCCCGACGTGAAGTGGCGCAACAAGGCAGCGAGCTACGGCGGGACGATCCCGTGGGTGGGGATCCACATGGCGGATCTCATGCGGTGGACGAGCGGGCGGGAGTTCGTGGCGGCCGCGGCATTCCAGGCGCGGTTGGGTTGGCCGGAATTGGGCGATCGGGAGAACACGGCGGCAGCTCTGTTTCACCTCGATAACGGTGGCGTGGCCACACTGCGGATGGATTATCTGAGGCCGACCGGAGCTGCGACGCATGAAGACGACCGCCTGCGGCTGGCCGGGACCAAAGGCGTGGTGGAGTATCAAGCGTCGACGGGCGTGACCCTGATGACGTACGAAGCGCCGACCAAGGTGATTCACCCTTTGCCGGCGCCGCAAAGCCTGTTAGTCGAATTTTTGCGAGCCCTCTATCTAAACGGGCCCGACCCGATCACCACCGAAGACATCTGGCGGATGAACGAGATCTGCCTAAAGACTCGCGACGCGGCCAACAGCGGCCGCGTCGCGAAGTTGGCTTAGTTGCGGCTGATGTTGACGTTGCGCACGTTGCCGTTGTTCAGGTTGACGTCGCAGTCGAAACGGAAACGATCACCGCGGCGACCGCTATCGGTGCGAGCGGTGCCCGAAACGCGGTCGCGGCGGCCGTTGCCATTGTCTGTGTTGATGTTGTCGAACGTGATGTTGTTCGCCCGATAGTCGCGCTGAATCTGATTGCGCACGCGATCCATGCAGGAGTTCACCGCCCGGTCATAGCTGGCGTTGCCGCTATTGTATTGGCCATTGTTATAGCCGTTGTTATAGCCATTGTTGTTGCCGGGGCGATTGCCAAAGAAGCCGCCGTTGCCGCTGTTGTTGAACTGCCCGTTGTCACCGGACCAGCTGACTTCGAAGGTGTAGCCTTCGTCGCCGCCCTTGGAGTCCCGAATGTAGACGACGGCTTCGCCGCGCGGGTCATTGCGGGGGTCCGATTGGAGGCGGACCTCGCCACGGCCGTCGATGCCGCGGAAGCGGAAGTCGGAGAGGTTGCGTCCGTTGCGGAGGACCGAACTGCACTCGGTGCCGTCATCACGGCTGGGCTGGCCGGCGAGCGTCTCCACGCGGATTTGGCCGTTGCCGATGCGCACGTTCACCGTGTCATCGACCATGATGCGGATAATGCATTTCCCGTTGACGGAATCCCCGCCGGTAATGCGGGGCGTAATGTTCACCATGCCTCGCTGAGCCGGCAGCCAGGCGGCGGCAGCAACGGTCAGGAACCCCAGAGTCAAAAACTGCTTCATCTTATTTATCCTCGTTTCTAGAAGCCGGAGCGTTGTGTGTCGTCCGGCAATTGGGTGCTAAGCCTGCGTAAGATCTCGTCGCGATTGGATCCGTCGAGACGGAAGCGGGCGGAATCGCGTAGGCCGCCGCTGCGGAAATAGATGGTCAACAGATGATCATTGTTGCGCTGATAGACCACTTCCCGGATTCTCTCGTAGCGGATGTTGACCAGGACACGGTTGTCCGAACTGAAGCTGAGCACGCGCTCGCCCGTGTCGATGTGGAGCATGCCGTCTTTCTTTTCGACTTTGCCCGAGTCCGACGGGACGTAGTCATGCTTGACGTCAGCAAAGTTGGTGATCTCCGCACTGAGGAACGAGATCGAGAAGGCAGCCAGCAGGGCAAGTTTCATCGGGTGAGCTCCGTTTTCGGCAACAATTGCGCGCCTTGTGTGGCGCACGACTAAACAAGAGCAATTAGAGGGCCACAAATCGGGCCAGCACTTTTCCTTGTGCATCCAACAGGGAGAGCTGGCCTTTGACCAGGTTGTAGCGAGCGACTTTGCCCAGGGCCTTCTTGGTGGAGGCTTCGACGTCCGGGGGAGCGCAAGCCATCAAGGTGCCGCCCAACATGCCGAACTTGAGGCGGCCGTCCTGAGCCTGATAGCCGCCAAAGATTTGATTGCAGCCGGAGTTGCCGCTCACCTTTCCTTTGCTGAAGCGGAGTTGGGGAATGCGCTTGAGGCCTTCGGGCAGAGGTTGGCCCTCTAACTCAGTCATTTTCCAGTCGCGTTCTTCCAGTATCGCGGAAGTAGTACCGGTGTTATCCTGAGCGGCAATAGCCATGATGGCCAGGAACAGGGTTGTGAGGAGCGTTTTCATCGGTATCGACCGTACCGTTGGATGGCGCGGATTGCATCCGGGTTCCATCTGAAGGAGATTCGCGATGAAGAAACTGTTGTTCGCCGCGTTTTGCGCCGTGCTGACCCTGCCGGCGCAGACGGCTCTCGAGAAGCGCCTGGAGGCCGCCACGCTGGTGGTGAATGAGGTAATGACTCAAGGGGAAAAGAGCATTCCGAAGGATCTGTTGATCAAGAGCGAATGCGCGGTGGTGGTACCCGGGTTGAAGAAGGGCGCTTTTATCTTCGGAGCGCGCTTCGGGCGCGGCTTTATCACTTGCCGGACGAAGGATGGCAGTGCGTGGACGGCGCCGGGCGCCGTGCGGATCGAGGGCGGCAGCATCGGTTTGCAGGCGGGCGGGGCCGAGGTGGACGTCGTGCTGCTGGTGATGAATCAAGCGGGGATCAATAAGCTGCTGAACAACAAGTTCACGATCGGCGCGGACGCGAGCGTCGCCGGCGGGCCGGTGGGGCGCGATGCCAATGCCGCGACGGACGCCCAGATGCGCGCGGAGATCCTCAGCTATTCGCGCAGCCGCGGAGCCTTCGCGGGCGTCTCGCTGGCCGGCGCGACGATTCGCGAAGACGAGGACGCGATCGCCGATCTCTATGGCGGGCCGAAGCGCAAGATGAAGAATCGCGAGATTTTCGAGAAGGAGTCGACGCCGGCGGTGGCGAAGACCTACGTCGACACTTTGACCAAGTACTCCGCGCGGCGGACTAACTAACGATTCCAGGGCAGCGTGAGCGTCAGCGGATTCCGGTAGCGGGCCATCTCAAATTCAAGCTTGGCGCCGGAACCGGCATCGAGCCTGACGGTGAGCAGGGGTCCGTTGACCGCGACACGCTGCCCATTGACCAGGACGCTCTGGAAGTGATGTTCGCCATAGCCACCGGCCTGCACGCTGACGGTGCGGGCGTCGATGGGGTTGGTGTTGACGAGAGTGAGCGTGGCGGAATCGGCGCCGAGCTTCTCCACCAGCGCGCCCACGTCCTCGGGCAAGCCCGGACGCTGACGGGCCGGATCGAAGTAGCGGAAGCGGGCATGTAGCGTCCAGATGCGGCCGCGGCCGAAGTAGGCGCCCATGGTGAGATTGGTGAGCGTGTCGGTGACGGCGGGGTTGAGCTCGAGGAGATAGTCGGCGAGGCGAGTGTCCGGGGTAGTCTCGTCGTGGTCGATTTCGGACATGTTCTTGCGCAGTTCGGCGAAGTCTTTTTGCAGGGCTTTGAGGGGATAGTCCGGGTCCTTGCCTTCGAGATAGCCGAGGAAGCCGGTGAGCGGGAGGCGTTCCAGGTCTTTGCGATTCATGGACCAGAAGTAGATTTCCGCCAGACGGTCCGTCATCAGGTCGGGCGTGTACTGATACCACTCGGGCGGGCCATCGTACTTATAGCCCCGGGGGTCGCCATACATGATGGGAAGCATCGGCCGGCCATTGACGATCTTCTTCTGCGCGTAGATGTTGTCCATCTGTTTGCGAAGCACGTCGATGAAGCCCTGGTCGCCGGTGACTAACAGGGCGTTGCTGAAGCCGGGCCAGGAGCCGGCGGTGAAGTAATTGCGATGAGCGATCTTCTCGAGTTCGCCATCGAAGATGGTGAAGTTCCAGCCGTAAGTGCCCTTCCACCATTGACCGTTGTGCGCGCCGCCGAGCTTGCCATCGAGCCCGATATTCGAAGGGATGTTGCCACCCGTCTGGGCCGCGCGCTGACGCCAGGCGCCGACGTAGTCCTCAATCCACTGCTTGTATTTGGCTTCGCCGGTGAGGGCGTAGGCATTGACAAAGAGATTGGTGGCGGCAAGGTTGAGGAAGTTATCGCCGACGCTATCGAGATACTCGTCGCAGTGAGCGAGCATCTTTTTGTAATTGGCTTCGAGGTTGAGGAGTTTGCTCTTGCCGGCCGGGTTATGGAAGAGATGAAAGCTACCGGGCACGGGGTCGCCCACCCAATCGTAGGTGGTCGCTTGGCGGAGCATGGGCCCCTGGCTGCCGGTCCAAATGCTCTTGATGATCTTGTGCTGCGGATCGTAGTTCGGCGCCTCGGGGTCTTCATTCATGTAGAGGCCGGCGAAGCGTTTGACGCGGCCGCGATAGAGGGGGGCGCTGGGATCGGCCATACCCAGAAAATGGAAGCCGCGCATGCCTTCACCGATGTGGAACCAATCGGATTGCGTGATGAATTCTTTGTAGTAAGCGCCGTTCTTGGAGAGTTCCGTCAGTTTGGTGCGGAGTTCGCCGTACTGACGCAGGTGGCCTTCGTAGGCTTTCTTGTAATGGACAAGGGGCGCATCGCCGCCACCGAGGGTATAGAGCAGCGTCCAGTTGAAGTAAGTCTCGATGGCGTCATCGGGACCATCGAGCGTGCCCCAGCGCGGGGTATGCAACAGATAGCCGCGGCTATCGAGGTATTTACGCGCGAAGCGGTCGACGGCTTCGGTGTTGGCGGCCAGCAGTTTGCGTTCGAGCAGGGCCCAGGCAGGCGGGGCCATGGGCGTGGTGACGTGCACGGAGGGGTCCGCGGCGAAGGCGGGCAGGAGAAGTAGGAGGGAAGTGGCAAGGCGCATGAGCGCCTGCCAGTATATCCCCAGCGCACGGGGACTGTTAGAGGTCGAGGATGATCCAGGCGGGAGCATGGTCGCTGGCGTTCTCTTCACCGCGGACCCAGCGGTCCATGCCGGCCTGGCGAAGGTGCGGCACCAAGGGCGGCGAGAGGAGCAAATGATCCAGGCGCATGCCTTTATCGGCAGGCCAGCGTTCGCGCTTGTAGTCCCAGAAGGTCCAGAGCGGCCCGGTGGGATAGAGCGCGCGTAAAGAGTCCGTCCAGCCTTGCGCGAGCAGGCGGGCGTAGGCCGCGCGGCTGGCGGGTTGGATGAGGGCGTTGTCGTCGAGCGAGCGCGTGGGGTAGATGTCGTCGACGGTGGGGACGACGTTGTAGTCGCCGGCGAGAACGACGGGGACGCCGGCTTGATGCAGGGCGGCGGCGTGTTGGTGGAGTCGCTCGAACCAAGCAAGCTTGTAAGAGAACTTGGGCCCGGGCTGCGGATTGCCGTTGGGGAGATACAGCGACGAGATGAGCACGCCACCGACGGCAGCTTCGATGTAGCGGGCCTGGCGATCCGCCGGGTCGCCAGGAAGGGCTGTGCGGGTGAGGACGGGAGCGGCGCCCCTGGCGAGGATAGCGACGCCATTCCAGGAGCGCTCCCCTTGCCAGACTGCTGCATAGCCCGCGTCGCGCAAGGTAGCGGCGGGGAAAGCGGAGTGTTCGGCCTTGAGCTCCTGCAGGCAGGCGACGTCCGGCTGCTCCGCCTTCAACCAGGCGAGGAGATTCTCCAGGCGCTTGTTGATGTTGTTGATGTTGAAGGTGGCGATCTTCACGTTTACTGCGTGGCGTGGCAGACGTCGCAGCCGTTGGGGGCGCCTTGTTTCGAATGGCAGGACATGCAGGTGGCCATGCTGAGCGACTTCTCCTGGAAGAGCACGTCACGCTCGGCGACCTGGCCATGACAGACGGCGCAATCGGTCTTCGCAACCTTGACATGGAGCGCGTGGCTGAACCAGACGAAGTCCGGGAGGCGATAGACGCGCGCCCAAGGGACGGATTGTTTCTTCGCGGCGAAGTCGGCGAGCTTGTGAATTTCGGGGCTATCGGTTTTGATCGACGTGTGGCAGCCCATGCAGGTGGATTCTTTGGGGAAGGTAGCCGCTTCGCCCTCGCCGGGCATGGTGTGGCAGTTGGCGCATTTGAGGCCTTGCGCGAGGTGGGTCTTGTGACTGTAGGCGATGGGCTGCGGAACCGGGTCGCCGGGAAGCTTCTCTTCTTTCTGACGACGATCCGGCTGTTGGGCCGCGAGCATCGCGACCAGCAGCCAACACCACTTAGAGGGAGAACGCCACAAACTCATCATGCGCCTTCGATCCCTTTCTACCACCTCCGGCGGCGATGACGACGAACTGCCGGCCGTTGACCTCGTAGGTGGCGGGCGTGGCGAAGCCACATTCGGGCAGTTCGTACTCCCAAAGGATGGCGCCGGTATCGGAGTCAAACGCGCGCATCATCTTGTCGAAGGTGCCCGCCATGAAGACGACGCCGCCCGCCGTGCAGATGCTACCGCCGTTGGACGGAGTGCCGGTCTTCTTGAGGCCTCGCTTCTTGAGCTCGGGGAACTCGCCATTGACGACGCGCCAGGCGAACTCGCCCTTGTTGGCATCGACCGCCGTGAGGTAGCCCCACGGCGGCTTGATGCCGGGGTAACCCTCGTGGTCGACCAACTCGGCGCGCTGCGCGAGAGCGAAGCGGACGTTCATGCCGGGGCCGGCTTCTTTGAAGCTGATGACGTTGGTGGCTTCGTCCGAGTTGGCGAAGAGGCGATTGCGTTTGGGATCGAAGCTGCAGCCGCCCCAGAGCATGCCCCCGCGGAAGCCAGGATGAACAATGCCGCCGGTCATCGGGGCGGGGTGGAAGAGATCGCCGTAAGAGACTTTCTCTACCTGCGCCTTCACGTGCTCGTGCGCTTCGGGGCTGATATCGGTGATCCACTCGGCGCGGAAGCCCTGGCGAGAAAGCGGCGGCGGCTTGAGCGGATGGGGCTGCGTCTTGGAGAGGACTTCACCGGGCATGGTGGCGGCAGGTGCGGGACGCTCCTCCACGCCGTAGATGGGCTGGCCTGTATCGCGGTCGAGGAAGTACAGATAGGACTGCTTGGTGGGCTGCACGACGGCATCGATCGTTTTGCCATTGCGCTTGATGGTAACCAGGGCCGGCTGCGCGGGCATGTCGTAATCCCAGACGTCGTGGTGCACGATCTGGTAGTGCCACTTGCGTTGACCGGTGAGCGCATCGAGTGCGAGGACGCAGTTGCCGAAGAGGTTGTTGCCCTGGCGATTGCCGCCCCAATAGTCGAAGCTGGGCGAGCCGATGCCGGCGTAGACGACGCCGCGTTTCTCGTCGACGCTCATGCCGCCCCAGTTGTTGGTGCCGCCGGTGTACTGCCAGGAATCGCCGCTCCAGGTGTCGTGGCCGAACTCGCCGGGCTTCGGAACGGTGTGGAAGATCCAGAGGCGCTGGCCGGTGAGGGCGTCGAAGCCGCGGATGTGGCCGGGAGCTTCGGGGTAGGGTCCTTCGCCGCCACCGCCGCCGGTGATGACGACGTTGCGGTAGACGACCACGGGGCTCGAATGCTTGAAGGTGAGCTTCGACATATCGTGATCGAAGTCCTGCTTGAGGTCGATCATGCCGCCCTTGCCGAAGGAGGCGACCGGCTGACCGGTCTTCGCGTTGATGGCCCAAAGCTGATCACGATAGGCGTGGAAGAGGCGTTGGTCGTCGCCGGATTCCCAGTAAGTGACGGCGCGCGAGATGCCGGGGGCGCGGCGCGAGCCGGCACTGCCGCCCTGGCCGGGATCGAAGGTCCAGAGGAGTTTGCCGGTGGCGGCCTCGAGAGCCTGCACTTTGTTGCGCGCGGTGGAGAGATACATGACGCCATCGACGACAATGGGCGTGCATTCGATGACGGTGGCGGGGCGCAAGCTGGCGTCGCCGGTGCGATGGGTCCAGGCGACTTTGAGCTTCGCGACGTTCGCCTTGGTGATCTTGGCGCAAGGCGAATAGCGGGAGGCGCCAGCGTCGCCGCCATAGTGATTCCATTCTTTCGCGCGCGGGTTGGGCGCGGCCTGAGCCGCCGCCGTCGACAAAACGGCGGCCCCAGCGGTGTGCTTTAGAAACTGTCGGCGGTGCATGGGACCTCGAATATATCAAGCTCGTTGTGGGCGCTGCCCGGCCCAGCAGGCCGTGCGACGCGATATCTTTGACTACGAAAGCGCATGTTGCTGTTCTTCCTCGCGCAACCAATTACGGACTTTTCGCCGCTCTACCGGCAGGCGCTCGAGCAGCGTCAACAAACTCTGGGACCGACCGCTCGCCAGACGATGGAAAGCGCGCGGGATCTGGCGCTCTATCTGGCGTCGCGCGGCGACTATGCCGCAGCCTCGCCTTACCTCTCTGCCGCGCTCGGCACTTCGTCGACGCCCGCGGCCGCCACGATCCTGCATAACTGGGCGGTACACCTGGAGACGACGGACGCCGCGACGGCGGAGCAACTCTACCGGCGGGCGCTCGCGATTCGGGTGCGAGCGTTACCGGCGGGCGACGTCGAGTTGGCCGTTACGCGGTTGAATCTCGCGGGGCTCCTGCTGGCCCGGGGCATGGCCGAAGCCAAGCCTCTGGCAGCGAGTGCGCTTGCCGTGTTCGAGAAGCAACTGGGACCGCAGGATGCGCGGACGGGGGCGGCGTGCGGCATGCTGGGCGCGCTTTCCGCCATGGCGGGTGACGTCGCCGGCAGTGAAACTTACTTTCGCCGCGCGCTCGCGATCGCCGAGAAGGCGCACGGGCCCAAGGCGCCGGAGACGGCCGCGGCGCTGGAGAATCTGGCCGATTTACTGGAGCAGACCAACCGGCAGTCAACGGCCGCTCCCTTGCGGGCGCGGGCGGAGCAGATTCGCGCCGGGACCCGTTGAGCGATAAACGCCGATCCAATGATTCGCAAAGCCGAGTAAGTCAGAAGGCTTCACCACCGGCATGTGACAGGAGACGCACGTACCGGAGACGGGCGTGCGGTGCTTCGCCTGCGGATGACACGAGGCGCATTGCGCGTCGACGGGCGTGTCTTCGTGGGGGTTGTGGCAGGTGAGGCAGGAGAGGCGTCCGCCGCTTTTCAGGAAGCACGCGCTTTGACTGAAATAGACGGGCTGGTGACGTACGTTCCAGGGGTTCTCGAAGTTGGTCGCAACGCCTTTCGCGGGAGGCATGCGATGGCACTCGCCGCAGGTCTCGTTGATCTGGGCGGCGGTGAGGCGACGCGGGTTACCGATGTTGGCGGCGGAGGGTGCGGCAGCGTGGGCGCGGCCGGGTCCGTGGCAGGTCTCGCAGCGGACGCCCTCTTCAGCGGGCTGCACTGTCCGCTGAGGCGTCAAAGTGAGTTGGCCGGTGGAATGGCACTGAAAGCAACGCAGGATGTTGGCATCGGGGCTGAAGGTGGGATAGCGAACGCCGGCCGCGTTGGGGTGGCCGGGCGTGAGGGCGAGCGCCTGAGTCTTGCGGTACCAGGAGAGGCCGTGTTCGACGTAATGGTCTTCGTCCGCGGGCGAGACGTAGGTGATGGCCTGGGCGCCGGCGCCAAAGGCCCAACGGCCGTCAGCACCGCGCTGAAGGGCGCGGGCATGATGAGTGCGCTGCTGTTTCTGCACGATCTCGGCGTGACAGGCGGCGCAGGCTTTCGTTCCGGCGAAATCCTGCGCCACCAGGACTAAGTACAGCGCTGCTACCAAGTAAAGCGGCCGCTGTATTGGAATTGCCGGCCCAGATAACCCGGGCGCTGCGCGGTGACGGCGCCGAAGGCGGAGGTGCCGAAAGCGGTGCTGGGCAGGTCGCCATTGAAGCTGTTGGTGGCGTTGTAGCTTTCCATGCGCAGCTCGAACTTCAGGCGCTCGGTGATGACGAAGTTCTTGGCCAGGGTGAGGTCAAGATTCTTGAACATGGCCGACTTGACGTCGCTGTACTGCAGGGGATTGGTACGGCGGGTGAAGGCGGGCAGGCGCTGGAACTTCGAGGTGTCGAAGACGCGGTCGCGCGTGGGGTTGTCGATGGCCGGGTCGCCACTCACCAGCAAGCCGCCGAAGCGCAGATACTGGCCGCTGTTGATCGAGAAGAGACCGCTGAGCGACCAGCCGCCGAAGACGCCATCGACCAGGCGATTCGCATTCGACATGAAGGTTCTGCCTTTGCCGAAAGGCAGCTGATAGATGGAAGCGCCGGTGAGGCGGTGGCGCGGATTGACGGCCGGCTGGAAGGTGAGGTTGTTGAGGTAGTTATCGAGCTCGTCGTAATACTCGTGATTGCGCTCGCGATTGTAGTTGTAACCCACCACCATGTTGAAGCCCTTGACGAAAGGCCGCTGGACCTGAATCTGCAAGGCCTGGTAACGGCTCTTGCCGATGCCTTTCAAGCGCTGTTGGATGTCGCCGTACTGCGGATAGAGGCGCAGCAACTGCGAGATCGGCACGCTGGATTGCGTGCGCAACTGACCGGGCATCTGCTCGGCCGGTAACAGGTTGAAGAAGGGATTTGCGACGTTGGCCGCAGTGGCGGCACCACGTTCATAGCCGATGCGCGGGTCGACCTGATTCAGGTTGCGCGTGACGGGGGCGTTGCGGCCGATGTTGAAGAAGTAAGTGGCATCCACCACCATTTGTCCCGGCAGGGCGCGCTGGAGGCTGATGTTGTAACGGTCGTTCACACCGACCTGGAAGTCCTGGTTGTAGAAGATAGGGGCGCCGCCGAGGTCGGTGTAACGGCCGAAAGACTTGCCGCTGACCGGCACCAGACCGCCAGGGAAGGGATTGCGAAGCGTGGACTGCGGGACGCCGGAGAGCAGGGGCAAGCCGCGACTGGTGGCTTCAAAGCCAGGGTAGAAGACGCTGCCCAGCACGTCCAGGCCGTCGGTGAGCGAAGCCGGGACCAAGTAGCGCGCATAGCCGACGCGCAGCGAGGACTTATCGTTCAAGCGGTAGGCCAGGCCCAGGCGAGGCATGAACAGGAGTTTCTGAGCATTCCAGGAGCCGCGATTCGCATCGTCGGTGAAGATCCAGGCGCCGTTGAAGATGGGAGACTCCTTGCGCAAGGCGGTGGCAGCGGCGGGGATCACCGGCGCGCGAGAGCCTTGGAACTCGGGAATGGGCGAGTTGAGGTCAAGATACCGCGAGAGGCGATTCTCCGGGTCCACCAGCGGCGACTCGTACTCGTAGCGCAGACCGACGTTGATCGTGAGGCGCTGCGACACCTTAATGTCGTCATGAAAATAGAGGCTGTAGAAACGATTACGATGACGCTGCACAGGCAGAGACTGGATCAGCGTGTTGGTATCGAGCGCGCCAACCAGCAGCGTGGCCCAAGCATCGCCCGAGACGTTGAGGTCCGGATTCAGGAACGTACTGGCCGTAAGTTCCTGACGGATGTCGAAGGAGATGGGACGCGGACGGACGGCGACCACGCGCTGTAAGCGCCACTCGCCGCCGACTTTGAAGTAATGACGGCCGCGAGCGTGGGAGACCTTCGATTGGAGGTTGTAAGTGTCGGGGTCCTGATACCAGTAACCGGTGCGGCCGAGCGTGGCGGCCGAAGGTCCACGGCGGACGGTGAAGCCGGGGTAGTAAAGAGCGGGGTCGTTCTTCGAGTAGGCGGTGTGCCAATCGCCGCCGAGGATTTCGGTGAGCTTGGCGCTGGTGATCTGCGACTCGGCGACGGCGAAGGAATCGAAGATGCGATTGTAGCCACCGCGCACGTTGAGGACGGTGCTGGCGCTGAGCGTATAGACGACGTCGCCCACGGTGGTCCAAGCGTGACGTTCGCTGCCGTTGGGCTGAACGGCGACGGAGTTCGCGTAGTTGTCCTGCGTGACGAAGGTCTTGAACATGGAGTAGCGGCCGAAGACTTTGAGCTTGTCGGAGGCGTTCCAATCGACCCGGTCCGAGAGGTTCCAGTATTTGACGCGTTCGGCAAACCCGGCGCGATAGTTATTCACCAAGTCGCTGCCGGTGCCCGCCAGATTAGGCTTCCAGATATCGTTCATCACGCGGCGGCCGACGGGATCCTGTTGACTGACGGGGATGATGTTGCCGGGATAGGGCATACGCGAGGCGGTGCCATCGGCGTTGAGGACGGTGGTGAAGGGGTTGTAGATGGCGCGAAGGCCGCCGCGGGCGTTGAGGCTCTTGGAGAAGTCGCCGGTTCGTTCGAGGTCCGTGGGCATGGTGAAAGCGACCGAGCGCGGGTCCTGACTACGCCACTCTTCATAGGCGGCGAAGTTGAAGATCTTGTTGCGGACGATGGGCGAGCCGAGCGTGCCGCCCCAGATGTGATTGCGCGTCAGATTAGCGCGGCGGGTGATCTGGTCGGCGACGGCGTTAATGCTGGGATTGCGGCCGAGGTAGTAACCGGTGCCGTGGAAGGCGTTGGTGCCCGACTTCATCTGCACCGTAATGATGCCGCCGGCGGAGTGGCCGAACTCAGCATCCACCGCGTTCTGCTGCACGCTGACTTCCTGCACCGCGTCCATGGTGGGCGTGTAGGAAGACTTCTCCGAAGCCATGTTGGGCGAGCCGTCGACCACCACGTCGTTCTTCGTCGACGTGTTGCCGCCGACGTCGATTTGCGTGGAGGCCCAGTGATGATAGGGGCTCTGCTCGGTGGTGGAGCGCAGAACGGAGGCGGGATTCAACTGCGCCAACAGGAAAGGATTGCGATTGATGATGGGCAGTTCGTTGGTCATTTTTTTGTCGATCGTGAGACCGACGGTGGAGGAGTTGAACTGCACGGAGACCGGGGCGCCTTCGACGGTGATCGCTTCGGTGGTGGCGCCGAGTTCCAGGCGCGCATCAACGGTGAGGTCACCGCGGCTTTGCACGACAATGTTTTTCTGGACGAACTTCCGGAAGCCGGTGGACTCGACGGTGACGCTGTACTCACCGGCGATGACGAAGTCAAACAGGTACTGTCCACTGGCGTTGGTCTTGGTGGTGGCCGCGACGTTGGTGGCGGTGTTCAGCAACACCACTTCGGCACCAGCAATCGCGGCTTGTGAGGAATCGGTGACGAGTCCCTGGACGCGCGCGCGGACGTCCTGCGCATGGATCGAAACACTGGCGAGCAGCAACAAGGCGGCTCCGCGGCAGCATAGGTTCATGATGAACCCTCCCTTAACCTAAAAGAATTGGCAGGATTATATACGAGCCGCGCGTGGAATGCACGCCCTGTACCCTTGAACCAGCTTCCGTAGTAGAAGGAAGCTAGACTCGGCCACAATGCGGCGAGCGCCATATTTGCCCCCTGCGACAGAGCGCCTGGGGGGGACGTGCGCCGCCGCAGGGCGGCCGTGGAGCACGTCCTGTGGGGAGTTTGTGCCAGCGAGCACCAGTACAGGGCTCGATGAGGCTTCGCGGCTTGGTCGTGGGAAAGGAGACCATGCCAGAAGAAGACTGGTTATTGTTGGTAGGCATTGATTGGGCGAAGGAAGCCCACGAATTCTGCGCGTTGCAGCCAGACCGGAAGGCGGTGGCGCAAGGCTCCATCGAGCACAGCGGCAGCGGCATCGCTCAGTTCATCGAGCGCCTGTTGAAGCTCAGTGAAAATCAACCCGGACGCGTAGCGATCTCGATCGAGACACCGCGCGGCGCGGTGGTGGAAAGCCTGCTGGAGCGAGGATTCGCCGTCTTCGCGTTGAACCCCAAGCAGATGGATCGCTTCCGCGACCGGCACTGTGTGGCTGGATCAAAGAGCGATCAGTTCGACGCGTTGGTACTGGCCGATTCTCTGCGAACGGACATGCACTTGTTCCGGCGTGTCAAACTAGACGACCCGTTGATCATTCGTCTACGTGAGCTGTCGCAGACCGAGGAGGATCTTCAGCAAACAGCCGTCCGCTTCGGTCATCAACTGCGCGAACTGCTGGTTCGCTATTACCCTCAGATGCTGCACTTGTGCCCAGGTGTGGACGAGCCCTGGTTCTGGACGCTGGTCGAGTGGGCGCCGGTGCCGGCGCAGGCCGGCAAACTCAAGCAGAAGAAGGTCGAGGAACTGCTGAGAAGTCATCGCATTCGCCGCCACACCGCCGACGATGTGCTCAAGAAACTGCGGGAACCCGCGTTATACCTGGCGCCAGGCGCGGCGGAGGCCGCCAGCGAGCACGTGCTGTTCCTGCTGCCGTTGCTCCGGCGGTTGCGCGTCCAGCGCGAACAAGTCGCGGCGCGGATTACGGAGATCCTCAACGAACTCAGCGAACCGGGGCAGCTCAATGAGCATCGTGACGCCGCTATCATCCTGTCCTTGCCGGGAGTGGGTCGAGTCGCAGCCGCCACGATGCTCGCGGAGGCATCGGAAGCCATCCAGGATCGAGACTATCATGCGCTCCGCAGTTATGGCGGCGCAGCGCCCATTACTCGCCGCAGTGGGAAGAGCCGCGTCGTTCTGATGCGGCGAGGTTGCAACATACGTTTGCGCAATGCGTTTTATCACTGGGCACGCGTCAGTGCGCAACATGATGAACGCAGTCAGCGGCAGTATCAGCAACTCCGCGCTAAGGGGCATAGTCATGGCCGTGCGCTACGCGGCGTGACAGATCGCCTGCTCGCCGTCCTCATCGCCATGCTGCAAGCCGGCACACTCTACGATCCGGCCTTCGGTAAGCCGGCACTCGCCGAATCGGCATAACGCAGGCTACAATCAAAACGCTCAAGCGGAGGATAGGGCTCTGCAGGGATGCAACCTGAGCGTCGACTTGAGTGTGGACTGGTGGGGCGACTCGCGTCGCCCCTTCCGCGCGACCAGTCTACCCGAAAGCGATAAATCCTGGGGTCGCAGGGGCGAAGCCCCCGTCAAACAAACCAACTTCAACTCTTGACAGAAGGTGGGGAGTCCCCCCCGGCCGCGCTGTAGTTAGTAACCGTCGCGCAGGGTACCGGAGAGGGAATGGAGGAAGGAGACTAACTGCTGTTGTTCAGCGGCAGTTAGTTGGAAGGAAAGCCGGCGCTGATAGTGTTCGATGACGCTGGGGAGCGTGGCGAGCGAGCCGTTGTGCATGTATGGCGGAGTCCTGGCGACGTCGCGCAGAGAAGGCGTCTTCATGGCGCCGTCGCCGAGGCCGGTGTCGTGCAGCTTTTCGTCGGTGAGATTGGGGCCGACGTGGCAAGAGGCGCAACGGGCTTTGCCGCGGAAGAGTGCCAGCCCCGCGCGTTGGTCGGGCGTGAGAGCATTCGGGTCGCCGGCGCCGTAGCGATCATAGGGTGAGTCACCGGAGAGGATGGTGCGAACGTAACTCGCGAGGGCCTGCTGCAATTCCAGCACGCTGAGCCCGACCCGCTGAGCGGCGTCGGCAACAGGCAGGTCCATCTCCTTGGGATTCTCGATGGGCTGCACGACCTGAGCTTCGAGACTCTCGGCGCGGCCATCCCAGAAGAAGCGATAGCCGTAAGCGCGATTGGCGAGCCGTGGACTGCGACGGGGACCCACTTGGCCGCCGACGCCGACGGCGAGCGGACGCGAGTCGCTGAAGGCGTACTCGGGCTGATGGCAGGTGGAGCAGGCGATCGTGCTGTCGCGGGAGAGGCGTCGGTCGAAGAAAAGGCGCTTACCGAGGGCGACTTTTTCGGGGGTGAGAGGATTGTCCGCGGGCACGGGCAGAAAGGCATCGAGCCCCAGAGGCACGGCGGCGCGCACGGCCGGGAGCTTGAGCTTCCAGACCTGGTTCTTTTGCTCGCCGACGGTCCAGGCGCGTTGGGCATCTCCGAACTGACGGCGGCGTTCGGCATGGAGCCAAGTGAACTCGCCGCTCTCAAGGTTCAAGCGAAAGGTACCTTCGCGACCGACGCTATCGGCGCCGGTGATCAGCAACGATTGCGGGCTCTCCCAGCCGACGGCTTCCATCAGGGCAATGGACCAGGGCAGTTCGCGCTCGTCGTTCTCCTGAGGACGATTCAGCACGATGACGCGGCTTTCGCGGCCATAGTTCTCGGTGCCGCGGCGCGAGAGGTAGGCGAGGGTCTGGCCGTCGGCGCTCCAGGCGGGCGAACTGTTCTGGCCAGGGAAACGAGTTTTGATGGCGCCGGCCGGCGTCATCACGTCAGTGCGGCCGGCGCGCAAGCCGTAGTAAAGGTCGCGAGCGGCGGTGATGGCCATCGGCAGAAGGCGCCCCAAGCCTTGCGCAACGCGCTCCGGAGACCCAGCGCGTTGCGCGCCTTCCACGCGGACGGCGTAGAGATCGGCGGTGGCTTCGTCAACGTAGTAAATGCGCTGGCCGTCGGGCGACCAGAGCGGGAACAGATGGCTGGCAGCGGTCTCGAGCAACGGCGTCTCCTGGCCGCCATCGACGGCGAGCAGATAGACGGCACGTTCGGGGCGGCCTTCGACGCGGAAACGGTCATAGACGATCCACCGGCCATCGGGCGAGAAGTCCATTTTCTTGGGATAGATCCAGGGCAAAGATCGCAGCACGCGGGCACGCCCGCCGGCGGCGGGGATGATGGCGATCTGGCTGGTGTTGTCGCGGCGGAAAAGCAGCGTGAGAATCTGCGTGCCGTCAGGCGACCAGGCGCAGGGCTGGACGAACGCCGTCTCTTCGTTGCGGTAGATGACGCGAGGTGCTTCGCCGTCGATGGTGGTGGTGCGGAGTTCGTAGAAGCCGTCGGCGTTGAACCAGGCATAGGCGAGGCGCCGGGAGTCGGGCGCGAAGATCGAGAAGTAAGCAAACTCTTTGGAGCCTGCCGGCCGGCGGGTGAGGCGGCGCGTCTCGTTTGCGCCGCGGACGGCGAGTTCCGCCGCATCGACATAGGAGAGCCATTGGCCATCCGGCGAAGGACTGCCCAGCAGCGTGACGTTCGGCCCGGACCACACCAGTTGCGGCGCCACTTCGGCGCGCGCCGCGAGCGCGGTGAGCAGCAGCAGATAACGCACGGGAAGATTCTATCGCTTCGGTTCCACAACGCGGAGGCGCTGATCGACGGCGACGCCGGTGAGGACCTGGCGCTGGCCCGAGGGCCAGACGATCGTGACTTGGCGCGGAGTGGCCGCAGCGCCAAGGCCGAAGTGGACGCCGTCCAGCACCGAGGAGGCATAGCTGAGGCTGGAGGTGAAGGTCTGGTGTTGGCCGTCCACTTCGACGCGCGCGCCCAGGCCGTTGACGAGATCGAGGGCGAGCCAGTGGCCCGCGTCGGGCGTGACATTGCGCCAGAGTTCGACTGGCGCGCCGAGCGCGGTGACGACAACATCGACGCGGCCATCGCGATCGAGGTCGGCAAAGGCAGCGCCGCGGTGGGCGGCGACGGCCGGGTCGAGCCCACTGTCGGCCACTTCGGTGAACTTGCCTTTCACCTGGCGAAAGACGGCGTTGGGTTGAAGATAGCGGGCGGCTTCGAACTTTTCGACGAGGTCGTTGACGTGGGAGTTGGCGGTGAAGAGGTCCTTGGCGCCGTCGTTGTCGAAATCCACCCAACCGACGCCCCAGCCGCCACGGGTGTTGCTGAGCTTGGCGACCTGGGTGGCGAAAGTGCGATCCGTGAAGCTCCCGCGGCCTTCGTTGTGGAAGACGGGGAAGGTCTCGCCGTTGAGGGCCGTAAGAACGATGTCGGGCCGGCCATCGTTGTCGTAGTCGCGGAAGTCGGCGCCCATGCTGGCAATGGGTTTGCCATGATCGAGGAGGGCGACGCCGGCCAGTAGTGCCACCTCCTCGAACTTGCCTTGGCCCAGATTGTGGAAGAGGAAGTTGGGGAGATTGTCGTTAGTAACGAACACGTCCAGGCGGCCGTCGCCATCGTAGTCGGCAAAGGCGATGGCCATGCCGCGGCCTTTGTGGGTGGCGATGCCGCTTTTGACGGAGACGTCCTCGAACTTGCCGCCGCCGAGATTGCGATAGAGCTGATTGGGCCGGGGATCGAAGTACTTGGGGTGGCAATAGATGCGGAGGGCGCGGGTGGCATCGCCGCAGAAGCGGTTCTCGGCAGCGTTCCATTTGCCGTAGTTGGTGACCAGCAGGTCGAGCTTGCCGTCCTGGTCAAAGTCGAACCAGCCAGCGGTGACGCTCCATTCGTCGCTTTTGAGGCCGGAGCCGACAGTGACATCGGCAAACTTGCCGTTGCCGAGATTGCGGTAGAGCGTGTTGCGGTAGACGCCGGCGACGAACAGGTCCGGGTGGCCGTCGCCGTCGAAGTCACCAGCGGCGACGCCCATGGCGTAGCCTTCGCCTTGCAGGCCGGCAGCTTCGGTGACGTCAGTGAACTTCCAGCCGCCATCGTTGCGATAGAGGCGGTTCCAGTCCTTGGGGCCTTCCTTCCGCAGCGAGGGGACGGCGGCGCCATTGGCGAAGAACAGGTCGGGGCGGCCGTCGCCGTTGTAATCGAAGATAGCGATGCCACCGGGCATCGTCTCGATCATCTGCTTCTGGGCGGTGGGATGGTTTTGCAGCGTGAACGGCACGCTGCCGGCATTTTCAAAACGGAGCTGGGCGAGCGAGAGGAGGACCAGGAGCATCATGGCGGCGTGATCTTCACCTGCTCGTCGACGACGCGTTCCTGCTCCCGCGTGCGCGCTTGCAACTGTTGGTATTTGGCCATGGCGGCCTGGGCCTCGGCGGACTTACCGGCCGCTTGATAGGCACGTGCCAGTTGGAAGTGCAGGCTGCCATCGGTGTCGATGGGCAGGGCGGCGGTGGCATGGGGCAAGGCTTCGTCGGCTCGGCCAGCTTGCAACAGAGCGCGGGCCAGCGCGGCGCGCGCGGGCAGCATCTGCGGGTCAGCGCGGACAGCCTTGGTGAGGGCGTCGATGGCTTTGTCGGGCGCTTGTTGGGCAAGCAGGAGGTCGCCTTGCAAAAAGAGGACGTCGGCGGTGGGGGTGCCGGCGAGGAGCGGGTCCAGCTCTTTCTGCGCGCCTTCGTAGTCCTTCGCCTGGATCAGTGAGGCGACGAGTTCGCGGCGGAAGTCGGGATGGTTGGGCGCCAGGCGCAGAGCTTCGCGCCAAGCGGCCGCGGCTTCGGCAGGCCGGTTGGCGTCACGATGAGTTTCGGCCTGGAAGCGAAACGCTTCGGGCGATTCGGGCAATTGCCCCAGGCGGGCGAAGGCCTTGCGGGCCAGAGCGTCGTAGGCACGGATGCGCCAGTAATAGCCGTCGGCGGTGGGTTGCGCTTTCGCCAGCGCGATCGCCTTGCCGAACTGTCTGGCGGCGAAGGCGCATTCGGGCGTATTGAGCGCCGGGCAGGCTGGCGGACCGAGCTTCACTTCGGCGGCCTCTTCGCTAAGAGCCCAGGACGGCTCGCCAGCGCGGCGGTAGATGTCGGCGATGGCTTGGTGGAGACCGCGCATGCGGGGCGCTTTGGTGAGGGCTTGGCGGTAGAAGAAGAAGGCGGCGCGGCTTTGGCTGACTTTGGACCGCGAGTCGGCCAGGAGGGCGAAGTGGGGGCCGCTTTCGGGGAACTTCTTTTCGAGCTGGATAAAGTCGGCCGCGGCGAGGTCTTCGTAGGTGCGCGCGAGCTGATACCAAACGGCCGGGCGCTGAGGGTCGAGGTTGGCGAGGGATTCAAGAGGCGGGAGTGCTTCGGAGGGCTGGCCGGCGCCCGTGGCGGCGTCGACCAGCATCAGGCGGACTTCGACGTGTTGCGGGTCAGCCGCGGCGAAGCGCTTGAGGGGGGCGATGGCCTTGGCAGGTTGGCCGGTGCGCAGGTAAGACGCGCCAAGGAAGAGGTACGTGGGCGGCGGCGCGCCGGCCTTGACGGCGGCTTCCAGGATGGGGATGGAGCGGGCATCCTCGCCGGCCATGTGCAGCGCCATGCCCTGGTTCATCAGCAGGCCGCCATTGCCGGGGAGCGCTTTGACGAGGTCGGCATAGAGGGCGGCGGCTTCGGGGAACTTTCCGTCGGCCATGGCCTCTTTGGCGGCGGCGGCTTTCTGTTCGAGATTCGGTACCTGCGCCAGCAGGAGCGCGGTGAAGAGGACCGGAATCATGCTTCTCTTTAGCATGGCAAAAGAAAACGGCTCCGGTGGAACCGGAGCCGTTGTTTTCTTGAGGAAACGCAACCGTTAGAAACGGAGCGCCAGCGAGAATCGCACTTGCCGTTCGTCCGAGGCGCTGAGGACGCGAAGGAAGTTCGCATTCGAGACGTCGGTAGAGGAGAAGCTGGTGGAGATCCGGCTGTTGGTGAAGTTGTACGCCTCGGCGCGGAAGGTGAGGTTCACCTTTTCCCAGAAGCCGAAGGTTTTGCCGAGCGTAAGGTCGTTGCGGAAGACGCCCGGGTTGCGCAGGCTGTTGCGGCCCATGGTGCCGAAGCGAGCCGGGCCACCGTTCAGGTTGACCGCCGCGAAGGCACTGGTGTCGTAGAAGGTGGTGCCGGGGCCGATGCCTTCGGGGCGAGCCACATCGAGCTTCACCTGATCCGGGGTCTGGATGTTGCCGGGAAGGTTCAGCGTACCGCTGGGCGAACTGGGCGAGAACGGCGTGCCCGTGTAGGCCGAGGTGACACCCGAGATGGACCAACCACCGAGGACCTGCGAGGCAACGCGGCCACTGGCGAGACGATGGCCCTTGCCGAGCGGCAGGTCATAGACGTAGCCGAGTTGCAGCATGTGGCGGCGGTCATAACCGGCGGCAGAGCGGTTGCGATAGAAGGCCGGGGCCCAGTTATAGGACGTGCCCTGCCAACCTTCGTCGTCGGCGAAGTTGATCGCCTTAGACCAAGTGTAGGCACCCTGCAGCGTCAGGCCCTTCGCCGAGCGGCGGACCTGCGCCTGCAGCGCGTGATAGTTCGAGCTCAAGTAGCCGTCCCAGAGCAGGGTGGCGATGTTGCGGCCGAAGGGCGCCGAGTAAGGACGTCCTGCGTTGCCGGCGCCGAGAATCTGGCCGGAGTTCACGTCGAGGTCACCCATGAGGTGGGTGCTCTGCGTGCCGACATAGGCGATTTGGGAAACGATCGAACCGGGCAGGCGGCGTTCAATGGTGAAGTTCCAGCTCTGCGTATAACCACGGTGGAGTTCGCCACCGATCGGGGTGCGCATGTCCGCGTCACGCGGCAGAGCGACGACGCCGGAGGAGAGATCCGGGGTGGGGATCGCCGGGATGCCTTCCGCCAGCGAGCGGACGGCCACGTTGTCGTTCGCCGAGACGAGGTTCAGGTTGATGACGACCGGGTAGAAGCCACGGAGCGGACGCGACCAGGGCAGCGGGCTGAAGTTGATGCCGTAGCCCGTGCGGATGACCGTTTTGTCGTTGACGCGGTAAGCGATACCCAGGCGGGGAGCGAAGTTCTTTTTGCTGACCGAGAAGCCATTGTCGCGGGGGACGTTGCCGCGGCCGCCGAGATAGATCAGGTTCGTTTCGGGCACCAGGCGCTCGAGACCCTTGCCGTTGGCGCGGCCCATGAGCGGGTAGTACTCGTAGCGCAGACCCCAGCTAACGGTGAGCTTGCGGGTGAGCTGGAAGCGGTCCTGGGCGTAGAGGCCGAACTGCCATTCACGGCCGGTGGCGATGATGTTCTGCACGGCCTTCTGAATCTGGTTCGGCAGGCCGAGGAGGAAGGCCGCGTAGCTGTTGTAGTTGTTGAACGAACCGTTGCCGGTGACGCCGCCGTTGAAGTTGAAGCCACCGCGCGGGCCAAAGCCGTTCTCCGGCTGCCAGTGGGTGAGGCGGTGGAGCACGCCGTCAAAGCCGAAGGCGAGGTTGTGCTTGCCCTTCACCCAGCGCACGTTCTGCGAAGTGGTGAAGCTTTCTTCCTTGCGTTCGGTGGGCGTCCAGCCGGGCGCGCCGAAGTTGGCGTAGGTATTGAAGCTGATGTTCGGGAAGCCCTGCACACGGGGGTCGCTTCCACCCAGGCCGGGGATGCCCAGTGTGGTGGCGAAGTCCTTACCGAAGTCCTGGTTGCGGACGAACTGATCCATGCGCTGGTAACCGATGACGCCGTCGAGCAGGAGGTTCGAGCTGAGGGTCATCGTGTGGCCGATCGACATGTTGCGCACCGTGGTGTCGCCAAGGGCGGCGTCCGCACCGGGGGCCGGACCGACGGCGTCGCCGAAGATACCGGTGCCGCCCGAGAGCGCATCCATCTGGCCATAGCGACCCCAGATCATGTGGTTCGCGTTGCGCTGGTAGTTCAACTTGATGTCGTTGTACATGCGGTTGAACGTGGGCACGATCGAAGCCTGGTAGTTGTTCAGTTCCTGGGCGATGGTCGGCGTCGGGTAGTAGGCCTGAATCTTCTGGGCGATCGGGCTGATGCGCGAGGCCGGGATGACATTGCCCGGGAAGACGCTGCGGCCGGTACCGGTGGCGGTGTTACCCGTGTTCGGATCGTAGATCAGGGTGCTGATGTTGCCGAAGTTGCCGGTGCGGATCGTCGGGCTGGGCACCGAGTAGGTGGCGAACTGCCCGACGCGCTGACGGGTGTTGTCATGGCTGTAAAAGAAGAACAACTTGTTCTTGACGATCGGGCCGCCGATCGTGCCGCCGAAGTTGTTGTAGATGCTCTTCGGCTTGGCAATCGTGGAGAAGAAGTTGCGAGCCTTTAAGCGCTGATTATCGTGAAATTCGAAGGCACTGCCGTGGAAAGAGTTGGTCCCGCTCTTGGTCACCACGGTGATCGCCGCGCCGCCAGCCATACCCTGTTCGGCGTCGCCGGAGGTGGTGGTGACGTTGACGGTTTCCACCATTTCGGCCGGCATCACGTAGCCCGCGTGGTGGGGCAGCCAGAGGTTCACGCTGGCGGCGCCGTCAATGCGGGTGACGTTGTTGTTGGCGTTGGTGCCATTGATGTTCGTCCGCAGCGAGCGCTGCGGCGTATCAGTGACCGAATTTTGGAAGGCGCCAGGGGTGGCGCCGGGGACCAGATTGATGAACGTCTGGTAGTTACGTAGGCCGGGCAAAGGGAGGTTTTTGACGAGATCCGCGCGGATTTCCGTGTGAGTATCCGCCTTATCTGTCTGTAATTGCGTAACTTCGGCAGCCACCGTGATCTGATCGCTAACCGCGCCAACTTCCATTTTGAAGTCGAGGCGGCTCACCGTATTGACGGTGATCAGCAGGTCCGTCACCGACTGGCCTTTGAAGCCAGCGAGATTGACCTTCACGTCGTAGGTGCCGGGCGGCACGTTGCTCACCGTGAAATTGCCGTTCGAATCTGTGACACCTTCGAGGACCAGGCCGGTGCCTTTGTTGGTCATCGAGACCTTGGCATCGGGCATCAGCGCCCCAGAGGAGTCTTGAACGCTCCCAACGAGCGAACCATACAGAGTTTGGGCCGACGAGGGCACCGAGAGGGCAATCAGACAGGCAAGAGTCGCCACAAAACGCAGGCAGACCGTCCCAAAATGTTTCATTCTTCCCCTTATCAACAACACAAAACTTTATAAAAACTTAGCGCCGGTGACGAAGGAAGTCAATGAAGAAATAGGGATCACTCCGCCGAGGGTAACGGCGGAGTGATGGGGAATGCAACGATTTCAGGCAGAAATACCGGATCTCGTAGCGAATCCGTTTTATCAGAGTGAGTCTAAGGAAGAAATAATGTTAATCAATGATCTCCGTTAGAATTCGAAGCGCCCAACGATCACGTGGTGCATGCGCGCGGTGCCGATGTCGGAGAAGCTGCCGCGGCCAATCCCGTTGAAGCGGCCGAAGGCGGCGATGCTCTGCAAATTGTAGACGCCGCCCGGGTCGGCGAGCTGCGGTTGCTTGGTGGGATTGTTGCAATCCCAGCGGACGGTGAAGCGGAAACGCTCTTTCACGAGAATCGTTTTTGAGAGCGAAAGCTGGGTCCACTGGAGACCGGGGCTTTCCAGGACGTTGCGGCCCAGCGTCCCGGCGGTGAAGGCCGGCGGGTAGGCGAAGGCCGCGGTGTTGAAGTAGGAGTTCTGCGCGGCGAGCGGGAAGCGGGCGCCGACGGAGTAATCGGGCACCACCATCTGGTCGGCAGGCAGGACGGCGTTCGGGCGGACCATGCCGGGAAGGTAACGGTTGGGGCTGCCGGCGGCGGTGATCAGCATGGGCGGGCCGCTCTGGAAGGTCTGGGTCCAGGCGAGGTCCCAATTGCCGAGGAAGTAATTCTTCACGCCGCCGCCATTCATGAACTTACGGCCTTTGCCGAAGGGCAGTTCGTAGGTCATGACGCTGACGAAGCGGTGGCGGATGTCGTAGCTGGCGCGGCCCTTTTCGAGCTGGCGGTTGTAGAAGGTAATGCCGGAGCGGCCGCCGTCGTCGTCGCCGTCGTTGAGCGTCTTGCCTAACTGGTAGAAGGCGGTGAGGGTCATGCCCTGGGCGTAGCGGCGCTCGATGCGGAAGGTGCCCGAATGGTGCGAGTTGTGGCCGTAGTTCGAGTAGTGCTGGATGGAGCCGAACTGCGGATAGGGCTTGTAGTTCTGCGACGCGTTGAAGATGGCGTTGAGCTGGGTGGGGTCCGTGGAGATGTTCAGCGGGATGGCGTTGATGTCCCAGTTGTTGAGCAGGCCGACGCCCGACGAACCCTGGTACAGCGTTTCGGCCACCCAGTTCTTGGTGAGCTGATACTGAATGCCGGTGGACCACATGCCGACGTAGGGCAGGCGCATGTTCGGGTCGAACCAGGAAGCCGCGCGGCCGCCGTAGTTCGTGCCGACGAAGGGCACCGAGCCATCGGCCGCGGTGGGGAACGTAATGGCGCCCGGCCCTTGCGAAAGCAGGAAGGCATGGCGCGGATCACCGACCGGCGCCTGGACGTTCGCGGTGGCAATGTACTCCTCGAAGTTCTGGCCGGCGGCGTTGGTCATCAGGTCCACGGTGTAGAGGCCGAAGCTCGACCGGAGGACGGCGCGCGGATTGAAGTTCCAGGCGATGCCGAGACGCGGCTGGAAGTTGTTCAAGTCGCGCTTGGCGAGATTGCCCTTGCCGTGGATGATGGCGCCCTTGAGGCCGGTGAGCGGGTCCGTGGCGGTGGGGTCGAACTGCGATTGCTGGCCGTATTTGGTGGAGAACGGAGACTCATAGCTCCAGCGCAGGCCCATTTCGACGGTGAGATTGCGGACCGGGCGCCAGGTGGATTGCGCATACCAGGCTTGTGACCACCAGCGGGGCAGCCACGTGGCGCGGACCTGTTGGAAGACGCCCTGGCCGACCGTGCCGAACAGAAGATTCGCAAACGGGTTGCCGGTGTTGGGGGTGAACGGAAGCTCCGTGCCGGTCATGCGGTACTGGCCGGAGGGCAGGCTGGCTTGCAGCGAGTTGTAGCGCGTGCGCATCAGCTCATAGCCGACCTTGAGGGTGTGCTTGCCGATGATCTTGGTGAAGTTTTCCTGGAAGGTAAAGTCCTCGGCAACGTCCTTGGACTTGCCGCCGGGGCCGAGGTTGTAATAGCGGGCGCCGCCGGAGTTCTGGAAGTCCGGGAAGGTCTCGGCCGAGACGCCGGGGATCCCCAGTTGCTTGGCCCAATCCGCCCCATAGCTCTCGGGAACAGCGGAGTTGACGCGGCGATTGAAGCCGAGGCGAACTTCGTTGATGGTGGTGGGGCTCAAGGTGAGCGTGTCCGAAACAACGATGTTGCTCTGGTCGAGCGGCTTCACATAGACGTTGCCATAAAGGACGCTCGAGAGTTCGCGCACAGGGCGCTCTTCGCTGCGGTGACGGACCAGCGAGTAGCGGCCAAAGATCTTGTGGTTCGTGGTGAACTGGTGATCCACTTTGCCGTCGTACCGGCGGAAGTCATAGGCGCCGCCGGCGTTGTAGGTGAGGTTGTTGACGGGTCCGGTGGGCTGGATGGTGCCAGGATCGCTTTGCGGCAACCAGGGCTTGAGGTCGATCAGTTTCCGGACGACAGGGTCGACTTGCGAGAGCGGCACCTGGTTGTTGGGCAGCGCATCGCGCACCCAGGTGGTGCCATTCTGGCGCGTGGAGAACGGGTTGTAGAGCGGTAGTCCGCGGCCGCCGAAGCTGAAGTTGCCGGCCAGCATTTCCGGGCTCGGCACGGTGACAATCACCGTCTCGCTCACCTTCTCGTAGTGCTGCTGGAAGCCGCCGAAGAAGAACGTCTTGTCCTTGATGATGGGGCCGGAGCCGGTGAAGCCCCACTCGTGATAGGCGAAGGCGCCGGTGCGCGGCAATTGTTCGAGATAGGCGCGATGGATGAGCTTGCCGTTGGTGTAGCGGTCTTCGAGCGTCGCGTGGAACTGGTTGGTACCTCCCTTGAAGACGAGGCTTAACTGGCCGCCGGCGGAGTGGCCGAATTCGGCGGGCGAGCCCGTGGTCCACATCTTGAATTCCTGGATGGAATCGAGCGAGGCGATCATGGTGCGCTGATAGTCACCCAACTGGCCGACGGCGGGCTCCTTACCATTCACACCGTCCATCGAATAGCCGATGGCGCGCTGGCGCTGGCCGACCGCATGCTGGCCGTTGATGTTCGTCATCCCGGGCATATACAGCAGCACGCGGTGGACGAACTTCTGCATCACGGGGAGCTTTTCCACCACCTCGCCATCGAGCACCTGACCGGAGCTGGCCGACTCGGTTTCGAGCAAGGGCGGCGTGGCATCCACCTTCACACTATCGGTGACACTGCCGATCTCGAGCTTCACGTCGATGCGCGGGGACTCGCTGATGCGGAGGATCAGGCCGCTCTGCACAAAGCGCTTGAAGCCTTGTCCTTCCACGGTGAGGTCGTAGGTGCCGGAGGGCAGGTTGGGAACGTAGTAGGAGCCGTCAGCGTTGGTTTGGCTCTCGTAAAGAAACTGGGTGCCGGTGTTCCGAACGGCAATCTTGGCGCCTGGAACAACGGCGCCGGTGGTGTCGGAAACGGTGCCGACGAGCGAGGCGGTGCCGGTGGATTGCGCCCACAGCGACACAGCGGTGAGGAGTACTACAGAGACAAAACGATACATGGTTAAGACTCCAGCCGAAAGGTTCGGAGAAGACTATCAAGCCGGCGAGCCCTTGTCAACAGCGAAGCGTTTCAAATGCATGCAAACGGGGACACTAGCATCAGCTTGGATTCCCTGGTCGAAGGGAAAATGAACTTCTGATACCCTCGAAGACACCCCATGGAATCGATTTTTGCCACCGCCGCGGCGCTGCGCGCCCGGCAGATCTCCTGCCTCGAGCTGGTCGACGAATGTCTGAAGAAGATTGAACAGCTGGATGGCCAGATTCACTCGTTTCTGACCCTGACGGCGGAGGCGGCGCGGGAAGAAGCCCGTAAGGCGGATGCGGAACTGGCGGCCGGACGCGACCGCGGTCCACTGCACGGGATTCCGGTGGCACATAAGGACCTGTTTGCGACGCGCGGCGTACGGACGACAGCGGGGTCCTTGATCTACCGGGATTGGGTGCCCGACTTCGATGCGGCCGTGGTGAGCCAAATGGCGCTGGCAGGCTGCATCTCGCTCGGCAAGCTGAATCTGCATGAATTGGCCTACGGCGTGACGTCGCAGAACGAGCACTTCGGCGGCGTGAAGAATCCGTGGGATGTGACGCGCATTCCAGGCGGGTCGAGTGGCGGGAGCGGCGCGGCCCTGGCCTTGGGCTTTATTCTGTGCGGGACGGGCACCGATACCGGGGGCAGCATCCGCATTCCGGCGTCCTATTGCGGCGTGGCCGGCATCAAGCCCACCTATGGCCGCGTGAGTATGTTCGGCTGCCTGCCGCTGGCGCACTCGCTCGATCACATGGGGCCGTTGGCGCGCACGGTGCGCGATTGCGGCCTGATTCTGAATGCGATCGCCGGCTACGACGAGCGTGATTCGGCATCGGTCGATAGGCCGGTGGAAGACTTCACCCCGCCGACTGGCGAGATCTCACTGGCGGGTTTGCGCGTGGGTCTGCCGACGAGCTTCTACTTTGACCGGGCGGATCCGGAGGTGGTGGCGGCCGTCCACGCGATGGCGAAGGTGGCGCAAGCGGCCGGCGCGACCCTGGTGGACGTCGCGGTGCCGGACGTCCTGGCGCTCAACCAAGCGACGCTGACGGTGCAGTTGCCCGAGTCCACGCATTCGATCGATCCGCGCGGCGAGCGCACCCAGCTGTTGGGCCAGGCGGTGAAGCCCAATGTGGAGCGCGGGAGGACCGTCAGCGCGATCGATTATCTGAACGCACTCACGACGATCGATCGGTTCCGCGGCGAATTCGCCGAGCTGTTCACGCGCTGCGACGTGCTGCTGGCGCCGAGTACGCCGATTACGGCGCCGCCGATCGGCGTGGCGACGGTGACGATCGATGGCGTGGAAGAAGACACGCGCCTGGCGACGACCCGTCTGATGCGCGGCGCGAACGCCCTGGGTCTGCCCGCGGCGTCGATCCCGAGTGGATTTTCTTCGACGGGGATGCCGATGGGTTTACAGATCATGGGGCCGCTGTGGCAGGAAGCGCGCGTGCTGCGCGTGGCTGCGGCGCTGGAAGACCGTACCGATTTTCACCTGCGTAAACCGCCCCTCGCGTAGCGGAAAGCACTGAAACTTAAGTCTCTGGTCATACGCTGGTCGGCATAGGTGGGCCGCATTAGGATTCGCTCATGCCGAGCGTGCGAAACTGGGGGCACGATGCGTTCCCCGCGCTTGTGGGCAGCCATGGCCGTGATGGGCCTACTGGCGGCGATGGCCGGACTTACCCTGGAGGGCAAGTTTCGCCAAGCCGTTTGGATTCTGATATTTGGACTCGCCGCGCGCGTGGTGATCGCGCATTTGGCGGCTGCCGGGGCGCCCGCGCCGCCCGACTCAAAAACACCTGAGAGTCACTAAGGTACTTCCCCCCCACGCACTGAGCCGATCAACCTACTGCTTTCGCGTCACCTCTGTTTCAAGCTTAGAGGCGAAGAGGCTTGAGGTCACAACGAGTGCTCGCAACCCACCGCGAACTCGTTCCAATCCGAAACGCTGAACCATGTTGAACCATGGACGGCCGAATCGAAACGGATGGAAGACTCCCTCCAACGGGTTGATTTTTCAACAACCCGGGACTGCGAACGATTTGTTTGCGATCTGTCTGCACGCCTGAAAGCTGTTGTTTCTTTTGTAAATTTCGCTGCTCTGTTGCTGTTTGCAGCACCCACGGCGGGCATTGAGTTTCCTGTGGAAAAGAGTTTTCGGTGTTTATTGGCCCGCGAGTTGCATTTAGACAGGCCGCCTGCGCATGGCTTCCCCCGCGACTGTCAGGCTGCAACGAATGAAGTCCCCCGTGCCGGACTGTCCATCGCCCGCTACGAACTAGGAGATAAGCCACTTTCATGAGAGCCAGAGCTACCGCGGCCGTACAGAGCAAAATCAAGACGGCGGCCCCGCCCGTCCGCGAAATTTCGCCGGCCCGGCCACCGGCTCGCCAGCCGGTGAGGGCGTTCCCTGGCCGTTCGAGCAAGAGCCGGTTGAGGAGTCAGGTGGAAATGGCCGAAGCAGAGGATCCGCGTCTGGGTGGCTTGGCGCTGGCGGCGGACGAGGACGAGTTGGAGTTGGAAGCGGAGTTGGACGAGACCGAAGACGGCGAGCTGAGCCTCGACGCGGATGCCAGCCTGTGCGAGCTCGAAGCCATGGTGGCGCGCGCCACTTATGGTTCGGCGGTGACCGATGGCGACTTGAGCGGGAATCCACGGGCCGTGCGCGATCAGGTGGTGGTGGATCATCTGCCGCTGGTGCGGGCCATTGCGATTCGCGTCCACGAAAACCTCCCGGTGCATGTTGAACTCGACGATCTGGTGCATGCGGGCATCATGGGTCTGTTCGATGCCTCGAGCAAATACAATCCCGAAAAGAAGGTCGCTTTCTCGAGCTATGCGAAGCATCGCATCAAGGGCGCCATCCTCGACAGCCTCCGGCAACTGGATTGGGCCTCGCGCGACCTCCGCCGGCGGCACAAGCAAGTGGAACAAGTGACCCGTGATCTGGCCGCGACGCTCCATCGCAACCCCACCGAAGCCGAAATCGCGGCCAAGATGGGCGTGGAAGTGGATCGCTGGCGGCAGATGATGTTGGACCTGCGCAACGTCGGCCTGGTGTCGGCCTCCACGCGCGGCTCCGAGCACGAAGACCTCCCCGCCCCCGACTTTCCGTCGAAGCCGGAAACGCAGCCAGATTCCATGTGTGCGCGCGAACAACTGCGGGACATGCTGGCCATTGCGATGAAGGTCCTACCGGAACGCTATCAGCGCGTCGTGCTTTTGTATTACACGAACGAGCTCACTATGAAGGAAATCGGCATGCAGCTCGGGATCAATGAGAGCCGGGTATCGCAAATTCACAAGTCGGCTCTCGAAAAGATGGCGACTGCTTTACAGCAGGCGGGGATTCACTCCAGCCAAGCTTTTTAGTACCATAACGGTTAGGACTTCTAGTTTTACCCCCCCCTCTGGGGGAACCGAGTGTCTCATGTAAGCTACCTCCAATTGTCTTCCGTGAGAAACGAAACGGGCCCGGGAAACCGGGTCCGTTTTGCTTTTGTTTCCTCGGCCAACGCCTAAGGGGCGCCTTAGGCCATCGGTGCGATTCGACCTAGCCCTCCTTATTCTTAAGGTTTGTTACGAATTGTGACCAGCCATCAGGAGCCGGATACTACTTCTGGTTCACCTGATGTACAGATTCGTTGTTCTGAATCTCCTTGTAGCCGTTGTTGCTGCCCAACCCCCCAAGAAAATCGAGGATGTGCACGTCGTTGTCAACTCGCCATTGAAGGACGATGTTGCCCCGCCCCGCGTCGACGCGGAACTCCGGGGGCGATTAAAAGTCGGTTCCAGGGCGCCGGTAATCATTCATCTGTCTGGGCGATCCGCGAAGCCCTTGGCCGAGTCCATGGAAGACAAATGGCGATTCTCTCGCTTGAACGCTGAGGCCAGCGTGGATGTAGCCCGGCAACGGCATTCAAAGCTGGCCGTGGAGGCGGCGGGAGAGCGGCTGGATGACGTTGTCCTTCGCATGCGGCGCGAGTTCCTGACCGTCGTTCGAGCAGATCGACAGAACGCTCATGAAGACGTCGAACAGCTTCTGCGCGGTCTAGGAGCCAGCCACATCCGTCATCTCTGGCTGACCAATGCGATCTCCGCGACCATCGATCAGCGAACGTTGGAGGCGCTCGAGCTCCATCCGTCGGTGACGCGTGTAACACGCGATGCCACGATGGGCGGCATGCTGCACCTGACTCCTGAAGTATTGGGCGCACCGGTGTTTTGGAACGAGGGCCACCGAGGATGGGGTGAGTCGGTGGCCGTGATCGACACGGGCATTGACCAACACCACCCTATGTTCTCTGGGCTGAACATCGAAGCCAAATCGTTCATTGGGGCCGGCCGAGACAATCCCTGCGCCCTGGACGATCCGGACTCGCCCTTCGACCAAGACGGCCACGGGACGCATGTAGCGAGCATTGCGGCTGGTCGGCCGACGCCTTACCAGCTTGGCAGCGGAGTCCTCCGGTTCTCCGGTGTGGCCTCAGATTTGGGCAAGTTGTACGCGTTGAAGGCCGGCCAGAGAGTTCGACGAGAGCCGGATTGCAAAGGGGGCTTCTCACTTAGTGACATCCTGACCGCTCTCGAATGGGCGCTCGTTGAAACACCGGTGGCGGTCGTTAATCTGAGTCTGGGGTCGGTCGACGACGAAGAAGCGGAGTGGGTGTATGGCAGCGTGATTGACTATGCGGCCCAAGTAAGCGGCGTAACGATCGTCGCCGCGGCTGGCAACAGTGGGACGGATGCGCCGGTAGGTTGCCCGGCCTGTGCGCTGAACGCCATCGCGGTCGCCAACACCGATACGCGGGGAACGTTAACTCGCGACGATGACCGTATCGCAGATTCCAGTAGCCGTGGCCCCACCCGTCTTGGGGTTCGCAAACCCGATCTCGCGGCACCTGGAGAAGCTATCCTCGCCGCCAAGGCCGGCAGCAGTGAGCTCGTCCCATTGGGCGGCACCAGCATGGCAGCTCCTCACATCGCGGGCGCTGTTGCGCTCCTGAGGAATGCCGGCGTCCGTGACGCGTTAGCCATCAAAGGCCTCCTCCTGAACACGACCGATCACTACGGCTGGCGGCCGGACCGGGGGTGGGGCTCTGCCAACCTCGAACGCGCCTTCGCCTGGAAGGACTTCGTCCGCGTCAACCAGTTGAGCCTGCTGACGCCTCACGCCCGGAAGCTCTACCGAGGGTCGACCAACGGCGCGCTTTCGGCCACCATGGTTTGGAATCGTCAGGTCGATGAGCGCGGCGCCTGGCTGAACCGCCTCGGTTTGGCCCTCTTTCATACTTCGACGGGTGCCTTGATTCGCAAGTCCGACACCGCTGGCCAGAACGTTCAGCAGGTCTACTCCGACGGCGCGGGCGACTTCGTCCTCAGCGTGACCCGCCTCAGCGACCCGACCAATCGGGCCGCGTCGGAAAGCTACGGCCTTTCTCTTTCGCACGCGGGTTTCCGGGAGGTGAACGGGCCGGAGCCGACGCGCCGATGCACCGCGCCCGGAGAGGTGTCGGCTGGTTCACGTTTTGAAGTCACTTGCGAATTCGGCAACGTGGGCGATCTTCCCCTGTCAAAGATCGGAGCCGTCGTTGGCGCGCCGGGGTTATCCCCGGCGACGATGGAGGCCGCGCAGATCTCCGTTGGAGGAAAGGTCGTCCGCACGGCCTCATTAATCGCTCCCGCTGCTGCCGGCAACGTTACCCTGAGTTTCTCGACCGTCGCCGAGCTCTACGGCGAGGTCTGGGAACTGGGGCAAACGGCGCAAGTGGTTCGGGTGGTTCAGCCTGTGCCGACGGTGACGCTCACCAGTCTCCGCACCGCGTCGACGGTAACGACTTCGTCGTGCGCGGTACCGACGGCGGTGAATCAGTTTACGGTACGCGACGCGAGGGTGTGGACGTGGTTTGTTGTCGAGGGAGGACAACGCGGCGATCGGCCGACCTTCGAATGGTTCGGACCTGGGGGAACAGTGCTGCGGACGATGACCCTCCCGGCGCTGACGGCCAACGGAAACTTCTGTATGTGGGACTACCTGGATGTTGCTGGAACCTCAATCGCACAACAACTGGGCCTATGGTCGGTACGGGTGTCTTGGAATGGGGTTCGGGTGGGGCAAACATCGTTCAGCATTGCCACCGCCAAGCTCAGCGCGAGCCGCATGACCTATCAAGTGACACGAACCAACCTCTGCACAGTTCCTACACCAACAACCGTCTTTGGTATCTCCGACACGGAAGCGATCGTCTGGTTCTCCATTGAGGAAGCAAGAGCCAATGATCAGTTGCTGGTCGTCTGGTGGGATCCCGAATGGAACGAACAGCGAACTTGGCGCTTCGATCCCTTATCGAGTGGCGGGAACTGGTGTTTCTCAGCAGCGCTGCCGATTCGCGGGACGACGGCGGCGACGAAGCCGGGGACTTGGAATGTCGGAGTCTATCTCAACAATCGCTACTTCTTTGGCGAGTCGTTTCGCTTGCAATAGAAAAAGCCCGGCGCGAGTGGCGCCGGGCTCTTTGTTTTGAGGTGCGGTAGCGGATCAGCCGGACATGCTGGACAGGAAGTCGCCGTTGGAGCGGGACTTGCCCAGTTTGTCGAGCAGGAGCTCCATCGATTCCACCGGCGAGAGCGGCGAAAGGACCTTGCGCAGGACCCAAACGCGATTCAGCTCTTCGCGGGGCAGCAGGAGTTCGTCCTTGCGGGTGCCCGAGCGGTTGATGTCGATGGCCGGGAAGACGCGCTTCTCGACCAGCTTGCGGTCGAGGTGGATTTCCATGTTGCCGGTGCCCTTGAACTCTTCGAAGATCACATCGTCCATGCGCGAGCCGGTGTCGACCAGCGCGGTGGCCATGATGGTGAGCGAACCGCCTTCTTCGATGTTGCGGGCGGCGCCGAAGAAGCGCTTGGGGCGCTGCAGGGCATTGGAGTCGATACCGCCGGAAAGGACTTTGCCCGAGGGCGGGACGACCGTGTTGTAGGCGCGGCCGAGGCGGGTGATCGAGTCCAGCAGAATGACGACGTCGCGCTTGTGCTCGACCAGGCGCTTGGCCTTTTCGATCACCATTTCGGCGACTTGCACGTGGCGGGCGGCGGGCTCGTCGAACGTCGAGCTGATCACTTCGCCGCGCACGGTGCGCTGCATGTCGGTGACTTCTTCGGGGCGTTCGTCGATCAGCAGCACGATCAGCACGACTTCCGGATGATTGGCCGTGATCGAGTTGGCGATCGATTGGAGCAGCATCGTCTTACCGGTGCGGGGCGGCGCGACAATCAGGCCGCGCTGGCCTTTGCCGATCGGCGTGAGCATGTCCATCACGCGGCCCGAGAAGTTGTCGCGAGCGGTTTCGAGCTTCAGGCGCTGCTGCGGATATAGCGGCGTCAGATTGTCGAAGAAGATTTTGTTGCGGGCTTCTTCCGGCGGCTCGTAGTTGATCGCGTCGACTTTGATGAGGGCGAAGTAGCGCTCACCTTCCTTGGGAGGACGGATCTGGCCGGAGACGGTGTCGCCGGTACGCAGGTCGAAGCGGCGGATCTGCGAGGGCGAGACGTAAACGTCGTCGGGACCCGGCAGATAGTTGTACTCGGGGGCGCGCAGGAAGCCGAAGCCGTCCGGCAGGCACTCGAGCACGCCTTGCGAGAAGATCAGACCGCTCTTTTCCGCTTGCGTTTGCAGGATCTTGAAGATCAGTTCCTGCTTGCGCAAACCGGCCGAGCTCATCACGCCCATGCTCTTGGCAACGTCGTTCAGGCGCTGAATCGACATGTCCTTGAGTTCGACGAGGTCGAGCGTGTTCTGGCCGTTGCGGTTCTTGGCCGCGTTGCGGCGCGCGATCGCGCCAGGATCGTTGTCCTCGGGCGAGGAGGACAACGGCTCAACGGCCGGCGCAGCGCCGGCGGCAGCGGTCTTCGGGGCCTCGGCTTTGGGTGCTTCGACTTTGGGCGGATCGGCTTTCGGCGGGTCAGCCTTAGGCGGTTCGGTACGGGGCGGTTCAGCCTTCGGTGGTTCGGTCCGCGGCGGCTCAGCGGCAGCCTTGGCGGGGTCCTGAGCGGCGGCCGCGGCGGCTACGGGGCGCCGGCGGCTCTCGCGCGGTCCACCTTCTTTGGTGGCCGGCTGGTCCTTGGATTCTTTGACGGCCGCGGATGCGGCGTCGGCAGGGGGGGTATTTTCTACAGGTTCAGTTTTTTCCAGATCGTCTGCCACAGTTCCCTCACTCCCCGGCCCGTACGGGCCGAGATCGGAACTAGCGCAATGTTTTCATCAGGATGGGAATGGGGATTGGGTTCACTTGAGGTGAGTCCTCGAGGGCTCTCGTCTATTCCGGGGTCCCGGGGTCCGGGATTTGGAAGGGGAGACGATGGCCGCTCGACTTTCATTTCGCCGAGTTCCCGACGAATCGCAGCTAGTCCGTGATACTCCTCTTTTTGGTTCAGTTTATCGACTTTCGTCGCGGCCACCACAAACGGCCGATTGTGGAACACGAGCCAGTCTCGCAGTTCCCGGTCCTTCTCCATCCAGCCTCGCCGCGAGTCGATCAGTAACACCGACAACCGCAAGGTTTCCCGGTTCAGAAGGTAGCTCTCAATGAGCTTCTTCCATCCGTCGCTAAAACCACGCGGGACCTTGGCGTAGCCATAGCCTGGCAAGTCGACCAGATGGAAGCGATCTTCCACCCGGAAGAAATTGATGAGCTGAGTGCAGCCTGGCGTTTGGCTCACACGCGCCAAACCCTCCTTGCCCACCAGCACGTTCAGCAGCGTCGATTTGCCGACGTTGCTGCGCCCGAGCAAAGCCACTTCAGGCAGCCCGCCGGGCGGAAATTGTTGAGGAGCGGCGGCGCTGATGACGAATTCCGCTTTCACGCGCCGCCCTTCCCTCATTTGTTTGTCGAACCGGGGACGACTTAGTGAGTCGTCCGGTCCTCAACCACCGGCAGGGCCGCGACTTCCGGCACCACCAGCGGGGAAAGCTCACGCTCGAGGGCAATTTTCAGCACCTCATCCATCCATTCGACGGGGTGAAGCTTCATGTCTTTGCGGATATTCTCGGGGACTTCCGCGAGATCCTTTTCGTTGTCCTTCGGCAGAATCGCTTCGAGGATGCCCTGGCGATGAGCCGCCAGCAGCTTTTCCTTCAGTCCGCCGATGGGGAGCACCTTGCCGCGCAGGGTGACTTCGCCGGTCATGGCGACGTCGTTCCGCACGGGAATCTTGGTGAGCGCGCTGGTGATCGACGTCGCGATCGTGATGCCCGCCGACGGACCATCTTTGGGGATGGCGCCTTCGGGGACGTGCACGTGGATGTCGACACTGCGGTAGAAGTCGCGGGGCAGGCCCAACTGCTGAGCGCGGGTGCGCACATAGCTGAGAGCGGCTTGCGCCGATTCCTGCATGACGTCGCCAAGCTTGCCGGTGAGCGTCAGTTTGCCACGGCCTTCCATGATGGTGGATTCGGTGGTGAGCAGCGAGCCGCCCAGTTCGGTCCATGCCAAACCGACCGCCTGGCCGATTTCGGCCTTCTTCTCGTGGATCAGCTCGCGGAACTTCAGCGGGCCGAGCATCTCGACGATCTCCGTGGGAGTGATCGTCACCTTGGGGAAGAAAGCGACGGGCGCGGGCGCCACGGCTTCCTTCTTCTTGGCTTTCTTCTTGCCGGTCGCCGGCGCTTCGTCATCGTGCACGTTGCCGCGGACGGCGACCACCTTGCGGGCGATCTTGCGAAAGACGTTGCCCACTTCGCGTTCGAGATTGCGGACGCCGGCTTCGCGGGTGTAGTTCAGGATCAGGGTTTGCAGACCCTCTTCGGTGAACTCCACTTCCTCCTGCTTCAGACCGTTGTTGGTCATCTGCTTCGGCACCAGAAAACGCTTGGCAATTTCCATCTTCTCGAGCTCGGTATAGCCGGCGAGACGGATGATCTCCATGCGGTCCTGCAGCGGCACCGGAATGGTGTGCAGCACGTTGGCCGTGGCGACGAAGAGCACTTGGCTCAGGTCATATTCCACGTCCAGGTAGTGATCCTGGAACATCCAGTTTTGTTCGGGGTCGAGAACTTCGAGCAGGGCGGCCGAGGGATCTCCACGGAAGTCAGTCGACATCTTGTCGATCTCGTCCAGCATGATCACCGGATTGCGCGTCCCGGCTTTCTTCATCATCTGGATCATCTGCCCGGGCAGCGCGCCGATATAGGTGCGCCGGTGGCCGCGGATTTCCGCTTCGTCACGCACGCCGCCGAGCGACATGCGGACAAACTTGCGGCCGGTGGCCTTGGCGATCGACATGCCCAGCGACGTCTTGCCGACGCCGGGAGGTCCGACGAAACAGAGAATCGAGCCTTTGGGCTTCTCCACCAGATTGCGGACGGCGAGGAACTCAAGAATGCGCTCCTTGATCTTCTCAAGCCCGTAGTGATCGGAGTTCAGAACCTCTTCGGCGAACTTCAGATCGCGAATTTCCTTGGACTTTTCCTTCCACGGCACCGCTAGCAACCATTCAAGGTAGTTGCGCGAAACAGTGGATTCGGCCGACATCGGCGGCATTTGCTCAAGCCGCTTGAGCTCGGCGATGGCTTTCTCGTGAGCATCCTTGCTCATCCCAGCGGCGTCGATCTTCTTTTTGAGCTCGTCGAACTCGCTCTTTTCGCCGCGGCCCAGTTCCTTCTGGATGGCCTTGATCTTCTCGTTGAGGTAATACTCTTTTTGCGCGCGCTCCATCT
>CBDDIZ010000010.1:0-21660 GCA_965229305.1 Bryobacteraceae bacterium | reverse complement strand
GCGCCAGCGGATCCCAGCAGAGTCTGGGCACCGAGATCGCGGCGGGCAAAGTGGGCGCGGCCTTCCTGCAGCAAAGACTTGGCTCCGGAGTCGAGGTAGACCGGCACGCTGTCGCTGCGATACAGGGCCAGCATCTCCTGATGCACTATCCGATCCACGTTGCCGACGCCGGAGCCAGAAAACCGGGGGGCGCGTCCTCCCTGCGCGGGGACTACTTCGATGAGGCGTTCCTGCTCGCGCACCTCTTTCACGCACCATCGCCGGCCGCCGAAAACGATCAGACTCCCTTGCGCCACCGGCTGGCTCACAGCTAAGTTGCCGAGGTGGCGAGTGCCGTGAAGCAAGCGGAACTCCTCGGAGGTCCAGAATGTGGGATAGAACGAATAGTGGTTCACGAGCTTCTCGCCCACCTCCCCGTGCAACAACGTACGATCGTCCGTCTGAATCAAAAGTCGGTGCCGCCCCAACTCCTGAAGGAGCAATTTGAAGCGACCGGCGTCCACGGGAAAAGGCCCTCGCCGGCAAAGTATCTCGAAAGCTTCCTCGGGACGGATACCACCCCGTTCGGCGATCAGCGACAGCAATTGATGGATCAATGTGGAATAGTGCCGGGCGCCATGCGGCGGTGCCTCGCACCAGCGACGAGTGAGGAGCTCGATGCAAGCGAGCGTTTGCACCAGATCAAGGCGCAGGCGGTTTTCGAAAGCCAGTTCCTCGTCGTCGGCCGGCTCGATCAGGTAGGCGCGCAAAATTGCCGCTTCACCTCGGCGTCCGGAACGCCCTACTCGCTGCCGCAAACTCGCCACGCTAAAGGGAGGCGAGAGCTGCGACACGCTCTTCACCGAGCCAAGATCGATCCCCATCTCGAGTGTCGACGTGCAGACGGCGGTCGCCGGGCGGTCCGGCTCCTTCAGGAGGGTCTCGACGTCCTCGCGCAGTTCTTTGGAGAGACTGCCGTGATGGGCATGAAACTCGGTCGGCAGTCCATTTGCTTCATAGATTCGCGAGACGGCATCGGCCACCTCTTCCACCTGCCGGCGGCTGTTCGCGAATACGAGATTCTTGGTCCCGCGCAGGGTAGCAAACAGGCTATCCGCTACTTGTCGCAACGCGATGCTGGCAGTTTCCTCCTCGTCCTCGTCGAGCAATAGACGGCTCTCCCGATAGCCCTTCACAAGGACGCGCAACGTGGACGCGGACGACGGCGTTTCCACCTCGCGCACCGCCAGCGGATCCGCCGGACGCAGATACTGCTTGGCGATCGCCATGTCGCCGAGGGTGGCGCTGAGTCCGATGCGGGGCACGCGGCGCCCCAGGCCCATTTCCAGCCGATTCAACTGCGAGGTGACTTGGACGCCGCGTTCACTGCCGATGAATGAATGAAGTTCGTCCACCACCACATAGCGCAGATAGCGAAAGTTATGGGCCATGTAGAAGCCCTTCCGGACGAACAGACCTTCAAGCGATTCCGGGGTAATTAACAGGGCGCCGAACGGCGTTTTCTCAAACTTTTGCTTGGCGGTGCTGGCGATGTCGCCGTGCCACGGGTAGACGGGTAGCCCCAAGGCTCCGAAGAAGTCGCCGAGCCGCTGGAACTGATCGTTGATGAGTGCCTTAAGCGGACTGATGTAGAGCGCGAGTCCTGGCGTGGGGCTGGTCAATAACGCCGACCCGATGGGGAGAAAGGCCGCCTCTGTCTTACCGGCCGCGGTGGCCGCGGCGATGATGACGTCATCGACGCCCTGCAGGATTGGTTCGATGGCGCGTTCCTGCGCCTCGCGAAGTTCTCGCCATCCCTGGGTCCAGACCCAACGCCGGACTCGTTCATCCAGCAAGTTGAAGCCACGCGACGTCTGATGGGTCATCCGGCGACCTCTACAAGCGAACCGAAGTCAGTTCGTCGTCATCGGCCGCTGGTTCACCGGATGGCTCGACGTCATCGGTGAGGGCTAAGTCACCAATCAAGTGAGACCACTGAGTCGAAGGGTTCTGCTCGAGAACGGCGAGTAAGTTCACAAACTCACGGATCGTAGTGCGCGGCGTGCGAAAGTAACTATCGCCCAGGCGACCTTCGCAATGCCGCATGAACTGATGCAGCGCTTCGTCCGGCACCAGGTGGCGGTCAGCATGACCTGCGGCAAACACGTGGCGGATGCGCTGCAAGAGCAGATAGAACTCTTCCGGCGACAGGCTCGCCAACCGGAGCACCGGCCCGCCGTAATCCACCCGGCCATCGACGGCAAAGGCGTTTTCGGCCAATCGCGACTGTAAGGCCTGGTAGCTATAAAGTCCGCGCCGATGATCCAGGAGAAACTCTGGCGTGCCGCCGAACAGAACGCCCAAGCCGGACGCGGTCCCTTGTAGACAGTCGTTCAGGATTCTGAGAATCTGTTCGTAGTTCGCGTTACGGGCCTGCGTATGGGCCAACTTGAACAGGTTCACCATCTCGTCCAACATGACGAACAGACCACCGAAGCCAGCCAGCCGGACGAAACGCGACATCAGCTTGAGATGATCGTAAAAGTTGTCGTCGTCAATAATGGTCCTTACGCCGAGCGCGTTGCGCGCATCGGTCCTGGTGGTGAACTCCGCGCGCAGCCAGCGCACGGCGTCGCTCTTTAGTTGCTCGTTGCCGGCGTCGAACGCCCGCCAATAGGCGGCAATCACCTGGGCAAAGTCGTAGCCTCCGGTCATCTCCATCAAGTGCTGCAGACGTTCGTGAATCAACGGTTCTGCCGCCAAGCCTTTCTCGCGGGCCTCCTGCAATACTTCCGAGACGAAGCGCTCGACGACGCTCCCGATGGCCCCGCCGTCGGGCTTGGCGCGAGTGGCGAGGTTGCGCATGAGCTCCGAATAGAGCGAACGAGCTTGACCGCCGGACGCCTGCAAGCGACGCTCCGGAGTCAAGTCGGCATGCACGGTGACAAGCTTCTTTTCCAAGGCGATCGAGCGGATCAGATTCAGGAAGAAGGTTTTTTCCGGAGCCGTAGGCCCCAATGATGAAGCGAACGGACGAACCGCCATCGGAACAGCGGTGAATGTCCTCGACGAGCGCCTCGATCTCCCGTTGCCGTCCGACTTGGATCAAATGTTGTCCTACGCGCGGCACCACGCCCGCCCGCAGCGACTGCAGGACCGCGTCGCGCTCTCTCGGTCTCATGGGATTCAAAGCTTTAGCGCCTCCCGCGCGTACTCGTTCACCGTCATCGGATCGTCGCCCTCCAACAAGAGCTCGCCCACCGCCTCCAGCGCCATCTCATTGAGGCGATCCAACGCTCCGTCGGGCAGTAAGTTGACTTCTATCGCGGCCGCCCGCACTTCATCGCGAAACCATTCCGCTCGCCCGATCAGACTCAGCAGGAGTCGCGTATGCGCAGCATCGAGCCCATGCCTTAAGGCCGGAACGTCAATGGCTGGCTGCGGCGTTGGAGCGGGCTCCTCTTCGGCAAAGATGCGCTGCATCAGCATGGCTACGCGCTCCGTCTCGGCGTGGATCCTGGTTACTTTTTCGAGGTCTACCAGCGGCTTCTCTGCGCTGGCTGGCGCGCGTGGCGGCGGGGGAAGACGGTAAGTGACGGCGGCCGAGTCGCCAGCAACGCCAACTTCCACTGGTTCCGCAGCGGCGTGATGAAGATCGTCGTAGATCTTCGAGGTATCGAGCTCAAGCCAACCGTAGAGCTTAGAGATCTGAGAGACTTCCTCCTTCGCGATCACCCCATCCGCGTTGGCTATGCGGAGCAGGAAGCGCCCGAACTCTTCGCGGACATGAGGAGTTAAGCCTTCAATCCTCTTTTTTAGCCCGGCGAAATTAGGGAGAACCAGCAACAACCACTGCAAATGCGCCTGCAAACGCCGAGTCTCTTCCGGGGTCAGGTCCGGAAATAGATCCACTTGTTGCTCCAACAATGACTGTTCCTGGGCGCTGATCATGCCGTCAGCCTTGGCTAACACGACGCCCAGATAGAGCAGGCTGGCCGCATTAGTGTAAGCCGCTGAGGGCGCTGAGGGCCCGCCTCGCTGACGAAACAGCACCAGTGGCTTCTGGACGTCGAGGCCGATAGCCCCAAAGCGAACGTCGGGTTCCAGACCGACATCGATCTGTTGGAGGCAGTTCGCTAAACTCACTGCTGCGCGCTTATCGGGATTCTCCGGAAGCTGCGTCACCGCCGAGCGCAGTTGTTGGTAAGTGAAGGCCGCATCTTCCCCGGAAGCAAGGCGCTGCTCCAAGATGTGCTCGAGCGGCGATAGGAAGATGCGAGCTCTGTCGCGAAATAACTCAGTCGGCAAAAGGCTGATGGCCTCCAGACTGTCCAGGTCATCGGGTCGGCGTCCCGCGAAACGGCTATAGGCATCGAGTTCATCCTGCGCAACTTCGGCAAGCCGAAGCAAAAGACTTACCGGCTGCTTCAAGTTAACGATATCGGGCAAATCCCATTCGAGTCTGACTGCATCAGGCATGGATGGATTCTGAGCGCAGTAGGTGGTTTTGATTCTCGTCTTATTCGGTTTGACGCAGAGGCCGGGTCCGAATTCCGCTAGATAGCGCAAGCAGAACAGTTGACGAAACTCCGCTTCACAACGCACGGCGGGCGTCCGCCGGATGAACTCTTCGCGGGTGGAGAGCCAGGCCAGCGCCCAGTCGGCGGGAATTGGGTCCTGGCGCTGAGCCATGCGACCAAGCCCTTTGCGGAAGGCGACGTTATTAAGACGCTCCGGCGGGTTTCCATTGTCGCGTCCCGGTCCGGCGACATCGAGCAGGGCTTGGACGGCGGTGCTCAACGGTTCGTACTCGCCAGCAAGTTGGGTGAGTTCGTCGTAAAGAGCAAGCCGCTCTTCCTCAGCCAACTGGCCCATTGTTCCCACCAAGCGCCGCTCGAGTCCGTAAAAGTACAACCAAGCCGCATTGAGGCCGGCACCCGTTCGCCGTCCCGTGGCGAGCCACAGCAGATAGGCCCCTCGCTCCTCGGGCGACCAGGCTCGATAGCTCAGCCCTTGGCCAGATAAGCTCAGCCGGTCCGCCATCGGACCCAGCACTACGGGTAAGTCCGGATCAATGAGCGATGGTTCGCCCCGCAGCTCGGGAGCGGCGGCATCCGCCGAGCCTACATAGACGTAGCCGCATTCGAACGTGATTCCCGCAATGGTCACCGGTATACCAGGAGCAGCCCAGACGGCGGCCAGCTTGACGGGCTTGGCAAGATCGACGGGCGGCGTCATCGGTAGGGGTGGAGGCACGGCGATGGGAGCGCGCGGTGAAGGAGGGGGCAACGGGAGAGAAGTTACGGTGCTGGTAGCGAAGCTGCGCGGCGCGTAAGAGTGCGGCGGTGGCATCCCACGCCGCGAACGATCAAGCTCTCGTCTGGCGCTGACTCGCCCGCTCTGGACGATTTTTCCCAGCATCCCAAACAGGATGGCCGAGACCAGCACAAGCGCCGAAATTAGCATGGCTGAAACTGATCATCATAGCGCGCCACTTAGTCCGAAGGGGCGGTGATCTTTTCGACGTATCGGGAGTGAACTTACCGATTTAGCCGGACTTACCGTCCAGTACGGAACGTAAGCGGTCAATCAGTTCGTTGGGAGTGAACGGCTTAGGGAGAAAGGCGCCAGTGATGCGTTGCTGTTCGAGGACGCTCTCCGGGTAGCCAGACATGTAAATGACCCGCAACCCCGGCTGACGGCGCTCAAACTCGCGAGCCATTTCTCCGACATTGCCTTGAGGCACGATAACGTCGGTGAGGAGCAAGGAGGTTTCGCGACCGTGGCGGTCAAAGAGCGCGCGGGCTTCGGAAAAGGTGGCAGCAGTGAGGACGCGATAGCCGCGGCGGCCGAGGGAATCCCGGAGAAGTTCGCGGACGCCGGCTTCGTCTTCGAGCACCAGGATCGTCTCGGAGCCGCGGCGGCCAACGCCGGCGGCAGCGCGGGGACGCTCCGGGAGAGTGGGGCGCAGCGCCGGAAAGTGGACATCGAAGCGCGTTCCCTGTCCGGGGCGGCTCTCGACGGTGATCTCGCCGCCGCACTTCTTGACGATGCCGTAAACGACCGCGAGTCCAAGGCCGGTGCCCTGCCCGGGCGCCTTGGTGGTGAAGAACGGTTCGAAGATGCGGCCTTTCACTTCTTCGGTCATGCCGACGCCTTCGTCGAGCACCGACAGACGAACGAAGTCCCCCTTGGCTCTGCCGCTGGGCAAGGGCTCGGGGCCGGCGGTGCGTAAGGTGAGCTTGCCGCCTTCCGGCATCGCGTCCTTGGCGTTCAGCACGAGGTTCAGGATGACCTGCTCTACTTGGCCGGGGTCGGCAAAGATCTGTGGGGCAGCATCGTCAAGGTCTGAGGACCAGCGGATGTGCTCGCCCAGGACGTGCTCCACCATGCGCTCGACGTTTTGAATGCTCTCGTTCAACTGCATGGCGCGCGGCTCCACCACCTGTCGGCGGCCGAGGGCGAGAAGCTGGCGCGTGAGCGCGGCGCCGCGTTCGGCGGCGCGGACGATCTCGCTCGCGCTGGCGTAATGCGTGCCGCCGACTTCAAACTCCGACGTCAGTACATGGCCGAAGCCAAGGATCACGGTGAGGAGATTGCTGAACTCGTGGGCGACACCACCGGCCAGTTGGCCGACCGCTTCCATCTTCTGTGAGTGCTGCAATTGCCGCTCGAGCCGTTTGGTCTCGGTGAGGTCCTCGCAGATGCGGACGTAGCCGCCGTGCAACGCGCGCGTCCAGCAGCGAATTTCCACCTGCCCGCCGGCTTTCGTCGGCACGGTGAGTTCGGCGAACTCTTGCGCCTTAGGCAATGGCCAGCCCCAGGGGACGCGTTGCCCGAGCACCTCTTCAGAGCTCCAGCCGAAGAGCGTGGCCGAAGAGGCGTTCCAACTGGTCACCTGGCCGTCGCGGGCCAAGGTGAAGATCGGAAGGGGCGAGCCTTCGATGATCGCCTGCAACGTCTCGTTGGTCTTCTCCAGCAGCGCGGCGGTAAAGTGCTGATCCGTGGTTTCGACGTGCATCACGACGGCGCCATCGGGTAAAGGGGCCACCAGTAGCCGGTACCAGCGGATGCCTTGACGGCGCGTGACGGCATACTCGCGATCGAAGTGAGGCACGCGCCCGGCGAGCACACTGGCTAAGCCTTCGGCGAACTCGTCGTCGTCATCGGCGGCCCGGATTTGGCTATAGGCGACGCCGACGCCGGCGTTACTTTCGGGCGAGGTACGCATGGCTCCGCGCCACGCATGGTTCACTTGCCGGATGACGCCTTGCTGATCCACGACGGCGATCTCGGCAGGCACGGCATCAATGATCGCTTGCAGCGTCTCCGCCTTGTTGCGCAACTCTTGTTCGTACTGGCGGGCTTCGGTGGTCTCGCGAAAAGCAAGTTGGCAGCCGCCGCCCGGGATCCGGGTGCCGCGAATCTCGAGCGTGCGCATGGAGCCGTTGGGGACTGGAAAGGTAACCGAAGTGCGCAGGACGCCTTCGCGCGCCAGACCCGCCAGGTCCAGTTGATTGCCATAGCCGCCGAGCAACTTACGCAAGCGGGCGAGATCCCAGGCGAGGACGTTGCCCTTGGTGTCGCCGGCCAGTGCCACAGCGCGGGCGTTCGCATCAATGACGCGATGCTCGCGATCGAGGACAAAGGTGGCATCAAAGGAGTTTTCGAAGAGTTCGCGGTAGTGTTCTTCCCACCGGCGCTTCTCGCGGTTCTCACGCTGCAGATAGACAATCGCGGCGAGCAAACCCAACCCGACCAGGGTCAGCGCAATCAACCAGGCTAACGTCAATTTTCCTAGTGTATCCTGTCGCTTGCGGCCACTGCTGTTTTATTGCGACCACCACGAGCCTGAGTTGCCGCCCGGCCATCGCTTTCCGATGGCCAAGTACCGGATGCTGCGTGAGCGGCTGGCCGCCACCGCCGACTTTGAGTTAGAGCCCGCGCCGCTAGCTTCGCGCGACACGATCGCGCTGGCGCATGATCCGGCTTATGTCGATCAGTTTCTGGGCGGCATGCTGTCGCCGCAGATGATGCGCCGGATCGGCTTTCCGTGGAGCCCGGGCTTAGTGGCGCGTACCTGTGCGTCGGTTGGGGGAACATTGGCCGCAGCCCGGCGCGCACTTGAGGTCGGGTGGGGCGGGACGCTCGCTGGCGGTACGCATCACGCGTTCTATAGCGAGGGTTCAGGCTTCTGCGTCTTCAATGACTTGGTGGTGGCGATCCGCAATTTGCGGGCGGAACGCGGACTCGTCCGAGTCGCCGTTATCGACCTGGACGTGCACCAAGGCGACGGCACGGCGGCGATGCTCGCGGGCGATCCGCTCTCTTACACGCTTTCCGTCCATGGCCGACATAACTTTCCGTTTCGCAAGCAGCAAAGTACGGTGGATGTGGAACTCGACGACGGCTGCGACGACCAGACGTATCTGAGGCGGCTGCGCGACGTGCTGCCCGCACTGTTCGCCTTCGGGCCGGAGTTGGTGTTCTACCAGTCCGGTGTGGATGCACTGGCCATGGATACGTTGGGGCGACTGTCGCTAACGAGAGCCGGGCTTGCGGCGCGGGACGAACTGGTGCTCTCTTCGGCGGCGCGGGCGAGGGTACCATTGGTACTCACTCTGGGCGGCGGCTATGCGAATCCCATCGAGGAAACGGTAGCGGCGCACGCGCAGACGTTCGGGACGGCGGCTAAAATTCTTGGCCTGCCCCATTGACGCGGTGCGCGGATTGCGATAAATTCTCCGAAACGTTTAGCGAAACGTTTCGCCACGTGAGGAGATTCTCGTATGTCCCTGCGCCTTGTTGTCGCTTCCCTTTTGCTCGCCTCCGGATTGTCCGCCCAAACGGCCTCCGGAACTATCCTCGGCCTCGTCCGCGATTCGCAGAACGCCGCGATCCCCGGCGCCAAGGTCACCATCACCAATGTCGCCACCAACATCGTTCGGACTTTTAAGACCGACGCACGCGGCAGCTACACAGTCCCGTTCCTGGTTCCGGCCACCTACTCGGTGACGGCCGAAGCCGACGGCTTCAAGCGGGCGAACCGTAATGGCATCCGCTTGAGCGTCGACGACCAGTTGACGATCGACTTCCAGCTCGAGGTGGGCGCCGTCACCGACCAAATTACCGTCGAAGGCCAGGCCACGATCCTCGATACGACCTCCAACACCCTCGGCCAAGTAATCGAAAGCAAACGCATCGTCGATCTCCCGCTCAACGGGCGTGACCCGCTGTCGCTGGCGCAGCTGGTGCCCGGCGTAGTCCCGGTGCCGCGCGGCCCGGCGCCGATGCACCTGGGCGGCTCGATTCCCGGCATGAACGGTGCGGGCAACGGCACCAGCGAAGTGCTGATGGACGGCGCCACGGACACCGTGCCGCGCAACCGCAGCTTCCTGCTGATCCACACGCCCAACGCCGATTCGGTGGAAGAGTTCAAGGTCCAGACGAACGCCATGAGCGCCGAGTTTGGCCGCTCGAATGGTGGCGTGATCAGCTTCATCACCAAATCCGGTACGAATCAGTTGCACGGCACGGCTTACTGGTTCCTGCGCAACTCCGAGTTCGACGCCAACGACTTTTTCCAGAACCGCAACCGCATTCCTTTGGGCAACCTGCGCCGCCATCAGGCTGGCTACACGGTGGGCGGCCCCCTCTACATCCCCAAACTCTACGATGGTCGCAACCGAACGTTCTTCTTCACTGACTACGAGGCGTTCCGCGAAGCAGCCCTCGCGCCCAGCACCTTCACCGTGCCCACCGCCCTCGAACGCACCGGCGACTTCTCGAAGACCGTGAACAGCGCCGGCGCACCCATCCTCATCTATGACCCGCTTTCCGGCTCCCCGCGCACGCCCTTCGCTGGCAACGTGATTCCGCCGCAGCGCCTCAGCGCGGTCGCGTCGAACATGCTGAAGTACTATCCGCTGCCGACGAACAACGCCGTCACCGGCAACCTGGTGCTGAGCGCTTCGCGCATCAATACCACCGATACCTTCGACACTCGTTTAGACCATAACTTCAACGCCTCAAATCGCATCATGGGCCGCGTGTCGATTCAGAATCCGCGCACTGGCGAACCGAACTACTACGGCAATATCGGCAATGCCTCGAATCCGCCGCTGGTGCAACGACGGCGCTCGGGCACCGTGCAGTACACCAACACCATTTCGCCCACAATGATCCTCAACTTCCACTATGGCCTGTCGCATATGTTCGGCACGCGCGCCGCGTGGAGCGAGGGCTTCGATGTCACGCAGTTGGGCTTTGCCGCGAACTTTCGCGATGGTCAGCAGGTGCGCGCAATTCCGGTGACCAGCGTCACCGGTTACTCCGGCCTGGGCAACGGCGCGCAGAACTTCAGCACGCAGACCGCGCATACGTTTCTGGGTTCGGCGACGCAGATCAAAGGCACGCACACCATCAAGTACGGCGCTGAGTACCGCGCCATCTACAACAACCAGTTGCAGAACAGCATCGCTTCCGGCAATCTGGCCTTCGGCAGCAACTTCACGCAAGGTCCTAACCCGAACCAGGCGAGCACCACGGCCGGCAATGGCATCGCCACGATGTTGCTGGGCGTCCCCACCGGCTCGCTGCGCATCCAGCCGGCGACCGCCTATCGCGGCAGTTATCAGGCTCTTTTCGTGCAGGACGATTGGCGCGTGAACTCGCGCCTGACGCTGAACTTCGGCTTGCGCTGGGAAGTGAACCAGCCACGCACCGAACGGTACGACCGCATCAGCATCTTCGATTCGACGTTGACTTCCCCCATTGCCAACCGAGTGCCCAGCCTGAATCTCAAAGGACAGATGCTGTACCGCGACGGCGACAATCGGCGCGTGGTGCCGTCTGACCGCAATAACTTCGGCCCGCGCTTCGGCCTGGCCTACCAGCTCAATTCCAAAACCACCATCCGCACCGGCTACGGCATCTTCTTCGGCCTGCCCCCCACCGACGCCAGCCTGAGCGGTACTTACGCCGACGGCTTCACGGCGAACACGTCGATCATCACCACCATCGACGGGATTACGCCGGTGGTGAATCTGGCGAACCCGTTCCCGAACGGGATCAACCAGCCGCTGTCGCGCAGCAACCTCGGGCCGGACTTGTTCCTGGGCCAGGCGGTGAACTCGCTTGTCCTCTCGTTCGCCACGCCCTATACGCAGCAGTGGAACTTCTCCGTGCAGCGCTCGGTGGGGCGCGGCGCTCTGATCGAAGCGGCTTACGCAGCCAGCAAAGCGAACAAGCTTGGTCTGCCGACGTTGAATGTCAATTCGCTAACGGCGGAACAGACGGCGCGCGGCACGGCCAATCAGGTTCTGGTGCCGAATCCTTTCTTCGGCGTCATCACCGACCCCACGTCCACCTTGTCGTTGCCCACGATTCAGGCCGGCCAGTTACTTCGGCCGTTCCCGCAGTACACCAGCGTGATTGCCGACTTCCCTTCCCTGGGCAACGCGCAGTATCACTCGCTGCAGTTGAAGTATGAAAAGCGTTTTGCGAAGGGCTTCTCCTTCCTGGGCGCCTTCACGGCAGCCAAGTCGATCAACGATTCGTCACAGGACATGTACGGACCAGTGAGCGGCATCCAGGATCCGACGAACCTGCGCATGGAGCGCTCGCTCGACCCGCAGGATGTCTCGAAGCGAGCTGTGTTCAGCGGCTTGTGGGATCTGCCGATCGGCAAGGGCCGCCTGATCGGCAGCAATTGGTCCCGGCCGATTGACCTGCTGATTGGCGGCTGGCAGATGAACGGCATCATCAGTTTCCAGAGCGGTCTGCCGCTCGTGATGACCTCCACCGGCGCCGCCCGCCCGAACCGCGTCGCCAAGGGCACCCCGCCCTCCGGGCCGATTCAGCAGAACCTCAACCGTGCCTTCGACACCAGCGCTTTCGCGGTGCCGGCGGCCTTCACCTTCGGCAACAGTTCCCGCACCGCGCCCGACATGCGGACGCATGGCATCGCCAACTATGACCTATCGCTATTCAAATCCTGGCAGTTGCGCGAGTCGCTCAAAATGCAGTTCCGCATGGAGAGCTTCAACGCCTTCAACCGCGTGCAGTTCGGACCGCCCGGCACGCAGGCCGGCACCACGGCCTTCGGCGTGATCAACTCGCAGTTCAACATTCCCCGCCAGTTGCAGTTCGCCCTCAAAATGATCTTCTAAGGAGTACCCATGACTCGCAGAACCGCTATTCTTTCGGCCGCCGCCTACGGGCGGGTGCTCGGCGCCAATGACCGGATCGAGGTGGGCCTGATCGGCTGCGGCAATCTCGGCATGCGCCACCTGCGCATTTACCAGAAGCCGATGATCGACGAAAACAAGATCCGTATCGCCGCCATCAGCGACATCTACACTGGCGCCAAGCGGCGCGGCCAGGAACAGGCCAAGCTCGAAACGAAAGACGTCCACCACGATTACATGGACCTGATCAATCGTCCGGGCCTGGACGCCGTTATGGTGGTGACGCCGGAGCATTGGCACCACCGCATGACGATCGCCGCGCTCAAGGCAGGTAAGGACGTTTATCTTGAAAAGCCGATGTCCTTCACCATCGCGGAAGCCAAAGAGATCGACGAAACCGTGCAGAAGACGGGCCGCGTTCTCCAAATCGGCGCCCAATGGTGTTCGGACCCGCGCTATAAGCTGGCCAAGGAACTGATCGACAAAGGGCTGATCGGCAACGTGATGTGGGCCCAGTCGACGTATTCGATGAACTCGGTATATGGCCTGTGGGAATACAACATCGAAAAAGAAGCGACGCCCGAGAACATCGATTGGGCGCGCTTTCTAGGGCCGGCTCCCAAGCGGCCGTTCAGTGGCGAGCGCTACTTCCGCTGGCGCAAGTACTGGGACTACTCCAACGGCGTGGTTTCCGACTTCTTCTATCATCGGCTCGCCCCGATGTTACTCACCCTCGGCGGCCGATTCCCGAACATTGTGAGCGCCAACGGCGGCGTCTATCAGTTCAAAGACCGCGAAGTTCCCGAGACGTTCACGATGACGGCGGAGTACGACAACTTTTTCGTCACGGTCGCTTCGTCAGCCGCGGCTAATGGTCCGGAGCGTCATCATGCGCCGGCGATCTATGGCCACGAAGGCACCATCGCCTTCTATGACGGCTACCTCACCGTCATCCCGGACCGTCAGTTCCGCAAAAAGTTCGAGGCCGCCGCCGGCAAGCCCGAGCTGCGCATTGAAGCTCTGCCCAAGGACCTCAACGAGATTCGCATCAACCACGCCCGCAACTTCTATGAGTGCATGCGGACGCGCCAGAAGCCTATCCTGGACTCGCATCTCGGCTACCAGGTGATGACCGCCATTAAGCTCGCCGCCGACTCCTACCGTGAGCGCCGCATGATGGCCTTCGACCCCAAAACCGAAAAAGTGCTGATGAAAGCTCCGCCCCGCGTCGGCTACGAAGGCACCGGCGAGAACTACCAGGAACCCTCGTAAAAGTGGAAGACTGTATCCATGGCTACGATGAATGACGTGGCGCGTGAGGCGGGTGTCTCACTCGCCACCGTCTCCGCTGTCCTCAATCAATCAAGTTATGTGAGCCCGGAACTCACGGCACGGGTGAACCGTGCCGCGAAGCTGCTCGACTATCGCATCAATGCCTTAGCTCGCAGCTTAAAACAGGGCTCCACTCAAACCGTGGGCATGCTAATCCCGACCTTCGGTGGGGCCGATCCGTTTTTCGGCGACGTCGTACAAGGCGTGGAAACCACGTTGCGCGCCAAAGACTACTCCCTCTTGCTCGGCCAAACCCATAACCGTGTCACGGAGCAATCCCGGCACATCGCCTCCTTCCGCGCGCGGGTGATCGATGGCTTGTTCCTGTTTCAAGCCTCTGGCCACGATCCGGAGCTTGCCAAGATGCTCGCCGAAAAGAAGCCGGTGATTTTCGTGGGCCGCGTGCCCGGCGACATCGAAGCGGACGTGGTCGCTACCGACATTGAAGCCGGCACCTACATGGGCGTCTCGCATCTCTTAAAAAAGGGGCACAGGCGGGTGGCGCTGCTCACGCAACGCGATTCGCTGTCGGTCCGCGACTTTCGCCTGAAGGGCTGGCACGCCGCTTACGCCGACCACGGCCTGACGCCGGCGGCCGCTCTCCATGCGGAAGGCGAGCTTTCCGTCGATGGTGGTTACGCCGCCACGCTCGACTTACTCAACGGCCCCGAGTTACCCGAGGCGATGTTCGCCGACGACTTAGTCCTGATGACAGGCATGGTCCGCGCCCTGCAAAGCAAGGGCTTGATCGGCTCCGTCGAAGTCCTGAGTTCGGACGACGCCGAGTGGCTGGACGTCTTTCATATTCCGATCTCCACCATCGTCCAGCCCAGCCACGATGTCGGCGTCCAGGCCGCACGCTTGTTTCTTGATCGCATCCGCGAACCTGGTCGCGCTTACGAAACCATTCTGTTAAAGCCAACGCTGAAGATACGCGAAGGAAATACTTCAATTCATGCCCGCTAAAGTACTCATTGTGATCGGCGATGCCGCCGAAGCCCTCGATACCCTTTATCCGTTTTTTCGCCTCAAAGAGGCCGGCTACGAAGTCGTCGTGGCCGGTCCCGAGGCACGGCTGTATCACCTGGTGATGCACGAGATTCCGCCCGGCTGGGACATCACGCGCGAAGGCCCCAGCTACCATCTGAAGGCCGATATTGCCTTCGCGGACGTGAAACCCGAGGAGTATCTCGGCTTGTTCATCACGGGCGGCCGAGCCCCCGAATACATTCGCTACGACCCGCATCTGCTCGACCTGACGCGCCATTTCTTCACCCAGCAGAAGCCCGTGGCCAGCGTCTGCCACGGCGTGGAGGTGATCGCCGCCGCCGATGTGATCCGCGGCAAGCGGGTCGCCACCGTGGCCAAGTGCGCCCTCGACGTCACGTTCTCCGGCGGTACCTATGTCAATGAGGGCTGCGTCCGCGACGGCAACCTGGTGAGCGGCCGCACCTGGCACGACAACCACCTGTTCATGCGCGAATTCATGAAGATGCTGGCGGAGGCCGAGTAAGCCATGCGGCGCCGCACACTTCTCGCCCTTCTGCCCGCCGGCCTCATGGCCGCCCCCAAGCCCGCCGTCCGACTTTACGTGGGCAACTACGGCATGCAGCCGCTTGAGCCGGATCGGGCGCTCGCCGCCATCCGCGAGATCGGCTACGACGGGGCCGAGTTGTGCCTGATGCCCGGCTGGCCCACTGAACCCGCCAAACTCGATGCAGCCGCCCGGCGCCGGATCCGGCAGCAGCCGTTGCCGATCCCCTCGATGATCGAGAACTTCAACCTGCTCGTCTCCGACGCCGACCACGCCAAGACGCTCGACCGGATTCGCACAGCGGCGACGCTGGCGCAAGACGTCTCGCCCAAACAGCTTCCGCTGCTTCAATCGGTTTTGGGCGGTAAGCCTACTGAATGGGAACAGGTCAAGGGCAAGATGGCCACTCGTCTGGCGGACTGGGCCCGCGTCGCCCAGGAAGTCGGCTTGAAGCTCGCCGTGAAGTCGCACATCGGCAGCGCGTCGGACACGCCGGAAAAGCTGATCTGGCTGCTGGACCAGGTGAAGAACCCGGCGCTCACCGCGATTTACGACTACGGTCATTTCGAACTCCTCAAACTCGATCTAAAAGCTTCACTCGAGACGCTGCTGCCGCGCACGTCTTTCCTCACCGTGAAGGATGGGCGGCTGGTGGATGGCAAGACCCAATTTCTGCTCCCCGGCGACGGGACGATCGACTACGCTCAGTACTGCTCGCTCCTCAAGCAGCATCGCTATCGCGGTTGGATGCTGGTGGAGATCAGCCGGCAACTGCAGACTATACCCGGTTATGACCCCATCGCGGCGGCTCGTAAGTCATACGAAAACATGGCCGCTCCGCTGCGCAAGGCGGGGTTACGTGCGTAGGATACGCTCAACCCTCATCCCCCCAGTACTTCAAATTTCTACACTTTGTACGTAACGCGATTCTTTGTCGTCCATCTAACAGAGCATGACGGCCCAAGCAGCCCGGCAAACGAAGATCTCTCAGCAAATCAACAAATTTGCGGCTTCAAACGGAGCAGTTTTCCGTATACTGAAGTCAACCGATAGGCTTGGAATTAACATGAGAACGAAGAGAGCGCGAAAGCAAGGTCTGGAGTTGGCACGAGTTCTCGTTGCTGATGACCATCCCGCCTCCCGTCTCACCCTCCAAACCGTACTCGAAGCTGGCGGATACCAGGTCGACACGGCTGCCACGGCCGCTGAAGCCGTCGGCAAACTCGACACCGACGAGTACGCCCTCGTGCTCACTGAGATGGCGATGGAGACCCCGAACTCCGGACTCAAGGTGCTCGCGCACGCCCGCATGATGGACTACAAGCCGGCAACGGCTGTCCTGAAGACGGATCTGAACGGCGAGCGCAAGCAAAAGGCGTCAGACTTCCTGGTGGCTCCCGAGAACTTGCCGGAATTTTTCGCCCAGGTCGCCTCGCTGATCAGCGCCCGCGCCACCCGGCTGGTGAATCGCCAGGCGCGCCACGCTGCCGCCAACTAGCCTTAACGTTCTGACCCCAGAAAAACGCTCCCAGGGCTGATGATGGAGCGCCCGGCTGCGAGCGGCGTTTCGCGCAGAATGCTCCATCACCAAGGTCACCGGCAGGAGGGCGCGCAACCCTCGACCGCTGACGTCCCTCAACTGTCGCCGGAAATGTAGCTTGCTAGATATAGCCTTCTAGGTGTAGAGTGCTAGGCATGCCGGGCCCTCGCCAAGACATCCTTCAAGGAACGCTCACGCTGCTCGTCCTCCAGACTCTCGCCAGCGGCGAGAAGCACGGCTACGCCATCGCACAGACCATCCAGCAGGTCTCGCAAGAGCTCCTCCGCGTGGAAGAAGGCTCGCTCTACCCGGCTCTGCACCGCATGGAGCAGGACGGCACCATCCAGAGCGAATGGAAGCTTACCGAGACCAACCGCAAAGCCCGCTTCTACTCGTTGACCCCCGCCGGGCGCACGCGCCTCGAACAGGAAACGGCCGCGTGGGAGCGCCTGAAAGCTGGCGTCGGACTCGTCCTGGGGTGGGCCAACTAAATGCCCTGGCACACCCGCCTCACCAATACCCTACTCCGCCGACGCGCCGTGGATCGCAACGCCGATGACGAGCTCGCCTTCCACCTTGAACAACTCATCGCCGACAACGTCGCTGCCGGCATGAGCCCGGCCGAAGCCCGCCGCGCTGCGCTGCTGCGCTTCGGCTCGCCGGCCCGCTTGCGCGAAGAGACTCGCGAAGCCGACTCGCTCGTCTGGCTCGACAACCTCCTGCGCGACGTCCGCTTCGCCGCGCGCAGCCTGCGTCAACGGCCGGGACTCGCGCTCACCGCCATCGTCTCGCTCAGCCTCGGGATTGGCGCCACCAGCGCTATCTTCTCGGTGGTCGACGCAGTGCTGCTGCAGCCCCTACCTTATCCCCAATCAGACCGGCTGGTCTCCATCCAGGAATCGATCCGCGGCCAGGCGCTCGGCGGCAATCCGGCCCGTCTGTCCGACTGGCAGCGCCAAGTCCCCGCCCTTGCCGCGCTTACCGGGCTCTATTGGGAGGGCGTGGTCCTCACCGGGAGGGGAGATCCCCGGCGTCTCACCGTCCGCCGCAGCATCGGGTCCGTCGCCACCGTCTTTGGCCTCTCTCCGCTGCACGGCCGCCACTATCGCGAATGGAGCGAAGACGAAGTCGTGCTCTCACACCGGACTTGGCAGAACCACTTCGGCGGCGACCTCGGCGTGCTGGGTCAGACGCTGATCCTCAGTCAGAAGCCGTACACCGTGGTCGGCGTCATGCCACCAACCCCCAGCGACGGCCATACCGGCGAACTGTACGCCTCCGCGGCACGGTCGTTCAACTCGCCGGACCGCGGCGGCAACTGGCTCGACCTCATCGCTCGCCTGGCGCCCGGCGCGACCATCGAGCGGGCCAACCTCGAACTCTCCACCGTTGCCGCTCGCTTGAGTGCCCAATACCCTGCCACTGAATCCGCTCTCACCGCCCGCGCCCAGCCGCTCTTGGAAGCCGCCACCGGCGGCGCGCGCCGACCGTTGTGGCTGCTATTTGCCACCATCGGCGCCGTCTTCCTGATCGTCTGCGCGAATCTCGCCAGCTTGCTGCTGGTGCGTAGCGCCGAGCGTCAACGCGAGTTCGCCGTGCGGGCGGCGCTCGGTGCCGGCCACGCCACCCTCCTCCGGCTTCAACGGCTCGAAAGTTTGTGGCTGGGTTTGCTGGGCGGTTTGGGCGGTCTGCTGCTCTCCTGGTGGGGCGTTGACCTGCTCAAGAAAGCCTTGCCCGAAGACCTTCCACGGCTCGACCTGGTTGCGCTCGACAGCCGCGTCGCTCTCTTCGGCCTCGGTCTCTCCCTTCTCGCCGGCTTCTTCTGTGGAGCTCTGGCGTCGTTCGGTTTGCGCCTGCGCGAGGCCGATCAACTCCGCGATGGTGCCCGCGCGACGCGGCGCACCTGGCTGCGACCCGCCTTCGTTCTCCTGCAAGTGGTGCTCTCCACGCTGCTGCTGGCCGCCGCGGCCCGGTTCACCGAAAGCCTGTTGCACCATCTCGAAAAGCCCCTCGGCTTCCGCCCTGACGGGCTCATCGCCCTCACCTACTCGTTCCCCTGGGATACCGACGGACAGAAGCTTAGTTCCACGTTCCGCCGAACCCTGGACCACGTGGCTGCCCTGCCCGGCGTGCAGAGCATCGGCTTCGTGGACGCCTTGCCTTTGCTTGGCAGCACGCAGTCCAACAACATCGAAATACCCGGACACGAACTCGTCCCTGCGCTGCGCGATCTCCCGGTCAGCCGGCGCGCCATTAGCGAGTCCTACTTCGCCACGCTCGGGCTACCGCTCCAAGCCGGCCGTACTTTCTCCCGCCGCACGAAAGACCTCGGCGAATGCGTCGTGAATGCGGCTTTCGTCCGCACCTTCTTCCCAGGGCAGAATCCGCTGGGCCACACCTTCACCTTCGACACCAAACGCGCCCCTGGACGTGCCCCGCGCTGGCTCACCATCGTCGGCGTCGTCACCGATCTGCGGCAGGAGTATCAGCAGGCGCAGGCCGTCGCCGAAGTCTTTGTCCCCTTCGAGACTACCTACTGGCCTCTCGCGAAGTTCGTCATTCGTCCGACAGGCGACCCGCTCCCGCTACTGAAGGCCATTCGCCAGGAACTGCGCCGTGTCGATCCGAATCTTCCCGTAGAAACACTGCGTCCCCTTAACGAGGAGTTGCGCGCCGCCAGTGCCGACGCCCGTACGCTAACTGGTCTACTGGCGGGCTTCGCGATTACGGCACTGCTGGTGGCCGCCATCGGACTCTACGGCCTGCTGGCCGGCGAAGTCGTCACTCGACGCCGCGAGATCGGCATCCGGCTCGCCCTGGGCGCGGCGCCCGCAGCAGTGCTCGGCACCATCGTCCGCCGCGGCGTTACTTTGGTCTGCGTCGGGCTCCTCGCCGGGCTGCTGCTCACCTACCCCGCGTTGCAGTTGCTCGCCACCCACTTCGTGGCAATGGACCGCTCGCCTCTGGTGGCCGTCGCCGGCACGGCGATCGTCATGCTTGCCGTCGCACTCGCGGCGAGCGCCCTCCCGGCTCGTCGTGCCGCCCGGGTCGATCCGGCGATCGCCCTCCGCCACGAGTAACGTGTTGTCATGGTCTTGTGCTGCGCATCCCCGATTCGGAACTGACCTTCGCCTTCGTCCGCGCGTCCGGTCCTGGTGGGCAGAACGTGAACAAGGTCTCCACCGCCGTCGAACTGCGCTTTGACGTGGGCCGATCGCCATCCCTTCCGGAGGCCGTCCGCACGCGCCTCAAGGCTTTGGCCGGGCATCGCCTCACGCAGGACGAAGTGCTGATCATCACCGCCCGCGAACATCGCACCCAGGAGGCCAACCGCATCGAAGCCCGCGCTCGCCTGGATGAGTTAGTCGCGCGCGCTTCCGTAGCGCCTAAGCCGAGGCGCCCCAGCCGCCCGACCCTGGGGTCGAAGGGTCGCCGCCTGACGGCAAAGTCCGAACGCTCGTCCACCAAGAAGCTGCGCGGCCGCCCCCAGACCGACTAAGTCACCATGCCCCTTACCGTCGTCATCCTGGAGCGCTGTTCCGCCATTCCCAAGGATCGCTGGCGATCGCCGAACCAGAACCGAACTTGGCCCCCGCTCGACGTCCACCCGATCATCACCCGCCTCTGGCAGCAGCACCAAACCCACCTGCCCGCACCAAGCTATCTCTCGCTCGCCCTCGATGCCGACGGCGCGCTTCGCACGGCCACTGCCCCTCAGCCGCTGGCCGGTGCGCGACGCACCAAAAGTCGGCGTCTTCGACATCGCTCTCGTTGCTCCGGACAAGGTCGAGGTCACGCTTCTCGAAGAGGCTTGCCGTCAAAAGCTGGGCGCACCATCGCGCGCCACCCGCCAGATTGCCCTACTGCGTCCCTGGCAGGCCGTAAGAGTGTTGTTAAACGGCCGTCACTCGAGTTACTCGGGCCAGACTTACTATGTGCGCGAGTATCATCTGACCTTGTGTGCCGAGCCTGTGCCAACCCCTCTGGACCCGCCTCGTGAGATCGACCTGCAGACCGATTTAGCCTGAAAGGCACCAACTCTGCATAGTCATGACGTTATAAGACAACGCCGCACTGGGCAACTTGAGCGTGGCAGAGCGCTGCACTCCCAAGGCCACCGTGCTGCAACCCTGGCAAACTGTGCGCACCTTTCTCATGGAACGCGCGATCAGCAAACTCGGCCATCACTATGTCGTCCGCGAGTACCACCTCACCCTCTGTAAGGGCCCCGTCCCGAACCGCGTAGCAAAGCCGTACCTCCTTCAAGTGCCTCCCAGCTTGAGTTGGAGTCCCCCGTCAGGGTCGGCTTCTTTGCCACAATTGTGAGAATGAAAATCAGCCGGAGCGTGTGACCCCATGGCCACGACTCCGGCGAAGGCGCGGTAGGGAGGGCTTTCCATGAGAACACTCGTCGTTGCGGGAATCGGGCTGGTCTTGGCGTTCGGCTTCGTCTATGCCGCGAAGATGATGGGCAAAGGGACTGTCGCCGGCGCTATCGCCTTTCTCGCAGTTTGGCTCATCTTCTGCGCAAACGACTTTTCGCGCGGAGTTAGCGCGGGGTACTCGGCACTCGACGAGTTGGGCATCCACCTGGTCCTGTTTGCGGTAGCTGGCTTCGGCGCCTGGGCTGCGGCCCGCTGGCTCGCCTGACGCAGCGTTATCGTCCGCGCAAAGTCGCTCGATGCTAACCGCCATCAAACTACTCCACACCGTCGTCTGGGCCTTCTTTGCGGGCTGCATTCTCGCCATCCCGATCGCCGCCGCGGCCAATCGCTTCCAACTGGTGAGCATCCTCACGGGCCTCGTTCTCGTCGAATGCGCGGTCTTGGCCGTGAACCACTGCCGCTGCCCGCTCACCGACTTAGCTCTCCCCCACACCGACGACCGGCGGCCCAACTTCGACATCTACCTGCCCGTCTGGCTCGCTCGGGAGAATAAGCGCATTTTCGGCACTCTCTTTGTCGTCGCCATCCTCTTCGCCCTCTGGCGCTGGTGGATCTTTGGCGGCCACACGCGCTGAGGTGCGACATTCCGCGCAACGAAGCCCGCCCCCGTGCTGCAGCGCGAGCGCCCCCCAAGTCGTCCCG
>CBDDIZ010000009.1:0-70236 GCA_965229305.1 Bryobacteraceae bacterium | reverse complement strand
GGACATTCGCCATGACCACACGACGTCATCTTCTGAAGTTGGCTACGCTCGCAGGCGCATCGCGCTTTGGGGCGATGAATGCGTATGCCCAGGCGACCGACTATAAGGCGCTGGTGTGCATTTTTTATGTTCGGCGGCAATGACGCGAACAATATGGTGGTGCCGCAGGGCGCCGAGTATACGGCGTACCGCTCGATTCGAGGGTCCGTGGCGCTGCCGGACAATTCGGCGACGGTGCTACCGGTGACGGCGATCAGCGGGACGAGCTACGGACTTTCGAGCGGTCTGCAGGCGATTCATCCGTGTGGGCGCAGGGCCGCCTGGCGGCGGTGGCCAACGTGGGCATGCTGGTGCAGCCGACGACGCGGGCGCAGTTCCTGGCCAATGCGGTGCCGGTGCCGACGAATCTGTTCTCGCATTCAGACCAGATTCTGCAAATGCAGGCGGGGACGCCGAATGGATCTTCGGGGAGCGGCTGGGCGGGTCGCGTAGCGGATGCGGTGGTGGCGGCCAATGGCGGATCGTCGTTTCCGCCGTCGGTGTCGCTGGCTGGGCCGCAGTTGTTCTGCAAGGCAACTCGGTGCAGTCGGCGAGCCTGATCCCGGGCTTCGATATGGGGCTTTACGGGATGGACCCGTGGCCGGCCTCGGCGGCGACGGCGCGGAAGGTGGGGCTGCAGGAGGTGCTGACCTTCGACAGCGGACTGTCGCTGATTCAGGGCGCGAACAAGGTGCGCCAGGATGCGCTGGCCTTGAGCGCGATGCTGAAGGGGTTGGCGGGCAGCACGCCGCTGGCGGCGCAGTTTCCGGGGACATCGATCGGCAATCAGTTGAAGCAGGTGGCGCAGATCATTCAGTTGCGGGCGCAGATCGGGTTGCGGCGGCAGGTGTTCTTCTGCTCGATCGATGGTTTTGACACGCATGGGTCGCAGGCGTGGCAGCATTGGCAGTTGTTGCAGCAGGTGGCGCAGGCGATGGCGGCGTTCTACACGGCGACGGTGGAGTTGGGCGTGGCGGATCGGGTGACGACGTTTACGGAGTCCGAATTTAGCCGGACACTGCAGCCGAGCGGGTCCGGGACGGATCACGGGTGGGGGTCGCATCACTTGGTGATGGGCGGCGCGGTGCGGGGCGGCAATCTGTATGGCCGGTATCCGGTGATGGCGCTGGGCGGTCCGGATGACTCGGGGTCGAGGGGCGTTTGGATACCGTCGACGTCGCTCGATCAGTATGGCGCGACGTTCGCGAAGTGGTTCGGGTTGACGCCGGCCGATGTCGCCAACGTGTTCCCGAATCTGGCAAATTTTGCGGCCAGCGATCTGGGCTTTCTGGCTTAGGGTCGCGCGGCGGCGAGGGCCCGCAGGCGGTTGGCGAGCCGGTTTTCGTCGTGGCAGCTTTGGCAGACGAGTTGGGATTTGGCGGCGGAGGCGGGCTCCTTCAACCACTTCTCGGCGGTTTGCGAGTAGTGGGTGTTCGGCAGCTTTTTGACGATTTCGTTGAGGAGGCCGGTGGCTTCATCCTGGAGGCCGAGGCGCAGGGCGGCTTGGGCTTGGCCGGCCAGCACTTCGCCTTGAAGTGGAGCGGCATTTGATCGAGCCCGGCGCCTTCCTGTTGGCGAATGATCTTGAACAGGCCTCGTCCCTCGCGGTACAAGGCTTCCTGCTGTTCGCCGGTGAAGCGATCGGCCATCAGGACATAGGAGGCACCCAGAATCCGGATGGCGCTGGGGTTCTTGGGACATGAGCGCGGTCTGGGCTTCGGCACGAGCTTCGCTAAAGAGGCGGTTAGATTCGTCGATCTGTCCCGCCTGCCGGGCGCGGCCGGCGAGGAAGAGCTTACCGCTGGCCAGCCAGGCGCGGGCGGAATCGTTTTTCGCGTCGGCAGCGAGGATCTCGCGGGCTTTGGCGGCGCCGCGTTCGAGCCCACTGAGGTCGCCGCCCAGGTAGGTCGTGAAATAGTCTTCCCGCACCCATTGGCTGACGGTGATGCCCTGGGGCGGCAGTTCGGCATATAGCGAGCCTAGAAGCAGTAATCCCGTTAACGCACGCATATTCATGAAAGAATACGCGGTGTGATGAATCGCCGCAAGCTCCTTTCGCTCCCTTTGGCCGGATTGGCGATTGCCGCCGAGCAGAAGAAAGCCTTGAAAATCGTGGCGCTCGAGACGGATCTGGCGATCAATCCGCCGCGACGCCCGAACTACGACGCCGTTGCAACAACTGGGCATTCACTCAGGCACGGTGACGTTGCGCCTGAAGACGGATGGCGGGATTACGGGCTATGCGACGTCGAGCTTCGGGGCGATCGAAGGCGGGCCGAAGGCGCTCCGCGCGCTGCTGGAAGAAGAAGTGAAGCCGCTGATTCTGAATCAGGATCCGGCGTTCCCGAAGAAGATCCGGGCGGACCTGCATCGGGGCCTGCAGTATCAGGGGCTGACGGGCATTACGCAGTTCGCCATCGCGGCCACCGACATCGCGGTGTGGGACATTCTGGGCAAGCATGCCGGCCTGCCGGTGTGGAAGATGCTGGGGGCGTATCGCGACCGCATGCCCGTGTACTCAATGTGCGGCTGGTATTACGACAACGACGAGAATCTGACGCAGTACAAGAAAGAGATTGATGACGCGCTGGGCCATGGCTATCAGGCGATCAAGATCAAGACGGGGCGCCACAGCATGGCCGATGACGAACGGCGCATCCGCATCGCGCAGGACTTGGCGGGAAAGCGGCGCATCATGCTGGATGCGAATCAGGTGTTCGACCGGAACGAGGCGCTGCGCAGAGGCCGGCTGTATCAGCAGATGGGCATCTTCTGGTACGAGGAGCCGCTGCCGCCGCACGATATGCAGGGCTATGCGGAGTTGGCGGCCGCGCTCGACATTCGCCTGGCAACGGGCGAGAACCTGTATACGAAGTATCAGTTCAATGACCTGATTCAGCGGCGCGGCGCCGACGTCGTGCAGCCGGACAATCGCCGGGCGGGCGGGGTGACGGAGTGGCTGGAGATCGCGGCGATTGCGGACGCGGCGGGCATCGCGCTGGCGAGCCATGGCGGCGGCAGCGCGAATATGAACATGCTGTGCGCGATTCCGAACGCGATCTACATGGAGACGGGCGGGGCGCAGAAGCGCATGGTGAACGGCGAGGTGCTGGCGCCGGAGGCGCCGGGCATGTCGACGGGGCCTATGGCTGGGGCGTAGACAGCGTTTGAATGAAGGCGTCCGCCTCTTTGATGGAGCCTTGAATGTCGGCCATCAGGAGGCTGACGTCGCCATCGAGCTTGGTGGCGGTGGTTTTGAGGGAACCGATCGCGCTGGCGTTGAGGTTGTGTTTGAGGAAGAGGACCTGATCGCGGAAGGCCTGGAGGACGGGCTGCATTTTGCGCTCGGTCTGCTTCATGCGGGCAAGGTATTGCTGGTTGCGGAGGCGGGTGTCGCGCATGAGGCGCTGGGAGCGGGAGCGGAGGGTGGGGTCCTGGATCTTGCCGAGTTCGGTGGCCCATTCTTTGAAGAGGTCCGAGGAGACCTGGTCGATGCTCTTGATGCGGTCCGAGAGTTGTTTGGCGCGTGACTCGGCGTCTTCGAACTCGCCGTTGAGCTTCTTGTAGGTCTTTTCGAGGTTGCCGCCGTCAAAGCCGGTGACATCCTGAAAGGCTTCGAGGGTGGTTTTGAACTGCTTGGCGGCGGCCTCCTGGTCCTTTTTGCTGTCGACGATGCGCTGCATGAGGATGTCGCGCTTCTCTTTGCCGATCTTCTCCATCGCTTCGTAATAAAGCGAGGTGCAGCCGGTGAGAGCCAAAACCAGAACCAGGGGAACGTTGCGCATCTGCTCCCAGTGTAGCCGCCGTACAATAATGCAGATTCATGCCTCAGCGCCTGCTTTCGCTCGACGTGTTCCGCGGTCTGATCATCGCCTTTATGGTGATCGTCAATACGGCCGGCACCGGACGTGCTGTTTATCCCCCTTTGCGACACGCTAAATGGGATGGCTGGACGCCGACGGACGTGGTGTTTCCGTCGTTCGTGTGGATTGTGGGAGTGGCGATTGCGATCTCGCTGCGGCGCAAGCTGGAGACGGGAGCGAGCCGGACCGAACTGCTGGGGGTGGCGGCGCGGCGGGCCGCCATTCTCTTTGCGCTGGGACTGCTGGTGTACGCCTACCCAACGTTCGACCTGGGGACGTTTCGCGTGCTGGGCGTGCTGCAGCGGATCGCGATCTGTTATCTGGCAACGGTGGCCATCGCGCTGGTGACGGGCGTGCGGGGGCAGATTGTCGCGGTGGGGGCGTGTCTACTGGGGTTTGCGCTGCTGATGTTCTACGCGCCGGTGCCGGAGTACGGTTCCGGGTATCTGGATGTGGAAAGGAACTTCGCGCACTACGTCGATCGCGTGGTGCTGGGGGCGCACAACTACCACAACACGAAGACTTGGGACCCGGAAGGCGTGGTGAGCACGCTGCCGGCGATGGCAACGTGCCTGTTGGGGCTGCTGGCGGGGCGGCTGATCACCGGGCGGCAGGAACTCTCCGTGCGGACCACGTGGATGCTGATCCTGGGCAACGGGCTGATCGCGGCCGCCTACTGCTGGAACCCCTGGCTGCCCATCAACAAGAGCCTGTGGACGAGCACGTTTGTGCTGCTGATGGCGGGCTTTGACTTCGTGATGTTCGGCGCGCTGCTGTGGGTGATCGACGGGCTAGGCTATCGGCGCGGACTCGCCCCGCTGGTGATTCTGGGCAAGAATGCGATTGCCGTCTACATGGCGTCCGAACTGATCGACATTACGCTGCACGCGATTCCGATGGGCGAGTCGTCGTTGCGGGTGTGGCTGTATGAGACGTGGTTCGCGCCGCTGGCCGCGCCCATGAATGCGTCGCTGCTATATGCGGTGAGCTATATGCTGCTGATGCTGGCGATCGCCTATGGCTTGCACCGGCGCGGCTGGTATCTGCGGGCTTAGTCGCGAGCGAGTTCGGCGAGCAATTCGGGTGTGGGTTGCTGCTGCCAGCGATGGGCGCGGGAGCGGATGGCGCCTTCGACCGTGGGCAGGGCGTTGTGCTGACGCAGGACGGTGGCGAGTTCCTCGAAGTCACTGCCGGCGGGCAGTACGACCGAGTTGACGGGGCGGCCGGCGGCGCGCCAGTCGGGAAGCAGGGTGGCGAGGCTGGCGGCGGTGAGGGTGGCGCCGCGGAAGTCGAGTTCAAAGTCGAAGCCGCGGGGCTTGAGGCGGCGCAAACGGTCGAAGACGGTGGCGGCGGAGGCGAGGTCGTCGGGCGCGGGGACGCGGACGGAGAAGCGTGAGTAGCCGGTGAGGCCGTCGAGCGATTCGCCGGGCTGAGCGGGAATCCCGGTGAGGCCGAGGCTATAGCCGTCGCGCCAGCCGGCGCGGATGGCGGCGCAAACGGTGGCGAAGTAGCCGGGGCGGCCCTGGGCGAGATCGACGGCGAAGGCGGCGCGATTCTGCCCGGTGTCGCGGTAGATCTGACGGAAAGCTTCGAACATCGCCGCCGGGGTGCTGGTGGTGACGATGAGGGCGGGCTGCAGGCCTTGGGGGCGCGGCTGAAAGCTTTTGGTGACTTGCTCGTTGAAGGTTTCAAGCGGCTGTTCGTCAGTGGGGCCGAAGGGGATCGCGTTGACGACGACTTCGCGCCCGCCGGCGGGGCGCATGCGGCCGATGAGGACGGATTTGGGGAAGAGTCCGCTGGCCGGCGAGGAGGCGAGGCCGACGCGGAGGAGGAGCGGCGTCACCGCGCCATGGCTGAGTCCGTCGACGGCGAGGTAGTAGCTGGACGGGTGAATCGGGTCCTGCTCGAGCGAGAGGGGATAAACACGCACACTGGGCGTATCCACATTGCGCAAACGGGCGGCAAAACGATGCCGCGCTTCGTCGGTGAGCTTGCGGCCGGAACCGGTGAGCGCCTCGACCGACTGAAACAGCACGTCCGCGATGGCCGCGGCCTCGCTGCTGCGCAAGGGCAATTCAAAAGGGACAGGCGTCAGACCTTTAGCTCCCGCAGGTAGCTGCGGAACGCGTCGCCGAGGGTGGGATGCTTGATCCCGAACTCGACGGTGGCCCGCAGGAAGCCCTGCTTATCTCCGGCATCGAAGCGCCGGCCTTCAAACTTCAAGCCGTAAATCGGCTGCGACCCGAGCAGGTGGCGCATGCCGTCGGTCAATTGAATTTCTCCGCCGGCGCCCGGCGTGATTTTGGTGAGGGAATCGAAGATCTGCGGCGTGAGCACGTACCGGCCGATGATGGCGAGGTTCGAGGGCGCGACTTCGGGTTTCGGCTTTTCCACCAGATCTTTGATCTTGAAGAGGTTGGGTTCGCCCTCCACCGCTTCTACGGCGACGGAGCCGTACGAGGAGATCTGTTCGCGGGGCACTTCCATGAGCGCGATGACGGAAGCGCCGTACTTGGCGTGGACGGCGGCGAGTTGGCCGACGCATGGCGTCACCGAGTCGATGACGTCGTCGGAGAGCACGACGGCGAAGGGTTCGTCGGCGACCAGTTCGCGGGCGCACAGGACGGCATGGCCAAGGCCCAGGGCCTCCGCTTGCCGGACATAGGAGATCTGGGTGAGCCTGGCGACGGATTGTGCCACAGCAAGCAGTTCTTTTTTGTCGCGGCGGGCCAAAGTCTGCTCGAGCTCGAAGCTTTGGTCGAAGTGGTCTTCGATGGTGGTTTTGCCGCGGCTGGTGACGATGATCGACTGCGTGAGGCCGGCCGCCACGCATTCTTCAACGCCGTATTGAATCAAGGGCTTATCGACCAGCGAGAGCATCTCTTTGGGGACCGCTTTGGTCGCCGGAAGGAAACGCGTGCCGAGACCGGCCGCCGGGAAAACTGCTTTGCGAAGGGCGGGAAACATCACTCTATCTCCTAGTTTACCTTTCGCGTCAGCATCAAAATGGGTACGATGAATCGAATGGCGGTCGAGGATAGGAGCCGGTCCCTGATAGAACTGGCTATCAAAATCTTCCAGGATGCCTATCGGCTCCAAATGGCGGGTGATTTAGACCTCGCGGCTGACTTATACCGGCGCTCCATCGAAATTCATCCCACGGCTGAGGCGCATACCTATCTGGGCTTTACGTATCGGCATCAGGGCCGGCTGGAAGACGCCATCGCCGAGTGCAAGCGGGCGATCGACCTCGACCCCAAGTTCGGCAATCCGTACAACGATATCGGCGCTTACCTGATTGAGCTGGGGCGGCCGGACGACGCGGTGGAATGGCTGGAGAAAGCGACCGTCAGCGAGCGCTACGAGAGCTACCAGTTCCCCTGGTACAACCTGGGGCGCGTGTACATCACCAAGGAAATGTATCGGAAGGCGACCGAGTGTTTCGAGACGGCGCTGGATATCGAGCCCGCCTACGAAGCGGCGCAGAAGGCGCTGGACCGGCTGCGGCGCAGCATTCAATAAAGCTATGGAACCGCGCTTTATGGAGCGCGCCATTGAATTGGCGCTGGAGAATATCGCGCAGGGCACGGGCGGTCCGTTTGGGGCGGTGGTGGTGCGGGGCGGCGAAGTGATCGCCGAGGGCGCCAACCGGGTGACGTCCGACCTGGACCCGACCGCCCACGCGGAGATCGTGGCGATTCGCGCGGCGTGCGCGAAGCTCAACGACTTTCAATTGGCCGGGTGCGACATCTATTCGACGTGCGAGCCGTGCCCGATGTGCCTGGGCGCGATTTACTGGGCGCGGCCGGATCGGCTGTTCTTTGCGAGTACGCGGGAGGACGCCGCCGAAGCCGGCTTCGACGACGACTTCATCTATCGGGAGATTGCGTTGCCGCCGCAAGCCCGGCAGATCCCGACGAAGTTCTTTCTGCGGGACCGGGCTCAGCACGTCTTCGAGGCGTGGTTGGCCCATCCGGACCGCATTCGTTACTGACTGAGACGGACCCAAACGGGGTCCGGCGACGGGGCGCGCTGCAAGGCCGCGCGGGCGCGTTCGAGCAGTTCAGCGCGACGGGCGGGTTCGCGGCGAGACCACTCGATCCAGAGTTTTGCTTCGAGATTCTGAGCGCCGGGCAGACGGCGGCGAAGTTGGTCAAGGGCGGCGGCACGGTCGCCGCTGGCGAAGCGGAGGAGGGCGACTTCGGGATGGTCGTCACCAAGCTTCGCGCGCCGCGCGGCGAGAGCGCGGGCGTAGAGGTCGGCGGCTGGGGAGGTGTGGCCGGAGAGCTGGTGCCATTCGGCGAGTTGTTCATAGGCTCGCGCGGTGACGGCGTGCGCTTCGCCTAGGCGAGCGCGGCGAATCCGCAAGGAGTCCTGCACCAGCGGACCGGCCTCGGCGAGTTTTCCCTGTTCCATGAGCGCGGCGGCCAGACCGGCAAGCGCAAAACTGTACTCCGGCGCATCGGGGCCGTGGAAGCGCTGTTCGAGGGCGAGCGCTTCTCGCGAGAGGGCTTCGGCCCGGGCCCACTCGCCGGCTTCGCGGTGGGCGGCGGAGGCCGCGTTCAACTGATTCGCCAAGGCGGGGTTGCCGTCCGGATAAGCGGCGCGCGCGATGTTCAGAGCCTGGTTCGACAGGGTGATGGCGCGCGTCACTTCGCCGCGCGTGAGGGCGACCTGGGCCAATTGACCCATGCTGGAGCCGACGCGAGGATGCTGGTCTCCCCATTCCTTGCGACGCATGGCGAGCGCTTCGGTGAAGAGCGCCTCGGCCGCATCCAGATTGCCGAGAGCCTTCTCGACGTTGCCCAAGTTGCCGAGGGAGAGGGCGGTGTGATGATGCACGGCGGGCAGGCCGGCGCGGCGGATGCGCAAAGCTTCGGCAAAGGTGTCGCGGCTTTCGGGCAGGCGACCGCGGATTTGTTGGAGGATGCCGAGAACGTTGAGCGAGTCGGCGACTTGGAGGTCGTTGGGACCGAGCCGCGCGCGGCGAATGTGCAGGGAGCGCTGGGCGAGTTGCTCGGCACGGTCGTATTGCTGGAGTTCGCGGAGAAGGTCCGCGAGGCGGACGGCAATCGCGGCGACTGAGGGAGCATCGTCGCCGGAGACTTGCGCCTCCAGCATCAGGCTGCGCTCGAACAACGGGAGCGCCTGCTGGTAGAGGCCGAGTTGGCGGTAGACGTCGCCGAGCTTCTCGGCGAGAGACGCTTCGACGGCCGGTTGACGGGCGAACTCTTTGCTGAGGGAGGCCGCGGCACGGTCCACGAGGGCACGCGCGGGCAGTTCGACACGGCTGCGGCGCGCGCTCTGCGGGTCAGAAGCGTCGAACAGGTTGAGCAGGAAGCCTTCGACAGCACGGGCCGTATCGCGCTCGCGCTTGTACTGCTGATTCAGACTGGTGAGCAGGACGCCCGCGGCGAGGAGTACGCCGAGCAGCACCGTGGAGAAGGCGACGGCGAGACGATTCCGGCGGACGAACTTGCCCGTGAGATACCACCAGTGGCCATCGTGAGCGCGCACGGGGAAGCCGCCGAGATAACGGCGGATGTCGTCACTTAAATGCTCGACGGAGGCGTAACGCCCTTCGGGCTCTTTGCGCAGGGCCTTGGCAACGATGGCGGCAATGTCGGCGGGCACGTCCGAGAGGCGCGGGGTGTCCTGCTCGCAGACGATCTTGCGAATCTCGTTGGTATCGCGCCCGTGGACGGGATAGGGCAGGCGGCCGGTGACCAGGACGGCAAGCACGAGACCGAGCGAATAGACGTCGGTGGCGGTGGAGACGGGCTCGCCGCGCAGTTGCTCGGGGCTCGCGTACTCGGGCGTCATGAGCCGGTCAAAGGGCCGGGTGATGGCGTGGGTGAAGGCGCCGAACTCGGGGCGCAGCAGCTTGGCGATGCCAAAGTCGAGGAGTTTGACGGAGCCTTCGCGAGTGACGAGGATGTTCTCCGGCTTCACGTCGCGATGGACGATCAGGTGGCGGTGCGCGTAGTGAACGGCTTCGCAGACCTGCTGAAAGAGCTTGAGGCGTTCGGGGAGGGAGGGTTCGCGGAGGCGGCAGTAGTCGTCGAGGGGCTCGCCGTCCACGTACTCCATAGCGACATAGGGCACGCCGCTCTCGGTGACGCCGCCATCGACGAGCCGGGCGATGTGCGGATGGTCCAGGGCGGCGAGAATTTCGCGCTCGGAGCGAAAGCGTTGTTCGAGAGCCGGATCCAGCAGGTGGCCGTGCATCAACTTGATGGCGACGGGACGCCGCAGCACGCCGTCGGTTCGCTGCGCCAGCCAGACGTCACCCATGCCGCCACGCGCAATGCGGCGCACTAAGCGGTAAGGCCCGACGCCAAGGCCGGTGCTCGCTTCCGTTTCCGAAGGGATGGGGAATTGGGTACGGCTCACACGTGATCCTCCTGGAGATGCCCGGCAGGATCGACGGCGCGCCTGACTATGAGCGATCGAACGTGATCGCTATCTGCTCGATTTTGGCACAGCTCAAGCGTCGGCAAAGGCGGCTTCGATGCGCGCCATCTGTCGCCGGCGGGATTCCGCTTCTTCGGTGCGGCCCAAGGCGTCAAGCGTGGGCAGCATGTCGTGCAGTTTCTCAAACACCTCCGGATGCAGAGCGCCGTGGACCTCTTCGGTGAGCGAGACGGCCTCTTCAAACAAGGGCAGCGCCTCCGCATGCCGACCCTGCGCGGCGCGCACGGAGGCCTTGGTGGCCTTGACGGCGGCGACCATCAGCGGATCTCCGCCGCCGAGTAAAGCGCCGCTGCGTTCGGCAGCCTGTTCCGCTTCGGAAACTTTGTTCAGCTTCAGCAGGGCGTTGGCGAGGTTATTGAGCGAGATGCCGACGCGCGGGTCATGGGGCGGCAGATGGCGTTCGCGAAACTCGAGCGCGCGGCGGTGCGCGCGTTCGGATTCTTCGTGACGCCCGGTTGACTCCATGACGACGGCGGCGTTCGAAAGGGCCATCGCCAGATGGTCGTTGTGGGGGGCGTGCCGCTCCATCACCTGAACGACTTCGAGGTAACCGGCGATGGCCGCGTCAGGATCGCGCCGGCGTAGGGCGTTGGCGCGGTTCAGCTTCATTTCGGCGAGCATGATGGAGAGTTCACTGGGGCCGGACGGATTGGCATTCATCGTTTCTTCGATCATGCGGATGCCCTGGTCAAACAGCTCGGTGGCGCGCCGGGACTCGCCGCGGCAATCGGCGACCATGGCCAAGGTGCCGAACAGGACGCTGCGCTCGAGGGCGGAGCCGGAGCCGGCCGAGGCATCAAGGAAGCGTTGGATCAGCCGCTGCGCGTCGTCGAGCTTGCGCTGCTGCATCAAGGCCTGGGCCAAGGGGCTGATGACGGTATAGGTCATGTGGGCCCAGGCCGGGTCCTTTTCGAATTTCTCCATGGCGATCCGGCCCGCGGCTTCGGCTTCCGCCCATTTCTGCTGGTGCAGACAGGAGCCGGCGACGGCGAAGTGGCCGAAGCCCAACATGCCGGAGCGACCGATCCGAGCGCGTTTCGCGGCGGCTAACGCCTTGTGCGCGTACTCCTCTTCGGCGACCAAGTCGCCGGCGAGAGCCGCCTGCGAAGCCTTTTCGATGAGCTCGACACACTTGCGATTCGTAGCCGTCATCCAACGGAAGACCGCATAGCCGAGAAACAGCACCCCGGCAATCGACGCCAGCCAAATCATGGACGCCTATCGTCCGGTTGGGCGGAAGACGTTAGCGAATCCTCATGTTCGGCTGGCGGGGCGGGGGCGAGGCGATAATTGAGGCTATGGAACTTAAAGGCAAGCGGATCGCCGTGCTCGTGGATCAGTCCTACCAGGAGATGGAGGTCTGGTACCCCATTTACCGTTTGCTCGAGGCAGGTGCCGAAGTGGTGACGGTGGGGCCGGCCGCGGGACAGACGATTTCGAGCAAGCTGGGTTATCCGGTGAAGGCCGATCGCGCCTACACGGACGTGAAGGCGGCTGATTTCGACGGCGTGGTGGCGCCCGGAGGTTGGGCTCCCGATTACATTCGCCGCAGCGAAGCCGCAATTGCATTTGTGGCGGAGATTGGCCGGCAGGGCAAATTGCTGGCGGCGATCTGCCATGGTCCGTGGGTGCTGTGCTCGGCGGACGTGCTCCGCGGGCGGAAGGTGACCAGCTTCTTTGCCATCAAGCATGACGTGATTCATGCGGGTGGGCTTTGGGAAGATGCCGAAGTGGTGGTGGACGGGAATGTGGTGACGTCGCGCAAGCCCGAGGATTTGCCCGCGTTCGTCCGGGCGTGCATCGACGTGGTGAGCAAGCAAAAGTAGAGACGTGGCGACGCGCAAGAAGCAGCCCGTGGAGGCGGAGATCGAAGCGCTCCACACGCTGCGCCAGCAGGAGCCGCTGCCGGTGGAGGAACTGCGGGCGGGTCTGCGGAACGCCTCGAACGCAGTGGTGGCGAAGGCGGCGGCCATTGTGGCCGATCGTCAGGCGACCGAGTTGACGAACGACCTGAGCGACGCGGCCCAGCGGTTCTTCAGCAAAGCCGATCCGCGGTGCCTGGCGAAGCTGGCGACGGTGCGTGCGCTCAAGGAGCTGGAGCAGGTGTCGCCGGAGTTGTTTCAGCGGGCGTTGCGACATGTGCAGATGGAGCCGTCGTTCGGTCCGCCGGTGGATACGGCGGGGCCGTTGCGGGCGATCGCGGCGCTGGGGCTGTCCGAGTGCCGCTTGCTGTCGCCGCATGAGCAACTGAACATGCTGATCGACGCGCTGGCGGATGCGGAGACGTTGACGCGCATCGACATCCTGCGGGCGATCGGGCAGGTGGCGTGTACGGATGCCGACGCCGTTCTGAGGGCCAAGGCTCGGCTGGGCGATAACCAACCCGAGGTGACCGGCCAGTGCCTGCTGACCTTGATTGAGCGCGACGCGGCCGGGGCGTTGCCGTTTGTCGCGTCCTTCCTGGACGATGCCACGCTGCGGATTGAAGCGGCCATGGCGATCGCCGCGCAGCGCGGGCCCGAGGCGTTGAGCTTGCTGCAGAAGGCTTGGGCGCGGACGAACGATCGCGAACTGTTGCTGGCGATCGGCACGTTGCGGACACCAGAAGCGGCGGCGTGGCTGATCGAGCTGTTGCCCGATGAACGGCTGGCGCGACAGGCGCTCGAGCCCTGCCGTCATCTGCCGGGTGTGGAAGATGCCCTGGCCTAACCGCGTCACTCCGTTTGGCGAGATCGTGGCGGTGCCCGAGCGAGGGACGTTGATGGGCAATCGCGGCTGCCTGATCAATCAGCGCCGTGAGTTAATCCTCAGTTACAAACTGAAACGCTGGATCAGTTGCGTGCTGGAGTTCAAGGGGCGCCGGCGCGCGGTGATGACACCGGGGCTCTACACGGAGCTGTTCTTTTTGGACGAAGCGACGGCGCTGGCCGCGGGTCATCGTCCGTGCGCGGAGTGCCGGCGGGCAGATGCGCACCACTTCCTGGAGCTTTGGAATCGGGCAAACGGAGAGAGCGTGAAGCGCTTGCCGCTGCTGGATGAGGCGCTGCATCGCGAACGTCTGGGCGGGCCGCATCCGCTGATTCTGGCGGATGGCGTGATGGTGGCGGTGGGCACGCAGGCGTATGTTTATCTGGGCGGCGCGTACTATCCGTGGTCGCCGGGCGGGTACGGACCGGCTGCACACGTGTCCGGCGAGTTGCAGCAATTGACGCCGCCGTCGCTCGCCCGGACGCTCGCCGCCGGCTACCGGCCATCCTTACAGAAGTTAATCCAAATACAATCACCTGTAACTCCGAATTAATCCGATTGTGACGTGCCGTGACTAGCCTGAAATGGAATGAAGTTACGGCTTTCCCTCCTGGGCACCCTGATCTGTGCCAGCCTCTCCGCTCAAATCGTCATCGTCAACAATGCCAGCTTCCGGGCGGACCAGCCCGTCGCTCCCGGTAGCTGGGTTGCGGCGTTCGGCAACTTTGCCGGCGCCACCACGGCTACGGCTACGGCCTTTCCGCTGAGCAGTGCGCTCGGCGGGGCGAAGGTGACAGTGGATGGCATCGAGTCGCCGCTCTACGACGTGCGGTCGACGCAAATCACGTTTCTGATTCCCGGCGCGGTGACGCCCGGCATCCGGCCGGTGCAGGTGACGCTTGGCTCGAACACTTTCACCGGTTCGGTGCGAGTGATCGCGGCGGCCCCCGGACTCTTCATCAAAGACACGCAACTGCCGCCGCGCGGCGCTATTCGCAATCAGGATGGGGTGAGCGAGAACACGTCGTCGACGCCGGCCAAGCGCGGCGAAGTCGTTTCGATTTATGGCACGGGCCAGGGTCCGCTGAATCGTGCGGTGACCGATGGGGCGGTGCCCGGCGCCACGCCGTCGTTGGCGGCCTCACGCTCTACTCCGCAGGTCTTCATCGGTGGCGTGGAAGCGCGGGTGCTTTACAGCGGGCTGAATCCGGATGCTCCGGGTCTGTGGCAGATCAATGCCGTGGTACCTGAGTCGAACTTTGTGAGCGGCCGAGTTCCGGTCCGCGTCTATGTCGACGGCGTCGACTCCAACGAGGTCTCTCTCTTTGTCCAATAGCTATTTCGTCCTTCTCGCTCTGCTCACTTCCTTCGCCCTACAGGCTCAATCGACCACTGGCACCATCAGCGGCAGCGTCTTCGATAGCGCCTCCGGCCGTCCGATCGCCGGCGCGGCGATTGCGCTCAACGGCCAATCAAGCGATCGCTATGTCACCGATCCCGATGGCCGGTTCAGTCTGTCGGTGAGCCCGGGCACTTACACACTTCGCTTTACTGCCGCGAATTACTCGCCGGTGGACGTCACCGATGTGGTGGTGAAGGCGGGCGAGGTCACGGAAGCCAGCACGCTGTTGGCGAACAAGTCCACCGTCACCAGCGTCGACGTGGTGGAGAAGGTGGGGGCGATCGCCTCTACCGCCGATGCCATGCTGCAGGAACGCAAGCTCTCCGCGGTGGTGAGCGACGCGATTAGCCGTGAAGAACTCGCGGCGGGCACTTCGTCGGACGCGGCGGGTGCCTTGCAGAAGGTGACCGGAGTGAGCGTGGTCGGCGCGGGGTATGTCTATGTGCGCGGTCTGGGTGAGCGTTATAGTTCGACGCAGCTAAACGGCGCCGCCATCCCCACGACGGAACCCGACAAGCGCGTGGTGCCGCTCGATATGTTTCCCGCGGGAATGATTGAGAGCATCAACATCGCGAAGACTTACTCGCCAGACTTGCCTGCGGAGTTCTCGGGTGGCCTGGTGCAGTTGAAGACGATCGAGTTTCCGGTGCAGAAGATCTTCACGCTGACGACCAAGAGCGGCTATAACTCGGTCACGACGGGAAAGGACTTTCTCACGTATCCGGGCGGGTCGAGCGACTTCTTCGGCTTCGGCGGGGGCGCGCGAGCGCTGCCGGCGGCGATTCCGAATGATGCCCGCGTCATTCCCGGCCGGTTTACGCCGCAGCAGATTCAACAGTTCGGACAGTCGTTTGCGCCGGTGTGGCAGTCCACTTCGTCGACGGCGCGCCCGTCGCTCGATTGGTCCGCGGTGGGTGGCGGCACGTTTGGCCGCTTCGGCATCGTGGGGGCGCTGAGCTTTTCGAATAAGCCGCAGTTGCAGAGCGAACTGCAGCGCTATCTTCGGCAGGGCGACGGCGCGCCGCTGATCTTCACCAACTATCCCGACTTTCGCGAGTACGGCGAGAGCGCGCGTCTGGGCGCGGTCTTTAATACGGCCATACGTCTGACGCCGACGCAGAAGATCATCTTCCGCAATACCTTCACGCATGATGCGGAGAAGAGTGCGCGTGAGTTTGGCGGCTACGACGGTGGTCTGGACTCGACTTTACAGGCGCAGCGCTTGCGCTACATTCAGCGGTCGCTGTTCTCCACGGGCGTGGAAGGCGATCACTCGTTTGCGAATCTGCACAAACAGCCTGATCCACTGGCAATTTACTTACTCGAACTCGAAGCGCAACGAGCCGGATCTGCGCGAGATCATTCGCGGGTTGCTGCCGGATGGCCGGTACATCTTTTCGGCGAGCAGTTCTTCGGGGCTTCGCTTCTTCTCTGACCTGGACGATCGGATCTACGAGCCGCAGGGCGACTACAGCATTCCGTTCTACAAGGGCGCGATCTCGGGCCTGTTCAAGGTCGGCGGGCGCGTGACCGTGCGTCGGCGCGACTTCAGCGCGCGCCGCTTCCTCTTTTCGCCCCAGCAACTCACGACGCTCAATCTTTTCCTCCCGGGCAATGAGCTATTTGGCCCGAGTAACATTCGTCCGAATGGATTTGTGCTGACTGAGTTCACGCGGGCCACGGATACTTATGCAGCTGAGATGAACATCTACGCGGGCTATGCGATGGTGGACCTGAACTTGGGCCCGCGGTGGCGCTTCGTGGGTGGCCTACGGGTGGAAGACTCGGAACAGAACGTGGTGACGTTCGATAATCGCGTGCCGAATGCGACGCCGGTGGTGGCGGGCCTGAAGAACACGGATCCGGCGCCGGCGGCGAATGCCATCTACGCGCTGACGGCGAAGCAGAACCTGCGATTCTCCTACAGCCGTACGCTGTCGCGTCCGGATTTCCGCGAGCTGTCGCCGTTCGACTTCAACAACGTGCTGGGCGGCTTTGTGGTGGCGGGCAATCCGAACCTGAAGCGCGCGGTGGTCAACAACTTCGATGCGCGCTGGGAATGGTTCACCGGTGGTAATCAGGTGATTGCCGCTAGCGTCTTCGCCAAGAAGTTCACGGACCCGATTGAACAGACGATCGTTCCCTCAAACGACCTGCGGCAGACGTTTGTGAACGCGCAGGGCGCGCGCAACGTGGGTTTCGAACTGGAGTTTCGCCGGTCGCTGGCCACGTTCAACCCGAAGCTCAGGCAATTCTCGGTGTCGGCGAACTTCACGTTCGTCGACTCTAACATCCAGATCAAGCCGGCTGATGCCACGATCGTGACGTCGCAGTCGCGGCCGTTGCTGGGGCAGTCGCGCTACATCGTGAATGGCGTTTTCCAATGGCAGCGTCCGCAATGGCGGAGCGACGCCAAGTTCTATGCCAACCGTGTCTCGCGGCGGGTCTCTGACGTCGGGACGTTCGGCGTGCCGGATATCTACCAGGAGGGCAATCTGTTCCTCGATGCTGTTTACCAGTTCGCCTTCGATGAGAAGAAGAAGTGGCTGGTGCGCTTCGAGGCGGAAAACCTCGGCAACAATGACTACCGCTGGACCCAGGGCGGCATCATTCAACGCGACTACCGTTTGGGCCGCACTTTCCAGGTCGGCCTCACTTACTCGTTTTTCTAAGTTCCGTATCAATTAAGGAGAAACCATGCGATTTTCATCGTATCTAGCCCTTAGTGTGCTTACCGGCATGCTGACTTACGCCGCGGAGCCGACGCCGGAAGCCTCGCGCGCCGCCATGGCTTACAACGGGCCCCGGTCCAAAGTGTCCATGTACATCTGGAGCGACAAGTACGTCTATCAGGCCGGCCAGTCGCTGACGCTCAAGTGGACCGTCAAAACGAACGGCGATCTTTACCCCTACACGGTGTTCGCGTATCGCCAGAACAACCAGACCGGGGTGAAGACTTATCTGCCGGCGAACAACACCACGGTGACCGATCTGCAGGGCAACAATGCCACCGGCGGGTTTCAGCCGGTCTCGATGAGTGACGCCTCCAAGGCCACCCTGATCGGCAACGGTGGACGCTTTCCGGCGATCACGATTCCGGACGAGCTCGGCATGCACACGATCGCCGTGGAACTGCGTGACTATGCGGCGACCCGCATTCTGAAGACGGCTTACATGAAGATCGGCGTGGTGAAGGGGACGACCACCATCAGCGGCGAGATCACGTCAGACCGGACGCTGACCAACGATACGCTGTGGAGCCTGAGCGGTATTGTGTTCGTGAAGAATAACGCGACGCTGACGATTGAGCCGGGGACGTTTGTGGTGGGTCAGCCGGGTTCGACGCCGTCGTCGGCGTTGATCGTGACGCAGAACGGCAAGATCAACGCGACGGGCACGAAGTCGCGCCCGATCATCATGACCAGTTCCCTGCCCTTCGGCCAACGTTCACGCGGTGACTGGGGCGGCCTGGTGCTGCTGGGCAAGGCGCCGATCAACGTGGGCGGCAACATCGCCAGCGGTATTTGTCCCACCACCGGCTGCAACAACGCGGCGGGCACGTTCTATATCGAAGGCTTGGTGGGCAACGCCGATACGCTCTACGGCGGCAACGATCCGAACCATAGCTGCGGCGTGCTGAAGTATGTGCGCGTGGAATACGCGGGCGCGATTCTCTCGCCGAACAACGAGCTCAACTCGTTCACCTGGGGCGGCTGCGGCAAAGGCACAGTGGCCGAGCATCTGCAGGCGATCTACGGCAAGGATGACTCCTTCGAATGGTTTGGCGGCAACATGGACGCCAAGTGGCTGGTGGGCGGACTGGGCGCCGACGACTTCCTCGACTATCAGTTGGGCTACACGGGCCGCATTCAGTACGGCCTGATGTATCAGAGCCCGGACGCGCCCGGCAATCGTGGGATCGAAGGCGACAATAGCGAGTACAATCAGGGCGCCACGCCGTTCTCGGCTCCCACGATCTACAACGTGACCTTCTACGGCAGCGGCAATCCGGGGTTCGACGAAGCCTCGTCGCCGGGCATCTTCCTGCGGCGCGGCAGCCGCGGCTCGTTCAATAACTTACTCGTTTCGAACTTCTATAGCCCCTGCATGGATATCAGCGACGCCACGACGCAGGCGCAGGCCGACGCCGGGAATGTGACGATGAACGGCATCCTCTGCTACAACAACAATCTCGGCGCCAAGGGCGCGAACACCATCGCGGGGCAAATCTCGGCGGCGTATAGCCAGTCCTATGCGCAGGGCGAGAAGGGGAACGGCGCGGGCAAGAACTTCGCCGCGGTAGATCCGCTGGTGTCGCGTCCATTTGAATATAGCGATCCGGACTTCAGCGGCTTGTTTGCCAGCCCGCTGTTCCGCACCGGCTGGGTGCAGCCGCCGGACGATGGTTTCTTCGATCAGTCCGCCACGTTCCTGGGCGGCATCGGCGATGAGGACTGGACCCTGGAATGGACCAGCTTCCTCGTAGAGAACGACATCCAGTAACCCAACGTCCCTGAATTCGGCCCGGTCCGCGCCCACCTTAGTGGCGTGGGCCGGGCCTTTTTTATTGACTTAGCGATTCTTGAGTAACTCGCGCGCAATCACCAGGCGCTGGATCTCGCTGGTGCCCTCGCCAATGGTCATGAGCTTTACGTCGCGGTAGAACTTCTCCACCGGATAGTCCTTGATGAAGCCATAGCCACCGTGAATCTGCAAGGCTTCGGAGGCGACGCGGCAGGCCATCTCCGAGGCGTAGAGCTTGGCCATCGCCGACTGCCGGGTTACCGGACGTCCGGCGTCCTTCAGCGCCGCCGCGCGATAGACCAGCAGGCGGGCGGCTTCAATTTCTGTAGCCATGTCGGCAAGCTTGTGGCTGATGGCCTGGAACTCGACAATGGCTTTGCCGAACTGCTTGCGCTGCTTGGCATAGGCGAAGGCGGCGTCGAAGGCGCCTTGCGCAATCCCGAGCGACAAGGCGGCAATCGAAATGCGGCCGCCATCGAGGATGCGTAAGCTATCGACGAAGCCTTCGCCGAGCTTGCCCAGGCGTTGCTCGTCCGGCACATAGACGTTCTCGAAGACCACTTCGCCAGTCGCGCTGGCGCGCATGCCCAGCTTGTTCTCCTTCTTGCCGGGCCGGAAGCTGCCGCGATCGAGGACGAACGCGGAGATGCCGTGATGCTGGGCTTGGGAGTCCGTGACGGCCATGGCGACGCAGACGTCGGCGTAGTGGGCGTTGGTGGTGAAGGTCTTGGCGCCGTTCAGCACCCAGCCATCCCCTTCGCGGCGTGCCGTGGAGCGGGTGCCGCCGGCATCGGAACCGGCTTCGGGCTCCGTGAGCGACCAGCAGCCGATCCACTCGCCGGTGGCCAGCTTGGGCAGGTAGTGTTCGCGTTGCGCCTGCGTACCGGCCACAAAGATGTGATTGGCGCAAAGGGAAGTATGCGCCGCCACGATGAGGCCGACGGAGGGATCGACGCGGCCCAGTTCTTCGACGATGAGGGCGTACTCGGCGTAGCCCAAGCCGCTGCCGCCGAGGTCTTCGGGGAAGATCGAACCGAGGTAGCCGAGCTGGCCCAGTTGCTTGACGAGGTCGAGCGGAAAGGTCTGCGCTTCGTCCCACGCGAGCACGTGCGGGCGAATCTCGCTCTCCGCAAAGTCGCGGACGGCTTTGCGGAGCTGCACTTGCTCGGACGTGAGGTCGAAGGTCACTTAAGCTCCCAAGATGGCCGCCAGGACGGACGGAGGATTCATCGGCAGACGGCGCAGCCGCTTGCCGGTGGCCGCGTGAATCGCGTTGGCAATCCCGGCGGGCGGCGAAACGATGTTGGCCTCGCCCACGCCGCGCACCCCGTAAGGGTGTACCGGGTTCGGCACTTCGACGATGGCCGTATCGATCATGGGAACGTCGAGCGCGGTGGGCATGCGGTAATCGAGGAGGCTGGCATTCAGCATGCGGCCGTCCGGACTCATCGCATACTCTTCGTTCAATGCCCAGCCGATGCCCTGGACGCTGCCGCCCTGCATCTGACCTTCGACGTAACTCGGATGGATGGCTTTGCCGGCGTCCTGCACGGCGGTGAAGCGAACGATGCTGGTTTTGCCGGTTTCGAGATCGACCTCGACGTCGGCGATGACGCCCGCGAAGGAGCCGCCGACGCCGCGCGGATTCACCGAGGCGCGGCCGACGATGGGGGCGCCGGTTTCGCCCAGCTTGGCGGCGAGTTCGGCAAAGGTGAGCCGGTGTTCGCCGGCACTGAAGACGCCGTGAGCGAAGTCGACGGACTCCACTTGCCAGAGCTTGGCGGCGCGCTCTTTCATCTGTTTCAGGACGTCCTGGGCGGCATCGTGAGCGGCCCAGCCGGTGGCGAACGTGGTGCGCGAGCCGCCGGTGACGCCGGTGTAGCCGATGGTGTCGGTGTCGACGACGGACGGCCGCATGTCTTCCGCCTTCAGACCCAGCACTTCAGCGGCCTGCATGGCGATAGACGTACGCGAGCCACCGATGTCGGTGGAGCCTTCGATGAGGCCGACGCTGCCATCGGAGTTCACGCTCAACATGCAACTGGAGGGCAGGCCGGCATTCATCCAGAAGCCCACGGCGACGCCGCGTCCTCGCTTGGCCGCCGGATGGGACGGCTCGCCGAGGGGCGCGCTGTAGTGGGGATGCGACTTCATCGTCTCGAGCACCTGCTTGCAGCCGATCTGGCGGAATTTGGCGCCATCGGCACGGCGGGTGCCTTCCTGGGCGACGTTCTTCAAGCGGAGGTCGAGGGGATCGAGCTTGAGCAACTCAGCCATTTCGTCGAGGACGGTTTCGGTGGCGAAGGCGGCGTTGGTGGCGCCGGGCGCGCGATAGGCCGCGGTGGAGGGCTTGTTCACCACCACGTCGTAACCGTCGATGGTCTGGTTGGGAATGTCGTAAGCGGCGAAGACGCAGGTGGCCGCGGGGCTCACCATCGCGCCGGGATAGGCGCCGGCTTCATACGCGAGGTGCGCCTGAGCGGCGACGAGCGTGCCGTCCTGCTTCGCGCCGATCTTGACGCGGATGAACGAGCCCGGCGTGGGTCCGGTGCCTTCCAGCACTTCGCGCCGGTTCATGGTGACCTTCACCGGATGTCCGCTCTTCTTCGAAAGCAGGGCGGCGACGGGCTCCACGTAGACGGGAATCTTGCCGCCAAAGCCGCCGCCAATTTCCATCGGCGTGACGCGCACGCGCGACACCGGCAGGTCCAGCAGGCAGGCCACGGCATCGCGTACGACAAAGCTGCCTTGCGTGGAGCACCACACCAGGAGGCGTCCGTCGTTGTTCCAGAGCGCGGTGGCGGTGTGCGGTTCGATGTAGCCCTGATGGACGGTGGAGGTGTTGAACTCGCGTTCGAGCACCAGGTCCGCCTCGGCGAAGCCCTTGTCGATGTCGCCCATCACGTGGCGGAAATGGTCGGCGACGTTGCTTTGGCCGCTGGTGGCGACGCCGAACTCCTTGGTGCGCAGGTCCTCATGCAGGATGGGCGCGCCGGTGGCCATGCCGTCGGGGGCGTTGAGCACACAGGGCAGCGGCTCGTACTTCACTTCGATCAGGCCGGCGATCTCTTCGGCCGCTTGCGCGCTGGTGGCGGCGACGGCCGCCACGGCGTGGCCGTGATAGAGCACCTTGCCTTTGGCCAGGATGTTGCCGCGCAGATAGCTGAGGGGCGTTTCGCCTTCACCGAGATCGACGATCCGGTCGGGGGACTCGGGGAAGTCGACGGCGGTGACGACCGCGCGCACTTCCGGATGCGCTTCCGCCTTGGACGTATCGATGCTGACGATGCGGGCGTGGGCATGGGGACTGCGCAGAATGGCGCCGTGCAGCAGCCCGGCCATCTTCAGGTCCGCGCCGTAGAGCGCCCGGCCGGTGACTTTGTCGGCGCCGTCATGGCGCGGCGGCCGCGTGCCGATCAACGTGAATTGAGCGCTCATTGCGCACCCCGCATTTCGCTCGCCGCCAACTGCACGGCGCGCACGATCTTGTCATAGCCGGTACACCGGCAGAGGTTGTTCGCCAGCCACAAACGGATCTGGTGTTCGGTGGGATTGGGTTCTTTTTCGAGCAAAGCCTTGGCCGCCATCAGCACGCCCGGCGTGCAGATGCCGCACTGCAGCCCCGCGCTTTCAATGAAGACGCGCTGCAGCGGATGCAGCGCGGAACCCTTGGCGATGCCTTCCACCGTTTCGACGCTTTGGCCTTCGGCTTCCACTCCGAGGACGAGACAGGAAGTGACCAGCTTGCCATCCAGCTTGACGGTGCAGGCGCCGCAATTGCCGTCGCCGCAGCCTTCCTTAGTGCCGGTCAGATTGAGGTTGTCGCGCAGACATTCGAGAAGCGTCTGCCGCGGCTCGGCCAGGAACTCGGCCGGCTCGCCATTCACGGTCAATTGCACGTGGACTTTTTTCATGGAATCTCTACCCCTAATTCGCCAGCGCCGCCGCCAGGGCGCGCCGCGTCAACACACCGCACAAATGGCGCCGATAGTCGGCCGGCGCGCGCATGTCCGAAATCGGCTGGGCGGCGGCGGCCGCCAAGGCACCCGCTTTTTCGAAGGCTTCGGCCGTGGGGGCCAAGCCGACCAGCGCTTCGCCCGCTTCTTTCACAAAGAGCGGCGTGGGCGCGACGGAGGCGAGCGCAATCCGCGCCGCGGCGATTTTGCCGTCGCGCACGGTGGCCGAAACGCCAACGCCCACCACGGCGATATCCATCTCGTTGCGAGGAATGAAGCGCAAATAGTGCGCGTGGGATCCCGCTTCGGGAAGCGGGAAGAACAGATTCACGAGGAACTCGCCGTCGGCGAGCATATTCTTGCCCGGCGCGACGCAGAACTCTTCCACCGGCACGTCGCGAAGGCCTTGGGGGCCGGCGACGCGCGCCACGGCGGAGAGGGCGATCATCAAGGGCACGGAGTCCGCACTGGGGGCGGCGTTGCAAAGATTGCCGCCGAGCGACGCGCGGCCTTGGACGGCGGTGCCGCCGATCAGGCCCGCCACTTCGGCCAGCGACGGATAGACGCGCCGCAAGTCAGCGTGCGAGGCGAGGTCGATGCAGGGGACCGCCGCGCCGATGGTGAGTCCCTGAGCCGTATCAAAACGGATCTCTTTGAGTTCGGGAATGCGTTTTACGTCGATCACCAGCGGTGTTTCGCGGCGATGATTCTTCAGTTGCACCAGCAGGTCCGTCCCGCCTGCCAAAATCCGCGCCGCCGGGTTGGCCGCCAGAAGCGTTAACGCCTCGCTCAACGTTCGCGGAGCCGCGTAGTCAAAGGCTTTCATTATGAGAATCGTAGCAGGAGCTAGAGGCCGACCTGGGTCAGGCGGTCGATCTCGCTGCGGACCTGGACGGACAGGTCCGTCCGCTCTTTGATGTGGCGGCCCGCAGTCTCCACCGGCGCGCCGATGCGCATCGTCACCGGACCCGGCTTCATGAAGCCCGAACCGAACGGCAGCATTTCGTACGTGCCGATCAAAGCGACGGGCAGCACGGGCGTTTCGCTCTTGATGGCAAGGAAAAAGGCGCCGTCGCGAAACTCCTGCAGACGACCGTCGGAAGCTCGTCCGCCTTCGGGGAAGATCAAGACCGACGTGTGCCGCTCCGCAATCAGCTTGGCGGCTTCGTTCAAGGTGCGGATGCCTTCGCGAGGGTTATCGTTCACTACAGGCAGGTGGCCGGCACTCGCCAAGTGCGTGCCGAGAAACGGGATGCTGAATAGGCCTTTCTTGGCCATGAAGCGGAAGTCCACCGGCAGGTAGCCAAGCAGGACGGGCGTATCCATGTAGCTCAAGTGATTCGCCGCGATGATGTAGTTCGACTTGGGCTGGATGTGCTCCAAGCCTTCGATTTTGAGGCTCACGCCCGCCAGCCGGCAGAGCAGACGCGCCCACGCGCGCGCCACGCTCATCTGCTTGTGGCCGGTGCGATCGAAGAAAGACGCGGCGAGGCTGGCGGTGCCCATCACGACGGTGGCCAGGCAGATCAGCGGGTCAATCCACAGAAAGGCACGCAATTTGGCGAAGCTCACGTCAGCAACCCCATGCGCTCGAGGATCGGCTTCGCTTCTCCCACCAGATACAGGCTTCCCGTGATGAAGACGACGTCTTCGGGCGCGGCGTCCTGAATGGTCTCGAGGGCTTCAGTGACGCTGCCGGCGAGGGTGGCGTGGCGGGCGACAGGCAACTTCGCAATCTCCGTGGCGGCGAGGGCGCGCGCCTGATCGGGCGCCGTCAGAATCAGATGCGTGGCGAGCGGAAACAGGATCTCGGCGATCTCATCCACCTGCTTATCGGCCATCACGCCAAAGATCATCCAGACGTTCCGGCCTTGATGAAAGTGCCGGATGTAGGCGGCGAGGGCGGTGGCGCCGGCGACGTTGTGCGCGCCATCCAGGATAACGTCCGGGGATTCGTGAATGCGCTCCAGGCGTCCGGGCCACTGCGCCACGGCGATGCCGTCGTGAATCTCCTGCGGCGTGAGGCCCAGATGATGCAGAGCCACGGCGGCGGTGGACGAGTTATGGAGTTGGTGCTCACCGGCGAGCGGACAATGCACTTCGAGGCGGGTGTCGCCATGCTCGAGCGCGTAAGTTCCGGAGTAAGCGTCGATCGATTCCACCTGCCGGCGCCAGTCGTCCACGTCGTAGCGCGGCGCGCTCTGGTCGAGGGCGACCCGCTCGATGGGAAGTCGCGCCTCGGGCCGCTGATGAGCCACCACAACGGGTACGCCCGGCTTGATGATGCCAGCCTTCTCGCCGGCAATCTCTTCGATGGTGTTGCCCAGCCACTGCATGTGGTCGAAGTCGATCGCCGTGATCACTGAGAGCACCGGCGTGACGATGTTGGTGGCGTCCAGACGTCCGCCCAAGCCGGTTTCGAGCACCACGGTGTGCACGCGAGCCTGCCGGAAGGCGAGAAACGCCATCAGCGTCAGCGACTCGAAGTAGGTGGGGTGCATGTCGAGCTCACCTCGCTTGATGAGCGCTTCAGCCACCTGATGCATTTCTTCGAAGACGGTGGAGAACTGATGCTCGGTGAGCGGCTTGCCGTTCACCTGAATCCGTTCGGCGGGGTCGACAAAGTGCGGCGACGTGTAGAGGCCGGTGGAGAGGCCTTTGTGGCGCAAGGCGCTCGCGATCATGGCGCAGGTGGAGCCTTTGCCATTGGTACCGGCGACGTGAACGTAGCGGCACGCGCGCTCGGGATGGTCGAGCGCGGCGGCCATCAGCCGCATGCGATCCAGCCCCAGCTTGATCGTCTTGACTTCGTTTCCGAGCGAGTAGAGGTAACGAACCTCGGCAGGATGATTCACTGATTGCGCAACTTATCGGGAAGCTTCGATCGCCGTGTATGTGCCGGGCACGCGGCCGCGCTGGTTCCTGCCGTGGGTCACGTCTGTATTCTAACGCACGTACTTCAACAGAAACGCGTACTCGAACGCGGTCTCATGAAAACGCTCATACCGGCCGGAGGGTCCAAAGTGGCCCGCGCCCATCTCTGTTTTCAGGAGGATCTCGCGCTGGCCGGTGCCGGTGGCGCGCAGCTTGGCGACCCACTTGGCCGGCTCCCAATACTGCACGCGCGGATCATTCAAGCCGGCGAGCACCAGCAGGTGCGGATAGTCGTAGGGGCCCACGTTGTCATAAGGCGAATACGACTTCATGTAGCGGTAGGCGGCTTCTTCGTTCGGGTTGCCCCACTCTTCGTACTCCCCGACGGTGAGCGGGAGCGAGGCATCGAGCATCGTGTTCAGCACGTCGACAAAGGGCACGCCGGCGATGGCGGCTTGAAACAAGTCGGGACGCAGGTTGAGCACGGCGCCCATCAGCAGGCCGCCCGCGCTGCGGCCCATAATGGCGAGCTTAGAAGGGGACGTATAGCCGCTGGCAATCAGATGTTCGGCGCAGGCGATGAAGTCGGTGAAGGTGTTCCGCTTCTTCATCATCTTGCCGTCATCGTGCCAGGGCGTTCCCAGTTCGCTGCCGCCGCGGATCTGCGCAATCGCCCAGACCCAACCGCGGTCGAGCAGGCTGAGGCGCTCCGAACTGAACGTCGGCTCGGTGTTTAAGCCGTAAGAGCCATAGCCGTAGAGCATGGTGGGATTGCGGCCATCGCGGGCGATGCCACGCTTGTAGACCAGCGCCAGCGGCACTTGCACGCCGTCGGGCGCGGTCACCATCAGGCGTTCGGTGACGTAGGCGGAGGCGTCATAGCCATGCACGATGGTTGTCTTGCGGACGACGGCGTCGCCGGTGACGAGGTCATAGTCGATGACGCTCGAGGGCGTCACCATCGAAGTGTACTCGTAGCGGAAGGTGCGGGTGTGGTACTCGGGATTGCGCTGCGGCGCCACATGATACACAGGGTCCGGGAACGGAATGTCGCGGGCGAAGTCGATGCGGATGCGGCGCAGCCCACCTTCGCGTTCCACCACGACCACGTGCTCCGCGAAGGCCAGAACCATTTCCAGCAGCACCTGCGAGCGATGAGGGATCACTTCGCGCCACTCGCCAGGATTGGCGACGGGCGCTTCCACCAGGCGGAAGTTCCGACCCTGGTCGTTGATGCGGATGTAGAAATGGTCGCCCTGATGCTCGACGTGGTATTCAATCTGCGGACGCCGCGCGAACATGAGTTCGGGTGCGGCAAGCGGCTGGCTGGCCGGCCAGCGCCAGACTTCGCTGGCCGTGGCGCTGGCCAGACTGAGCAGCATCCATTCGCCGCTGCGCGTCTTCTCCACGCCCAAGTTGAAGCGTTCGTCGGTTTCGCGAAAGACGAGCGTGGACTCGGCATCGCCCAGACGGTGACGCCACATCTCGTGGGGACGCTTGGCGGCGTCCACGCGATTGAAGAAGAGCGTCTGGTTGTCGTTGGCCCATTCGAGGTCGTAGTAAACGTCGGTGAGACGGTCCGGCAGAAGTTCGCCGGTCTCTAAATCCTTCACCATCACGGTGTAGACTTCGTCGCCTTCGGTATCCACCGAATAGGCCAGCCGCCGATGGTCGGGACTCGGCTCAAACGCGCCAATCCGGAAGTACTCCTGGCCCGCCGCCAGTTCATTGCCGTCCAGCAGAATCTGCTCGTCGCCGCCCGCGACAGGACGCCGGCAATAGATCAGATACTGCTTTCCCTGCTCCGTTCGCGTGTAATACGCATAGGGGCCATGGGGCATGGGCGCGCTCTGATCCGTCTCCTCAATCCGGGCGACCATCTCGTCGTAAAGCTGGTGCTGCAAGGCCTCCGTGGAGGCCATCACGCCCTCGGCGTAGCGATTCTCGGCCTGTAAGTGCTCGATCACCTTCCGGGACTGCTTGTCGCGCAACCAATGATACGGGTCCACCCGCCGGTCTTCATGTAACTCCGTCACCGTGGGTTCGCAGGCCGCGATCGGGACATTCATCTGCTCAATGTACACTTCAGCCATCCTACCGGATTGGGCCCCGTAGCAACCTCGAAAACCGGATTGAGTCTCGGAAAATGGGGTGATATCCTGCAGGTAGGCGGAGACGGCTCCGCTCCTTCCACTCACCGGGGACGGCCCCAATCCATTCGTAGAGGAATTACGTCATGGCTTGGTTCTACCTCGTCGCCGCTGGTCTTTTTGAAATCGCCTGGGCTGCCGCCCTGAAGTCGACGGCAGGCTTTACGCGCCCTCTCCCCAGCGTGGTGACTCTCATTTTGATGACAGCCAGTTTGGGTCTGCTCGGGCTGGCGGTCCGCACGCTGCCGCTGAGCGTCGCTTACGCCGTGTGGACCGGAATCGGGACGGCGGGTGCCGTCCTGATCGGCGTCCTGCTGCTGGGCGAGCCGCTCTCACCGGCCCGGGCCGCGTCAGTGGCGCTGATCGCCGCCGGCATCGCCGGGCTCAAACTGGCGCGCTGAATCTCTTAACAAAGACTTAGCACAAACTCAAGAAAACATTACAGAAAATGGCCAAAATGTCGGCTACGCTCAGGGCATGCAGGATCTCACCAACCGCTTCCCCTATCTCAGCCGCCGCGGCTTTCTGTTCGCCGGCAGCTTAGCGTTCGCCCCCGGAGTCCGGGCGGCGGACCCCGCCTGCACGCTGACTCACGAGAAGGAGGAAGGCCCCTACTATCTCGACGACGAGATCCTGCGCCGGGACATCACCGAACAGCGGCCCGGGGTGCCGTTGGTGCTGGACTTGAAGCTGGTGGACTCGCGGACTTGCGTGCCGCTGGGCAACGCCGCCGTCGACATCTGGCACTGCGATGCCACCGGGCTTTACTCCGGCTTCACGGCGAATTCGCCGAACGGCGCCCCTGGCGGTCCCGGACCCCAATCCGGCCGCCGTCCGGGCTCTGGTTTGGGCTTTGGCCCTCCCTTTGGCGGCCCCCCTCCCGATGGCGCCGGCCGTGGCTTTCGGCCCGGCGGGCCCCCTCGTGGCCGCCAAACCGACTCCACCCGCTTCCTCCGCGGCGTGCAGTTGACCAACGGCGCGGGCGACGTCCAGTTCGCCACTCTCTACCCGGGCTGGTACGTCGGCCGCGCCATCCACATTCACTTGAAGGTGCATTTAGGCGGCGCCGCGAACGAAACCCGCTATGCCGGCGGGCACGTGGCGCACACCGGACAACTCTTTCTTCCGGAAGACTTGACGGACCGCATTTCGCGGCTGGCGCCCTATGCGCAGCGTTTGGACATTCGCCGCACCCTGCAGACTGAGGACGGCATCTTCCGCTCCCAGCATGGGACGGATTCCATGCTGCGGGTGGAGCGGCTCGGCAAAACCGACGCCGACGGCTTCCGCGCCACGGCCACGCTCGCGGTCGACCCGGACGCTACGCTGGCCCCGGTGCGAGGTTTCGGCGGTCCGCCGCCGCGCGGCGCCTGAGCGCTAGCGGACGGTGGGGTATTTGATGCCCAACTGCTCCAGATAATTGTCGTACTTGGTGGGGTCAAAGTAGAGCTTCTGCATGGCCGGGCGGAATTCGTCCATGATGCGCTTGTTGAGGTGCACGGCCGGACGGTCGTTGGGCCGGATGAGCGGTTGATACTTTTCGTCCTTCGTCTGCACGTTGTTGAAGTAATCCCAAGCCTGCTTGACGAGTTCAGGCTTGGTCATCAGGTCGAGGAGGGTCATGGCTTGCGCCTTCGCCCCGGCGATCACGCCTTTGTGCGCGATCGGGGTGGCCATGGCGATGCCGTTGGCCCAGTTGTGGCCCGGCAAGCCGGGGATATTCGAGGGATAGCGCAGCACGATGGTGGGCACGTTCCAGGAGATGTCGCCGATGTCGTCGGAGCCGCCGCCCGTAGGCCCGATGTTGTTACCCGGCTCCGGCGCGCGCGGGGGGCGCAGTTCGTCCAGCTTCGTGTCGAGGCCCTTTTCCGGCTGTTTGAGCTCGCGCTGAATGCCTTTGGCCAAGGTCTGATCGGCGTCGCTCCACTGCGGCAGACCGATGGTCTTGATGTTGGCGTACATCGCTTCCGCGACGGGTTTGTTGAAGTGCCCCGGCCAGGCGCTGCCCAGCACGCGGGACTCCCATTTGGTGTCGGTCATGAGCGAGGCGCCCTGCGCCATCTGGTCGCCGACCTTCCAAAGGTCCATCACGTGGCTGTAGTCAGCTTCGCGGAAGTAGTACCAGACGGCGGCGTTGCGCGGCACGACATTGGGCTGATCGCCGCCGTTGGTGATCACGTAGTGCGAACGCTGCGCCAGGCGCAGATGTTCGCGACGGAAGTTCCAGCCGATGTCCATCAGTTCCACCGCGTCGAGCGCGCTGCGGCCTCGCCAGGGGGCACCCGCACTGTGCGCAGTCTCACCGCGGAAGGTGTACTCCACCGAGATCATCCCGTTGCCCCCGCCGCCACCATAGGAGACGCCGAGGTTGTTCGCGACATGTGCGAACAGCACGACGTCCACGTTCTTGAACATGCCGGCGCGCACATAGTAGGCCTTCGTCCCCAGTTGCTCCTCGGCGACACCCGGCCACAGTTGAATGGTGCCGCTGATCTTCTCGCGCTCCATGATCTTCTTGACGGCGAGCGCCGCCACGATGTTCAAGGGCATGCCTGAGTTGTGGCCCTCACCGTGGCCCGGAGCCCCGTCAATCATCGGCTCGTAATAGCCAACGCCCGGCTTCTGGGAGGCTTGCGGGATGCAGTCAATGTCGGAACCGAGGGCGATGACGGGTTTGCCCTTGCCCCAGGTGGCCACCCAAGCGGTGGGGATCCCGGCCACGCCACGCTCGATCGTGAAGCCTTCCTTCTCGAGGATGCCGGTGAGGTACTTGGAGGTTTCGTATTCCTGAAAGCCCAGTTCGCCGAAGCTGAAGACCGAGTCCACCATCACCTGGGCCATCTTGGCCATCCCCTGGATCTGGCCAGCCAAATCGGACTTCAGGACCTTCTCGCGATCCGCGCTTTGCGCCGCGGCCATCGCCGTCAACAGCAAGAACCAACTCACCGATCGAAACATGGACAATCTCCCGTGGAAGTCAAAAATGTGGCGATCAACGAGGATCTGGTCTCTTGATCATAGTCGCGCACCGGTGACCAGGTTGACGCTGGCGGCGAGGCGCACCAGGCCGGCGTGCTCCCGTTCGGCAAAGCGGGCCGTCAGTCGCTTGCGAGCAAGGGCGAGAGCTTCCGGGCCGGCGGCGTCCAACACTTCCTGGAACGAGCCGAACGCCGTGAGCGCGAAGTTGGCCGCGTCCGGCGCGGAGAGTCCTCCGCCCAAGGGCAAGTCGCCTCGCCAATTCGTCACGCTGACGCCGGCGAATCCGGCGCCTTCCAGCAGCTTCACCAACTGGTCGACCTCGCCGTAGCGGAAGGGACCCGGCGCGTCCGGATCCGACTTCGGAATCTCAGCGACCGCCGCCACTTCCGTGCGCACGCTGGCGAACCATTCGTTGTCCGGCATACGGCCCCAGACGGCGAAAGCGAAATGGCCGCCCGGCACCAACCATTGCCGCAGATTGGCGAACGCACCCGCCGGATCGTCGAAGAACATCACCCCGAAGCGCGACGCCAGACGGTCGTAACCGGGAGCGGGCACCAGGATGCCCGCGTCGGCGACGTGAAACTCGAGGCCGGGGCCGGAGTGTTCGCGCGCCCAATTGACCAGGGCGGGCGACAGGTCGTAGCCATGCACCACGGTGCCGGAGGGCGAGTGCCGCAGAATCTCGCGCGAGGTGGCCCCGCCGCCGCAGCCCACCTCGGCCACGCGCCCGCGCGGGTCGAGCGCGGCAATTAGAGGCGCGTCCACCGGGTGCAAGGTCGCTTCCATGCCCTCCACTTTCGCCAGCCACTGCTCACCGCGGGAGGTCGCCCAATCGTTTGCCTTCAAGCCCATTCCCACACTCTACTCGCCTGGAGGCCCCGGAAATGGACAGAAATTTGAGAACTTCCTGACCTGGACCAGACGACTCCCGGGGGCAAGCGCCCTACACTCGCTCCATGAAACGGATTCTCACGACGCTTTGCCTGCTGGGTGCACTCCCGCTGACCGCGGCCGACCTGGCGGTGGTCCGCACTTCGGGCCAGTTCGATACCGACGGCAGCGTCCTCTACAGCGTCTATGTCGCCACCGCGTCTCAACGGCTGGGCGAGGTGGCCATTGGCGCGACGGTCCCTCTCGGCACTCGCTTCCTTGAGAATCTGGACGTCCCGTCCGGCGCGGTTTTCGAAGGCGTCCGCGACAACTCCGTCGTCTGGCGGCTCAAGGAGATTCCGGCGGATCGCCTCATCGGTCCCTTCACCTTCCGCGCCAAGCCGGACGGCGCCGCGCCCGTCATCGCCGAACCGTCAGCCGCTATCTCGTTTGCCGAGCCGGAAAAAGGTCTGATCGTCTACGACGGCAAAGACGCGGTCCTCACGCCCTGGGAACTCAGCGGCACCGTTTTCTTCGACCATCGCGGCACGCTCAACGACCGGGGTGAGAATGCTCCGGTGCCGCTGGGCAAAACCGGCATACTCTTCTTCGCGCCCGCCGGGGCGGTGACGGTGGCGACGTCGGTGACGGTGGAGCGCGAGGCGATCGACGAGTCACGGCTGCCCAAGACGGCGAATCCACTGTGGTGGTGCGGCCTGCATCGCATCGTGGTGAGTCCCGGCACGCCCGCCACCAAGGACTTTGGCTTCGCCTTTCCGTCGCGGCGTCCGCTCACCCCAGGGCTCGCGCTGACGGTGACCGGCAATGCGGATGGCGCCTGGTCCCAGCCGAAGTCCGACGGTTCGCGGACGGCCGCCACCGGCGAACCCCGGCGCTTCCCGTTTGGCGGCTTCAACAACTTCGGATGCACTGCCGGCTTTGGCTTCAATACCTGTTTTGGCGGCTTTGGCGGTTTCGGGGGCAGCCAGTTCGGAGGGGGCTTCGGACCGGGCTTCAGCCAGTTCGGCATCGGCGTGGGTACGGCGGAGCGGGCTCGGGCCACCACGTCGGCGGCTGAACTGACCGCGGCCTACGGCGCGCCGACCACGCCCACCACCGCCATCACGGACGGCACGAGCAATACGATCATCGCGATTCTGATCGGGCGCCGGTAAGCGGGGCCCCACTCCGTTCATGCGACGCTGGGAATCGAGGTCTCTGCATGCGCACTCCCCTGATTCTGGCGTTGGTCACGTTGGCTGGCTGTACCAAGCAGACCGCGGTAAAACAAGAAGCTCCGGTGTCTGAACTCCAACAAAAAATCGCCCGCTTCTCGCCCACGCCCATCGGCGTAGAGGCCGCGGCGCTCGCCAAGCTCTCGCCCGAGGATCGGCAGGCCGTCGCCAAGATGGTGGAAGCGGCGAAGCTGCTCGATCCGCTGTTTCGTCGTCAGGTCTGGGCCGGCAACGAGGCGCTCGCCGCCAAGCTAAAGCCCGGCTCGCCTGAGGCTCATTACTTTCGCATCAACCAGGGACCGTGGTCGCGCCTGGACCACAACGAACCCTTCATTCCCGGCGTGCCGGCCAAGCCCGCCGGCGCCGGCTTCTACCCGGAAGACATGACCAAGGCTGAGTTCGAGCAGTGGCAAAGTGCCAATCAGACCGCCGCGCAGAGTTACTTCACTGTGATCGCCCGCCAGCCGGACAAATCCCTGAAGGCAATCCCCTACAGCGAAGCCTATCGCGAGTTCCTCACCCCGGCGGCGACGTTGCTCCGCGAGGCGGCTGCGCTCACCAAGAACGCGACGCTGAAGCGCTTCCTGACCCTGCGCGCCGATGCCTTTGGCACGGACGACTACTACGCGAGCGACGTCGCCTGGATGGACGTCAACGCGCCGATCGACATCACGATCGGCCCGTACGAAACCTATGAGGATGAGCTGTTCGGCTACAAAGCCGCGTTCGAAGCTTACGTGGGCCTAAGGGACGATGCCGAGTCCGCCAAGTTGGCGCGCTTTAGCGGCTATCTGCAGGAGCTCGAAAATCATCTGCCGTTCGACCGCAAGTACCGCAATCCGAAGCTGGGCGCGGCCGCGCCGATTCGCGTGATCGATGTCGTTTTCACTTCCGGTGACGGCAACCGCGGCGTGCAAACGGCGGCGTATAACCTGCCCAACGACGAACGCGTCATCAAGGAGAAGGGCTCCAAGCGCGTGATGCTGAAGAACGTGCAGCAGGCGAAGTTCGCCAAGACGCTGGTGCCGATCTCGCAGATTCTGCTTTCGCCGGAGGATCAGGCGCACGTGAGCTTCGATGCGTTCTTCACGCATGTGCTGGCGCACGAACTGATGCACGGCCTGGGTCCGCACAACATCCAGCGCGAGGGTCAGGCGACGACGGTCCGCCTGGCGTTGAAGGATCTGTACTCGGCGGTCGAAGAGGCCAAAGCGGACACCACGGGACTTTGGGCGCTGTCCTATCTGATGAAGACCGGCAAGCTCGATCCCGCCGAGAAGAAGCGCTACTATCTGACGTATCTCGCCAGCATGTTCCGCTCGGTCCGGTTCGGTATTAACGAAGCGCACGGCAAGGGCGTGGCGCTGCAGTTTAACTATCTGCTGGAACATGGCGCCATCTCGGTGCGCCCGGAAGGCTACTTCACCGTCGATGTCGCCCGCTTCGATGAAGCCGTCACTCAGTTGACGGGCCTGCTCTTGACCCTGGAGGCGGAAGGCAACTACGACAAGGCCCGCGGACTGCTGACGGAGTACGCGGCGCTCAAGCCGCAATTGCAAGGCGCGTTGGACCGGCTGAAGAGCCTGCCGGTCGACATCGAGCCGCAGTTCACGCCGATTCGGTAGCCCGCCGCGCCTGTCGCAGATGCCGCCGGCCATGGGCCGGAATCAGATAGCAGACCAGCCCTACCGGATAGCTCATCCAGTTGACGAAGGGCGACTTCACGCGGACGCGCGTGAGATCGAGCGGCTCCATCTGCGGTAGGCGGGCGAGGAACTGCTCGTGCGCCGCCAGGAACTCTTCCAAGGCTTGGGCACCGGTCTTCTCCGACTGCGCGGGGACGAACTTCGATGGCGCACGAAACGAGCGCTGCTTTTCCGCGGGTTCGATCTGCCGCAAGAACCAGCGGCCCAGCCACCCGGGCCGGTAGTCGCCTGCGGACGCCGGCTGTCGTCGGGCGATGGCCTCGTCGAGGAGCGGCAGAAACTCGTCGACGGTGATGGTGAGATGCTCCAGGCACTCCGCCGCACTCCAGGCATCCGGCCGTGGCCGGCGGATGGCCGCCTCGGGCGTGACGCTCGCCAGAAGTTGGCGCGCTTCGGCCATCACCGCGCGGGTCTCCCGTTCGCCGAGTTCGAGGGCGGACTTCATGACGTCAGGCCCGTCCGGCGAATTCCCCGGTTTCGGTGGCGACCTTCAGCTTTTCGCCTTCTTTGATGAACAAGGGCACCTTGAGTTCCAGGCCGGTTTCCAGCCGCGCCGTCTTAGTGCCACTGCCGCTCGACGAATCGCCCCGGCTGCCGGGCTCCGCGTAGGACACCGTCAGTTCGACGAACATCGGCAACTGCAGGCCAATGGGGTTGCCGTTGTACTTGGTGACTTCCACCAACGTGCCTTCCAGCAGGTAGTCGAGCGCGTTGCCCAATACTCCTTCCGGCAGAGTGAGGGTCTCGAAGCTCTCCTGATCCATGAAGTGCGCGCCATCCTGGTCGCTGTAGAGGAAAGAGGCGCGGACATATTCGAGGTCCGGCTCTTTGAACTTGTCGCCGGCTTTGAAGGTCTTTTCGAACACCTGCTGCGTCAGCAGATTGCGCACCTTCAGGCGCACCAGCGTCTGGCCGCCGCGCGCGGTGGGCGAACTGACCTCCGCCTCCAGGCAATAAAAAGGCGTGTCCTCAAACTCGAACACGCCGCGGCGCTTCACATTAATCGCTTCAATCAGGGCGGGCATGAATTTTCAGTATAGGATCTTGGCCTAAAGCGACGGCCGGCGGCGTTGCGGGCTGGCCTGCTCGAAGGCATGCGCTAACTGCAGCACGGCGAAGTCCTGCTGATGCCGCCCGACGATCTGGAGCCCGACGGGGAGCCCCTCCGGCGTGAAGCCGGCGGGCACGGAAATCGCCGGATTGCCGGTCATGGTGATGTACCAGCAGGACTTCATCCAGTCGATGTAACTCTCGAGCCGGACGCCGTCCACTTCCTTCGGATACGGCATCGTGACATCGAACGGCGGCACCTGGGTTACTGGTAACACGAAGTACTCGTAGCGGGTGAGGAAGGCTTGAAAGCGCCGCCAGATTTGGGCGTGCAGGTCCTGCGCGCGGGAGATGTCGCCGCTGGTGAGCGACAGTCCATACTCCACCTCGCCGACGATCGTGTCTTTGTAGGCCGCCCGCTGCGTCTTCATCCGCTCGCCGTGGGTGTAGGCCGTCCGCTGCGCCCGCAGCACTTTGAAGGCGAAGTCGGCGCCGGCAAAGTCAGGCTCGGCCTGCTCCACGATGCAGCCCAGGTTCTCCAGCGTCTTGCGCTGGCCTTCGATCACCGCGCGCACCCGCCGGTCAAACGGAACGCCGCCCAGGTCCTTGAACATCGCCACGCGCACGCCCTTGAAAGTGCGGCCCAGCGGCCGCCGGAAGACGCTGCCGGGTTCGGACTGCGTTAACGGCGCCGACAGGTGCGGGCCCGCCATCGCACTCAGCAGAAACGCCACGTCCGCCACGCTTCGCGCCATCGGGCCGGCCGTCGAGAGCGTGGAGAACGTCAGTTGCGGCACGCGCCCGGCCGACGTCCGAAAGCCGACCACGTTGCAGAAGGCAGCGGGATTCCGCAGCGATCCGCCGGTGTCGCTGCCGTCGGCGATCGGCAACATGCCCGTAGCCAGAGCCACCGCCGCACCGCCGCTCGAACCGCCGCAGGTCTTGGTGAGGTCGTAGGGATTGCGCGTGGCGCCGAAGACGGGGTTGAACGTCTGTGAGCCCGCGCCGAACTCGGGCGTATTGGTCTTCCCCAGCAGGATCGTGCCGGCTTCCCGCAGCCGCTCCACCAGGATGTCGTCGGTGTCGGGGACGAAATCTTTGAACAGCGGTGACCCCTGCACCGTGCGGATGCCCTTGGTGTAGAGCAGGTCCTTGTGCGCAATCGGCAACCCGTGCAGCACCGGCAGCGTGCCGCCCTTGGCCTGCTTTTCGTCAGCCGCGGCGGCCGCGGCCATCGCGCGATCGGGCACCAGCGTCACGATGGCGTTCACCTTCGGGTTGACGCGCTCGATCTGCTTGAGTTGAGCAGTCAGAAGCTCACGCGCCGAAAGCTGCTTGGTGCGGATGAGCCCGGCCAGGTCCACCGCGCTCTTGAAGCAAAGTTCGTCGGCGGGCGCCGCCGCCAGTGCGCCCGCAAATCCAGTGAGAAGCCCACGCCGCGTAAGTGCCACACGGGCATCTTACTTCGCGTGGGCGTCGGCTTGCATCAGCCCGAAGGTGTTTCCTTCCGGATCCACCACGTAGGCCAGCCAGCCGACGCCGGGTACGGCGGTCTTGGGCAGCGCGAGCGTACCACCGCCGCTTACCGCCGCGGCGATTTTGGCGTCCAGGTCGTCGACGCCGATCGTGTTCACCACTCCCTGGCAAGAGGCATGGCGTGGCAGCAGGCCACCGTCGATGCCGGGCCCCTCGCCGGTTTTCACGATCCAATAGGGCATCCCGCCGTCCCACTTGCTGAACTGCCAGTTGAACAGTCCGCGGTAGAAGGCGATCGCCCGCTCGGGCTGATCGGCGGGAATCTCGAAATGAATGGGTCTGGACATGGCTTCTCCTTATGCCGGCCGTCGATAGACCTGGGTGGCATAGCCGACAATGGCGCCGACGATGCTGCCCGGCAGAATGATTTCGAAGTAGTAGTGTTCGCCCGTCTCGCTCGGCATCGCGGCCACGCCCCAGGCAAGCAGCGCCCCGATCGCGAGCCCGAACAGGACGCCTTTCCTGACGTCGAGCACTTTGCGGGCGAACAACCCGATGAGTACGCCGGCCAGCACGCCTTTCATGGTGGACCCGACCACGATCATGCCCAGTTGCGAACGCACCGCCGGCGTGAACCACGCCGTCAAGCCATCCAACACGCCGAGCACGCCACCCAACAACAGGCCGTAAACCGGTTTGTTCATCCTTCTACCTCCAATGAGCCATACAACGTCTTGAGAAGTTCCTTTAACGCCGCGCGAAAAAAATAATCGCCAGCCGAATCACCACGTAAGCCGCCACCAGCGCCACCCACCCGCGATGTAGGCGCACCAGACGGGCCGCCGTCTGCCACCACTCCTCGCGATAGGCCTCGACGCGCTCCAGCCCGAGAAAGCGTTCCACCTCCTGCCGCAGCAAGTCTGCCGACGGGTAGCGCTGACGGGGATCGTCATGGGCCGCGCGCGCCGCAATCGCCTGCAGCGGCGCCGGCGCCTGCGGGCCGATCAGCCCGCGCAGGATCAGGCCCAGGGCGTAGACATCCGCCGCCGCAGACCCGGCGCCGCCCTCAGGCGCCATCCACCCCGGCGTGCCCACGCCCGGCGAGCCCCAATCGAGCACCAGCACCTCGCCATAAGCGCCCACCATCACGTTCTGCGGCTTCAGATCCCGATGCGGAATGCCTCGCGCATGCGCCAACGCCACCGCTTCCGCAATCCGCATCAGGACGCGCAACCGCTCACCCAACGCCACCCGCGGAGCATACGCGTCCAGCCGCTCGCCTTCCACGAACTTCATCACGAAGTACACGCGTCCATCGGCCAACCGCCCCGCATCATGCACGGGCACGATGCCGGGGTGCTCCAGCTGCGCCAGGGTCCTGGCTTCGGCGAGTAAACGCTCCGGCCGGTCGCCGGGATGCACCACCTTCACCGCCACCGTCCGCTCGAGTTGCGCATCGAAGGCGCGGTACACGGTGCCCATGCCGCCATGCGCCACCTCGCGCTCGATCGTGTAGCGAGCGTCGGTAAACTCGGGCGCCCGCGCCAGGCGGCGCAGCCGTTCGACTTCTTCAAGCGACGGGTGCATCGACCTCCACCCCTAACAAGCTGCGCGCCTCGTTGCGGAATTCGCGCTCGTCGGCGGTCACCTCGCGCAAGGTCTCCAGCAGCACCTGCCGGAACCGCCGCCGCACGGCCGCCAACTGATTGGTCACCGTTGCCGGATTCGTCCCGTACTCCCGGGCCAGATCGGCGTAGCTCAACGTCGCGTCGCCAGCCATGTCGTAGCGGCGCCACATGGCGAACTGCGGTTCACGGCCCTTGGCCCGCCATTCTGCTTCCAGGCGCGTCACGGCCAGTCCGAAGAAGGAGCGGACCCACTCCTGATAGAAGAGCGCTTCCGGCTCCACGCTTTTCGCATCGGCCACTTGAAGCTCGGCCTCCGCTGCTGGGTAGTCCAGGCTTTCGAGCACGAAGTCGCCACCTCGTTTCAAGCGCCCGGCAGCCGTCCGTTCGTTCGAGACGAAACGGTCGAGACAGGTTCGCAACCAGACGTGGAAACGGCCTTGGCCGGCATCGTAACTGGCGAGGGTGCCCCGCTCGATCACGCTCGCAAAGAAGCCTTGCACCAGATCTGCTGAGTCGTCCGCGCTCGCCCGCCATTTCAGCCGCACGTGCTTATATACCGGCCGCCAGTAAGCGGAAATCAGCAAGTCAAACGCGCGTTGCCGCCGTTCGGCATCCTCGCCCAGAACGGCGTGGAGGATCGAGGGCCGGGTGGCGGGAAAGAACTCCATGGCGATCTCACATCGTCGCCGCCTCGAGGCGTTGTGTCAATCGCCCCGCGGCTGTGATAGCGTCCTCCCCATGCCGGATCGCGCTGCCTTGATCGGAGTTTGGAAATTGCTGGCGTACCGCCGCCAGTCCGCCGGCGGGGTGGTGGTGCATCCGTTCAGCGAACATCCGGTAGGGCGGCTCACTTACGATGCCGCCGGCCGGATGTCGGCTCAACTGATGCGGCCCGGCCGTATGTCCAGCCTCCCCGTCGGGGTGTCCTATGCCAATGGCATCGCGCCAGACACCGAGATTCGGGAGGCCGCTGCCGGCTTTATCGCCTACTTTGGCACCTACGACGTCGAGGAGGCGTCGCACACCGTCGTCCATCATGTTCAGGCGTGTCTGGTCGCAAGTTGGGTGGGCCAGGACCTGCGCCGTCAATATCGCTTCACCGGCGATCGGCTCTTGCTGAGCGCCGCTGCCGGCGACTTCACCGTCGATCTGGTCTGGGAGCGCGAACAGCCCTAAAGCTGCGCGCTATCCTTGGAGCAAGTGCTCCCGGATTCGTCAGAAGAACAGTGGTCACGGCAGAAAGCGGAGCTGGAAGAGCAAGTTGCCGCCCTGAAGCGAGAATTGCGAACGCGTGACCTCGCGCTGTCCCACATCCAAGACTTTACTTACGTCTTCGATTTGGAGGGCCGCTTTCTCTATGCGAATCAGGCACTTCTGTCGCTTTGGCGGATCCCGCTCGAGCGGGCCGTGGGCCGCAACTTCTACGAACTGAACTATCCGCCGGAGTTGGCGGCCAAGCTCGAAGAGCAGATTCAGCAGGTGATTCGGACGGGCCAGCAACTGCGCGACCTGACCCCTTACACCGCCCCTGACGGCACCACCGGCATTTACGAGTACATCTTCGTGCCCATCTTCGGCAGCGATGGGCGGGTGGAGAACGTCGCCGGCTCCACCCGTGACATCACCGAGCGCCAGTTGGCCGAGGACGCCCTGCGGGCCAGTGAGGACCGCTTCAGCGCCGCCTTCGCCTGCGCTCCGGTCGGCATCGTCGTTACCTCGCCCGGCGGCGAGTTCATTGAAGCCAACCAGGCCTATCTCGACATGCTCGGGTTCACCCACGAAGAACTGGCCGCCCAGAGTTCGGACCGGTTCACGCATCCCGACGACATCGCGCGGACCCATGAGTACGGCGCCACTCTGCGCAGCGGTCAAGTGGAGCGCAGCGTCATTGAGAAACGCTATATCCGGAAGGACGGCAAACTGGTGTGGGCCCGGGCCACCGGCACCATGCGCCGCGATCGGTTCGGAGTGCCGGCGCAATTCATCGCCGTCATCGAAGACATCACGCAACGCCGTCAGATGGAAGAAGCTTTGCGGGAGAGCCAGAACCGCCTGCAGCAGGTCTTCATGCAGTCGCCGGTGGCCATCTGCGTCCTGCGCGGGCGCGAACTCGTTTTCGAACTTGCGAATCCGTCGTATGAGGCGTTGCTCAAACAACGTCATCTCCTGGGCCGGCCGCTGCGCGAGGCGATCCCGGAAGTGAGCGACGATTTGGTCGGGATCCTTCACGAGGTGCTCGACAGCGGCGTCGCCTTCCGCGCTGACGAGTTTTTCGTGCCCCTCGATCGGGACAAAGACGGCCTCAACGAGGATTATTGGTTCAATTTCGTTTACCAGCCGCTGCAGGAAGCCGATGGCGCCATTTCGGGCGTGGTGGCCGTCGTGGTGGACGTCACCTCCCAGGTCCGCGCCCGCCGCGAGTTGGAGCGCGTGAACCGTGAGCTCGAAGAGTTCGCCTACGTCGTCAGCCATGACCTGCAGGAACCCTTGCGCATGGTCAACATCTATACGGAGTTGCTGGAGGAAGAACTCGCCTCGCAACTGACCCCGGACGCCCGACAATACAGCGAGCGCGTTCACGCCGGCGTGCGGCGCATCGAAGAACTGCTGCAGGACCTCCTCAAGTTCTCCCAGGTGCAGCACAACAGCCGGGACGTGCAGGCCGGCACCGCCGATCTCAGCCTCGTCCTCACCCGGACGCTGGCCTTCCTGCGCGATCGTATCGAGGAACAAGGCGCCCGCATCGAAACCGGACCGCTACCGGTGGTGCGCGGCGACGAAGGCCAGCTCATTCACGTGCTGCAAAACCTGATCGGCAATGCGCTGAAGTACCGCCAAGCGGATGCCCCGGCGTACATCACCATCGCCGCCGACGAGCACGGCCCCGAGTGGGTGATCGGCGTCCGCGACCGCGGCATTGGCTTTGATCCGGAGCACGCCGAGCGCGTCTTTGGCCTTTTTAAGCGTCTGCACAAGGACGAGTATCCTGGCACCGGCTTGGGCCTGGCGATTTGCAAACGGATCATCGAGCGTTACGGCGGCCGCATCTGGGCGGAGTCCCGCCCGGGCGAGGGCGCCACCTTCTTCTTCGCGCTGCCGAAAGCCTGATCGCCCGCTGGAGAGATGCCGCGTCAGAATGCGTTCGCGGGCAGCTTGCCGGAGGACGTGGCGAAATTCATATTCAGCGACTTCAACTGCTCCCCCAGGAGTCCCCGAGCCAAGGCGGTTTGGGCCAACAGTCGCAAGCTCGCGTCCTTCACCTGGTCGAGTAGCGGCTCGGCGATGTCCGGCATCTCCGCGCCCACCGACATCATCACGGCGCGCATCAATTGTGTGGACGGCCACTCGTCCCGCTCGGCGATGTTCGGCAGGTCCGGATCGAGATCGCGCTTCAGGAATTTGCCCACGGAGGCAAAGAAGCCTTCCAGCAGTTGCTGTTTCATCTGCGGGGTCAGCAGCTTGGTGGAGTCCTCGTCGAAGGTGGACACCACCAGCATCAGGACGGACATCGGCCGCTCCAGCTTCGGCAGCATCTCGATGCCCCGCCCCATCACGGCCCGCGCCGTTTCCGGGTCGTCCTTTTGCACGGCCTCCACGACGGCGGCGAGCGCCCGCGCCTTCAGATCTGTGTCCGTCAGTTCATCCACGGTCTTCACCGCCGCGCGCGGATCCTTCTTCGCCGCTTGACTGATCCTCTCGAGCATCTGCTGCTCGGCCACAAACGGCCCGATCATGGCCGCCGCCCGCTGCTCGCCCTGTTCGTCGCCGGACGAACTCATCGTGGCGCTATTCTTGCCGAGGGACGCCCGGCCCTTCGGGTACTTGTCGAGCGCTGCCTTCAGGGCCGGCCGGGTGGCCAGGATCTCTTCGAGCCGCTTGGGTTCGAACTGCGCAATCACGTGGGCGGTATCGAAGAGGACCGAGTCCATCGCCGTCTGCAGCAGCACCGGGCCTTTCTCCCCCACGAGCGACTCGGACTTGCTCGAAGCAAACTTCGCATCCGCCACGCGCGCCAGAATCTGCCCCACCGCCCCTTGCACCGATGCCGACGGCAGCTTGCCGGCTCGCTTGGCCAACAGTTCGGGGAACTTGTCGCCGCCGCTCGCACCATAGGCCGTCGTGGCCCGCCCAAAGAGAATCACTTGCCGCGGATCGTCCGGCGGCAGATGCTCGAGCAGCAAGTCGAGCGCCTTAAAAGGGAAATTGCCGCCCGCGTAAGTTTCGAACAGTTCCACCGCGGCGGCGGCTTTCTCCCGTTGCAGCAGCGTCCGCACCAAGCCCTCGTAGAGAGCGGGCTTGGCTTCCGGATCCGCCGGCTGGTAGAGCGCCACCCGCTCCAGCGCCGCCTCGAGATTCACCTCGGCCAAGCGAGCCAGGATCTTGCCCTGGTGGACATCGCGACTTTTCGCTTCAAGATTCGCCGTGGCGGTGAACGCCTCGGTCAGCAGCTTCGTGGCTTTCTTCGCGTCGAGCTTCTGATACAGCTCACCCAGGTCCCGCAGCACGAGCACCTGCGTCGCTGGCGGCACCGTGGCCACCATCTCGGTCGTTTGATCGAGCAGCGTTCGCGCGCGAGTCTTCTGCGCGGCGGTGGGCTCGGCGGACCACGCGAGGCAAGCCATCACGCCCACGGCCAACGCACGCCGAAGGGTCGCCAACTCAGATACCCGCATACCAGGCATAGCCTGCCTCCGGCGCCCCCGAACCCAGGCCTTTTCCCAACTGTTTCAAGCTATCGGTTACCGTTAACCGCGTGAGATACTTCACGCTCTTGTAGCCCAGTTGGCGCGGCACGCGTAAGCGCAGCGGACCGCCGTGGCCTCCCGGCAGCTTTTCGCCGTTCATCCCATAGGTCACCAGTGTCTGCGGGTGCAGAGCTTCATCCAGGTCGACGCTGTCCCACCAGCCCGGTTCGATGGAGAAGTAAGCCACGTAGCGCGCCTGCGGCAACAGGCCCGCCTGCTGCAGCAGTTCGCTGAGCCCAACGCCGGTCCATTCCGCGATGAAGGACCAGCCCTCTTCGCAAGCCAGATGCGTGATCTGGCTGCGCACGGGGTAACGTTGTAAGTCGGCCAGCGAAAGTGACTGCGGACGCTGCACCAAGCCATCGATCGTGAGCCGCCAGTCGGCGAAGCCACCCGCCGCCAGCCGGGGATACTCGCCGTCGCGCGGGGGCTGACCATTGGCGAAGGGCTTGGCCGAGATCTGGTCGCGCCGAAACTCACGCGCGTGGGCGTGGCGGGCGAACAGCCGGTGCGCGCCATAGGTCAACGTCTCGCCCGGGCCGTACAGGCCGCCGTAGTCGGGAGCAATCAAGCCGTACTGATCCGCGAGCTTGGCCGCCACGGCCAAGCCCGAAGCCCCGGCCGCCGCGCCGATCGCCGCGGTCATCCACCGTCTTCGTGAGGGCTGCATCAGTCGTTTCCTCCACCGATCATCGCGCGCACGCGGCTGCTGAACCCGGCGCGGTACACCATCCACACATGACCTGCCACAAACAGCATCAGCAGCAACGTCACCACGAAGTGGATCGTCCGGGCCGACTGCTGCCCGCCGAGCGCGGTCACCACGACGGGCAGCGCCGAAGTGACGGCCGGCGACATCGCCAGGCCCGTCCAGATCATCAGTGGAAACAGCCCGAACACCACGCTGAGATACGCCAGACGCTGCAGCGGATTGTACGAACGGGCGTCGGCCGGTCCTTGCCCGCGCAGGTGGCTGGTCCAACTTTGCCGCAGCGATCGCCAGTCCCGCGGGAGCAGGTTCTTACGAAAATGCCCGCTCAGAAACCCATAGGCACCATAGGCCAGGGCGGTGAACAGCACCAGCCAGGCACTTTGAAAATGGAGCGCGCGGCTCCAGCCATTCTGATCGGGCATCACGAAGTTATAGCCGGTCTTCACGTACCGCCGCGAGGCCGGCAGCGGCAGTTGGAACAGCGCGGGCGTGAGCACATTGCCGTCTTCCCCCCAATAGAAATGCGGGTGCGAGATGACAATCTCCCACCCGCTGACGAGCAGAGCGAAGAAGCACAGCGCCGTGAGCCAGTGCGTCACGCGGACCAGCGCGGCATGCCGCGGGCGGCGTCCGTCGGCCAAGGCATCAGCCGCGGCGGCGGAAATCGCGGTGGAGTGGGCCATCCGCTCATGCTAGCAGCGGCCAGCTAAAAGCGCAGAACCTGCCACAGGCTCGCAAAGTCGTCCGTCCACACCAGCGGCGGCTTGTCCTTCGGACCATACACCGTCGTGATGTCGCGGATCGCCGGCAACGACAGCAACTCCTGATTGTCAGTGAGCAGCATCCACGTCGAGCCATAGAAGCCGCGCGAATGCAGGCGGGCGGCCTGCCAGCCCAGCTTGGCGGCGAAGCCGCGCACCACGGGCGCCAAGTCCACAGACTTATTCGAGATGTGGATCAGGATGGCCCCGCCCGGCTTCAGTCTTTGTTGATAGACCTTCGCGCATTCGATCGTCAACAGGTGGGTGGGAATCGCATCGCTTGAAAACGCATCAACCAGCAGTACATCGAATTGCCCGGGCTCCAGTTCCAGCATGCGCCGCGCATCGCCCAGCACCACTTCCACCTTGGCCGGCGAGTCGCGCAGGAACGAGAACTGCGTGCGCGCAATGTCCACCACGTCCGGATTGATTTCGTAGAAGCGGTACGTATCGCCCGCGCGGCCGTAGCGGGCCAGCGTGCCGACCCCCAGCCCCACTACGCCAATCCGCGCCGGCTGCGGACCCAGACGCGACAACACCGCCCCCGGCGCCGCCTGTGGCCCGTAATATGCCGTCGGCCAGCGTCGCTTATCCGGATCCGTGTATTGGAAGCCGTGCAGGATTGTGCCGTTATGCAGTTCCTTTACCCGCAAGCCTTCGTCCTTAGCCAAGGCCACGCGCAATGTCCCGAAGAAGTTGCGACGCCGCTCCAAGACGCCTTCGCTATCCTGCCGCACCAGCAGAGTGACCGCCGCGGCGATCGCCAGCGCCGGAATCGCCAGGCGTCCCCAGCCCGTGCCCGGCTCGTTCTTCCACCCCAGATACCGCACAGCCATGCAGCCGATCAGCGCCAGCGGAAACTCGATGTAAGTGGTGAAGATGCGCGGCGCGACAAAGGCCACAAACGCCGTACCCACCGCCCCGCCAATGGCGATCGCCAGGTAGAACTTAGTGAGAGCGCCAGGCGGTGGACGCCGGGCGACTAACTCGCCAAAACAGATCATGCAGCCGGTGAACAGCGCCAGGCAGTAAATGCCGAGCCGCGGCCACAGCGGAATCGAGACGCCCGCCACCTGCGCCATGCAGGCCAGCATCACGGCGACCGCGGCCACCGCCCCGAATAACTGCGGCCGGTACCAGCGATCGCTCTCGAACACCAGGATGAAGCACGCCAGATAGATCGCGAGCGGCACCACCCACAGGAACGGGCTCACCGCCACCTCGAGCGTCACCTGATTGGTGGTCGCCGCCAGCAGCATCGCGCCCAGGCACGACAACAAGCCCCACAGTAAAAACTGCGAGACGGGGACTTCCACTTCCGCCTGTTCCTCGCGTTGCGCGGCGTGCCGCCAGGCGAGCGTCGCGCAGAGGCCGGCGAACACCCAGTACGCCACGCGCCAGCCGGTCAATTGCCAGCGCAACGGCACCCACGTTTCAATCAACGCCGGATACGCCAGCAAAGCCAGAAGGCTGCCGGCATTCGAGACGGCATAGAGCCGGTAAGGCGTGCGGCCCGCTGCCGCCTCATACCATTGCTGCACCAAAGGACTGGTAGCCGAAAGCGCGATCGCCTCCAGGCCGCACAGCAGCAGCAGGCGCTTCATCACGCCGAGCGTCGGATCGCCGGAGTCGCCGAATTCCCAGCCGCTGCCCAAGGTCTGGGTGAGGATCGGCAAGGCGAGCAGCAATGAGTGATCGACGCGCTGCGAGCCAATCGGCACGCCGGACAAACGATGTGCGTACTGGTAGCCCAGAATCAGAATGGCTTGAAAAAAGAGGAGACAGGCCGTCCATAAAGCCGGCGTTCCGCCATAGTGCGGGAGTAACTGGCGCGCCACGATTGGCTGAATCGTAAAAAGCAGAAAGGCACTGAGGAAGATCGTGACCGGAAAGAGCAGCACTCTATGCCAGCTTACTCGTATCGGAGGGCCACCACCGGGTCCAGCCGCGCGGCTTTACTGGCCGGCCAGATTCCGAAGAACAGGCCCACGCTGACCGACACGATCAGCCCCGCGCCGGCGGCCCACAGCGGCACGGTGGTCGGCAGATTCGGGAACACGATGTGCGTGGCCGTCGAGAGCACCCAGCCCACCAGCATGCCCAGCAGGCCGCCCAGCCCCGTGAGCGCGGCGGCTTCGATCAGGAACTGCACGACGATATCGACTCGCCGCGCGCCCAACGCCTTGCGCACTCCGATCTCGCGGGTCCGTTCGGTCACGGAGACCAGCATGATGTTCATCACGCCGATGCCACCCACCAGCAATCCGATCGAACTCAGCACCACCATCACCAACGCCGTCATCGCCGTCGTCTTGCGGAACTGCTCCACCATCTGCTCTGCCGTGGAGAGGCCGAAGTTGTCCGGCTTGTCGTGCGCTACGCGCCGCTCCTGCCGCAGCACCACGCGCACTTCGTCGAGCGCGGTGGTAAGTTGACCCGGCTTCGCCACCACCAGCAGCAAATGCTCGCGCGAGTTCGGAAACGCCTTGCGCATGGTGAAGTAAGGGATGATTACCCGCCCGTCGTTCTCGCCGGGGAAAGACGAGGCCGGACGGTTCATCACGCCCACCACCTCGAACATATGGCCGGCAATTTCGATCCACTGACCGGTGGGGTCGCCGACGGCGAACAGCGCCTTGTAGACGTCTTCGCCGATCACCACCACCGGACGCCGATGCTCGCTCTCGGAATCGGTGAAGAAACGGCCGTACTTCATTTCGGCATTGCCGCCGAAGATGTAGCCTTCCTGCGACCCGCTAAAATTCGCCTGATAGTATTCGTTCGCCTTGTAGCGCGCCTTCACAATGCCTACGTTCGGAAACAGAATCGGGCTGACATGTTCGACGCTGGGGCAGCGCTCGCGAATCGCTACGGCGTTTTCATAGGAGAGCGGTTTCCGCAGGCGCTCTTCCGGCGTCAGGTTGCCAAAGCGCATTCCCACCTGGAACTTGAACACCAGGATCGTGTTCGTGCCGAAGCTTGACAGCACGCTGCTGACGGCGCCATCGAGCCCCGTGAGAATCGAGCCCACGCCAATGATCGTGCCCGTGCCGATGATTACGCCCAGCACGGTGAGAAACGCGCGCATCTTGTAGGCGCGAATCGTGTCGAAGGCCAGCGCTACCGCATTCCACAACGGGCCGTTCGTCATCGTTCCACCCGCAGCGCTTCAATCGGATCGAGCTTCGCCGCCCGTCGCGCCGGATAGATCCCAAAGAAAAGGCCCACCGCCACCGACATCGTCACCGCCAGCAGGACGGCCGTCATCGGCATCGACATCGGTATCGGCGTGGTTTCTCGCACCACCACCGTGACCAGAAAGGCGATCGCCACGCCAATCAGCCCGCCCGCTCCGGACAGCATGGAACTTTCCGCCAGAAACTGATTCAGGATGTCGCGCTGGCGCGCGCCCAGCGACTTGCGGATGCCGATCTCCTGCGTCCGCTCCGACACCACGGCCAGCATGATGTTCATGATCACCACGCCGCCCACCACCATAAAGACGCTCACCACAGCGACAGCCGTCGCCGCGATGGCGCCGGTCATGTTGGCCCAGGCGCTCGAGAGCGAGTCAGAACTGATCACCGTGAAGGTATCTTCCGCGCCAGGGCGTAAGTGGCGATAACCGCGCAGCAGGGCGCGCACCTCGTCCTGCGCCTGCAGATGATGTCCCTGATCGATCGCGCGCGCCACGTAGGAGATCTGCACGCGTCGGCCGAACATCTGGAAGAAGACCTCCATCGGCACCACTACGAACGAATCGCGCGATTGTCCGAAGACACTCCCCAATGGCTTCGACACGCCAACGACCTCGAAGGAATAGCCGTTCACCTGAATCGTCTTGCCGACCGCATCCGTGTTGGGGAAGAAGCGCTCCTTCACATCGCTGCCGATAAAACAACGCCAGAGCTTCTTGTCGTTATCGATCTCGCTGATGAATCGACCCTGCTCCGCCTGATAGTTGCTCATCACTCCGACGTTCGGCGTCATGCCCTCGATTCGCGCCGCATCCAGGCGTTCGCTCCCAAAGCGAAGATCTGCCTGACGGCCGCTCTGGAGGCCGATATCGCGAATCAATTGGGAGCGCTGGCGGACAAAGCTGTACTCCTCACGCGTCAACAGCGGATTGCGCCGCTGGAACTCGAGAAACTTCTTCGGATCCCAGTTGCCGATGAAGGCGAACCGCACGACGCGGAAACCATCGGAACCCATGTCCGAGACGCTTTCGGCAATGTACCGGTCCATGCCATGGATCACGCTCATCACGGCAATCAGCGTCGTGGTGGAAAGAATAATGCCCAGCAGCGTGAGGAAACTGCGCAGCTTGCTTGACCGCAAGGACTGGGCAGCCACCCGCACCGCCTCACCGAACGAGGCTGTACTCCGGCTGGAGATCTTCGTCACCTTCTCGAAGACGATTGGGGGTGGCTATTTGTTCCGGATCGCCTCGAAAAAAGCTAAGACCGTCTGATCCACCCAGAACCGGGGATTGGCGCGCGAGAGAAAGCCGACGTGCCCTCCGTGCTCCGGAGCCACCAGCGATAAAGGCTCCGCGAACTTCCAGCGCTGATAGACGCTGTACGGAATCAGCGGATCGTCCTGCGCCTGCACCACCAGCGTCGGCACGCGGATCTGCCCCAGAAACTGTCCGGACGATTGCATTTCGTAGTAGCGCTCGGCCGTCCCGAAGCCAAAGTAAGGCGCCGTGATCTGGTCATCGAAGTCCATCACGGTCCGCACCTGATCCAGTGCCTTCCGGCGGTCGCGCTCGCCGCTGAAGTGGTCCGGATACATGCGCTGCCGTTCGCGGTAACGCTGCTTCAATCGTGTGACGAAGCGCCCCTCATAGAGCCGGTTGCGCGGCTCCATCATCTTCCGGCAACACGCCTCGAGGTCCAATGGCGTCGAGATCGCCGCCGCCCCGGTCACCATCGGCGTAGCCCCCAGTTCGCCCAGCAGTTTCAAGACGACGTTGCCGCCCAGCGAGAAGCCCACCACGAACACCGGCCCGCGCTCTTCCACGTGCATCTGCCCCAGAATGCGGTGCAGATCGCTCGTCAGCCCGGCGTGATAGAGCGTGCGAGACAGCTTTTCCGTCCCGCCGCAGCCGCGCATGTTGAGCCGGTGGGTGCGAAAGCCCTTGGCGAGAGCGGCGTGCGCGAGGCTCACCATATAACCGGAGTCATGCGAGCCCTCGAGCCCGTGCAGGATGATGAGTTCGCCCCACACCTCGCGCGGGGTCTGCGTCATCGCCATCACCTGGACGTCCGGCTCGGTGCGGAATATGGTGGGCGTCGCGGGGGATTCCATCCGCGGGCGGCGCCAGAAATTTGCCGCAATGGTGGCCAGGTCAGGATGGCGGAAGAGGGGGTCGAAGATCGCCAAACCTCCAGATTACCCGCTCGCCTGACCGCGTAAAAAATTAAAAACGAATCCGGATCTCGCGCGTCTACATCACATTCTCTATGGAAATAGTCGGAAATTGCCACATGCGTCTCGCCGTACTCCTCCTGACCTCACTCCTCCCCTTTGCCGCCTACCCCCAGGCCAACGCCATCAACGGCCAGATTCTGGGCACCGTCACAGATCAGGCCGGCTCGGCGGTTCCAAACGCTAAGGTGAAGGCCACCAACACGTTAACTGGCTACACCCTCACCGTCGAAACCGCCTCGAGCGGCCAGTATCGCTTCAACATCCTGCCGCTCGGCGAATATGAGGTGCTGATCGAAGCCAATGGCTTTGCGCCTTCGCGCACCACCGGCATCAATCTGAACGCCGGGTCCGCCACGATCGACATCGTGCTGCAGGTGCAGGGCGTGGCGACCGAAGTCGTGGTGAATGCCGCGAACTCCGTCGTCGACCCCAGCCGGACTGACCAAGGCAGTTCCCTCGTCTACAACACCATCGCCAATCTCCCGCTGGTGTCACGCAACCCCTTCAACTTCATCCTCCAGCAGCCGAACGTCTCAGGCCGCGGCAATACGGAGTTTGGCGTGCCGCGCAAACTGAACGCCAACGGCTTCAACGGCCGCATCAACTATCAGCTCGATGGCGCCAACAACGTCCAGTCGGACCGGGCCGGCATCCGCCTGCTCCCCATCTCGAACACCTTCGTCCAGGAAGTTCAGCAGGTCTCGAACGGCTTTGCCGCCGAATTCGGCAATACCGTCGGCACCGTCTTCAACTCCATCACCCGCTCCGGCACCAACAGCCTCCACGGCGACGGCTCCTTCATCTGGCGCCGGACACCCTACAGCGCCCGCCCCGCCCTGCTCTCCGCCACGGCTCCCACCCCGGAGGTGAACGTCAACGCGTTCAACGGCAGCGCCGGCGGCGCGGTGGTGAAAGACAAGCTTTTCTTCTTCGGAGCCTACGAACGCGTCAAGCGCGACCTGCCGAACACCGTCTCCGTCCTTCCCGCGAACCTCGCCCTCCTCGGACTGCCGGCCAGCTTCGCCGACGCCATCCCGTTCCGGCAGGATGTCCAGTTCTTCATGGCCAAGGCCGATTGGCAATTGAACGCCGCCAACCGCCTCTCGATCCGCTACAACGGCCATCGCAACAACTCGCCCTACAACGGCGCTGGCGGCCTCAACACCGTCGACCGCACCTACAACTTCGTCGATCGCTCGCACGCCGGCGCCCTCCAGCTCATCAGCATTCTCTCGCCGCGCGCCGTCAACGAACTCCGCGTGCAGATCCCCTACCGCAGCCAGGCGCAGCAGTCGTTTGAAGCCACCGGCACCGGCCCCGCCATCACCATTCCTGGCATCGCCCAGTTCGGCAACTCGCTCAACGTCGGCTTCGTCTACGAAGAGACCACGCCCGAAGTCTCGGAGAACTTCTCCTATAATCTCGACACCCATGCCCTGAAATTCGGCGCTTCGTTCCGCGGCATTCGCGACACGCAGGTGCAGAACACCAGCGCCAACTACACGTTCCCTTCGATCGCCGCCTATCTCGCCGCCAAGAATGGGACCGCGCCCAAAGGCTACACCAACTTCGTGCAAACCGTCGGCGAGCCTTCCGTCAAGTACAACTCGCTCTTCACCAGCCTCTACACGCAGGACACCTGGAAGCCCCGGGCCAACCTGTTGATCAGCTACGGCGTCCGCTACGACCTCTACCGTCCGCCCTCGGCCGATGCCAGTTCGCTGTTCCCCTCGTCGAAGTCCTTCCGCACCGATAAGAACAACTTCGCCCCGCGTCTGGCCGTCTCGCTCGGCCTGGGCAAATGGGTCTTGCGCGGCAGCGCCGGCATCTTCTATGACCCCTTCCAGACCGACACCTACCGCCGCGCCATCCTGAACAACGGCCAGCCCACCTTCTTCAGCATCACGGCCCTGCCCACCGCCGCCTTCGCGCCATCTTTCCCCGCTGTGTTCACCGGCATTCCCGCCGGCTTCACGCCTACCCTGCAGGACATCACCACCGTCTCGCCGGACTTCGCCACGCTCTACTCCACCAACGTCAACGTCACCCTCAGCCGTGAGCTGACGCCGAATCTGGGCCTCGAAGTGAGCTACCTCTATACGCGAGGCAATCGCCTGCCGGTCTATCGCAACATCAACCTCTCACCCGGCGGCAGCACACTCGCCGACGGCCGGCCGATCTTTGCCGGCACGCGTCCGCTCGCCGGCTTTGGCAATGTCATTAGCGCTGAGTCAGTCGGCCAATCGAACTACAACGGCTTCAACGTCCGCCTGACCAAGCGGCTGTCGAAGTCCATCGAATTCTGGGGCAGCTACACCTGGTCCCACGCGCTGGATAACGCGCCCGAGCAGAACAACATCGATAGCGGCGCCTTCTACCTCTCGGACTGGACCAATCGCCGCCGCGACTACGGCAACTCGCTCACCGACCGCCGTCACGTCTTCAACGGCAACGCCCTCTGGAGCCCCCGCACCTCGAGCGACGGCGGCGCCTGGGCCTATTTCGTGAACCACAACACCTTCGCCTTCCTGGTCAACGCGCAGACCGGCGAGAACTTCAACCTTGGCTCGAACCGCGTCCTCAACGGCGATGCCTCCACGCCCGCTGCCTTCCAGCGCCCGCTCTACGTCGGCCGAAACACGATCGTCGCTCCGGCCACCTTTGAGGTGAATATGCGCTACACGCGCCAGATCCCGCTGCGCGAACGCTTTGCGGCGGAGTTCTTCGCCGAGTCCACCAACCTGTTCAACCACACCAACGTCACGGCGCTCAACAGCACAGCCACCGTCGATGCCGCTGGGAACATCACCACCCCCGCGCCCCTCAACTGGACCGGCGCCCTCGATCAGCGCCTGATTCAATTCGGCGCCAAATTCAAGTTCTAAACGGCGGCTGGGCGCCGAGCCGTTTGGTATACGCTCTTTAATGAACTATGGAGCGTCGTACTTTTCTTCAGACCGCCCTACCGGCCGCGCTGGCCGCCCAGGCGACTGACCGCGTCACCTGTGATGTCTTCGTCTATGGCTCTACGCCCGGCGGCATCACGGCCGCCATCGAAGCCGCTCGCCAAGGATTGAAGACCATCCTCGCCTGCCCGCAAAAGCACCTGGGCGGCATGGCCGCCAGCGGCCTCTCGACCACGGACGCTGTCCGGCCCGAGATGTTCAGCGGCCAGGTGGTCGAGTTCACCGACAAAGTCCTCGCCTACTACATCAAGCTCCTGGGCGACTCGCCCGAGATGCGCAAGTTCATCAACAATGGCTGGTATTACGAGCCCTCGGTCGCCGAACTCGTCTTTGACCAGATGGTCGCCGCGGAGCACAAGAACCTGCGCTGGATGCCCGGCCAGCATCTCACCGCCGTTCAAACCCAGGGTGCCCGCGTCGTCAACGCGACCCTCGAAGCCGAAAAGGGCGGCGCCGTTAGCGTCATCACCGCGCGCACCTTCATCGACGGCACCTACGAAGGTGACCTTGCCGGCGCCGCCAAAGTGCCCTACCGCGTGGGCCGCGAAGCCAAGGCCGAACACGGCGAACCCTTCGCCGGCATCCACTACATGAACTGGCGTACCGGCCAGCAGATCATGACCCCCGACACCGGCGAAGCCTCCCTGGCCATCCAGGCCTTCTGCGCCCGGTCGCTCTTCACCCGGGACCCCGCGAACAAAGTCGTTATCGAAAAGCCGGCCAGCTACGCCGAGCATCTGCCCGACGTCGAACCCCTGCTCATGGACTTTGCCAGCGGCCGCGTCAAAGCCTGGCGCCCTGGACATACCTTGCCGCGCAACAAGCATCAGATGAATGGCAACATCGAGTGGCTCACCAGCACCAACTTGCCCGGCGTGAGTTGGAGTTGGCCGGAAGCCGGCCGCCACCATCGGGCTCGCCTCGCGCAGTTCCACGTCGACCACGTCGCCAGCATCATCTACTTCATCCAGAACGACCCGCGGGTCCCCTCGCACATCCGCGAAGGCTTAAAAGACATCGGCCTGCCCAAAGACGAGTTCAAGGACTCGAACCATTGGCCCTGGCAGATCTACGTGCGTCAGGGCCGCCGCATCGAAGGCCGCGCCATCGTTACGCAGCACAACTTCACCATTCAGTCGAAAACCGGCCGCACGCCGAGTGTCCAGCAGCCCATCGCCATCGGCGAACACTCCTTCGACGTCCACCCCTGCCACGACCGCCGCTACGCCGTCGACGGCTTCATGGAAGGCGTCCTCTGGTATCCCAAGAAAGCGTTCGGCCCCGCGCAGCCCGGCCAGATCCCTTACGGCGCCATGGTCCCCAAGAAGCTCGATAACTTGCTGGTGCCCGTCGCTCTCTCCTCCACCCACGTCGCCATGTCCGTGCTCCGTATGGAGCCGGTCTGGATGACTACTGGCCAGATCGCCGGCTTCGCCGCCGCCGAAGCCGTCAAACAGCGCGTCGACGTTGGTCAGCTCGATCCGAATCCGCTGCCCCGCAAGCTCAAGATCAAGTTCGACCCTTACGCCGCCGGCTGAATCCGATAACATGTCCGGGGAGCCTCAGCATGCTATCTCGGCGTTATTTCTTCTACGGTTCTTTACTCGCGGGCGCGGTGCCCACCGGCGGTTTACGGTTCGGTCACCTCGCTGAAAGCCCTCGGCTATAAGCCCTTCTACGACAAACTGAACGTCGCCGCCATCGGTTGCGGCGGTCAGGGTGGCGTCATCCTGAATCAGGCGGCAGCCACCGAAAACATCGTCGCCATGGTCGACGTGGACGAAACCCGCTCGGCCGCGAACTTCGCGAAGTTCCCCAAGGCCACCAAGTACAAAGACTTCCGCGTCATGCTCGAAAAAGAGGGCAAGAACGTCGACGCCTGCACCATCGGCATCCCCGACCACATGCACGCCACCGTCGCTCTCGCCTGCATGCAGAACGGCAAGAGCGTCTACGTGGAAAAGCCGCTCACTCGCACGCCGTGGGAAGCGCGCCTGCTGGCCGATGCCGCCGTCAAATACAAAGTCGCCACCCAGATGGGCAACCAGGGCTACTCGCACGAAGGCATCCGCACGGCCTCGGAAATACTCTGGAGCGGCGAGATCGGCGAAGTCCGCGAAGTCCACGTCTGCTCCACACCCGGCACTCACCCCACCGGCTTGAGCCAACCGCCCAAAGAATCCTCCGTCCCGTCGAACCTGAATTACGACCTCTGGCTCGGTGGCGCCGCCATGCGCGCTTATGCGGTCGAATACACGCCCTACAACTGGCGCGGCTTCTTCGACTTCGGCACCGGCCAGATCGGCAACTGGGGCATCCACAGCATGGGCCCCGTCAACATGGCCCTCCAACTCGGCGCCCCCACCAGCGTCGAAATGATCAAAGTCGTCAACTCCAGCAAACTCACCTTCCCCGATCGCGCCATTCTCAAGTTCGAGTTCCCCGCCCGCGGTGGCATGCCGCCCGTCACCGTCTACTGGCACGACTCGGCCAAGCCGTCTGACCCCGAGGCGTATCACGTCCCCCGGCATGGAGAACGAAATGGTCCTCCCCGTCATGGAGAACCTCGGCGAGAAAGGCCGCGGACGTCCCCGTCCGCCAGCCGTCTTCCCCCCCAAGCCCACCAACCCGAACGCGCCCCGCTTGGGCGCCGGCGGCCCTGGCGTCACCGTCTACGGACCGCCCCGCGAAGCTCCCAAGCCCGGCATCCTCACGGGCAACGGCGCCGTCTTCGTCGGCTCCAAAGGACTCATGGCCACCACCGAACGCGGTGAAGGCGTGCACTTACTTCCCGCCGCCCGCTGGCGCGAATACACGTTGCCTCCCCAACTGCTCACCCGCTCCCCCGGCCACATGATGGACTTCGTCCGCGCGGCCAAAGGTGGCGACCCCGCCTGCTCCAACTTCAGCATCTCCGCTCCTTACGCCGAATGGATGCTCCTGGGCGTTATCGCCTTCCGCGTCCCCGGCAAGCTCGAATGGGATAGCAAGAACTTCCGCTTCACCAACAATGCCGAAGCCAATAAGTATCTCCGCCCCACCTTCCGCAAAGGTTGGGAACTGAAGTTATAGTCCGCCTTGTAATCAATTGTTAAGTAAGCGGCGACATTAAGGTTTCTCCCTTGTCGCCGCTTTTTCTTTGTCATAAGATTGGCCCACTTCTTTCGGTGTGCACTGGGTTTTACCCGGTGTTTTTGGGGATTTGTGGGTCGAACTAGCTTCCGTCCGTGCCAGATTACTCCCGCCTGCGTCGGCCTTTGCCGCCGGCTCCCGGTCCTCGTCAACTGTGTCGTAGCCAACCCATTCGAGGATTCCCATGCGCCAAGTTCTGGCCCTTCTCTGCTTGGTTGCAGGTTTTGCTTCTGCTCAGGAGTTCCGCGCCACCATTAGCGGTCGCGTCATCGACCCTCAGGACGCCGCCATTGCCGGCGTCAAAGTCATCGCCACCCAAATTGGCACTGAGGCGAAGTTCGAGACCACTTCCGCCGCAGACGGCGGCTACACGCTGCCGTTCCTCGCGCCCGGCGCTTACCGGCTCACGGCCGAATTCACCGGCTTTAAGCGCTATGTGCGCGATAACCTGGCCGTGGGCGCCAACGAACGCTTGGCCATCGCGATCCAGATGGAAGTCGGCGCCGCCACCGAAACGGTGAATGTCACCAGCGAAGCGCCTGTCCTCCAATCGTCGAGCGCCTCCATCGGCCAGGTAATTTCGTCCACCCAGATCGAGAACATGCCCGTCTCCGGCCGCACGCCTCTCGCACTCGCTCAGCTCGCTTTCGGCGTCGTCCCCAACACGGACCCTCGCTTCACTCGCCCCTTCGACAACGCCGGACCCTCCGGCTTCTCCATGGGCGGCGCGCCCGCCCAGGTCAACGAACTCCTGATCGATGGCGCCTCGGACACCACCGGCAACCTGCGGGTCGCCTACAACCCGCCCATGGACGCCGTCACCGAAGTGAAGGCCGAAGCCTTCCAGGCCGACGCCGCGTACGGCCACACCGGCGGCGGCACCGTCAACATCATCACCCGCAGCGGCACCAATCAGTTCCATGGCACGCTCTACGAGTTCAACCAGAACTCCGCCTTCAACGCCACGCCCTTCTTCACCAACAAAGCCGGTGCGAAGAAGCCGGTCAGCCGCTTTAACCAGTACGGCGGCTCGTTCTCCGGCCCCGTCTGGATCCCCAAGCTCTGGAACGGCAAGAACAAGATGTTCTTCATGTTCGCCTACGAAGGCGTGAAGGACGCCCTCCCCGCCCCCTCCACCAACACCATGCCCACCGACGCCGAAAAAGCCGGTGACTTCTCCGCCCTGCTCCGCGTCGGTGCCACCTACCAGCTCTATGACCCGCTCACCGGCGTCGCTGCCGCCGGCGGCCGCGTCAGCCGCCAGACCTTCCCCGGCAACATCATCCCCGCCAGCCGCATCTCCCCCATTGCCAAGAATTACTTGCAGTACTACGTGCAGCCGAATCAGCCCGGGCAGCCGAACGGCCAAGCCAACTTCCTCTCCAACACCGACGGCGAACGCAACCGCTTCAACAACACCATCGGCCGTCTGGACGTGAACGTCTCCGATCGCCACAAGTTCTTCTTCGGCGCCCGCAATAACCTGCGCGTCGGCAGCGGCGGCAACGGCTTCGGCAAAACCGTCTACGACAACCCCACCTCCGGTAACTACCTCCAGCGCCTCAACTGGGGCCTCACCTTCGACGACGTCTACACCATCAGCCCCACGTTCCTCGTCAACAGCCGCGCCAACTGGACCCGCTTCGTCGAACCCCTCACCAACTTCTCGCTCGGCACGGACTCCACGACGCTCGGCTTCCCCGCCTACCTCTCCGCCAACGCTCCGCGCAAAGTGGTTCCGCGCATCTCGTTCAACAGCGGCAGCTTCAACGCGCTCGGCGACACCGGCGGCACCGAGCTGCCCTTCGACATCTTCCAGATCTTTGAGAGCTTCACGAAGATCCAAGGCAAGCACACCCTCAAGTTCGGCGTCGACTTCCGGCAGTTCCGCGAATCTCAGTTGAGTTCCGGCTACACCAACGGCACCTTCGTCTTCAATAGCAACTGGACCAACGGTCCGCTGGATAACTCGCCCACCGCGCCCATCGGACAGGACTTCGCGGCCTTCCTGCTCGGCATGCCCACCGGCGGTCAGTATGACCTCAACGCCTGGCGCCAGAACAAGAACAACTATTACGCCCTCTTCCTCCAGGACGACTTCCGCGTCCGCGCGAACCTCACCCTGAACCTCGGCATCCGCCTCGAAGGCGAAACGCCCACCACCGAGAGGTACAACCGCACCATCAACGGCTTCGACGAATCGACGGCGAACCCCGTCGCCGCCCGCGCCCAGGCTGCCTACGCCGCCAATCCCATCGCGGAGATTCCCGCCAATCAGTTCAAAGTCAATGGCGGGCCCACCTTCGCCGGCAACGGCGGTAACGGCATCTACAAGACGCCCAAAGCCAACTTCTCCCCCCGCCTGGGCTTTGCCTGGACTCCCGGCTTCATCTCTAAGACCGTCATCCGCGGCGGCGCCGGTCTCTACTACTTCCCCTACAACATCGCCGGCAACAACGCCCCCGGCTTCAGCCAAACCACGCCCCTGGTCGCCACCAACGACGGCTATCTCACCGCCGCCGCCACGCTCGCCAATCCCTTCCCCAATGGCATCCAACAACCCAGCGGCTCCTCCCAGGGCCTGGCGACTTTTGCCGGCAAGAACATCACCTTCTACGACCCCAGCCCCTCGTACCCCTACTCCACCCGCTGGACCCTCTCCGTCCAACGCGAGCTCTTCGCGAACACCCTGCTCGAGATCGGCTACATCGGCAACAAGGCCGTCAAAATGCCCGTCGACCGCAACTTCAACGGCATCCCCTTGCAGTACCTCTCCTCCTCGCCCATCCGCGACCAGGCCACCATTGACCGTCTCAGTTCCCTCGTCGCCAATCCCTTCGCCGGCCTGCTCCCCGGCACCAACATCAATGGCAGCACCGTGCCGCGCAGCCAGCTCCTCACCGCCTTCCCCCAATACACCGGCACCAATAGCCTGCTGGGACAGTCCTTCACCGATGGCCAATCCCACTTCCATGCCTTCGATGCCCGCATCGAGAAACGCTTCTCCCACGGCTTCCTCATGCTGGTGAACTTCCAGAAGTCCCGGCTCATCGAAAAGCGCAGCCGCCTCAACGACCTCGACCCGCGTCTCGAAAAGCGCCCCGCCGCCGAGGACCGTCCTTACCGCCTCGTCTGGTCCGGCACCTACGACCTCCCCTTCGGCAAAGGCAAAGCCTTGATGGGCTCCGCCAACCGCTGGGCCAACTATGCCGTCGGCGGCTGGAACCTCAACGTCATCACCACCTTCACCACCGGCGCCCCGCTCTCCTGGGGCAATGTCATCTACCTCGGGGGTGACCTCGCGCTCGACCCCCACAACGTCGACCGCTCCTTCGACACCACCCGCTTCAACACCGTCAACAACCAACAGCTCGCCTCGAACCTGCGCACCTTCCCCACCCGCTTCGCCAACCTCCGCGCTGATAGCGTCAAGCAAATCGACTTCTCGGTCATCAAAGGCTTCGCCATCACCGAGAACGTCAAGCTCACCTATCGCTGCGAGTTCTTCAACAGCACCAACCGCGCCATCTTCAACGGCCCGGACCTCTCCCCCACCTCCGGCACTTTCGGCCGGATCACTGGCCAGGCCAACACCCCACGCCGCATTCAGATGGCCCTCCGCCTCGTGTTCTAAACGCCCCTCGCCGCCCAAGCGCCGCCCTGTCCGGGGCGGCCTAGAGCGCGCGCCAAAGCCGGACCAGCAGTTCCGTTTGGCGGCCGGTGTTCGTCTTGCGGAAGACGGCATCGAGCTGTGCCTTGGCCGTGTGTCGCGAGATGCCCAGCCGTTCGGCGACGTCGCTCAGCGAATCGCCGTTGCTCAGCGCCTGAGTGAGGCGCGTCTCGGCCGTCGTCAGGCCGAAAGACTGACATAACGCAACCAGGCGTTCAGATGGTACGGCGTCCGGCTCCCGAATCAGCAGCACAGCCAGCCGTCCGGTCAGCCCGATGGCCGGCGTCCGCCAAGGGGCGCACCACAACGCGAGGGGAGCACGGCCGCCCGCTCGCGGCACTTGCAGCGGCCCACTGGGCCGCATCCGGCCGGCTTCCAGTAAGCGGGCGAAGCGCTGTTGGAAGGGTGCCGCCACCTCCAACCGCTCCCCCACCCGGCAGAGGCCGTTCTTCTGCTCGAAGATCTGCAACGCCATGGGGTTGGCCTCCACCACGCGCCCCTCTTTCAACATCACCATGGCTTGCGCGCACGCCTCCCAACCCTCGAGCCACTGATGGCGAAACTCGAGTTGTTGGCTCACCGTCAACGCGCGATTCAAGTGGGGATACAGCTCCCGGACCAAGCCCAGTTCCCGGCGGCGAAACCGCTTGCGGTCCTCACCGCGATTGAGAGAAAGATACGTAACTCGCGTGCGATCGCGCTGCAGAATCGCTGCCGCCGAATGCACCACGCCGTATCGCTTGCCAAAGTCGTTATAAAACTCCGTGCGCTTCACATCCTTCAGTGAAATCACGGCTTCTCCGGGCAACACCTCTCCCGGCGGTGGCGGTCCCGCCTGAAACCAGGGATTCAACCGATGAAAGTAAGCCTCGTAATCTCGCACCGCCTCGCTGAACTCGCTAGTTCGCGCGTTGAAGATCGTCCGGTTCTCCAATACATCGTGCATCGAAAGAACAGTCACGCCGCTGCCCACCTGCTGAGCCAAGTAGGCCAAAACGTCGCTCCATCCTTCGGGCCGCAGCGCGGCGTCGTAAATTCGTTCCAGTGCTTCGCCAAGCACTCGCTGACCTTGCGGGAGCGACCGAAACATAGGCTCGCTAGTCTATCAAACTAAATTCTCTTCATCCCCCAAATGGGCGATGACTCCCAGGACGCCTACTGACATACTCGCCTCGAACTCTGGAGGATGGTTTGAGTTACTTGGCAACTTCGACACACCGGCTTCTTTCGTTGTTGGCCGCCAGCCTAACCCTCGCCTCGCTGTCGGCGCAGGAGTATCGCCTGGCCACGGTGGCCCGGCGGCAGCCCCTGGCGACGGGCAATCCTGCGACTCAAACGTTCATTGGACTCCCGTTCTATCTCGCTGCCCGCAATGGCGAGCTTTACTTCGTGACCGGGGGAAACTTCCAAATCCACAAAGCCGACGCCCGCGGGATCATCTCTCTGGTGGCTGGAAATGGCACCCAAGGCTTCAGCGGCGACGGCGGATCGGGCCTTTCCGCGAATCTCACCAACCCCGCCGACATGGCTTTCGACTCCCGCGGCAATCTCTACTTCCTCGATGGTCCTCGCCTACGACGGATCACCACCACCGGGATGATCGAAACGGTCGCGGGCAACGGCGGATCTTGCCCTGCCTCTCTCCCCTCTCCCGCGCGGACCGCGAACTTCTGCGCCCTCACCGGCCTCACCGTCAACTCGCGCGATGAGGTCTTCATCAGCGAAGGGAGCTCCGGACGCATCATCCGAATTGATGCCCAGGGCAACGCGTCCACCTTCGCCTCAGGACTCTCGCTGCCGCTAAACCTGCAGTTTTCCCCCTCCGGCGACCTTTACTTTCGCGACTCGAGTGCCGTGAAGGTCCGTCGTGCGGACGGATCCCTGCAGATCGTTCCCGGCACCGCCAGCCTCACTGCCCGTTACATCGCGCTCGACCCGACAGGCGCCCTGTTCGTCATCGCCGACGACGCCGTCGTTTCGGTCAACAGCGGCGCGATCCAACCCGTGGTCGGCGTTCGCGGCTTCCGCCAGAACGGCAACGACGGACCCACGGGGAGCCGCCTCGACTACCCCGTCAGCCTGATCTCGGATTCGCCAGGCAGTCTTTTCATCGCCGATACACTCAACTGCCGCATCGTCCGTCGCGCGGCCTCCGGCGTCATCTCGACGGTGGTCGGCAGCATGGCCCTTCCGAACCTCTCCACGTCGCCTTTTTTCCCCGTCGGTCGGCTGGGTTCCGGCATCGTCGCGGATCGTGCGGGCATCACGTTCCTCGATCTCATCGCGCGCGAAGTTCGCCAGATCGATCCCACCGGCCGCGTGCGAACCCTCGCCGGCAACGGCACCTCGATCATCGGCGCCAATGGCGCCCCGGCCTTGCAGGGCGGCCTCGGCGCAAATTTCGCTGGCTTCACTCGCGATGCCCAGGGAACGCTGCTCCTGGCGAGCTTCTCCTCCAATAATCTGCTTCAGGTCTCGCCCGATGCGGGCTTCCGCAGCTTGGCGACCGACAACGGTACGTTTAGCGGCAGCCCGTGGGGCAACTACGCCATCGCCACCGACGGCAACAGCGTCTACTACGTCACCGCCAGCGCCACCTCCGGCATTGGCACCATCCGCCGCTGGTCTGCCTCCGGGAGCGAGGTCTTGGCCACCGGCCGCGATATTCGAGCCATCGCCGCGAGTCCCAACGGAGAGCTTTATGCGATCATGAGCCCCACCACCGATACGGCGATTCGGAACTCGGTCTACCGCGTCACCCGTAACCAACTCGACCTCGTCGCGGGTTCGCGAACGAGCACCGCGCCCATTCGCGATGGGGTTCCAGCCGCCCAGAACCTACTTCCGGGAGGCTCGGTCGCTCTCGCCATAGATCGCTCCGGAGCGGTCTATGTGGCCGCGTCCGGCGATAGCAGCGTACCCGGCACCGTCGTACGCATTGGTAACGACGGTATTCTGCGCGTGATTGCCGGCGTTGGCACCGGCGTCGCCGATGGCTCGGTTTCGGACGGCTCCCCCGCGAAAGGCGCCCGCATCCCTTCCGTCAATGCCTTGTCCGTCGATGAAGCCGGCCGCGTCTTCCTGCTCCACTACACCGGCGTCGTGGCCCTCGTCCCCGAGACCGGTGCGGGCGCTTGCACTCTGCGCGCGACGCCCGGCAGTGTCGAAGTACCCGCGGGCGGCGGGAACGTCTCGCTCGACCTCACGGCCAGCCAGTTCTACTGCCCGTGGACCCTACCAGCCGACCTGCCTTCCTGGCTGCGCGCAACCTCCGATCAGCGCCAGGGCAGTGGCCACCTGACGTTGGCGGTCAGCGCGAATCCCGGACCCGCCCGCCAATTCAGCCTCTCGCTCGGTGGCACAGCGGTGCAGATCCTCCAGGCCGCCGCGCAGGTCACCGCGCCGTTACCCCAACTTCGCAACGCTCAGCCGGTACTGCCCTCGTTCGGCGGGAACCCATCCCGCTTCACCTCGAACATGTATCTCGAGCTCTACGGCACCAACCTGAGCACAACCACCCGCACCTGGACCGGCTCTGACTTCAACGGCGCCAGCGCGCCCACCTCGCTCGACGGCGTCAGCGTCCTGGTCAATGGCAAACCCGCCTACATCTATTTCATCAGCCCCACCCAGATCAACCTCAACACGCCCGACGACACCGCCACCGGCCCCGTCGAGATCCAGGTGAAGAACAGCAACGGCCATAGCAACGCCATCACCGCCACTCGCGCTCGCGTCGCTCCCACGCTGCAGACCATCCCGCAGTTCCTCTTAGGCGGCGTCAAGTACGTCGTTGCCCAAACCACGGACTTCGCCTCCTTCATCGGCCAGCCCGACTCACTGCCCGGCGTGGCCTTCGTCGCGGCGAAACCCGGCGACACCGTCATCCTTTTCGCCCTGGGCTGCGGACCCACCACTCCCGCCACCCAAGCCGGTGTCGTCGCGGCTCAGAACGCCACACTCGCCCTTCCCTATACCGTCACCATCGGCGGGGTGAAAGCCGACGTCACCTTCGCCGGGCTCAACGCGGGCACCATTGGCCTCTACCAATTGAATGTCGTCATCCCCGAGGTGCCGGCAGGCAACCAGCCGATCGAGCTCACCATCGACGGCCTACCTAACGCGCAGAACTTGTCGATCGCCGTCGGCAAGTGAGCGTTTGACGCCTTACAGCTCGCGCAATGCCTCCACCGGCGCTACCCGCGACGCCCGGCGCGCTGGCACCCACGCGGCAAAGACCACCGTCAGCAACAAGACGGTCGCGGCCCCCGCCAACGGACCCGGTGCCGACGCCTTCACCTCGTACAGCAACCCATCGATCAGCCGCGCGCTCGCCGCCGCCCCCGCTAAGCCGATCGCCAAACCCACCGCCGCCCAACGCACCGCCTGGCCTAACACCAGGCCCCGGATGTTCGCCGCCGTCGCCCCCAGCGCCAGCCGCACGCCGATCTCGCCGGACCGCTGCACCGTCAGCAGCGCCATCACCCCATAAAGCCCAATCGCCGCCAGCACCAACCCGGCCAGAGCAAACCCCACCAGCAGCATGGATTGAAACTGCGGCCGCGTCCGCATGCTTCGCACCCGCTCGTCCAATGTCGCCAGCTCCACCGTCAGTCGCGGGTCCGCTTGCCGGAAGGCTTCGCGCACCAGCGGCATCACGCGTGTATCCGCCCGCAGCAGCACATACTCTCGCGACCGGTCCCGCTTGCTCGGCAGATAGATCTCCGGCACCGACGGTTCTGTCAGTCCGCCGTTCCGCACCTCCCGCACCACCCCGGTCACCTCCACCGTCGCCTCCCCCGTCAGCACGATCTTCCGGCCCACTGGATTCTCCCCGGGGAACATCCGCGCGGCCATGCGCTCGCTCAACACCACCGTCTGCTCCTCGCCGTCCGCAAACACCCGCCCCTGCCGCACCGGAATCTTCAACAAGCCAAAATACGACGGGCTCACCTGCCGCACGATCACCATCCCGCCCGTCGGACGGCCTTGCTGCCGGGGTTGCCCCGCCACGTGGATGCTCGAGAAGATGCGCATCTGCGCGCGCTCCTGCGGCGGTAGCGAATCCGCCAGTCCCACCGCTGCCACGCCCGGCAACGCCGCCACTCTTTCCGTTAAACCCTTCCAGAACGCCGCACGCGACTCAGGCCCGCCATAGCGGCCATCCGGCAATTGCGCCTGCGCCGAAATGAGCGCTGTCGTCTCCATGCCCAACGGAGCCCGCGCCATGTTCCGCAAACTCTCCAGCAACAACGCCGCCCCGCACAACAGCATCAGCGACAACGCAATTTGCGCCACCACCAGACCCGGCCGCAGCCACTCCCGGCGTACGCCAGCCACCCGCCCTCCCGTCAACATCCCCGCCACCGGACTCTGCCACGCCGGACCCGCCCCAAACAGCACCGACGCCACCGCCGTCACCGCCACCGCAAAGCCCGCAATCCGCCAATCGATCGTCGCTTCCGCCAGCCGCGCCATCCCCTCCGGCGCCAACTCCCGGAACAACGTCAGCAATCCCGCCGCCAGCGCCACCCCGCTGGCGCCTCCCAAGCCGCCCAGTAACAAGCTCTCCGTCAGCGCCTGCCGCGCCAGCCGGCCGCGGCTCGCTCCAATCGCCGCGCGCACCGCTAACTCCCGCCGCCGCGCCGACGTCCGCGCCAGCAACAGATTCGCCACGTTGGCCACCGCAATCAGCAATACCAGCATCACCGCGCCCAGCAGAAACCGGGCCGCCCGCGCACTGTCGCGCACCTGCCGGTCCCGCAGTGGATGGATCACGAAACGCACTTCCTTGCGAAAGCCCGGCGGCACCCCTTGCAGCGCCTGCTGAAAGAACGGCTCCATCTGCGTCCGCGCCTGGTCGACGCTCACCCCCGGCCGCAGCCGCGCCATCGCCGTCATCAGCAGCGTCGGCGCCGATGCCGGCTGATTCTCGTCCAACTGCAGCACCTGCAGGACGTCCACCGGCGTGAGCGACGGCATCTCGAACGTCGCCGGCAGCACGCCCACTACCTGCGTCCGGTTGCCGTCGATCTCCAAATACTTCTCCCGTAGCGGCGCCCCGCCAAATCGCGCCTGCCACAGCGCCCGCGAAACCAGCGCTGTCTGCGGCGCCCCCACCTGCGCGTCCTCCGGACGAAAATCCCGGCCCGCCTGCGGCCGGTACCCCAGCACCTCCAGATAGTTCGCCGTCACCCGCGCGCACGCCAGCTTCGCCGGATTCTCCTCCGTCAAACTGCAGTCGCTCACCCCGCCCGTCGCCCCGATCGCCGCAAACGGCGTCGCCTGCTTCCGCCATGCCGCGTAGTTCTGCTCCACGATGAACTCCGAATCGCCAATCGGAGCCGTCATCCCGAACCACACCAACTGCTCCTCGTGCGCATACGGCAGCGGCCGAAACAAGATCCGGTCCACAAAGCTGAACACCGCCGTCGCCGTCCCGATCCCCACGGCCAACGCCGCCACCGCCGTCAGGGTGAAAGCCGGCGCCTGCCCCAGTCCCCGCCACGCGTACCGCAAATCCTGCCCTAGTTGCTCCCACCACAGCGGAATGCTCACGGCCCGCACCGCCTCCCCCGTCTGCGCCCGGTTGCCGAACGCCCGCTCCGCCGCTCGCCGCGCCTCTTCCGGACTCATCCCCGCCCGTTCATTCATCTCCGCCCGCATCGCCAGATGCGACTCTTGCTCCTCTTCCCAGCTCATGCGAACCTCAACAAGCGCGCCATTCCCTTGGTCACCGTCGCCCAGCGCTCCTGCGCCTGCGCCAACCGCTTCTTCCCGGCGGGCGTCAACCGGTACAGCCGCGCCTTCCGCCCCGCAGGCGTCGTGCTCCACTCCGCCGTCAACATCCCCTCCTTCTCAAAGCGATGCAGCGCCGGATACAACGACCCTTCCTCCACCCCCAGCAATCCCCCGGACGCCTCCTGCACATGCAACGTAATCCCGAACCCATGGTTCGGCGCCGCTTCCAGCGATTTCAGAATCAGCAATTCGAGTGGTGCCATCTCTAGCCCTCTACCCTAGTTTGCTAGGGAGAAGATGTCAAGCCAGGCCACCCCAGCGCCGCCCGCCGCAAAGCCATAAACTAGACTCTGCCTATGCGCGCCCCCGTGACCCTCCTCGCCCTCGCGCTCCCCCTGCTCGCCCAGCACGGCCGCTACCTCAACGACTCGCAACACCCCTCCATCGGCAAACCCGAAGCCATCGCCGCCGGCGCCAAGCTCTTCAATGGCTCCTGCGCCGGCTGCCACGGCCCCGACGGCGGCGGTGGCGCTCGCGGACCCAACCTCGTCCGCCGCTCCCTTTGGCACCCCCTGAGCGACGACGCCATCTTCCAGGTCATCCGCAAAGGCGTCCCCGGCACTGATATGCCGCCCACCGCCCTCTCCGACGACCAGACCTGGAACCTCGTCGCCTACATCCACTCGCTCACCGGACCCGCCAGCACCAATGCCGTCCCCGGCGATCCCGTCGCCGGCAAGGCGGTCTACTGGGGCGACAAAGCCAAATGCTCCGGCTGCCATGCGGTCCTCGGCCAGGGCGGCCGCCTCGGCCCCGACCTCTCGAACCTCGGCGGCAGCCGCCCCCTCGCCCTCATCCGCGAATCGATCCTCGAACCCGCCAAAGACCTCTTCTATCTCGGCAACGAAGCCGCCACCGTCGTCCTCAAGAACGGCCAAACCCTCGAAGGCGTCGCCAAGAACCGCAGTAATTACTCACTACAGTTAGTCGACACCGCCGGCAAGCTTCATCTGCTCTCCATGGCCGACGTTAAAGAACTCACCCTCTCCGCCTCCACCCCCATGCCCACCGACTACGCCAAGCGCCTCTCCCGTGAAGAGCTCCGCAACCTGCTGGCCTACCTCGCCACCCTCGACACCCGCGCCGCCACCAAGGGGACCAAGTAAGTGCACCTCCGCTTCATTCTTCTTCTCACCTTCGCCATGCTGGCGACCGCCCAGGTCCGCCACGACGACCTCGCCAAAGGCGCCGCCGGCGATTGGCTCACCTACGCCGGCACTTACTCCGGTTGGCGCTATAGCCCCCTCACCGAAATCACCGCCGAAAACGTCAAAGGCCTCGCCCCCAAGTGGATCTATCACGTCCCCGGCGCGCGCAGCCTGCAAACGTCCCCCATCGTCTATCAGGGCGTGATGTACATCACCAGCACCAATTCCCTCACTGCCCTCGATGCCCGCACCGGCCGCCGCGTCTGGCAGTACTCCGATCCCCGCGCCAAACAAGCCGGCGTCAACCGCGGCGCCGCCATCTGGGGCGACCGCGTCTACTTCACCACCTCCGACAACTACTTAGTCGCCCTCGACCGTCACTCCGGCGTTCTCATCTTCAATCAGCAATTCGCCGACGTCGCTCAAGGCACCACCTCTACCTCGGCCCCCCTCATCGCCCGCGGCAAAGTCATCGTCGGCAGCGCCGGCGGCGATAGCGGCATGCGCGGCTTCATCATGGCCCTCTCCGCCGACACCGGCGCCCCGCTCTGGAAGACTTACACCATCCCGGGCAAAGGCGAGAAAGGCTCCGAAACCTGGGGCTCACTCCTCGATTACGGCGGCGGCGCGGCCTGGCTCTCCGGCACCTACGACCCTCAGCTCAACACCCTCTACTGGACCACCGGCAACCCCTGGCCCGACTACAACGGCGACGTCCGCCCCGGCGACAACCTCTATACCTGCTCCCTGCTCGCCCTCGACCTCGACACCGGCAAGATGAAGTGGCACTTCCAGTTCACCCCGCACGACACCCACGATTGGGACGCCCAAAGCTGGCCCGTCCTGCTCGATACCGAAATCAACGGCCAACCCCGCAAAGCCGTCCTCCACGCCAACCGCAACGGCTTCTTCTACGCCCTGGACCGCGTCACCGGCCAGTTCCTCCGCGCCACCCAGCTCATCGACAAAGTCACCTGGGCCAAAGGCATCGACGCCCAAGGCCGCCCCATCAAGCTCCCCAACATCGACCCCAATGCCCAAGGCAACTGGATCTGCCCCAGCGTCAAAGGCGCCACCAACTGGATGGGCCAATCCTATAACCCGCTCACCGGCTTCCTCTACGTCCTCACCCTGGAGCAATGCGGCATGTACTACCGCTCCTCGCAGGAGCCGCAACCGATGAAAAACTTCTCCGGCGGCGGCGCCACCGAAGAGGGCGGCCAAGTCGTCCTCCGGGCCCTCGATCCCAAGACCGGCAAGCGCGCCTGGGAATACCCCATGACCGGCGCCGGCCGCATGTGGACCGGCACCGTCTCCACCGCCGGCCGCGTCATCTTCTCCGGCGACGACGACGGCCACTTCCTCGCCTTGGACGCCAAATCCGGCAAGAACCTCTGGCACTTCAACCTCGGCGAAATGCTCACCGCGTCGCCGGTCGTCTACTCCGTCGACGGCCACCAATACGTCGCCGTCGCCTCCGCCACGGCTGTTGTGTCCTTCGGCTTGTTCACGCCGGTGACGGGGGTCGAGGGGCCGGTGATCAAGGTGCGGTAGGTCGCGAACTTTTCGATATCGGCCTGAATCTCGGTTCGCGATACTTCTTAGCGAGCTGACGTCGGCAAACCGACCCCACACCAAGGGCAGAATCCGATGACGATTCCTTCACTGTTCGAGCGATCTGTGATGATCGCATATATCCCCAGAGTCTTCTCAAGACATTTTTCTGGGACATCGGCGGAATGATATGCGACATGGAAGCACGGTTGCGAACGGTAGTTGAGTGAACCCCGGACCGCCAAGAACTGCCAAAGGCTGTGCGCGCAGTCGTTGCATGACTCAAGATGATCGCGCACCTCTGACGTTGGCAGCCTCTCCCATCGCTGTTTCACGA
>CBDDIZ010000008.1:0-87370 GCA_965229305.1 Bryobacteraceae bacterium | reverse complement strand
AGAGGAACTGAAACAAAAGCACCCCGACCACCGCCTCATCCTGGTCAAAAGCCACCCGACTTTCTCTCCGCCCCAGGACCACCTCTGGCCCCTCATCAACGACGCCATTATCCGCGTCCTTGAACACCATGAAGACGTCTTTGACGAGGTCTCCCAAGCCGTCACCGACACCGTCAATGCCCACCGCGGTTGGCGCAATCCCCACCCCGCCGACCTCGACACCCCCGACCACCTCGTCGACCCCGCCTTCAAAAAGAAATATAAAAATTGAAAACAAACCCGGCGATCTCGCTCAAAATAAACGAACTCACCCTCTCAGGTTCCCGGGTTAACCCAAGGGCTTCCCCACCCGGCGCCTCGCCGCCCTGCTGTTCGCCTCGTAAATCGTCTTCGTTCGCCCGCGTGAGTGGCCGTTTCGACGCCAGTCTGCTCAGCCCGCTCCGCCAGATCTTTGACAACCGAAACCGTAGAGCGGTGGAAACGGTGCTGTGCGCCTTGACGCCCCTCCGGACGGCCCTGGGCGTCCGAGGGGCACCGGGCCTCACCTCAGCCCGCCGACTGCGCCCGTTGCCCCAGCCGCAGCGTCTTCTTCGCATACTCCAGGCTCTGCTCCATGTGCGCGAGTTGCTGCACCTTCAGCGCCTCCAGATAACGCTCCCGCACTCCCGGCAGATCCCGCCATCACGTGCGGGCTGATCGTACGGCTTGCCCCGCTTCGCCAACGCCAGAAACCGTCCCAGGTCCTTCGCCCGGCACCGCGGGAACCACTTGGTCCAGAACTCGTCGCTGTAAATGGGCAACACCACCGCCGGCCGCGCCGTGATCGGCTTGCAATAAATATGAACCTGCGGCCCCATCAACTCCGCGGCTCGCGCGATCAACTGCCGGAAGTCGTTCGTCCCTTCGCCCAGCGGTACCCATTGAATCGCCACACCGTCCGGATGGTTGTAGACGACGGAGTCCCGCAAATGGAAGGACACCGCGTAGGGCCCCAGTTCCTCGATCGTCGTCAACGGATCCTCGCAAACGAACACCGGATTGCCGGTGTCCAGATACGACCCTACGAACTCCTTGCCTGCCGTCTCGATCACGGTCCGCGTTTGAAAGGCGTGCAGCTCTTTGTGATTCTCGAGCCCGATCTTCAAGCCGGCGTCCATCACCTGGCTGCGCACCTGCCGCAGCAGCCGGATCACCGTCTCCATGTGTTGCTCCACCGGTCCGGGCGGCATGCTGTAGCGATCGCTCGCCACCAGCGCCCGGACAATCGGCGAGCCCATCACCTTCGCGCGCTCGATGTTGCGCCGCAGCGTGGCGAGAATCTTTTCGCCTTCGGCGGGGCTGGCGGGCAGGATCGCGCTCCCGCCGGTCTCGATTCGCATCTGCGCTGCCCGCATCCACTCGCCCACCTCTTTCCAATGCGCCGGATCCTGCGCGCGTGGGTCTTGCGTGTCTTGCAGAAACATCGAGTCCAGCTTCTGCGACTGCGTGTAGTCGAGCAGTTGCCGGTCGTTCCAGCGCTGAAAGCGCAAACAGTATGTGTTCAGCCCCAGTTGCCACTGGCGGGTGGCCGCGCTCGCCTCAGCGCTGGCGGCGGCCACGCCCAGCGTGGTGGTCAGAAAAGTTCGGCGGGACGGGGCACCAAATTGCGTCGGATTCATCGGGTGTTTCTATCTTCTTCCACCGCCCCCGGAAAACGACGCTTCAAGGGGTCTGTTACGGGCTGTTACGCCGGTCCCAGAAGTCGCCCGGAATCGCCCGCACCGCCACCGGACGCACTCGATGCACCGTATTCTGCTGAATGTCCGCCTCAATCACCATCTCCCAGGCGTCCGGGGACCCGGCGTTCGCCCACGCCTCCTCCACCGCGGCCATGCCCTCCCGCGTCACTAAGATCGACGTCACGCCATGGAGGATGCGGCCCAACAAAAAGATGCAGCGCGTTTTCTGCTCCGGCCGCAGCGGCAACACGGCGATAATCGCCGGATGGATGCTCCGGTCGAAGGCTTGGTTCACCTGCCGGAAGCTCGCGGGCTCGCCGGGCCGCGGGTTCCGGTTCGTCACCACGTCGGGGCTCACCTGCGAAATGTAGAAGTTATTGCGCTTCACATACGGCTCCAGATAGCCCGTCGTGCGCGGCATGCCGATGAACACCGTGTTGGTGTTCCCAAATGACTCCGCGGAGAAGCCCCGCGATGCCAGCATCTCCACCGGCTGTCCATGCCGTTCGAGAAACTGCAGCACCCGCAACCCGGCCGCCATCTCCATCGACCCGATGTAGATCGGCGCCGCCTCCGGCTTCCCCCACTTCTCCACGGTCTCCGCCGTCTTCGGCGAAGGCCACCCCGCGAACTCGGAAACCGCCAGGTCCCGCATGTAGATCTGCTTGTCGCGCCAAAACACGAAGAACGGACTGGGCACAATGATCTGCGCCGGCTTCCCGGCCGCCAGGAATGTCCTCCAGAATCGCGGCAGCTTCTCTGGACGCCCCGCCTCGAGCGCGCGATTCTCCCGCCATAAATAGAAGCACCCGGCCAGGGCCACCACAGCCAACGCCGCTGCGGCGTAGGTGTAGTGCCGCGCCGAAATCGCCGGCGCCGGTGCCGGGGGCAGGGCATCCATCTCCCACTGCAGCGTATGCTGCCCGCGCGGAATCCACAGCTTCAGCGGGCAGGCCTGCCCTTCGCTTTCGTAATACTCCTTGAGCTTGGCCCGCAGTCTCGCCACCTGCACGCGCACCGTCGAGTCCAACTTGGCGTCGAACGTCGGCGGCCGCTCCAGGGCGTCCACCGCGATTGCATATTGGCCCATTGCCTCGCCCCGGTGCTGCCAAAGATACAGCAGCAGCGTCCGCATTGCTGGCGCGGTCTTCAGCGTTTCACTGTCCGCGATTCCAGCCACGAGGGCATCCAGATCCATGGGCTTCTGGTCGGGAGTAGATCCAGAAGGGTACATCTGGACAGGCAGTATATCACAAGGGTGTTAAATCGCAACTCAATGATAAATATATACGTTAGGTCATGTTATCCGCCCGTAACAAAGCGTTACAGACCCCGAGAGACTACCCGTAACGCCCCTCGCGCGTGATGAAGTGTGGTCGAGCTGGACCATGAAGTTCCTTTCACGCACAGCAATTGCTTCCCTCGTTGCGCTGGCCGCAACCGCCCCTCTTCACGCGCAACGTGCACCGCTCTTCAAAAGCGAAATCCTCCCGATCTTTGAGAAAAGCTGCACCAAGTGTCATAGCCCCCAAACCCAGAAGATGGCGGGTCTCGACCTGTCTTCCTTCGCCGGTCTGATGGCTGGCGGTGCCTCCGGACCCGTCATCGCCCCCGGTAAACCCTCCCGCAGCCTGCTCTACAAAATGATCGAGAACGGCCAGATGCCCATGGGCGGCAAGCTCACCGATGCCGAGAAGCAAGCCATCTCCGCCTACATCGAGCAGGGCCGCTTCCCCTCCATGGAGAACGCCAACCTCGAGCGCGAAGCTGCCAAGATCACCCCTGAGGCCCGCAATTGGTGGTCCTTCCGCAAACCCGTCAAGCCCCTGGTCCCGGCCTTCCCCCATCGCCCCGAAGTCCGCACCCCCATCGACGCCCTGGTGCTCCAGGAACTGGCCAAGCGGAAATGGGCCTTCCAGCCCGAAGCCGACCGCCGGACCCTTGCCCGCCGCGTTTACCTCGACCTCACCGGCGTCGCCCCCACCCCCGCCCAGGTTCAGACTTTCGTCGACGACCCGTCCCCCGACGCCTACGCGAAGCTCATCGATTCGCTCTTGAACTCTCCCCGTTACGGCGAACACTGGGGCCGCCACTGGCTCGACGTCGCCGGCTACTCGGACTCCTACGGCGACGGCGGCGACACCGAACGTCTCGTTGCCTGGAAGTACCGCGACTACGTCGTCAAAGCCTTCAACCAGAACAAGCCCTACGATCGGTTCCTCCAGGAGCAACTCGCCGGCGACCAGTTGATCAACTATAAGCCCGGCACCCGTCCCCGGCCCGACGAACTCGAGCCCCTGATCGCCACCGGCTTCCTCCGCATGACGGCCGACATCACCGACAACCAGAGCATCTACGAAGTCGACAAGTACTTCGACGCGCTCGAGAAGTCCACCGAAACCAGTCTCAAGGCGATCACCGGCCTCACCGTCCAATGCGCGCGCTGCCACGACCACAAGTTCGACCCCATCCTCCAGCGCGACTACTACAAGCTCACCTCGTCCTTCCAGGCCGTCTTTGATCCCGAGAACTGGCTCGCCTCCAACCTCTCCTTCGGCGAGTGGCCCAGCCGCATGATCCTCGACATGCCCGACGCTCAGCGCGACCAGTGGATCAGCGAAGTCACCAGCGACCGGGCCAAAGACTATCGCCGCAAGTCGCTCGAACTCTCCGTCATCTACGAGCGCTATCGGGCCGCCGTGCTGGCTGGTAAGTCGCCCAGTCCCGCCGACCGCGAGCAGATCCGCAAGGACGTCGCCGCCGACCCCGACCTCACCTTCGATGCCGGCGCCCCCACCGGCGGCCTCACCGACACCATGCTCGACGAGCGCTTCCCCGAACTGGTCGCCATCAAGCAGGAGCTCCAGGAACTCCGCCGCAAAGGCTCGCAAACCAGCATCAAGCCGAACTACATCATGGCCGCGTGGGACGTCTCGAAGACCCCGTCTCCCACCTACATCCTCATGCGCGGCAACTACCTGGCCCCCGGCTCGCCCGCCGAGCCGGGCATCCTCACCGTGCTCGACGATCCTCAGCAGCCCTTCCGCTTCCCCAACCCCGCCGAGCATCCCGAATGGAACCACACCGGCCGCCGCCTCACCCTCGCCCGTTGGTTCACCCAGCCGGACCATCCGCTCACCGCCCGCGTCTTCGTCAATCGCGTCTGGCAGTTCCATTTCGGCGAAGGCCTCGTCCGCTCCGTCGACGACTTCGGTGCCCAGGGCATGCCGCCCACCCACCCCGAACTGCTGGATTGGCTTGCCACCAGCTTTGTTGAACACGGCTGGGACATCAAATGGCTCCACCGCCAGATCATGCTGTCCACCGTCTACCGGCAGTCTTCCCAGGAGGACCCGGCCAAGATGGCCGCGGACCCCAGCAATAAACTGCTCTGGCGCAAAGCGCCTCTCCGGCTCGAAGCCGAAGTCATCCGCGACTCCATGCTCCAGGTCAGCGGCCTGCTCCAAAACGACCTCGGTGGTCCCCAGGTGCCCCTCAAACGCGGCCCTGACGGCCAGTTCGTCGAAGACGACAAGAAGGGCAATCCCAACCGCCGCAGCCTCTATCTGTCCTATGCCCGCACGCGTCCGCAGGGCTTTCTGAAAGCCTTCGATTGCCCGGACATGACTTCGGATTCGCAATCCCAGCGCTTCCGCTCGGCCTTGCCCACCCAGTCCTTGGCGTTGCTCAATAACTCGCTCAGCCGGCGCGCCTCTCTCGCCTTCGCCCGCCAGGTTCTCGAACGCAGCGGCGGCGACGCGGAAAGGGCCGTCCGCCTGGCCTTCACCGAAGCTTACTCGCGCGAGCCCTATCCCGAAGAGATGGCGCTTGCCCGCCAAACCTTGGCGCGGGCAGCCAGTCCCGAAGAAGGCGTGCGCTTGCTCACCCAGGGCATCCTCGCCGCCAACGATTTTCTGTACAGCTTTTGAGGAGATGAATCGATGAGAAATCTGCGTACTCGCCGCGAGGCTCTTCGTGACACCGCTGGTGGCCTGGGCGCCATCGCCCTCAGCTCTTTGCTGGGCTCCGGCCGCGCTTCCGCCGCGGAACTCGGCCACGGCTCGCCCAAATTCTACGACCTCAAACCCAAGTCTCCCCACTTCGCCCCTCGCGCGAAGAACGTCATCCTGATCTTCATCGCCGGTGGCCCCAGCACCATCGACATGTTCGACCCCAAACCCGAACTGCAGAAGTACGACGGCAAGCCCGCGCCTTTCGAAATCAAGGGCCGTGCCTTGAATGGTTCCCAGCAGATCATGGCCAGCCCCTGGAGCTTCAAGCGCTATGGGCAAAGCGGACGGCCCGTCTCTGAACTGCTCCCCAACTTCGCCAACGTCGTCGACGACGTGGCCTTCGTTCGCTCGATGACCACCGACCGCATCGACCATTCCACGGCCCAATTCACCTTCGTCTCCGGCCGCGGCATCACCGGCTTCCCCAGCATCGGCTCCTGGGTCTCCTACGGCCTCGGCAGTGAAAATCAGAACCTCCCCGCTTTCATCGCGCTCGAGACCGGCAGCGCCACCATCAAGACGCGCGCCTACTCCTCCGCTTGGCTCCCGCCCATCTTCTCCGGCACGCGCATGGAAGCTGACCCGGTCGCGCCCATGTACGACATCACGCGGCCGAAGGATATGTCCGAGGCTCAGCAGACCGAACTGCTGAACATCGTCTCTTCGCTCAACCGCCGGCAGAAGGCCGCTTATCCGCTCGATCAGGACCTTGAATCGCGCATCGCGAACTTCGAGCTCGCCGCCCGCATGCAGCTCGAAGCCATGCGCGTCTCCGACATCTCGAACGAATCGGAAGCCACCAGGAAGCTCTACGGGCTCGAGGATAAGGTCGCCGCGCCCTTCGGCCACAACTGCCTGCTCGCCCGCCGCCTGGTCCAAAGCGGAGTTCGCTTTGTCACCATCATCAGCGGCTCCGGCGGCGGCAACGGTTGGGATACCCATGCCAACATCCAAGGCGCGCTGCCCGGCCTCTGCACCAGCATCGACCGCGGGATGTATGGCCTGCTCACCGATCTCAAGTCGCATGGCATGCTCGACGATACCCTCGTCGTCTGGTCCGGCGAGTTCGGACGCCTGCCCACGATTCAAGCCAAAAACGCCCGCCCCGGCCGCGATCACAATCCCTACGGCTTCAGCATGTGGATGGCGGGCGGTGGCGTGAAGGCCGGTGTCGATTACGGCGATACCGATCCGCTCGGCTATGCCGCCGAACGCGAGTTCCGCCTTTCCCATAGCGATATCCACGCCACCATCCAGCATCTGGTGGGGCTCGACTTCAAGAAAAACAGCTTCGTTTACGAGGGCCGGGACGAATCGCTCGTCGGCGTCAATCCCGCTCGCGTAGTGAAGGAAATCCTTAGCTAAGCCTCCGCTCAATTGCGGCGCGATGCCCCCGTCCGGTTAGCGTCTTCGGCTAGCGGAGCCGAACTTCCCAAGTAGGAGAGATCATGTTCTGTCGGATACTCGCGCTCGTCGCGCTGGCCGGGGCGGCCTACACCAGCCCAGTCTTGGCACAAGCCGTCAAAGCCACCATCGTCGGCAATATTACTGACACCAGTTCGGCGGCCATCGCCGGCGCCACGGTTACGGTGACGGAAAAAGGCTCCGGCCTCACCCGTACCGCCGCCACCAATGAAAGCGGTTACTACGCCCTCGCCAACGTCGACGCCGGTGTCTATCGTATCGTCGTCGAGCAGCAGGGCTTCAAACGTTCCGTCATCGATGGCCTCGACGTTCTGCCGAACACCACCGCTCGTGCCGACTTCGCCTTAGAACTCGGCGCCGTCACCGAATCGGTCAGCGTCAGCGCTTCCGCCGCGCTGCTGCAAACCGATCGCGTCGACATCGGCCGCAAGATCGAAACCCGCCAACTCCAGGACATGCCCCTCTCCTTCAATCGCAACTACCAGGGGCTGTTGACCCTGGTGCCCGGCGTCAGCCGTCCCTTCAAAGCGAACTCCGACTTCTACAACTCGCAGGACAGCCTCTCCGTCAACGTCAACGGCCAGGTGCGGCAGGGGAACAACTTCCAGCTCGAAGGCCTCGATAACAACTGGGACGATGGCAACGTCACCGTGCTCGTTCCGCCGATCGAAGCTCTCGCCACCGTCGACGTCTCCACCAGCAACTTCGATGCCGAGTTCGGCCGCGCCACCGGCGCGGTCACCAATGTCACCCTACGCTCCGGCACCAACGAAATGCATGGCAGCGCCTTCGCCTTCAACCGCGTCAGCGCGCTCGCGGCTCGCAACTACTTCGCCACCACCAAGCCTCCCGTGACCTACAACCTCTTCGGCGGCACCTTCGGCGGACGGATCATCCGCAACAAGACCTTCATCTTCGGCGACTATCAGGGCCTGCGTGACAATCTCGGGTCCACGAACCTGATGACCATCCCCAGTGCTCCTTTCCGCACCGGCGACCTGTCAGCCTCCACCTCCACCATCTATGACCCCGCCACTGGTGACGCCAACGGCCGTGGACGCCTCCCCTTCGCCGGCAAATTGATCCCCGGCAGCCGGATCAGTCCCATCTCGCGCAAGATCCTCGATATGATTCCCGCTCCCACCCGCGCCGGTACGGGCGTCAACTTCGAGTCCAATTCCGTGCGCACCAAAAGCACCGAAATGTTCGACGTCAAGCTCGACCATCAGTTCTCGCCGCGTGACAATTTCTTCTTCCGTTACAGCTTCCAGAACCCGACCCTCTACGACCCGCCGCTCTATAGCCAGAAGGCCGGCGGTCCGCGTGGCTCCGGCTTTGCCGGCGACGGCAAAGCGCGCATTCAAAGCCCCGGCTTGAACTACACGCGCGTGTTTTCCCCCACGCTTGTCTCGGAAGTGCGCGCCGGCATCATGCGCATCCGCAACGATGCTTACAACGCCGACTACGGTCTGCAGACCGGCAAGGAACTTGGCATCCCCAACGCCAACATCGACGACTGGTCGAGCGGCATCCCCTACATCAACATCGACGGCTATTCGAACCCCGTGGTGGGCTACGTCGCCAGCCTGCCCTGGCTGCGCGCGCAGACCAACTTCAACATCGTCAACATCTGGAACAAGACCGCCGGCAACCACCTCATCAAATTCGGCGTCGATATCCGCCGCGAACGCAATGACCTCCTGCAGACGCAGTCCGTCAATCCGCGGGGCCGCTTCGGTTACACCGCCGGACCCACCTCGTTGAATGGCGACTCGAATACCACCTTCGCCAACGCGTTCGGCAGCTTCCTGCTCGATCAGGCCAGCGCCGTGGGCCGTGACCTCTACGTCCTGTTCCCCACGCGCCGCCAACTCCTCGCCTTTTCCTTCATCAACGACAAATGGCAGGTCACCCCCAAACTCACCATCGACCTCGGCCTGCGTCATGAGTACTGGCCTACCGCCAAGCCCGCGGGCCAAACCGGCTACGTCAATTTCGACGCCTTCAACAACACCCTGCTGGTGGGCGGCTATGGCAACATTCCTTCCGATCTCGGCGTGAATCCTTCCGCCAAGACATTTGCCCCGCGCTTCGGCCTCTCCTACCGCGCCAATCAGCGGATGGTGGTGCGCGCCGGCTACGGCATCAGCTACCTCTTCCGCCGCAGCTCGCAGCTCAACTTCCCCTCCAGCCAGATCAACACCATTGAACCTTTGAACTCTTACGTGCCGGCCGGTTCCATGGCCATCGGTCTGCCCGCTCCGGAGTTCGTCCAGATCCCCTCGGACGGCATCATCCGCAACGCGCCGCTCAACCAGTCCTTCACCGTCATGCCCAAGGACCTCACCCACGGCTACGTTCAATCCTGGAACTTCGCGGTGCAGCAGACGCTCCCCGGCAACTTCGTTCTCGAGACGGCTTATGTGGGCAACCACGGTGTCGGCTTGCCGACCAGCTACAACCTGAACGCCGGCTTAGTGCCTGGCGCCGGAGCCGCCGGTCAGCCCTTGAACATCCTCTATGGCCGCCGGGCGAGCACGTCGATCGCGTCCGGTTCCTCCACCAACTATCACTCGCTGCAAACCAAGTTCGACCGGCGCTTCGCCGCGGGCTTCATGCTGACCACCGCCTACACCTTCAGCAAAGCCATCGACTACTGCTCGGACCGTGACTGCGGCATGTTCAATCAGATCAACTGGCGCGAGAACCGCGCGCGCAGCGACTTCGATCGCACGCACATCTTCACCCAGAGCTTCATCCTCGAGTTGCCCTTTGGCAAAGGCAAGAAGTGGATCACCAACGGCATCGGCAATCACATCCTGGGTGGCTGGCAAACCAACGGCGTACTGAGCCTGCAGTCCGGCGCGCCCATCAACATCACCTTCGCGGCCACCACGCTCAACGCGCCCTTCAACTCCAATCGCCCCAACGTCACCGGTACCATTCAAAAGCCCGGCCTCATCGGTGCCGGGGCGCAGTACCTGGATCCGGCCGCCTTCACCGCGCCCACTCCGGCCACTTTCGGCAACCTCGGTCGCAACGTGGTCACCGGACCCGGTCTGGTCAACCTGGATCTGTCGCTCTTCCGCAAGTTCGCGATCCACGAGAAGGCGAAGCTCGAAGTCCGCTTCGAGACTTTCAACTTCGCGAACACGCCGCAGTTCAACAACCCCGGCTCCACGTTCGGTACCCCCACGTTCGGTCAAGTCACCACCTCGGGCTCCGCTCGCGTGGTTCAACTGGGCGCCAAGATCGCGTTCTAAGAAGCCCTCCCGACACCACCAGCCCGCGCCGCTTGCTCCTGCGACGCGGCGGGCTGGGGCGCGGGACCCAGTCCCCTGTCCCACTCAGTAGAATTGGGGTGGCATGAAAATTGGACTCGCCATCTGCTTACTGCTGCCCGTGGCCTGCGCCCAGGACGCCGCGCGAATGATGACCAAGCTCACCGTGCGGCTCGAAAGCCCGGCCATCCTGGCCGGAACCTTTGCCGCCGAGCCGAAAACCCTCTATCGGTCCGGGGAGCGTCACTGCCGCACCGAGGAAGTGCCGGACACCGCCCAGGGCATTCACGGCCTGATGATCATCAATGAGCCCGATGTCTGGATGGTGAACCGGCTCACCAAAACCGGGCGCCATTTTGTCGACCCGGGCCCCACCTTCATCTGCCGCATGCCGATCTTCATCGACGATCAGGTCAAGACCGCGGCCGACACGAAGAGTCCGCTGCTCGAGCTGGAGTTCGGGCAGGAACTCGACTACTTCAAGCGGAAGGGCGCCGCACCCCAGCCGGGGCCGGTTCTTCGCGGCAAGTCCACCACCGTCTATCGCGCCACCGTTGGCGACTCCCAATTGATCCTGTTCACCACCGGAACCCCGGAGCAGCCCTGGGCTCTCGTCCGGCAATTCGGACCAATGCGCGAGACGTTCTGGTACAACCTACGAACAGCTTCCGTTCAATCCCGAACTGTTTGCCAAACCCACCGGCGTCCAGATGGAAGAAGCGAAGTAAGCGTCAGCCGCCGCCGGCTACGCCGGGAACAGTCCGCTCATCCACGCTGTCCAGGCTGCTTGGTCCCGTTCCACCACTGTCGCCGCCGTCTCGCCGTAAAGATAGAGACTCACCGAGACGAACGCTTGATCGCCCGCCGGGCACGCGGTCGCAAACACCGCCCCGGGCGCGGGCTGGTCCACGCGCAACAGCGTGTGCGGATGCGCATTGGCCGTCCCCGGATCCACGGACTCCACGACACCCCTCAGCACCGGCGTACCGTCGCCCGCGCTACGCCGCTCGCCGGGCACGGCCCCCGTTAGGTTGAGCGCTTCGGCCAGCGTCTCCCAGGCACCCGCTGCCGGGGGCATCGCCGTCAGTTGGATCAGTGAACTCGGCTGGCCCGCGAAATGCTCCAGGTACAAGCGCAGAATGCGGAAGAAGGACGGCCAGCCGGATTCGACACCCGACAGTTGGTTGTCCCAATCATCGGTCTCCGCAAACAGGCTATGCACCACGCGCACCACGCAAGTGCCGCCGTCGCGCGCCTCCACCGTCCATTCGGTGGCTACGGTGGGCGAGTTCGGCCCCCACGTGTTCTCGGCCGCAAAGCGATGCGGCGCTTCCCACTCGGTGATCCGCGCCTGGGCATCCATGCCCCCGCCAAAATGCGACGTCACCGTGCCGCCCGCGCGGCCGTCGATCTCGCTTGGGACAAACCAGGCGCTCACTCCCTGGCCGGTGGCGATCGCTTGCCAAACGGCTTCCGGGGTCCCCGGGACCTCAACTTCCACTTGTACCGAACGGCGTCCGTTCGCTTCCTTCTTGATGCTCATACCACGGTCTCCTTCTTTCGGTCCTCTGGGGAATGTGCCTGGGTTTGGGCTTGCGCAAGCGGATGCGCCAACAACACCAGTCGATGCGGCCGCCCGCCCGGCGCCGCGGCGTCGTGATACCGTGCCACCAACTGGGTGATCGCGGTGGTCAGTTCGCTGCTGAACTGCGCTCGTTCGGCAGCCGAGCGAAAGCGAATTTCGGTGTCGATGGACAGCGTGGCCAGCCGCTTGCCCGTATCTCGCGCGCGGCTGACGAGTTCGCTCACCTCGCGCACTGCGCGGGCCGCGAGCGCAATCAGGTAGCCCGCTGACAGCCGGTCGCGGCTTCGCCCCGGGTCCGCAGCCGCCGGTCCCATCGCCGCCGGCGACACCACGTAGGAGGCGGCCGTCGCTTCCACCAGCCGCTCGGTAAGGCCGCCCCACTTGCGTTCGCTCGTGGGGCGCACCAGGTGATGGCTCTCGAGCGTTCGCAGATGGTAGTTCACCTTCTGCCGCGGCAGCGACAGGCGCGCCGCCAGCGTCGCCGCCGACGCCGGCACGGCTAACTCCGCCAACAATCGCGCGCGCACCGGGTCCAGGGCTGCGGCGGCCGCCTGCGGAGAATGAATCACCTCGACATCGAGCACGAGTCCAGTGAAGCATTGACAAATTATTTTGTCAAGAGCGGCGCAAAAAGAGCCGGCACCGCTGCGATGCCGGCTCTCTGCGGAGGATCGATCCAGGGACTGCCCGACTTGCCGCTAAAAATAGCCCCGCAGCGAGAACTGAATAATGCGCGGCGCGGCCGCCGCCGTCGCCCGGCCGAAGGCGCTGTTGACCTGATTCCCCGCCGGGTCGAAGCGAGCCGTCGTGTCCCAAGCCGTGAACTGCGTGTGATTGAAGACGTTATAGAGCTCAGCGCGCAACTGGAGCTTGAAGTGCTCCTTCACAACGGGCAGGTTCTTGAATACCGCGGCGTCCCAGTTGTTCACCCCGGGGCCGCGAATCACCGTGCGCGGAGCATTCCCGTAGGTGCCCACCGCCGGCAGCGCAAACGCCGCGGTATTGAAGTTGCGGTCGAACGTCCGTTCCCCTTTCGGCAGGATCGGGTTCTGCGTCACCACGATCCGGGGCAGATCGGTGGGGGAGCCCGTGATATCCAGCGCGGTCGTGGTGGTGAAGCCGACGCTCACCGGCGCTCCGCTAATGAACGAAGTGATGCCCGAGAGTTGCCAGCCGCCCGCCACCGCCCGGATGACTTGATTCGTGGAACGGGGCGCCGGTACGTCCCAGAGCCAGTTGATGCGGAGGTTATGCGTCCGATCGAACGTGGCTTTGGCATAACTCCAGATCCGGACCGGCACCAGCGCGCTGATCACGTCGCCGTCACCGTCGTTGTAGCTCATCGCCTTTGACCAAGTCCAGGAACCGCCCATCTGCAAGCCGCTCTTGAAGCGCCGGTTCAGCGACACCTGCATGGAGTGATAGTTCGAGCTGGAGGCTGACTCGGTGAGATTGATGTTGTTGTAGCCGACGGTGGGCCGGAGGAATTGCGGCGGCAAAGGCCGGTTGCCGGCCGTCGGGTCGAGATTGGCTCGCTGGAAGTTCGCACCGAAGGGAATGGCGTTCAAGGGACGCGCCCAGAGCAGATTGCGGCCCAATGAGCCGACGTACCCCACGTCGAGCACGGTGCCCCAGCCCAGGTTGTGTTGCACGGAGAGACTGAAGTCCAGCACGCGCGGGATTTTGGCCTGCGGGTCGAGTGCGGTGATGTTGGTGGGGAACAGCAGGCCCGAGGACGAAAGCAGGTTGTCGACGGTGGCGTAGTTGATAATCGGGGTTTGCAGCAGCGGCGGCTGAGCATTGAACGGCCGCAGCCAAGTCCCGAAATTCGGCCGGTTGTAAAAGAGTCCGAAGCCGCCGCGGATGGCCGTTCGGGCGTTGCCGAAGACATCGTAAGCGAAGCCGGCTCGCGGACCGAAGTTGAGCGAGTGCAGGTTGGTGAGGGCGCGCGGATAGCTCGGGTCGTTGGCGGCCACCACCAGGCCATTGAACGGATCACCCTTACCCGGAGCGATGGCGGCGATCAAAGTAGCCGACAGGCTCTGTCCGGTCACGGGGTTCACGCCCACGCGCTGTCCGGCGGCATTCAGTCCGGGCGAGATGAGCGACACCTGTTTCGCCGGATCGAAGCGAGCGCGGTCGAAGGTGACCAGTTGGTCGTCGACTTCGGTAATCGGCGGCGTATAGTACACGCGGAGGCCATAGTCCAAGGTCAGCCGCGAAGTCACGCGCCAGTTGTCCTGCGCAAACACCTCCAGCAGCTTGTTGCGGCTCCGCGGGTAGGATCGTGCCGACGTCTCGCTATAGGCATTAAAAACGCCCAGTGCGGCGTTCGCGTACGCGTAGCCGGTGTCGAGCGGGTTGTTCACGTTGTTGGCGAAGTCGAACCGGCCGGCGAAGTCCACCGGCTGGCCGATGTCGCGTTGGAACCCTTCCACATAGGCTCCGGCTTTGAAGTTATGGCGGCCTTTGTTCCAGCTCAGTTTCTCGTCGAAGTTCATCAGATTCGTCAGGCCATAGAGCGGAAAGCGTCCGTCGTAGGCCAACGTGGCGGCATTGGTCACACCGCCGAAAGTGGCGCCCGGAATCATGTTGAGAGGATTGTTCGCGGGATAGAACTGGCCTGCCCGGTAACCGACCGCGTCCCGCTGATTGCGCCTCAGTGCGGCCTCGTCGTAGCCATTGCCTTCCGGGAGATGCAACCCGCCGACCTGGAATTCGTTGATCAAGGACGGGGTAAAGATATGCGTATAGCGCCCACTGAGCGCCGTGGTCCGCGCGTAGTAGTTATACTGCCATTGCGGCCAGTTACTTGCCGCGGTGGCGAAGCCGAGCGATCCTTCGTGAAACTCGTCGAAGCCGTTGTAGCTGAAGACGAAGCTGTTGTTCGCATTCAGCGAATAGTCAGCTTTCAGCGTATTCGTATGAATCGGGTGGGTGGTGTCGGTGGTGAAGTTGTAGTTGTAGTTTCCTCGCGAGACATTTCGGTCGAGGAAGTTCGGTTCAGGGAAGAACTTCAGCAGCGCCAGGCTGTTGGGGTTGAGCCGCGTAGCGGGAATCGTGTTGCCAGGAAAAGGCTGTCCGGAAAGCGGATCGCGCACGGCGATCAGGCGGTTATTCAGGTCGAGCGATTGCGAAAAATTGCCGGCGCGTTCGAGCGCGGTCGGCACCGTGACGGAGCCGGTGATCCCTTGTTTCGTGGGCCAGAACTCCTGCCCCCAAAACAGGAAGAGTTTGTTCTTCTCGCGGTTCCACTTTCCGGGAATATACACCGGCCCGCCGATGTTATAAGTCCACGCGTTGTAGCGATAGCGGGGAATCGGCAGACCATTTCGATTGTTGAAGAAGTTATTGGCGTTAAACTGTTCGTGGCGTTTGTAGTAAGAAAGCAGGCCGTGAAAGTCACGCGTGCCGGATTTGGTGACGATGTTCACGTTCGCGCCGGCGGCGCGGCCATATTCGGCCTGATAGTTACTCAGCAGTACCTTGACCTCCGAGACCGAATCCTGGCTCACGTTGATCTTGAGCTCAAAGGCGTTGCCCACATCGGTGGAGGGCACGCCGTCGATCGAGACGCTGTTCATCGTTCCGCGGCTGCCGTTGGCGTTGAAGGTGGCCGTGCGGCCGAGCGAATCGGAACTGGCGGTCATCACCACCCCCGGTAACAGTTGCACCAGCGACGCTACGTTGCGGCCCAGATTCAGCAGGCCGGCCACTTGCCGGCTCGAGATGATGTCGGAACGCTCCGCACTTTGCACCGCTACGGCCGCACCCATCTCCCCGGTGACGGACACTGTCTCCGTGATGTTGCCGACCTCGAGCCTCAGCGTGCCCAGGGCCAGCCGCTGCCCGGTCTCCAGGCGGATGTTCTGCCGGCTGTACTTGCTGAAGCCCTGATGGGAGGCTTCTAAAGTGTACTCGCCCGAATCGAGGCCGCTGGCGACGAACTCGCCGTTCTGATCCGTCTCCAGCGTGCGCACGCGGCCCGTGGAAACTTCGCTGAACGAGATCTGTGTCGCCGGCACGCCCGCGCCGCTTGGATCGGTGATGCGGCCAGTGATCGTGCCGGTGATGATTTGCGCTGGCAGCATCGACACCAAAGCGACGCACGTGGCCAGAAATCTGCTGATCATGAGAAAACCTCCCTATCTTTTTCGATCCGAGTTTCGGAGCCAGACATCCACGAAATAGGCTCCCCGTTGGCGGCTGCCGTCCTGCAACATGCTCATGAGATTGGTATCGCCGCGCGCCAAGTGGGCGGTGAACGTCACCGATGAACTTCCTCCAGCGACGGGCTGGGGCGGAAGTTCGCGGCCGTTGATCCACACCCGGGCGTGTTCGGCTTCAAGCCGGAAAGGCACGTAGGCGGGACGTTGCCGCAACGTAATGTCGTAGCTCCCTGCCTGTTCTGCGCGCAACGAGAAAATCCCGTTCGCCGCCAGGCCAGCGGTGATCATCTCCTGATTGGCCGGCACCTGGTCGCCATGCCAGTCGAAACAGGTCAGATCCACTGGATTCACCAACGAGCCGATCGGAATGCGGGTCCATTGACGGAATCCCGTCGACATTCTCTGCCACCAGCTTTCGTAGCGCTCGGTGAGGTCCTCCAGTACGTCCGGGTGCTGGGCCGCCACGTTGTGCTGCTGTCCGGGATCGGTCTGGAGGTCGTACAGTTCGGTGCGGTTCACGAGTCGCCAGCGTCCCCGCAGCGCCACCGCTTGCATCCAGGGGCGTGCGTACTCCATCTGATAGCGCCCGTCCCGGTTCACCTGGTGATGTTCGATGAAATGCACCCGGTCGGCGAATGTCTCCGGTCCCTTCAGCAGCGGCACCAGACTCCGGCCGTCGATCTCCTTGAGTTCGGGGGCCTCGACGCCCGCCATTGACGTCAGCGTCGGCAGCAGATCCAGATGGCAGGCTAAGCCGCCGACATCGCGCCCGCCTTGCCATCCCCCGGCGGGCCAGTGCACGAACAACGGCACCCGGTGCCCGCCCTCGTAGGCGCTGGCTTTGGCGGCCCGCATCCCGGCGGAAAAGCCCTTCCACGTTGGCGAAGCTTGCCCGGGCCGGGGCAGGCCCGCCGCCGAACCGTTGTCCGTCATGAAGACGAAGATCGTGTTCCGCGTCAGGTCGAGCTTGTCCAGGTGAGCCCGCAGGGACCCCACGTTCTGGTCGAGGTTCTCGATCATTCCGTAGAACTCCGCGGCCGGGGAGGGGATGCCCATTCGCCGGTAGGGTTCGCTGTACTTCTCGCTTACCAGATACGGCGCATGAGGGGCGTTGGTGGGCAGATAGAGGAAGAACGGCCGGTTCTTGTGCTTCTCGATGAACTCCTTCGCGAGGCCGAAAAACACATCGGTGCAGTAGCCCCGGTAGGGTCGAGGTTCATTCTGCGCATAGTAGTGGTCATCGAAATAGCGGTTGCCCCAATAGTCGCCCGCCTGGGCCACCCCGCCGGTCCGGCAGACCACTGACTCGTCGAAGCCGCGGTCCGAAGGCCGCATCGGATAGTTCTCTCCCAGGTGCCACTTGCCGAAAATGCCGGTGCGATAGCCGGCGCGGCGCAGAATGTCGGCCAGGGTAGGTGCGCCGGGGCGCAGCAGGGACCAGCCGCCGGTAGCCGCCGTGACCCCATTCCGCAAGGCATATTGGCCGGTGAGCAGGCCGGCGCGCGTGGGCGCGCAGAGAGGATCGGAGTGGTAGTCCGTAAACCGGATGCTCTCCTGATGCAGCCGATCCAGGTTCGGCGTGCGCAGCCATGGGTTACCCAGGCAGGCCAGATCGCCATAGCCCTGATCGTCGGTCAGCAGCAGCACGATGTTGGGTGGCTTGGCTGGTCGCTGGCTGAAACTGAACGCTGCGGGCGCGCCGGTGGTGAGGAGTTGTCGCCTGGTCATGACAAGTCGTTGCGGGTTCGTTCGATGCTATATACTGAGGCTCGCGTGAGAGAAGGGAATTGACCGTGAATTCACCGATCGCCAGGCCTAAACCTCGTCGGATCAATCAGGTGAATGAACCGTGCCTCGCCGGTGAAGGGCCGGTTGCGGACTCCCGTGCCGAGTTGGTCGAGCGCATCGCCGCCTCGCCGAACTTCCAGCGCGCCCCCAAAATCACGGAGCTGTTCCTCCATCTGTGCCGCACGGCCCTGGCCGGCAAGGAGCATCTGCTCACCGAGCAACAAATCGGCTGCAGCGTCTTCCAGCGCCCCGCGACCTACCATCCGGGCGACGATAGCATCGTGCGGTCGCAGGTGCGTCTGTTGCGCCGCAAGCTGGAACTCTGGTTTTCCGAAGAGGGACGTGACGAACCGATCGTCCTGTCCATTCCCCGCGGCGGCTACGTCCCCTTGTGGGCGCCCCGGGCAGAGTCGCTGGTGGAGGAATTGCCGTTGGAGGTTCCCACCATGGCGCCCTCCAGCGTCACCTCAGGCACCGGACCCCGTCTGGGCCGGCGCCAGTGGCTCGGGGCTGGGTTCGCGGCCCTGGGTCTGTCCGGCGCCTTCGCGCTGGGTCGACTCACCCGGACGCCCGCCGCCGGAACCTCCGCGACGCTTCCGCCTCACCCCATCCTCTCGGGCTTTTTCGATGGCTCGCGCCCCGTGCTCCTGGTGGTGCAGGATGCCGCGCTCACCCTGGTCAACAACTCCCTGCGCTCCACCGTTTCACTGCAGGAGTTTCAGAGCGGGAGTTATAAGGCTCGGCTCGCTCAGGACGCACTCAGGGACGATCAGCGGCGTCTGCTGCAAATGATTGATTCTCGCCAATACACCAGCGTCGGCGACGTCGCCATCCTGCGCAGCCTCTGGCAGACCTTTCCCGCCGCCGTGGGCAGCCTGGAGGTCATCCTTCCCCGCCACCTCCATCTCCGGCAGTTGAAGGCCGCCAACGCGATTCTGGTCGGCGGACGGGCGGCCAATCCCTGGGTGGACCTCTATGAAGATCGCCTCACCTTCCGGCTCGAGTCCGGCCAGGGCAGCCTCCGGGTTCGCAACCGGAAGCCGATAAGCGGCGAGCGCGACGAATACCTGCCGACCGCGGATACGGCCTACGCCGTCCTCGCCATGCTGCCGAACGGTGAAGGGCAAGGACGCGTTCTCCTCATGGGCGGTACTTCCCTCGAAGCTACTGAGGGCGCGGGGCAGTTCGCGATCATTCCCCGTCATGCGGCGGAGTTGGCCGCCCGCCTGAGTTCGGCGGCGCCCGCGGGCCGCTTCTCCACCTTTGAGGCGGTCATTCGCACCCATCGCCTCGATGGCACGTCCACGCGCAGCGAGATTGCGGCCGTCCGCGCTTACTGACGTGGGTGGAGAGTCAAGGAAATGCGGCGTAGACTGATACACATTCCGCTCTGCTGGTTGTCTGGATTGGGCTTGAGCCGTGTCGGGAAGATCGGAGGCTCAAAACCTTGAGAAGGTGGAGCCATGAGCAGAGAGAAGACCGCGAGAGGGAGCCTTTCGCCGGAGGTTCGCGAGCGGGCGAACCGGCTGGTGCTCGAGCATCCGTTCTTCGGCAGTCGGCGCATGGCCGCGCTGCGCGACATCAATCAGTTATCTACATGAGAAAGACTTCTTGTTTCCTGTTTCTGTCAGTTATTGCACTGGCCCAAAATCAGCCGGAATCAGACACTTGCTCCATAACGTTGCGAGCAGTTAATAGCAGTGGATTGGCAGAGCCATATATTCTGAAGTCCTTTAAGGATGCGAAGGACCGTGAATTCGCGAGTCGATTCAAAGATGGACGTGGAACGGTTCCCTGTGGACAGTATCAATACGAAATGAGACGCTCAAATGTATCCGTCCCGATCGCACTCAGGACGGCAGTTACTGGTCAGGTGTCGGCGATGCTCGTCGAAACGCTGTGGACTGTATTTATCCCGCCGGAACTCGGAATTAGGGCAGATGGCCAACCGGTGGGCTCGGCAAATCGATCATTGTCAAGAACCTACGCGCTTCGTGGAGTGATTAAGAACATGACAGAGCGGCGACTCTGGGTTACTTTGCATTCTGCGGCGGCCTCCGCCTCTTCGCCGGCGAATATTGAAGCCGAGGTTTCATCAGATGGCCGGTTCTCATTCACAGGAATATTCCGATATGGCCCTTATGTTCTTACGGTCATGAATGATCGAGGGCAGATCGTGCACCTGCTTGCCGTCGATTCGCAAAGCGCAACGCCAACCGAGCCAGTGGTAATCGTACTTCCAACTCGACATCCGGAAGTCCTGATTCTTCGTTAAGGTGTTATCGGTAAACATAGTCCATGTGCGGCTGCGCGATGGGCGGAACCTGCCTGCAGTAGGGGATGAGAGACCTACTGGAAGGGCGTAGCGAGCCAATCTGCCTCCAGTGTTGCCGTCGGGTCCGTCCGGAGGCTGCTGACGCATAAACCCGGGAGGTGATGGTCTGGGTAATAGCTTCGAGAAGCGAGTCCGGGATGCAGCGTAGTTGGAACGCTGGGCACGCCACCGAACCGTATGCACGAGAACCAGGGGATCCAAGATAGGAGCCGTATGCGGTAGTACCGCTCGTAGGGATTGGTGCGGAGGCGGGGCAGCTACGCCGCCGCTGTATCGAAGCCAGGATCGCTCCGAGGTAGGCACGGTCGGAATCCAAGCGAGGCGCCGCCCGAACAGCCGCACCCCGCTACGGCCGTGAGACCTCTCGAACGAAGCCGGCGACTAGGCGCTCGATCTCCTCCGCCGGCAGGTCGTAGCGCACCTTGCTGTCCGGCAGGCCGAGGTTGCCGCTGATGACAAACGCGCGGATGCCCGCTTGCGCCAGTCGCAGGGCCTGCGCGATGCTGAGCCCGCCCACCACCTGCACCGGCACGGCCTTGCCGATGCGCTCGTACACCGCGCGCGCCACGTCGCCCAGATAGTCGCTCTCGAGAAGCCGAGGGTTCGCGCGCCGCGCGTCGGATTGCAGGTGAATCCCCACCGCATCCACCCCCGCCTCCACCATCCGCAAAGCTACCTCACCGGCCTGCGCCGCCGGTCCCTGATGTGGCAGCATGATGTCGGCAAAGGCCAGCCGCGGCAACTCCGCCCCCGCCTGGCGAAACTCATCACGCACCGCGCACACTGACTTCGCCGTGTCCACCCCGGCGAGCGCGAGGAAGTCCACGATATTGCCGCCGCCCGCGTAGACGCTGCGCGCTTCGCCGCCCCCGCCATCCATCGTCTTCATATCGGCCAGCAGCAGCGCGCCAGGAAACCGCTTCCGGAAAGCCGGCACCACGTTGGCCACGCCTTGCGTCTTCAGTAGCGGCGTCCCCATCTCGAGGATGTCCGCTCCGCCCGCCACCGCGGCACTGGCCACCCGCAGCCCCAGTTCCAGATTCCCGACGTCCACGGAAACCTGGAACGAGAATCGCGTTCTCAGCCGACTCACAATGCGCGCGGAACTTGCGTGCGTCTGCGGTGACCGCTGCTGGGCCACCGCGCTCACGGGCATGAAAGACTCAAGCAGTACTCCGCCCGCAAGCCCGCCACTCAGACGCCACGCGGTTTCGCAGAACCATCGACGGTCACCGTGCCAGCCCGAATCGGACGCGCCGCCCTGATTCATCTCCGTAACTCCTCTCGTCTGCTCCGCCACGTCGGCGTGCATTCTATCAGCCCCATCAGCCCCAATGCCGCGCCGCCAACGCTCGCGGTATCGCACTCCGTCTTTACGCCGTGAGGAAACGGTTTGCCTCGCTGGCGAGTGAACGCAGGAAGGCTTCGCGCGCCGGATGCGCGTCACTGATGCCGGGCGGCAGTTCATTCATGAAGGTGAAGTGGCCGGCGTGTTCCACGAGGCGAAGCTCGCACGGCGCTTGCCCTTGCATCGCCTGTTGCAGAAACCTTGCTTGCTCAGGCGGCGTGAGGTGGTCCTGCTCGCCCACCCATACCTGGAGGGGAGTTTGAACGGCAGTGAGCGCGCCGGGCCGCCGGAAGAAGTCGGTCGGCGGCGCAAGCAAAATCAGCCGCGCGAAGGACCCGTCCATTGACTCGGTCAACTGCTCTCCGGTGATCGTCGACGCGGTGGCGCCGGCCAGCATCAACAGCAGCACCGCTCCCATGGAGTGGCCGATTCCGCCGAGCGGCAACGGCGAGTCCTGCTGCCTCGCCAGACTCAAGCGAACTCGTCGGGCGCGCTCCCGCAACTCGCCGCCGCTAGGCATGGGCGATGCCATCTCAAAGTGCGGGGCAATCACCCGCGCCCCCTCCGCCGCTAGTGACTCCAGAAATCCGCGATGGCGCGCCGGGTTCCCGCCCCGTCCCGCCGCGAACAGAAGGCAGCGCATCGCGACGTCGGGTTCCATCACCGTCACGTCGAAGCCCTGTCCGTTCTCTTCGACCCGGTCGACAGTCTCGATCACGCTGACCATTCTAAAGGGTCCGCGGACAGCGACTCACCTCACCCGGCGACTTGAACCCGCAGTGGCGGTCCGGCCTTCACCGGACCACCCGCCGCTGCGATCCGCTATCATCAGCGTAATTCCATGCTTCGCCGACAGTTTCTCGCGGCCGCCTTGGCCCCCCTTCCCAAGTCCCGTCCCAACATCTTGCTTCTGCTCGCGGACAACTGGGCCTTCCCCCATGCCGGCGCTTACGGCGACGCTGTCGTACGCACCCCCACCTTCGACCGTCTCGCCAAAGAGGGTGTCCTCTTCCGCCATGCCTTTGCGCCCAACCCCTCCTGTTCACCCTCGCGCTCCCTGTTGCTTACCGGTCAGCCGACGCATCGCCTCGGCGAAGCAGCCAGTCTCTACGGCCCCTTGAGTTCTACTTACCCGACTTACCCCGAAACGCTCGCCAAGCAAGGCTACTTCGTCGGGTTCGCCGGCAAAGGCTGGGGACCCGGCACCGCCGCCCAGGGCAATCCCGCCGGCCGCTCCTTTAACGACTTTGCCGCATTCCTCAAAGCGCGCCCCGCCGGTCAGCCCTTCTGCTTCTGGTTCGGCAGTCACGACCCGCACGTGCCCTGGAATCGCGGCGCCGCTCGCCGGGCGACTCTGGCCAAGGACCGTCTGCAGATCCCTCCCCACTTGCCGGACACCCCCGAGGTCCGGGACGACTTACTCGGTTACTATGCCGAAATCGAAGAGTTCGACGCCGAATGCGGCCACTTACTCGAGTTACTCGGTTCCGAACTCGACAACACCCTGGTCGTGATGACCAGCGACAACGGTTGGCAAATGCCGCGCGGCCTCGCTAACTGCTACGACCTCGGCGTCCGCATCCCGCTGGTGGCCCGCTACCCTGCCCAATGGAAGCCCCAAGAGCGACATGACTTCGTTACTCTCGGCGCCCTGGCGCCTACGTTCCTCCAGGCGGCCGGTCTCCCCGCCGCTGGCAGCCTCTTCAGTTCCCAACGGCAGGACGCCGTTTTTCTCGAACGGGAACGCCACGCCAACGTCCGTCAAGGCAACCTCAGCTATCCCATCCGCGGCATCCGCACCGCTGACTACCTCTACCTGCGCAACTACGAGCCAGACCGCTGGCCCGCCGGCGACCCCGAATTCTATTGGGCCGTCGGACCCTACGGCGACGTCGATGACTCCGCCACCAAACGCTATCTTCTGCGCCACCGCCCCCAGCCGGCCTTCGACCTCTGCTTCGCCAAGCGCCCGGCTGAAGAGCTCTACGACGTCCGGCGTGACCCTGGCCAGATCCACAATCTCGCCGCCCAGCCCGCGCATCAAAAGACGAAGCAAAACCTCGCCACGCGCCTCGACGTCTGGCTACGCGAAACTCAGGACCCCCGCGCCACCAACCCCCACACCGACCAGTGGGACCGTGCCCCTTACTCAGGCCCGAAATTCAAAGGCGCGCCCCCACCGAACTAACCGCGTCCGCCGGCCGCCGCCATCTGCACGTGTCTCGCGGGATGAAACTGCTTGATGGCGCGGAACCCCACATAGAGGAACCCGACCAGCACCGCGCCCTGCGCCAGTCCGAACGCTGGCTCCGTCTGCGTCGGCGCCAGCGCCTTCAACGGAGCGATCTTCTGGAACATCTGCACCACCAGCACAAAGACGTTCAGATACAGCGCGAAGAGGGCCGTCGCGATGTAAGTCTTGCGCGAAGCCCCCTCCTGGTGCAGCCGCCGGCGGCTCCACAGCGTGACCGCCAGCACCGCGAGCGAAATCACCCCGAACACATGCGCCGGCGTAATGTGGTCCACCGGGAACATGAAGCCCGTCACGCTGGTTGCGATCGTCGTCCAAAGAAATACTTGGGTCCACCCGTGCCGTTCCCGCGACGCCAACAGGTCCGCAGCGAACCCCAGGCCAGTGACAATGGCGACCAGGCTGATCGCCACGTGAAACAGAGTGAAGGCAGCAAGCATAGACGGTTCTCCTTGATCTTTCAGTACGGAAAGCGGTGAAGGCTAGTATGACGCGTTTTTGCCCGATTTCAAGCTTGGTTGCGGCTTCCCGGCAGAGTTATTGATTTTCGCTATCGCAAGAACATTGACACCACGAAAAGCAGCGTGATAGCATTCGCCTCCAGCATCGTGTTTGGTTACGGTCTATTCATGCTCGCGTGTGCATGATTTTCGATTCGATCCGCCCAAGGAGTGACTCTCATGCGACTGTCCGTTCTGCGAACCCTCATCCTCTCGCTGTTGCTGACGGCGAGCGCCCTGTTCGCTCAGGTCTCCACCGCCTCCATCAACGGCACCGTCACGGATAGCCAGGGGTCGGTCATCGTGGGCACACAGCTGACGCTTACCAACGTTGACACGCGCGTGGAGCTTCGCACCACCACCAACGAAGCCGGCCTGTACCGCTTCCAGAATCTCGTCATTGGCCGCTACACGCTCTCGGCCACCGCTTCCGGCTTCTCCACCAAGAAGGTGGATACCTTCCAGCTCTCGGTCGGCCAGGATGCCACGCTCGACTTCAAGCTCACGCTCGGCTCGGTCTCCGAACAGGTCACCGTCGAAGCCGGCGCGCTGGCTGTCCAAGCCTCCTCGGCCGAGTTGGGCTCGGTCGTCGAGCAAAAGCAGATCGTCGACATTCCGATCAGCGGCCGCAACTTCACGGCCTTGCTCCTGCTGCAGCCCGGCGTGAATGCCGCGGGCGTCCCCGGCACCCAAAGCTTGAGTTACACGCGCGCCATCGGCACCACTTACAACCCGTCGGTGAACGGCCAGAACAACCGCGCCAACATGTACCTCCTCGATGGCGTCGTCAACATTGAGACCTTCGGCAACGCCTACGCCATCCCTCCCATCCTCGACGCGATTCAGGAGTTCAAGGTGCAATCGCACAACGACTCTTCGGACATCGGCATGGCCGCCGGCGGCACCATCAATGTTGCCACCAAGTCCGGCACCAATGCCCTGCACGGCACCGCCTGGGAGTTCATGCAGAACGACGCGATGAACGCCCGCAACGCCTACCAGCCTGTCGTCAACCCCAACAAGCAGCATCAGTACGGCGTCACCGCCGGCGGACCCATCTATGTCCCCAAGGTCTACGATGGCCGCAACCGTGCCTTTTTCTTCGTCGGTTGGGAAGGCTTCCGTCAGCGCCGCCCCGCCTTCAACTACACCAACGTCCCCACCGACGCGATGATCAACGGCGACTTCAGTGCCGGCTTCAATAATGTCGTCCGCAACATCTACGACCCGCTCTCCACCCGCGTCAACCCGGACGGCTCCTTCGCCCGCGACATCTTCCCCGGCAATCGCATTCCCGGTTCGCGCATCGACCCGGGCATGCAGTACTACTTCCAGAAGATGGTCGCCCGTCCCGTCAACACCGGCCGCTCGGACTTCAACTCTGTCAACGCCGCCCTCTACACGCGTCAGCAAGATTCTTACACTGCCCGCGGCGACTACATGCTCAGCACCAAGGACATGCTCTGGTTCCGTTACTCCGGCCTCGAGCAGTTCGCCACCAGCCCCGGCCGCGTCGGCGTTGCCGCCCAGAACGACATGAACGCCCACAACATGGGCCTCAGCTGGAACCACACTTTTGACCCCACTAGTACCATGCAGGTGCAGTTCGGTAAGTCCTTCGTGCAGTTACCCGACAACACCCGTTATCTGAACGCCCCTTCTGACCTCGCCTCCAAGATGGGCTTGGGCTCCGGCCTCATCCAATACGGCACCAGCGGCCAGACGCTCCTCTCCGGCGTACAAGTCGATAACTGGTTCGGCGGCGGCGAGAATAGCACCGTCAACCGTCCCGGCGATAACTGGTCCTTCAAAGGCAATTACTCGAAGATCATCGGCAACCACACCTTACGCATGGGCGCCGAGTTCATCCGGGCCGACATGGGGATGGTGATCAACTACCACACCGCCAGCTTCCGCGAGTTTGAAACCTCGAACATCCTGAACTCGTCCACCACCGGGAACTCGGTGGCGTCGGCGCTGTTGAACTCGCCTTACTCCTCCACGCGCCGCGACCTCGTCGAAAGCCTCCGCTTCGGCGGCGCCTTCGGCGCCTATATCTCGGACTCCTGGAAAGCCACCCAGAAACTCACCATCAACTTCGGCCTCCGTTACGACTACGTCTGGATCCCGCCCTTCGGCAAAGTCGAAGACAACAACATCTACACCGGCAACATGAATACGGACACCGGCGAATACTGGGTCCTCAAAGTGCCCGGCTCCTGCGCTCAGTTGGGCAAGGCGCCCTGCATCCCCACCGCCGATGGCAAGCTTCCGGCCAACGTCATTCAGGCGCCCGGCGAAACGATCATGAAGGGCAGCAATAACATGTGGGGACCGCGCCTCGGCCTCGCCTACCGCATCTTCCCCAAGACGGCGATCCGCACTTCGGCCGGCCTTTTCTTCGATAGCTGGGCCGGCGTCTATCAGTCGGCGCGCGGCATCGGTGGCAATTGGCCGATGGTCGCCACCACCATGTACACCAACCTGAATAACCCCACGCCCAGCGCGCCGTTCCCCAATGTGAAGATGAACGCCGAGTATCTGGGCGCCACGAACCTGCCGCCCGCGCTGCCCTGGCAGATGAACTGGTGGTACATGGATCCGGCCTGGCAGAACGGTTACTCCATTCAGTACAACTTCGGCGTCCAGCATCAGCTCTCGCCCTCCACGGTCGTCGAAGTCGACTATGTTGGTTCCGGCGGCCGCCGCCTCGACCTCGGCGCGGCCCGCAACACGGCCGTCACCCCCGGTCCGGGCGACCCCACCGCTCGGATGCGCTTCCCTTACATGAAGCCCACTTACTTCGCCAAGAGCATCGGCCGGAGTAACTACAACGCGCTGCAGATGTCCTATCGCCGCCGCTTCTCCGGCGGCTTGAGCGCCGTCGTCAATTACACCTGGTCGAAGTCGATCGATATCGCCTGCTCCGGCTTCTTCGGCACCGAAGGCTGCAACGTCCAGAACGAATACGACCTCAACGCCAGCCGCAGCGTCTCCAGCTTCAACGTTCCCCACAACGTCGTCATCTCCACCACTTACGAGTTGCCCTTCGGCCGCGGCAAAGCCCTCGCCACTCACAACAAGTTCGTCGACTTCATCATCGGCGGCTGGCAGGTCAATGGCCTCGTCCAACTCCGCAACGGCCTGCCCTTCCACGTCACCGTCCCTGGCGACATCGCCAACGTCGGCAACCCGAATACTTACATGCGCGCGAACGTCGTCGGCGATTGGCGGGTCGATAATCCCACCGCCAACCGCTGGTTCAACACCGCCGCCTTCGCCCAACCCGCGAACTTCACTTATGGCAACGAAGGCCGCAACATCATGCGCCCCGATTGGCTCCGCCGGCTGGACGCCTCCATGTTCCGCAGCTTCCAGATCACCGAACGTGCCCGCTTTGAGCTCCGTTGGGAGACTTACGGCACCACCAATACGACGATCCTGAACACGCCCGTCGCGAATCTGGCCTCCTTCCAATTCGGCCAGATTACCGGCTCCAGTGGCGAGCGCACCATGCAGATTGGTGCCAAGTTCCTCTGGTAACATCGCGGGTACGATGCATGGAGTGATCGCGAAGAGCCTGTTCTTCCTCTTCAGCAGCTTCGCGCCACCGGATACTGCCTGTGCGCCGCCGGCCTCTCTGCAAGCAGACTTGCGGACCCTGCCGGCGGCCCAAGCCAGCGGTACCCTGGCGTACTGGTTCCTCGAGCAGAAGAATCTGCCCTGCGCCATCGCCGCCTTCCGCACCGCCGTCAAGCAGGACCCCGCCGCCTTCGAGATCCGCTACAACCTGGGCGCCGCCCTGGCCGAGTCCGGCGACCTGCCCGGCGCCGCCGAACAGCTCCGTGCGGCTCTTCGCTTGAAGCCCGGCGAGCCCCAGGCGCAGTCCGCCCTGCAACAGGTGGAACAGGAACTCGCGCAGCAAGCCGCGCGCCACCAGCAACAAGCCGCCCGACTGCTCTCCGCCGGGGACCGTCCCGGCGCCATCGCCGAACTTCGCCAAGCCCTCGCCCTCCAGCCCACCTCCGCCGAAGCGCTCGGCAATCTCGGCGTCCTCCTGCAGCAGCAAGGCCAACCCGCCGACGCCGAACGCCTCTTCGTCCGCGCCATCGCCGCCAATCCCCGTGACCCCGCGCACCGCCTCAACCTTGGCCTCACCCTAACCGAACTCAAACGCTACACCGAAGCGGCCGCCGCCATGGATCAGGCCCTCGCGCTCAGTCCCCAGAACCCCGCCGCGCTCACGGCCAAGGCCATGATCCTCCTCCGTCAGCAACAGCGCGAACCGGCCATCGCCCTCTTCCGCCAGGTACTCGCCGCCCAGCCGAACGCCGCCCAGGCCCACCTCAACCTCGGCCTCGCCCTCGCCGATGCGCAGCGGCAGGCCGAAGCCCTCCCCTCCTTCGACGCCGCCTTGCGCCTCGCCCCGGACCTCCTGCCCGCCCGCTTCAATCGCGGCCGCGCCCTCTATGACCTCAAGCGCTACGACGACGCCCGCGCCGACCTTGCCGCCGTCCTCGCTCGCCAGCCGCGCGACGTCGCCACGCAATATCGCCTCGGCCTCACCCTGGCTCGCCTCCGCGAACCGCAACCCGCCGCGGACCTGCTTCGTCAGGTCGTCGCCGCCGAGCCCAGGAACAGCATCGCCCAGCAGGAACTCGGCCAGGCTCTGCTCGAACTCGGCCAAGCCGCCGACGGCGAGAAGCACCTGCGCACGGCCCTTCAACTGGACCCGCACAACTCGCAGGCCGCCTACGCTCTCATGCGCGTCCTCTCTTCGCGCGGCTCATCCGAAGCCGCTCAACTGGGCCAGCGAGTTCGTCAACTCAAGCAGGACGAACTCGCCGTCACCCAGGCCCGCGCCTTCTCGAACTTCGGGCTCGACGCCGCCAAGCAGCAGAACTGGCCCCAAGCCATCGAGAACCTCCGCAAAGCCGTCGACACCTGCGGCGCCTGCCTCATCCAGCCCGCCTTGCGCCGCAACCTCGGCCTCATCCTCGCCCAATCCGGCGACCGCGCCGGCGCCATCGCCGAACTCCAGGCCGCGCAAAAGCTCGACCCCGCTGACCAGGACGTCACTTACGCCCTCGATCTCCTCCGCCGCCTGAAGGCCAAGCCGTGACGCGGCGCCAGGCCCTCCGCTTGCTGGCCAGCCCCGCCGCCGCGCAAACCGCCAGCCGCGGCATCAAGCCCGCCCCCAAAGCCAAACCCTCCGGCCGGCCCTTCCCCCGCTTCACCAACGTCGCGAAGTCCGCGGGGCTTACCCATCCGCTTATCTACGGCGGCGCCACTTCGTTCGATTACATCGTCGAGAGCATGGGCACCGGCGTCGCCTTTATCGACTACGACAACGACGGTTGGATGGACCTCTTCATCCCCAACGGCACCCGCTTCAGCGGCGCTCCCGCCGGCGTCACCAATCGCCTCTACCGCAACAACCGCGACGGCACCTTCACCGACGTCACCGAAAAAGCCGGCCTCCTCAGAACCGGTTGGGCCGAAGGCGTCACCATCGGCGACTACAACAACGACGGTTTCGAAGACATCTTCCTCACCTACTGGGGCGAAAACGTCCTCTACCGCAACAACGGCGACGGCACCTTCACGGACGTCACCCAAAAGGCCGGCCTCCTCCATGGCGGCCAGCACTGGGGCGCGGGCTGCACCTGGGTGGACTACAACCGCGACGGCTGGCTCGACCTGTTCGTCTCCCACTACGCCCGCTTCAATACGAAGCAAGTACCCCGCAAAGGCTCGAGCGACAGTTGCAACTGGAAAGGCGTCCCCACTTACTGCGGGCCCCGCGGCCTCGAAACCGACACCATGCGGCTCTACCGCAACAACGGCGATGGCACCTTCACCGACGTCAGCCAGGCTTCCGGCATTGCGAAGCCCACCGGCAGTTACGGCCTTTCCGTCGTCGCCGCGGACTTCGACGAAGACGGCTGGCCCGACCTCTTCGTCGCCTGCGACTCCACCCCCAGCCTCTTGTTCCTCAATCAACACGACGGCACCTTCGCCGAGCAAGCCATCGAACGCGGCGTCGCCTTAAGCGAAGACGGCGCCGAGCAGTCCGGCATGGGCGTCGTCGCCGGCGACTATAACTGCGATGGCCACCTCGACCTCTTCAAGCCCCACTTCGCCGACGACACCCCCGGCCTCTACCGCAACGACGGCCGCGGACACTTCACCGAAACCACCATGGAAGCCCGCCTCGGCGTCGAAACCCGCTTCGTCAACTTCGGCTGCGGCCTCGAAGACTTCGACAACGACGGTTGGCCGGACCTGTTCGTCAGCACCGGCAGCGTCTACCCCGAAGTCGAGCGCCAACTCGCGCAACTCCCCTTCCGCACCCCGTGTTACTTCTTCCGCAACCTCGATGGAAAGGTCTTTGAAGAATTGATCGACGAAGCCGGCCCCGCCATCGCCCAGCCCCGCGTCGGCCGCGGCTGCGCCTTCGGCGACTTCGATAACGACGGCGACGTCGACATCCTGCTCGCCGCCGTCGGCGAGCCGCCCGTCCTGTTGCGCAACGACGGCGCGCTGCCCGGCCACTGGCTCAAGGTCCGCCTCATCGGCACCAAGTCGAATCGCAGCGCCATCGGCGCCCGCGTCATCGCCCGCTACAACGGCCGCGCGCAAGCCCAGGAACGCCAGGCCCAATCGAGCTTCCTCTCCGCCAATGACCCGCGCCTCCACTTCGGCCTCGGCGAGGCCAAGTCCGCCGACCTCGAAGTCTGGTGGCCCAGCGGCCGCCGCGATCGTTTCCCCGCCGTCCCCGCCCGCCGCCTCGTCACCATCCGCGAAGGAGCCGGCATCGTCGAAACTAAGAATCTCACCCCATGAGCCGCGCTAAGCCCACTTACTTCGTTCCCGCCCTCGAAAAGGGCCTCGACATTCTCGAAGCGCTCGCCGCCTCGCCGGTGCCGCTCACGCTCACCGAACTCTCGCGCTCCCTCGATCGCCCCGCCAGCGTCCTCTTCCGCATCATCGACGCTCTCGAAAAGCGCGCTTATATCTCGCGCGAGCCCGTCTCCGGCGCCTATCGCCTCACCCTCAAGCTCTACGAACTGGCCCACACGTACTCGCCGCTCGAAAAGCTCCTCAAAGCCTCGCTCCACCCCATGCGCGAACTCGCTGACCAGATTCACGAATCCTGCCACCTCAGCGTCCTCGCCCACGGCAAGCTCGTCCTGGTGGCCGAGGAGCTCAGCCCCGATCGCGTCCGCCTCTCCATCGAACTGGGCTCCCAGGTGAATCCCGTCCCCTTCGCCTCCGGACGTCTGCTCATTGCTTTTCTCGAACCCGAAGCCCGCGCCCGCTTCCTCACCGCGGACTCGGACTATCAGGCCATGACCAAAGCCCAGCGCCAGCGCTTCACCGCCGAGCTCGACGACATTCGCCGCACCGGCTACTTCACCATCCCCAGCATCGCCCGCACCGGCCGCGACCTCTCGGTCGTCGTCGGCAACCCCGCCATCGGCGTCACCGCCGCTCTCGCCGTCCCCTTCCTGGCCGGCGGCCGCAACGAAGGCCGCGAGATGAAGCAACTCCCCGCTGTCCTCGCCTGTTCGGAGAAGATCACCCGCGCCTTGGGCCTCACGCCCGTCGCTCTGTAGCTCACTCCCACCTGCCAACTCCCACCGCGAACAGTCCTCAGTTGGCCGAATACAAATCCGTCAGCCGCATCGAGCGGTACAGCATCGTATTCGCCATCAGCGACGTCACCACCTGGCCGGTATGGTCCACTTCGAGCGCGTAAGCCGTAATCCCGCCCGGAATCGGCACGTAGCCCGCGTCGAAGTGATGATTGCCATTCCGCAGCCGCTGCGCCGAGCCCACCGCGATCGAGTACACGCCCAGATCCGCATTCAGCCGCAGCGTCGCCGTTCGCCGTTGTTCATCCAGTTCGATCACCTGCCCCCGGCTGTTCCCCCCGTTCGCCGCCACGCGCACGTTGCCGTTGTCGAACACCGTCAGGCGATTCGGCGCCTCGAAGTTCGCGTCGTGTTGGTGGGAGAACCACGGGAACGGGTCCGAACCCGTATAGGTGAAGTCGCCGTCTTTGCCCAGCTTCCAGATAATGTGCCCGTCGCCATTCCCCTCCTCATAGCTGATCTTGATCAGCCAATCCTGGTGGCGAGCCGAATAAACCAGATTTCCGTCAGCCGTCGGCACCACGGCGTTGCCATGCGTCCAGTCATTGGCCGTCGGGGCGAGCGAGAACGGCGGGCAGCCGCCTCCCCCCGGCGTGCAACTGTCGTTCGTCGTCGACTTGCGCGTCACATCCAGATAGTCGAAAGCATTCCAACTCCACACCACTTGCAGATTGGCGTCCAGCACCAGCACCACATCGCCCAGCACGTCCACCGTGCCCGGCCCCTGCTGCTCCGTCACCAGCTTCTCCACCACCGCCAGCGCCACAATGCGTCCGCTGGGCAGCGTCCGCACTTCATGATGGAAGCCGGCAATCGGCGGCTTCCCCAGCGCGGCCAACTGCTGATTGATGCGCGCCGCGTTCGTCTCGAGAATCGTTCGTCCCGTCAGGTCCACCTTGCGGATGCCCTGTTGCTCGATGGGCTGCGTGGCGTCTTCCAGAAAGCCCCACAGGAAGCCGCCCGCTTCGAAAGTGGTGGCGTAGGTCACCGGCGACGGGTTGTACCAAACCACCGCGCCCGCTAAGTCCGTCGCCACCTGGCTGCCGCCCGAAGTGCCCAGCAGCAGGTTCTGGGTGCTGTTGGCGGGTGGGGCCTGCACCACGGTCTGCTTCCAGGACACCGGCGGCAACGTCCCGCTCTCGAAACTCACCGGCGCACCTTCGGTGATCGCGTCCCCCGTATCGAGCTGTGCCCAGGCCGTATACGCCGTCTCCGGATAGAGGCCGGCCAGGTAGAAGTTCATGCTCAGTCCGCTCTCGCAGGCCCGGTACGGAGTCTGCTGCTGCGGTCCCACGGCCCGTTGAAAGCGCACCCGCATCCGCTCTCCCGCCGCGCACGCCGGGGCGCTGAACAGGAAAACCAGCGGATGGCTGGTCGGGTTCACCACCGGCTGTCCGGCCGCCACCCGCGTCCCCACCGTGATCGTCCGCGTCCGCGTGGCCACTTCGCCCGTTTGGACGTCCTGCACCGCCACTTCCAGTTGATAAGGACCTTCGCGGTCCCCGGCCCAATCCAGCGACGCCAGCGGACCAAAATCGCGAATCATCTGGTAGGTGCCTCCCGGCCGCCGGACGCGAAAGCGGTAGAACAGCGGCCCGGGATCGGCGGAACTGGCGGTGATCGTCAGCATCCGGCCCACCAGCGCGTTCGCCGCCTCCGGACTCGATACCTTCAGGTCCAGCGCGAGCGCGGGACGAAACGAGGCGAAGACAACAGCGGCTCCCGCGAGGCTGCGTCGAAGCGAAAGAGTCATGGCGAGCGAGAATCCTTCCATCAAGAAGGATGCCCGCGCGCGCCGTCCGGATACTCCCCGCGAGAGGGTACTTTGCTCTCCCTGGACAAGGGGGGGGCTTCGACGCCCGCCACGCTTCCGGCGGCAATACGGAGCAGATCGGCTCGAGCCCATAATCTCCCGGTGCGCGCTTCGGCCCGCTCCCTACCCTCTGGAGTTCAACCAGCTCCTGCGTGATCTCAACCAGGCTGATGAACCAAAGGAATTGCGCCTGGGCCTGCTGCCCCTCAAACAACCGAATCTTCCGCGAGTAAATCGGAGAACCAGTATCCGATGATGATTTCGGCTCTGCTGTCGCCTTGCGTGTTTGCCTGGTCCGTCGACCAAACCGAACTGGACTCGCACGATCTCCTGGTGCCGGTGCATGATCGCAGCATACTGACACTGGATATCCAGTGCGTCAGTCTTCACCAGCCCGTGTTTTTGCAGCAGCCGCCCTACTTCAAGTGGGCGTGAGATACACTTGGGGCCACGGAGGTGTCATGATTCGACCGAAAGTGACACGACTGGCCGCCATGTTCTGTCTGCTCTCGCCGGTATGGGCCGACGTCAGCGCGACGATCCAAATGCCCGTCGGACAGACCCTCGATCTCGATACCGGGGCGCTCGGTACCGGCTCCTCTGCCGATCTGGTCTACAGCGGTCCCACAGGTGGACTGCTGCCGCTCAATGGGACGCTTTGCTCGATCTCCAGCTTGACCGGGATTGGCGACTTTAACCTCGTGAGCCAAGTTGGCTTGGCCACGATCACGACCTATCGCCCGGGCCTGATCCCGGACGCCGCGCTGACCCCGGGCACGATCATCTTCACCAAGACCAAGAGCGGCAAATTTTCCAAGCTTTTCGTTGCCAACCGGCTGCCTGTGCCCGGCTTGCTGATCCTCATGTTTCACACCTTCACCGCCAGTCTAACGGCGCCCAACATTGAGGAGGTTTTCAATAACTTCGGACCGGTTCGCCCGGGACATGCGAGCGCGGCGCTGGCTCCGGGTTCTCTGATTTCCATCAAGGGCAAGAACCTCTCGTCGCGCAACGACGGGCAGACGCTGCGTTCGAGCGCCCCTCCCGGCTTGCAGAGTACGATCGAGGGGGTGACCGTGACGGTGACGGTGAACGGAGTCTCGCTCAACTGTCCCCTGTATTATCTTTCGCCCACGCAGATCAATGCCGTCTTGCCAGGCAACACCCCGCTCGGAGGTGGAGAGGTCACCGTCACGAGCAATCAGGAGCGGAGCTCGCCGCACGGCATTCGGGTCGTGCAGAGCTCCTTCGGTATGGTCCATTACGCCGGAACCCTTCTGGCGGCCTATGACACCAATAACGCTCTCATCAGCCGTTTCAACTCCGCCAATCCCGGCCAAACCATTGTCATTTGGGGTTCCGGCGTGGGCAACGATCCGGCGAACGACGACCGGCTGTTCCCGCAAAAGACGAACAACCTGTTCAACGTCCCCATGCAGGTGCTGGTGGGGGGGCGCGCCGCCGCCATCGTCTATCGCGGGCGCTCGCAGTACCCCGGCGTGGATCAAATCGTGGCGACGCTGCCCTCGAATGTCGCGGTTGGCTGTTATGTCTCCCTCGCGGTCGTCACGGGTGACGTGGTCAGCCACGGCGTCACCTTGCCGGTTGCCGCCACGGGCAAGACCTGTTCCGATGTCGAGGACCGTCTCACTCCGCTGCTGATTCAAACCCTGAGCGCGAAGCCGTCCATCAACACGGGAACCCTGCACATCATCCGGCACACGAACCTCGGCAACGGGACGGTGAGCCAGAACGTCACCGCGAATTTTTCTTCCACCAACGGCTTCGCCGCACTAGCGGGCGCCGATTCGCTGTCGATGGGAAACTGTATCACCGTGGCCTCGGCCTTTGCCTCGCGCCCCTCCGAAATCCGCCGTCCGCTGGATGCCGGGCCGAACCTTCGCGTGAATATTCCCGGGAACGCGATCTTGACTTTGCCCAAGGTACAGTCCGCGACGGAGAGCACCTACACGAACCAAGCCCCGAATGGCTTCATCCCCGCCACCGGTGGCATCTTCTCGGTCGAGGCTGCCGGAGGAACGGACGTGCCCCGTCTCAGCACCGCCGTCATTGTGCCGCTCAATTTCAACTGGACGAACGCGCCAGCGCTCCGCACCGTGGACCGCGGCGGAGCCACCGTGACCTGGAGCGGAGGCGGCAGTGCGAGTTACGTGGAGCTCACCGGGGATTCCGCTCTCGCCGATGCCTTTTTCCGGTGCCGGGCCGCCGTGAGCCCGGGTCAGTTCACCCTTCCGGCCTCCGTGTTGCTGGCCGTTCCGAGCGGTGGGTTTCGGCTCACGGTGTCTGCGGTGTCCCAGGAGATCACTTTCCCGCCAGCCCTCGATTTTTTCGAGACGCAAGGGATCATCTCCTTCAGCGCCGACGTGCGGTGATGCGCGGCTTTTGTCTGTAGACTTTGCGTCACCGCGGAATCGTCCGCCTATAACTGGCGATGCTAAAGCCTTCTGGAACGGGTTTGAACAAGTCACGGTCACTCGGGCGACGTGTCCCGCGGCTTTGGAAGGCACGGAGATTGTCAACGTCAATCTGTACAATGATTACATGTTCGTTCAGGCCTCCTTGAATACGACATAGATCGCGCTCGTAAGATTTCTTTGCCGGAACTCGAACTCGGCTATCGCCAAAGCGGCGATTATTGACCAAGGCTACGCTAGCGTGAACATCCAAGCTGGCACTCTCCACAAGCGCAGAAAACGTCTCTAGGTCCTTGTTCCAAGAAAGTATCATCAGACAATCCACTCGCCCTTGGAAATCCAGTCTATGCTTCATATTCTGCAATTCAGAACAGATAAGTACACCAAAGCAGAGGCCTTGATGACGATAGATCGGCTTACTATCAGGTGCGTCGCTTACGTGCCACGTCTTGCCAAAAAGCTTAGATAGCTCATCCTCTTCACGGGGCGCCGGCATTGACTTTAGCTGCCGAATCTGAATGCGGGATGGGTAACCAAGTCGATCGTCGGCCAAGACAAGGACCGCCGAACTATGGATCGTGGTCGCTGTTGGGTGATGGTAATCTAGCCCCGCTATAAGGTTGATATTTGCCTCGCCCAAGCGATTGGAGATCGTGTCAATCCATCGCGCGGGCAGCGAGAGTTCTGGTAATAGCAGATAAGTTGGTCTAGGGAATGCCGTTATTGCTTGATTGACTACGCGCTGTACCCGCTCGTATCTAGTAGGGGATAAATCAGGGTTACCTGATGCCATCGATCTCCACGAGTCATCCAGCGTCGAGAGGCTGCTGATCCCAAGGCGAATCGATCCTGGCCTGCTAGCATCGTTCAGAATTGCGATCGAGCGGCGATCCTCCAAATCGTCGCCTCGCGGGTTAGCTTGCCTTGGTTTCGGCCACGTGCCTCGAACCGCTCGAACATATCGCGCCCAGAGTCGTCCTGGGTTAGTTGGCCGGCCATTTACAAGGGTAGTGAAAATGCATTCCGCTGGAAGATACTGCGCTATTTCAGCATTCGAGTAGGGACGTGTTGGGAAAAGAAAGGGAACGACGGAGCCGATTCCTGAAGCTTGGCAGACGGGATTCACCCGCTGCAGTTCCCCTGAAGAACTCATAGAGTGCTCAAGAAAATCAGCGAGATCACGTTGCTTCCCGTAACAGTTCAGCAGTGTAACTTCATCCGGAACCGTTTGTCTCGCGGCACGCGCGTGCCGACGAAGATGGTCTTTATAAGAAATTTTCGCCCAGTCGGCTTCTCGAACCCGTTCCGCGAGAGCGAGTAACTCGACTTTGTTCCAGGGCAAGCCAATTAGCGTGCACAATGCTTTGACGCTCCCTGGGAGTGGTAGCGGCGCCTTCTCAGACCTGCTCCATGGGATGGACCTTATCAGGGAGTCGCAAGCCAACGCTTTCAGTCTTTCCTCAAAGCTCTTCCACACCAAGTCGCTAGAGCCGTGGATTTTTTGACCATTGATCCTAATCTCGGACGCTTTTGCGACTCTAGAAAGCTCCGCCAGTGACGCCAGCGCTGCTTCGGTGAGGCGTCTCGCGTCAGTCCAGTCACCCACGGCGACGGAGAGAGACAAGAGCCTGGGGAAATAGTCGACATGGTCAAGTATTCTGTCGGCACGTAGTATATGGCGATGAGCGAAGTCGTAGAAGTGAAGTCGTTCTGATCGCCACTCTTCTCGACGGAGATCCCTCGCCAAGGTTTCAACTGCCCTTAGTTGGACCGACCAGCCAAGACGACGAACGACGAGGCCATCTGCCTTTCGCAGGTTGTCAGCTTCGCTAGCGACATCACCGTCCGCCGTGAGTACGCGGGCGGATGCCATTCGAGTAAGCTGTCGCGGTGAAGGCATCAGTCGACGTTCGCTGGATACGCTTCTTATTTGTGCTTCGATGTTCTCTAGAAGATCTAGTCCGGTCGTGCCGTGCAAAAAGAAGCACTTTTGTTTTGTTGGCTGAAGCAGTAATCGAGTCTTTCCTTGATACCGGCCGGGGAGCTTCAAAGGCATCGGCGTCTTGTTGCTTATATTCGATGGAAAGCACTTACATTTGGCGGCCAAAAACCGATAGACATCACTCGCGCTGGTCAATCCGCCAGGGTCGCGCAAGACCAGAAAAAGATCGTCGACGTACCGACCATAATAGACGGGAGAGAGATCTCTCTCGATGCGTTGGTCGAGCTGAAATAGTAACACGTTTGCTATGATAGGAGTAATCGAGAGGCCGATAGGTAGTCCTGTTGTATCGCTTTGGGGAAGGCACCCGAACGACTTCATCAGTCTGATGCTATTGCTTGCCCACTTTTTTAGGAATCGGGAGAAAGCATAGGTAAACTGCGTCTCCCATTGATTTAGGTCAATCTTGGCGGCAGATAGAAATGAGTTTTTCGTGATGAAGTTGGGATCAACATAGTGGTAATAGTTTGTGAAGTCGAGCGAAATCGCAATGACCTTCTGATCGACCATCAACTCGCGACGAATTGCGTGCAGCCCACGTTCACGCCACTGACGATAAGGATAGATATATTTCTCAAAAGAGGATCCTACGGACCGAATGTGATATCTATTCGCTTTCTGAGTATCAGTGTTCGAAGATCGCATCCTTCGGAGTCGCGCCCCGTAAGCCGAGTCGGTTAGTGCCTCATCAAACTTATGCCCTATTATATTAATCCATAGGGCAGACATAATGTGAGTCACGACAGGAAAGGTGCCGAAAATTCGAAACTCTGGCTCAAGATCATGTTCGTTCGCAAGCCGCTTGAGTTCCAAATGTGGATCTGAGAAATATGCATGTCCCTGCGGAGTTGTTCCCTTCGGTTTGAATCCGAGTTTCTTAGCCATCAGCGCTGGTGCGCCGAGATTGGAGTCGAGTACCCAATTAATGTTGCCCTGATGGAGCGCCTTCAGAAGGCTCTGCAGGTTGAATACTAAGTTGGCCTCGTACTCTACAAAGTCACGGGCAGAGTTGAAAGTTCGGTCGAAAAAACAATCGGCCTTAGCTTTTCGATAGGCATAGAACAGATCTTTTAGGGAGAGATCCGTCCAATCGCTTGGAGTGAACATGTTAGATTCGCGGTGGGTTGCTAAATTATATACCCTCAGGGTCATCTCCTTGTTGTGTCGTATAAAGCCACGGCCATGGGCCATGTGTGCGGCACAACATAGGCCATGTCCGGCGGAATAGGCCGCGTGCGGCGGGTATCATCGGTCATGTCCGGCACCAGGAAGGAGACGCCCTTGCGGGGACCGTCGACGCAAGCGAGGGCACCGACCGTCCCCACGGCCCGCCCGTCGCCATTGTCCACCGAGCCCAACCCTAGCTCGCCATCGCCACATCCACCCGGCCACGCCTCGAGAGCCTAAGACCCCAAACTCAGCCCACGGCCCGCCCCGCGACCTCCTTCGCGACCTCCAGCATCCAACCCGGCCGATTCCACACCGACCCCGACCGCACCCGTTCCCACGCCGTCGCCACCTTCTCCGCCTCGATCGGCGCCCGGCAAAAACGCCCCCCATCCAACGACCACCGCGTAAACTGCTCAAAACACAACACACCCGTTGGATCCACACCCTCCACATACGTCCGCGCGCTCGACCAAGCCCACCGCTCCGCCTGACCGGCGTTGAGGGACACTCTCGAAAGTCATTCCGCGTCGCGTCGTAGAATCAACAAGATAGTGGGTAGGGCGTTGCGTCCGGCGGCCCCGACTTTCATCTGCGGCGGTGTGCCCGCAGGGCTCATGGCAACACTCTGTCCCTCGCCAGCCGTCAGTCCGGCCATCGCAATCCGCGTGTGATGCAAGCGATCCTTCGTGTTAGAGAATAATCCCCTTGTCCCGAGCCATGGACCAGGGCGCTGCTAGGCATTAAGGCTATTCTTTAGGTTCTGCCCAGGAGTTGAACTTGTAGCCCTCCTTCAGCAGTTGCCGGAGCTGTTGCTCATTGCCCGCAACTCGCTCCCAGTTCGTTGCGAAGAGGACAAAGCGCAGGATATTGAGGGCGGTGCCATCCGGGTCGTTCAACAAAGAGATGGAGTTTGTCTCCATCCCGAACGCAATCTTGTCATCGAACTCTGAGAAAGGTCCCGTCTCTGGGAGACTGCCGTCGTACGTAATCCAGGGAACGCCGCGCATTCCTTCCATCCTCAGTTCAATCTGGAGATCTCCGTCAAAACCAAGCTCCTTCAGCATCACGCCGGCGTATCTCACAAAGACCAAGAGGCTGCCAAGGAAATTGCTGAGATGGATGCCCTCAAAATCCTTTGTGCGCTCCTGGAGTTCGGACGCAAAGAAGAACATACCCCAAACATTGACTTCCACGATCGAAAAATTAAATCCCGCGCCGGGCATCACCGCGCTCTCATGCTGCGATATCGGGTCGAAGTGCCTCGCTGGGAAGCCGGTCTGCCTGCATGGAATGCTTTTGGACTTAACGAGTGCCAGCAACGCCGCATGCCCGCAAAGCGGCTGCGAGGGAAAGCGCGGAAGGATTGCAAGATCAAAACGTCCGCCAATAGCGTCTCTGCGTTCCCTGCGTTCCTTCTCAAAGCTGGCATGTTTTGCCTCTGTGAAGGACTGAAACCGCAATCGCGCGCGCTCAATAAGCTCAGTCCGGCGTTTCAAGATCAATTCGCGCCGGTTCAGGAGACGGCGCAGTTCGTTCTCATTGGCAAGCTCTGGCTCGAAATAGCCGCTGAATTCATCCGTCCGCACGTAGACGCCCTTGCGTCCGTTCAGAAAGTGCGGGGCAAGTTCGCTTTCCCGGATGGAAATCACATAGCAGACCCGTCCGCCGCCACTGGGGATGGCTATCGGCTCTGACACTTCCACATTGAGTGGAGGGGATGCGCCTTCGAAGCACCACTGCACGACGGTTTGTTTGTAGCTGGACTGCGGCTCAACTCCCGGTAGACCAATGATGCGCCCGTCCTGGCTCTTGGCTTCGGCCCCGACAACGATGAAGCCTCCGAAAGTATTGGCGAAAGAGGATAGCTTCTTGAGCATCTCGATCTTGCCAGGCGCGTCTCGCTTGAATTCCAGCCGCACATTTTCCACCGCAGCTGATTGAAGCAGCTCATACAGATCATTACTATCCAGTTGAGAGACCGCTTTGCCGAAGATAGACATGGCTCGATCTATTTCACCGCGCGGCTGGACGCAGTGGCAAGGTTTACACCCGAATAATTGATTGCGCGTGTCCTTTTATGCGGACCGGGCTCTATTCGCCCCCTTCGCGTTGATGCTGAGTGCTTGCCGGGCCTGAGTTAGTCCCGGCGGTGTTAGGCCATGTCCGGGGCATAGGGCGTAGGCCATGTCCGGCACCAGGAAACAGCACCAGAAAAGCGACGCCCATGAGGGGACCGCCGACGCAAGCGAGGGCACCGACCGCCCCCACGGCCCGCCCGTCGCCAATTGTCCACCGACCGCAACCCAAGCCCGCCATCGCCACATCCACGCCGGCCGATTCCACACCGACGCCGACCGCACCCGCTCCCACGCCGCCGCGACTTTCTCCGCCTCAATCGGCGTCCGCAAAAACGCTCCCAATCCAAGGAATCGGCGTCAAGGAATCGGCGTCAAGGAATCGGCGTCAAAGACGTACACACACGATTTAGGAATCGGCGTCAAAGACGTACACACACGATTTAGGCAAAACGCCCCGCGTGCCCACTGATATCCTCATCAAATCAAACCAGATATCGAAGTTTTTCACAAAAAGAAGAACTGCGACCCCCTCGCAGACCCTCCCCCCCCGGGGAATCGGCGTCAAAGGGAATCGGCGTCGGGAATCGGCGCCAAAGACGTACACACGCGACTTAGGCAAAACGCGAGCCCAGCCCACGGATATCCCTTTCAAAAAAACGAGATATCGAAAGTTTCCACAAAACGACCGACCAATCGTGCCCCCCCTCGCGAACCCTCCCCAGGAATCGGCGTCAGGAATCGGCGTCAAGGAATCGGCGTCAAAGACGTACACACAAGGAATCGGCGTCAAAGACGTACACACAAGGAATCGGCGTCAAAGACGTACACACACGATTTAGGCAAAACGCCCCGCGCGCCCACTGATATCCTCATCAAATCAAACCAGATATCGAAGTTTTCCACAAAAAGAAGAACTGCGACCCCCTCGCCGACCCTCCCCCCGGGGAATCGGTGTCCGGGGAATGAGCGTCAAAGACGTACACACGCGACTTAGGCAAAACGCGAGCCCAGCCCACGGACATCCCTTTCAAAAAAAACGAGATATCGAAATTTTCCACAAGACGACCGACCAATCGTGACCCCCTCGCGAACCCTCCCCCAGAAAAATATCTGAGAATTTCGCCTCCGCCAACCCACTAATCAGTGATGGCCCGCCGACCCAGATTCGCCCCTGAAGGCTACCCGTTGCACATCACCCAGCGCGGCAATTACCGCCAGCCGGTCTTCTTCTCCGTCCCCGACCGCCTCCATTTCCTCGAGCTCCTCGATCATCACGCCGACCCGGCGAAGGTCAGCATTCACGCATTCGTCTTGATGTCGAACCACCTGCATTTCGTCCTGACGCCCCACACCGAAGACGCAGCCTCCCGCTTCATGCAACGCCTCACCAGCCAATACGCGCAATACCTCCACGGACGTCTCCACCGCAAAGGCCGCCTCTGGCAATCCCGTTTCTACTCCTGCGTCCTCGATCGCCATCATTTCCTCACGGCCCTCGCCTACGTGGATCTGAATCCATCGCGCGCCGCCATGGTTGACTGCGCGACCGATTACCAATGGTCATCGGCTGCCGCTCACTGCAACGCCTCCCTCGCGCCCTCGTGGCTCGACGTCGAGACCCTGCACAACCGCATTCCGCCCCATCTCTGGCGGGAGCGCCTCGGTCAGCCCCTTTCGCGCGCCGAAATCGCCGCTTTGCGGAAGGCCACTCACACCGAACAGCCCCTCGGTCTTCCCGGCTTCGTCGAAGAACTGGAAACCAAATTCCAAACCAAACTTATCCCGCAACCGCTCGGCCGCCCAAAGCGCATCGAACCGCAACGCGAAGAAATCGCCTCCGAATCAGCGCCGCCGCTTCAAGTGTTCCATGCCGGCTAGGATCCACCCGGAATCGTGCCACCCCCGCCCACGTCACCGGGGAACGACGAAGCGCGGGTGGTAAAGCCCATCCGTCAGCTCGATGGTCTCGCGAAGGAGTTGCGTAATCGCACCCACGGCGGCGTTCAGATCCCGCAACTGCACCAGCGCCTCCTGGACCCGCGGCCCAAACGATTGAGGGGCGTGTTCGAACTCCGCCACCTCCGCCAGCACGGTCTTGTCGTTGATCGGATACTGGCGGTTCAAAGCGAACAGAGCCATCACCAGCTCATTCACGCCACGCGTGAGGCAGGAGGCGGCTCCGTATGCATCGGCACGCGCGGCCATCTTGGGTGCGAACGCAGTCAGGGTGAATTCCGCCATGAAGAGGTAATCCTGCAGGAGAGTCCGGCGCAGCGCCTCCGGATACACGGACACCTTCCGCTTCAAGTCGGCGACCCGCCCTTCGGGATCGAGCAGGGGGATGCAGATGGCGAGCTCCCCGAGATAAGTCCCGCTGAAGAAGCCGAACGGGGGCTGCTGGAGATAGTGAACCTCATAACGGCCTCCTTGCGCCTCGGTGATCACGCGTTCCAGGTGTTCGCGGCTGCGATAGAGCAAGTCCACCCGCTGCCCGCCGATCGTCAGCCACGCTCCGCCGTTCACCCACGGTCCCCATTGGTAGAAGTCGGTCACCACGGGCGCGGCGGTATCATTCAAGGACTCGGCGAGCTCGCGAATCCTCCGGATGGAAAAGGGAGCCGTGTCGGAATAGAGAAGTCCAAGATCGATATCCGACTCCGGCAACGCGCGCCCCCGCGCGTGCGATCCGCCGAGCACCACGGCCTGCATGCCGGGGATCGCTCCCAGCTGCTGCGCCAATGCGGTGACCAGTTGGCTTTGCCTGGGTGACAGCTGTTTCACATTCAGTCTCCTGAGAGTCAGGATAAAAGACCCTCGCATCTAGGGAGTCGTGCCATCCACGGGTATCCCCGATTTATCCCTAGCCCAATCAAATAAAATTAGCGATCGCCGGTTTCTTGCGGCGAGCCCCGACCACCCCGCATTTTCCTAGCCGCTTCGACTCCGCCAACCTGCACACCGTCACGGCGGAAATCAGTGGAATAGGCCATGTCCGGCGGAGTAGGCCATGTCCGGCACCCGGAAAGAGACGCCAACGCGGGTGACCTTGACCTGTACCGGGAAAACAGTCCACCGTAAATGAGAAGCAGGGTGATAACGTGAGCATTCGGAAGGTCCGGCCCTCAAGAGAACGATTTGAAATGGTCTCTGACGAGACATTCCACACGTAAGATATGTCGGAGATGGCGCCGATTCCTCAGAAGCATTGGTGAAAAAATCGAACGGGCCGATGCCCACATTTCGTACAGATGAATAGATACAGACGGCCGGTATCGCCGAGCATCACTCCATGCGGGCAGGAAAGTTCTCCGGTCGGCGCAAGCGCTTGATCCTCGATGGGGCACCAGCGCGCATCTTGGTCCAGCCCGAACTCCGTGGTATCCCATTGGCCAAGAAAACGCATCTCGTGGCCCTGCGGACACGAAAGCTCATACTCGGGCCCCTGGACCCAAGCGGGATAGCCAAACAGTTTCGTCCCGGGCACGGCGCCAATCCCTTCGCGATACGCTTGGGCGCCCTCACCCCACGACTCCCGCAGCCAGTCCATGTCAGTTGCCGGTAGTGTGCCCGCAAACATACTGACGATCTCCCCAAGGCTGGCCTCGGGAGCCACCCACCGGCACTCTTCTTCCCTGGCCGGCGAGTGCCACTGATTCACGGCTTCGCGCGTTGCATCGTCGAGCTCGCTGTAGTCGGGATAGTCGATGTAGGGCTCGGGATGAAACGTGCATTCGAACAACTGCTGCCGGGTCGGAAAATCCTCAATCCCCGGCGCCTCTTCGAGCGAATGAAGAATGTCCCGCTCCCGGCGCCAGAAGATGCGATATCCGGGTTCCGCGTCATTTTCGAGATCGAGATGCTGGTGCGGGCACCAGAGGAACTGCACCAGATCGGTACCGCGCGGGAAGGGGACGCCGGGGAAATCGTCCTTCCGCAACTGCAGAACCGCCTCGAAAGGACAATTGTGCGGCTGGGTCACCGCCGGATCGTTCATCAGCCCTTCCGAGGTGGCTGACGCCGGGTTGAAGCTGGGTTGAACGCAAACCGGCCAAGCCTCATCGCGCGGCCACAGAATCATCCCTCCCAGCTTGCTGGCCGTGCGAGACGCGGGCTGGTCGACCCGGCGTGGATGCAACCGAATGCACTCCCATGCACTCTTCCGCAAGCGTGGAATTGCTACCGCGGGATCGAAAGGCAACCGGCGCGTCGTCTTTTTCTCGGGCACTTCGTCTTGATATCGGCCTCCGGACGCGATGCCAATAGCCGCTGCCGCCGGGGGAGCTTTCGGGGCATCCCCGACCCTCCCTGGACCGAGGTCAAAAAAACCTGCAATCGATTGACCTGCATCAAGATACGAGAATGGTCAAATGAGGTGGGGATAGGCCATGTCCGGCAGTAGGCCACGTCCGGCATCCGGAAAGAGGCATAACACTCTTTGGCGCTCCGGCACTCGCCGCTCGCGATCGCGCCCGCCTTCCAGCCTGCCTGGACCGCGCGCCGTTTCTGCTCCCAATCGACGGCTCCAACTTACGGCAGACTCTGGACCACTCGTTCAACCCGTCGTCGAGTCGTCCGCAGGTGGTGCGAGTACAAAAATAGCGCGTTAATGAAGACCTTCAGCGGCGCAGCCGCCCGTTCGTTCGTCGCCCCCAGCGCCATCGAAGCGGGAGCGAATTCGCATTACGGCGCGCAGGTGGTCGGCCGAATCAACGGCAACACAGAGAGCTTCTATGCCATCTCCGTCGAGCGGCGGCTCAAGCACCTGGCCGTGATCGTACTTCGCGAGTCTGCCCGTGACGATCTTTTACTCCTCAGTGATGCGGCACCAGAAGTGACGGCGAAGGAACTCTTCTGTTCTGTCCGACCGCCGGAAAAACATCGTCTTTTTCGATCTATCAGCGCTAAAACATCTATTAGACAAATCATTAACATCGTCTTAATGTGGGGTTGTGAGGGCGAAAGCCGTCGCCCCAAATAGATCAGGAGAACCTCTAATGCGAAGTTTCCTCCAGGCCGCCGGAAGTCTGGTAGTTGCCTCACTCTCTGCGGTCGCTTTTGATACCAGCCTCGTTCGCGAACTCGAGCAGGCAGCTCAACGCGTGGAGCGGGATGCCACCACCGTCCATCGAGCGCTCAAATCCAAGAAGCCTGATCCGGTCGAACTGAAGGCAAAAATCGACTCGATGAGTATTGACGTGGCTACTCTCGACAAGCTCGTGAAGGCTTTCGAGGCCAGCCAGCCGTCTCTGAGCGACCAGGAGCAGCAACTCTGGGCACAGGTTCGCGAAAGGGTGCAGTTGCTGGGCATCTTTCACGAGAACAAGCGCCGCCTGGCCGCCGATGACCTGACCAAGCATCGGACCATGGTGCGCGCATTCGCCAATGGTGTGGCCGAGCGGGCCAAGAAGCTGCAAACCTATGCAGCACAATTGCAGCGTCCCTCAATTTCTTAGCCTTTCACTTTGGGGGCGCGCATATCCCCCGCGTTTGCCCCCGGGCGGGGCGAGTTCTTTCGCCCCGCCACTCTTTTCAATCAGGAGAAGTTGTCATGCCCCAACCGAAAATACCGGAAGAATCAATCCGCGAACTCGCCCACGAAATTTGGGAGGCCGAAGGCCGTCCCGAAGATCGCGACCGCCGACACTGGTTTCGCGCCGAGGCCATTTTACGCGAACGACTGCAAGAGCAAGAGAAGAAGAAACCATGATTGTCACACGCGGGTTGGCCAACTCGAACCCGCGGATCATTCACTGATCCTCGTTCCGGCCGAGTCCACTTACGCCCCAAAGAAGAGGAGATCGGAGAGAAGATCGGGGACACAAGATCGGGACACAAACTTGGAGCGGAGCGTCGTTTTGAGACAAGAGGAGGAGCAGAAAAAAGTGACAGTCTAAGGGAAAGACAGGCTGATGAAAAAGAAGAAGACACGAAGCTTCGACGACGAGTTCAAGCGGGCTGCTGTGGCTCGGCTGCACCAAGGGGAGGCGACGTTACGAACAAGAGGCTAGGCCATGTCCGGCACCCGGAAAGAGGTCGCCTCCTCTCTAACCATTGTCTCTGCGGGAGAGATTGTCGAGTTGAAATTCCCCGCAGCCAGCGGGGACTAGGTTCACGCGAAAGATGAGTTACTGGCTGGCGCTCGAAACCAGCTCATCTGCGCCTGGGTCATCGCGTCCGCTCCCCTTGAGGCATAGGCCATGTCCGGCGCCAGGAAAGAGCTGGCTTCGGAAGCGTAATAAAAAGCTTGGTCGTCGAGGTCCTGGTCGGCCCTCGGACACATGACGGAGCGTGCTTCGTGAGCCTGTAAAACAGAGTGTGTAAACGCCGTTCTTCGAGAAAATGAAGGAGAACGAGATGAAGCTGAATATCGAGAAGTTCGACGAGTTGTATGACGAAGCGGTGAAAGAGCACCGAGGAGGGGTGGACGAAACGACGCTGACGGGACTGCTGCAACAGATGCTGAAGCGGGGGATGGAGCGGGCGTTGCAAGGGGAACTGACGCACCATCTGGGCTACGAGAAGTACGCGGCGGCGGGACGCGGGAGCGGGAACTCGCGGAATGGGACGAGCGCCAAGACGCTGAAGGGCGAGTTGGGAGAGGTGGTCGTCGAGGTGCCGCGCGACCGCAACGGCGAGTTCGAGCCGCAGTTGATCGGGAAGCACCAGACGCGCCTGGCCGGCTTGGATGCCAAGATCGTGGCGCTCTATGCGCGGGGCTTGACCACGCGAGATATTCAAGCCCATTTGCAGGAGATCTACGGCGTCGAAGTCAGTGCGGCGTTGGTGTCAGAAGTGACTGACGCAGTGATGGAAGACGTCAAGACGTGGCAGAACCGGCCGCTCGAATCGCTCTATGCCATCGTGTATCTCGATGCGTTGGTGGTGAAAGTGCGGCACCACGGGCGCGTGGATAATCGGGCGTTTTTCCTGGCGATTGGGGTCGATTGGAGTGGCCAGAAAGACGTGCTGGGCATCTGGGTCACGGCGAACGAAGGAGCGAAGTTCTGGTTAGCGGTGCTGACGGAGCTGAAGAATCGCGGCGTGAAAGACGTGCTGATCTTCTGCGTGGATGGCCTGCGCGGATTTCCGGAGGCGATTGAAAACGTGTTTCCGCAGGCGGAGGTGCAGCATTGCATTGTGCACGCGGTGCGCGCGAGTTTGAACTATGTGAATTGGAAGGAGCGCAAAGCAGTAGCCGCCGCACTGCGGCCGATCTATCGGGCCGCCACTGCCGAGCAAGGCCAGCAGGCGCTCGAGGCGTTCGCGACCGAGTGGGGGAGTAAGTATCAGCCGATCGTCAACTTATGGCGAACGAATTGGGAGCGGCTGTCGCCGTTCTTCGCTTACCCCGACGAGATCCGGAAGATCATCTACACGACCAATGCCATTGAATCGCTCAATAGCACCCTGCGCAAGACGCTCAAGACGCGGGGATCATTTCCGAGCGATGAAGCGGCGTTGAAGTTGATCTATCTGACCTTGCAGAATCTGATCGCGCGTTGGGAATCGGTGCAAGGCTGGAAGGCGGCCATGAATCGCTTCCAGATTCTGCACGGCGAACGGATCGCCGCCGCGCTGGGCACGTGATCGTGGGGCCTTCGAACTGCAGAGCGTCAGTCAGGCAGGCGGGGACCGCCGTCAAGGCAACCCGCTCCGCGGGCTCGCTGCGCTCGGCCTGGACCGCGCCCCCCGCCTGCCTACGGATTCCATGAAGAGTTCGAAGGCCGGGCTCGAAGCCGGTTTGCACCCTGGTTTCGATCGGCCTGCGCCGATCGTTTGGCGAACGGCGGTTTACACATTTTCATTGACAGGACCTGCTTCGTTCAATGGGTTCCGGTGCGCTGCAACCGTTCGGCGAGTCGGTGGTGCTTCTCTTCCCACTAGCCGGGCCGCCTTCGATGGGATCGCCGGAGTTCACGCCTTCCAGCGCGAGCGTCTCGAGTTCTTCTGCCCAGGAGCCTGATCAGCGCTGCACAAACGCTTAGGCCCCGACGCTCAGACCTCCAGCCTCGGCCTTCTGGCGAATCTTAGCCTCCATGACACGCCCGGTCGAGCCGACCCTGATCTCCCCGGCATCAACCCCGAAGGCATCCCCTCCGCCGCCGGCTCACCAACTTCCTGACCTTCCCCACTGCTCGACCAGCACCCACCCCTGCGTGAACTGCTCAACGCTCCCGTCGGATCGCCAGCCGCCCCACGAGATCATCCTGCTCGACCGCTGGGCCTTGTCCCGCACCTTACTGCGTCATAGACACTCGAAAGCACCACCCCGTCCCCGATGCGGGTCCCCAACCCCGATCACACCCAATTCAATCCCCGTAACCCCAACCAAACAAAACGCAATCACCCCCAATCCACCCCGAGAACCGTAACCACCCCTGCTACTCTCATCCTCGGAGGACACCACCATGCACACCGCCAACACTTATCTCCCCACGCGCTTCTTCTCCTGTTTCGGCCTCGACCCCGACACCCCCGCCGAGGACTACGAAATCCACCTCGTCCGCACCGCCGACCCCGCCTACCTCCCGCCCGACCAGGAAGCCTGGCCCCTCTACTACCACGCCGCCATGGAGGCCCTCCATCATTTCCCCGAAGCCTTCGAGGCGGTCATCGACGCCGTCTCCCACTTCGCCGACCGGCTCCAAGGCCGCCGCCCCCTCGCGCCCGTCCCCCCGCGAACTCCCCGCCAGCCAAACGAAGCCAATCCCCTCCCCACCCACCTCGACCTCGGCCACCGCACCTTCTTCCTCTGGCCCCTCCGCTCCCCGAATGAACCCAATCTCCCACCCCTCTCCGAACCCGTTCACGCGCCTAAAAAATAAAACAACCCCGAGTAACTCCAGTAACTTACCTCGTCCGTGCCGTCCAGAAACTAACTGCCCCTCCCGCACAATGGAGTTAGAGGAAAAACAACCATGGCGACCGAAGCTCAAATCAATGCCAACCGCCGCAACGCGCTCAAATCCACCGGCCCCCGCACGCCCGAAGGCAAAGCCCGTTCCGCGCAAAACGCCCTCAAACACGGCCTCGCCGCCATCAGCCCCCACGCCTTCCTCGCCGTCGAGGACAAACCCGCCTTCGAGCGCCTCCTCGCCGGTTACATGCGCATCTATAACCCTCAGCACGCCGACGAAGTCGACTTACTCGTCGACGCCGCCTATTGTAAGTGGCGTCAACAGCGCCTCTGGAATACCGACACCCAGTTAGTCGAAATGGCCATCGCCATCAACCAGCAGGACTTACAGCGCCAACTCCCCAAAGCCAACGCCGCCGCCCACGTCGCCAACGCCACCGCACTGTGCTCCCCCCACGCCCAGCTCAACCGCCGTTACGAAGCCCAACTCCACCGCCAATACCTCCGCAACCTCGCCCTTCTCCGCGAACTCCAAGCCGAGCGCCAGGACCTCGAATCCACCCTCCCCGATCTCGATGCCCCGGACCAGGATGAACCCCATCCCACCAATCCCACCGTCGCACCCAGCGCTACGAAGCAACCCGATACCGCCCAACCGCAGCCCCCGAAGACGGAAACCCCGTCACCTCAAGCCGCCAAGCCCAAACCCCGGCCGGACCACGACCCCAAGCGGCCCGCCGCGTGAGCGCTCCTAGTCCAGCCGGTTCATCAATTCCAGCAGTTGCGCCACCGGCAGTTGCTCCGCCCGCAGACCCGCCTCCGGCTGCCCCTCAATCCCGGGGTACAACAGCCGCAGGTTGTTCCGCAGCGTTTTTCGTTTCTGCTGAAAGCACACGGAGAGAAATCGCTTCACCGCGGCGAAGTCGGCCGCCCGCGATGCGTGGGGTTTCAGCCGGATCACGGCCGAATCCACCTTGGGGGGCGGCGCGAAAGCCCCCGGCGGCACGGTGAACAGCAACTCCACCTCGGCCACCAACTGCGTCACCGCGCTCAGATAGCCGTAATCGCGTGACCCGTGCTTCGCCGCGATGCGCTCGGCTACCTCGCGCTGGATCAGGAACACGGCGGCGTCGAGCCCCGGCGTCTCGAGCACCTTCTCGATGATCGGTGAGGTGATGTAGTAGGGCAGGTTGCCGGCCACCACTTGCGGGCTGAAGCTGGCGAGGTCCACCTGCAACACGTCCGCCTCCACCACGGTCACCGCTGGGAATCGCACCCGCAGTGGCGCAATCAGGTCCCGGTCGATCTCGATCGCGATCAGTTGGTCGCAACGCGGCAGCAGATGCGCCGTCAGCGCCCCCTGGCCCGGTCCGATCTCCACCAGGGTGTGCGCGGGCGCGGGGCAAGCTTCCGCAATGCGGCTCAGGATGTTCGCGTCACGAAGAAAATGCTGTCCGAACTTACGCGGCATCTAGCCGCGCACGTCAATGTGGCCGCGCCGGAACGAGAGCCGCACCTTGCCGGGAATCGGCTGCCCAAACGACGTCGCCGGGACGAATTCAGCAAACAGCAGCGCCGCATCGATCTTGCGCTTCAACTGTTTGTCGTTCTGAATCGGTACGCCGCCGTCGACAAACGTGTAGTCGAGGACGCGGCCGGTCTCGTCGATCGTCAAGTCGATCACCACTTCTTCGGTGTCGAGCGGAAACAAGCCCATGTTCTTGAACGAGGCTTCGGTATAGAGCACGGTGGGCACGTCCTGCGTGCTGGCATGCGCCGGCACCGGATACTGCATCGCCGTAATCGTAAACAGCACCACCGCGGCCAGCACCCCGCCCACCGCCGGAATCGCCAGCGGCCGCGCCAGATTCTCAAACAGCAGCCACGCCCGGTCCCGATAGTGCGCCGTCACGCTTTGCACGGAGGAGAAAATGCTGCGCCGCGTCCGCTCCCGCGACGCGATCACCCGCAGCCGGGTGGAAAGGTCGCTCGGCGGCATCCGCCGCGGCAGCGCGTGTAAGGCCGAAGCGATCTCGCGGTCCATTATGAATTTCCTCCCGCCGGCGCCCAAACCATGGCCGGAGTTTCCTCCTCGGCCACCAATTGCTTGCGGACCGCTTCCCGGCCCCGCAAGATCCGGGACTTCACCGTCCCCAGGTTCGTATCCAGAATCGACGCAATCTCCTCGTAGCTCAGTTCTTCGATATCCCGCAGAATCACCGCCGCCCGAAACACCGGCTTCACCTCTTGCAAGGCCGCCTCAATGCGTTCCCGCGTCTCGTGATCCAGCGTCATCTGGAACGGCGATGGGCTCGGATCCGGCAGGACATCCATGTAGCTGACGCTTTGCTCATCCGTCGTCTCGAGCGCCGTCTCCTGTTGCCGGTGCCGCCGGAACCAGCGCCGCTGGTTATAGCTCTCATGCACCGCAATCCGGTAGATCCAGGTCTTGAGCGAACAATCGCCCCGGAAGCCGTCCACCTTGCGAAACACCTTCAGGAACACTTCCTGCACCACGTCGGCCGATTCGCTCGGATCGTTCAACAGTCGGTACACCAGGTTGTAAACCGAGTGCTCAAAGCGTTGGATCAGTTCTTCATACGCCGCTTCTTCGTTCGCCCGCAGCCGCTCAATGAGCAGCGCGTCCTGAGCGTGGGAATCGGCATTGGCCCCCGGCAGGGACAGGATCGAGTTGACGGGCGAATTCGGCATCGAATTTAACCTCAGTCTACACCTGATAGCGTAGACACCGCCCGCCGGAAAAGGTTCCGCGCTTAGGCGCGGCCGATCATTTTCTTGGTCGCAATTTTCGGCGTGCCGATTTGCGGCGCGCCCGGCGTGGTGGCCGTCTCCAGCGAACGCGTGCTGAACACGGAACACGCCTTGGCCAGCTTCTGGATGTCGCCGCCGTCTTCCACCACCATCTCGTGCTCCACCCAGTTCGACAACGGAATGTTGCGGAAGAACAAACGCTCCTGCAGGATCATCGACTTCCGATTCAGGAACAGAGACTTCGACTCGCGCATATAGTGCCGTTCCTCAACGCGGAAGTCCGACAGGAACTCATCAAACGACTTGCGTTTGGTTTCCTCCTCCGTCGCCCGGACGCGCTCCTCCATCGTCCGATGTTGGGAGGTAATAATCGCGCGCGCCTCCGCTAAAGTCTCCCGTTCCTTCGAAACGGCCACCTCCATGCGCGACTGCATGATGTAAATTGCCAGGAGAGCGGAGCCCACGGCAATGAAGAGCGGGAAGAATACCCAGAGGAAGCCGTCCATAGCCTCAACTATCGGAATGACTTCCCGGCAACTTTAGCCTCCGCCGGGGAGGGGAAATGCCCGACCTCAAACGCGGGTCATCCCCCCTAGTACGCGCCCCCTACCGCAGGTAGAAGTACAGCAGGTCGGTCGAAGGCGGCTGTTTGTCCAACTGCCGGATCATCGCCACCACCTGCCCGCGGTGAAACGACGCATGGTTCACCACGTGCAGAATCGCCTGCCAGCGCCGCACCGAAATCTCCTCGCCCTTCAGGTTCGTGTAAGTGAACAGCTCCTGATTGGCCGTCTCGGTGAGCCCTTCGATGTAGTCGCGGAACTCGCGCAACAGCGCTGGCCAAGTGGAGCCCAGCGCCTCCAGATCCGGCCCGTCCCCCTCATCGGCAAAGCCGGTGAAGGGGCGTCCAGCCAACCGGTTCAGCCACACCCGGTCCGCATAGTAGATGTGCTGCAGCGTCTGCAGCACCCCGGAATGCGAAACGCCCAGGTCGCGCCGCAACTCCTCATCGTTCAGCTGATGGACCGAGTCCAGAATCTTCTCGGTAGCCCAGATCGTATAGTCGAAGTGGTTCACCAACGTCGTCACGGGAACTGACATGCGTTATGCCTCGTCGTCGTTCTGCGCGGCCAGGCGCGTCAACACACCCAAGTCTTCGAGCGTCGTCACGTCGCCGGAAACCGAATTCGAGGTCACCAACTCGCGCAGCAGACGCCGCATGATCTTGCCGCTGCGCGTCTTCGGCAGCGAGTCCGTAAAGCGGATCTCCTCCGGCCGCGCAAACGACCCGATCTCCTTCGCCACCCAGGCGCGCAACTCCTTGCCCAGCGCCTCGTGATGCCAATCGCCGGCCTTCAAGGTGACGAAACACACCACCGCCTGGCCCGTGATCTCGTGCGGCTTGCCCACCACCGCGGCCTCCGCCACGGCCGGATGATGCACCAGCGCGCTTTCCACTTCCATCGTGCTCAACCGGTGGCCGCTCACGTTCATTACGTCGTCCACGCGGCCCAGCACCCAGAAGTAGCCGTCCTCATCGCGCCGCGCCGCGTCGCCGGTAAAGTAGATGCCCGGCATGCGCGACCAGTAAGCTTCCTTGTAGCGATCCGGATCGCGCCACAGCGTCCGCAGCATGCTGGGCCACGGCCGCTTGATCACCAGGAACCCTTCGCGATTCGCCCCCACCGGCTGGCCGTGCGTATCCACCACTTCGGCTTGCACCCCCGGCATGGGCAGCGTGCCGGACCCCGGCTTCAGCGGCACCGCGCCCGGCATCGGCGCAATCAGAATGCCGCCCGTCTCCGTCTGCCACCACGTATCGACAATCGGGCAGCGCCCGCCGCCGATCACCCGGTGATACCAGTTCCAGGCCGCCGGATTGATCGGCTCGCCCACCGAACCCAACAGCCGCAGGCTCGAAAGATCGTGCGCCTCGGGCCAATGATCGCCCTGCTTGATCAGCGCGCGGATCGCCGTAGGCGACGTGTAGAAGGTGTTCACCTTGTACTTTGCAATCAGGCTCCACCAACGGTCGAAGGCCGGATAGTCGGGCGCTCCTTCGTACAGCACACTGGTCGCCCCGGCCGTCATCGGTCCATAAACGATGTAGCTGTGGCCCGTCACCCAGCCGATGTCCGCCGTGCACCAATACACGTCGTCCGGCTTCAGGTCGAACACCCACTTCATCGTCATGTTGGTGTGCAGCAGATAGCCGGCCGTCGAATGCAGAATGCCCTTCGGCTTGCCGGTGGGTGCCGGACGTGTAGAGGACGAACAGCGGATGCTCGGAGTCGAGCGGCACCGCCGGACATTCGTCGGAAGCCTGCGCCGCTTCCAGTTCGTGCCACCAGTGATCGCGCCCTTCGATCATCGTCACTTCGCCGCCGGTGCGGTGATAGACGATCACGTCGCGCACGGTCTCGCAGCCCTCGAGCGCCAGGTTCACGGTCGACTTGAGCGCGATGCTCTTGCCGCGCCGCCAACCGCCGTCGGCGGTCAATACCAGCACGGCGCCCAGATCGTCGATGCGCGTCTTGAGCGCCTCGGCCGAAAAACCGCCGAACACCACCGAATGGGGCAGCCCGAGCCGCGCGCAAGCCAGCATCGCCACCACGGCTTCCGGAATCATCGGCATGTAGATGATGGCCCGGTCGCCCGCCTTGTAGCCGCGCGCGTGCAGCACGCTCGCAAAACGGATCACCAGCCGCTGCAACTCGCGGTAGGTGATCGTCCGGGTATCGCCCGGCTCGCCTTCGAAATACAGAGCGACCTTGTCGCTGCGGCCCCTGCTCCACGTGACGGTCCACGCAGTTGTAGCAGGCATTGATCTTGCCACCGGAAAACCAATGGGCAAACGGCGGATCCCAATCCAAAACTTGCTCGAACGGCTGGAACCAGGTCAATTCCTTGCGGGCCAGGTCGCCCCAAAATTGGTCGGGCGACTCTTCGGCCTGCTTCCGCAGTTCCAGGTAGGCTTCCATGCTGGGGACGTGGGCTTGCGCGGCGAATGAGGCGGGCGGCGCAAAGACGTGTTCTGTGCTCATCTCAGGCTATTATGATCGAAAGCTTATGAAACCTGTAAAACCCCGTGACCAACAGGCCCTCGTTGCCCGTTTGTTGGATGCTTGTGGCGGTGCCTACAAACCGAAGCAACGCCGCAAGCACTTCATCACGGGGCCGCAGTGGGCTGCCGCTTACGAGGGGCAGGCGCTCTTCCATGCCCCCACGCGCGAGATGGTGCCCTTCGAAACCGTCATCGCCGAGTACGAGAAAATCGGCCTGAATTACTGGTGTACGCACGATACCGACGTGCTGCCCTATGAGCAGGTGGGGAAGGACGCGCAGTGGGAGACTATCGCGCGCATCAAGAAGACCCTGAAGAAGCACGGTCTGCAGTGTTCGATGGTCACCACCGAGACCTTCCACCATGCCGTGTTCGCCGCCGGCCCCGCCGCCGAATCGCCCGAGATTCGCGAATACGCCAAGTTTCGCCTGGAGAATACGGTCGCCATCGGCCACGAACTCGAAGCGCAGTTCGCCGTCTATTGGCCGGGGTCGCTTGGCTACTTCATTCAGGGCGCGGTGGAAGAAACTGAAACCCTGGCCTGGTATGCCGAAGGCATGAACCACGCCTGCGAAGCCGACATCCGGATCGCGGCCGAGAAGGGCCGTCCCACGCTCAAGCACTGCATGGAAGCGAAGCCCTTCGAGCCCCAGGGTGAGATCCTGTTGCCCACCTCCGACGCCATGCTCGCCTGGATCGGCTCCGGCCAACTCACCCATCCCGAGATGGTGGGCCTGAACCCCGAATACCTGCACGAACTGATGTGGGGCGGCGCGCCGCGCGCCGCGCTGGCCCGGGCCCTGATGGCCGGCAAGCTCTGGCACTTCGACATCAACGACGGCTATCGCTTGAAGCACGACGTCGACATCGCCGTCGGCCTCGTCAATCCGCTCGACTGGTTGAATGTCCTCGTCCTCCTGCGCAGCCACGGCTACAACGGCCCCTTCAACCTCGACTACAAACCGCCGCGCACGACTTCCAACTGGGGCGTCTTCGCCGTCAGCTTCCCCACCGCCATCGACCGTTTCATCACCCTCTGGGAAATGGCCGGCGAACTCATGGAAGACAAAGTCATGCGCCAAGCCTCCGCCGCTCTCCGCGCCGGCGGCGGCCCCTGCGACACGCGTGACGCCGCTTCCGTCTTTGCCGCGAACAAAGAGCTGCTCAACCTGCACGAACTGATCGCCCATCGCATCTTCCAGTTGCTGATCGGCGCCCATCGCGGCCGCACCTTTTCCACGGGCAAATGACGCCCGGCCGCCTGCTCATCTTCGGGGGCTTAGCCCTGGTTGTGCTGGGTTTGCTGTGGGAGAGCGGCTTGCGCGTGGGCCGGCTGCCGGGCGATATCGTCCTGCGCGGCAAGAACACGACGTTCTACTTCCCGCTGGTGACTTCGCTGCTGTTGAGCGCCGTTCTGTCGCTGGTGATGTGGCTGTTGAATCGGCGTTAGGGAGAGTCCAGACGGCTCCGGCCGCGATCTTCCGAGACTGGGTTCTAGTTGGAGGTAGCTTCGTCTCGGCGCGGCGGGAGCCGATCCTGTTACGGCTGTTGAATCTGGCTACCGATCACCAGACCCAGCAGATAGGCGGAAGCGCAGATCACCACCCCGGTAAGTAAGGTCCGGGTTACCTGATGCTGCCGGCGTCTCGCCTGCCGTGCGACCTCGATGGCCGAGGTACGCACCCGAAATTTGGCTGGCTGCCGCTTGATCCGCGGGACGCGTCCCATACGGGCTTGCGTGAACGTTGTGTGATCAGCAGTAGCCATGCACCAAGCATGCCTCCCGGCTGATTCCGCCGCGATGGGAGATTCGGGCGATTGGGTCTAGAACTACAAAACCTTTGGTACACCCGTACGAAAGGCGCGCCGCAGAAACTTGCCGCTCGCCGTTTTCGGAATCTCTTCCACGAATTCCACCACGCGCGGATACTTGTAAGCGGCCATCCGCTCCTTGCAAAACGCAATTAAGTCATCGGCTTCCACGGGCTCGCGCCGCGCGACGATCGCCTTGACGGTTTCGCCGCGATAGTCGTCCGGCACGCCCACCACCGCGGCTTCGCGCACCGCCGGATGCTGATAGAGCACGTCCTCCACCTCGCGCGGCCACACCTTGAAGCCGGAGGCGACGATCATGTCCTTCTTGCGGTCCACCACGTAGAACCAGCCGTCGGCATCCATCACGCCGATGTCGCCGGTCAGAAAGAAGCCGTCGTGGAACGCCTTCGCCGAAGCGCCCGGCTGGTTCCAGTAGCCGTCAAAGAGCATCGGACCCTGCAGCGCAATCTCGCCCACTTCGCCCGGGGCCAGTTCGCGTGACGGGTCCTCGGGGTCCACAATCCGCGCCACCGAGTTCGGAATCGGCACGCCGATGGCCAGGGCGCCCGAAGCCGGGTCCACCGGCCCGCGCTGTCCGATGGGTGTCAGGTGACTCGGCGAGTTCGATTCCGTCAGCCCGTAGGTGTTGTGGATCGTCACCCCGAATCGCGCGGCGAACTGATCCACCACCGACGGCGGGACGGGCGCGCCGCCCGTACAACAACGCGTCCAACTCCTCAGGTCGAACTCGCCCGGCTCGCGCAGCATGGCGATGTAGGCGGTGATCGCGGCCACTGAAATGGTCGCCCGGTGCTGCTCGATCTGTTTCAGCATCTCGCGGGCGTCGAAGCGATGCGCCAGCAGCAGCGGCGCGCCGGTGACGGCCGAAAGCCCGATCTGCGCCACCAGCCCTGTGATGTGGAACAGCGGCGCGATGCCGGCGATCACGTCGTCCGCGGTGGCGTCGAACCAGGCGGCGAACACCCGGGCATTGAAGGCCAGATGCCGATGCCGGCTGATGGCGCCTTTGGGCGTCCCGGTCGTCCCCGACGTATACACCAGGTAGGCCATGTCATCGAGCCCGGGCGCCTCGCGGACCGCCGGGTCGCCGGCGGGCAGGCGATCGAACTGGCTCGAGAGCAACACATGCGACACCGCCGTCGGCCCGATCGCATGCCGAGCCTGGGCGGCGAAGATTTCGTCGCGGCAAACGTAAACTCGAGCCCCGCTGTCTGACAAATGGAAAGCGATTTCCCGCTCTTTCAGCAGGGCACTCAGCGGGACCAGAATCGCTCCCCGCATCCACGTGCCGTACTGCGCAATGAGAAAGTCCGGATCATTCTGCAACGAAACGGCGACCCGGTCGCCGGGGCCCACGCCCCAGGCTTTGAGCCGGGTGGCCAGCCGGAGCGACGCGTCCGCCAACTCGCTCCAGGTCAACACTCGGTCGAAATGGAACACGGCCGGGGCGTCGGGACGCTCGCGAGCTTGGCGTTCAAAGCTTTCGAGTAGCGTCTCGGCGGGGAGGGGCAGGGCGGCCGGGACGTTCGAGCAGTACCTCGCGTGCCAGGGTTGCATCGCAGGGGAGCGTATCACAGCCCCGGCGGCCCGCCCGGCTAAGGTGTTTCCCCAATGATTTTCGTCGGAAGGTCGGTCGAAAGATGGAGTAGCCCCTAGAGGGCTTGCCCGAGGTGTATACGCCCGTCGGGGCCGACTTAAAACATCGTATGAGCGCGGTCGCCAAAACGTACATTGCTGCAGTCTTTCTGGCTGGTTACGGCCTGTTGGGCTACGCGTGTGCGGATTGGACGGAGTTGCCCTGGCAGAAGCTGGTGCTCTCCCTGGTTTTCGTGGTGCTGGCTTCGCCGCTCAAGGTGGACATCCCCGGCGTGCTGGGCACGCTGTCGATTAACTACTTAGTCACCTTGCTCGCGATGAACCACCTGCCGTTTTCGGCGATGCTGGTGGTGGCCGCCGTCGGGAGTGCCACGCAATGTCTGTGGGGGGCGAAGTCCGCACCCAACCTCGTTCAGACGCTCTTCAGTATTGCCGGCACGATTCTCTCCGCCGCCGCCGGGTATACGGCGTTCCACGCGCCCACCGTCCACAACATCAGCGACAACATCGCCCTTCTGTTCTTCCTCGCCAGTCTGGTGTACTTCTTCACCAACACCGCGATTCTGGCGATGGTGCTGAGTCTAACCAGCGGCAAACCGGCCTTCCGCCTCTGGTACGAAAACTTCTTCTTCACCGCGCCGCAGTACCTGATTTGCGCCGTGCTGGCCTGGCTGTTCTCCGTCCTGTTCGCGCTCGCCGGATGGGAAGTGGCCATCCTGCTGCTGCCGACGGCCTATCTGGTGGAGCGTTCCTACCGCGTCTACCTCGGCCGCCTGGCGGACGAGCAGCGTCAAGCCAAGCGCATGGCCGAACTTCACCTGCGGACGATTAAGGCACTCGCTCTGGCGATCGACGCCAAGGACGAAACCACGCACGACCATCTGCGCCGCATGCAGGTCTACTCCACGGAGATCGCCCGCGATCTGGGTCTGAGCGACGACGAGATTCAGGCGTTGAACGCCGCGGCGCTGCTGCACGACATCGGCAAACTGGCCGTGCCCGAGTACATCATCTCGAAGCCCGGCAAGCTGACGGCCGAAGAGTTCGAAAAGATGAAGGTCCACCCGGCGGTGGGCGCCGAGATTCTCGAAGCGGTCGACTTCCCGTATCCGGTGGTGCCGATCGTGCGCTCGCATCACGAGCGTTGGGACGGTTCGGGTTACCCGGAAGGCTTGCGCGGAGAAGCGATCCCGATCGGCGCCCGTATCCTCGCGGTGGTGGACAGTCTCGATGCCCTCGCGTCAGACCGGCAGTACCGCGCCGGCATTCCGCTCGAAGCGGCCATCGACGTGATCGCCGAAGAGAGCGGCAAGACCTTCGACCCGCGCGTGGTGGACATTGTCGTCCGCCGCTATGCGGAGTTCGAAAGCAAAACCAAGGCGGCTTCGCCCACCGTCAGCCGCGCGCTGACCTTCCGCGGGGCGACGCACGTAGAGAGTTCGGGCTCCGGCGACAGCGGACCCAACACCGCCGACCTGGCCCAGATGAACTTCACCCTTTCCATCGCCGCCGCCCGGCAGGAAATCCAGACGCTGCTCGAAGTCACCCGCGACATCGGCACCTCGCTCAGTATTGAAGACACCTTCTCGCTGCTGGCCGGGCGCCTGAAGAACCTGGTGCCTTACGATACGCTGGCCATCTACATCACGCGCGAGCAGGTGCTGGCTTCGGAGTACGTGACGGGTACGGAATCGCGCCTCTTCGGGACGCTCGAGATCCCGATGGGGCAGGGCCTTTCCGGTTGGGTGGTGGAGAAGCAGCAGCCGATCCTGAACGGCAATCCCTCGGTGGAGCCCGGCTATCTGAACGACCCCACCAAGTTCTCCACGCTGCGCTCGGCGCTGGTGGTGCCGCTCGAAGGCATCGATGGGGTGATCGGCGCGCTGGCGCTCTACGCCAATCCCGCCGACAGCTTCACGCAGGATCATCTGCGCCTGCTGCTGGCCATCAGCGCGAAGTCCGGCACTGCCATCGAAAACGCGTTGCGCTTCAAGCAGGCCCAGCGTTCGGCGGCCACCGACGAACTCACCGGCTTGCCCAACGCCCGCAGCCTGTTCCTGCATCTCGATAGCGAAGTGAAGGTCGCCGTGGCGAACGACACGACGCTAGCGGTGCTAGTCACCGACCTCGACGGCTTCAAGGCGGTGAACGACCATTTCGGCCACCTGGAAGGCAACCGTCTGCTGCAACTCACCGCGCAAGGTCTGCGCCAGATGTGCCGCGGCTCGGATTATGTGGCGCGCATGGGCGGCGACGAGTTTGTCGTCGTGCTGCGCGGCGCCTCGCCCGACGTCGTCGAGCGCCGCATCACGGCCATGCGCGACATGGTGCGCGCCCAAGGTCTCGCCGTGACGGGGCGCGAATGCGTCAGCCTGAGCGTCGGCCAGGCGCACTATCCGCTCGATGGCTCGACAGCGGAAGCCTTGCTCGACATCGCCGACAAGCGCATGTTCGCGCTCAAGCAGGAGCTCTACCGCTCCGGCAAAAAGAAGCGCGGCGAAATGTTCACGCCCACCTCCTGAGCCGCCATACAATCGGCAGAGCATGCTCTCTCGCCGCGCTCTGTTCTCCGTCCTTTTTCAGCAAAAGAAGCTCGTCATCCTGCTGGGTGACTCGATCCGCATGGGCTACCAAGCCACGGTCATCAAGGAGTTGCAGGGCGTGGCCGAGGTCTGGGCGCCCACGGAGAACGGCGCGCACACGGCGAACCTGCTGGTCCAACTGAGTACCTGGGTGCTGCCGAAGAACGCGGCCGTCATTCACGTCAACGCCGGACTGCACGACCTGAAGACGCTCCACTACGACACGCGCGAAACCGTGATCCCGTTGCGTCACTATCGCGAGAACGTCGAGGCGCTGTTGCGCACGATGCGCGAGAAGACCTCGGCCTGCCTCATCTGGGCCACCACGACGCTGGTGAACGACGAAGGCTCGCGGCGCGCCCGGGAGAAGAACCGCGAGTTTCGCCGCTACAACGCCGACGTCGAGGCTTACAACCGCGCCGCCGTCAAGGTCTGCCGCAAGCTGCGCGTGCCCGTCAATGACCTCTACGCGCTCTCGCGGCAGCATGCGGAACTGCAGTTGCCCGACGGGGTGCACTTCAGCCCGGCGGGCTACGAACTGCTCGGCAAACAGGTGGCGGCGCGGATTCGAGAAAGTCTTGACGCGCGATACTAAAGTGATATCATTCCAATAGGAGATCGATATGATCTCGGAATTGGAGACTCACACATGATCCGCGAAGTGCAAGCCTCGAACCCTTCAGGCTTTGCTACCCTTCTGTTGGCGCTCGTGATCCTGCTCGGTTCGGTTTACGGAGTCGTCGTGGCCGCCAAAGCCCGCGAACCCCAAATTGTCGGCGCTCTGGCCCTGCTCATCCTGGTGGACCTGCTCTTGATGGCCGGTCTGTTCACGGTCGAGCCCAACCAAGGCGTCGTCCTCACGTTGTTCGGTTCCTACCGGGGCACGGAGAAGAACACCGGGCTGCGGTGGGCGAACCCCTTCTATTCCAAGCGCCGCGTGTCCATGCGCGTGCGGAACTTCGAAACGCAGAAGCTCAAAGTGAACGACTACGACGGCAATCCGATCGAGATTGCCGCGGTGGTGGTGTGGCAGGTGGTGGATACGGCCGAGGCGTGCTTCGAGGTCGACAACTTCGAGAATTACGTCCACGTCCAAAGCGAGTCGGCGTTGCGGAACCTCGCCACGTCCTACTCCTACGATTCACACGACGACGACCGGCTGAGTTTGCGCGCTTCGAGCGGCGAAATCGCCACGCATCTCCAAAGCGAGATTCAGGAGCGGCTGGCCAAAGCCGGGGTCCGCGTCAACGAAGCCCGGATCAGCCATCTGGCTTATGCCCAGGAGATCGCCGCGGCCATGCTGCAGCGTCAGCAGGCTTCGGCCATCATTGCTGCCCGTCAGAAGATCGTGGAAGGCGCCGTGGGCATGGTGGAGATGGCGCTCGAGATGCTCAGTGCCAAGGGCGTGGTGCATCTCGATGAAGAACGCAAAGCGGCGATGGTGTCGAACCTGTTGGTGGTGTTGTGCGGCGAGCGCGGTACGCAGGCCGTCGTCAACACGGGGACGATCTATCACTAAACGGGAGCCACGATGAGCGAGCGCAAGTCGTTTCTCCTGCGCATCGACGAGCGCGTGCTGGACTCGGTGAAACGCTGGGCGGATCAGGATCTGCGGAGCCTGAACGCCCAGATCGAGTTTATTCTGCGCGATGCGTTGCGGCGGGCGGGCCGTCTCTCACCGGACGAGCCGGCCAGCGACGATCAGAAGCCGGCGCCGTGAACCACGGCCCGCTTCGGGGCGAACAGACCCTCGGCGGCAGTGATCGTGCCGCGCTCCACCAGCGGCGCGATCTCGGGCGAGGGCGCCTCCGCCAGGCACTGCAGAATGGCGCGGCCCAGCGCGGACCGCGTCAGGTCGCCTGAATCGAACTGAGCGGCGTCGGCAAACAACGACGAGTTCGCCAGCACCACGACATTGGCCCGCAGGGCCGGCACCTTCACCACCAGGCTCGAACCGTAGCCCGTCAACTGTCCGTAGTGCCACACCACGCGGCGCCCGCCCGCGCTCTGCGAATACCAGCCCAGCGCGTAGGGCAGCCCGGGCCCGATCGGCATCCACATCCATTGCTTCTCCCGCTCGCCGAGCAGGTCTTCACCATCGAGCGCGGCGAGATAGCGTCCCAGGTCCTCGGCATTGCTCACCACGCCGGAAATGGCATTCTTGCCGGGCTGAGTGGACGCCATGCCGGCGACGCGGAAAATCCGTTCGCGCAGGAGGCGGCCAAAGGGCTCGCGGCTCGCGCGCTCAATGATCGAGGTCAGCGCGCCGTAGCGGACATTGTTGTAATGAAAGCTCTCGCCGGGGTTGCCGACACTGGTATGCGACAGCAGATGCCGCACCTCGACGTTCGGCAAGCCGGCCACCGGGTCCTGCAGATTCAGCCGCTTACCGGCTGCTTCCTGCATCGCCAGCACCGCCGCCATGGTCTTGGTGATCGAGGCAATATCGCGGGGCGTTTTGGTCGTCAGATTGCCCCAGTTGCCGCTCCAGACGACTTCGCCGTCCAACAACACCGTCGCGGCCAGGCCCGGAATCCGGTACTGGGCCCGCACGTCGGCCAACGCCTGCGCAATTGGGCTAACGTCGGGTAAGTGATTGCTCGCGCGGGGGATGGTCGCCGCCGGCAACAGCAGGGACCACACGAGCAGAGCTGTAAGAGGGTACTGCATGGCTCCGCTACTAATCGGACGTTTTGTAGCGGGGCTTCAGATACCCCTGGCGGCGCGGAGGGGTGAGAGTTTACTTGAGTAACCCCTCAACCGCGGCGGCCGTGAGGGGGTGGTACAGGCTCCGGGCGCGGGCAAAGATCTCCCGAGCTTTGGCCTTGCCGGACTCGGTTTTGGCGAGTTCGGCATACAACGGCTTCACCATCTTCTGCCGTCCCACGGAGAGGAGGAACGGCTCGAGGCGCGCCACACCGGGCTCGTAGCCGGCATGGATCGACATCTTGAGCCACTGCGTCAGGATCTCGTAGTTCCCGCTGGCGGTCAGGTGATAAGCGTCATCGAGCGTCCGCAGGTCGCTGGCCGGCAGGTTCTCCGGCAGCTTGCGCAGGAAGCGCAGCCAGTCCATCGTCGTCCAGCCGACGACGGGGAAGGGCTGGGCTTTCTGGAATTTCGCCGCCGCGTCGTCAATCTGGGCGAAGACATTGGCCGGCGGCTCGGCGTCGCTGGTGGGTAAGCCGGGCTCGTAGATCCAGGTGCGGACGTCGACGCGCTCGCTTTCGGGCAGGCGCAGACGCATGAAGTCCAGGAACTGCGCCGTCGTGATGCTCTCGAAGGCAAAGCGATCGAAGTACTCACGCACGAACGCATCCCAGCGCTCGCGGCCCACGGCCCTTTCGAGCGTCTTCAGCAGCAGCGCACCTTTCACATAAGGCACCTGCGTGAAGCCTTCTTCGGGGTCGCGACCATCGAGGTTCACCCACAGAATCTGGTCACGCGGCGCGAGCTTTTTCAGCTCCTCGCGCAGTTCGCCCAACTCGATCGAGAACTCCTTGTCGGCGCGCTCGCGGCCGTAGAGCTTCTCCTGAATGCGGTTCTCGAGATAGGTGGTGAAGCCTTCGTTCAGCCAGAAATCGCGCCAAGTGGCGTTGGTGACCAGATTGCCGGACCAGGAGTGGGCGAGCTCGTGCGCAATCAGGCCCACGAGGCTCTTGTCGCCGGCCAGGACGGTCGGGGTCGCGAAGGTCAGCCGCGGGTTCTCCATGCCGCCGATCGGAAAGCTGGGCGGCCCCACGAAGATGTCGTACTGTTGCCAGCGATAGGGGCCATACATCTGTTCGATCGCCTGCACCATCTTTTCGGTGTCCGCGAACTCGCTGGCTGCGGCGCCGACCGTTTCAGGCTCCGCATAGACGCCGGTGCGGTTCGAGAGCGCTTTGTAGTCGAGGTCGCCCACGGCGAGCGCCAGCAGATAGGGCGGGATGCGCTGCGGCATCTTAAAGGTGTATTCGCCGGTGCGCGGGCGGTTCTGCGAATTGTCCGCGCTCATGATGGCCGTCAATTCCTTGGGCGTGCGGATGCGGGCTTCATAGGTGACGCGAATGCCGGGTGAATCCTGCAGCGGCACCCAGGTGCGCGCGTAGATGGATTCCGATTGCGTGAAGAGCAGGGGATACTTTTTGCCGGCGGTCTGGGGCGGGTCGAGCCATTGGAGCGCCGTCGCTTGCGGGCTCGTGCGGTAGTAGATGCGCACGCCCTGGTTCGGCGCCGTCAGCGGAATCTGGAGCGGCGCGCCCAACACCGGATCCGCCTGGCCCAACGTGTAGGTGCCGCCATCCCAGCCGCGGCGAATGTCGTTCCACAACTCCACGCGCTCGATGGTGAGCGAGTGCGTGTCGAGGATCAGGGGGCCGTTGCCTTCCACGCTCAAGGTCGCCGATCCGACGAGTTGCCGCTCGCCGAAGAGGACGTCCAGATCGAGCGCGACGTGATGCACGCGCGCGAGGTCCGGCTGCGCATAAGAGTGCACGTCGACGCGCGTGGGCATTTGTTGGCATCCGGTCATCAGCACGATCGCTCCCAAGGCAATTAATAAGCGCACGAAATCTCCTTCACGTTCCGAGCTCTCAACTCGGCTAGCAACTGCTTCACTGCCTCGCTGGGCGAGGTGGCGGCGGGCAGCACTGCCGCCCATTCTAAGTCTTCGCGAAACTCGCGCGTGGAGATGCGCCATTGGTCCCATTCGCCGGGACGCGCGGCCGGCGGACCAATCTGGGCGACGCTTAGGCCGAAGCGCGCCGCCAGTTGCCGCGCCTGCTCACCCGTGGGCGCGGGCCCGCGCAGAATCAGATGATTGTCGCCATAGACCAACACGCCAACTGGCACGTCCCCATTATCGCGAGGGCGCTATCCTTTGATGAATGTCACGGCTCGTATCGCTCGATGTGCTGCGCGGCGTCACCATCGCCTCGATGGTGATGGTGAACAATCCGGGCTCTTGGGAGTTCGTGTTCCCGCCGCTGCGCCACGCCGTGTGGCATGGCTGGACTTTCACCGACATGGTCTTCCCCTTCTTTCTATGGATGGTGGGCCTGGCCATGACCTTCTCCTTCGCGCGTCGCGTGGAGCAAGGCGCCGACCGGGCTAAGCTCTATCTGCACACGCTTCGCCGCGGCGCAGCCATCTTCGCCCTCGGACTCTTGCTCAACCTGGTCCCCAAATTCGACTTCGCCCACGTCCGCATCCCCGGCGTCCTGCAGCGCATCGGCATCTGCTATCTCATCGCGGCGGCCATCTTCCTGCTGGTGCCGCGCCGCGGGCTCGTCTGGGTCTCGGCGCTGTTGCTCGCCTTCTACACGGCGCTCATGCTGGGGCATGGCTATCCGGATCCATGGTCGATGGAGAACAACTACGCGCGCTCGATCGATACGCTGGTGCTGAGCGGGCATATGTGGTCACAGACGAAGGTCTGGGACCCGGAGGGTGTGGTGAGCACGATTCCCGCGATCGTCTCGTGCCTGCTGGGCGCGCTCGCCGGCTATCTGGTGCGCTCAGAGCTTCCCGCGGCGCACAAGGTCGCCTGGCTCTATTTCTCCGGGCTCGCGCTGCTGCTCGCCGGACTGTTCGTCTCGCCCTGGATCCCCATCAACAAAGCGCTCTGGACGCCGTCGTTTACCTTGCTGATGGCCGGGCTCGCGTCGCTGGCCCTCGCGAGCTTTTACTGGCTTTGCGACGTGCAGATGGTGCGCCGCCCCTTCGAGCCTTTCCGCATCTACGGTCTCAATGCGATCGTTCTGTTCGTGCTCTCCGGGATGATCGGCCGCATCCTGCTGCTCACCGGCGCGGGCCGCTGGTTGTGGGAGCAGCTCTATTCGCCGCTGTTTGCCGACCAGCGCTTTGGCTCGCTGGCCTATGCGCTCACCGAAGTGCTGCTGGTGTTTGGCGTCGCCTGGTGGATGCATCGGAAGAATCTCGTGGTGAGGCTGTAGAGATGCGTCTGCTCTCCGCGGCCGACGTCCGCGCGGCGATCACCATGCCGGAAGCGATCGAGGCCATGCGCACGGCGTTTGCTCAACTGGCATCCGGGGCGGCTCGCGTGCCACCGCGCCTGGCGCTTGAAACGCCGCACGGCGTGACGCTGTCCATGCCGGCCTACACGCCGGGCATGCTGACGGTGAAGGTGGTGTGCGTGAATCCGGGCAATAGGGAGGCGGGCCTGGCGGCGATCCAAGGAGCGGTGCTGGCTTGTCATCCGGTGACGGGCGTGCCGCTGGCGCTGATCGACGGTCCATCGCTGACGCAGTGGCGGACCGGCGCGGCGACCGGCTTAGCGACGAGTCTGCTGGCGCGTCCGGAGGCGGCGTCGCTGGTGATCTTCGGCGCGGGCGCCCAAAGCGCCCAGCAGATCGCCGGAGTGCGGGCGGTGCGTGAGCTGCGAAGCGTCATCACCCTGCGTCGCGGCGACGACTGTACGGCCGCGCTGGCCGAAGCCGACATCGTCGTGACGGCGACGAACTCGGCGGCCCCCGTTTGCTCATACGGCCAGTTGCGTCCGGGGACGCATCTCAACGCCATTGGCGCCTATCGGACCGACATGCGCGAGTTGGATGAAGCTACGATGGCGCACGCCAAGGTCGTGGTGGACCAGCGGGAAAGCGCGGTCGCCGAAGCCGGCGAACTACAGGGCGGCGTCGCCATCCACGCCGAACTGGGCGAACTGGTGCTTGGCCGCCGGCCCGCGCGCGAAACTTCGGAGGAGCTCACGGTGTTTAAGTCCGTGGGGCACGGCGTGCAGGATGCCGCCATCGCCGCCGCAATCCTCCACGGCGCCGACCGTCTCGGGCTGGGTCAGATCTTCGACTTCGGATAGCGCTCGCGCAGCCAGGCCACGAATTTGTCCGGCACGGCCATCGTCGAAAGGCGGCTCTGCCGCACCAAGGCGAAATCGTCGAACAGACCGGAGCCTTTCACCTCGGCGAGCGTGGTGGGCGGGTCCAGCTTACCGACGTATTCGAGATCGACGACGGTCAGCTTCTCATCTTTGGGATCGGGCCGCGGCGTCCCCACCACCTTCGCCAAGCCCACCACCGACGATTCGCCTGTCGAGTGGTAGATGAAGACTTTGTCGCCGTTCTTCATCGAACGGATCGCCGCCAGCGCCTGCGCATTGCGCACGCCGTCCCACGTCGTGCGTTGATCGCGTTCCAGGTCGCTGATGGAGTAGACGGCAGCCTCGGTTTTGGCAAGAAAGTACGGCATTTCTCATTAGTACCGCAGGATGTCGGCCCCTACCTCCGGGTGGGGAGTTCCCACCAAGCTCCGTCATCAGCTAAACTGGCATATAATCAAGGTGTTGTCCATGACCAGGGTTGGCTGGACCCACGGGCTCGAAGCCCCCTTATGGGGAATCCGGGCGGAGGAGATTTTGCGGATGAGGATCAGTACGGGCTATCGACTAGCCCACCGTTTGGCCTATGGCGCGCTGTTCGCTTGGGCCAGCATCGGGATCTGCACGCTGGCGGCACAGCAGGTCGACAAAACCGAAAAAAACGACAAGAAAAAAGCCGAGGTCACCAATCCGGCACCGATTCCGGACCTGGATATCAAAAAGGACGACCTGTCCAAGGCGGCGGGCGCCGCCGTCGACCCCCGGTCGTATGTCATTGGTCCTGAGGACATCATCGCCATTCGCGTTTGGCGCGAACCGGAAATGTCGGCGCTGTACGCCGTGCGGCCTGATGGCAAAATCAGCATGCCGCTGGTGGGTGAAGTAGAGGCCGGGGGCCTGACCCCCAAGCAGCTCGAAGCCAAAGTCGTCGAAGCGTTGCAGACGGTGATGAATCGTCCGCAGGTCGCCGTTTCGGTGCAGGACGTCCGCAGCAAAAAGTATTACGTCCAGGGCATGGTCAACCGGGCCGGTTCGTTTCCGCTCGCCTCCAAGCTCACCATTCTCGAGGCCCTCGGGCTCGCCGGTGGTCTGCAGGAGTTTGCGAACGAAAAGGACATTCGCATCATCCGGCAGGGCCAAGTGTTGAAATTTAACTACAAGGAAGTCACCAAGGGCAAGAAAATGGAACAGAACATCGAAATCATGCCCGGTGATCAAATCATCGTTCGGTAATTCGGAGGACCCACCATGCAGCCCCCACAAAGCCTACACGATCCTTTTGCCGTCCACCGCCGTCCTCTCGACATGGAGGACTACATCGACGTTCTGCGCCGTCATCGGGCGTGGCTCCTCGGCCCTACCTTTGCGGCCTTGGTTGTTTCGGTAGTGGTAGCTTTCCTGTGGCCGGATACGTATCGCTCGTCAGCGATGATTCGCGTGATTCCGTCACAGGTGAACGAACGCCTGGCGCCGCAGGTGATCAATGCGGAGATGTCGCAGCGCGTCAGCAGCATGGCGAACGAAATCCTCAGCCGTACCACGCTGACCAACATCATCAACTCCTTCCAGTTGTATCCGCGTGACCGCAAGCGCCTGCCGAACGAAGACATCGTGGAGAACATGCGCAAGGACATCAAGATCGGCGCGGTCGGCTTGCTCGCGACGCAGCCGGGTGAACGCGTGAACGCTTTCCGCATCTCCTACGACTACAGCGACCGTATCCTCGCGCAGAAGGTTTGCGCCGAATTGGTCTCGAAGTTCATCGACGCCAACCTGCGCACCACGCAGACGCAGATGAGTTCGGCCGACGACTTCTTCAAAGAACAATTAGAGGCGCGGCGCAAGCGTCTCGAAGAGATTGATCAGAAGCTGACCGCTTTCCGCGTGCAGAATCAAGGACGCCTGCCCGAGCAGATCTCGGCCACCGTCTCCCAGTTGAGTGCGATGGAAAATCGCATGAGCAACATGAACAGCGGCATTCAGCGCGCCTCGCAGGACAAGATGCTCCTCGAGAGCCGCCTGAGCATCCTGAAGGATCAACTCCGGCAGAGCAGCCAGCCGCTGGCGATTCAGAACGAAGCCCGCGAACAACGCGAGCGCGTGGTGAGTGACCGTTTGTCGAGCATCGACCGCGACATCCTCAACATGGAGACCAACCTCGCCGCCATGCTCGAAAACTATCGGGACACGCATCCCGATGTGCAGCGCCGGCGCAGCGAACTGGCGGTGCTCAAGAAGCGCCGCGACATCATCGCGAGCGAGGAAGAGGCCAAAAAGGCCGCTCCGGCCCCGGCTCCCGAGAAGACCCGCTCGCTGTCGGTGGCTCAGATCCGCGAAGTGCGCGAGCTGGAATCGCAGATCGCCGCTACGCAGAGCATGATTGAAGCCAAGCGGGTGGAGATCGAAAATCTGCAGCGCGACTACAACGCGGCCACCGCCCAGTCGCGCGCCCTGCAGGGCCAGATCAGCGCCATGCCGGTCGGCGAAGCTCGCTATGACGAACTGCTTCGAGAGCGAGCCATGGCCAAGGAACAGTACGAGGAGACTTCGAAGAAGTCCAACATCTCGGACGACCAGGTCCGGCTGATCAACCGCAAGCAGAGCGAATCACTCGAACTGCTGGACGCGGCCAACACGCCGCAGCAGCCCACCGAACCGAACCGCTATCTGATCGTCGGCACGGGCGTCGCGCTGGGCATCTTCGTCGGTTTGTTTATCGTCGCCGCGCGCGAGATGAAGGACACCACGCTCAAGAGCCTGAAGGATGTGCGAGCCTACACTCAGCTCACCGTGCTTGGCAGCGTGCCGCTGCTGGAGAACGACCTGGTGGTCCGCCGCCGCCGCCGCTTGACGTGGCTCGCCTGGTCCACCGCCTGCCTCGCGGGCCTAATGATCATGGCCGGGTCGGTCGTCTTCTACTTTGCAAATCGGACTTAGTGCCGGTTGAACGTCGCCATCAGAACAAAATCGGAGAAATAAATGAGTCGAGTTCACGATGCACTACGCCGCGCCGAGCAAGCCGGTACCTTCACCCCGACCGCGTTAGCCAACGAAGGCTCTCGCCGGTCGATCATGCTCGATACTTCGCTGTCGAGTGAGCAGACCTCGCTGCTGGCGGGTTTGCTCGAGAAGGTGCAGGAGGTGCCCTTCAACCCCGCGGCCGAAGCGCATCTGATTGACGCCACGCGCCCTCACGAAGCGCCCACCGAAGAGTTTCGCACACTCCGCACCCGTTTGAATCACATGCAGAGCCTGCAGCCGATTCACTCGATCGTGGTCACCTCGCCCTCGCCCGCCGAAGGCAAGAGCCTCGCCGCCGTCAACCTCGCCCTCGCGCAATCGCATCTCGCCAGCAACCACACCCTGCTCTGCGATTTCGACTTCCGCCGCCCCATCGTCCATCACCTCTTCCAGGTGGACCGCACGCCCGGCATCACCGACTATCTGATGGGCAAAGCGACGCTCGAAGAAGTCATCAAGCGTGTGGCCGGCACCAACCTCTACATCATGCCGGCCGGTGAGGCCGTGATCAATCCGCTCGAACTGCTGAACCTCCGCGAGGTGAAGCAACTGCTCGACATGCTGCCGAAGATCTTCAACTGGATCGTGCTCGACAGCCCGCCGCTGCTGTTCGCCGCCGACGCGAACCTGCTCTCCACCATGTCCGACGGCACCGTACTGGTGGTCCGCCTCGGCCACACCACCATCGACTCGGTGACGCGCGCCATGCAGTCGCTCTGCCAGAACAACGTGCTCGGCATCATCGCCAACGGCGCCCGCCGCGGCGAACTCTACTCGAAGTACACCTACTATCACAGCTATTACTATTCGAAGCCCGAATAGCTTTCTGCTTACCCGAAATAGAAAAGGACCAGCCGTGAGGCTGGTCCTTTTTGCTTGAGTCGAGAATCGCTTACTTCTGCGCTGCCGCCGTCATCTGCGCGTACTCGGCGTAAGGACCCTTGAAGTCCTCAATCCGCCCGTTGCCGACGTGCCAGATGCGCGTCGCCACTTCGTCCAGCAGGTCTTCGTCGTGCGTCACGAACAGCACGGTGCCTTCGTACTTCTGCAGCGCGATGTTCAGGGCGTTGATGCTTTCGAGGTCCAAGTGATTGGTGGGTTCGTCCAGCAGCAGGATGTTGGGCTGCTGCAGCATCAGCCGGCAGAAGATCAGCCGGGCGGCCTCGCCGCCGCTCAAGGCGGAGGTCGGCTTCAGCGCTTCTTCGCGCTGAAACAGCATCTGGCCCAGCAAGCCGCGCAGCACCTGCTCGCCGGCCTGCGGGTCGATGTTGTGCAACCATTCAAGCGTATTGGTGCCCGGTTGAATCGAGCGCTTGTGATCCTGCGAAAAGTAGCCCGGAGCTGCTTCGTGGCCCCATTCGGCCACGCCGCCGTCGAGTTCCAACTCGCCTTCCAGCAGCGCCTCGGCGTTGCCGGTGCCGGCCAGCAGCGCGCGCAGCAGCGTCGTTTTGCCGGCGCCGTTGCGACCCATGATGGCGATCTTCTCGCCGCGGGTGACACTCGCCGTAAAGTCTTTGAAGACCTGCAGGTCGCCGTAGCTCTTGCTCAGGCCCTTGATCTCGAGCACGTGCTTGCCCGACGGCCGCTTCTGGTCGAAGCGGATGTAGGGCCGCTGAATATTCGATTTGGCGAGTTCGGCCGTCTGGAGGCGCTCTACTTCCTTCTTGCGCGAAGTGGTTTGCGAAGAGCGCGTACCGGCCGCAAAGCGGGCGATGAACTCGTTCAACTGGGCGATCTTCTTTTCGCGCTGCGCGTTGTCGGCTTCGATGCGCGAACGGACCTGCGTCTTCTGCATCACCATGTCGTCGTAGCCGCCGGTGTAGGTGATGATCGTGTTGTAGTCGATGTCGGCGACGTGGGTGCAGACGTTGTTCAGGAAATGGCGATCGTGCGAGATGACGATCAGCGTGCCGTCGTACTGGCCGAGATACTCTTCCAGCCAATGTACCGAATCAAGATCCAGGTGGTTCGTCGGTTCGTCCAGCAGCAGCGCGCCGGGGTTACCGAACAGTGCCTGCGCCAATAGCACGCGCACCTTCTGGCCGCCCTGCAGTTCGCTCATCTGGCGCTGGTGCAATTCCTCTTCGAGCCCCAGGCCCGTCAGCAGGATCGCGGCGTCGCTTTCGGCCTCGTAGCCGCCCTCTTCGCCGACAATGCCCTCGAGCTCGCCCATGCGCATGCCGTCTTCGTCGGTGAGGGTGTTGGGGTCTTTGTCGTAGAGCTTCTCGCGTTCCGTCAGGGCTTCCCAGAGGGGTTTGTTGCCCATGATGACGGTGTCGAGCACTTTGAAGGAGTCGAAGGCGAATTGATCCTGACGGAGGATGCCGAACTTTCGCGGCCGGCTGACGGTGCCTTTGGTGGGCTCCTCATCGCCGGTCAGGATGCGCATGAAGGTGGACTTGCCGGCTCCGTTCGGACCGGTCAGCGCGTAGCGCCGGCCTTCCAGGAACGAAGTCGTGACGTCCTCGAACAGGACTTTGGCGCCGAAGCGCATGGAGACATTTTGGACGGAAATCAAGGGGGTTTAAGCTACCAGGATAGCTTGAAACCCCCTTGTTTGTCTTGCAAGGCTTACTGCACGGTCAGCGTCTTGGTCGCCGAAAGCGTTCCGGTGGAGCCGTTGCGGACAGCCACCGTGTAGGTCCCCTTCACGTTGATGGTGGTGACGAACGAGAGCAGCGTGGCTGACTTGTAGGTCGCCCCCACTACACAGCCCGAGGGGCAGCCGGGGCCCGTGAGCACCGCTTCCGGATTGGAGGTGCTGAAGCCCGAACCAAGCGCCCACAGCGTAAAGCTCTGTCCCGCGCGCGGAATCGTCGGGAAGGCGTAGGACGTCGTAAAGACCGGAGCCGGCACCACTTGCACCGGAGCCGGAGCGGGTGTCGGAGTGGGCGTGGGGGTCGGAGTCGGGGTCGGGGTCGGCGTCACCACCTGCGCCGCCGAAGCGGCATAGAGGGCGCCCGCGCCGGCCTTGTCGCCGCCTTCGAGCGTCCGCTTCTTGGTTTCGCCCGCGCCGGCCGAAGCCCACATCGTCTGTTCCGTACAGCCGCTGGCCGACGGATGGTTCAAGCCGAGCGCGTGGCCCAACTCGTGCGTCGTCACGTTCTGCAGGTCGAACTTGCCGGCCTCGCCCGTCGGCGACCACGTCACCGCATTGCTGAAGGTCATGGAGAACTTGCGCATGCGCTGCGACGAATCGTATTCGATGCGCGTCGAGGCCAGCACGCTCGAGCTCGACACCGGACCGATGTTGAACTCGTTCAGGCTCGCCGCATCCGCGCGGAAGTTGAACACCGTGCCCGCCTGATTCCAACTCGCGGCCGAGGCCGTTAGCGCGCTGTTCCACGTCGAGGGAATCGTCGCGCCGAACTTGTAGGTAGCCGTCGAATCGCTCCACTTGGGTCCGATCAGGACGTAGCAACTGGCATCGGGCGCCACGGCCGCGGTGGCTTCGGTGCTTGCCAGATAAGCGCGGGCGCGCTGACGTTCGCCTTCGGCGACCGGTTCGCCCTGGTCGGCAAGAATCGCTTCGATCTCGCCCACGATGTCGCCGGCGCGGCGGCCAAGTTCGCGGACCCAGCCGTCTTGCAAGGCGTACTTCTCGCGCGGCGTGTCGCCCTCGAAGAAGAGCACCACTGCTTCATCGCGTTCGAACGACGGGACGTCGGTAAAGACCACTCGCGTATCGCCGACGGCGCCGCCCTTCACGGTGAAGGTGCGCAGACGGCCGGACTTGCGCGTCCGCTCCTTGAGTGCTGAGCTTACCGTAATTGTGACATCGGAATAAATTTCGCCATCGCTGCCGTAGTAACTCCGGCTCTCCGCCACTTCGCCAATAACAATGCTCGAAGCTGCTTGCGTATGTTCGCGAAGATCGCCGCCGCGGCTCGCCCAAAGCGTCGCGCCACTCAGGCCGATCAATAAAACTGTGAAAAGACGCATGAATATCCTGTTCCTGCTGGGATTACTTACGACCCTCAAGATCGCGTTTTCCCGATCATGCCATGACCTTTTGCAGTTTTTACGGGCTGAGCAGTAAACAACCGGTAAATTAGGTATTCCCTATCCACATCTCGGTAAAAGGTAACTGTCTATGTACTAAAGCAGGTTTCCTACTACCCTCGTAAGCGGGGGTAAGTAAGTAACACCTTAGTACTTACTGAGAAGCGTCTTAGGGATTTACCTGAGCCGCGCGAATCAATCGCAACAGCTCTTCGCCCTGGTCGACGTCCAGTTCGACTTTGAGCCAGTAGACGGGCGCGGCGAGTCCGAGCTTCTCCACCTTCACCCAATCCTTTTCGGTCGTGAGGAGGCCGCCATGAGCCTCACGCGTCAGAGGCTCCAGATCGCCCGCCGTATAGCGATGGTGATCGGGAAAAGCCGTGAACGAAACGGGCTGCCATCCCAACGCGGCCAGCGATGCTCGAAAGCTGCCCGGATTGGCCAAGCCGCAAAACGCGGCGTAGGCTCCCGGCGCCAAGCTCACTGGCTCGTTGCCCCGCATCCAGGTCACCGGGCGGATACTGGCGCGCACGATCGGCGCACGCGTATTCTCCTGGCGGATGCGGGCAAGTAGCTGAGTATAGCGTCTCGCTGCTTGCGTCCGTGTTAAAACTACGAACCCTGCCCGGCCGAGGGCGGAGATCGGCTCACGGAGGCGGCCCACCGGTAACAAACGCCCGCCCCCGAACGGATCCTGCGTGTCGATCAGGACGATGTCGAAGTCGCGGGGTAGTGGCCAATGCTGAAAGCCGTCATCCAGTAGAAAAACCTCGGGCTTATACGTCCGGCGCAACTGCCGGGCGGCTTCACGCCGATTCGAGCCGATGCCGACTCCTACCCGTCCGGAACGTAAAAAGATCTGCGCCTCATCGCCGGTAGCGGCAATCGGCGCCTGCCCGCCTGGGGGAAGTGCCACCACCTGGCTGTTCTGCCTGCCGTAGCCTCGCGTCAGCACCGCCGCTCCCGGCAACCGCTCTGCCAGCCACATCGTCAGCGGCGTTTTCCCCGCGCCTCCGTAGGTGAGGTTGCCCAGGCTCACCGTCGGCGCCGGCAGATGCGCCCCGCGACCCCGCACAAAGCGATCCAGCGTCGTCCCCGCCAGCCACAGCCACTCGAGCGGCTTCAGCCACCACAACCCCGGCTCAGACGTCAGCGACTGGTCGATCACCTCGAGCACGGCCTTCATCGCCCGCCCCGTCGCGCCTCGCTCGCGCGCTGCGGCTGCCTGCGCCTGCTTGCCGTATTGGCCCGGCTCGGTGAGCAGTTGGGCCACCGCCGGGGCCAGTTGCGACGGCGTCACGATCTGCTTGAGCGCCCCTTGCTGCAGGAAGCCGTCCACGATTGCCGCGAAATTCTGGTTGTTCGGCCCCACGATAATCGGCCGCCCGAAGTAGGCCGGCTCGAGCACGTTGTGGCCGCCCCGCTGCGCCAGCGTCCCCCCCATGAACACGACGTCGGCTAGGGCGAACGCCCCGGCTAGTTCCCCCATCGTATCCAGCAACAGTACCCCCGGCAGCGTCAGCGGGCCCAGCGCGCTGCGTCGCACAAAGGCCACGCCCGCCGCCCGCAGCTTCTCCGCCACCAGTTCGAAGCGATCGGGACGCCGCGGCGCCAGAATCAGCAGCAAGCCCGGTCCCGAGGCGGGCGCCAACTGCTGATACGCCTCGATCACCACATCGTCTTCGTCAATGTCGCCGTCCACCAGCGGCGGCATCGTGCTCGCCGCCACCCAGACGGCGCTGGGCGCCAGCCGCTCCACCCAATGCGTCAGCGTCTCGTTCGGCTCGGGCGGCGTCGCATCGTACTTCAGGTTGCCCACGCTCTCGATCCGTTCGTCGTTGCCCAGCAATTCGCGGTAACGGTCGGCGTCTTTCTCGCTCTGCGCCAGGATGCGATCGGCTTGGGCGAGCACAGGCTGGAAGAGCGGCTTCAGTTGCTGGTAACGAGGCCAGGCGCGGTCCGAGATGCGCCCGTTCAGCACGATCAGGCCGGCGCCGCGCCGCTTGGTCTCGCGCCACAGGTTGGGCCAGATTTCGGTCTCGAAGATGATGACGGCGAGCGGGTCCAGATGGCGCAGCGTGCGGCGGACGGCCCAGCAGAGGTCCGCTGGCGAGTAGAAGATGTGGTCGGCCAGTTGTCCCAGGCGCTGCTCGGCGATCTCGCGCCCGGCGAGCGTGGTGACCGAGACGTAAATTGGCGTCCCCGGCAGCGTCACTTTCAGTTGCCGGATGAGTTCAATACTCGAGAGCACTTCGCCCACCGACACCGCATGCAACCAAAGTCCGCCGCGCTGCGTCCGCCGAAAGGAGAGGCTGCCGAAGCGTTCGCCCAGCCGTACGGCGTAGGCCCGGTTCCGCACGATCCGTCCGACCAAATACACTAGAAAAGCCGGCAGCAAGAGCGCCGCCAGGACACGATAGAGGAAATAGATGAAACGAACCGCCATTACCTTGGCCAAAACCTGTATTCTACTGGCCTCGCTGACCCTGGCACTTTATCCGCTCGATAAAGATGGCCCGTTCAAGCCCGGTCCGATCTCTTCGTACGAGTTCAAACAGACGCTGGAAGGCGTCACCATCGCCGCCCAACCCTTCGATACGGAGGCGTTGACCAAGCAGGCCTTCGGCAAGCTAAACCCTAACCAGTATGAAGTGCTGCCGGTGCTGGTGATCATCGAAAACACCCGCAAGGCACCCATCCGCGTGGACCAAATGTCGGTGCAATACATCACGCCCGGCGTCGGCAAGATCGACTACACGCCCTACCAGGAACTGCTCTCCCGCGTGGGACCCTCCAAGCCGAACCTCGGCCCGCGCCCATTGCCGATCCCGCGCAAAACCAAGCAGAACCCGTTCAACAAGCCGGAAGTGGAAGCTCGCGCCTGGGCCGCCAAAGTCATCGGCCCCGGCGAAACCGCCAGCGGCTTCTTCTACTTCATCACGCGCCATCACACGTCGTCGAAGCTCTACCTCACCGGCATCTACGAACCGTCCACCAACAAGGAACTTTATTACTACGAGCTCCCCTTCGGCCAGTAGACGCGAAGGATGAGCCTACGCCCGTGGCACTCGTTGTGCGGTCACCGGCAAGCGCGGTCGGCGCTGGCCGCCGCTAGAACGAGAAGCCGACCAGCAACTCCACCTGATCCCGCTTGGTGCGGGGCGGCGAGGCTCCCACGCCGGGACCATCGGCGGCCCAGCGCGTATACCGCAGCGTTGGGGTGAGGCGCAGCCAACGCGCTCGCCACTCGAGTCCGGCCCCGGCGGTTGTACCGATCGCCGATGGCGCCGTATTGTTGCGATTGCCGCTCAGCCGGAACGACGGACCCGCTTCGACGAACGGCGCGAGCGGCCCGTTCGTCAATCGATACTTCGCCAGCGCCGGGATCTGCCACGTCACCACCACCTCCGGACGGTCGCGAAAGTGGAGGCGCCGGTAGAGCCCGTTCACCTCCAGCGAGAGCCGCTCAGTCAGGAGAAACTCCCCCAGTAGGCCGCCGACGAAGCGAACGTCGAGCTTGCGCCGGTTGTCGCCGGTGTAGGGCAGGGTCGATGGGGGAATCGCGAGGTCCTCGGTGAGGGGCACGCCGGCGATGGCGCCGAACCACATCCGGCGTACTCCGCCGGCGGACGGACGCGGCGTGGTCACCGCACTGGCCGCGAGCAGGAACTCGAGCTGATGCGGATTCGTCCGGTAGAACGGCGCCCGCTCGTCTTCGCCCCAGCGCGTGTAGCGCAATGTCGGGCTCAGACGAAACCGCCCGGCGGACCACTCCACGCCGCCGCCCACCGTCATCCCGGCGCCCGAAGGCCTCGTTCCAGAAGGATTCTGATGGGTGCGAAAGGACGGTCCACCTTCCACGAATGGCCGGAAGGCGAGCCCTGGCAGCCGGTACTTTACCAGCAGCGGAAACTCCCACGTGGTGACGGACGCGCGAGCTTCTGGCACGCTCGTGGAGTTCGGCACGAGGCGAAAACGGAGTTCGCGGCGCAGGACGTTGCTCTCAACGGCAAAGTTGCCCGGCAGCCCCACTTCGATCAGCGGGCCAATCACGAAGCTGCGGCCACCCGGCTCCAGCCGATCCTGCGGCGTGAGTTGCAACGAGCGCACGTCGCGCGTCAGGCCGGTGCCGCCGATCACGCCAAAGGACACCTGCTGCGCGAGGGCGGTGGCGGTCAGTAGGCAGAGGCAAACCAGGAGAGGGTACATCGAGCCCTGATGTATGCACGTCAGGGTCCATGACCCGGGAGGTTATTCGAGTTCGGGCGCGATGGCGATGCAATCGATCTCGATCATCACCCCGCGCGGCAGCGCCGCGGCCTGCACGGTCGAGCGCGCTGGCAAACTCTCGCCCAGAAACTTCGCGTAGACTTCGTTCACCTTCGGGAAGTCCGCCATGTCCTTGAGGAACACCGTCGTCTTCAGGACCTTCTCCATCGACGAGCCGCAGGCCACCAGCACCGCCGTGAGGTTCTTGAACACCTGTTCCGTCTGCGCCACCACATCGCCTTCCACGATCTGGCCTTCGGCGTTCAACGGAATCTGCCCGCTTAGGTAGGCGATGCCCTTGTGCACGATGGCCTGCGAGTAGGGGCCGATGGCGGCCGGGGCGTGTTGCGTTGCGACTTTGTGTTTCATCTCGTCCTCACGTGTTCATTTGCAGCGAACCGGTCAACTCGGTCACCCGGCTCACGCGCTCTTCGATCAGAAATTCTTCCAGTTCCTTGGCGATCCGCACGGGCGAGGTGGGGTCCCAGAAGCTGGCCGTTCCCACTTCCACGGCCGTGGCGCCGGCAATCAGAAACTCGGCCGCGTCCACGCCGGTGGCGATGCCGCCCAGGCCCACCACGGGCACCTTCACCGCGCGATAGACCTCGTGGACCATCCGCAGCGCGATCGGCTTGATGGCCGGCCCGGACAAGCCGCCCAGGTTATTGCCGATGCGGGGCCGCCGCGTACGCGCGTCGATGGCGAGCGAGATAAACGTATTCACCAGGCTGATGGCGTTCGCGCCGTTCTCCTCGGCCACCTTCGCCAGCGGCGCGATCGCGCCGACATTCGGCGACAGCTTCACCAGCAGCGGCCGCCTGGCGATCTTGCGCACCGCGCTCACCACGCCCGCCAGCAGCACCGGATCGTTCGAGAAGAACACGCCACCGTGCTTCGTGTTTGGGCAGGAGACGTTCAGTTCATAGCCGGCCAGGCCCTCGGCGTCTTCGAGCACGCGCACCACTTCTTCGTAGTCTTCCACGGCGTTGCCGAAGACGTTGGCGAAAATCGGCGTCTGGTATTTGCGCAGCCCCGGCAGCTTCTCGGCGACAAAGGCCCGGACGCCGATGTTCTGCAGTCCCACCGAGTTCATCATGCCGCTTTCGGTTTCCCACAGGCGCGGCGGACGGTTGCCGGCCATCGGCTCCCGGCTCAGTCCCTTCACCACGATGCCGCCCAGGGCATTCAGGTCAACGATGGTTTCGAGTTCCACGCCATAGGCGAACGTGCCGGACGCGGCCATGACGGGGTTGCGCAACGGGATGCCGCAAAGCTCGACTGAAAGACGGGATGACAAGCGGTTCTGTTGGCCAGTCTAGCAAGTCGGCCGGTACCTAAACACGTTTTCGAGAGAGGCCTAAGGTCTCCCCCTCATGTGCATTGCTCAGGCGCCTCCCGAATTAAACCGTATATGCGTCTCATCTTGACGACGAACCGGGAGGCTTCCCTTGCTGCGGCGGGCAATCGCCCCCGTCTGCCAGGCGGGTCCCTGGCTTCGAAGTTCGCCATATTTTCGGCTTTGCTGGTGTTTTGGGTGGTCGCCACCCTGATGGCGTACGACTTGCGCCAGGAGAACTTCGACTCCACCAAGGCCATCATGGTCTTCATCATCGTCGTCATCGTGGCCGGCGCCATTGGCCGCTTTACGATCCGGCTGCTGGTGCGCCCGCTGCGTTCGCTCCGCGAAGGCATCCTCAAGGTGCAGCAGGGCAAACTCGAACCCATCCAGGTCTATAAGACGGATGACGAGATCGAGTTCGTCGGCCATTGCTTCAACGAGATGATCGAGACGCTGAAGGAATCGAAGACCGAGATTCGGGCCCATCAGAACGAACTCGAGGACCGCATCAAGCAGCGCACGCTGGCCCTCGAATCAGCGATGGAAGACGCCGTCCGCGCCAGCGCCACCAAGAGCGAATTTCTCGCCAACATGTCGCACGAGCTGCGGACGCCGATGAACGGCATCATCGGCATGATCGACCTCGTGCTCGACTCGGGCCTTTCGCCCGAGCAGCGCGACGAACTCGAAACCGCCCAGCGCTGCGCCCACTCGCTGCTCGCCCTGCTCAACGACATTCTCGACCTCTCGAAGATCGAAGCCGGCAAGCTGACGCTCGAACGCATTCCGTTCGACCTGCGCTTCGTCGTGGAAGACTGCGTCCGTTCGCAGCAGGTCCGCGCGCGCCAGAAGGGCCTCCAGATGATCACGCTCATCTCCGATGCGGTGCCCGCGCAGATCATCGGCGACCCGGTGCGCCTGCGCCAGGTGCTCGCCAACCTGATCAGCAACGCCATCAAGTTCACGGAGAAAGGCCACGTCGAGGTCTCGCTCGATGCGCGCCCGGTAGAGGGCTCGCCGCAACTTACCGAGCTCAAGTTCATCGTCAAGGACACCGGCATCGGCATACCCACCGACAAGCTCAACGAGATCTTCGAAAAGTTCACGCAGGCCGATGGCAGCATCAATCGCCGCTACGGCGGTACCGGCCTGGGCCTGACGATCACGCGCAAGCTGGCCGAGATGTTCCGCGGCAAGATCTGGCTCGAAAGCGAAGTCGGCATCGGCAGCACGTTCTACGTCACGATGCTGCTGGAGCGGGCGAACACCACGCGCGAGCCCGCGCCGGGCGAACCCGAACACTCCGGCGACTGGGCCACCTCGGCTCATCGCACGCGCCGCCGCATTCTGGTCGTCGAAGACAACCTGGTCAACCAGAAGGTCGTGGTCACCACGCTCTACAAGCGCGGCTACCAGATCGAAGTCGCCTCGAATGGTTTGGTGGCGCTCGACATTCTCGAAAAGACGCTCGCCGAGAACCAGCGCTTTGACCTGATCCTGATGGACGTGCAGATGCCCGTCATGGATGGCCTCGAAACCACCAAGAAGATTCGTTCGAACCCCGCCTGGGCCGAACTGCCGATCATCGCCATGACGGCGCATGCCATGAGCGGCGACAAGGAACGCTGCCTTGACGCGGGCATGAACGGCTACGTTTCGAAGCCCGTGCAGCCGGTGTCCCTGGTGCAGACCATCGAGCGTTTCCTCAACCACGAGCCCGAAGTCGACCTGCTCGAAGATGCCACCGTGCCGAGCGAAGATCCGCAACTGCTCGATCGCAAGCAGGCCGCGCGCGAAATGGATCATGACCCCGAACTGGTGGGCACCATGATCACGCTCTTCCTCCAACTCGCCCCCGAGCGCATGGAGAAGCTGAACGCCGCCGCCAATCATCGCGACTACATCACGCTCAGCCGCGAGGCTTATCGCCTGCGGAGCGCCGCCGATCGCATCGCCGCGCGCTCGGTGGTGGATTCGGCCAAGAACATCGAAGATGCCGCCAAACGCGGTGACATCGACCTGGCCCACGACAGTCTGCTGGCCCTCAATAACGAGATTGAGCGCCTGGGCAAGCTGCATCATAAGGCCAAACCCAAACTCCAGCCTTCGCGTTAATCTGGGGTATGCGGCTTCCCTTTGTGGCCCTGCTCTGCGTGGGTGCCCTCTTCGCTCAGACGGCTCCCGAACTTCTGGAGGAGAAACTCGCCGCCCGGTTGAAGGAGTTTGACGCCAAGCTGGACGGCGTGTTGGGCGTCTCGTTCATCGACCTCACCACGGGCCACCAGTTCGCTTATCACGGCGACACGCTGTTCGCCCAAGCCAGTTCCATCAAGATCCCGATTCTCGTCGAGATGTACCGCGCCGAACGCGCCGGCGAGTTCGCCTTCACGGACGCCGTCACCTTGCAGCCCAACGAGTACGTCGGTGGTTCCGGCAAACTGCAGGAAGCTCTGCTGCAGGGCCCGCTCCACACCACCATCGCCAAGCTGATGCAGGCCATGATCGAAGAGAGCGACAACACGGCCACCAACTGGTGCATCCGCAAAGTCGGCATGGCGCGCGTGAATCGCACGCTCGACGAACTGAATCTGGTGAACACGCGCTTGCGCCGCATTATGCTCGATTCGGCGGCAGCCAACCGCAATGAGGAAAACGTCTCCACGCCCAAGGAAATGGCTCGTTTGGTGGAGATGATCTATCGCCAACGGCTGGTGGATCCTTCGGCGTCGATGGACATGCAGAACACCATGCGCCTGGTGAAGAGCAACTTCCGCCGCGCGATCCCCGCCAACGTCGACGTCGCGTCGAAGCCCGGCGAGATGACCGGCGTCCGTTGCGAGACCGGCATCATCTATCTGCCCGGCCGCCCATTCGTCTTAAGCGTGATGAGCAGCTTTCTGCCCGGCGAGGTGAATCCGGTGGAAGACGTGGTGCGGCTGGTCTATGCCTATTTCGAGCGGCTGGCCGCCGGCAATCGCTTCGGCAACCTGGGGACGCGGTGATTCCGGCCAAACTCGAAGCCCTGCGCCACAAGCTCATCAACGAAGAGCGCTTTGGCGAAGCTTGGGAGTACTTCCTCAGCGAGGTGGCCGAAGACGCCGACTTCATTCGCGCGGGCCGTCCGCTCGACCCCACCTCGCCCCTCTCGCACAAACTTCATAAGATTCTCGGCCGCGCGAGTGGCCTGGAGCCCGACCAGATCGACGCCCTACTCGTCGAGATGCCGCAGTTCCGCTTCGTCCACGGCACCTGCAAGTACACCGACGAACAGGTGGGCGGCTTGCTTTGGTTTGACGATCTCGAGTTCGGCTTGGCCGCCATCATGAACCTGAAGTCGCCCGGTGTCACCTACGCCCGTGTTTCCACGGCCGACATGTCCGGGCGCCCCAGCTAAGCGAGTTCCGCGAGCCAGGCGTGTAGTTCAGGCGGCATGGGAGCTTCCACCGTCTGCCGCTCGCCCGTCGTCGGATTGTCGAAGCTGATGCGCGCCGCGTGCAGGAAGAAACGTCCGGAGTGGTGCGCCGGCGCCCCATAGACCCGATCGCCCGCCACCGCGTGACGCGTGCTCGCCATGTGCACGCGGATCTGATGCGTGCGCCCCGTGCCGATCCGGATGTCGAGCAGCGTGAAGTTTTGGAACCGCTGCTTCACGCGCCACTCCGTCAACGCGGACCGGCCCTCGCCTTCAGTCGCCTGCATCTTGAACCGCACGATCATGCTCCGCCGGATCGCCTTGTTGATTACGCCGGACTCGCCTTCCATCGTCCCGTGCACCAGCGCGATATAGCGTTTCTCCACCGTGCGGTCGCTGAACTGCTCCTGCAGCTTGCGATGCACTTCGTCGTTGCGCGCCACCAGCAGCACGCCGGAGGTGTAGCGATCGAGCCGATGCACGATCCCTGGCCGTTCATCGCCGCTCACCGTGCTCAACGTCTGGTAACGATGCAGCAGCGCGTTCACCAGCGTGCCCGAGTGTACGCCCGCGCCTTTGTGAACGGTCATGCCGGCAGGCTTATTGATCGCCACCAGACCCGCGTCTTCATAGAGCACATCGAGCGGGATGTCCTCGGCGCTGGCGTTCAACGGCGGCAGATGGCCGGGATGCACCACGACGTGTTCGCCGCCGCGCAGCGTGAAGCTCGCCTTGCGGCTGGTGCCGTCTACCAGTACCAGGCCCTGCTTGATCCAATCCTGAATGCGCGAGCGCGAATAGCGCGGCAGTTCGTCGGCGACGAACTGGTCCAGCCGCTTGTTGGCGAGCGCGGTGAGTTCGTACATCAGTCCTGATACGGCCAGTGCGGTTTGGTGAACAAGCCGCCGTCCACCCAGATGGTTTGGCCGGAAACGAACTCGGCGGCGGGGGGTCGCCAGGAACGCGACGACGTCGGCCACATCGGCCGGCGTGCCCACGCGGCCCATCGGCGTCACTGACGCCCAGGTGCCGGCATAGTCGCCGGCTTCGAGCTTCGTGCGCTCGATCTCGATTGCGCCGGGCGCCACGCAGTTCACGCGGATCTTGTATTGGCCAAGTTCGGCGGCCGCCACTTTGGTGAACGTCTCGATGCCGCCCTTGCTGGCCGTGTAGCTCGAGAGCTTTGGGAAGCCGAGTTTGTTGCAGCCAGAGCCGATGTTGACGATCGCGCCGCCGCGGCTCATCATCAGCCGCGCGGCGTATTGGGTGCACAGGAAGCAGCCCTTCAGGTTCGTGTCGATCACGCGATCCCACTCGGCTTCGGTGAGTTCGAGCAACGGCTTCCAGGTCTGCTGGCCGGCGTTGTTCACCATCAGATCGAGTTCAGCGATCTTGGCGAACATCGCACCGACGGAAGCCGCGTCGCCGACGTCGGCTTGGGCGGTCCACGCCTTCTGCCCGAGCGCTTCAATCTCGCGCGCGGTCTCTTCGGCGCCCTGCCGGTCCGAGTTGTAATTCACCCAAACGTCGAAGCCCTGCCGAGCGAGCTCGAGGGCGATCCCTTTACCGACGCCTTTGCTCGCGCCGGTAACCAATGCTGTCCTTGCCACAAGGACAGTTTACTTTGCCTTGGCGGTCCAGGCTTCGTAGAGCTTGGCGATGCCGGCCGAATCGGTGTCGCCGGGATGGATCAGCACGCGATAGCGGAAGTGCAGCTTCTCGCCGCCCTTGAGGTCGAGCGAGCCGTCGCGCGTCTTGTCGCGGGTGAAGTCATGCAGGCCGAAGATGTTCGCCGCGAACAGGCCATACGAACGCGAATGCCAATAGGTGGGATGGCGCGGATTCTTCGGATGGTCGAAGATGGCGATGCCGAGCTTCTCGCCTTCCACCGTGCCCGAGTAATCCACCCACGGCGCGGCGGTGCCCCACACGGCTTTCTCCTTGGCGAGCCCGGTGGACGCCTTCATCGTGCCGGTTTGCGACTCTTCGAGCGAACGTGCCAGGCGAATGGCGAAGGTGCCTTCCTTGGTATCGCCGAACTTGACGGCTTCGAGCGCGGTGAGTTGGATGTCGACGTCGATTGCGCGCGAGTCGCCCATCGGCTCAATGCGGATGGTCTTGGTTTCCGCCAGCAACGCCTTACCCGTGCCGTCCTTCCAGGTGAAGGTGGCCTTCACTTCGCCGGCCTTTTTGCCGCCCTTGGCGGAGACCAGCTTGTC
>CBDDIZ010000007.1:0-15865 GCA_965229305.1 Bryobacteraceae bacterium | reverse complement strand
GCCGTCGCAACGGCTGCGCTTCAAGGGCGCGCGGTTTGCGCCGTTGACGCTGCTGCAGGAATTGGCCGCGGAACGCACGGTGCGCGAAGACCGTTGGGAAGTGGATCCGGAGTCGGCGTGCGTGATTCCTTCGGGCGGCGACGCGCCGTACCGGACGATTACGCGGACGGGCGCAGCCGTGGACCGGCTGTCGGGAACGGCGCAGGCTCATCGCACGGCGGGCATCGAGTTCGCCCCGGGCGCCGGGTTGTGGTGCTGGGTGGAGTTTGCGACCGAAGAAGCGCGGGAGCGCTGGTCCGGCGCGGTGAAGTCGGCGTTCCGGTGGCTGGGCGATGCGGGCATCGGCGGCGAGCGGACGCGCGGCTGGGGCCGCAGCGAAGCCGTGGAATTTAGCGAAAGCGACACCGAAACGTTGCTGCTGGGCGGGAATCCGCCGGCGGAAAGCGGCGCTTACTGGCTTTTGTCGCTGTACAGCCCGGCGGCAGGCGATGAAGTGGATTGGTCGCGTGGGGAGTATGCGTTAGCGACGCGGCAGGGTCGCGTGGCGGCCGATGGGTCGCTCAAGCGTTCGGCGCGCGTGGTGACCGAAGGGTCCGTGGTGCTGGCGAGTTCCCTGCCCGTGGGCGCAGCGGTGGACGTGGCGCCGGCGGGACATGCGCATCCGGTGTACCGGGCGGGCTTTGCCGTCGCAGTGCCGGTGCCGTGGAAAGAAGTGGTGGACCGGCCGCTGGCGGCGTTGAACGACATCGTCGTGGTGCCGACCGAGAAGGAGACGCCGGCTTAGATGCAATACCAAGTCAAAGTGCTGACGCCGGTGCTGGTGGGCGATGGCGACCGTTTGTCGCCGATCGATTACATGGTCTGGAAGGACCAGGTGAACGTGCTCGACCAGAAGCGCATCTTCAAGCTACTGTCGCGCGGTCCGCGGTTCGATGGGTATTTGCAGCAATTGCTGCGCTCGGAGAAGCTGGACTTCGCCAGTTGGGGCGGCTTTGCCCAGAATTATGCGGGGCGCCGGATCTCGTTCGAATCGCCGGGCGTGGGACAGATTTTAGAGAAAACGCGCGCTGAGTATTGCCACATTCCGACGTTTTTCGGCGTCGCCGACGGGGCACTATTTACCGGCAACGGCGCTGAAAGGCGCGCTGCGTACGGCGGTGCTGCACCGTCTGTGGGCGGAGCGGCAGGAGAAGGTTTTTACGGCGACGCTCGAGCAGTTGAACAGCGAGCGGCCGCCGCGGCGTCCGGCGGAACAGCAGGAAGAACGGTCGCTGGGCGGCGGCGGCGCCAACCGGATGCGCGCGCTGGCGGTGGGGCGATTCAAAGGCGGTAGCGGCCGAGGCGTTCCGGGTGTTTCTGGTGCGGACGTCGACGCTGGTGGCGCGCGGCGGCGGGGCGCTCGAGCTCGGTTGGAAGCTGGCCGGATCGGGCGCGGTGGACGATCGGCGGCGCGACGACGCGGCGGCGTTTTTCTGCGAGATGGCTACGCCAGGGGTAACGTTCGAGGGCGAGACGTGGGAGCCGTCGTTCCTGGGGAGCGAAGCGGTGAAGCCGGAGCTGCGTTGGCGCGAGCCGTATACGTTCAGCTGGCAGGTGGAAGCGGCGAATCAGTGGGCGGAAAGCGTGCTGAAGCTGCAGGCGGCTTATGCGGAACGGGCGAAGCTGGTGCCGCTGCAACAGTCGGTGGCGGGACTGATGAATTATCTGAACCGGGTGCGCGAGCAGCCGAACCGTTGCCTGCTGTGCATTGGGTGGGGCGGCGGATTGGTGGGTAAGGTGGCGACGGGTCCGAGCGAGTCTGAAACGGCGCGCAAGATCTTTGGCAAGCTGCCGTACTACGCGCGGGCAGTACAGACGGGACTTCCCTTCCCGAAGACGCGGCGGATCGTATTTGCGGCGAATAAACCGGCGGCTCTGCCGGGCTGGGTAGAGCTTTCTCTGCGCTAGGTTAACTCCTGTTCTTCTGACGGAACAAGCGGGGGAGCTATGTTATAGTTCCATAAGTGGGTGTGTCCGTGGTGCTTGTTGTACTAGAGCGCCAAGTGGTACCAAATGTATAACGCATACTTCGGTTTTCGCGAAAATCCCTTCAATCTCAGCCCGGATCCGGCCTTCCTGTATCGAAGCCCGCATCACGAGGAGGCGTTAGCCAACCTGATCTACGGGGTGCAAAGCCGCAAAGGGTTCATTGTTCTGACGGGCGAAGTGGGCACGGGCAAAACGACCATGCTCGAATGCCTGCGCGACTTCCTGGAAGCCCAGGGAATCGAGTTCGCGTTCATCTTCAACTCGCGTATTACGCCGGACCAGTTCTTCGAAATGGTGGCCTACGATCTGGACTTGCGCTGCACGCGCACGTCGAAGACGGACGTGCTGTTTGCGTTGAACCAACTGCTTATCCAGCAGGCCAACCAGGGCCGGACGACGGTGCTGATTGTCGACGAGGCGCATAACCTCGATCCGGATGTGCTGGAAGAAATTCGCCTGCTGGGGAACCTCGAGAATCCGCGAATCGGCAAGCTGATGCAGATCATCCTGGCCGGGCAGCCGGAGCTGGACTACAAGCTGGATTCGCCTGGTCTGCGGCAGTTGAAGCAGCGCATTGTGCTGCGTTGCGGGCTGGAACCGCTGACCGCCGCCGAGACCAAAGAGTACATCGTGAGCCGTTTGGCGAAGGCGGGGCTCGAAGAACAGACCGTGTTTTCGGACGCGATGCTCGACGAGATTCATCTGCGGTCGCAAGGCATTCCTCGCATCATCAACGCACTTTGCGACAATCTGTTGCTGACGGTTTTTGCGACGGAAGGCCGCGAAGCCAACATGACCATGCTGGACGAAATCAGCAAGGACATGCGGCTGGAATGGCCGGGCCATCGTCCGCGGGGGAGCCGGAACTACGCCGACGCTCTCGAAACCAGCTTGAAACAGACCACGTAGTCGATTGAACACGGCCATTTCCGGCCGAATCCTCAAGTAATTCCTTCAACTCGGCCATTCGCGCCGAAAGCAATCCCGCGCGTTTTCAAACAGATTCAGGTCCTGGGACTTCGTGCGTCCCAGGACGATTTCACGTTTCTTCTCCGTTATTGACCTTATTCCCTGTCAGGTTTTTCTGCTACTATCGAGGCAACTCCACCTTAGTACCCGAAGGTTCGTCGTCCCAGAGGGTGGCTGGAGGGAGAAATTTTCAACTTGATTGGGAAAGGAGATCAATGAAAACCATTCATATGAGAATGCTGTTCGTCGCGGCCGTAGTGGTCGTGGCGGCGCTTGGTGTCGTGAACATCGACCCCAACGCCTGCACGTTCCCCTGGGAAACCGCGATGATCGATCCGAACGCCTGCACGTTTCCTTGGGAAACGGTAGCCATCGACCCGAACGCTTGCACGTTCCCGTGGGAGACGGCCGCCTAGTAGGTTTCGGACACAGCCCGAGAGAGGGAAAGGTTTTGCCGGATTAGTAGAAGCCGGTAGCGATCGAATCCCGGAGGCGAACTCCTTTTCCGGGCGTTCGCCTCTTTTTTGTTTTTTCCGCACACGTGTTCCCGGTGATAAACTTGCTGGAAGTAAAGGAACTCCTGTCCATGTCAGATCATTCCACCCGACGCAATTTCATCGCTGCCTCAACGGCCGCCACTTCGAGCCTGGCCGCAGCCGGCAATAACAACAAAATGAACTCCGGCCGAGTGATTGGCGCCAACGACAAGATCAACGTAGCGCTGATCGGCGCCGGTGGCCGCGGCACGTACGTCTCGCGCGTGTTCAAGCAGGTGGGCGAGAAGAATCCGGCCAAGATCGTGGCCGTGTGCGACGTCTATCAGAAGCGCGTCGACAAGAACAAGGAATTCCACCAGTGCGACGGCACGCTGGACTATCGCGAGATCCTGAACCGCTCCGACGTGGACGCGGTGATTGTGGCCACGCCCGATCACTGGCACGCGAAGATCGCGCTCGAGGCGATGGACAAGGGCAAGGACGTCTATCTCGAAAAGCCCATGTGCCACACGGTGGAAGAGGCGCGGATGCTGTCGCAGACGGTGCGCGAAACCAAGCGCATTCTGCAGGTGGGTTCGCAGACGACTTCGGGCGACCAATGGCATAAGGCAAAGAAGGCGATCGGCGACGGCATGATCGGCAAGATGCTGCTGTCGCAGGGTAGCTATCACCGCAATTCGGTCGAAGGCGAGTGGAACTATCCGATCGATGCGGGCGCGGGTCCGGACGGCAAGGGCGAGAATTACATCGACTGGAAGATGTGGTTAGGTTCGGCGCAGAAGCGCGATTGGGCGAAGGACAACGGCGCCGACCGCTTCTTCCGTTTCCGCAAGTATTGGGACTATTCGGGCGGCATCGCCACCGACCTGTTCTTCCACGTGGTGGCGCCGATGAACGTCTGCTGGGGCGAAGCGCAGTTCCCGACCAAGGTGATGGCGGGCGGCGGCATCTATGAGTTCAGCAAGCTGCCGGAGGATCCGTCGAAGCCGGACCGCGAAGTGCCGGACACGTTCAATGTGATGGGCGACTATGCGAAGGGCCACTCGATCGTGCTGAGCTCGTCGATGGCGAACTCGCAGCACATCCCGGGCCTGATCCGTGGCCATGGCGCCTCGCTGATCATGGTGGAGCACGGCCGCTTCGAAGGCGCCGCGCCCTACATCACGCTCAAGGCCGAGATGAAGAACAAGAAGTACATCGTGCCGGAGCTGGAAGACAAGTTCAAGGGCGAAGCCGAGATCAAGATCCCGGTGGACCCGGTGGACACGATGCAGACCCACGTGGGCAACTTCCTGAGTTGCATCCGCTCGCGGCAGCAGCCGACGCTGAACGTGGAAGTGGCGGCGCGGGCACAGGTCCTGATCTCGCTGGCCGTGCAGAGCTATCGCCAGGGCAAGACCATGTACTTCGACGAACGGACGTGGAAGTACGGCGATCGTCCTTTCCGCAGCTAGGCGTTTTCTGTTCCAAAAGAAGAACGGCCCGATTGCCCACAGGGGCGGTCGGGCCGTTTGGTTTTAGTCGGTGGGGACTTCGAACTTGTCGCCGGTGTCAGCCACCCATTGCCGGGTGCGCTCGATGAGCTTCTTGCGCTCGGCGCGGTAGCGGTTGTTGTGGGCGAGGTTGGCTTGCTCGTAGGGGTCGTCGTTGAGGTTGAACAGGAGCCAACTGAGGTTCTGGAAGCAGCAATACTTCCAGCCGTCGCGGGTGACGATGCCGCGGTAGGGTTTGTTGATGCTGTTGGGGTGGCCGGTAGGGATGACCTGCTGGAGATAGGCGGAGTCCGGATCGGGCTGGGCCGGCGGCTTGTTGAGACGGTGGTGCGAGTAGTCGACGCCTTGCATCCAGGAGGGCTTGCGGATGCCGCAGAGGCCGAGCGTGGTGGGGGCGATGTCGACGTGGTTCAGGAGGGCTTTGACGCGTCCGCGTTTGCGGCCTTCGTAGGCGGAGGGCATCTCACCGCCGATGACGAAGGGGACACGGATGCTCTCTTCGTAGGGGTTGGTCTTGAGGTACATGCCCTGAGAGCCGTGCATGTCGCCGTGGTCGGAGAAGAAGATGAGGTGGGTGTTGAACTCGAGGGCGGCGTCCTTGAGGGCCTGACGGACACGGCCGAGGTTCCAATCGAGGTTCGAGATCATGGCGTAGTAGCCGGCGAGGTCGCGCCGGGCGGTGGCTTCGACTTCGCCACCGCGGGGAACGTTGGGGCGCAGGATGAGCTGACCCTGCTGGTAGTCGCCGCGGTAGCCTTCGGGGGCCTGGTAGGGGTTGTGGGGCGGCTGGACGCTGCAGGCCGCGAAGAAGGGCTTAGCGCCGGGCCGCTTGGCCGCTTCGCCTTTCTCCTTGATGTACTTGATCAGGAGGTTGGTGAGTTCGTCGGTTTCGTAGCCGGGGAGGCGGTAATGGAAGGCATCCTTCCCGGCTCCGCCGTGGACCCAGCAATCGTACTGGCTGTTGTTGTTCTCGTAGCCGATCCAGGTGTCGAAGCCGCCGCGCTTCTCGGGCGGGACGATGAAGTTGGCGCCGCGGTAGGCGCTTTCGTGATGGCCGCCGAGATGCCATTTGCCGAAATAGGCGGTCTGGTAGCCGGCTTCGCGGAAGGGCTGGGCGAGGGTCGGTTGGCCGTCGGGCAAGGGGTATTCGTGGCCGGGGACGCAGACGTGCGGATAACGGCCGGTGAGGAGGGAGCCGCGGAAGGGGCAGCAGAGAGGAAAGCCGGAAAGGGCGTGAGTGAAGTTCACGCCCATTTCGGCGAGGTTGTCGACGTGGGGGGTGCGGACGTTGGGGTCGCCGTTACTGGCGACGGCTTGGGCCCGATGCTGGTCCCCGAAGAACCAGATCACGTTGGCCTTCGGTGAAGGCGGCGCCGTTGACGGCCGGCTGGGCGCTTGAGCCGCCAACAAGGGCTGACTTTGGAGAAACTCGCGGCGATTCATTGCTTCCGATTTTGACAGACTTCGCCACGGCGGCCGCCGCCTTGGCCCGGGCCACGAGTTTGGCGCGGAGCGGGGCGGCTTGGTCCAGCGTACGGCGGGCGGGTTCGAACTCGGGGGCGATCCGCTCGAGGGCGCCGAAGCCTTCGTCCACGGCGCCGAGATTGAGCTGCGCGAGAGCGAGCAGATACTGGGCGTTGATGTTGCCGGGCTGGATCTTGAGCGAAGTGCGGGCGGCGTCGCGGGCCTTTTCGTACTGGTGACGGTGGACGGCGACGAAGGCGCGGTTGGCGTAGGCGAGGGAGCACTGCGGGTCCAGGCTGAGCGATTTCTCGACGTCGGCTTCGGCCTGATCCCAGTGACGGTTGCGGGCGTGATAGGCGGAACGATTGACGTAGGCTTCGAGGAGCTCGGGGTCGGCGGCGATGGCGTCGTCCAAGGCTTTGGCGGCACACTCTTCGTTGCCGCCTTCGCGGCAATTGGCGTAGCGGTTGAGAGCCTTGCGAGCGGCCTTGGGGACCTTATGATTCAGGCGGCGAATGCCGACGGTGGCATCGGCGGCCGTGGGCTCCTTGGGCTTGTCGTCGCGCAGATGGATGGAGAGCTCCGAGCTGTTGCCATTGGCGTAGAAGTGCTCTTCTTTGAGCGTTTCACCAGTGAGGGTTTTGACGGCAAGGACGTAATTGCCAGGGCGGACGTTGGCGAAGTCGAAATTGCCGGAGAGGGTGGGGGTGGCGGTCATGGTGTCCATCGCCTGCCCGGTGGCGGAGCGCAACTCGAGGACGAGGTCATTGGGAGGAGTGTTGGAGGTGGAAAGCGTGCCTCGAACGTGAATGTCGGCAAATAGAGAAAGAGTGAAGACAAGGGTAGTGCATGCAACACGTAGGTTGACCAAAGTGTGACTCCAGAAAAAGGGGATTAAATGGGCGCAGAACGCCTGAGGGTCCGCATGGACCGTGGGGTCAAGTGGTTACCGACGTGGTAGGGATGAGGCGAGCAGGGCCGGCCACACGCACACAACTGGCGTGGCCGTTCTAGACGGACGGGGAAAATACCGGATAACGATGAGGCCGCTCAGGCAGCGCTGAGCGCAGCCGAGGCGAGTTCGGCCGGTTGGGGCATACAGGCGCGCAGCAGACCGCCCAGACGGACAGCCTCAAACGGAGCCGCGACATAGCCTTGGGCGCCCGCTTCGAGGGCATCGAGTTGGCGCGACTCTTCCGGCAGACGGCTGACGACGATCACGGCGGGATGGGATTTCATCCGGTTGGTGATGCTCACCAGGCTGCGCAGTTCGGAACCCACGGCGGAGCAGAAAATCATGTCGGCATCATCGATGCCGTCGGGACAATCGGAATTGCAGGAGGCGACATTGAAGACCGCCCAAAAGGGCCATCAGCTCTTTTTCTAAAGCTGAATCCAATCCAAAAAGCAAAATGGATGGTTTTCCGTTGGTCATAGAATTCCTCCAGGAACGAGGACCCGGCTGTTGATCGTGGCCGGATTCGAAGACGACGGGTGCAAGGCGGAGGCGACTATGACGAAACCCGAAACGGGGGAGCACTCACAATGATCTGGAGTGGCGGGTTTACGTCTGAACAAGTACCGCTAATGCGATGATAAGCGACGGCTGTAGCGGATGCCAATCAATTATCGTAATGGCTTCCATGCCCGCGGTTGCTTAGTACTTATGGCCCAAGGTGACCAGTGCGGAGATGTCCGGCATCGGGCCAAGTCGTCCCAAAATCGGACAGTTCGCTAAGCTGTTGTTGTTGCAAAGGAAAGGCCGTCCGGTGGCCCGCAACATGCAGCAAGGAGCTAACCCGAATGATTTCGCTACGCAATATCGAGAAGTTCTTCCAGCACGGACCGAACAAGTCGTTCGTGCTCAGACGTGTAAATTTGGAGATTCGGGAGGGCGAGTTTCTCTCGATCATGGGTCCGTCGGGCGCGGGTAAATCGACTTTATTGCACCTGATTGGCATGCACGACACCGACTGGACGGGAGAGTACGATTTGATGGACCACGCGGTCCATCGGTTGAGCAAGAAGGACCGGAGCGAGCTTTACAAACGCTACTTCGGGTTCGTGTTTCAGAGCTATCACCTGCTGGACAATCTGACGGTTTACGAGAACCTGGAAATCCCGCTTTCCTATCGCAATTACAAGCGCGATGAACGACAGAGCATCGTGGCCGACACACTGGACAAATTCAACATCGTCGGCAAGAAGGATCTGTTCCCGAACCAGCTCTCCGGTGGCCAGCAGCAGTTGGTGGGGGTGGCGCGGGCGATGATCGCCAATCCGAAGGTGATCCTGGCCGACGAGCCCACCGGCAACCTGCACTCTTCGCAAGGGCGCGAAGTGATGGAGCTGTTCCGTAAGTTGAATGACGAGGGCACGACGATTATCCAGGTGACGCATTCGGAAACGAACGCTTCGTACGGACATCGCGTCATCCAGATTGAAGACGGCTGGATTTCCAGCGAGACGAAGAACCGATAAATGCGCGCGAACGATACGCCGAGAGTGCTGATTGCCGACGATCAGCCGGATGTGTTGGTGGCCTTGAAGCTGTTGCTGAAAGGCGAGGGATACCAGATTGAGCAGGCGGCGAGCCCGCAACAGATTCTGCATGCGCTCGAGACGCGCGAGTACGATCTGGTGCTGATGGATCTGAACTACACGCGCGACACGACGTCCGGGCAGGAGGGGCTCGATCTTTTGAACCAGATCGCGACCATCGACGCCTCGATTCCGGTGGTGGTGATGACGGCGTGGGGCAGCGTGGAGTTGGCCGTGGAAGCGGTGCGGCGCGGGGCGCGCGACTTCATCCCGAAGCCGTGGGAGAACGCGCGGCTGTTGACAATCGTGAAGACGCAGCTCGATCTCGGCGCGGCGCTGCGCAAGGGCATGCGGCTCGAGGCCGAGAATCGGCTGCTGCGGAACGAAGGCGGCCCGATGATGATCGCGGGCAGCGACGCGATGCAGCCGGTGTTGCAGATGATTTCGCGCATTGGTCCGTCGGACGCGAACGTCCTCATTACGGGCGAGCCAGGTACGGGCAAAGAAGTGGTGGCGCGAACGCTGTACACCCAGTCCAGCCGGGCGGCGAAGCCGATGGTGACGGTGAACGCGGGCGGGCTGGCCGAGGGCGTCTTTGAGAGCGAGCTGTTCGGGCATGTACGTGGCGCCTATACCGACGCGAAGGCGGATCGCGTGGGCCGGTTCGAGTTGGCCGACGGCGGCACCTTGTTTCTGGACGAAATCGCGAACGTGCCGCTGGCGCTGCAAGCGAAGCTGCTGCGCGTGCTCGAAACGGGCGAGATGGAGAAGGTGGGCTCGTCGCGGACGGTGAAGGTGGATGTGCGGATCATTTCCGCCACGAACGCCGATCTGCATGCCGAGGTGGCGGCCGGGCGGTTCCGCGAGGATCTGCTGTTCCGGCTGAACACGATCGAGATTCATCTGCCGCCTTTGCGCGAACGCCGCGAGGATATTCCGCCGCTGGCGGCGCACTTCCTGAGAATGCATGCGCAACGGTACCGGAAGTCGCTGACGGGGTTCGATGGGCCGTCGCTGAACGCGCTGATGGAGAATCGGTGGCAGGGCAATGTCCGCGAGCTGAATCACGTGATTGAACGAGCGGTGCTGCTGTCGCAGGACGCACAGATCCGGATGCCGGATCTGGCGTTGCGCACCGGGCCGGGCGTGGTGCCGCGGCTCGAAGAGATGTCGCTCGAAGAGGTGGAGGCGCATCTGATCCGCAAGGCGCTGGACCGCTATCAGGGCAACGTATCGCAAGCCGCCCATGCCTTGGGGTTGAGCCGCAGCGCGCTCTATCGCCGTCTGCAGCGCTATGGTTTATAGGTGACTCACGAACGGCGCATCCAACTCCTGACGTTGGCCGCGGGTGCCCCGGCCGTGCTCACTTCCCTGCTGATTCTGTGGCTGGGCGACTATACGCCGAAGGTGCAATGGACGCTGACGGTGGTGATCGGCGGCGCGTGGCTGGGCTGCGCGGCGGCGGTCCGCGAGCGGGTGGCCACGCCGTTACGGACGTTGGCGAACCTGATGGAAGCGATGCGCGAAGGCGATTACTCGATCCGGGCGCGCCACTCGCGGGAGAACGACGCGCTGGGCGACGTGATGCAGCAGGTGAACGCCATCAGCACGACGCTGCGCGCGCAACGGCTGGGAGCACTCGAGGCCACTACCCTGCTCCGCAAGGTGATGGCCGAGATCGACGTGGCGCTGTTCGCGTTCGATCCGGAGCAGAAACTGCGGCTGGTGAATCGCGCGGGCGAGCGACTGCTGGGGCAACCGGCGGAGCGCATCATGAACCTGACGGCGACACAGTTGGGCCTGGCCGATTGTCTGGGCGATGAGACCGAGATGCCGGAGATTCTGCAGAAGAGCTTTCCGGCCGGCACCGGCCGCTGGGGACTGCATCGCGGGCAGTTTCGCGAAGGCGGCGTGCCCCATCAACTGCTGGTCCTGAGCGACCTGACCAAGATGCTGCGTGAAGAGGAATTGCAGGCGTGGCAAAGGCTGGTGCGGGTGCTGGGCCATGAGATGAACAATTCGCTGACGCCGATCAAGTCGATTGCCGGGAGCTTGAGTTTGCTGCTGCGGCGCGAGGCGGGCGATGAAGATTGGCGGCAGGATGCGCTGCAGGGGCTGGAGGTGATTGCGACGAGGTCCGAGTCGTTGAGCCGGTTCCTGGGCTCGTATGCGCGGCTGGCCAAACTGCCGAAGCCGACGCTGGCGCCGGTGGAGGTCACAGGGTTGGTGCGACGGACGATTGCCCTCGAAACGCGGCTGGCGTGCGTGATGGTGCCCGGCCCGGAGGTGACGGTGCGAGCCGACGGCGACCAGTTGGAGCAGGTACTGATCAACCTGGTGAAGAACGCCGTGGACGCGTCGCTCGAAGCAGGCTGGAAGTCGCACGAGAAACTGGTGGAAGTGAGTTGGGGCTGGCAGACAACGGTGGGCGGGACGCCGCAACTGGAGATCCGGGTGGGCGACCGCGGGCCGGGGTTGGCCAGCACGGCGAATTTGTTTGTGCCCTTCTTCACCACCAAGCCCGGCGGGTCCGGCATTGGGTTGGTGCTGGCGCGGCAGATTGTCGAGGGGCACGGCGGGTCGTTGACGCTCGAGAATCGCGACCCGGGGCCGGGCGCCGAAGCGCGCGTGACGCTGCCGATGTAGCATCGCTTAGACTGAAGACTGCATGTCTTCCACACGACTCCTCGGAAAGCGCGCCCTCATTACGGGCGCTTCCTCAGGCATTGGACGCGCCATTGCCATTCGTTTTGCCAGAGAGGGCGCAAGCGTCGCCATCAACTATCGTTCGCAGCCGGACGAAGCCGAAATCACCCGTCAGCAGGCGTTGGCCGCCGCGGCCGAAGCCGGTCATAAAGACGTGAAGGCGATTGTGGTGGGCGCCGACGTCGCCGACGAAGCGCAGATCAAGACGATGTTCGAAAAGACGCTGGCCGAGTTCGGCACGCTGGACATCCTGGTGAATAATGCCGGGATTCAGAAGTGCGCCGACACCGATCAGGTGGAAATCTCCGACTTCGATCGCGTGCTGAACGTGAACCTCCGCGGGACCTTCCTGTGCGCGCGCGCAGCCCTGCAGCACTTCCTCGAGAAGAACATCAAGGGCGTGATCGTCAACAACTCGTCGGTGCACGAGATCATCCCGAAGCCGCTCTACGCGCCGTATTCGATCAGCAAGGGCGGGATGCAGAACCTGACGCGGACGTTAGGCCTGGAATACGCCGGCCGCGGCATTCGCGTGAACGCGGTGGGGCCGGGCGCGATCGTGACGCCGATCAACAATGCGTGGATCAACGATCCGGTGAAGTCGGCCGAGGTGTGCAGCCACATCCCGATGGGCCGGCCGGGTGAAGCGGACGAGATCGCGGGCGTCTTTGCGTTCCTGGCGTCCGATGAGGCGAGCTACATCACGGGCCAGACGTTGTTTGCCTGCGGCGGGTTGACGCTGTTTCCGGAGTTCCGGACGGGCTGGTCGTCGTAAGGCTGGTTTTGAGGGGGCGTCTTCCTGAGGGCGCCCTCCTGCGGCATTGCCCCCTGAGGGTATAATCAGAATATGGTTATCTTGGCTGACTCCCGAAGACGAATTACGCTTCCAAACTCGGTGAGCCCGAACCAACCCCTGGAGCTCATCTCCGAAAGCGACGGAACTTTTCGGCTCGTCCCGTTAGCCACCATCCCTCAGCACCAAGCTTGGGCATGGACGGAAGAGGTCCAGAAGCAGATCGCCGCAAGCCTCGCAGAGTCTCACGCTGGCTTAGGGATCCGCGTGGATAGCGACGAAGGACGGGCGTTTCTCGCAAATCTCGACAAACCATGATCTGCGTGTGCCAGCCGAACTTTGTCCGCAGCGCGTTGGAGCAGGAACAACAAGTACGCCGCGCGATCAGCAAGTTGATCGGTGTTGTCTCAGCGCTGTCACTTGGCGAACTCTTACGGCATAACGGCGTTCATTTAGAGAAATTGGTCAATCTGACTGACCCAATGACAGGCCTGCCATTGTACTCGCTAAGAGCTACAAGTACTGCACGAGTGACAGCGGTTGTCCGGGGGGACGAGTTGCACTTGCTCTCGGTGCACCCGGAACATGACGATGCTTACCGGCGCCGTTAGCGGCTCTTTTCCGTCACCTGACGGAAGATGCGGAGCAGGTTGCCGCCGAGGAATTTGCGGATGCGGGCTTCGCTGTAGCCTTTGTTGAGCATGGCCTGGGTCATCCAGGGCAGGTCGCGAATGTCACGCATGGGCTTGGGGGGCGTGGGGCCGCCGTCAAAGTCAGTGCCGAGCATGACGTGGTCTTCGCCCACCCACTCGATGGCCTTGTCGACGACGCGGAACCATTGTTCGACGGTGTAGAGCAGGTCAGCCGGCGGGCTCGAGATGCCAACCATCGGGAACTGCGGAGCGACTTTGCGATCCACTTCTTCGATGCCGGAGCGGGCAGCCGAGTGGACGTCTTCGCGATCCCAGAACGGCTTGCCGGCGAGCTTGGAGCGGTACTCGAACAAGGGGCGATTGTGAAACTCGTTACCGATGTGGAAGCCGATGGCGCCGCCTTTGGCGGCGAGCTTGCGCAAAGTGGTTTCGCTCATCGTGCGGGGGATGTCATTGAAGAACTTCAAGCCGTCGTGGGTGCTGACGAGGGGATCCGAGGAGACTTCGATCGCCTGCTGAATCGCTTCCTGACTGGCATGGGCGACGTTGATCACCATCCCCAGACGGTTGGCTTCGCGGACCACCGCTTTGCCCTGATCGGTGAGGCCTTTGATCTTGGTGGAGGCGCAGCAGGGTTCGGCGAAGTTGTTGGCGTAGTTGTGCGAAGGCAATTGGAACGAGCGCAGGCCGAGCTTATGCAGCATGCGCAGGACGCGGAGGTCGCCGTCCATGTCGAAGCCGCCTTCGAGGTCGAGCACGGCGGCGATCTTGCCCTGTTTGTTGATGCGCTCGATGTCCGAAGCGTTTAGAGCAATGGCGATCTTGTCCTTGTTCATCTCCACCTGGCGGTAGGCTTCGTCGATGAAACGGAGGACCTGCTTGGTTTCGTAGCGCTGCGGGTAATAGTCTTCGGTGACGAACATGGTGAAGAACAGCGCGTCGACGCCGCCTTCGATCAGGCGCGGAAGGTCCACTTGGCCCTTCTCCGTGCGCTCTCCCATGGAGCCGCCGTGGTAGAACTGGCGGTTCACGACGTGCACGTGCGCGTCGAAGACGAAGGCTTGTTTGTGAAGGTCCTTCGCGCGCTGACTCAGAACAGGAGCCTGGGCCAGCAGCGGCAACGCCAGCAGGAGAGGGAGTGAGAAACGCATCTACAGGCTAGTGTAGTGCGGTTAGAGTTGGACGGCGTTACCAATGTCGCGGCCGGCGCGGCGCAGCGCCTTCAGGAGTCGCTTGTTTTCGAGCGGACGGAAACGATGCAAGGGGCCGGAAATGCTGAGCGCGCCGACGGCGAAGCCATCCGAGCCCAGGATCGGGACGCCGATGCAGGTAGCGTGCAGCGAGCCTTCTTCGGCCTCGATAGCGTAGCCTTGTTCACGGACGCGGGCGAGCTCTTCGAGAATAAGCTTGGGGTCGACCATGGTGTGCGGCGTGAGCTTGGGCAGCGTCTTTTTGCCGAGGATGGCCGGGGCGACGCCTTCGGCGCTGAAGGCGAGAATGCTTCGGCCGAGCGCGGTGCAATAGGCTTCGACGGTGGCGCCGGGACGCTCGCTGAGGCGGAGGGCGTACTCGGAGGGCACGACCTCGATGTAGGAGACACGGTCGTGCTGGAGTTGGCCGAGGTTGACGGTCTCGCCGAAGTCGTTGCGGAGTTGGAGCATGTGCGGCAAGGCGGCGCGGCGCAAGGCTTCGGTACTCGGCAGACCCAGCATCTGCCCGGGCGACTTGGCGTGCAGCCGGTAGGCTTTGGTGGCGTCGTCGCGGCGCACGAGTTCGAGGTGCTGGAGCGTCGCCAGGAGGCGGAAGACGGTGCTTTTCGGGATGCCAGTGGAGAGGGCGAGTTCGTGAAGCGAGGCGCCCGTGTGGACGGAGAGACGGTCGAGAAGCCGGAACGCGGAAAGGACGACGGGGACCAGGTAGCGAGGCGAATTGGGGGTGGCTGACTTGGTGCGCGGCACGTTCCGCCGAGTATCTCATATTTCATTAGAGAAATAACAGATGGCGTTGACAGTGCCCGGAGAGCTCTGGTTAAATGAAGAAGTCCGGGCGATGCAACGTCTCCTGTGACTTCTTGCTCCTCGGTAGCTCAATGGTAGAGCATTCGGCTGTTAACCGAAGGGTTGTAGGTTCGAATCCTACCCGGGGAGCCAATCTAAACTAAGTCCCTTCCTCCTTTCCCTCCTTCAGTAACTTCTTTTCTATCAGCTAGATATCGCATTTTTTCGCAGGCAAAAACGTCACGTTTGATGAGCCGTTCCGCGTACCAGAACGGTATCATAGAGGTTCTGTTCCTTAAGCCGCTACACGGCGGACAGACGCTGCCCGCTGGCTTGGCCAGCGAGGGCCGTCCGCCCGCGGAATCCATCGCGAAGATGCCCCAGATCCGTCGCCGGATCACGCTTGGCGTGTGCGCCGACGACCGCGGGAAGTTCGCAGTCAGAAAGCAGGAGTAACGAATGTTTGGACGTGGTAATTGGGCGATCGTCGGACTGGTGAAAGAGTCGCTCGAAGCGTTTTCGGTCAACCTGGCGGATCCGGTTCGCATGGCGGCGGCTTCGCAACTCGGCGCCGCGGCGGCGGCTCGCATTTACGGCGTCGACGCGATGGGCTTCAACCCGTATAACGCGCCCCGCCTGGACGAGGAGCAAGAGCTGACCGTGGATCAGGAGGCGGAACTCGCCCGCTACGCGGCCACCGAACCGGCGGATGGCGAGGAAGGCA
>CBDDIZ010000006.1:0-31280 GCA_965229305.1 Bryobacteraceae bacterium | reverse complement strand
CCAGGATGCCGCGGCAATTCGCCCGGATCTTATTCAGAAAATGGTCCGCCGCCTTGCCGGCTTCCACGCCCGAGTACGTGAAGCCGATCAGGTCGCTCAGTTCGTGGTCGCGGAAGATCATGTGCATCTCGCGGCCACCCTGACGCCAGACGTACGGACGGTAAGTGACTTCCGGCCCCGGCGGCTGGTTCAGCGTGCGTCCCAGGACGCCGTTGTCGGTAGCCGCCCAGGTAAAGCCGGCGTCGGCAGCCAGGGCGAGCGCTTCGTCGGAAACCGAGCCCTCGCTGGGCCATAATCCCACCGGGGTGATTCCGGCGCGCTCGGCCGTGTAAGCCCGGGCTCGCTCCAGTTGCAGCCGCGCGTCACCCGGATAGTGAAAGCGAGTGGGCAGCGGCACACCCGGATGCGCCACCGAGGCGATATTCGAATCGCACAGCAGCGGCAGGATGGGGTGGTAATACGGCGTCGTGCTGATCTCGATCTGGCCGCGGCGGGCGAACTCGCGATACACCGGCACCACGTGGCCGATGATCTCGAGCTGCTTCTGGCCCATCAGGGTCTGGTCAGCATGGCTGTAGCCGCGGCCTTTCACCACGAGTTCGCGGATCTCGGCGTCTTTGGTGAGGAACTCTTCGTCGAACCAGGCCAGTTGCGAAAGCACCTGCAGGTCGCGGAAGTCGGCGTCGGTAAACGGCAAGCGGCTTTGCCATTGTTCGTAGAGGTCGCCATATCGCGGATAGCGATAGATCAGTTGGCTGACGTTGGCCTGGAAGAAGTACTGCAGGATGAACGCGCGCTCGTTGGCGGCGAGTTGCTCGGCAGGTTTCAAAGCCAGGCGCAGAAAGGGGTCGCTGGCGGTGCCGGCGGCGTAATCCTCGATCTGCTCCACCATGGATGGCACCAGGTTGAAGGTCTGATGAATGTCAGGGAACTCGTCCAGCACCTGCACCATGCCGTAGTAGTCCTTGAGGGCATGCAGACGGGTCCAGGGCAGGCGATATTCGCCCGTCGCCAAGTCCTTGTAATAGGGCTGGTGCATGTGCCAGAGAAAGCAGACATACGTCCGGGGCATTGGCTTTAGGATGCCATGGGTGCGCCGAAGCCCGGCACGCGTCATAATGTCGGGCACGAAAGGCGCATATGATCACCTGTCGTTTGCTCCTCTGGTTGGGAACCGCGACGCTGCTAAGCGCGCAAGAACGGGTAACGTTGAGAACGGCGGACGGCGCTGAGTTGGTGGGCGAAGTCTACGGCCAGGGCAAGCACGGCGTGGTGCTGGCGCATGGGGGCCGGTTCAACAAAGAAAGCTGGAAGCCGCAGGCGACCCAACTGGCCGCGGCGGGCTTCCGCGTTCTCGCGTTTGACTTCCGCGGCTACGGCCAATCCACCGGACCCGGCGACAAAGCGCCCATGTCGGCTCCCTTGTGGCAGGACGTGCTGGCCGCCGTCCGCTATCTAAGGAAAACCGGCGCGAAGCCCGTCTCGGTCGTGGGCGGCAGCATGGGCGGCGGCGCGGCGCTCGATGCCGTGGTTTATGGCAAGAAAGGCGAGATCGACCGCCTGATTGGCCTGGGGACGGCCAATGGCGAGGGTCCGCCCGAGCAGGTGAAAGTCCGCAAGCTGTTTCTGATTGCGGTGGAAGATGCCAACGCCGATGGACCGCGTTTGCCCGGCGCCCAGGAGGCGTTCCGCAAGATGCCCGATCCGAAGCGCATGGTGATCCTCGACGGCAACGCGCACGCCCAGTTCCTCTTTGCGAGCAATCAGGGCGAGCGCGTCATGAAGGAGATTCTCGACTTCCTCTCCGCGCCTTGACGCCGCGCGCCTTAGTTCACGATCAGGCGGGCGAAGAAGTAGAAGATCGGATAGAAGGCGTCCCAGAAGACGAAGCGCGAGAACAGGAAGATGAAGATCAGGGAGTAGGCGCTGAACTGCGCCCGCCACTCGAAGAAGCGCGGCACCAGCGAGTCCGGCAGAAAGAAGAGAATGGCGCTGAAGCCGTCGAGGGGCGGGAACGGAATCAGGTTGAACAGTCCCAGCATCAGGTTCAGGTAGAACAGCAGACTCAGGCCGATCGCCACCGGCTCGGCCAGCGAACCGGGATTCACGGCCTGCACCAGTTGATGGTATTGCGCGATCGCCGCGGGTTCAGCGAGTTGAAAGACGCCCGCCAGAATCCCCGTCTTGAGCAGAATCGCCGCCAGTAGGGACAGCGCGAAGTTGGCCGCCGGACCCGCCATCGCCATCCAGGCTGCCTTGCGCGGATAGCGCATCGCCCAATACGGGTCAAAGGGGGCGCTGGCGAAGCCGATGATGCCGGTGCCGCCGCTCATCAGCAGCGTCAGCAGGGGATAGAGCACCAAGCCCATCGGCTCCCGTTGGATGTGGGGCATCGGATTGAGAGTCACCTGTCCGCCGTGATACGCCGTGAGATCGCCGCCGAGCTTTGCCGCCAGGGCGTGCGAAGCTTCATGACAGACGGTAGAGAACAGGAAGACGAGATACAGGCAGAACGCGAAGACCAGGACCTCAGAATTCATGTGCCTCGGTTATAGCACGGATACTTCGGCCGGCCGCGTTAGAAAGCGGGAGCAAACTGGATGGCCGGCCCGACGAAGAAGCCGAGAGAAAGGACGTGGCCCAACAAGCCGGCTCGCTCCTCCTCGACGTTCACCCAATGAATGGCTGCCACTTCGCCCGCTTCGGCAAAGAAGCCCACGCCACCCTTCTTCAGGCGGGAGTCGCTCCAGGTGTCGATGATCTGACCGTTTAGGAACGTGGTGAACTGCCCGCCGCGCACCTTCATCTCGACTCGATAGAGACTGGCATTGGCCCCCATGACGTTCATCGGCAGCGGCAGACGGCTGCGCGCGCCTTCCTTGCCGTCCAGCATGGCGTAACGGACGATTTCGAGCGTCGGAATCGGACCCGGGCGGCGGACGACGATCTTGCTGGCGTAGAAGTTGTCGAGGTTCACCGAGCGGTAAGTCCAGCTCATGGCCTTCTTCTCGATCGTGCCTTCGAACTCCATCTTGTAGTCGGATAGGTCGATCGAAGGCTGCCAGATCCGCAGGCGGCCGGGACGCACCATCCCGTTGTCGAAGCTCCAACCGAGTTCGCTGAGATTGGGGGAACGGGCCAAAGCGGCGCTGAGCGGTGCGCCCAGCCAGTTGTCCATGCTGCCGCGGAAGTCTTCTTTCAGATGGATCGGCGGACGCGCCGGCATCAGGTCGCGCAATCCGGAGAGCAGTCCGGAAGAGGCGCGATCAGTCGTCCGGGCAATCTCGCCCACCAGAGCATTGCGATCAGCGGCGTTCGGTTCGGCGTTGCCGCCTTGCCCGGTCATCCACGAGTAGGCGAGCACGAAGAGCAGGACGATGGAGATCGCCGTCGCGACACCCGCCTGCATCTTCTGCATGCCATCACGACTGGTCTCGCTACCGTCGGGACGGCGCAGCCCCATGACCTCTTCGACGGGATATAAATCCTCGTCGCCGTAGTAGGACATGTGGTCACGGGAGGCGCGGGCAGAACGCGCCGACGACCGCTTGCGGTGGTCATTCGAACAGAATTCTCTGTCGAACAATCGCCGGAACAAGCCGAGTTGGGTCCCGCAAAATTGACACTTCATATCCGCAAACACTCACGCCGTCGATCTCGATACTAACCGAAGTCCTGTGGACTAATCCATAGGCTAAGGTCGCATTTGAAGGCCATCTAAGGCCCTCATCCCTAAGGTTTCCTATCGTCTTCGCCAGTCAAATTACTGTGATCCCCTCCTGCTCCTCGGCCACCACTTGTAAACTCAGGCCCAACATAATGGAACTAAGCCTAGTCCGTATGACAAGGAACAGATAGAAGATGCCGGCCTTGACCTGGACATCCCGTTGGGCCGCGCGCCGCACTCAGCAGACTGGCTTAGCCACCGGTTTGAACGATCCGGCTTTGCTCGAGCAAGTCCAACTGGGAAGCGAGGCCGCCCTTACCCAGGTCTATCGACGGTTTAGAGCGGCCACTTTACCGTTTTGCCTACGCAATGACGGGATCCCCCGCGATGGCGGAGGAGGCCGTGCAGGAAACCTTCCTCCGTTTGATCCGGCAGCCGGGGGGACTGGACCCCGCAAAAGGGTCCCTCGAGTCCTACTTATATGGGATTTTGCGCAATGTGACCCGTCAGGCCTTGCGCGCCCAGTTCGTCGCCTTGGACGAGGATTATGACGAAGCGGCCACCGTCGACGACCCGATGGTGGTACTCGATCGCAGTCAGGCCCAGGAACGGCTGGGAGCGGCGATCCTGACCTTACCAGGTCACTACCGCGAAGTGCTGGTGCTTTGCGACCTCGAAGAATGGAGTTATGAGACGGCGGCCGCGACGCTGGGCTGCCCGGTGGGGACGGTCCGCAGCCGCCTGAACCGGGCCCGCGCCTTGCTCCGCAGCCGGTTGAAGGAGACGCTATGACCGAAGAACGGCGGCTGACCGAGTGGTTGGCCGAATATCGCGATACTCTCGACCCTTTATCGACGCCGCCCGCCGTCGAAGCGCGGCTCCGGGCCGAGCTCCGCCAGAAGCAGCATATCCGTGTGGCGCCGTGGCTTCTGGCCGCCGGCGCCGCCGCTTTATTGATTCTCGGAATCGGCATCGGACTTTGGCGCGGCGGCAGCGAGCAGCCGGTGGTCACCACGGTACCGCTCGCCACCCAGGTACCAGTCGATCCGTCGCCGGCCCCACTGGTCGCCAGCGCGCCGCCCGAAGCCGCAGCGCCAGTCCTGGTCGAACCGGTCCCCACCGGACGCCCCGCGCCGCGCAATCTGACTCGGCGACTCGCGCCGCCGGCCAAGACAGGTCAGTGGCCGCAAACCATGTTCGTCCTGCTCCCCGGCACCGAAGGAATGCCTCCCGCCCAGGAGTTACAAGTTCTTCGCGTCCGCATTCCCCGCGCACGCATGCAAGCTTTAGGCTGGCCCGTCACCTCGGACCGCCTCGAAGAGAGAGTATTGGCCGATGTCGTCGTCGGCGAAGACGGCGTAGCCCGGGCCGTTCGGCTCGTGCCCGCTGAGCAATAAGACCAACCGAAAAGGAAAACGAAATGACCAGACAACTACTCATCCTGGCTGTCCCCTGCGCGCTCCTCGCTCAAGAGCCGGCGGTGTCCCTGCAGCGGATCGAACCCGATAACGTCCAGAAAATCAAAGCGGAAGCCCGTTCGATCGCCGGTGCGGCTCAGTTCGTCGCCGTCGAAACCGTCGGGGCGGCCGTCGTGAAGAACGCTCCCTACTCCGCCGACGCCGTTACCGAGACGGTCCAGATGCTGGCCGATGGCAACAAGATCAGCCGGAAGAATACCGTCACCCAGTACCGCGACAGCGAAGGCCGCACCCGGCGCGAGTTTGAAGTGCAGTTCATGAGCCAGGTCGGCGCGCCGGAAACCAGCAAGTCCGTCATGATCGACGACCCGGTCGGCAAAGTACGTTATTCGCTCGACCTCAGGAACAAGGTCGCCATGGTGATGCCGGGCGGCGGCGGCATGTTCAACATGGCTTTCTCCTCGATGCCCGCCGCCGCTCCCCTGGTCGGCATGAACTTTAGCGCCGCTGGCTCTCCCGCCGTCAGCTACGCCCGCACGGCCCGTCCGGCGGAAGCCGGCGGCGAAGGCGGCAGCACCACCGCCTTCGGCCACGCCAACTCCGTCACCATCGTCCGCGAGGGCGTCGTGGCGGACCGTCTGGAAGCAGGCCCCACCGTCGCCGCGGTTCCGGCGCTGCCCACCATCTCTCCCCTTCACGCCACTCAACCCGATAACGCCAAAACTGAAAATCTCGGCTCCCGCAACATCGAAGGCGTGGAAGCCCGCGGCACCCGCACCACCCTCACGATTCCCGCTGGCGCGGTGGGCAATGAACGCGAGATCAACATCGTCTCCGAACGCTGGTACTCCGAACAGTTGAAGATGATCGTCATGAGCCGCCACAGCGATCCCCGCTTCGGCGACACCACGCTCACTCTCACCAATCTTCGCCTCAGCGAGCCCCCCGCGCCTCTCTTCGAAGTCCCCGCCGACTTCACCAAGCAGGAGCCGCCGGCCCCCACGATGATGCGCATGCGCAAGCCTCAGGAGTAGTTATCCTGATCGGATGCCCTTTTCCCCGAGCGCTGCGCTCGACCTGGTAGAAGCCTTCCCGTTGGGCGAAGAAGACAAGAGCCGTGAACTCACGCTTGGTCTTCTTCGCCTCACCCCCGATCCCCTCTCCCGCCATCAGTTCACCCCCGGCCACCTCACCTGCACCGGCCTCGTCCTCCACCCGGACCGTCAGCATTTCCTCCTGATCCATCACCGCCGTCTCGATCGTTGGCTTGCTCCCGGCGGCCACGTCGAGCCCCAGGACGAATCCCCCCGCGACGCCGCCGCCCGCGAAGTACTGGAAGAAACGGCCGTCCCCGTGCTGCCCGGCGCCACCTGGGTCGCGGGCATGGACGTGCACGGCATCCCCGCCAAGGGCGACGAGCCCTATCACCTGCATCACGACCTTAAGTTCGGCTTCATCGCCGCCACCGCCGAAGTGACCGTCACCGCCGAAACGCGGGGGGTGGCTTGGTGCGCCTTCGACGACGTCGCCCGCTACACCATTCCGCCGTCGATCGTCCGCGCGGCCCACCGTGCCCGCCGGCAGTTTGCAAGTTAACATTTGTACTAGGGAAATCACTCGCCTCGCGCTCGCTTCGGGAGTATGCTGATGGCAACTTCGACGGGAGCTTTCTGGGGTTATGTGTAAGCCAGGTTGGGGATGGTGTGCCCGCAGTCTTGTTTTCTACTGCGGGTGGGCGTCGTGGCTATCGGCGCAATCGGCGGTCACGATCGACGAAAGCCGCGTCCGCGCCGACCTTCGTTCGGGCGCCACGGTCATCGTCCTGCCGGTCGCCAATTCTTCCGGCCGTCCCTTAGAGGCGCTGCTGGCCCTGGACTGGCTCACTCCGTCCGCCACCCCGGCCCAAGCCGTCAAATTCCAGGCGGTCACCCTTCCCCCCGGCGCCAAGGACCTCGAGTTCCCGCTGCCCCTCGCCGAGTCCTCCCCCTGGCTGCGCCTGCGCTACCAACTCGCGCCGGTGGCTGGCGAAGCCCGCACCTTCTTTCCGCTGAGCCGCATTCTGCCGCTCTCGCGCATCATGAAAGACGTCTTTCAGTTGGACGCCGTCCTGAGCGGCCAACCCCAGCCCGGACATCCCCTCACCGTCCGCGTCGCGGCCACCCATCCGCTGACCCGTGCCGCCGTCGAGCCGAACTCCTGGACCGCGGTGCTCAACGTCAATGGCCAGGAGTTGAAGCCGTCGCGCCGCCAGCGGGAAGGCCCCGGCCTCATGACCTTCGTCTTCCCCCTTCCCGTGCTCCAGGATGACGAGCGCGGGGCCGAAGTCGAAATCGAAGCCGCGCTCGGCGACTACGAACAAGATCTGTCTCTCGAGATCCAGCTCCCCACCAACTTCACGGCCACGGTGCAGACCGACAAGCCGATCTACCAACCCGAGCAGACCCTGCACCTACGCACCGTCTGTCTCACTCCCTCGCGGAAAGCCGCCGCCGGCGAACGCCTGCTCTTCCGCCTCAATGACCCCGAAGGCCGGCGCGTCCATACGGCCGCCAGGACGGCGTCCGCGTTTGGCATCGCCCACGACGCTTGGACCTTCCCCGCTTCCACGCCGCCCGGCGTCTATCAGATCCAGATTGTGCGGGAGAAAGACGAGTCTGTCCTCGCCCAACACGCCGTCCGCGTCAGTCGTTACGAACTGCCTGTCTTTCAAGTCGCCGTAAAGGCGGGCCGCACCGCCTACCAGAATGGCGACACCGCCACCGTCACGGTCTCCGCGACCTTATTGGCGGGCCAGCCCGTGCCGAACGGCGAAGTCCGCATCACGGAAATCGACGGGGATCAGCCGCTCGCCCAAGGCCGGGCGGACGCGCAGGGCGTTTTCGTCGCTCAACTCCCCATCGCCGCAGACTTCGTTTCCCCAGGCAGCCTCTATCGCGATCGTCCGCTCGCGGCTTACGTCCGTGACCCCCTGACGCAACGCACCGAGCAGCGCCGCTTCGATTTGCGCGTCACGCGCGACCTGCTGCACCTGTACACCGTTACGACCGATCGCTCGCTCTACCTCGCCACGGTTCGCGCCGATGGAACGCCCATCGCGGCCTCCGTCGACGTACGCGCCTGCGGCCAGACGTCCTCGCTGTCCACCAACCGGCTCGGCGTCGCCAAGCTCCCCTCGCCCGCGAACTGTTCGTCCGTTGAGTTCAGCGCCCGCACGGCCGCCGGAGAGACCGGCCGCACGACTGCCTATGTCTTCGGATCCGCCGAGGGCCTCATGCTCGAACCCGGCAAGACTTTGCATCGCGCCGGCGAAGGGATCCACGTGACGCTTACCGCGCCGGACTCCTGGGAAGCCAACCGCGATGTCGTCCTGGAGGCGATCGCGGGCGGGGTCACCGTCGCCACCCACATCGTCCACCTCTCCGGCCGCCAGGGCCAAGTCACCCTCCCGCCCCAGGCCGGCTTTCGCGGCGCCGTCTATCTGACGGCCTGGTCCGCAGAGGACCGCGCCGTTCGGGCCGTGATCTTCCCTGACGCCTCGGATCTGCGCCTCACTGCGGCCACACCGCGACCCGAATACCAACCCGGTCAGCGCGCCCCCCTCACCGTGCGCGTCAGCGCTGCCGATGGCCGTCCCGTCTCCGCAGCGCTCGGCGTCGCCGTCGTCGATCAGGCCGTTCTGGAGCGCGCCCGCACCGACGAAGACTTCGGCCGCCGCCCGTACTTCTTCTGCTCCTTCTGCGCCCAAGCCGGCGAAGAGGAGTTCGCCGGCCAGCGACTCAACGACCTCTACCTCCATCGCGGCCCCGCCACCGCCGAACTTGACCTGGTCGCCGAAGCACTCGCCGCCAGGCTGACGCTCCGGCTCCCCAGCGCTACGTCCGCCGGCGGCGCACCCGAATTCGCCCAGATCACCTCCGCGGCCAAGGCCATGCGCGAAGCGCTGACCCGCCACTACGACCGCACGCTCGAACAGCCGGACACTTTCGAAGCCCTGCAACGCGTCCCTGGCTGGCCCGGTGCACTCGATCCCTGGGAGCGTCCCTACCGCTACAGCTTCCAGATCGAGCAGGATGCTCGCGTGATTCACGTCCTGAGTGACGGGCCCGATCACCAGTCCGGCACGAACGACGACATCGCCGTCACCACCATTCGGCGTCCTTACTTCCTGCCCATCTCCACCGAGATGAAGCGCATCCTGCACGACGCCGATCCGTTCCCCACCCGTCTAGAGGCGTTCCTCGATCTGCTGCGCGACCAAGGCATTCTCCTCACCGCGCTGCGCGATCCGCGCGGCCATCCCTACCAGGCCCGCCTCAACATCTCCGGCAGCCTCAGCCTCATCACCGTCTGGAGCGCCGGCCCCGATGGCGTTCAGCCATCTGGCGACGACGTCCTGGTCGGCAATTTCACCGGCGAATATTTCGGACGCCGTCAACAGGACATACAGAACGTGCTCTCCCGGCTCGATGCGCCCCCGCAGTCCCCCGACGCCTTTGTCGCCGCCCTCACGCGCTCCGGCATCGACTTCGCTGCCCTCCGGGACCCTTGGCAGCACCCTTACCGGGTCACCTCCGCCACCGCCACCGAATATGCCGATCGGCTCACCCGTCAGCGCACCAGGATCTACGGCAGCACGCCGGCCACGAAGACCGTGGTCACGCCCGTCACCCGTAAGCTTCTGCTCTTCCGCGTCCAAAGCTCCGGCCCGGACGGCCTTCCGGATACGCCTGACGACGTCACGGTCGCCATCTTCCCCACCCTGGTCGACGAGCAGGACGGTGCCACGCGGCCCGCCGCCGCGGCAGCAGCGGCTTCTGGCGCTCAGGGCACGGTCATCGGCACGGTTCTTGATGCCAGTGGCGCGGCGATCCCCGGCGTCGAAGTCCGCTTGAGGCTCGCCGCCACAGTTGTCGCGGCGGGACGCACGGATATCGGCGGCCGTTTCGTGATCCAAGCTCCGGCCGGCTTCTACACCCTCACGGCCACCGCCAGCGGCTTCGTTCAGGAGGAAGTCGAGTTCGTCCCCGTCGTCGCCCGGCAACCCACCGTGGTTGACCTGCAATTGGAAGTGGGCTCCGTGGCGCAGATGCTTTCCGTCGCCGCGGCCGCGCCCACCCTCATGACCCAGACCAGCATGAGCCTCGCAGCCACGCCTGGCTCCACGCCGCGCGTTCGCGACTACTTCCCCGAGACCTTGCTGTGGCTGCCCGAAGTCCTCACCGACGCCACGGGGCGCGCTCAACTCGACATCCCGCTCGCCGACTCGGTCACCACCTGGAAGGTCGCCTTGTTCGCCTCCACCGCCGACGGCCGCGCCGCCCAAGCCGAACACGAACTCAAAACCTTTCAACCCTTCTTCCTCGAAGCGAACCCGCCCGCCATCCTTACCCAAGGCGACCGCCTGGACTTGCCCGTCACCGTTCGCAACTATCTGCCCCGCGCCCAGGAAGTGAAAGTCCAACTCGCCGACGGACCCACCCGTTCGCTCACCCTCGGCCCCCAACAGGCGGCCAACGCGCTCTTCCCACTCGAAGCTACGTCGCCGACCGGCGAAATCCGTCAACGCTTCATCGCCACCTCGAAGCAGAGCGCTGGCGACGCCCTCGAAAAGAGCACGCGCGTCCACCCGAACGGTCAGGAGGTCATCCAGACTTTCGCGGAAGCCGCCACGGGCGCCGCCTCGTTCCGCGTTGAACTGCCCTCCCAGGCCATTCCCGGCTCGGCCGCGGGCGAACTCCGCCTCTACCCGAACGTCGCGTCCTTACTCCTCGAAAGTGCCGGCTCGCTGGTCCGCCTGCCCCACGGTTGCGCCGAGCAAACCATCTCGGCGGCTTACGCCAACCTCATCGCTTGGCGTTTCGCCCAATCCTCCGGTGTACGGAAACCCGAGGTCGATGCGCAGGCTCTCAAGCATGTCCGCGTCGCTCTGGAGAGCCTCGCGTCCCTGCACTCCGCCGACGGCGGCATTCCTTACTGGACCGCCGGCGAGTCCGATCTCGCCGTCACTGCGCATGCCCTCCACTTCGCCGCGGAAGCTTCCGCGGTGACGGAACTCGACCGCGAAGTCTGGACCCGCACCCTCCGCTGGCTCGAGCAGCAGCAACAGCCGACCGGCCTGTGGTCCCATCGTCAAAGCGAAACCGGCTCGCTCCTGCTCACCGGCCTGGTGACCCGCGCCCTGGCCGCCGCCCGGCAGGCCGGCTTCCCGGTTTCGGACGCCGTACTCGCCAAGTCTTACAGCCGGCTCGCCCGTTTCACCGACACCATCGACGAACCCTATCTGCTCGCCCATCTGGTTCACGCCGCCCTCGACGCAAAGGACGAAGCGGTGTTGGCCAACGCCGTCTCCCGGCTCGTCGCGATGGCCCGCGACGAGAACGGCGAGCGCTACTGGGACCTCCGCACCAACACTCCTTTCTACGGCTGGGGCACGCCCGGCCGCTATGAGACTTCCGGCCTCGTCCTCACCGCGCTTGCCCGCTACCGCCGCCAACACCCCGCACCCGAACTCGATCAGGTCATCAGCCGTGGGCTCGCCTTTCTGCTCCGCGGCCGCCGTGCCCAGGGGGATTGGTTCTCCACCCAAGCCACGCTCCGCGTCATGCAGGCCTTGGTCGACTCGGGCTTAAAGCTGGGCGACCCCGGCACCATCCAAATCAAAGTCGCCGGACGTCTGGTGCGCACCGTCACCGCCTCCGCCGGCGCGTCCCAAGTCGATCCCATTCGGGTCGACGTGCCGCTCGCCACTGGTGTGAATGAGGTCACCGTGAGCAGCGATGGTGGCCTGCTGGCGCGGCTCGCCGCCACGCATTGGGTGCCGTGGACCGCCGCCAGCCAGCGCACCTCCCCCGAACTGAAGCTCGATGTTCACTACGACCGAACGACGCTTGCCATCGGCGAGCCTGTTACCTGCCGAGTCCGAGCCGAACGGGTTGGCTTTCGCGGCTACGGCATGATGCTCGCCGAGATCGGCCTGCCCCCCGGTGCCGACGTCGATCGGGCCACCCTGCAGACCATGCTCGACGATGTGCGCGGTGTGGATCACTACGAGCTGCTTCCGGATCGCCTGGTGCTTTACCTGTGGCCACCCGCGGGCGGCGTCGACTTTACTTTCGCCTTCCGTCCGCGCTTCGCGATGACCGCCCAATCGGCTCCCTCCGTCCTGTACGACTACTACAACCCCACCGCACGCGTGGATGTCCCGCCCACGGCGTTCGCCGTCCGATAGCCGGCGATTACTTAGGCCTTGACCTAACTAACACCCTCGGTCAATACTTAGGCAGGTGCCTAACCAAGCTCAGCTCGACGCGCTCTTTCACAGCCTGGCCGACCCCACCCGCCGCGCGGTGCTGGCGCGCCTCGCCACCGGGCCCGCCCCCATGACCGAGCTCGCGCGCCCTTTCTCCATGGCGTTGCCGTCTTTCGCCCAGCACCTGTCGCTCCTCGAGAAGAACGGCCTCGTCAGGTCTCGCAAAACCGGACGCGTGCGCACCTATCGCCTCGCGCCTCGCGCTTTGCAACCCGCCGAACATTGGCTTCAGCGCCAGCGCGCCCTCTGGGACAGGCGCCTGAACCAGCTCGATACTTACCTCCTCGAACTGAAGGAAAACGAATCCGCATGAACAACCCCCAACCCGACCTGGACCTGATCCTCGAACGCGACATCGACGTCCCGCCGCATCTGGTGTGGCGCGCCTGGACCCAGCCGGAGCACGTCAAGAAATGGTTCACGCCCGCGCCTTGGACCACCGTCGAATGCGAGATCGACCTCCGGCCGGGCGGCATCTTCCGCACCGTCATGCGTTCGCCCGAAGGCGAGACCTTTCCCAACCTCGGCTGCTATCTCGAGGTCGAGGAGAACCGCCGGCTCACCTGGACCAATGCTCTCTATCCCGGCTTCCGCCCGCATGTCGCGCCGGAAGCCTGCCCCACCGAAGCCTTCTCGTTCACCGCCATCCTGACGTTTGAGCCCCACGGTTCGGGCACGCGGTACAAGGCCGTCGTCCTGCATCCGGACGCCGAGTCGCGCCGGCGTCATGAGGCGCTGGGCTTCCACGACGGTTGGTCCGCCGCGCTCGACCAGTTGATCGCCCTGGCCAGGACGATGGCGCCTTAGAAGCTCTTGCCCACGGCGTAAACAAGTTGCCAGTAGGCGGTCTCATAAGCCGCCTTGGCCTGGTTGTAATTCATCAGCGTCTGCTTGGACGTCCGCTGCGCATCCAGGAGATCCAACAGACTCGCTTCGCCGCGCTGATAGCTGTACTCCACCGTCTCCCGGATTCGCCGCGCCAGCTCCACCGTGCCCGAATCGTAATAGCCCAACGACTGCCGCGCGGCGCTCAGCGCCAGATAAGCCTTCTCCACTTCGGCTTCCACTTGCGCCTGCGTCTGCCGCCGTTGCAAGGCCGCCCAACGCTGCTGCGCCACGGCTTGGCCGATGGCTTCCTTCTGGTGAGGGAAGACGAAGAGAGGGAACGAGACGGAGGCGCCGAGCGCGCTGTCACTCCCCACGCGCTGATACTGCATCGCCACCGAGAGGTCCCGCTTGCGTTGCGCTTCCGCCAGGTGGATACCGGCCGTCGAGGCGGCTTCAAGCTTCTGCGCGGCGGCGACGTCCGGCCGCTCTGCCCGCGCCAACGCTTTCAACTCCTCCAGACTCGGGGCCAGCGGACGCGGCTGGAGATCGCCCTGCAACTCGCGGCCCGCCGGCATTCCCACCAGCAGTTCTATGTCGCGCAGCGCTTGCGCATAGGTCAGCCGTACGTCGGTGATCGCTTGCCGGTAGCCGATGCGCGCGGCGCGGATGCGCTCGAGGTCCACCTGCGCAATCTCGCCTGCGCGGAAGCGAATCTCGCTGGCCCGTTCGGTTTCGGCATAGTCCTGATCGGCTTCCTCAGCCAATTCGACGTTCGCTTTGGCCAGCAACGCCGCCGTATAGGCTTGGCGCAGCAACAACAACTGCTGCCGGATGGTATCGAGGACCTGCGCCCGCGCCGCGTCGGTCAAGGCGCTCGCCTGCTCCACCCGCAGTTGGCGCTTATGACCACGCTCGATCACTTGCGTCAGTTGCGCCGTGTAGGTGGGATTGGCGCCGGCGTCCCCGTTGGTGCTCACCCACCGCGGCACGCTGCCCGGAATGTTGGACCACACCGGCACCTGCTCGCTGCCCAGTTGCAGCGTCGGGTTTGGCGGCAGGCCGGCAATGCGGCGAGCCGCTTCGGCGATCTCCACCTGCACCTTGCCCGCCGCCACCGGCAGATTGCGGCGAATCAGCAACTCCTCGGCCTGTTCGAGCGACAGCGTCGCCGGCCACACTTCTTGCGCCTCGCCGGGGCCGGCCCAAGCGAACGACGACACAACGATCCCCATCAAGGGGGTCAGGACACACTTCATGCTCACTTCTCCTGGAAGGCAAAAAATCAAGGCGCCGGCGAACGCCCATGGCATCCGCCCGCGAAGGTCTTTGTTTGAAGGGAGAAGGAGCGTCAGGGGGCGCGAATGCGGAGGGCGCCGGCGAGAAACGGCCGCAGAACGCGCGGGCTCTCCGCCGCGAGTGAAGCCTGTTCCGCCGCTGCGCATCCACCACGAGCAGTGACGACTGCCAAAGCCGCCGCCGAGGGCGGCTCGTCGCTTTCCGCCACCCAACGCGGCAGCGCAGCCCGAGTCTGGAGGCGTAGCCCCTCGGCTTCTCGCACTGCCAGAAAAGCGTCCCGGGCGTCAAAGGCGAAGGTGCCGCGGCCGTCATTCAGGAAGACCGCCAGCGCCTCCCGCTCGCCATTGGTGATCACCAGATCGCGATCCCGGTCACCGTCGACGTCGCGCGAGAATACCCCGGCCGCGTGCGGCCACCGCGAAAGGTCCACCACCTGCTCGCGTCCCGAGCCGCTCAGCGAGACCCGCAAGGCGCTCAGGCCCCGGCTGCGCGACGCGTGCCGCGCGGCAGCAAGGTCCTGCAATTGGTCGCCATCGAAATCGGCGACGGCGCACGTTCGCTCGAGCGTCAACGCCCCGCAATGCGCACCCAGCGCGCCTCCGGCGTCCGGCTGACGATGGTCTCCCGCCCAAAGGGCGGTGGCCAGCAGCAGTACGGACATCGAGCGGGCGATGAGCATCGGGGACTGCCTCCATTTTCGCCGATCCACCACACCTTGACATCGAGCACGTCCGGCCGCATCCTATATGTCGTAAGTCGACATGTCGAAACAACAATCTGAGATTCCCTACGGCACCCTGGATCTGCTCATCCTCCGGACGCTCGCCACGCTCGGCCCTTTGCACGGCTACGGCATCGCCCGCCGCATTGAGCAGGTGTCCGGCGACGCCGTCCAACTCAGCCAGGGCTCCGTTCATCCCGCCTTGATCCGTCTGGAGCAGGAAGGCTGGATCGCCACCGAATGGGGCGTCTCCGAGACCAATCGGAAGGTGAAGTTCTACTCGCTCACCGAGGCCGGCCGCCAGCAACTGCAGGTGGAAGTCGCGAACTGGGAGCGCGCGGCGGCCCTGGTGGCCCGCTTCCTGGAGCCCACCACGTGAAGTCCTCTTTGAGACCAGTTCGGCGGGCCATGGCAGGGCTATGGGCGCTGGTGCGCCGCCACCGTCTGGAGCAGGAGCTGGAAGACGAGGTGCTCGCCCACCTGGAACTGGCGGAGCGCGACGCGCTCGCACAGGGCCTGTCCCCCGAAGAAGCTCGCCGCATTGCCCGTCAACGTTTTGGAGGAGTGGAACAAATGAAAGAAGAACATCGCGACCGCCGCGGCATCCCCTGGCTCGATCATCTGGTGCGCGACCTCCGCTTCGGCCTGCGTGCCATCTCGCGGGCGCCCGCCTTCGCCGCGGTGGTCATCGGCGTTCTCGCCCTGGGCATCGGCGCCAACGTCGCCATGTTTAGCGTCGTCGATGCCGTGCTGCTGAAGCCCCTGCCCTTCCCCGCCCCGGAACGACTGGTCCGAGTCTGGGAAGCGCCCCGCCCCGGCTCGGTGAACGCCTCCACCGCCGGCGAGTTCCTGGACTGGCGGCGCTTAGGCGATTGCTTCGACGCGCTCAGCGCGGAACAAAGCGTTTCCGCGGCACTGAACCTCGGCGGCCAACCCATCCGCCTGCTCGGCAAAGCCGTCACCGCCGACTACTTCCGTGTCTTCGGCGTCGAAGCGGCTATGGGCCGTACCTTCCTGCCGGATGAGGATCAGTCCGGCGCCAACGCCGTCGTCGTCCTGAGTCATGCCGCCTGGCAGACTCACTTCGGCCACGATCCGCAGATCCTGAACCGCCGTCTGCTGCTCGATGGCCAGCCCCACCAGGTCGTCGGCGTGCTGCGCCCCGGCGCGTTCGATCGGGACAAGACCCTCTTCTGGAAGCCGCTCGCCTTCACCGCCGCCGAACGCTCCGCCAACAACCACTGGCTCACCGTTTATGGACGGCTCAAAGAAGGCCTCCCCTTGCAGCAGGCGCAATCCCGGATGCAGGCCGTCCATGCGGCCCTCACGGAGAACGCGCCCCAGGAGAGCCGCGAAGCAACCTTGACCGTGCAGCCCCTGGGCCGCCTGATGGTCGGCAACCGCCTCTCGCGCTCGATCTCGGTTCTGTTCGCCGCGGTGCTCCTGGTGCTGCTGATTGCGAGTGCCAATGTCGCCAACCTTCTGCTCGCCAAGGGCGCCGCACGGCGGCGCGAACTCGCCGTACGCTCCGCCCTTGGCGCCAGCCGCGGCCGCCTCGTCACGCAACTCCTCACCGAAAGCCTGGTGCTGTGCTTCCTCGGTGGAGCGGCCGGCCTCCTGGTCGCCGTTCTGCTGCTCGCCCTCGCGCGGCCGATGTTGGCCACCATGATCCCCTTCACCGCGGACGTCACGCTCGATTGGCGGGTGATGGCCTTTGCCGCCGCCGCGGCGCTAAGCGTTGCCCTGCTGGCCGGTGTCCTGCCCGCTCTGCGCGCCTCGTTCGGACAAGTCGCCTCCGGGTTGAGCTTAGCTGCCCGAGGCTCCTCCGGTAGCCACTCGTTCGTGCGCCGGGCCATCGTGGTCACCGAGGTAGCTCTTTCGCTCATCCTGGTTTGCGGCGCGATGCTGCTCTTCCGCAGTCTGCTGAATCTGCAACAGCTCGACACCGGGATCCGCACCGAGAATGTCATCACCCTGTCGCTGGACCTGCCGCGGGAAGCCTACCGCACGCCGACGCGGGCTGCCCTCTTCTACCAGGAACTCACCCAACGGCTGGAGTCGTCTCCCGGCATCCGCCACGCCGCCCTCACCACGCAACTGCCGCTCCAATGGATTCTGAACGGCGAAGGTCTGCAGGTTCCCGGCGCCCCCAAGATCGTGCGCACCCGCCTAAAACGTGTGGACGCCGGCTACTTCCCCACTTTGGGCATCCCGATGCTCTCCGGCCGCGGCTTCACCAGCCGCGACGTGGAAGGCGCGCCTCTAGTGGTCGTCATTAATGAAGCCATGGCCGCGCACTTGGCCGAAGTCGCCGGCCTCAAGCAGCCCGTCGGCCAACGGGTGCGGCTTTCGCTTCCCGGCTATAACGAGCCGAGAGAAACGTTGCCTGAAGTCGAGATCGTTGGCGTCATCCGGAGCGAACGGGTCGCGTCGCCGGGCATGCCCGATCCGCCGGTCTCCTACGCGCCGCTGGCCCAAGCGCCGAATTCGCACGTCAGCCTGCTGGTGAAGACCGACTCGAGCCTCGCCGCCACGCTGCCCATCATCCGCCGAACGCTCCGCGATCTGGATCCCAACTTGCCCCTGGACGACGTCGCCATGCTCGATCAGGTTCGGTCCGAGACGTTGTCCGGCGTCGCCAGTCCGGCGCTGGTGATCGGGGCGTTCGCCCTCGTGGCGGTGCTCCTGGCCGGCATCGGTCTTTACGGCGTGCTGGCGCAGTTGGTGGTCCAGCAGCGCCGGGAAATCGGCATCCGCTTGGCTCTGGGCGCCCGCGCCGTGGACGAACGCCGCCGCGTGGTGGGCAGCGCGCTCGTGCTCGTCGCCGCCGGACTCGCCTTCGGCCTCGCCGGCAGCGTCGGTGTGACGCGCGTCATCGCCAACCTGCTCTATGAAGTCTCTCCGCTCGACCCGCTCGCCTTGAGCCTGGCCTGCGCCACCATGACCGTCATCGGTCTCCTGGCCGGCTACCTGCCTGCCCGGCGCGCGTCGCTCGTCGACCCGGTCGACGTCCTCCGCGAAGACGGCTAGATGCCTACCGGCTCAGTGCACGATTGAGGGATCGCGCATCAGACGATTCTCGCCCACCGTAGGCCGCGGCGGCGGACGGTTGCCGCTCAGCACCCGCCACTTCAGGCCGTCATCGCTGGTCGCTAAATACAGCCCATCCTCGCCATTGCCCCGAAAAAAACGAGAACAGCCACGGGTCCTTGCCAAAAGCCACCGTCGCGAACAGGCACAGCAGCAGCGGGCGCATGGTCCGAGTGTAGCCGTCAACGGCCAAGCGGATTTCTAACGCGGCGAGATAGAATCGTTCAGGCGCCGTGGCTGCGGCTCGCCGCCGGGTCGGGATGCATAACCAAACCCATCAGCGCCGCGGCCGGGCGATGCCCTTCGATCGGATGCCGCAGCGGCAGTTCGCCATGGATCACGTAATGATTCCGCCGTCCGATACGTTCGGTGGAGACGTACCCATCTGCGACCAGATCGGCCAGGATCCGCTGCGCCGCCCGCTCCGTGATGCCGACGCGCATCGCGACATCGCGCAACCGAATCTCCGGGTCACCTGCCAGGCAAAGAAAAACATGGGCATGGTTCGTCAGAAAAGTCCAGGCGGCCATGGCTTCCATATTACGCCCGACAAGACGCGAATTGCAAAGGACGATTTACAACACGCGACTTGTAAAGTACGACTCAATTGTCTATATTAAAATTTGTACACATGAAGAATCACGACGTAGGAGTTTTCGCCCGGACCCTCCCCCTCCTCAGCGAGGAGCGCAGCGGCCTCGCCGTCGCCCTGGTTTACTCCATCGCGATTGGCATTCTGTCACTCGTGCTGCCGATCGCCATTCAAGCACTGGTGAACACCGTCGCGTTCGGCAGTGTCCTCCAACCGGTCGCCGTGCTGACGGGTCTGGTGACTGCGGCCCTCGCCGCCTCCGCCCTGCTGTTCGTCCTCCGCGCCATCGTCCTCGAAACCGTTCAGCGGCGCATCTTCGCCCGCCAAGCGTCGGCCGTGCTCGACAGCCTGCTTCGCTTCCGCGCCGATGCCGCCGAAGGCCAGCACGTCCCCGAACTGGTGAACCGCTTTCTCGAAGTCACCACCGTTCAGAAGAGCACCGCCATTCTGCTGGTGGACGGGCTCACCTTCGCCATGCAGATGCTCGCCGGCATCATCCTGCTGGGCGCCTACCACCCGTACCTGCTGGTCTTCGACGTCGTACTGGTGGGCGCCATCATCCTGGTGATCATCGGCCTCGGCCGCGGCGCGGTGCCCACCGCCATCGAGGAGTCCCGCGCCAAGTATGACCTCCTCGCCTGGTTTGAGGAAGTCGCCCGTCACAGCTTCGCTCTCCGCTCGCGCGAGGGCGCCTCCCTCGCGGCGGACCGGGCCAACCAGCTACTGCTCGGCTACCTGGACGATCGCGAAAGCCACTTCAAAATCCTCATCCGCCAGACCGGCGGCGCCCAGATTCTGCAGGCCCTGGCCCTGGCGACCATCCTCGGCATGGGCGGCTACCTCGTCATCGGCGGCGAACTCACGCTCGGCCAGTTGGTGGCCGCCGAACTCGTCGTCAGCCTCGCCGTCGGCAGCTTCGTCAAGTTCGCCAAGTCGCTCGAAACCTTCTACGACCTTCAGGCGGCGCTCGATAAGCTCGCCCACGTCACCAGCCTGCCGCTCGAAGACGAAGGCTCCCCCAAGAGCCGCGCCCCCGGTGCCCGCCGCGGACCCGCCTCGCTCAGCCTCCACCACGTCGGCTTCCGCTTCGGCGCGATCCCCGTGCTCGAAGACGCCGACGCCACGATCGCTCCCGGCGAGAAAGTCGCCATCCACGGCCGCAACGCCGCCGGCAAGAGCACTCTGCTCGATCTGATGTTCGGTCTGCGCGAGCCCCAGCAAGGCCGGCTCGATTTCGATGGTCTCGACTACCGTCATCTCAGCCGCGAGGACCTCCGTTCCGACGTCATGCTCCTCCGCGGCACGGAGATTCTTCAAGGCTCCATCTGGCTCAACGTCACCCTCGGCCGCGACTTCACCGCCGACGAAGTGAAGGCCGCGCTGCTCGGCTCCGGCATTCTCGACGCCATCCAGACCCTCCCCGGCGGCTGGGAAACCGAACTCACCCCCAGCGGACGCCCCCTCTCTCCCAGCCAGGCCATGCGCCTCACCTTTGCCCGCGCCATCCTGCACCAACCCCGGCTTCTGCTGGTGGACGAAGCGCTCGACGCCATCGACGACCTCCGCCTCGAAGGCGACCTCGTCAGTACGCTCTTCGACCCCGGAGCCCCCTGGACCCTGATCGCCGCCACCGAGCGCGACGACCTCTGGCCCCATTTCAACCGCGTTTACGAACTCTCCGGCGGGCAGTTGCATCAAGCCGCCGCGTTCCCGGAGGCTAACTGACATGCACGCTCCTACCGCGATTCATCGCCGCTATCACCTGCCGGGCGTCGAAGCCGCGGGCACCTATCGCACCTGGCCTCGCGTCACGGCCGCGCTGATTCTCGCCACCCTCGCTTCCTGCGTCGCGCTCGGCTTCGCCCCCTGGCAGCAATCGATCCCCGGTACCGGCCGCATCGTCGCCCTGGCGCCCATGGAACGCCAGCAGCGCATCGACGCCCCCGTCGAAGGCCGCATCGTCCGCTGGTTCGTCGTTGAAGGCAGCCGCGTCCGCAAAGGCGACCCGGTCGCCGAAATGGCCGACCTCGACCCCACGCTCCCTGTCCGTCTGCAAATGGAGCGCACCGCCGTCATGGACCGCATTCGCGCCGTCACCGAACGGGAACGCCATCTCGAAGAACGCATCGAAGAGCTCGACCAGTCGCTCAAAAACGAACTCTCCGCCGCCGACTTCCGCATCCAGCAAGCCCGCGACCGCGTCCGCGCCAACGAAGAATCGCTCGACGCCGCCAAAGCCAAAGCCAAGGCCGCCGACCTGAACCTGGCCCGCCATCGCGCCCTCTTCCCCAAAGGCCTCGTCTCGCAACGGCAGCTCGAAGTCGCCGAAGCCGATCACAATACCGCCAGCGCCGAACTGCGCCGGGCCGAAGCTCAGTTGAACGAAGCGCGCAACTTCCTGCGCACCACCGAAGTGGAACGCGCCCGCGCCGCCAATACCGGCACCGCCGCCGTGCGCGATGCCCGCGCCTCCCGCGAATCCGCCCGCAGCGAAGTCGCCTCGGCGCGCCAGTCCTTGCAGCCGGTCGAAGTCCGCTTGAATCGCCAGTCCACGCAGACCGTCGTCGCCTCCGTCGATGGCACCATCTTCCGTTTAACCGCTCAGCCCGGCACCACCGTCGTCAAAAACGGCCAGGAGATCGCCTCCATCGTTCCCGACGTCAGTTCGGCCGCCGTGGAGATCTGGATCGATGGCAACGACATGCCCCTGGTCACGCCGGGACGCAAAGCGCGCCTGCAGTTCGAAGGCTGGCCGGCCGTGCAGTTCGTCGGTTGGCCTTCCGTCGCCGTCGGCACCTTCGGGGGTGTCGTCCGTCTGGTGGATTCCACCGATGATGGCCGCGGTAGCTTCCGCCTGCTGGTGGAACCCGATCCTGATGACCAGCCCTGGCCCGACGCCCGCTATCTGCGCCAGGGCGTGCGCGCCAAAGCCTGGGTTCTGCTCAACACCGTTCGGCTGGGCTTCGAAGGCTGGCGGCAGTTCAACGGCTTCCCGCCCTCCATCGAGCAGGAACCGCACAAGGGCGAAATGGGCAAAGGCGGCGCCAAAGCCACCCAGGAGGCCAAATGAGGCTCCCGCCCCTGCTGCTCCTGGTCGCCGCCACGCTTCCGGGCGCTCCCCTCAGCGAAAACGAGGTGATCGAGTCGGTCCGCCGCCATCATCCCCTGCTGATGGCCGCCCTGGCCGGCAAAGACCTTGCCGACGCCGCGTTCCTCGAAGCCCAGGGCCGGTTCGACACCAATCTCTCGGCTCGCTTCGACTCGAATTCCCTCGGTTACTACCAGGGCCGCGTCTACGATGCCGGGGTCGAACAGCCGCTCTCGTTTCAAGGCATGTCCGTCTATGGCGGTTACCGCCTGGGCGAAGGCACCTTCGCCCCCTACGACGGCAAGCTCGACACGCGTTCGCTCGGCGAAGCTCGGACGGGCATCAAACTCCCGCTCTTCCGCAATCGCGAAATCGACAGCCGCCGCGCCGGCCTCCAAACTGCCCGCCTCGGCCGCACGCTCGCCGATCTGGCAGCGGATCAGCAACGCCTGGTCCTCTTTCAGGCCGCCATCGCTCGCTACTGGGGCTGGGTGGCTGCCGGACAACGTCTCGCCGTCACGCGCACCGTCCTCGACATCGCCCAGAAGCGCCAGCAGTTGCTCGAAGAAGGCGTCCGCGAAGGTCAGTTGGCCGCCATCGAAGCCACCGACAATCGCCGCGCCATCCTGCAGCGCCGCACCGCTCTGATTGAAGCCGAACGCTTCTTTCAGCAAGCCGCGATCGACCTTTCGCTCTATCTCCGCGACGCCACCGGCCGACCGCGCATCACCACCTTCGACGAAGTCCCCGGGGCCTTCCCGGCGAACGGCCACGCCCCCGAATCCGACCTGCCGGAAAGCGTCGAGGATGCGCTGCGCCGCCGTCCCGAAGTCGCCCGCTTCCGAACCCAACTCGACCAGAACGACGTGGAACTGCGGCTCGCCCGCAACGCCACCAAACCCGCCGTCGACCTATTCGCCGGCCTGACTTCCGAAAGCGGCACCGGCGTCGTCCGCCGTGGTCCCCAGGAGTTTAAGCTGGGTCTCGCCTTCGAGTTCCCCGCGCAAAATCGCGCCGCGCGCGGCAAAGTCGGAGCCGCCGAAGCCAAACTCCGCCAGCTCACACGGCAGCAGACCTATCAACAGGAACAGACCGAAGCCGAAGTCCGCGACGCTCTCTCGGCGCTCGAAGCCGCGCGCGCCCGCGTCGAGGTCCTCGCGGGCGAAGTCACCGTCAGCCGCGAACTCGAAGACGCCGAGCGCACCCGCTTTGACTTGGGCGAAGGCACCCTCTTCATCCTGAACCTTCGCGAACAGGCTACGCTCGACGCCCAGATCCGCCACGTCCTGGCCCAGGCCGACCTTCAACGCGCCCACGCCGCCTACGACTATGCCACCGGCCGTCTGCTCGACCGCTAAGCGTCCTACTTCGCCTTCGGCTTGCCCGTCACCATCCGCACCCGGACGGCCTTGGCCTCCGGCTTCACCGGCACCGGACGGCACACCAGTTGCACCGCTTCCACCGGCGAAATGATCCGGGCAATCCCCCGCTCGCCTTCCGCGCCGGTCACCACCAGCAGCTTCGGCGACGGGGCGTAAAGCTCCAGCACCCGCAGCGTCGTCGGCCCCACCGTGCATAGCACCAACAGCTCTTGATCTTCCTTCAGCGCATTCTGCATCGCCTGCACCTGCGCCATCACCACCGCCGTAAGGCTCTCGGGCTCTGTCGTCTCGCCCGTCCGCGGCTCATTCGGCCGCAGACCCTCCATCACCTCGGCCATTTGGTTCCCCAAAGCCTCGGCCGCCAGTTGCTTGGTGATTGCTCCAATGCTCATCTGTCCAAAGCCTACCAACCCCCACGCCGGACTGCTAGACACCCACCCCGCTCAGCCACAGATTCTGCTGCGTGGCGACTCCACCCACCGTCAGTTCGATGGGATGATCCCCCGGCCCCAGCGCCGGAACCACGGCGTGATCTGATACAAGCCGATCGATCCCTGCACCACCCCAAAGAATTCCACCGTCGCCGGCGCCCCCCGATCGTCAGTTGATACGGCGAGGCCACCGGAGAGTTCGCCGCCACCACGCCCGCCGGCGTCGGCGGATTTGGGGCTAACGAAGTAGACGAAGGCTTCCTTCCCGTCGATGCGGACCACGGTGCCGTCCAGCCTCGTAGGTACCGTCCAGCCTGGTCGGCGCCGCCGTGCCTTGGAAGTCGCCGCCCTCCCAGGTTCGCGTCGTCGCTGTACACAACCTCGTTCCGCTTCCCCCGGTCCGTGTGGAATTCGGTTTTCCGCAACTGGCTCAGTGGCATCGCGGCCTCGCTCGACGTCACCGTGCCCCCCGGCCCCAACGACGCCGACTCCTTCGGCATCCAGTGGTGAATCGTCGACTACTAACTCGCAAACCGGGCCGGCGAGCCAGTTCTTCGAGAAACTCTGGCCACGGCATGCGCCACGGGCGCGGACGGTCCTCGCCGCTCGAAACGTCCCTTGACGGCCCTTACTGCGGATGCGTCAGCGTCAGATAGTCCACGATCAGGTTGAAGGTCTTCTCACTCATCTTCGGCATCTTCGCGTCGGTCATCTGCTTCGACATCTCGCCCACAATCGCCGACCAGCCGTCCCGGTCGCGGCTGGTCCCTTCCCACTTATCGGCCAAATGACATCCCAGGCAGTTCTTCTCGAGCGCCACCGGTCCATCCTTCAAAATCTGCTCCCGCGTGAGCGGCGTCTCGTCTGCGGGCGCTTCGTTTGCCCTGGCGATGACGTCCATCGCCATCCCCCCGGCCAACGCCGTCATCGCGGCCCAAGTTCTGATCTTCATCGCTGCCCTCCTGGCCCCGCGCGGGGCTTCACTCCATAGACGCGCCAAAAGCCCCCCGCGCTACCGCGACATCTCCCTTGACCGGTTCGAGTGCCGTTCCATATTCGCGCCAAAGGCGTACAGCGTGTTGTCATAGGTCGTCAGCAACACTTGGCCCAGGCTGCTCCAGAGCGCCGACGTCCGCGGCACAAATGAAGTGATCGTCTTGCCGCTGTCCCACAGTCTGGCGCCCGTCACCGCCTGCAGCGCGTACAGCACAGCCGGTTTCGCGTTGGCGATGCGCTGCGCCTCAGTCAGCGTCGCACCTGCCACTGGCAGCGATTCGCCGCTCGAAACGATAAACGCCACTCCATTCACGATGATGGGGGTCAGCGGCATCTGCAGTCCCGTCAGGCTCCACCCCCGGCTCAGCGTAACCTCGCGGCCATTGACGAGCAGTCGATGCGCCACTACGGAATTGGGCGTCGTCGAAAGCAACCAGCGCTGCCCGGAGTCGTCGACCCAACTGGCTAAGCCTGCCGGCGCGGAACCGCCGCTACCCGCCGTCGGCGCGCTCACGTACAGCGGCGCCGTGAGGTCCTCATTGAAGATGAAAATGCGGCCGTCGCGGCTCTGCGCGGCGATCAGGCTGCCGCTCGGCGCCGCCGGTCCCGGGGTAAACGGCACCGCTGGCAGCACGATCGGCACCCCCGTAAAGTCCGCCCCTGCTTGGGTAAATTTCGCCTTCACGCTGAGGGCCAGCACCGGCGCCTGCGTCACCGGAAGCATCGCCGGCGTGTTCAACGTGACGATCGAGTCGCCCAGCCCCGTCCCACTGCTGGTGGTGATCACCGCCACGCCGCTCGGCAGAAACGTCACCGGGCTCGGGCTCGCCGTGCCTCCGGTTTCCCATTTGAATACCTGCCCCCGCGCCGGCAAAGGTGGCAGAGCCTGCCCGCTCCGGCCCGGCGCCGAACCTCGCGGATCCACCTCCGTGCCGGGTCCGCGCGGAATCATGATCGTCGTCACGCCCCACACGCCGTTCGGCGCTCCGCCACAGCCATGCACCGTCGACGTATACAGCACGCGATTGACATGGATCAAATCTGTCGCCTGAGCGCCCACCGGCAGGAAGGGCAGCGGCTCCACCGCATCGAGCCCGTATTGCTGCGTCAGAAAGTGCACCTTCCCGTCGTTCGACACCGTATAGGTGTTGTTGCTCACTCCCGCTCCCGGTCCGATCGGATTTGTCCGCTCCACCGCCCCCACCGCCCCGTAAAGCAGCGGCGGCCGCCCGCTGGTGCTCTCCGGCAACGCCCCGCCGTTCGTGTGCTGGCCCGCTCCGATCGCCGCTCCCGGCAGGTTGATCCGGGGCGTCGTCGGCGCAGACGCCACCGGCCGGGGACGCATCGTCAACGCCTGCGGCGTCGTAATCGGACCCAGCCCTGTCCCGCTGCGTTGGCTCGAGATACCTACCCCCGGCGCGTAGCTCTGCGCCCAGTAACCGATCTCGCCCGTCCGGTCAGTCACCGGGATCGGCTCCACCGGACGTGAAATACTCAGCACCGCCGGTCGCGCGGGCGTCGCCACGCTGGACCCCGGACACTGCGGCGATCCCGCTGGATTCTCACCTTCATACTTCGTTACAAAAAACTCGTAGCCCGTGTCCGGATCGATGCCGATCGCCCGGTTGCCCGACGCCCCGACAATGCCCAGATTCAACCCCAGGCCCGCCGCCGTAATCGTCACCCCTCCCGAAGCCGCTACCCCGTGGCGCGATGTGTTCTCCAGCTTCGCTTTGATCTGCAATCCGAAGCCCGACATCTCTTCCGGCGAACTGAAGTCGATCTTGGCCCCCCGCACCGTCTCCGGACTGATCGTCCGCGAAGCTGGCGAACCCGGACTGATCCGTTGCCAGTTCGTCCGCTGAGCGTCGCCGCCGGCATTCGCCCAATCCTGCTGAGTCGCGCGACCGACGATCTGTCCGTAGCCCAGGCGCGAGATCGCCATCACCGCGGCGGCCCCCAGCACGGCATAGAAATTGTTCTTCTTCACGATTCTTCCTTCTCCTGGTCGCCGCTTACTCCACGCCGAACGCGTAAACCACGCCATCGACGGTGCTCAGCATCACTTTGCCGTTCGCCAGGGTCATGGTGTTCCAGTGGTTCCACGTCTTGATGTGGTCGCCGCTGCTCCACAGCGTTCGGCCCGTCTGCGCATCCAGCGCGTAGATCGTCGCGTGCGTCCCCATATCGATGCCGGGATGCGGCTGCTGACCGAACGGCGTCACCGCATCGTTCCAGGCCAACTCTCTTCCCTGCTGACGGTTGCTCACCCCGCTCGCGAAAACCCAGAAAATGTCGTTGGCGAACACACCCGCTTCGCCCATGCTCATATCCTGGGAGATCCAGCGCGGCGTCAGCTTGAACCCCCCGCCGTTCCGGTCCACCGTAAACGCCGCCACGCCGCCGTGTTTGGAAAGCTGCGCATCCCACACCCGTGCGTCCGGCACCGCGGGCGCGTTCACCACCGGCGGACGGAACTCCCTCGACTTTTCGCCCCAAAACGGCACAAAAATCCACTGCCTGCCTGCCGAATCCTGCGCCGCCGTAATCGCCCCCCAGGCTCCCTTCTCGTCCCATAGCTGCCGGTCATTGCAAATCAGCGGCGACGTATCCAGCGTCTGGCGCCACGCCTTCGCGCCCGCCGCGCGCACCGCTGCCAGATCCACCAGATGCAGGCGGCACGTCTTGTGCGTGTACGCCATCATCTCCTTGCCTCCATAGCTGAAAATCACCGGGCTCACACTGATGTCGAGGTCACGTTTGAAGATCCAATTCGCGTTATACGCCGCGTGCGCGCCCACCAGATCCACCGTCCCGGTTTGCGGATTCGGTTTCACCCCCACGATCGAGGTCGCCAGCGTCCCCGGACCCTGTATGCCGCCCTGGGGCTGAAAGCGAGCCCCGCCCGTGCCGATCCACACCGCTCCTTGCGAATCCACCGCCACGCCCCGCCGTCCCCACATCCCCCCGCCGATCGGCGCAAACTGCATCGTGCCGCCATCGCGCGTATTGAAGAACCCGAACGCATTGATGTGGCCCCCGCAACCCTGCGACGTCGACGTCACCACATAGCCATTCGTCATGTTCAGTGCATAGCTCTTGAAGTTGCCCGTCTGATACCACTTCTGTGGCGGCGCCAGGTTCTTCCCCGTGGCCGGGTCAATCTGCCAGATCCTTCCGTCGCCCGCCAGCGCCCAGATCTTGTAACTGCCATCGGCCAGCTTCTCGATCGTCGGAATCGACGTCTGCCCGTTCGGACACAAACGATCGGAAGAATCCGGCAGTTCCCCCAGCGCGTGCTCCATCTGTTTACTCCACAGAATCGCCCCGGTCTTCGCGTCCACGCCGAACAGTTGATCGGCAATGCCCGCCACGATCCCCACTTCCTTCACGCCCAGCGCCGTCTGCAGACGCCCGATCACCAGCGGCGTATGGATGTTGTGATACATGCGCTGCACCGAAGGCAATTGCACCCGCCAGAGCATTCTCATCCGGTCCAGGCTGCCTTTGGTCAGCAGCTTCTCTCCCTTGATCCAGCCGGTGCGAGCCGCGTCGTAGCCCTCCGTCAGATAATCTTCCGCGGAGGCGGCGCTGGGCATTCCCAGGATCGCCAGCGCCACCGCGCCTGCCAACAGCAGCTTCCGCCGTATTTCGATCGTGTGTCCTGTACTCATGAAACTCTCTCTTCCCCTCCCGGCGACCCCGGAGTGCGCCAGGGCCAACCCGCCCCGCCCCATACTCACGTAAGGCCCGCACGCCGTCCCCCGCCAGCGTCATGTGCATCGGCTTGTTCTTGCCCGCCCCGCCCAGCCGGAGCGTGTCCACCGGCTGATGCGTCCTCGCGTGCGCCACCGTCACGGACCCGTCGTTCGCCCTGGTGACATACGCCATCGCTCGCGGACGGCGCCCTATCTTGAAGATCTTTCTCCTTGCGCGCCGCCGGGTCGATTCGCCGCCACCTTGCCGTTCCGTCATGCTGCTCTGGCAGAGGCACGCCGTCCCTTCGGGAACGCGTGGGTGCCCGCGTCGGCAGCCATCGCCGTGCATCGATCTCTTGTTCCTAAATTCCCTGAACACCCCGCTTGTTCAGAGTTTTTTTACTTTCCCTGTGGACCGGGCCGCGCGCTCCGCCCGACGATCCCGCCGCTCGAAAAAAATGCGCCACCCTTCCCTGGTCCACATCCAAGCAAGCAATGGATGCAGCCGACTGAAAACTGGGTCGGCCATCCGAAGTGGCGACGAGTTCTTCGGACCGGCCGCCAGCCGCGTGCGGGCCACTGATGTCCGCCCCACGGCGCTCCCGCCTCTCGCATGGGCGCCGTCTTTGTCCTGCCGCGCTGATGGCGGCGAATGTCACAAAACCTGATGAGCTTCGAACAAACCAACATCGCCATCATCGGCGCCGCCGGCGGCATCGGCTCCGCGCTGGCCCGCCACTTGAGAGCCGCCGGTGCCTCCCTCCTCCTGCTCGGCCGCGACGCCACCCGCCTGTCCACCCTCGGCGACGAACTCGCGTCCCCCTGGCGCGCCGTCGACGCCGCCCGCGTCACCGACCTCGAACAGGCGCTCACCGCCCAACTCCCCGGGCCCCTCACCGGGCTGGTCAACTGTGCCGGCAGCCTGCTCCTGAAGCCCGCCCACCTCACCACGGAAGCCGAATGGCAACAGACCCTCGAAGCCAACCTCACGACGGCCTTCGCCACTGTCCGCGCCGGCGCCAAAGCCATGCTGTCCACCGGCGGCTCGATTGTCCTCTGCTCCACCGCCGCCGCCCGCACCGGCATGGCGAATCACGAAGCCATCGCCGCGGCCAAAGCCGGCGTCATCGGCCTCACCCTCTCCGCCGCCGCCACTTACGCCCCCCGCGGCCTGCGCGTCAACTGCGTCGCCCCCGGACTCGTCGACACTCCCCTCGCCGCCCGCCTCGTTTCGAATGAAGCCGCCCTCAAGGCCTCCACCGCTCTGCACGCCCTCGGCCGCATCGGCCGCCCCCAAGACGTCGCCTCCGCCATCGCCTGGCTCCTCGACCCCGCCAACGCCTGGGTCACCGGCCAGGTCCTCGGCGTCGACGGCGGCTTAGCCACCGTCCGCCCGCGCGCCTAGCTCTGGCGCCCACTCCGGCGCTGCCACACGAGCCCCGCCAATCCCGCCGCCGAAAGCAGCCACGTCGATGGCTCCGGCACCGGCGAACCCGGATCGCCGTTGAAGTTGAAGTCGTGCAATTCCAACGACCCGCAATTCTGCCCGCTCGTGCAAACGTTGCTATACGACTGAGCCACCAATTGGCCCACCATCTGGCCCCAACCCGACGTCACGTTCGCGTACGGCGCCAGCACGCTCCCCTGCACCCCCGAGTTCATATACAAGCTCGTGGCTTCGTAGTAATTGAACAAGATCCGGCTCGCCAGCGGCGACGAATTGTCTCCGTTGATCGCCTGTCCGTTGACGAAGTAGGCCGCATTCGTCCCCGTCACGTTCGTCCCCTTCACATTCACCACCACCGTCGAGTTCGCGCCCACATTGACGAACTTCACCGTGCAGCCGGAACAAAAGTCCGCCGCATCCAGCACAAAGATCGCCAGCGGACTGTTCGCCACGTCCAGAATGAACTCGAGTCCGACGTTCGCGCTCACCGCCACGCCGCCCAGATTCTTCAGCGCCGTCGACTTGTTCTTCAAGTCCGTCTCCGCCGCCGCGAAATCGATCGGCGAAGCGCCCGGCCCGTCCACACTCCCGCTCAGCAGGTTAAAGCTCGACAACGTCAGCAGGTTGCCGTAGAACGCATCGCCGGAGAACAGTTGCCCGTTCGTCGCTGTCAGATTCTGCCCCGCCACCAGCGAGTATTGGCCGTCGTAATAATTCGCGCCGTGCTGCACCGCGATCGCCATGTTCAGGAGCGAGATGTTCCCGCCCGCCGCCAGTTTGCCGCCCACATCGCTGTTGGCGTTCGCATAATTGCCAAAGAAAAACCCGTTGTACCCGTCCGCGGACCCCAAATAAGCGGCCTGAAGGCTCATCGCGCCCACAGCCAACAGCACGGTTAGCAGATTTCTCGCAAGCATGTTGGCAGTCTCCACCCCAGCGGCTGGAGTAGCCATGAGACTCTAGTCCCGGGGATACTGCCACCCGGGCCCAGTACGGGCCCCGCCACTGACGGGTCCCCGATAAGCGGCGGCGGTATGACGGCTCCCCCCGCCGCCAAGATGTCCGCCCGCGCATTCGATCCTGTCCTTCCAAACGTTCGGGCACCATGGAAGCCAGCGTCCCACGATCGAACCAGCCACCGTCAAACTGTTCGTCACGGTGACGTCCAGTTCGCGGTTGGTGGACGCCGCACCGGGCTTCGCCAAACCGAAGTCAAGCAGCTTGGCTCCGGCACTGGTCAACATCACGTTACCCGGCTTCAAGTCCCGATGAATCAGCCCCTTCTGATGCGCCTCGTCGAGCACGCTGACGATCTGC
>CBDDIZ010000005.1:0-5925 GCA_965229305.1 Bryobacteraceae bacterium | reverse complement strand
TAGACCCAGCAGGGGAATTCCTAAACCGACGCCGGCAACGGCGACCCAAGCCGATCGCTTCAGTGCCTGGAGGACCGAAAGCCGCGCTCCCGCAGCGGTCACCACTTCGATCCCGAAAAGAAGCTTGCCGAGCGTCCCGCCCCAGAGCGTTAAGAAGATGGCTTCCACCGGAATCCAGGTTACCACCAGCATCATGTCAAACAGAATGTCCACGCTGCGTTGTTCTGCCGGCAGTTCATAACCGGCTAAGCCCATCAGCAGCCCAACGATCAGGCCGAATAACAGATAGTCAAAGCGACGAGCCCAGAACCGTCGCCAGGGATGCGGTTCCTCGACCCGAGGTAATTCGATTCCGCTCGAATCAATCGCCGGATGCGGATTGAGATTGAGTGACAACTCTCCGCACTATAACAGCACTTCACGCAACGAGCTCAGTAAGACATCCTCCACTTGCGGCGCCACGCGCGAGACAGCGCTGGTCTCATAGCCACCTTCGACATACGCCTTCCGGGTACCGATATACATCGGCCCGTAGTCGCCGTAAGCCGCCAACGCGACGGACTCGCCCGCGGGACGCATCTTACGTGCGGCCAATTGAAACTCGACAAACAACTCGCCCGGCATATGGACCAGATTCATCGGCCCGCAGCGCAGCGAAGTAATCTCGATCTTGCGGCCCGCTTTCACTAACCGGTGCCAAGCCAAATAACGTCCCGCGTTGGCTCGGTCACGCGGGATGAGCTTCTCGTTCTCGAGGTCGGCCAGGATCTTTTCTTCGGTAAAGTCGGCGCCACTGCGCAGCGGAAGCGTGACCGGAAGATTCTTCCAGCGCACGGCCTCCACGGGGAACTTCTTCTCGGCGTCGCGCGCCGACTTCATCGCTTTGCCCAAGCGCTCTGCTAAGCGCCCGCGATTTTCTGGCGCTCCGTCGTTGTACTTCCCTGCTCCAATATTGCCGGCGGCGCCGGTGAAGTGCACGGCGAACGTATCGGTTTGCGCACGGCGCGCCATGCCGACGAAGTCCGCGCTAATGGCACCTTTGCCGTAGTAACTCATGGGGTGCGTGGCGTAGTAACTGAGCGTGGCCAGCCGTCGCTCCTTGTGCCAAAAACTCACCGACTCCAGGTGCGGATCAATCACGCCCACCGGCGCATCGCAGTGCGGAGACGCCTTGCACGCCGTGAAACGCTGGAAGAGGAACTTGCCGTCCGGCCCAAGAATCCGCCGGTTCGACGCGACGTTCTGCACAACGGCGCTGCCCGTACTCAGGTGCGTCACCTTGGTGCTTTTCGCTTTCCGCACGGCGGCCACCACGTTTTGTAAAGCTGCCTGTGCAAAGGGCTCGCTTTGCAGGACGCTCGGCAGATTGCGCATGCGCAGCAGTTCCTCGGCGGTCGAGTCGTCGCCCGGCGCGTCGTGCTGATGCACGGTCTGGACCGCGACCCGCCCGGGAACCGTGCCAGCCGCGACGGCTAAGGCCGCGCGCCAGCGATCGTGGCTGCCGTTGCCGATGCTCACCCAATCCACCGCGCACAGGACAATGGGCTGCTGGCCATCCGGAAACAGCACCACCCCACGAGCCTCCAGCGGATCGCTCACCGAACTCCCCGGCACCACCAGCCCCAGGCAGAGCGGCGTACCCAAGGGCGGCGTGACCTCGGTCGCGAAGGTCGCGATGCGGAGACCGGGGGCCTTCTTAAAAGCAAAAATAGGCGTCGTGGCGGCGAGCGCCAAAGCTGAGCGGCGGTTCATCTTATCCGAGTTTAGTGCAGGTAGAACAGGCTGAGACGCCGCAGGCCGGACTGTTCGAGGACCGCGCGATCCATGAATTGCCGCTCCAGCCGCGAAAGCTGATCGGCCGTCATTTTGCCCCGGTACGGCCGCAACGAAGCTTCCATCTGCCGCCGTACTTGGAGCAGTTGCTCCTCGCTTTGCGCGGCCCGGGCCGCGGCCAGCATTTTCTCTTCCAGCACCGTCAACCGCAGTTCCAGCTCTTCCAAATTCGCGATCTGCTGCTCCGCCTGCGCCGCCAGTTGGTTCAGCGACCCCGCGAGGTCTGCCCAGCCCTTGGACGCCAGTAGCACGGCGTTCTCAGTCAAGTGACGTCGAAGCTCGTCGACTTCGAAGGGGGCATCGGCCACGGGCTGCGTCGCCGGTTGACTGGTGCCGCCGCTGGCCATGATCTCGGCCTCTTCCACCACCGCCTGCGTGCAGTAGGCGAGCGAATTCACGGCCTGTTTGCGTTTGCTCGCGCGCCATTTCTCGAAAGCGCGGTCAATGCCGCGATGCACGGCTTCGAGCGGGATACCGCCGTTCTTCCAAGTCTCGATCAACGCCCAATCGAGCGGCGAAAGCAAGAAAAGGCTCGTGCCACGGGCTCGCTGAAAGTGCTCCTCAATCTCGGTGAAGTAGTTGAAGTAGTTCCGCGGCCAGTCCTGGTCTTCAGGCGCGGGCAAGTTGTCGCTCCCAGATCATCTCGAGTCCATCGAGGGTCAAGTCCTCATCCACCGTCTTAATGAAGGCAGATCCGCGAGCCAGTAGATGCGCCTGGCCGCCGGTGGCTACGCATTGCGTCTGGGCGCCCAGCTCTTTCACGAGGCGGGCCATGATGCCGTCCACCGTACCGATCGTTCCGTAATAAAGTCCGCTTTGAATACAATCCACCGTATTGGTTCCGATCAGCCGGCGGGGCTCGCCAATGTCAACGAGAGGCAGCCGTGCGGCCTTTTCGAACAGGCCGCTGATCGCAATTCCGAGCCCCGGGCAGATCAGGCCGCCGAGGAACTCGCCGCGGCCGGAGACGACGTCGAAGTTGATCGCCGTGCCGAAGTCCACCACCACTACCGGCCCGCCGTATTTCTCGAAAGCCGCCACCGCGTTCACCACGCGGTCCGCGCCCACTTCGCGCGGATGGTCCACCAGCACCTTCAGGCCCAGATCGCTTTCCGCGGTAACGAACAGGGGCGCCGTGGAAAAATAGCGCCGAGCCATGGTGTTCAGCGGCGCATCGATCGGCGGCACCACGCTCGACACGACGATCCCCGACACTTCGGAAAACTTCATTCCGTGCGCTTCGAACAACTCGCGCAGCAGGATGCCCCACTCATCGGCCGTTCGTTCACGTACGGTCCGTAAGCGCCAACTGGTTTCTAACATCCGCTTTCGATAAACGCCAATCGTAAGATTGGTATTCCCCGCATCGATCGCTAACAGCATTTAGTGTTCAATCGGGAAGCCAAAAGCATATTGCGTGCCGTCGTGAGTCGCCACGTAAACGCGGCTGCCACCCGCCGCCAAGCGGCCCGTGGTGACGTAGGAAGGCAGCGTGGATCCGCTGTTCCAAGTATCTTTGCCGGTGACGGCGTCGAGCGCGTAGAGCACCGCTTTGCCCGTCTTAGGCGTGCCAGCATCGAGCGCGAACACCACGCCGTTCACCACGATCGGCGAGACGGGCACCGTCATCTTTCGCGACGTCCAGGCCTTTTCGAGGCGGCCGTCGCCAACCTTCCAGGCCACGATGCTGTCGGACGAGGGCGCGAAGATCCAGCGCACCCCGGACATATCCTGCCAACTCGCGAGCGAGCCGACTTCCTTGGCCGCGAATGACTCGGTGGACACCGGGGCGTTGGCCGGCGCGGACAGATCCAGCAACTGCAGCTTGCCATCGGCAGTCGTCACCGCCAGCAGATCTTTGCCCTTGTAGTCGAAGATCAGCGGCGAGGAGGTCGCCGCTTGGCCGCCAAGATTGTTGTTGCCTTTGACGGCGAGCGTCTTGAGTTCGAGCGCACTCACGCCCTTGGTGGTGGACACGTAGATCGTGCCATCCGGAGCTAAGGCGAAGCCCGACGGACCCACGACGTTGCCTGGAGCCTTCCAATGCGTCACGGCCTTCGAATCGAGATCCAACGCCCAAAGGCCGTTGTCGACGCCGCCGCAATCGTTGATCGTGGCGGCATAGGCCACCCGTTCAAAAACCATCAAGCCGATGGCATGGGCGTTGGCGGGCAGAAAGTCCAGTGCCGCGTTCGGCTCATCGCCATTCGAGACGTAGAGTGAGTGAAACTTGCCATCGCCGGTGATGAAGTTCGCCCACTGAATGCGCGGCGCAAAAAGATTCACCGGAGCGCCGGCGCGCGTGCCGGGGCGAGTAGGTGGAGGTGGCGGCGGCGGAGCCGGACGCGTCGTCGGCGGCTTCAGGGTCACCGCACCTTCACCAGCCTCGCCCACTCCGCCTTTGGCGGGAGTACCGCGGCCAATGCCACTGCCGCTCACCGGCGGCGGATAGTTCAAAGTGGTCACCGTGCGCACTACGCCTGACGTGATACCGCCCGGGCACGCGACCGTGCCGAGGCCGGCGGGCTGCGCGAAACTCTTTTCCCATTCGACGCGAGCCAAGTCGATGTCGATGCCGGTCACGACGCCGCTGGCGCTGCTGACGAAACCGAGGGAGCGGAAGCCGCGATAGCTGATATAGAAATCGAGCAACGAGGGCGGGTAGGAGGAAGACATTTGCCGGGGCGTGCCATTCAACTTCAGCTTCCAGAGCAGCTCGAAGCCAGGCTTTTTCATGCTCTCGGCGTTGATCTTCGCATCCATTCGCACCCACGAAGAGCGATGAGCGTCGTTGCCGCCCACCACCCAATCCACACCCCGCTGGGCGAACGCCACAAATGAGCAACCGCAGGCGAGCGCGGCCACGGCATATCTACGCATCGATCCAGACTCCTTTAACGCACACGGCGGAAATTCGATGATATACCTAAATGCCCGACGAGGCGATTGAGATATATTGAGTTCTTTGGAGACGCCCATGAGTAGATTTTTCACCGCCCTGTTGACGATGAGCAGCCTCGCCTTCGGCGCCGATTGGCTCACCGACGGAGGCGACATCCGCCGGAACAACTGGCAAAAAGACGAAAAAATCCTCACCACGTCGAACGTCAAAGGTCTTACGCTCCTCTGGAAAAAGAAGCTGGACAACGAGCCTCGCCAGATGCATTCGCTGCTGGAGCCCCTGGTGATTGGGCGCGTCAACACGCCCCGGGGTCCGAAGCAGGTAGTGATTCAGGCCGGCGTTTCGGACAATCTTTTCGCCCTCGATGCGGCTGACGGCACGCTGCTCTGGAAGAAGCATTTCGAAAGTAGCTACGTCGAATCCGGCCGGCCGCCCAGTGTGCTTTGCCCCGGCGGCATGACCGCCAACGTCACGATCGGACCGGGCAAAAAAGCCGGCGACTACGTCATTTACGCCGCCAGCTGGGATGGCAAGCTCCATCAGGTGAACGCGGCTGACGGTGAAGAGATCGCGCCTCCCGCCAAGTTCATGCCGCCGAACGGCAAGCCCTATGCCATGAGCTTGGTGAACAACGTCATCTACACCCACAGCGCGCAAGGCTGCGGCGGCAATCCGAACATGGCCTACACCTTCGACCTCGCCACGCAGAAGGTAGGCAGTTGGGGCCCCGCCGGCGGCGGCATGTGGGGCCGCTCCGGCCCGGCGATCTCCAAAGACTTGGTGATGTACACCGGCACCGGTGACGGCCGCTGGGACCCTGAGAATGGCGTCTACGGCAACGGCATCATCGGCGTGAAGCAGAATCCGAAGACCAAAGGCCTCGAACTGGTGGACTATTACGGCCCGTCGAATGCCGAGTGGCTCGTCAAGCGCGACCTCGACATGCAGGTGACCCCCGCCATCTTCGATTTCAAGGGCCGTGAGTACATGATCGACGCCAGCAAGGAATGCCGGATCTACCTGATGGACACCGAGTCGATCGGCGGCGACGACCATCGCACGCCGGCCTATCGCACGCCGCTGATTTGCAATGAAATGGTGGACTTCGCCGAAGCCGGCATCTGGGGCTCCCTGGCCACCTGGGAAGACTCCAAGGGCACGCGCTGGATTCTCACGCCGTTCTGGGGTCC
>CBDDIZ010000004.1:0-29008 GCA_965229305.1 Bryobacteraceae bacterium | reverse complement strand
CCGGGCTTCCGTATTTGCCGGGTTTACGTCGATCGAATGCTGCAGCAGCGGGATAGTACCTTGAAAATGAGGCTGATGAACCCAGGTGGCCACCGCGAGCAGCACGCTCAACACGCCCACCACCGCACCCCGCGGAGCGGCGGGAATCGCCGCAGCCACGGCAGCCATGAGCGTCAGATGAGGGAGATAGGTGGCATGGTCTGCACGACCCCAAACCGAGGGTAGAAACAGGCTCGGGAGAATGAACAGGACAAAGGCGCCCGCGCCAAACTTGAGCAGTGGCATCGAGCTCTGAAGCGTCCCGGCTGGCGAGCGCCGGGACGGCAAACGCCGCGGTCGGTCGCGCAATCGCCAGACCGGCCGGCCAGACCGTAGCCGCCAGTTGACCAGCGAAAATCGTCAAGCCGCCGAGCAATGAAGCCTGCGGCGAACCGGGAAGTAAGATCACGTGGTCCGGCCCACCGGTGGCGCGCAGATAAAGGGCGATCGCACCAGCGGCGAGCAATGGTCCGCACTCTCGCCACTCCACAGGCCGGAGCAGAACAACGACGTCGAGGAGGAGAATGACGAGTCCTAAAAGTGCTGCAGCGGGGCTCGCCATCATCGCCAGCGCGCCGAGCAATGCCGTCGCCCACCAACGCTGTCGGCGATGAGACTCCAAGGACAGCAGCACGAGGAACGCCGCCAATAAGTCTCCGCGGCCAGAGATCCAGTCGACGGACTCAACCCGCAGGGGGTGCAGCGCGAACAGCGCCGCGGCGCTCAGACCGAGAACCAGGTCGCCGGTAAGTTTGAACAGGAACCAGATCAGCAGGCCGGCATTGGCCACGTGTAGCAGCAGGCTCACCAGATGATGAGGGCGCGCATTCTGAAAGCCGAAAAGGATGAAGTCCAGCCGGTGGGAGAGCCAGGTGAGCGGTTGCCAGGCAAACGAGTTCTGGAAGGCCCACGAAACGGGAACCTGACGAAGGTCCTGTTGGAGAAGGTGAGGATTGTCGTCGACCTGCAGAAATGGGAAGTCGAGGGACGGCAGGTACAGGAGCACCACAAACGCCAGAAGAGCAGCGGCGAGGAAGAACCCCCACGCGGTCGCGGCGGGGCATCGGGACTTTGGACATCTGAACGAAGTTTACCTTGAGGGAGGATGAACGTGAAACGGGCGGCGACCTGCCAGAGCAAGTCGCCGCCCGAGGGACTGAAAGAACAAACTACTTCTTGGCGGGCTCTTCTTCCTGCACAATACCGGTCTGGACGGGCATGCGGGCAGCCTTCACCTTCTTGGTTTCAACGGCCTTCTGCACCCAGCTATCGGCTTCGTCAGAGAACTGTTTCGCCATCGCCGGCGTATCGGAGATATCGGCCTTTTCGCGGAGGAGCAGGTTCAGATACGCCATGGCATCGTCGTATTCTTTGTCGACCTCGATGGCCTTCCGCATCGCGGCAATCCCCTCGTCGAGAATCGGCGTGTTGCGGTCATACAGCGTCTTGCGGACCTTGGCGTCCCTTGATCGGGCCCGGATCCTCATCCTTCATCTTGAGTTCCACGCGAGCCTTTTTGCGGATCGGGTAGGTCTTCGCCCAGGCAATGACGCCGATCGTGTAAAGGCTTTCCTTGGCGCTCGGGTCGACCTTGAGAATCTTCTCGTGCCAGGACTTGGCTTCGTCCAGCTTCTTGAACTTGTCATCAAGGTTCGTGATCCCCTGCGCTTCGTCATAGTGCAGAGAGGCGATCGACTGGAGCGCCAGCTTGTTGGTGGGCTCCTGCTCATACACCTTCATGAACTCTTCCATGGCGCGCTTGGCGAAGTCACGATTTTCGTCGCTTTCGGCGCCGGGGATGTACTGGCTGCGGTAGGCCGTCGCCAAATACAAACGAGCGGAAGCAAGGGAGGGGTCCAGCTCAACGGCAGTTTTGGAAGTGATTCACCGCATCGGCGAACTTAGCGTTCTTAAACGCATTGACGCCCATGTTCAGGTTATCGCGCGCCCGGAGCTTTTCGCAGCCGGTCGCCAGCAGCAACAGGGAAGCTGCCGCCACCAGAGCAATGATTGAGGAACGGTTCTGCTTCATCGGTTACTCCCCGGCTTTCCACACCCCTTGGTCATGAGACCGACTTTGTCCATGGCCGCGCCCTTGGCGATATCGATCGCCCGAGCCACATACTGGAACTCGAGATCCGGATCACCCTTCACGAAGACCACCCGCTCAGCGCGCGTTTTGAAGACGTCTTCCGAGGCGCTTACCGAGCTGCGCTTCGGTGATGTCTTCCGTGTTCAGCTTCATGTGCCGGTCCTTATCGATCAGAATGACGACCGTACGGTCCTGATCCGGAGGCGGCGGCGGGGTGTTCTTCGGCGGAGGCTGGGGCACCAGCGCTTCCAGGCCTTTCGGCGTGAGCGGCGTGATCACCATGAAGATGATCATCAGCACCAGCAACACGTCAATGAGCGGGGTCATATTGATGTTCGGTTGCGGGCCGCCCTTGCCCGTGCCAACTGCCATTGCCATATCGGTAGACTCCTGTTTCTTCCTGTCCCTCTTAAAATTGCCGGATAACTATGTGAAACGAACTTACTTGCCTTCGAGTTCGGCTTTCCGCTTGGCCGCGGCGGCCGGATTCCTGCTCAGCAAGCAAGCCGACGTTGTCCACGCCAGCCGCACGCAGATTGTCCACCACTTCGGCCACTTTGCCGTAGGGGGCGCGCATATCGGCGTTGATATAAACGGTCTTATCGAGCCGGTTGGTCAGGAGGTCTTTCACCTTCTGCGGTAACTGGTCGGGCGGGGTCTTGGTGGTACCCAGGTAAACTTCTCCGCTCTTGACGACGGAGACCAGAATGGCATCTTCTTTGTCGGCGTCCTGCATGGCGATGGGATTCATCGTCTTGACTTTGTCGACCGACTGACCCTTCGTCAACATGGGCGTGATGACCATGAAGATGATGAGCATCACGAGCATCACGTCGACCAGGGGCGTGACGTTGATGTCGTTAACGACCGAGGGAGCGGGTGGCTTCTTCATATTGGTGTGCTTCTCTCCTCAACGCTCGCGGCGACCGCGACCTTGGGAGCGGCTGGAAGCCGCTCCCCACGGACGCAATCAACTCGCTCTGACGAAACTACTACTTGGCCGCCTTTTGCGTGCGCTTGATGAAATAGTCGATCAATTCCGAGCTCGAGTTATTCATCTCGATGTTGAACGCTTCAATCTTGTTGGAGAAGTAGTTGAACATCATAACGGCGGGGATAGCGACGAACAGACCGAACGCCGTCGTCACGAGGGCTTCGGAAATACCGCCGGCCACCGCGCCCAGACCAGTGGACTTCTGGCTCGCGATGCCCTTGAAGGCGTTGATGATACCGATAACCGTACCGAACAGACCGACGAACGGACCGGTGGAACCGATCGTCGCCAGCGAGCTGATGCCGCGCTTCAGTTCGGCGCCCACGATGGCTTCGGCACGTTCGAGAGCGCGCTTGGAGGCTTCGATCTGCTCACCCGAGATATCCGGAGACAACTGGTGCGCGCGGAACTCCTGCAAACCGGCCACAACGACCTTCGCCAAGTGGCTTTTCTTGTAGCGGTCGGCGATCTTGATCGCTTCATCGAGCTTACCTTCGCGCAACGCGCCGGCCACGGCCGGAGCGAACTGACGCGACTGCGTGCGAGCGGCGTTATAAGCCAGCAGGCGATCAATCATCACACCGATCGACCAGGCGGACATGATGAACATGACGATGACGACCGAGCGCGCCAGCCAGTCCATCTGGCTCCACATGCCGCGAAGGTCGAAGGAAACCGCGCCTTCTTGCAGCAAAAGGAAAGCCCATACTTGCATCTGCAAAACCATAATTCTCTCTCCTGCGAGTTGATTTTCGGAAATTTGGACGGATCAACAGAAGTTGCCTTCTGAGGAAACTTGCTCTCTCGACTCGGCCGATACTACTGGCTGAGCGTGAAATTGACGTCGATGGTGGTGGCCACCTCTACCGCTTCGCCGTTGAGCAGCGTGGGCTGGTAAACCCACTGCTTGACGGCCTCAGTCGCGGCCGGGATCAGCAGCGGATGGCCAGAAACCATGCGCAACTGCTGAATCGTGCCATCTTTGGCGATGACGGCTTCAAAGCGAACAGTGCCTTGAATACGAGCCTGCTTGGCCAGCGGGGGGTAAGCGGGCTTCGGCTGACGGACGATGCGCGCTGATTGCACGTTGCCACCGACTCGGATGCGGGACGGGGTAACGGGCTTGGGCGCCTCTTCCTTCTTGGGCGGCGGCGGCGGAGCCGCGGCCGGAATACCACTCAAGATGCCACCGATCAGGCCACCGGGCGTGCCGCCAGGCACACCACCGGGGACACCACCGGCTACGCCAGCCATCGGCGGCGGCGCTTCCTCTTCGACGATCTTGGCAATCTTCTGGATCTGCTTGGGGGCCATCAGGCGATTCGCATCGAACTGCTTCGGAATCACCTTGGTCACCTTCACCACCACTTCGGGCGGAGGAGGCGGAGGCGGGGGCGGCGGCGGGGGCGGCGCCACGAGGACGCTGGAGAGCTGGGAAGTCGGTAAGGCCTCGTAGTAGATCAGCGGAATGATTACCGCCACCACCACCAGCAGGCTTTGCACCAGCATCGAAACCAGCAAAGAACTTCGGCGCGCGGCTTGGTCTTTTTCCTGAATCAGGCTTTGCTCAAACATAAACCTCTCTCCTCAAGGCAATCTAATCCCGGGCCCCCAACTTGAGGTTCCCCAACTACAACTACTTTGCCGCCACGACGGCCTTCTTCCGGCTCTCCAGGTAGTCGCGCAAGTAGATCACGATCGGCGACGCGATGAAGATCGAAGAATAGGTTCCGACGATGATACCAGCAACCAGGGCAAACGCAAAACCATGAAGTACTGGTCCGCCAAAAAGGTACAACGCCAGACACGTCAAGAACGTCAGACCCGCCGTTAACGTGGTACGGCTCAGGGTTTGGTTCAGGCTCAGGTTCACGATCTTCTCGTACGATTCGCGCCGCATTAGCTTCTGATTCTCGCGGATACGGTCGAACACCACGATCGTGTCGTTCATCGAATAGCCCACCAGGGTTAACAACGCGGCCACCACCGTTAGATCGATCGGCTTATTGAACAACGAGAACAAACCAATCGTCATGATCGTGTCATGAAACACGGCGATCACGGCAGCCAAACCATACGTCCACTCGAAGCGGAAGGCAATGTAGACCAGCATGGCGCCTAGCGCGTACAGCGTGGCCAGCATCGCCTGATTGCGGAGCTCACCGGTGACCTTCGGGCTCACCACCTCTACGTTCCGGATGGAAAACTTCGTCAAGGCCAGCTCCTGCTTCAACACCGGCATCATGGCCGGCGTCACCCCCGGCACACTCGCCAATTCGTCCAGACTACCGATCAACCCCGAACGCGGCGGGGTGTTGCGGTATTCCAGCAGCGCCTTGGACAGGTCCGCCAGTTGGGTGTCAGTCAAAGAGACACCGCCGCGCGAAAAGGGTTCCCGCAAACGGTCAGCTAAGGCCTCTTGACCGATGTTATGGAAGTCCACCTTCCCGGCGGTGCTGCCAAACATCGTCGACAGCGTCTCAATCACCTGACCGCGAGCCTGTTGCAGAGCCACCGCGCGCGCCTCGGCCGTACCATCCTTCAGTTCCACGCCGATCTGCAGATCGTTGGCGCCGGAAACTTCCTGCACCGTGATCTCGCCCTTGATCTTTTCACCCAACGCCTGGCGGATCTGATCCACCGGCGGACGGCTGGAGAACCGGACATCAATGAGAGCGCCGCCGCGGAAGTCGAGTCCGTATTCCGGACCGCCCTTCACGATCAAGCTCCCAATCCCCACCACGGTAAGCACCAGCGACAGGATGATGAAGGGCCACTTTTTGCCCAGAAAGTCGTAATTCGTATCCTTGAAAATGTGCATGTAAGCGACTCAACCGAACGTCGCCGGCCGGCCCGCGAGAAATTTCACTTCCCGCTAAAACCTAAGGCAGACACCGCTCGACTCCTTCAAGTTCCCGGAACGGCGAAAATATTTTTCGCCGCTCGGGAACCCATTCTTCCCTTCAAACTTTTGTCTGGCTCAAATGCTGAGCTTTTCAGTCCTCTTACCGGCCAGTTCCCAATCGAAAATCACCCGGGAAACAAACACGGCCGTAAAGACGTTCGCCAACAAACCCAACACCAGGCTGACGGCAAAACCCTTCACCTGCGTGGTGCCGAAAACAAACAACAACGCGCATGACACCACCGTCGTCACGTGCGTGTCGACGATCGTCAAAAACGCCTTCCCGAAGCCGGCCGAAACCGCGGCGGACGGGCCCTTGCCAGCCGCCAATTCTTCGCGAATGCGCTCGAAAATCAGAACATTCGAGTCCACGGCCATACCGATCAGCAGCACGATGCCGGCGATGCCAGGCAGCGTAAGCACCGCCCCAAAGTAGGCCAGCGCGGCGATCAGAATCACGGCGTTCAGAATCAGAGCCAGCGAGGCATTAATGCCCGCGCCCTTGTAGTAAACGAGCATGGCGATAATCACCGCCACCAATCCCACCAAACCGGACATCAGGCCTTGGCGGATGGAATCCGCACCCAGCGACGGCCCGACGCTGCGCTCTTCGAGATACTGCAGGCTCGCCGGCAGCGAACCGGCCTTGAGAACGAGCGAAAGGTCGGCCGCGTCCTGCTGGCTTGCCGCACCCATGATGCGGCCGCTGTCGGAGATCTTACCTTCAATCACCGGAGCGCTGCGAATGCGGCCATCGAGCACAATGGCCAACTGCTTGCCGATGTTCGATTCGGTGTGACGCTCAAAGCGGCGGGCGCCGTCCTGGCTCAGCACAAAGCTGGTTTCCCAGCGGCCGGTCTGCGGATCCTGGCTGGGCCGGGAGTCACGCACGTCGCGTCCGGTCACCACGGGGCTACGCTCCAGCAGGTACCAGCTCTCGGTGCCCTGGGCGCCGCGGTCGCTCGGCAGCATGCGCGAGTTCGGCGGCAACACGCCGTTGAAGTTGCTCAGCAACTGCTCACGGCTCTGGAAAGGACCTTCCTTCACCGGCACCAGCTCGAGCATGGCCGCCGTCTGGATGATCTGCTTGATGCGAGCCGGATCGTCAACGCCGGGCAACTGAATGAGGAGTTCGGAATCGTCTTCCGAGCGGCCGCGTTGCTGCACGGAGCTTTCCGCCACGCCCAGCGCATTGATGCGCTTATCGATGGTCGACAGCGCGCGGTTCAAGGTGTCGCGGCGCAGGGCGAGGGCCGCCGTCTTCTTGATCGTCAAACGCAGGTCGTTGCCCGCGCTGCCCATGTCCCACTGCTGACCAAACTGGTCGGCGATGATCGTCCGCGCTTCGCGCGTCTTGTTGGCATCCAGGCCTTTGATCGTGATCTCGATGTTGCCGGCTTCGGCCAACGTCTGCGGATCGTTGCGGTCAATCGCGCCGTAGCTGATGTTGGCCTTGCGGAATTCGTCCCGCAAGCGCTCGATCACCTGATCGGCCTCGGCGCGGAAGGCGTCCTGCACCTGAACCTGCACCACCAACTGGCTGCCACCTTTCAGGTCGAGCCCCAGCTTGATGTTCTTGTTGAAATTGTCGACGAGCTCTTTCTGGCTCTTCGGCAATCCCACGATGCCATAAAGGCAAACGAGCACCGTCGCGACGATGATGCCCACTTTGTAATAAAGATGTCTACGCATTTCTGATTCTTGCCTGAACTAGGATTTCTTCTCGCTCAAAAGTCCGGAGACTGCGGCGCGCGAAATCTGGAGTTTGATGTTGTCGGGCTTAACTTGCAGCACTAGGGTATCATCCTCGCTGTTCACGCGGTAAATGGTGCCGACGATCCCACCGCTGGTCACCACCGCGTCACCGCTCTTCAAACTGTCAATCATGGTCTTTTGCTGCTTTTTCTGCCGCTGCATGGGGAGGAAAAGCAGGAAATAGAAAACCACCATGATCAGCACCATAGGCAAAAAGCCGAGGAGTTGATTAGGTTGCTGCTGGATAAAGAAGCCGAGGAGGATGTTCACCGGGTTTTGACTCGAATGCCGTTAGAGGAAAGCCACCGTCACGGGCCTCAATCCGGGCATCCGGGCCTCGTGGGCGAAGCGGCGGGTGTCGAGCGAAACCTCAGCGTTGGCGGGCTGGTCCCAAGGAACTTAGACTGACGCATCCGGCGGGCGATGTCAAGGAAGCGACCGGCCAGGCTTTGGCCAGTACCATTGTTTGCTTCGCCGCGCTAATCTGTGATTTGGAACACGCCCAGATAAGCGTCCTCGACACGGGAGGACAATATTGCCACCTGATTGCCCGCCGTATCCGTGAACTCGGCATCTACGCGAATGTCTTCCCGTCGGAAACTCCCGCAGCGACCTTTCGCGGCAATCGCGGGCTCATTATCTCCGGCGGACCCGCCAGCGTCTATGAGGAGGGGAGCCCCCTGCTGGACCCGGCCACGCTCACCCTCGGCATCCCCATTCTCGGCATCTGCTACGGACAGCAGGTCTTCGCTTACCAGCTCGATGGACACGTCGCTCCCGGAACAAAAGGCGAATACGGCCTCGCTCACATCGACCTCCAGGATTCTCCTCTCTTCTCCGGTCTCAGCGGACGCCAACAAGTCTGGATGAGCCACCGCGACCAGGTCGACCGACTTCCTTCGGGCTTCAATCTCCTGGGCACCACCGAAACTTGCGCCATCGCTGCCATGAGCGACGAAAAGCGTCGACTTTATGGCTTGCAGTTCCACCCCGAAGTCGTGCAGACCTTGGGCGGCCAGCGCATTCTCGAAAACTTCGTGTTCCAGATCTGTGGTTGCGAGCGCGACTGGGAACCCGCCCATCAGTTGCCGGTGGTGGAGGAACAGATTCGCCAGGTAGCCGCGGGACGCTCCGTCTTCTTCTTCGCGTCCGGCGGAGTCGATTCCACCGTGGCCTATACGGTTTGTCTCCGCGCGCTGGGGCCGGAACGGGTCCACGCGACCTATGTCGACACCGGCCTGATGCGCGAAGGCGAAACCGAGTTCGTCCGCGGCGTCTTCGAAGAGCTGGCCAAAGGCTCCTTTAATGTCGACGACGCGCGCGAGCAATTCCTCGGTAAGCTCAGCACGGCGCGGGAGCCGGAAGCCAAGCGCCTGATCATCGGTGAGGAGTTCGTGGCCGTCCAGCAGCGCATCCTCGAAGGTGGCCACTACCTGGATGGCGATTGGATCCTGGGCCAAGGCACCATTTACCCGGATACGATCGAGTCCGGCGGAACCAAGAAGGCCGACCTGATCAAGACTCACCACAACCGCGTTGCCGGCATTCAGAAGCTGATGGACGAAAACCGGCTGATCGAGCCGCTGCGCGAGTTCTACAAGGACGAGGTCCGCCAGTTGGGCCGTGCGCTGGGCCTGCCGGACGCTCTCCTCGACCGTCATCCCTTCCCGGGCCCCGGGCTTGCCATCCGCTGCCTATGTCATCACGAGCGCGCCGCGGTTGAGAAAACCGAGGACGGCTGGCTGATCCCCATTCGCACCGTCGGCGTCCAAGGCGACTCGCGCACCTATCGCGCGGTGCTCGCCATCGACCGCGTCGATCACGCGGCGGCCACCGAAATCGCCAACCGCGATGCCCGAATCAATCGCGTCGTCGCCAGCCTCTCCTCCCACGCCCCGTTGAGCAGCTTCAGCGTCTTCCCCAGCACCATGAGCCGCGAGCGTCTCGAGCTGCTTCGCCGCGCGGACGCGATCGTCCGGCGCTTGTCGCTTGACTCGGGCTTCGACGACACCATCTGGCAGTTCCCCGTCATCCTGATTCCCGCGGGCACCGCCGACCGCCCCGAATCCGTCGTCCTGCGCCCCGTGAACTCCGTTGACGGCATGACAGCCACGGCCACCGCCGTACCGCCCGCGCTCGCCGAGCAGTTCGCCGCCGAGTTGCTGGCCCTCCCCGGCGTCGCGGCAGTCTTTCTCGACCTCACCCACAAGCCGCCGGGAACCATCGAATGGGAGTAGCGTTCCACACCACGCTCGAGCAAGTAGCGCCGCGCCTGACGGCGCTGAGCAATTGGGGCGAGCCGCTGGGGCCCGGCAAATGGACCCGGCTCGAACTCCTCGGCCATCTGCTCGATTCGGCAGCCAACAATCATCAGCGCTTCGTCCGCGCTCTTGCGCAACCTGCCTTGGAATGGCCCGGTTACGATCAGGACGTCTGCGTCCGCGTGCAACGCTTCGCGGAGGCCGATCCGCAGTTGCTGGTGAATCTCGTGCTCCACTTCAACCGCTATCTTGCCTGGCTCATCGCCGGGTTTCCGGAGAGTCAGTTGGGCGTGATTTGCCACATTGGCGACAACCCGCCCATGACTCTGGAGCAATTGGCCTTGGATTACATCGCCCATTGCGAGCATCACCTGAAGCAATTGGTGGGCGAGACCGGGATCGAGTGGTCCGGCATGCCCTGGCCACCGGCGCGTTGATCCGGCCTAGTGTCCGGCCAGCACGTCCTGCAGCAATCCGGTGACGAGGGAATGGCCCCGCGTATTGGGATGGATCCCGTCAAGCAATAGGTCGTCGAGCGGAGTCTCGCTCGCCCGGTAGGCGCGATCCACCTCAATCAGGCGCACCTGTTTGTCCCGGCTCAACTGGCGGACCGCTTCGTTGTATTCCGCCCGCCCGTCGTTAAAGCCGTCTGCCGCTTCAGGGCGGTAAGGCGCCTTTCCGTAGAGCCCCTTCAGCTTCGTGGTCCACGTGAGCGGGTTGAACGTCATCAGCACCACCTGCCCCCCGGCCGCGCGAACCGAATCGACGAAGTAGCTGAGGTTCTCCACATACCGTCGCAGCGAGACGCGCGGTGCCGTCTCCGGCGGCTTCTTCCAGACATCGACCGACGAGTCATTGATCCCGAACTGGATGATCACCAGGTTCGGCTGCGCGGCCAGCACGTCTTTCTCAAACCGCGCCCGCGCGTGCTCGGTGGTATTACCCGGCACTCCCCGATTGATCATCGTCACCCCGGGCCGCTCCAGTTGTTGACAGTAGGGCACCACCCCGGCGCGAGGCGCGGTGGTGGAATCGCCAAAGCAGACCACCCGCCAGGAGTCCTGCAAGAATAGCGGCAGAGCGAGCAGAAAAATGTTCATTGTCGACAGTCTATATGTATACTGATCACGTCGGCCATGCCCAAAGCACCCGTTTTTAAACCCGTCGCGGTCGCCACTCTGAAACAAAATGTCGCCGACGTCCTGACGGACGCCATTTTCAATGGCCATCTGAAGCCGGGCGACCGGCTCAACGAGAGCCAGATCTCGCGAGACTTGCAAGTAAGTCGCGCCCCGATTCGCGAAGCGCTGCAGCGGCTGCAGGAACAAGGCTTAGTCATCAACAGTCCCCGTCGCGGCATGTTTGTCGTGAACCTGACGGAAGAAGATGTCCAGAAGATCAATAGCGTTCGCCTCATTCTGGAAGCGGAAGCCTTCCGCCTGGCCCGCGCCCGCCTCACCAAGTTACAGGAAGCGAAACTCACGCGCATGATGGAGCAGTTAGAACGCTCCGAGTCCGCCTCGCCCAGCGATCGCGCCCGGCTCGATTTTGACTTCCATCGCGCCATCTGGCACGCCAGCGGCAACGACTATCTGGAGCGCACACTCCACGGCCTCACCGCGCCGCTGTTCGCCCACAGTGTCCTGCGCATCGTCAAGAGCAAGAAGGTACGCCACATCGTTTACTCACACCGTCCGCTGGTGGCTTATCTGCAAGGCAAAATACAGACACCCGCAGAGGAAATCATCGCTGAGCATCTGCGGGTGCCATGGGTCGATACAGAGCGTTACTCGCCGGCGTCTATGCCAGCGTCTTCGCGGGCAGGTAAGGCATCACGTACTGGTCGAGGATAGCGCGAACGGATTGCCGGTCCGCTTCGTTCATCTCCGTCACGTAAGGCGCGCCGGTTCCGCGTTCGGCAATTCCAAGATGCCGCAGCGCTTCGTCGAAGGCCCCCCAAATCGAGCCCTTCCGGAACAGTTGCCACGTGGCGATCAGATCTTCCTGCAGTTTCGCGGCCTCTTCCAGGTTACCGGCCTGGAACGCGCGATATAACGCCACCGCCATATGCGGGCACAAATTATGCAGCCCGCCGACGAACCCGTCACACCCCATTTGTAGGCCCACCAGGATCAGAAATTCATGTCCCGTGAGCACAGAGAAGTCCGGATCATGACGCGTGAGCTTCAACACGGTCTGCAGGTTGGCCTGGTCCGAGTTACTCACTTTGATGCCCGCCAAGTGCGGAATTGTCTCATGCAACTTCGCCACTGTTTCCGGGAGCAAGCCGTTCTTGGTCAGCACGGGGTTGTCATATAGGAACACGGGAATGTCCACCGCCGCCGCTACGTCCGAGAAAAACGAGATCAGATGCTCCTGCGTTCCCATAAAGTAAAAGGGCGGCAAGATGGAGAGGTAATCCACGCCTTCGGCCGCGATTCGCCTCGCCATCCTGACGGCGCGGCTCGTGCTCGTATCTCCCACGCCGCCCATCACCGGAACCTTCCGGTTGACCTCCGCCACAGTGGTCGCCACCGACCGCACCTGCTCGTCGTCCGTCAAAAAGGCGAACCCGCCCATCGAGCCGTTCGCAAAGATAGCGTCGACACCGCCGCTCAGCAAATACCGGTTGAGCCTTCGTAATCCCTCGACGTCCACGACGTCCTGGTCTTTCAACGGCGTTCCGACCGGAGGGATGACACCACGCAATTTCATAGGCTCAGTCTACCGACTGTCGACAGATTCCTGCAAGCCGAAAATTGTCGAAAAACGACATTTACAATCTGTCGACAGAAGACTATACTGGCATCCAATGACTCGCCGCCTCCTGCTCTACCTCTGCCCGGTTCTGGGTTTCTGCGCCGACTTTGAGACCGGCGCCGTCATCCGCTCGAACCAAACTGCCTTCTTCCGCAATACCATTCCGCAGATTGCTCGCCTGGGTAACGGACGCCTGCTCACCGTCTGGGGCGCGCACACCAAAGAGAACAAGACGCCCGGCAAAATCTATGGCTCGTTCTCCACCGACGATGGCCGAACCTGGGGCGCCCCCAATGTGCTCTTCGAAGATCCGGAGAAGATGCACGGGGACCCCAACCTTCTGGTGGACGGCCATCGCGTCTTTGTCTTCGCCACCCGCGTCTACGTCCCGAACAAGATCGAGAAAAGCTGGACCATGATGATCCGCAGCGAGGACGATGGGCAGACCTGGTCCAAGCCGGTCGACATCGGCATCCCGCGCCAGTATGTCGCGGGCAAGCAGCACAACGGCATCAAACTACGAGACGGCACGTACCTGGTCGGCATCGCTTGGGATAAGTGGCCCGAACTGGGCTTGGCTGCCCGCACCGAAGGCGAAATGGACCTGACCACCGGCGTTCTGATCTCGAAGGACGGCGTGAAGTGGACCCTGCATGGCGCCGTGCACACCTTTGTCGTCGACAAACTGACGCCCGGCGGCACCAACGGACTTTGCGAGCCGTCGCTGGTCGAACTCGACAATGGCGAAGTCCTCATGATTCTGCGTTCCGGCGACACGCATCATTGGGAAAGCCGCAGCAATGACAGCGGTCTCACTTGGTCCGCCCCCAAGCGCAGTTCGCTGCCCGGCCACAACACTCCCTCGGCCCTCTTCCGCGTGCAACAGAATCCGACGGAAATTGTCGCCGTCTGGAACAGCTCTCCGCTGACTCGTTATCCGCTCAGCAGCGCCCTTTCCGCCGACGGCGGCAAGACGTGGAGCAAACCCCGTATCATTGCGCAAACGGACAACCTCCAGGCCTCCTATCCAGGCATTACGCAGACCGGCGACAACACGTTCGTCGCGGTGTGGCAGCAAGTGCTGCCGGACGGTGGCCGTGACATCCGGTTCGCGCGCTTCACGCGGGAATGGCTGCTGGGGAAATGATCTTCTTGCTGCTGCTTGCCGAACTGACTTGGCGCGAACGCGCCCCGCTGCCGCAGCCTCGTGCGGGCTATGCCATCGGCGTAGTGGACCAGAAGATGCTGTTTGCCGGCGGCAGCCATTGGGAAGGCGATCGCAAGATCGTCAGTCGCCGGGCTGACTTCTTTGACCCTGCCGCGAACACCTGGACGCCCGCGCCGGAGTTGCCGGCGATGCGCAGTGATGCCTCGTCGGTGACGCTCGCGGACGGTGTCTACGTCATTGGCGGCGTGGTGGACGGTCAACTTTCGAACTCCGTGGTCCGCTTTGCTCAAGGCCGGTGGGACGAGGCTCCCGCTCTCCCTGAGCCCCGCATGTATACGCTCTCCGCCGCCCTCGGCAAGAATCTCTACGTCTTCGGCGGACTGAGCAAAATGGGCGACCTTACCTCCGCGACGACGACCCTTTGGCATTACCAGCCGCAGGGCGCGTGGAAGGCACTCGCGCCATTTCCAGGCACTCCGCGCGTGATCGGAGCCCTCACCGCGCATCGCGGCAAGCTTTATCTTTTCGGAGGCTTCAGCGGCGGCAAGAATCTGCGCGACGCCTGGAGCTATGACCCGCGGCACGATCAATGGCAGCAACTGCCGGATCTGCCCGTCGCCCGCCGCGCCTGGAGCGCGGTCTCCTATCGTGGCCAGATTCTGCTCCTGGGCGGCTACACCGATAACTTCAGCGACGAAGTCTACTCCTTCGACGGGCGTCAAGCGAAGCTCATCGGGAAGCTGGCGCATCCCCTCGCCGACGCCAAGTACGTCATCGTCGGGCAAAAGCTGCTCACCGCCGGCGGCGAATCCGGCGTAAAGATTCGCGCACCGTGGACCCTCGAAGCGGCTTGGGAGAAACGATGAGAGGCTTTTCCACGCTCGACTACATCGCCGTGATGGTGTACTTGCTCGCCATCGCGGCCTTCGGCAGTTCCTTCTACCGCAAGAACAGTAGCGCGCGTGAGTACTTCCTCGGCGGCCGTTCAATCTCCTGGCTCCCCGCCGGCATCTCGATCATCGCCGCCGACCTCAGCGCCATCTCTGTGATGGGCGCCCCGGCCTGGAGCTACAAAAATAATCTCGAACTCATCTGGGTGACGGTCGGCTATCCGCTGGTGGCCCCGCTGGTAATCTTCGTCTTCGTCCCCTTTTACTCCCGCCTCAATCTCTACACCGCCTACGAATACCTCGAACGCCGCTTCAACGTCCAGGTACGCCTCTTCTGTAGCGCCTTATTTCAGATGTTGCGCGGTTGGCACGTCGCCGTCGCCGTCTACGGACCGGCGCTGGTGATCAACATGGTCACAGGGCTCGACGTCTGGAAATGCGTAATGATCATGGGGCTCTTCACCACCTTCTACACCACGCTCGGCGGCATCAAAGCCGTGATCTGGACTGACGTGATTCAGTTCGTCACCGTCACCTCCGGCATTCTCCTGATCTTCTTCACCGCCATCTACAACATCCCCGGCGGCTTCAGCGAAGCTTGGCGCGTGGCTGCGGAGAACGGTAAGTTTCACCTCGTCAACACGGCTCTCGACCCTTCGCAACTCACCACCATCTGGTCCTGCATCATCGGGGGCGCCATCCTGTCGCTCGCCCCCCTCACCACGGACCAAGCCATTCTGCAGCGCCTGTTCACCACGAAGTCCGTCAAGGATTGCCGCCAATCCGTCATTCTGCAAAGCGTTCTGATTGTGCCCATCTCGCTGCTGCTATACGCCGTGGGGATTGTGCTCTTCGTCTTCTACCGTAACCACCCGGACCGTCTTACTGGCCTCACCACCAACAACGCCATCCTGCCGCTCTTCGCCGTCACGGAACTCCCGCCCGGCATTGCGGGTCTGGTGATCGCCGCCATCTTTGCGGCCTCCATGGCCGTGATGTCCGCCGGTATCAACTCGCTCACCACCGCCTCCACCGTCGATTTTTATCAGCGCATCTTCCGGCCGAATGAGACGCCAGAACACTACGCCCGCGTGGGCCGAGCCGGCACCCTGATCTGGGGCTGCGCCGTAACGGTGCTCGCCCTCTTTGCGGAGCGGGCGGGCGACCTCGCCACCGCCTACACCCGCGTCAGCAGCGTCATCTCCGGCCCCATGCTCGGTATCTTTCTGCTGGGCACCATGACCCGCACCGCCACGGCCACCGGCTCGATGATCGGCGGGCTCACCGGCGTGGCCGCCATTCTCACGGTGATCACGCAAACCAATTGGAGTTTCTTCTACCTCGGCCTGATCGGCACACTGACGACCTTTGGCGTCGGCTTCGCGGCCAGCCGCTTTACGGCGGCACCAGAACCAAGACAGATCGAGGGTCTGGTGGTAAGCACATTGACTTCGGAGGCTTCATGACGCGGCGTTCTCTCTTACAGCAGTCCGTCCTGGTCCGCTCGGCTCTCGCCGCCGTGCCCGCGGCTGACTTCAAAAGCAAGCTGGTGGGTCCGGTCTGCTCCGTGCCCACGGTCTACAACGCGGACTACTCGCTCGACCTCGTGTCGATCAAGAAGATCGTCGACTGCGGCTTACAAGCCGGCGCCCAGACCTTTGCCCTCACCGCCGGGAACAGTCAATACGATCGGCTCACCTACGACGAGATCAAGACGCTCACCACCGCCCTGGTGAAAGCGGTGAACGGACGCGGCCTCGTCATCGCCGCTACCGGTCAATGGTGGACCGGCCAAGCCGTCGACTATGCCCGCTTCGCTTCGCAAGCCGGCGCCGATGCCGTGCAGGTCTTCTTGCCGGCCTTCGGCAACGACGATACGCTCTATGACCACTTCGCCAAAATCGCGGCGGCGTCACGCTGTGGCATCGTCCTCCACGGCCAAGTCCCCTTTCCTCTGTTGAAGCGCGTACTCGCACTGGAGACCGTCGTCGCTTACAAGGAGGAGTACCCGCCGCTCTATAGCGTCGAGCTGTTCGCCAAGTACCGGGACCGTCTCAATATCTTCGCCGGTGGCCAGAAGTCCCGCTACCTCATGTTCCAACCGCATGGCATGAAGGCCTACTACAGCACCTTCTCTACCTTCGCTCCGTCCATTCCGCAGCGCTTCTGGAAGGCCTCGCAAGCGGGACGCACGGCGGACGCGATCGCCGTGGTTGACAACTTCGACGTTCCCTTCTTCTCGCGTTTCTCCCACGCCTTCTGGCGCGCCACGCTCGAACATTTCGGCACCGCGCAGCGCTACTTACGCCCGCCCGAGGCCTTTGTCACCCCGCCTCAAATGGCCGATGTCAAGGCCTTCTATCGCACGTTGGGAATGTAGGCCGCGTCTTGAACGTGACCGGCCAAAAGGTGTATAACTTCACAATATGCCGTCTGTCGACAGACGGCAGTCGGAAAGAGGACCGTATGTTTCGCTTACTGTTGACTTGCCTGATGCTGCTGGCCGCCGTGGCCCAGCTTCCCGCTCAAACCACTGCCTCGATCCGCGGCACCGTCACCGATGCTTCGAGCGCCGCCGTACCGAATGCGCGCGTCGAAGCCACGAACCGGAACACCGGGCTCAAGGTCGCCGCCACCACCGCCGTCGATGGCAGCTACGCCATCAACCTGCTCCCCATCGGCGAATACGACATTGTGGTGGAGGCCCAGGGCTTCAAACGGCTGCAGCAATCCAACGTCGCCCTCGCGAACCAGCAGGTGGCCGGGCTCAACTTCAGCCTCCAGGTCGGCGCCGCTGCCGAACGCGTCGAAGTGACCAGCGGCGCGCCCCTGGTGAATACGCAAACCACCGAAGTGGGCCAGTTGATCGAAGCCCGCCCGATTGTGGAACTGCCGTTGAACGGCCGCAACCCGCTGCAACTGGCCACGCTCGTCGCCGGCGTCAGTGGCGAAAAGGTGCACACCGCCTTAGTGGGCACCGACGAACGCGACGCCACCCGCATGAGCGTCAACGGCAATCGCTTCAAGATGACGCAGTACAACCTCGATGGCGGTGAGTACGCCGGCATGCGCATGAATACGGGCCTGAATTACCCCAATCCGGACGCCGTGGCGGAGTTCCGCTTCATCACCAACAACTACAGCGCGGAATTCGGTAAGAATCCTGGCGGCGTGATGAACGTGGTGACGAAGTCCGGCACCAATGACTTCCACGCGACGGCTTTCGAGTTCAACCGCAACAGCAACTTCGCCGCGCGCAGCTTCTTCCTGCCCACGGTTGCTCCGCTCAACCAGAATCAGTTCGGCTTTAGCGGCGGTGGCCCGATCGTGAAGAACAAGCTCTTCTTCTTCGGCACAGCGCAGTGGCTCAAGATTCGTCAGGGTCGCGCCACCACGTCGGCCACGCCGCCGACCGCGCTCGAACGCGCCGGAGATTACTCGCGTACACCGCGCGCCTTAACCGATCCCCTTTCGCGCGCGCCCTTCCCCGGCAACATCATCCCCGCCAGCCGGCTGGACCCCGTGGCGCAGAAGTTGCTCGCCCTCCTGCCGCTTCCCAACTCCCCGGACGGCCGCTTCCTGGGCGCCTTCTCCGAGCCCGTCAACAACAATCAGTACCTGCTGAAGAGCGACTACAACATGAACGAGAAGAGCCGCTTTACGTTCTCCTGGTTCGAAGACAAGACCCTCTCCACCTCCTTGCTCGACTTCGGTCGCTTGAGTGTTCCCTTCGTCAACCCCACCGGCCGTCCCGGTAAAGACAGCGACATTCAAACCCGCACCGCGATCATGAACCACACCTACACCATCCGCCCGAACCTGCTGAACCAGTTCCGCTTCGGGTATGTGAAGGTCGGCTGGAACGTCAGCAATGAAGGCCGTGGCCCCACGATGGTGGAACTGGGCTCCAAGTTCCCGCAGCAGCGTTACATGGATATCCCGCACATGGGCATCACCGGCCGCCTCACCAATTCGGGCGGTAACAATGCCGTCTCAACCTCGCACGACTTCCAGTTCTCTGACTTGGTTACCTTCGTCAAAGGTCGTCACAGCCTCAAGTTCGGCGGCGAAGTGAAGTACTCGCAACTGTTCTCGCTCACCAGCGGCAACTCGCATGGCGCTTTCATCGCCAGCGGCAACATCACCGGTGACCCGCTGGCCGACTTCCATCTCGGCCGCACCAACATGTTCGTCTCGAACCAGCTCGGCGGCGACTATCGGCAAAAGTACTTCGCCAGCTTCATCCAGGACGACTTCCGCATCACCCGCAACTTCGTGCTGAACCTGGGCCTGCGCTACCAGATCGCCACTCCCTTCCGCGCTCTGCCCACCATCGACCTGGTTGGCGGCGGCAAGATCGCGCCGGCCTCCACCTTCGTGGTTGGCCAAAAGTCGCAGGTCATCACCACCGCGCCGGTCGGCTTGCTCTACCCCGGTGACCCGGGCGTGAGCGATACCGTCGTTCATGTCGACAAGAACGACTGGAGCCCGCGCGTCGGCTTTGCCTGGGACGTCTTCGGCAACGGCAAAACCAGCATCCGTGCTGCCTACGGCCTTTTCTATGCCACGGCGAACGGCGATGCCACTGTGCCCACCGCCTATAGCGCGCCCTTCTTCATCAACTTCAACGTGCCGGACACGCCGAGTTTCGTCGCGCCGATTCCCGATGCCCTCACCACGGCCTTCCCCGTGCCCACCAGCAAGACGATGGACTTCCGTCCCTATCAGCCGCTCACCATCCAAGGCATCAACCCCGCGCTGGTGAATCCCACCGTGCAGCAGTGGAACTTCACCCTCCAGCAGCAGTTGCCGGGCAAGGTCGCCGTCCAGGCTTCCTGGGTCGGCAATGTGACTCACCATCTCGAGTACTACCAGCAGTTGAACCCGGCGACCTACATCCCCGGCAACGACGCCGCCGGCAACCCGCTCTCGACCATCGCCAACACCAACAATCGCCGTCGTCTGAATCTGGCCAACCCGCCCGTGGGTACCGAACCGCTGCGTTACGGCGCCGTGTCGGTGGGCAACTCGATCGCCAATAGCAACTACCACTCGCTGCAAGCCGAAGTCCGCAAGACTTTCGGTAACGGCCTCACGCTGCTCAACTCCTATACCTGGGCCAAGGCCATCGACGTCGCCTCGGTCTATCTGTCGAACGGCCTGGCTACGGACGTGCCCCAGGACGCCGAGAACATGCGCGGCAGCCGCGGTCTGGCTGGTTTTGACCAGCGTCACCGCAACGTCACCAGCATCGTCTACGGCACGCCGTCGCTCGCCAAGAAGCTTGGCACCTCGAACCGTCTGGCGACCAGTCTGCTCGATTCCTGGGACTTCGGCACCATCATCAGCCTCGGCGCCGGCCTCCCCTTCAACGTTCTCAGCGGCGTGGATAACTCGCGCTCCGCTTACGGCCAGGACCGTCCGAACCTCGTCGGCAATCCGGTGCTCGATTCAGGCCGTAGCAAGAACGACAAGATCATCAAGTACTTCGATCCGGCCGCGTTCGTTCAGAACCCGGTGGGCACCTTCGGCAACTTCGGCCGCAACGTCCTGATCGGTCCGGGCACCGCGAACGTGGACTTCACCGTCAACAAGAACTTCCCGATCTCCGAACGCTGGGGCAAGCTCCAGATGCGTTTCGAGTTCTTCAACTTCTTTAACCGGGCCCAGTTCTCGAACCCCGCTTCCACCCTCTCGGCCGCTGCGGCCGTCGGTCGTATCCAAAGCGCTGGTCCGGGCCGCATCATCCAATTCGGAGCGAAGTACATTTTCTAATGCGTTACCAGATTCTGTTCCTCGCCACCCTGCTTTCGGCGGCTGAAGCGCCGAAGGAGATTCACTACGAAGGCACGCTGAGCATGCCGGCCCGTCTCCCCGACGGCCGGCTGATCAGCCTCCACTCCGATGCCCGCCCGTTCAGTGAGATGCAGCAGAGCGGTCCACCGATGACGCTCTACCGCCGCCTCTCCACCGACAACGGCGCCACTTGGTCCAGCCCGGAGAAGGTCGGGCAATACGCTGCCGGGCCCGGCACCGTGACGCCTCAGGTCTATCCACTCGTCGACCGCGACGGCAACCTGCACGCTTTCTCGGTGCGCTACTACGTGCTGCCGAAATCCACTGACCGTGGCTTAGGCCATAGCGTCTATCAACATCAGATATCGCGCGACCAAGGCAAAACTTGGTCCGAAGCCGCGCCCGTGAACTTCGGGCACACCTATACGGGCGCGATCAACTCCGTCATCCAACTGAAGTCCGGCCGTATCCTCGCCGCGCTCTCCTACACCAGCGATCACTTCGTCGAGGCCGTCAAGCAGCGAGAGTTCCGCATCGTCAGTTTCTACTCGGACGACCTCGGCAAGACCTGGAAAGTCGGGCAGGACAACATGCAAGTCCCCTTCGGCCCACAGGTGGTGCATCCTGGCGCCATCGAACCGGTGTTGCTCGAGGTCAGCCCGAATCGCGTGCAGATGATCATCCGCACGCAGACGCTCCGCCTCTATGAGTCCTACTCTGACGATGGCGGCGCGCACTTCGGCGAGCCGAAAGCCAGCCGCTTCATGGCTCCCGATTCGCCTGCCGCGATCCTGCGCCTCAAGAACGGTGACCTGCTCCAGGCCTGGAACGACATTCAGTCCTATCCCCGCGGCGTCAGCGGCCATTTCCGCCAATATCTTTACGCGGCCCGTTCGAAGGACAACGGCAAGACCTGGTCGAAGCCCAAGTTCGTCGCCCCGCAGACCGAGCCGCATAGGGACGGCAGCCGCGGTGACTACCCGTTCCTCTGCGAGACTGCCAATGGCTCCGTACTGCTCTACTACACCCGCTTCGGCCTAAAGGCCGGCGCCAGTTACGAGAAGCAGCACAATGAACTCGTTCGGCTTGATCCATCATGGTTTGAATGACGCGACGCACCGCCCTGGCGCTGGCCGCCCCAGCCAGCGCCCTCAACTTCCCCGCCCTGCTGGCCAACAAAGAGCCGCTCACCTGGGTCTTCACCGGCGATAGCATCACCCACGGCGCGGCGCACACCTATGGCGCCCGCAGCTATTCCGAGCACATCGCTGAGCGCCTGCGTTGGGAGATGCGCCGCACGCGCGACGTCGTCATCAACACCGGCATCAGCGGCAATCGACTGCCCAGTCTGCTCGCCGACCTTGACTGGCGCGTCTTGCGCTTCCAACCTCACATCGTCTCCCTCATGTTCGGCATGAACGATTGCGTCGCGGGACCGGATGGCCGGCAGACTTTCGCTAACGCGCTCGACGCCTGCTGGAACAAGCTTCAGGAGCGCGATATCCGCGTGATCCTCCACACGCCCAATCTGATTCACTATCCGGCCGACAACGCCCGGCGCGACTTACCGGCCTACGTCGACCTCCTTCGCCAGTTCGCCCAAGGCAAGTCGCTGGTCCTCGTCGATCACTACGCCCACTGGACGCAAACCCGCCGCACGCCTTACGAACTCCTCATGCTGATGGCCGATGGCTCCATTCATCCGAATCAGTTCGGCCACATTGAACTCGCGCACGAAACGCTCCGGCAACTCGGCCTGCATGACCCGAAGTCGCGCACCGGGCGCCTCTTTGTCCCTTAGCCCAATCCTGATAAGCTGTCCGAACATGCCTCTCGATCCGCTGGCGCGCCGCCGCTTCCTTGCCTATCTGGCGGCCAGCCCCGCAGCCGCCGTTGCCGAAGACGATGCCGTCATTGCCACTCCGGAAGCCGCCATCAATGTGATGGATCTTGAACCCGCCGCGCGCAAGGCTTTGCCCCCCGCTCACTACGGCTACCTGGCCACCGGCGTCGACGATGATGCCACCTTAACCGCCAACCGCCGTGGCTTCGATCGCTTCTATCTGCGGCCCCGCCGCCTTGTCGACATCCGCACCGCTGACCTCCGCACCGAGATCTTCGGCACCACCTGGGATACGCCCATCGGTCTCGCTCCCATCGGCAACCAGAAGGCCTTCCACGCGCAAGGCGAACTGCCCGTGGCACGTGCCGCCAAGGCCAAACGCGCACTCCAGATCCTCTCCACCGCCACCACCACGTCCGTCGAAGACGTGGCTAAAGAATTGGGTCGCGCGCCCTGGTATCAGCTCTATCCTGGCTCTCGCTGGGACGTCACCGAACGTCTGATCAAGCGAGCGGAGCAGACCGGCTGCCCCGTCATCGCCCTCACCGTCGATACGCAGGCCGGCCGCCATACCGAGACGTTCGAACGCTTCAAGCTGCGCGACAAACGAGACTGCGTCGCCTGCCATGGAACCCGCCCCGAAGACTTCTATCGCCGCAAGCCCATGTACGATGGCCTCAACGTCGAGGGGCTGCGGACCACGAATCCCGCCCTCAACTGGCGTGATCTCGAGCGCCTTCGCAAACTCACCTCTGCCAAGTTCCTGCTCAAAGGCATTGAGACCGGCGAAGACGCCCGGCTGTGCCGCGAGTCTGGCGTCGATGGCCTGATCGTCTCCAACCACGGCGGCCGCGCCGAAGAGAGCGGACGGGGCACCATCGAATGTCTTCCGGAAGTGCTGGCGGAAGCGGGCGCGCTGCCCGTCTTCATCGATGGAGGCTTCCGCCGCGGTACCGACATCTTCAAAGCCTTGGCGCTAGGGGCGAAGGCCGTCTTCGTGGGCCGCCCTTATGTCTGGGGCTTAGCGGCCTTCGGACAGCCCGGTGTGGAGCGCGCCATCGACATCCTCCGCACGGAACTCGAACTCACCATGAAACAGTGTGGGGTCACCGCCAGCCGCCAGATCAGTCGCGCGCATGTTGGAAGGCGTTAGCGGCTCCTTCCTTCGTCGGCAGTGTATCCGGCAAGGTGAAGCGAAAGGTTGAGCCCTTACCCGGTTCAGACTCGACCCAGATCCGTCCCCCGTGGCGCTCCACAATCTTCTTGCAAATCGCCAGACCGATCCCCGTGCCCGGGAACCGCTCGCGATCATGCAGCCGTTGGAAGATGCGGAAAATCTGCTCATGATACTCCGGAGCAATGCCCAACCCATTGTCCGCCACGCTGAACATCCACCCGTGCTGATCGCGCTCCGCCCACAACCGCACCACCGGTGCGTTCTCCCCGCGATAAGTCAGCGCGTTCGCCATCAGATTCTGCCAAAGCTGGGTCAGCAGCGAGCGATGCCCCAGGATCGTCGGCAGCGCCGACACTTCAACGCGTCCGCCGGTCTCTTCCAGCCGATTCCGCAAACTGGCTCGCACAGCCGTCACCACGGACTCTAGATCCACGGGCTCCGGCGAGGGCTGCTCCGCGCGCGACTTGCTCGAGTAATCCAGCAAATCATTGATCAGCGCTCGCATCCGCAGCGCGCCGGACACGCAATAGTCGAGATACTTCCGGCCCTCGTCATCCAGACGATCACCATACTGGGCCTTCACCAGTTCGCTGAAGATTGCCACTTGGCGAATCGGCTCCTGCAAGTCATGGCTCGCCACCGAGGCGAACTCTTCCAGTTCCTCATTGCTCCGACGCAGCGCCTCTTCCGCCTCGCGCCGCTCCGTCGTATCCACCACCGCCCCATGCATGAAAACCGCGCGGCCCGCCGCATCGAACGTCACCCGACCGGTAGTCGAAAGCCAACGGTGTTGGCCATCCGGACGCACCGGCCGGAACTCAACGTCATACGCTCCGAGCCCGGTCAGGGCTTCGTCGAGAGCCTTCGAAACTTGCGGCTGATCCAGCGGATGAATCAACCCCGCAAAGGACTCCACCGTCCCGCCGAAAGTACCCTTCGCCAGTCCGTGCATCTCGTAGATCTGATCGGACCAGGTCACCTCGTTGCGCAGAATATCCCACTCCCACAGCCCCACCTTGCCCGCTTCCGCCGCTCGCCGTTGCCGCTCTTCCCGCTCGCCCAAGGCCCGCAGCGCCTCATTCAGCTCTCTCGTCTGCTCCTGCACCCGGCTGTCCAGTTCCGCATTCGCCGCCCGCAAGGCATCTTCCGTGCGCCTGCGCTGGGCCGCGATATAGCTCACCAGATTGGAGACCAGCAGCACCAGCACCAATCGGTTCAGATCCAGTTGCCCCAGCGTAAAGTTGGGCTGCAGCAGATACTGGCCGCTCAGCAGACTCAGGCAGCCGGCAAGAATCCCCGGCCCGAAGCCCCCGATCCAAGCCGATATCAGGATCGCAAACAGGAAGGCAAAGCTGATCGTCGGCCGGGGAATCCCCAGCACCAGGACCAGCGCGGCAATCGCCGCCGCGGCACTCACGCACACCAGTACGAGCGCATACCGCGTCATCACCGACTTCCGCCAAAACTGCGCCAATCAGCCTCCTGCGACCACTCTAACGCAGCCTTCTGCCTCGTCGTGCCCCGGGGTGTACCCTACGAACAGGCCCCCGGACTCGCATGCTCCCCCTACTGTTGCTCTCCACCCATCTTTCCGTGCCGACCTTAGCCTTCCCGGCCCCAAGTGAAACCGCTTGAAGCTCGCCGCCTCCTGGAGCGCATCGCCCCCGACTCTGAAGCTATGCGCCAGGGCCGCGCGCACTATGCTTTCTGGTAGCAAAAAAATAGGACCAGCGCTTACGTGCTGGTCCTTCGAGTTTTGGGTTCGTTGAGGAAGAGGCCTTGCGGTCTCGGAAAATCGTTAGGCCAAGTCGCTGGGGAAGCGACGAATTATTCCCATCGCCACCAGCGTGAAGCCACAAAGTAAGTAAGTCACCGGCTCCGGCACACCCGACCCGCTGTCCGTACTGCCCGGCAGACCACCGGGAGCCCCGATCGTGTCCGTATCGGCCAGGAACGAGGCGGTCACGCCCGGCGCCAGCCCTAAACCAAAGTCGAGCGCCACCTGCGCATACAAATCGCCCAGGGCCGGATTCGCACCCACGCTCACAATGTTCGAGTAACTGCCCAAGCCGTTCGGCGCGCCACCGAGCGTTGTACCGCTAATCGCCAAACCGTTATTCGAACCAGGCGTCAACCCGGGTGTCGCCACGATATCGAATACCGTGTACCCAGGCGCGCCATTCACGATCAGCGTCAGCAGAAGGGCACTCGTCGAGAGGTTGTCGAGTGAAAACGGACTCGTCAAGGTATCGCCGCTTTGAATCAGACTGAAGCTTCCTGCCGCCGCAGTGCCGGCCGTGCAACCTCCCGCCCCGGACCCCGTCGCCGCCCACGTGCAGGTCTGCGTGTTGCCGTTCGAAAAAACTCCCGTCACCTCCATCCCGGCCATCAGATCCCCGGTCGTGATCAATCCGGTCAGGCTGTTCACCGCAACCGGCGACCCGTTTTGGATATTGGACATGAAGATGATGCCGGCTTGGCTGAGGGAAGCCGTGGCCAGCATCATCATGAGCGCCTGTTTCATAAGTTCCTCCGTAAGTTGGCGGGCAATTGAAGCTAGCTTACGGAGAAGGCGCTCCACGAACAAGAGAACGCGTCGCCTCGTCGTAATCGGGAGAATTGTGAATTCGCTTTGCCGGGCGCCTGAGAACGAAACGTCTGCGACCTTGAAAACATTGCGATTCGGTCACACTTACACCTGCGAAATCGACTAAGTGTCGACTCCGCGCGGCACCGCAATAAGTTACACGGACTCGGAGAAATTGCCTAAGCCGGCCGCGCGACAGGAAACCTGAGCGGCAGGCCGCAACTCGCGCAGTACGGCCGACCAGCCATCGTAGCGATCTTCCTCGAGCGTCACGGCCAAGTCTACGGCTCCCTGAAAACTCTTCCAGCCGCTCTGCCTTGCGCCAGGGCCTTCACCTTGATCGATCGTCCACCCTCTTGCGCCACGTTGAAGAAGACATGCTGCTCCTTCACCACCTTCGGCGCCCCCACCACCTGCGCTTCCAAAGATCCCGAACAAACGGCGGATCATTCTCATTGCCGAACGGCGCCCAGCGATCCGATCGACCGCACCAGACCTTCGCCCACCTGCGACACATCCACCACCCCATCCAGTTCCAATTGCGGCCGGAAATCCTCCGGGCCTCAGCCCGCATCTTGGCAAACGTCTGCAGCCGCTCCCGGAACTCGTGCAGCCGCTCCCGGGGCAGCGTCCACGCCGGCGGCCTGCTTGTGCCCGCCAAACTTCGTGAAAAGCTCGGGCCATGCTTTTCGAGCGCATCGAGCAAATGGAACAGCGCCCACACTGCGTCCGGATCCCGTCGCCAGCCCCCGTCACCGGATCTTCACCCAGCACAAACACCGGCCCGATAAAAGCGTTCCACCACGCGGCTCGCCACAATGCCCCACCACGCCTTTATGCCAGCCCTCGCCCCAGAACACCAGCGCACCCTGCCTCGTCGGTCACCGGCGTCCGCGTGCATTGGTCCAGAATCGTGGCCACCATTGCCGCTTCGGTTTCCTGCCGCTCGCGGTTTGAGGTCGTCCAACTGCCGGGCGATGGCTTCGGCGCGCTCGGGCGTTGCCTTCAACAACAAGTCCACCCACTTCCCGCGCATCGGCCATCCGGCCCGCGGCGTTGATGCGCGGCCCAATCTGAAAGCCCCACCTGCCGCGCGGAAGGGCGACTGACCCGGCTGAATTGCCCGCGACGTTCAGCAAACGCCCCGCAGACCCAGGATTCGGCGTCCGGTCGAGCCCCCTGCAGGCCGAAAGTGCACCAGCACGCGATTTCTCACCGCGCAACGGCCACCACGTCGGCCCACGGTGGCGATCGCCGCCAGCTTCATGAGAGAATCGAGCACCCGTCGGCGGCGCGTCTCATCCATGGGCACCGCGCTCAAGAGCCCCTTCGGCCAGCTTGAACGCCACCCCCGCCCCGCAAAAGATGCTTGTTTGGGATTAGCCACAACCCGGCTGATTCGGATTCACCACCGCGAACGCTTGCGGGCACTTCGGCTTCCGGCAAATGATGATCCGTCACGATTGACGTCGATCCCCAACGTCCCGCGCATGCTCCACCACCGCGCCCGCCCGAATCCCGGTATCCACGCTCACGACCAGATTCACGCCCTGGGCCGCGGCCTCCGTGATCACCTCGGGCCGCATGCCGTAGCCTTCGCGCATGCGATTGCGGCCACGTGAAACTCGCCTGCTGCCGCCCGCCAGCTCAATCGCCTTGGTCAACAGCACGATCGACATCGTCCCCATCGACGTCGTAGTCGCCATAGAGCAGGATCTTCTCGCGGCTCTGAATCGCGCGCACCAGTCGTCCCACGGCTCGCTTCCAGCCCCAGGAGTCCGCTCCCCGCGTGCAGTTGCGCCAAGCTTGGTTGCAGAAAACGCCCTGCGCCTCAGCCGGGTCGCCCATAGCCCCCGCCGCACCAATACTTGCGCCACCGCTTCGGTGAGTCCCAGTTTCGCGCCGCAACCCGCGCCACAGCTTCCGCGTCAGGCGGCTGCCAAAGCCACAAGCGCCGGCCGCCCGAACCGGCGACGCAATTACTGCTGGTGAGGTCAACGCCTAGTTCCGCGAGTAGAAGCCGCCGTAAGTCGGTCCCGTTTTCGAGTCCCGGGTTCGGACCCGGCCGCCATCACGTCGTCCATCAGGTCCATGGCTTCATCGAACCAATCCGTGTGCAGTTCGAAAAGGTAGGTGCGTCCGTCGTGGTCGAAGGAAAGCTCGATCGAACAAGTGAAGCCGGCGTAGATGCGCAACTCTTTTCAGCCGCGATTCGTACTCGCGCCCGTTCCTCGCGCGGAATTCGCGCCTTTCTTCCAACTGATCCAACGTCTCTTCGACCATTGTCCTCGCGGAAACGTCGGAACGCGAAACACGATCAGCTTCACCCCAATCTGTTGCGCCACCGAGAGAAAACTGCTGGTAGTCCGGCAGATTTTTCCACGTCCCAATGAATTACTTCCAGATCATCGTCCAGCACGCGGGGTCCGCGCCATGGAAGGCCACGAAGCCGTGCTTCGGAAGATACTCTTCGATTTCGAGTTTCAGGGTTTCGAGGTCGGATTTCAATTCGTCGGTTCGATTTCCGCGGACCTGCCGCCGGCCGTTCAGTCATCACCAGGATGTCATACTGGGCGCCGAGGTCGCGGGCGGACGGCGTCACAATCGTGCGCGGTCCGATGTAAATCTTCTCCTGTTTCCGCATCGCTTGGCGAATGTCATCTTCGCAGACAAATGGCGCGATGTCGATGGCCTCCGCGGCCGGGGCCGGTCGCGCACAACTCGGGGCAACCGTCGCCGCC
>CBDDIZ010000003.1:0-47602 GCA_965229305.1 Bryobacteraceae bacterium | reverse complement strand
GTGCGCGGCGACTACAAGACGAACGGCATTGAAGTTCAGCCGGCGGCGCCAGCGGTGCTGCCGGGGCTGCCGAAGAGCGGCAAGTTAACGCGGCTGGATCTGGCGCAGTGGCTGGTCTCCGAGCAGAATCCGCTGACGGCGCGCGTGGCCGTGAATCGCATCTGGCAGGAACTGTTCGGCTCGGGGTTGTTGAAGTCGACCGATGACTTCGGCACGCGGGCGGACAAGCCGCAGTATCCGGAGCTGTTGACGTGGCTGGCGGACCGGTTCCGGACCAATGGCTGGTCGCGGAAGCAGTTGGTGCGCGAGATCGTGCTGTCGTCGGTTTACCGGCAGGCGTCGACGGCGCGGCCGGAGTTGCAGGAGCAGGATCCGGACAATCAGCTGTTGGCACGGCAGGTCCGTTTGCGGCTGACGGCGGAGCAGATTCGCGACGGCGCGCTGGCGGCGAGCGGGTTGCTGGCGAAGACCGTCGGTGGGCCGAGTGTGCGTCCGCCGATGCCGGCGGGCGTGATGGAGATGAGCTATGCGTCGCGCGGCTGGGGCGAAAGCTGGAAGGAGAGCGAGGGCGAGGATCGTTACCGCCGGGGGCTCTACATTCAGTTTTTGCGCACGTCGCCGTATCCGCAGCTGATGACGTTCGACGCGCCGAAGTCGACGGTGACGCAGTGCAAGCGGGACCGGTCGAACACGCCGTTGCAGGCACTGAATCTGTTGAATGATCCGGTGTTTGTGGAGGCGGCCGAGGTGCTGGCGGTGCGCGTGGTGCAGCAGCCGGAGCCGGCGCGGCTGGAGTGGGCGTATCGGCAGGCATTGGGCCGGGCTCCGAGTGAGCGCGAAGCAAAGCGCATGGCGGCGTATTTCAGCGAGCAGCGGCGGTTGCTGGCGGACGATCCGAAGGCGGTGGCAACGCTGGCGCCGTTTGTGCCGCCCGGCGCCACGGCGCTCGAGACGGCGACGTGGAGCGGCGTGGCCAGCGTGATTCTGAACCTTGAAGAGTTCATTACCCGGGAGTAGTTATGCAGGAACGGCAATTCATCGAATCGCACTTGCGGCGGGACTTTTTGCGCCGCGGGCTGGCCGGCATCGGGACGCTGGCGCTGTCGAATCTGCTGGCGGCGGAGGGGCGTACGGCGGATCCGCTGGCGCCGCGGAAGCCGCACTTCGCTCCGAAGGCGAAGAACGTGATCTTCCTGTTTCAGGAAGGCGCGCCGAGCCAGATGGACTTGTTCGACCCGAAGCCGGGTCTCGAGAAGTGGCACGGGCAATCGCTGCCGCCGGAGATGACCAAGGACCTGAAGCTGGCGTTTATTAAGCCAACGGCGAAGGTGCTGGCGAGTCCGCGGAAGTTTGCGAAGTATGGGCAGAGCGGCATGGAACTGTCGGATCTGATTCCGCACATGGCGAAGCATGCGGACGATATTTGCCTGATCCGGTCGATGCATAGCGAGGCGTTCAATCATCATCCGGGGCAGTTGCTGCTGTTTTCGGGCAGCATGATCGGCGGGCGGCCGTCGATGGGGTCGTGGGTGACGTACGGGCTGGGGAGCGAGACGCGGAACCTGCCGGCGTTTGTGGCGCTGCAATCGGGGCCGGGGACGAGCGCGGGGTCCGACTTGTGGTCGAACGGATTCATGCCGAGTCTGTATCAGGGCACGGTGCTGCGGACGGGCGGCGATCCGATTCTGTATTTGGGCAATCCGGCGGGGATTACGCGCGAGAGTCAGCGGGCGCGGCTGGATGCGCTGCGCGACTTGAACCAGGAACGGCAGGATCTGACCGGGGATGCGGAGATCGCAAGCCGGATTCATTCGTACGAACTGGCGTATCGGATGCAGATGGCGGGTCCGGAGGCGGTGGATCTGACACAAGAGTCCGCGGCGACGCTCGACATGTACGGCATCAACGAGAAGGAAAGCAAGGCGTACGGCACTAACCTGTTGATGGCAAGACGGTTAGTGGAGCGAGGGGTGCGGTTTGTACTGTGTATGCACTCCGGCTGGGACATGCATTCGGGCATTAACGGGGCGCTGCCGAAGTTGTGCGCGCAGACGGACAAGGCGTCGGCGGCGTTGCTGACGGATCTGAAGCAGCGCGGGCTGCTCGACGAGACGCTGGTGGTGTGGGGCGGCGAGTTCGGGCGAACGCCGATGAGTGAGTTGCGGCGGCCGGACGAGGCGAATAACGCCGGTCGCGACCATCATCCGAACGGCTATTCGATCTGGATGGCGGGTGGCGGCGTGAAGGCCGGCCAGGTGATCGGCGAAACCGACGAACTGGGCCTGACCATTACGCGCGACAAGATCGACGTGCACGATCTGCAGGCGACGATTCTTCACCTGCTGGGTCTGCAACATACGGACCTGACGTATCGGCATTTGGGCCGGAATTTCCGGCTGACGGACGTCAGCGGACAATTGGTGAAACAGATCGTCGCCTAAGGCGCCCGCAATGATAAACTAGCGGGCGCAATGCGCAATAGAATCCTGCAACTCGGCATCGCGACGGCGGTCGCGACGGTGGCCCTCGTTGGCTACGCGCGCTATTCCACGCGGCAGACCATGACGCTCGCCGCCACTCATCTGATCAACTCGCTGACGGACGAGCAAAAAGCCAAGGCCGTGGTGAAGCTCGATAAGGAAGAGATTTCGTTTTGGCACTATGTGCCGACGGAGAATCTGATGCAGACGGCCAAGCGCGGCCGGATGGGCTTGACGATCGCCGAGATGTCGGCGCCGCAGCGGCATCTGTTGCATGGCCTGCTGAGCACGGCGTTGAGCCAGCGCGGCTACAACAAGGCCGTGAACATCATGAGCCTGGACGACATTCTGCGCATTCAGGAAAAGGACACGACAGGGCGCCGCAATTCGGACAAGTACTTTTTGACGATCTTCGGCACGCCGAGCGAGACCGAACCGTGGGCGCTGCGCTTTGAGGGCCATCACTTGAGCCTGCACTTCGCGATTGCGAAGGGGCAGGTGGCGGGTAGCCCGTCGTTCTTCGGGACCAATCCGGCGGAAGTGCGCGAAGGACCGCGCAAGGGTCTGCGGGTCTTGGGGATCGAAGAGGAAATGGGCCGGGACCTGTTGAAGTCGATGACGCCGGAGCAGAAGAAGGTGGCCGTGGTGACGGAGAAGGCGTACAACGACATTCTGACGGAAGCGTCGCGCAAGGCGGCGTTGCAGGGTCAGCCGTCGGGGTTGCCGGTGTCGAAGCTGAACGCGAAGCAGAAGCAGATGCTGCAGACGCTGCTCGAAGAGTACGCGAACAATCTGCCGGAAGATGTGGCGGCGGTGCGGTTGGCGCAGATCAAGGCGGCGGGCAACAACATGCACTTCGCCTGGGCGGGCCAGGAAGAGCGCGGGCAGCCGCACTACTATCGCGTGCAGGCCGAGGCGTTCCTGGTGGAGTATGACAACGTGCAGAACGGCGCGAACCACGTGCATAGCGTGTGGCGCGATCTGAAGAGCGATTTCGGCGAAGATCTGCTCGCGCAGCACTACGCGGCGAACGCGCACCGTTAGACGGTCAGAGCCCCGGCCCGGCGGGTCGTGCTAGATTTTGAGAGGGATTCGCTCCCGCCTCACGCTTCAGAGAACGCATGTCGGTTCAAATCTTCTTACATGGCAAACTGCTCGGAATCGAGCCCTTTCTTTTCGGCAGTGGCCCGCGCGCGGAAGTCCTGTTCGGACGGTCGCGGTGGGTGACGCTGCTGACAGAAGTGATGCCGCGCGCCTTGCTGCGCCAACTGAATCTGTCGCCGCTGCTGCTGGGAACGGCGGGCGGCGGGGAGTTTCTGGTGGTGTTGCCGTCAGAGATGCGCGAGGCAGCCGATGACCTGCTGACGCGAGCCGGAGCGGACATCGCGGCCTTGTCAGCGGGCGAACTGAAGCTGATCTGGACGTCGACGGAGAATCTGGGCGAGTGGCCGATCGTACGGAAGCGGTTGGCGGACGGGATGACGGCCCGGCGCGGGGCGCCCGGTCTGCCCGGCGAGGATGCGTTTGCGCCCTTGAAGCGCAGCCGTTGCGACGGCGGCGGCCACAAGTTCGCCGGCGGCGGGGCGAAGAGCACGCGCCCCTGGAACGGATACAGCGACGTAAAGCGCACCGCCGAAGCCGCAGCCTGCGCCGTCTCGGCGAGCCACGCGGAGAGGTCGCCCAACTGCGACATGGCCTGGCAGACGGCCGCGTAGACGAGGTCGCTATGGCCCACCACGTCAGCGCGATCGCGCGCGCCATCGTCCGGCCCAAAGCGCCACGGCCCCGCGGGCCGGAACTTCACGAGAATGCCCGGTCGGCTCGCCATGCTTAGTCGGTGAGCGCGTCGGTCACGTTGGCTGCTTGCAACTCAGCCAGCGTCGCCGCTGTCGCCACATTCGCTTCCGCGCCGCCCGCGTAGTACGCCTTGTTGCGCCACGTCAGCTTGACGTTCGCAAACCGCACCCGGCCGCTGCCACGCGCTCCGCCGCCGCCCAGCGCATCGTCTTCGAGCAGGCGCATCGCCGTAAACACCGGCGCGATCAGCTCGCGATCCTCCGGGCAGAGAATATCGATCACCAGGCGCACCGTGAACGCCGCCCCCGCCGGTACGCGTTCCAGCGTCCGCGAGTTCGATTGCGCCGTGATGCGGTCCACCGCGGTCTCGCTCTTCACTTCGGTCAATTCGTCGTCGAGGTATTCGCGCATCGCCGCCGTGATGCTCTCCGGCACCAGCGGCGCGTCATACACGGTCAAGCGCGCCGGCGTCGTCGCACCGCCATCGAGCGCTTCGCCCTGCACGCGTTCGAGCTTGCCCGGATGCCGTCCGAACAACAGACAGATCTCGTCGTCCGCCCGGTCGCTCTGATGCACCCGCACCTCCACGCCCTTGCGGCGCGTCAGGTACGCCAGTTCCGCGGGAACGGCATTGCCGGTGGCTTGTTCCAGCAGCGAACGCAAGCGTCCGCGCAGCGAACTGCCCGGCACATACGGACGCCCGAAAGCGTCCTTCACCACCGGATTGTCGGCTCCGCCGATTTCGAGCGAACCTTTGCCGGCGCCGATATGCAGCCCGGTCTCGCAATGCAGCTCGGCGTCCACCAGAAGCTTGCCGAGGAACTTCAATTCAGTTTGCGCGGTATGAGAACTCATGAGGTGTTACTTTCCCGTCTTTCGCACTACTCGTTGTAAGCCACGATGGCTTCGAACAGATCCCGGAAGCGCTCGTAGCCCTTCGGATCGTTCTTCCGGGTCACTTGCAGCAGCAGCCGTTCGATCGTGTCCAGACTGCGCAGCGAATGACGCGCAATCGTATACGCCAACCGCGCCCGCAGCATCACGAACTCATGCTGCCGTTCGCTCTCCGCCGCCCGCGTCGCCCGCCGCACGGCGTTGTAGAGGCGTCGCAACTGGCTCTTGGTGCCCGAGTCCATCATCCCCAAACGCACCACGACGTTGTGCGCCTGATTGTCCAGATACAGCGAATCGTTGATCAGCTTCTCGAGCTCGATCGCCTCCGGCGGACCGCCACGGCGGTCATCCCGCCGGCCTTCGTCGCGCCGCGGACCCCGGTCGCCGCCCCGGTCACCCCGACCGCCCTCACGGCCACCGCCCTCGCGCGGACCACGACCCTCTCGGCCGCCCCCTTCGCGCGGACCCCGTCCGCCTTCCCGACCACCGCCTTCCGGACGGGCGCCGCCCTCAGGACGTCCCCCACCCTCCGGCCTCGGCCCGCGATTCTCGCGCGGCGGACGATTTCCCCCGCCGGCTCCGCCACCGCCCGTCGGGCGCGGCGCGCGATCTTCGCGATTCTTTTGTTCGAGCTTGCTGAAATCCACCGCGGGCTTCCCGGCCGGCTTTTCCTGTGCCTCAGGAGCCGCCTCCGGTGCCGGCGCTGCCGTTTCGGTCACCGGCTCCGTCGCGGACTCCGCGGGTGCCGCCTCGGTAGTCACCGGTGCCGGTGCTTCCGCCTGCGGCGTCGACTCTGGGTTCGTGCTTTCGACTTCGTCAGCCATATCTTCAATCCCTCTACTTGGCGGTCTGCAGCTTCAACTGCGCCCACTCGAGCGCCACGCGCCCCGTCGGCCGTAGGCGCTTCTGCCCCGCCTGCTTTCCGATAAATTCCGCGATCACCGCCTGGCACAACCGGTCGAACTCGCGCTCCCGGCGTCGGCCCAATTGCGGCGGTTCCAGCACCTGCTGCAGCTTCCGCGAGAAGCGCCACGGCCGGTCAAACCGCACCGCCCGCCGCCGCGTCGCCGCGTTGGTCCCTTCGCGATAAAAGCTCCGCAACTCATCCAAAAACTGCGGCGAGCAATCGAACTCATCCACCAGCCGCATCAACAGCTTCTGCAATTCCTCGGCATCCGGCAGATGCTTCCACTCGATGCTCCGGCCAAACAGGTAGAAGCTGTCGTTCAAGCCCGTCTTGGCCTGCTCCAGCTTCCGGCTCGATTCCTCGTACAGCCCCGCCGGATTCACCGGACCCGCCGGCGCCACCACCAACGCCATCGTGATCGTCTTGCCGTCCTGGCCCACCAGATCATTCAGATGATGCTGCACCAGCAGCCCGAAGACGCGCTGAATCTCGCGCGCCAGCACGATCAGCGAGTCCCAGGCGCCATACACCGCAAAGTCATCGCCGCCCGAATGCAGAATGCTCACCCGGCCCGCCAAGTCCGGCAGCGAAGCGATCAACACCTGCAACTCGCCCGCAAAGAAGTCCTTGTACAGATGCGAAATGCGGATGTGCTCGTCCACGCTATCGATCCGCCGCAGCCGCGCCGCAAAATGGTCGACATCGCCGCGCAGCACGCCCATGCGCGTCCGCGCGGGAAGCTCCGCCGTGTGCAACGCCAGCGACAGACCTTCGGCCCCGCCCTGCAAACTCCAACTGAAGTCGCCGCCCGCGCCGGCCTCCACATGCCCAGGACGCTCCGCGCGCCACGACACTTCGGTCGCCGTCTTCAACGCTTCGTGCAACTCCGCGAACTCGTCCTCCGCCGCCTGCACTGGCTGCGCTTCGAAGGGCGCAAACGCATCCTCGCCGGGCAGACCGGGCGCCCCGCGCCGGGCCGTCATCCCGTCCGCCAACCGCTTCCGTACGATCGGCCACTCGCCCAGATTCTCCGTCGACGTCCAGATCAGCTTCAGTTCGCCCGCTGACAAGGCCGCGATGTCCGCTCCGGCTCGCGTCAGCAGGTCATCGGCTGCCTCGCGCATCTCTGACGGCAACACCACCAGAAACTCCCCGCCGCCCGCCGTTCCCAGCAGCAGCGGCGACAGATTCAGTTGGCGCAGCAAGGCGCGCGGCATCACTTCTGTCAGCAGCGTCACCCACCGCGACCGTCCGAACAGGACTTCCGCGCGCGGGCCACTGCCGAAAAGAAAGGGCTCGATTCCGAGCAGTTTGCCATGTAAGAAGATTTGAACCGACATGCGTTCTCTGAAGCGTGAGGCGGGAGCGAATCCCTCTCAAAATCTAGCACGACCCGCCGGGCCGGGGCTCTGACCGTCTAACGGTGCGCGTTCGCCGCGTAGTGCTGCGCGAGCAGATCTTCGCCGAAATCGCTCTTCAGATCGCGCCACACGCTATGCACGTGGTTCGCGCCGTTCTGCACGTTGTCATACTCCACCAGGAACGCCTCGGCCTGCACGCGATAGTAGTGCGGCTGCCCGCGCTCTTCCTGGCCCGCCCAGGCGAAGTGCATGTTGTTGCCCGCCGCCTTGATCTGCGCCAACCGCACCGCCGCCACATCTTCCGGCAGATTGTTCGCGTACTCTTCGAGCAGCGTCTGCAGCATCTGCTTCTGCTTCGCGTTCAGCTTCGACACCGGCAACCCCGACGGCTGACCCTGCAACGCCGCCTTGCGCGACGCTTCCGTCAGAATGTCGTTGTACGCCTTCTCCGTCACCACGGCCACCTTCTTCTGCTCCGGCGTCATCGACTTCAACAGGTCCCGGCCCATTTCCTCTTCGATCCCCAAGACCCGCAGACCCTTGCGCGGTCCTTCGCGCACTTCCGCCGGATTGGTCCCGAAGAACGACGGGCTACCCGCCACCTGCCCCTTCGCAATCGCGAAGTGCAGGCTCAAGTGATGGCCCTCAAAGCGCAGCGCCCACGGTTCGGTCTCGCTCGGCGTGCCGAAGATCGTCAAAAAGTACTTGTCCGAATTGCGGCGCCCTGTCGTGTCCTTTTCCTGAATGCGCAGAATGTCGTCCAGGCTCATGATGTTCACGGCCTTGTTGTAGCCGCGCTGGCTCAACGCCGTGCTCAGCAGGCCATGCAACAGATGCCGCTGCGGCGCCGACATCTCGGCGATCGTCAAGCCCATCCGGCCGCGCTTGGCCGTCTGCATCAGATTCTCCGTCGGCACATAGTGCCAAAACGAAATCTCTTCCTTATCGAGCTTCACCACGGCCTTGGCTTTTTGCTCGTCCGTCAGCGAGTTGATCAGATGAGTGGCGGCGAGCGTCATGGTCTGCCGCGTGGAATAGCGCGCGTAGCCAACGAGGGCCACCGTCGCGACCGCCGTCGCGATGCCGAGTTGCAGGATTCTATTGCGCATTGCGCCCGCTAGTTTATCATTGCGGGCGCCTTAGGCGACGATCTGTTTCACCAATTGTCCGCTGACGTCCGTCAGCCGGAAATTCCGGCCCAAATGCCGATACGTCAGGTCCGTATGTTGCAGACCCAGCAGGTGAAGAATCGTCGCCTGCAGATCGTGCACGTCGATCTTGTCGCGCGTAATGGTCAGGCCCAGTTCGTCGGTTTCGCCGATCACCTGGCCGGCCTTCACGCCGCCACCCGCCATCCAGATCGAATAGCCGTTCGGATGATGGTCGCGACCGGCGTTATTCGCCTCGTCCGGCCGCCGCAACTCACTCATCGGCGTTCGCCCGAACTCGCCGCCCCACACCACCAGCGTCTCGTCGAGCAGCCCGCGCTGCTTCAGATCCGTCAGCAACGCCGCCGACGCCTTGTCCGTCTGCGCGCACAACTTCGGCAGCGCCCCGTTAATGCCCGAATGCATGTCCCAGCCGGAGTGCATACACAGTACAAACCGCACCCCTCGCTCCACTAACCGTCTTGCCATCAACAGGTTAGTGCCGTACGCCTTGCTTTCCTTCTCGTTGATGCCGTACATGTCGAGCGTCGCCGCGGACTCTTGTGTCAGATCCACCGCCTCCGGACCCGCCATCTGCATCCGATACGCCAGTTCGTACGAATGAATCCGGCTTGCGATCTCCGCATCCCCGGTCAGATCCTGCCGTTCCTGGTTCAAGTCGCGCAGCGCATCCAGCCGCGCCCGCTGACTCTCGCGCGTAATCCCCGCCGGATTGCCCAAATACAGAATCGGATCGCCGCCCGTCCGCAGCACCGTGCCCTGATACAGACTCGGCATGAATCCGTTCGACCACAAGTCGGACCCCGCGCTCGTCCCCGGCCCCGATTGCAGCGCCACAAACGCCGGCAGGTTCCGCGTCTCGCTCCCCAGCCCGTACGTCACCCACGACCCCATCGACGGCCGCCCGCCGATCATGCTGCCCGAAAACAGCAGCAACTGCCCCGGATGATGATTGAACGCCTCGCTATGCATCGACCGGATCAGGCAAATATCGTCCGCATGCTTCGCCATGTGCGGAATCAGATCCGACAGTTCCATGCCGCTCTGCCCATACTTCGCAAACTTCCGCGGACTCGCCAGCACCTTCGCCGTTGGCTTAATAAACGCCAGCTTCAGGTCCTTGGTCATCTCCGGCGGCAGCGATTGCCCGTGCCACTTCTCGAGACCCGGCTTCGGGTCGAACAAGTCCATCTGGCTCGGCGCGCCTTCCTGAAACAGGAAGATCACGTTCTTCGCCTTCGGAGCGAAGTGCGGCTTCCGCGGCGCCAGCGGATCCGCCGTACGCCCCTCCGCCGCCAGCAGATTCGACAGCGCCAGCGTCCCGATGCCGGCCAGCCCGCGGCGCAAAAAGTCCCGCCGCAAGTGCGATTCGATGAATTGCCGTTCCTGCATAACTACTCCCGGGTAATGAACTCTTCAAGGTTCAGAATCACGCTGGCCACGCCGCTCCACGTCGCCGTCTCGAGCGCCGTGGCGCCGGGCGGCACAAACGGCGCCAGCGTTGCCACCGCCTTCGGATCGTCCGCCAGCAACCGCCGCTGCTCGCTGAAATACGCCGCCATGCGCTTTGCTTCGCGCTCACTCGGAGCCCGGCCCAATGCCTGCCGATACGCCCACTCCAGCCGCGCCGGCTCCGGCTGCTGCACCACGCGCACCGCCAGCACCTCGGCCGCCTCCACAAACACCGGATCATTCAACAGATTCAGTGCCTGCAACGGCGTGTTCGACCGGTCCCGCTTGCACTGCGTCACCGTCGACTTCGGCGCGTCGAACGTCATCAGCTGCGGATACGGCGACGTGCGCAAAAACTGAATGTAGAGCCCCCGGCGGTAACGATCCTCGCCCTCGCTCTCCTTCCAGCTTTCGCCCCAGCCGCGCGACGCATAGCTCATCTCCATCACGCCCGCCGGCATCGGCGGACGCACACTCGGCCCACCGACGGTCTTCGCCAGCAACCCGCTCGCCGCCAGCGCGCCGTCGCGAATCTGCTCCGCCGTCAGCCGCAAACGGACCTGCCGTGCCAACAGCTGATTGTCCGGATCCTGCTCCTGCAACTCCGGCCGCGCCGTCGACGCCTGCCGGTAAACCGACGACAGCACGATCTCGCGCACCAACTGCTTCCGCGACCAGCCATTGGTCCGGAACCGGTCCGCCAGCCACGTCAACAGCTCCGGATACTGCGGCTTGTCCGCCCGCGTGCCGAAGTCATCGGTCGACTTCAACAACCCCGAGCCGAACAGTTCCTGCCAGATGCGATTCACGGCCACGCGCGCCGTCAGCGGATTCTGCTCGGAGACCAGCCACTGCGCCAGATCCAGCCGCGTTAACTTGCCGCTCTTCGGCAGCCCCGGCAGCACCGCTGGCGCCGCCGGCTGAACTTCAATGCCGTTCGTCTTGTAGTCGCCGCGCACCCGCAGATAGCTCGGATGCGGCTTCGCGGACTCCTCCATTGCCATCGCCTGCGTCAGTTGCGGATAGTCGGTCTTCAGCTTCGCCAGCGCCTTGGTCGCCACGTCCAGCTTCAGCTCTTTATACTTCTTGCTCCCCACCGCGAAGTGATAGTTCTTCACGAAGTGATCGACGAGAATGTCCTTCTCCCGCTGCGTCCTCTGCGCCGGCGGAATCTGCACGATCTTGGCGCCGTTGCCGCCCTCGGTCAGCTTGTTCACGCAATCCCAGGCCAAGTCCCAATCGGTCCGCTCGCCCGGATGCGCAATCGTGTAGAGAATGTCTTTCTCCCAAGCCGCCTGCAACTCGGCGACGTTGTATTCCTTCAAAATCGCTTCGCGCTTCGCCTGATACTCCGCCCGACCCCGCAGCCACGGACCCAACTCGCCCGCGCGCGGCGCATCGATGTCCACTTCCTCCGCGTTATCGAAAAACGCAAACAGCGAGTAATAATCCTTCTGCGAAATCGGATCGTACTTATGGTCGTGGCACTGCGCGCAGCCCATCGAGAGGCCCAGAAACACCGTGCTCACCGTATTCGCCCGATCCACCGTCGATTCGAAGCGGAACTGCGCATCGTCGATGCCGCCTTCGCGATTGGTCAGCGTATGCCGGTTAAAGCCGGTCGCGACGCGCTGCTCCACCGTCGCCCCCGGCACCAGATCGCCGGCCAACTGGTCGATCACAAAGCGGTCGAACGGCAAGTCGTCGTTGATCGCCTGGATCACCCAGTCGCGCCACCGGAACGCATAAGGCCGCACCCAATCTTTTTCGTAGCCATCGGAATCGGCATAGCGCGCCTGATCCAGCCAACCGCGCGCCCACTTCTCGCCGAACTGCGGCAACGCCAGCAGACGGTCCACCTGACGCTCATAGGCGTCCGGACGCTCATCGGCTTCAAACGCTGCCACTTCTTCCGCCGTCGGCGGCAGGCCCGTCAGATCGAAGCTCAAGCGCCGCAGCAGCGTCCGCCGATCCGCTTCCTTCGACGGCTGAATCTTCTTGCTTTCGAGCTTCGCCAGCACGAAGGCATCAATTGGCGACCGCACCCACGCCGCATTGGCGACACTCGGCGTCGCCGGTTTCACGATCGGCTCAAACGCCCAATGCTTCGGCTTGGCGGACATCGTCTTCGACGTCGCCGTCACGGGAAACTTCGCGCCCTGGTCGATCCAAGCGCGAATCAAACCGACTTCCGCGGCCGTCAGCCGCTTGCCCGCCGGGGGCATCGCCGGCACTCCCTTCATGCCCGCGATCCGATGCACCAGCGGACTCGCCTCGGACTTGCCCGGCAGAATCGAAGCCCCGCTATAGCCGCCCTTCAGCGCGGCCGCGCCATCATCCAGCCGAAAGCCGCTTTGCTGCATCGCCGCGCCGTGGCATCCCTGACAGTTCCGCTTCAACAGCGGCGCCACGTCGCGCGCAAAGTCGACTTCTGTCGTCGCCGCCGGAGGCAAACTGGGCGTATCGGCCGCCAACGCCGTCAAAACAAGGATCGGGAGTACGGTCATCGCAGTCTCTCTTTCATCGTAACGCCACGCGACCTCGCTATCATCGGAAAATGCGACTCCTCTTGGCCCTGTGCGCCGTCGTTCTGGCCTCCGCCGCCGATCGCGTCGTCCTCGACGCTCACAACTGCTACCCCTATGACGGCAAGTATCAGGACCGCATCGATGTCGCCCTCAAGACCGGCCTGCCCGTCGCCATCGAACAGGACCTCGCCTGGTACGTCGATCCCCGCACCGGCCAAGGCCGCTCCGTCCTCATCCACGGCGAGAAGCCCAAAGGCGACGAGCCCAACATGCGCGACTACTTCTTCGAACGCGTCCGTCCCATCGTGGAAAAAGCCTTACAAGAGAATCGACGCGATCGCTGGCCCCTGGTTACCCTCAACCTCGATTTCAAGACCGACGAGCCCGACCATCACCGCGCTGTCCTCAAGCTCCTGGGCGAATATCAGAACTGGCTCACCACCGCCCCGCGGACTGACACCCCCGGCGAACTCGCGCCTCTCGATTGGAAGCCGATCCTTGTCCTCACCGGCGCCAACCTGCTCCAGGAGAAAACCTTCCACGACGCCGTCCCTCTCGGCGGCCGCATTCTGCTCTTCGGCGCCGGCGCCGTCACCACGCGCGATGCCGCCACCCCCATCGAACAGCTCATCCCCCACCGCGCCACCAACTACCGCCGCTGGCTGAACGCCCCTTGGTCCATCGTCGAAGCTGGCGGTCAGGTCAAATCCGCCGACTGGACCCAGGCCGACGCCGCCCGCCTCCGCGCCATCATGACCCGCGCTCGCGAGTTCGGCTACTGGATGCGTCTCTATACCTTGAATGGCCACCTCCCGAAGGTGGGGGTTGATGCCGGCTGGTCCGCTGGCTACAATTTCGGCTCCATAGCCGCCGCCAAGCTCCGCTGGAAAGCCGCCGTCGACGCCGGCGTCGACTACATCGCCTCCGATCAGTACGAAGATTTCGCCCCCTTCGTCAAAAAGGCCAAAAAGCGCGCTCTCGCCCCCGTCCGTCCGCGATGAGTTTACAATAGCGGGAATGTTAAATCGGACCGGTCTCAAACTCTTTCGGGCCGGAGCCTACGTCCTCATCCTCCTCGGGCTGATCCACGCCCTTTCACTGTTCTCCGACCAGCCGCCCGCCAATGCCACCGAGGCCGAACTCTTCCGCCTCATGAAAACCTACGCCTCGGATGTCATGGGCTCCTCTCGTACCACCTGGCAGTTCTTCTACGGCTTCAGTCTGTCCTACAGCGTGTTTTGCCTGGCCACCGGCGGTCTCAGTCTCGCCGTTTCCCGTTCCGTTGACTGGCACGTTCTGCGCCGCCTCGCCTTTTTCAACGCCGTCTGGACCACCACCATGACGCTCATCTCCATCGTTTACTTCTTCATTGCGCCCACCGCCTTCTGGGCCACCGCCGACGTCCTGTTTCTCCTCGCCTGGTGGCGCCTCGGACAGTTCTAAGCCCTGGAATTCAGGCGAATACCTGAGCCTTTACCCCCTCTCACCCTGTCGTTCTAAGGCCGTTCCCCGGTCTGGGCCTTAGTCCTTTCTTCTCTTGTTTCGCTAGAGCGAATCTGGCGAAATCAGTAAGGAGAGAGAAGGGAGATCATGACGAGCCTGAAAAGATCGACTGTAGTGAATGCGACGCTCCTCGCCGTCATTCTCACCCTGGGCATTGCTTTCCTGGCTTCGCCGGGCCAATTAACCCGCGAACTTCGGGGCGTTGAGCAGCAGGCCGCCCGCCGCGTGGGCACCGTCAAGCCGGCCAATTTCGTCTCGTCTTGTTCTGCGTTGATCGCGGTTTTCTGCGCCTGGCGCTCTTTCACCGGCTATCGCCGGCGCGCCAACGCTTAGCCGCTCAGTGCGTCCAGCGGTCCTGGTCGGACCGGTTCTTCGACATGTACACCTGGAACTTCTTGCGCGCGCGTCGCAGCTTCCAGTCCTTGTAAGCCTGCTGCGCCATCCCCAGCACATCCAGCCCGTTGCGGTATTTCGTCTTCAGATACGCGTAGCCAAACAGCATGCCGCCCAGGTGCGCCACATGCGACACTCCCGAGTTCGAGCCCGCAAACGACATCATGAAAGCGATGGCGCCGGAAATCAGCACCAGATATTTGGCTTTGATCGGGAAAAAGAAGTAGTAGACCGTGCGGTCCGGAAACAGAATACCGAACGCCATCAGCAACCCGTAGATCGCCCCCGACGCGCCCACCGTGCTGGACCGCATATCGCCAAACAGCGCGTTGGCCACGATCACGCACAGCGCCGCCCCAATGCCGCACAGGAAGTAGAACTGCAGAAATCGCTTCGTGCCCCACGTGATTTCGAGGTCCTTCCCGAAGAACCACAGCGACAGCATGTTGAAGATGATGTGCCCGAAATCGGCATGCAGAAAGAGGTAGGTCACCGGCTGCCAGATGAACAGCATCTTCACCACGAAGATCGGCTGGAGAGGCAGCAGTTGGAAGAAGCCCTGCCCCACGTCGAACTGGATGCTGAAGAAATACAGCACGAACATCGCGGAGTTGACGATCACCAGCCACTTCACGCCATCCGGCGTGTAGAAAGGCGAATAGGAATCAACGTAACGGCTGTTGTTTGACATGCAGGGCGGGGAACCGCTTCGATTGCTTCCTTGAGAATATCACTTCCCGCGCCAACCCCGTTCCCACGAAATTGCGCTTGTAGAATCAGTCTGTTGCCGCTTCCGGTTTGGCGCGGCCTGCTATGCTCGAACTGTAGACGGAAGCTTAGGCCCCACTTCGGCCCGGTGGCGTTTTTTCGCCCCTGGTCGATTTCCTAAGTTCCATCAAATCAATCACTCCCGGGTTCGTTTCGTTGCGTCACCCCCGGCCTGCGACTAAGATAAAGGCGATGCACTCCCGGCGTAGTTTCCTGGCGGTTGGCGCGGCCGCCCTCACCGCCCAAACCAAGCGGCCCCCCAACGTCATCCTGATCATGACCGACGATCAAGGCACGGCCGACCTCGGCGTCCACGGCAACCGGAAGCTCCGCACCCCGCACCTCGATCGCCTCGCCAAGCAGAGCGTCGAGTTCACCAACTTCATCGTCGCCCCGGTTTGCGCACCCACCCGCGCCAGCCTCATGACCGGCCGTTACTACTACCGCACCGGTATCACCGACACCTACAAGGGCCAAGCCGTCATGGACCCTCGCGAACGCACGCTCGCCGAAATGTTTCGCGAAGGCGGCTACGCCACCGGCATCTTCGGCAAGTGGCACCTGGGCGACAGCTACCCCACGCGCCCCATCGACAAGGGCTTTAGCGAGGCCCTCGTCCATCTCGGTGGCGGCCTCCGGCAGCCCTCGGCCCCCGAAGGCGGTGGCGACTACTTCGACCCCATGCTCCTCCGCAACGGCCGCTGGGAGCGTGCCAAAGGCTACTGCACCGACATCTTCGCGAACGAAACCATCGCCTTCATCGAGCGCCACCAGTCGCGGCCGTTCTTCGCCTACGTGCCCACCAACGCCCCCCACGACCCTTACCTCGTCGACCAGAAGTACGCCAAGACCTACCGCGACGCCGGCCTTCCCGAGAAGGTCGCCAACATCTACGGCATGTTGGAGAACATCGACGAGAACGTCGGCCGCATCCTCCAGCGCCTCGACGAACTCAAGCTCGCCGACAACACCATCTTTATCTTCATGACCGATAATGGCGCCACCAACCAGGAGTACACCGCCGGCCTGCGCAACCAGAAAGCGAGCGTCTACGAAGGCGGCATCCGCTCGCCCTTCTTCTGGCGCGGCCCCGGTGCCCCCAAGCCCAGCCAGGTGACCCGCCTCGCCGCCATGATCGACGTCGCCCCCACGCTGCTCGACGTCTGTGGCCTCAAGTCCAATGTCCAGTTCGACGGCCGCTCGCTCAAACCGCTCCTCGCCAACTACGGCGCCGTCTTCCCGGACCGCCGCATCTTCATCCAGTTCCACCGCGGCGACGCCCCCGTCCCCTATCGCAACTTCTGCGTCCGCACCGAAAAGTGGAAGCTCCTCTTCAACCACCCCATCGGCGAAGAGCTTCCGCGCCAGTTCCAGCTCGAACTCTACGACCTCACCAAGGACCCCGGCGAAACCACCAACCTGGCCGCCGCCCATCCGAAAATCGTGGCCGAACTCAAGGCCGCCTACGATCATTGGCTGGCCGACGTCTCCTCCACTCGCGGCTACGCCCCGGTCCGTTTCATTGCTGGCACGCGCTTTGAGAACCCCCTGCAGTTGAACCGTCAGGACTGGCGCGGCCCCCGAGCCGAGTGGAACCAACCCAACGCCATCGGCCATTGGGAAATCGCCATCGCCGGGCAAGGCCTCTACGACCTCACTCTGCGTTTTCCGCCGTTTAAGGCCACTGCCGAAGCCGAGGTCCGCTTGGGCGACGCGGTACAGAAAGTCAAAATCCCCGCTGGCGCTCGCCAGTGCCAAGCCTTGGGGCTCAAGCCCAAACCCGGCCCCGTCCGTGTCGAAACCATCCTCACCGGCGACGGTGTCACCCGGGGCGCCCACTACGTCGACATCCTGTGGCGGCCATGAGGAACCGGATCGCCATGCCAGCCGTCCTACCCAAAGCCGTGATTTCGCTTCTCCTGCTCTCCGCTCTGCTGGCGCAAAAGCCCACACCCAAAGTCGTCAAGGACCCCGGGCCGCCCGTCAACCAGATTCGCAGCCTGCGCGTGGAAGGCAACAAGACCTTCACTGCGGCCGGCATCATTGAGTACAGCGGTCTCAAGGTCGGCCAAACGGCCGACGACGCCGCTTTTGAAGCCGCTCGCGTTAAGCTCGCCAACTCCGGTGTCTTCGAGCAGGTCGGCTACAAATACGCCCCCGCGCCCGGCGGCGGGATCAACGCTTCGTTTCAGGTCGTCGAGATTCCGCAAGTCTTCCCCTATCGCTTTGAAGACCTGCCCGCCAAAGACGAGGAGATGGTCGCTTATCTCAAGAAGAACGACCCGCTCTTCGCCGAGCAAATCCCCGCCACCAAGGAGTTCCTTGCGCGCTACTCGCGTTCGCTCGAAGCCTTTCTCCAACCCAAAGGCCTAAAGGACGCCGTCAGCAGCAAACTCGTGCCGGACAACGGCGACAAGCTCGTCGTGATCTTCCGGCCCGATCGCCCCATGGCCACCATCTCGCAGGTCAGTTTCAAGGGCAACGAAGCCGTTCCTACGCCCGCGCTGCAGTTGGCGATGAACCAGATCGCCATGGGCGCCACCTACAAGGAAGACATTGTCCGGCAGTATCTTGAAACCACCATCCGCCCGATCTACGAGCAGCGCGGCCGCCTGGACGTGAAGTTCCCCAAGGTCTCCTCGCAGCCTTCCGCCGATAACACCGGCGTCAACGTCGCCATCGAAGTGATCGAAGGCCCCAGCTACGACATCGGCGAGATTCGCCTGCGCGGCGCGGCGGGCGACTTGAAGGAGCTCTACCGCACGATGGTGCTGCAGCCGGGCGATCTCGCCAACATGACCGAAGTCGCCGCGGCCACCAAGCGCGTGCAAGCCCATCTGGTGCGGGCCGGCTATCTGAAGGCGGTTGCCAAGTTCACCCGCAAGCAGCGCACCGACAAGGACAAACACCTGGCGGACATCGACGTTCTGGTGACGCCGGGCTTGCCTTACACCTTCGGCAAGCTCAAGATCGAAGGTCTGGACATTCTCACCGAGCCGCAGATTCGCAAGATGTGGGGCCTGGAGAACGGCAAGCCTTACAACGGCGAGTATCCCGAGCTCTTTCTCAGCCGCTTGCGCGAGGAGAACCTCTTCGAGAACCTGGGCTCCACCAAGGCCCAGGTGTTCCCGAATGAGGCGACGCAGGTGGTGGACGTGACGCTCGTCTTCGGACCGGGCGTCAAAGAGGCACCTAAGAAGAAGCGCCCGTTCTAGGCACGCTGCCGTGGAAAGCGCGCAGATACTGATTCGGAGCCTGCACCGGCACGCCTAGGGCTTGCGCCGCATGCATCGGGAAGTAGGGATCGCGCAACAGCTCCCGAGCGAGTAGCACCAGATCGGCCTTGCCTTCCGTGATCAGCGCGTTGGCTTGGTGGGGCTCGGTGATCATGCCCACCGCGCCGGTGGCGATGCCCGCCTCGCGGCGGATCTGGTCGGCGAACGGCACCTGGTAACCAGGGCCGGCTTTGATTTTGGCCTGGATCGCGTTGCCGCCTGACGAGGCGTCAATCAGGTCCACGCCGAGCGAGCCGGCCAGTCGCGCCAGCGCGACCGAGTCTTCGATGGTCCAGCCACCGTCCACCCATTCGGAGGCGGAGATGCGCAGGAACAAGGGCATCGTCTCCGGGATCGCCGCGCGCACCGCGCGGATCACGTCGAGCACCAAGCGTGTGCGGTTCTCGAAGCTGCCGCCGTATTCGTCGGTGCGCTGGTTCGAGAGCGGCGAAAGGAACTCATTGATGAGGTAGCCATGGGCGCCGTGGATCTCGATCACTTCGAAGCCCGCTCGTACGGCTCGCCGCGCGGCGTCGACAAAGAGCTGGACGGTCTGGTGAATCTCCTCGCGGGTCAGCGCGTGCGGCACCGGGTCCCCGTCGCGGAAGGGAATCGCACTCGGCGCCACGACCTGCCAGCCGTTCGGCGCGTCCGGAGCGATGGCCTCCCCGCCGTCCCAGGGCAATTGGCAACTGGCCTTGCGGCCGGCATGCGCGATCTGAATGCCAGGCACCGAACCTTGGGTCTTGATGAAGGCGGTGATGCGGCTCAGGAAGTCGATGTGTTCGTCCTTCCAGATGCCCAAGTCGCCGTAGGTGATGCGGCCGCGCGCTTCGACGGCCGTGGCTTCGGCGATGACGAGTCCGGCACCGCCCACTGCCCGGCTGCCGAGGTGGACTAAGTGCCAGTCGTTGGCAAAGCCATCGACGCTCGAGTACTCGCACATGGGAGAGACGACGATGCGGTTCGGGAGAGTGATTCCACGAATGGGAAAAGGAGAGAAAAGGTGTTCAGATTCGGACACAGAGCTACTGATGCGGCAGAAATCGTGAAGTTTCAGCCGTCGTTGGAGGAACATGTGCGTAATCTTTCCCGTAGCTCTACCAAACCGATGAAACAGGAGACCGTCTAAGCGCCATGAGCCTTTTGCCCGACCTTCGTTTTGCCTTGCGCGCGATCCGGCGAAGTCCGCTGTTCGCCACCGTGGCGATTCTCTCGCTGGCTCTCGGGATCGGGGCAAATACGGCCATCTTCACGCTGATGGACCAGTTGATGCTGCGCAAGCTCCCGGTGAAGAATCCGGAGCAACTGGTGATGCTCTACCAGCAGGGCGACCACAACGGCAGCAACATGGGGCCACGGATGCACTCGTATCCGATCTATCAGGACTTCCAGCAAAAGGCGTCCGTCCTCTCCGAAGTGTTCTGCCGGCGGCAGGTGCCGACGTCAGTGAGCATCGACAACCAGACGGAACGCGTGGATGCGGAGATGGTGTCGGGCAATTACTTCACCGCGCTGGGCGTGAAGCCCGCGATCGGCCGCGTCTTCAACTCGAAAGAAGACGACCGCGAGTACAAAGGACATCCGGTGGTGGTGCTGAGTTATGACTATTGGGTGAATCGCTTTGCGCGCAACCCCAAGGTGATCGGCCAGAAGATTCTGGTGAACAACTACCCGATGACTGTGGTGGGCGTCTCGGCGGAGGGTTTCGCCGGTCTCGATCCGTCGCGTAACACGCAAATCCGTGTGCCGATTCAGATGATGCCGCTGATGGTGCCGCAGTGGACGTTTGTGAAGATGGACGATCGCCGGATGCGCTTTGTGCAGGTCTTCGGGCGGCTCAAGACCGGGCAGACCGTGGAGAGCGCGGCGCCGCAACTGGCGGTGCTCTTCAAGCAGATTCGGCAATACGAGATGACGCTGCCGGCGGCGCGGAACTGGTCCAATTACATGCGGACGAAGTTCATGGCGGGAACAGTGAAGGTGGAGTCTGCCGCGGGCGGCTACTCCGGCTTGCGCAATAGTTTTTCGACGGCCTTGATCGTGCTGATGTGCATGGTGGGCCTAGTGCTGTTGATTGCCTGCGCGAATGTCGCGAACTTACTCATCGCGCGGGCCTTCGCGCGCCAGAAGGAGATTGCGGTACGTCTTTCGATTGGAGCGTCGCGAGGGCAGTTGGTGCGGCAGTTGCTGGTGGAAAGCCTGCTGCTGGCGTTGGCGGGCGGCGTGGCCGGCATCGCGATGGCGGTGGTGATGACCAAGGGGCTGCTGGCGCTGGTGCCCACCGAGGGCAATCCGCTGCTGATTCGCCCGGAGCCCGATGGCCGGATTCTGCTGTTTACCCTCGGCATGACGATCCTGACCGGCTTGCTGTTCGGCTTGGTGCCCGCGCTGCGGGCGAGCCGTCCTGATTTGTGGAGCACGTTGAAGGATGCCGTGGGCTCCGTGGCCGGTAGCGGCGGCTCGCTGTTTCTGCGTAAGAGTCTGGTGACGGCGCAGGTGGCGCTGAGTTTCCTGTTACTGTTCGGCGCGGGTTTGTTTGTTCGTAGCTTGCAGAACTTACAAGGGACGGACACCGGCTTCAGCGATCTGGAGAACTTAGTGACCTTCCAGTTGGCGCCGGCGCTTAGTGGTTACGACGCGCCGCGGACGGTAAACCTGTATAACAAGCTATTGGATGAGATCCGCGCCACGCCGGGCGTGACGGCGGCGGGCTTGGCGTCAGTGTCTTTGCTCTCGGGCGACGAGTGGGATAGTTCGACTTCTGTGGAAGGCCATCAGGCGAAAGACGGCGAAGACATGCAAGCTTTTATGAACTCGCTTTCGCCCGGCTACTTCACCGCGATGGGCATCAACCTCCTGGCGGGCCGCGACTTCGATGCGCGCGACATCAAAGAGGACGCGAAGGTGGCGATCGTCAATCAGAAGTTTGCGCAGCACTTCTTCGGTAATCAGAGCCCGATCGGGCGTCATCTGGGCCGCGGGACGGCGCCGGGCACCAAGCTCGACGTAGAGATCGTGGGCGTGGTGGAAGATTCGCTCTATGAAGGTCCGCGCGAGGGCGTGCGCCGGCAGGTGTTTGTCCCGAACTGGGGCAAGCAGGGCGTGGCGTTCTATGTGCGGACAGCGATTCCTTCGGACTCGGCGCATAACCTACTTCGCGGCGTGGTCCGCAAGCAGGACGCGGGATTACCGGTGTATCAGATGAAGACGCTGGCCGCACAGTTAGACGAGACGTTGCTGACCGAGCGGCTGATTGCTTTGCTCTCGGCCGGCTTTGGCTTGCTGGCCACCTTGCTGGCTGCCGTTGGCCTCTACGGCGTGATGGCCTTTGTGGTGGCGCGACGGACCAAGGAACTGGGCTTGCGGATGGCGCTGGGCGCGCAGCCGGGCGAGGTGATCTGGATGGTGATGCGCGAGGTGCTCACGCTGCTGGGGCTCGGCTTGCTGGTGGGCGTGCCGACGGCGATCCTGCTGGGGCGTCTGGTGGCGAAGCAACTGTATGGCATTACGCCCAACGATCCGATTGTCGTCGGCACGTCAATGGTGGTGCTGATCGTGGTGGCCTGTCTGGCGGGGTTGATTCCCGCACGCCGCGCCAGCCGCATCGATCCGATTCTGGCGCTGCGCTACGAGTAATAGAATGCAAGGGTGACCCGCCGGCTGTTCAACTGTACCCTGGCTGCTTCCGCGCTGCAGGCAGCGCCCGAGAAGCCTAATATCGTGGTGATTCTGTGCGATGACCTGGGCTATGGAGATGTTCGCGTCTACTATCCCGAAGGTAAGGTGGACACTCCGCGAATGGACGCGCTGGCGCGCGAAGGGATGCGCTTTCTCGATTCGCATTCACCGTCGTCGCTCTGCACGCCGACGCGCTATGGGACGGTGACGGGGCGCTATTGCTGGCGCACGAAGTTGAGGCAAGGCGTGCTGAACGGCTACTCGCCGGCGCTGATTGAGCCGGGACGCGAGACGATTGCCTCGATGCTGAAGAAGCAGGGCTACCGGACAGGTGGCTTCGGGAAGTGGCATCTGGGGCTGGGTACGGCCGAGAAGGTGGACTACGCGAAAGAGCTGCGGCCAAGTCCGCTCGAATATGGCTTCGACGAGTACTTCGGGATTCCGGCCTCGCTCGATATGCCGCCGTATGTGTTCGTCGATGGTCACGGCGTGCAGGAGCAGCCGACCTCGACCATTGCGGACAACGGCGAGGTGAAGCGCGGGCCGTATTGGCGCGGCGGACCGATTGCGCCGAGCTTCAAGATGGACGAGGTAACGCCCAAGATCACGGAGCGGGCTTGCCGATTTATCGAAGCATCGGCGAAGGCGAAGCAACCGTTCTTCGCGTATGTGCCGTTTCCGGGGCCGCACACGCCGTGGGTGCCGTCGAAGCCGTATCAGGGTAAGTCAAAGGCCGGATTGTATGGCGACTTTGTGGGCGAGATCGACGGCTCGATCGGAAGGATTGTCGATCAGTTGCAGGCATCCGGAGTGGCGCGCAATACGTTGCTGATTGTGACGAGCGACAACGGCGCACCATGGGAAAAGCGGGATGCGGATGAAGCGGCTGGTCATTGGGCCGATGGCAAGTGGCGCGGACAGAAGAGCGATATCCAAGAGGGTGGACATCGGGTGCCGTTCATCGTGCGTTGGCCGGCCAAGGTGAAAGCAGGACGGACGACGACGCAGATTACCAGCCATACCGATATCTTCGCGACGGTGGCAGAGATCGTGGGCGTGAAACTGACTGAAGGAATGGCGGAGGATAGTTACTCGTTTGCGCCGGTGTTACTTGGCGCGGCGAAGAGCCGTCGTCAAGCCGTGGTGCATCATGCGGGCAACGGGATGTTCTCGATTCGCGACGGCGAATGGAAGCTGATTGTGGGGCGCGGGTCCGGTGGGTTTACAGCGCCGGCCGTGGTGAAGCCGGGTCCTGGTGAGCCGGTGGGCGAGTTGTATCACCTGAAGGAGGATCCGCATGAAGATAAGAATCTCTATGCGGAGATGCCGGAAGTGGTGAAGCGGCTATCGGCCCGGTTGCGCACGTGGCAGGAACAAGACTATAGCCGCTAACTTACTCGGGCTTGTGCTGCGGTTTGTTGCGCGCGGCTTCGCGGACGGACTCGGGCAGTAACTTATTGAAGCTCGAGCCGTAGCCGGCGGTTTGGCGGTAGGCGTATTGCTGCCAGGGGTCTTCACCACTTTGGCGCGGGTCGCCGGTTTCTTTGAGATACGCGGTGAGCTTGGCGCCGAGGTCTTTGAGGGCGGCGGCATGAGCTGGGTCCGCGGCGACGTTCTTGATCTGGAACGGGTCGTTGGCGAGAGCATAGAGCTCTTCGGCCGGACGTTTGGCGAGGCACAAGGCGGTGTTCTGCTTGACGACGACGTCCTTGGTGGGGCCGCCGTCGATGTCGCCGTGGGTGGTGCGATTGGACGAGATGAAGTCGCCGCCCGTAGGCCAACGGTCCGGCGCGTAGTTGCGTATGTAGAGGTAATCCTTGGTGCGGAGGGCGCGCATGGGGTAGCCGGCGCCATCGGGGCGGCACATGGTGTGGCGCTCCATGGAGGTGTAGACGTGATCGCGCGCGGGGTCCGGGGAGTCGTTCAGGAGTAACGGGACCAGGCTCTTGCCGGCCATGCCGGCTGGCAAGGCGACGCCAGCGACTTCGAGGAAGGTGGGGGCGAAGTCCGTGTGGCTGACAAAGTCGTCGACGACGCGGCCGGCCTTCAGTTTCTTGCCCCAGCGGATGGCGAGCGGCATGTGAACGCCGGCGTCGTAGAGGTTGACCTTGGCGCGCGGGAAGGGCATGCCGTTGTCGCTGGTAACGACGATCAGGGTGTCGTCCAACTGGTTGGTTTCTTCGAGGATCTTGAGAGCCTTGGCAAGCTGTTGATCGTACCACTCGATTTCTAGATAGTAATCGAGTAAGTCGGAACGGACTTCGGGTGTGTCGGGTAAGTAGGGCGGTACCTGGGCGTCTTCGAGTTTCTTACCGAGCTTGAGTCCGCTGCCCTGATCGTAAATCCGGTGCGGCTCCTTGGAGCCGAACCAGAAGCAGAAGGGAGCGTCTTTCGACCTTTCGGTCAAGAACTGGCGGAAGTTCGCGGCGTAGTCAGCGGGCTCGATGCCCGTGCGGACGGGCTCGGCGTGTTTGATGGCATTGTACTCTTTGCCGCAGGGGTAACTGGTGAGTCCGAGGGCTTTCCAGTCGCCAGGAGCCCAGCCTTTGCCGGTGTAACCGGTGGCGTAACCGGCTTGGGCGAGTAAGTGCGGATAGAGGGGCGTCTCGGCCGGAATGGCACCGTAGAGGACGCCCATTTCGCCTTGCTGCCAGACATGGCGGCCAGTGAGCACGCCGCTGCGGGAGGGCGTGCAGGAAGGCGAGACGCAGAAGGAGTTGTTGAAGAGGATGCCTTCACGGGCCACGCGATCAAAGGCCGGCGTGCTGACGTGTTTGGCGCCATAGGCGCCAGCGTCACTCCAGGACTGGTCGTCGGAAATGACGAAGAGAATGTTGGGCCGCTTGGGCGGCTGGCTCGTCTGGGGAGACGTGCAAGCCGCCGCGGTGGCGAGTAAAGAGGCGGTGAGGAATTCCCGGCGCTGCATGAGAGTCCTTTAGAAATAGAGTTTCAGGCCCAATTGCATCACACGAGCGGGGCCTGTGGCGGAGATGACGCCGGCCAGCGGATTGCCGATGGCCGAATTGGGCACTGAGAAGTTCGCGCGGTTGAAGGCGTTGAACATCTCCCAGCGGAACTGCAGGCGGCGGGTTTCGCCAAGGGGGAACTCGCGCTGAATGCCGAAGTCGACGTTGATGCTGCCGGGGCCAACGAGAATACCGCGGCCGGAGTTGCCGAAGGTGAACTGGGCGGCGGGAGCGAAGGCGGCGAGGTCAAACCAACGGTCGATGGTGCGTTGGTCCGAGGGGAGGTTGCCGTTGCCGATGCGGTTGGGACGATCGCCACCACCGCCGGCGGAGTTGGAAACGGCGGCGGCCGCGGTGGCGGTGATCTTTTCGCCGGTGGCGGCGGTCCAAATGCCGGTGAGGTTCCAGTTGCCAATGAGGTGGCTGGCGAAGCCGCTGGTGAGGTAGCGGCGGCCTTTGCCGAAGGGCAGCGAGAGGTTGTGGTTGAAGACGATGATGTGGTTGCGGTCCTCCGGCATGGGGCCCCATTCGCAGGCGGTGCAGCGGAAGTCTTGCGGAGCGCCGTTGCCGCCCCCGTTGATGTTCTGGCCATTGCCCATGTACTTCGAGTAAGTGTAGGCGAGCGAGGCGGTGAAGCCGAAGCTATACCGCTTTTCGGCGCGTAACTGGAGCGAATGATACTTGGCGCCGGCGTAGTTGGAACGGAAGGTGACGTTGACTAAGTCCGGGTTAGTGGCGAAGAAGGGACGGCGAGGTCCTTGGGCGCCGGCGCCGGGGATCGACTGGTTGATGTTGCGGTTGCTGATGAGGCCGATGGTCTTGGTGCCGACGTAGCTGACCTCGACGAGCGTCTGGGGAAGGATTTCGCGCTGGATGCCCAGGCTCCACTGCATGACGCGCGTGGACTGGAGGGCATAATCCCAGGCGTTGGGGCTGCCGGAGGAGAGTGCGGCGGTGTCGGTGGGGCTGAGCGGCGTGGAGGCGGGAATGCCTTGCGAGAGACGCGAAGGCGGAGCGGCGTTCTGGTCGGTCGCGATGACTTGAGAATAGAAGAACGGCAGATTCTTGTAGAGCTGACCGCCGCCTTGGCCGGCTTCGACATAGGAGACGCCAAAGCCCGAGCGGAGGACCGTCTTGCGGTCGTTGGTGAGCATGTACGTGAGGCCGAGGCGAGGCGACCAGTTATTCAGGTCGAGTTGGCGGAGGCGGCGGGCGGTGCCGGAGCCCGAAGCAATTTCGAGCTTGCGCGTATCGAGATTGAAGTTGGACCAGCGGTTGTACACCTCGTAGGGCGGCGCCTGGACGTCGTAGCGAAGGCCGTAGTTCAGCGTGAAGCGCTGATTGACGCGCCAAGTGTCATCGACGAAGGCGCCGAAGTTCCAGAAGCGCATGCCGAAGGTGCCGACGAGGATGTTGCGGTTGATGCCGCTGGTAGCGCCGAGGGCGTAGTCCGAAAGAGCGGTGGCGGCGGTGGTGGTGCCGATCTGGCGGGTGAACTGACCGTTGAAGGCGAAGTCGCCGCGGGTGGGGAAGGCAGAGAAGCCGTTGAAGCGATGGCGGACGTAGACGCCGCCGGCTTTGAGGGTGTGGCTGCCTTTGGTCCAGGTGACGACGTCTTCGTATTGAAAGGACGTGGTGCGGCTGACTTCGGGGTAAGTGGAGTTGTCGCCGAGGACGGTGAAGCCGGTGATGCTGAGCGAGGGCAAGCCGCCGGACTTGTCGTTGATGTTGACGCCGGGGATGCCGACCGCGTCGGCGGTGTTGAAGCGGTTGCCGAGGGGCTCGATGTTCTGGTTCCAGCGCACCACGCCCAAGCGGAGTTCGTTGATCAGAGTGGGCGTGAAGACTTTGACGTAGTTGAACGTGCCGGACTGATTGCGGAGCGGCGTGGTGGTGGCGGGCTGGTTGCCGTCGGCCGAGAGATACTCGCCGACGTTCGAGATCCCGGAATTGGCGGCGACAGGCAGCAGGCCTGGGCTCAAGAGGTTGGTGTTGTCGAAGGAGTATTTGAAGAAGAAGCGATCGGAGGTGCCGACGTTCTGGTCGAGCCGGACGTCGAACTGATCGGTCTGCTGGGTCTGCGAAGGGTTGAAGGCGAAGTTGCGATTGGCGGCCGAGGAGGTAGGCGTGGGCAGGAGCGTGAAGACCTTGAGCGCGGCGGGATCGAGGCGGCTGGCGGGAATCTGGTTGCCGGGGAAGGGCGCGCGGATGCGCGTGTTGTTGGGGCCATCGACGAGGGTATAAGGGTCAAAGACCTGCGTGCCGAGGGAAGAGAAGTTGCCGGTGCGGACCATGTCGCGCTGCGAGAGCGTGGGGATGTTGGCGATGGTGCTGCGTGGCTGCGAGAGGCGGATGCCCTGGTAGTCGGCGAAGAAGAAGGTGCGGTCCTTCTTGATGGCGCCGCCGAGGGTGCCGCCGAACTCGTTGCGGCGGAAGGCAGGCTTTTCGACGCCTAAGCGGTTATTGAAGAAGGTGTTCGCGTCGAGGGCGGAGTTGCGGAAGAACTCGTAGACGCTGCCTTTGAGTTTGTTGCCGCCCGAGCGGGTTTGCACGATGGTGATGGCGCCGGCGGCGATGCCGTACTCGGCGGTGTAATTGGAGGTGAGGACGCGCATCTCGTGAATCGAGTCCACGGTGGGGACCATGATCAGCGTGCTGAGCCAGAGGTTGCGGTTGACCATGCCGTCGATGAAGTAGGAGTTGTTCTGGGGGCTGGAGCCGTTGACGGAGATATTGACGTCGCCGCGCATGGCGTAGGGCGAACTGGTGAGGTTGTTGGCGGAGCCGGCATAGGCGCCGGGACCCAAGAGCACCAGCGAAGTGAAGGTGCGGCTCTTGAGCGGCATCTCGATCATCTGCTCGTTGGTGACCAGCGAAGAGACCATGGCGGTTTGCGATTGGAGCAAGGGCGCGGCTTCGGTGACTTCGACGGTTTGTTGGACGTCGCCGATGGCGAGCTTGAGGTCGACGGTGATGGCGTCCGCGGCGGTGAGTTGGACGCCGGTGCGGACGAGCTTCTGAAAGCCAGTGTGTTCAACGGTGATGCGGTATTCACCGGCGGGCATGGCGTAGGCTGCGTACTGACCGTTAGCGTTGCTGACGGCTTCGCGGGTGAAGTTGGTGGCTTGATTCTGGAGGACGACTTTGGCTCCGGGGACGGCGGCACCAGCTTGGTCAGAGACGAGACCGGCGATGGTGCCGTTGGTGCCCTGGGCCCAGAGGGAGAGTGGGAGTAACAGGTAAGCGAGTTTCGACAGGGAACTGACCATATCGAAGCTAAGGTATCATGATGCCCCCAGCATGGCCTTCAATTCGGAGATGCGCAACGAAATGTCTTCGCGGCTCATGGTGCGGTACTTTTCGGGCAGAAGACTGCGGCGCGTGCACTCCTGAACGGCGACGAGGTTTTGGAGTTCGATCTCAGCGGGATAGGAGGGCGGGATGAAGTCGTCGAGGGTGGCCAGCAGGTCCGGGGCAGTGACGGCGGCCACGCCAGCGAGAGTACTGCGCATGCTGGCGCGGACCAGGACGGCTTCGATGTCGGCGCCGGAGAGTTGGCCGGCTTTTTCGAGGAACGCTTGCTCGACGTCGGGTCCGGCGAGGGGGATGCGCGTCTTGGTGAGCATCGCGCGGAGCATGGCGAGGCGGTCCTCTTTGGTGTCGGGGTAGAAGAGGGCGAGGTGCTCTTCGGCGCGGCCTTGGCGCTTGAGGTCGACGGGGAGGAGATCGGGACGGCTGGTGAGCAGGAACCAGATGACTTTGCCGCGATGGTCGGTATTGCCCATGAACTGGGCGATTTGGGCGAAGACGCGGTTGTTGACGCCGGAGTCGCCGGAAGAGGAGCGGTCGCCGAGTTGGGCGTCGGCTTCGTCGACGATGACCATGATGGGGCTCATGGCTTTGAGGAGGGCGAGGACTTTCTCGAGATTGGCTTCGGTTTGACCTTGCCACATGCTGCGGAAGTTTTTGAGGGTGACGGCGGGGATGCCGACTTCGCCGGCGAAGCAGGAGGCGATGAAGGTCTTTCCGGTACCGACGGGGCCGCAGATGACGTAGCCCATGGGGACGACGTCCGAACGGCCTTGAGCGATGGCACGCGCGGAGTCGCGCAGGAGTTGCTTGGCGCCGGCGCTACCGGACACATTGTCGAGCGTGAAGCGGGTGTGGACGAACTCGAGCATGCCGCCGGATTCGGCTTCAATCAGGGCGCGCTTGCGGATGCCGAGTTCTTTGACCGTAAGCGGCGCGCGGTTGTGGTGGGCGTGGGCGAGCAGGCCTTGCAGTTGAACGAGCTTAAGGCCCGAGGTGAGATGGGCAACGACGGCGGGTGAGACGTCCGAGCCGACGGGCAGAGGAGTGGCGTTCAACTGCCATTCGATGAAGGCGAGGCGCTCGGCTTCGTCGGGCAAGGGCAGGCGGATGGAGGCCACGCCCGGATGCTGAACGAGGCTTTGGTTGAGCTCGAGGAGGTTCTCGGCAATCAGGCAGATGGTGACGTCCTGACGGAGGAAATGCGGACTGTGAGCCCAGCGCTTGAGGATCACGATGGCGTTACGGTCTTCGGGCGAGAGGCTTTGCGGGTCGCCGGCGGGGGCGACGGTCTCGGCGAAGGAGATGGTGAAGGCAATTTTGCGATGGTCCAGGAGACGGAGGCGGAGGTAGTTGTCGAGGATGCCGAGGACGCCGTCGGGGTTGCGGGGCAGGCCGCCAGCGTAGTTGGTGCCGTGGAAAGCGTCGTAGCCGCCGAGGGCCTGGCGGAAGTCGGCTTGAACTTCGTTGGAGCCGAAGGTGAGGCCGCCGCCGCGGTCATAGTCGAAGAAGATCTGGCGCTGGGCGAAGAGGCCTTTTTGCAGGAAGTCTTTGAGAGGAACGTAGGTGAGGGCGCTGGGCGTGCGCAGGGGGACGAGGTCGTGGACGTTCTGATGAAGGATGAACTGGACGTAGGCGCCCGAGTAATACTTTTCGGAGAGTTGTTGGGCCCAGCCGGGCAGAGGGTCATTGGGCATTTCGGTTCCGATGGCGCGTCGAGGTGCTCTCCGTAGGGGTGGCGGCGGCGACGGGCGGCAGCGTCAGGTTGGTTTCCGTTGAGGTGAGGTGGAAGAAGTCTTCGATCTCTTTGACGGTGGCTTCGGTGGTTTCGACGTCCTGCATCAGGTGGTCGAGCTTTTCGCTGACTTCCTGAGGGTCCGTGAGCGAGATGGACTGATCGCGGATGAGGGCGAGGACGTCTTCAATGGCGGCACACTGCACCTGGATGACTTGCAGGTCCTCGACGATCTTCTTGAAGCGCTCCTGACGCTTGTGCATGATCTCGATGCGCTTGCGGTTGATCTCCTGCACTTTGGCGGGTTGGTTGTCGAGGTGGCGTTCGAGGAGGGCGATTTCCTGATCGATGGCGCGTGGATTGGCGCGGCGGAGGTAATCGGTGTAAGTGGCTTCGGCGCTGGCGAGGCGGAGGAAGGAGTTCAAGAGCGTGTCGATGCGCTGCTGGACTTGGTCGACGAAGATTTGCGAGGTGGAGGAGAGGCGAGCGTAATTGGCGCGGATGCTTTGGGCGACCTGCTGGAGCTTACTGTAACGCTCGCGGACGTCGGCGGGAAGTTGCTGCTGGAGCGCGCGGACCTTGGCATCGTGTGCTTTCTTTTCGTCCTCGTAGCGCCAGGAGCGCACCAGCCGGCGGAAGGCGCTGGACTGGGGGACGACGGCGAGATACATGAGCTCGACGCCGGCGGCGAGGAGGATGGGCAGAGCGGTGCCCGAGACGAGCGCGAACGCGGCGGCGCCAGCCAAGCCAATGACGTTGTACTGCCATTGGAAGGCCTCTTTGAGGTAGTTCAGATTGCCGGATTCCAGTTCGTCGACCTTCTGCGAGATCTGGGAACGGAAAGAGTCGTCGGGCATACGCACTTACAGTGTGACGCGGACTTGACCGGAGCCGCCAGCGGCGCGGCGCAACGCTTCGAGCGCTTCGTTCTCGAGCTCCTGAAAGGCGCGGGTTTCCTTGAGCGCTTCCGTGCGCGGGCGCGGGAAGGGGACGTGCAACTCCTCGGCGATGGTGCCGGGGCGGGCACTAACGACGTAGAGCCGGTCGGCGAGATAGACCGCTTCGCCGACGTCGTGGGTGACGAAGAGAATGGTGGCGGCGGTTTCGGTCCAGATCTTAAGCAGGAGGTCCTGCATGGTGGAGCGGGTTTGGGCGTCGAGCGCGCCAAAGGGCTCGTCCATCAGGAGGACAGAGGGGCGGACGGCGAGGGAACGGGCGATGGCAACTCGCTGCTGCATGCCGCCGGAGAGCGTGTGCGGATACGCCGTTTCAAAGCCGGCGAGGCCGGTGGCTTGGACGAGGTGAGCGACGGTGTCTTTGCGTTCGCCGTCGGAGACGCCTCTGAGTTTGAGGCCGTACTCGATGTTCTGGGCGACGGTGAGCCAGGCGAAGGAGGTGTACTTCTGGAAGACCATGCCGCGATCGGGGCCGGGCCCGGTGACGCGTTGGCCATTGACGAAGACTTCGCCGGTGGTGGGGAAGTCCAGGCCGGCGATCATGCGCAGGATGGTGGACTTGCCGCAGCCGGAAGGGCCGAGGAGGACGCGGAACTCGCCGATGTCCTTGCCATCGGAGGCGAAGTCGTCGATGACTTCGAGGTTGACGCCGCGCAAGGCTTCGACCTGGCGGCCCTCGGCGTCGGTGAAGGTGCGGCCGACGTTTTTGAGCGTGATCTTAGGCTTCATTTGGTGAAGGCCGTCCTGGTGTGGGAGGTGGCGCGGCGCCAGGGGAAGAGCTGGTGTTCCGCGATGGTGAGGAGCCAGCGGAAGAGAAAGGCCGCAATGCCGATGGCGATGATGCCGGCGTAGACGCGCTCGAAGTCGAGCACTTTGCGCGCAGCTTCGATCATGTAGCCGACGCCTTTGCGGGCGTTGACCATTTCGGCGAGGATGACGTAGGTCCAGCCGATGTCGTAGAGGATGCGGAACGAGCCGAAGACACCGGGGAACGAGGCGCGGAACATGAGCCAGAGAACTTGCGGCGTGCCGGCGCCCAGGGTGTAAGCCGTTTCGAGCAGGGCTTCGTCGACTTTGTTCACCTCTTCGACGACGACGGCAATCAGGTAGAACATCATGCCGAAGAAGAGGAAGCCGACCTTCATGCCTTCGTCCATACCGAAGAGCGCGGTGAAGGCGGGGACGAACGCCGTGATGGGCATGGAGCGCATGGGGGCGACGACCGGGTTGATGAAGTGGAACAGGGGAGGGAATGCGGCCATCAGCAAGCCGAGGGGAATGGCGACCAGCGCGGACCAGAGGAAGGCCTGCGCGATGCGCCACCAACTCATGAAGACGTTGCCGAGGAGGTTGTATTCGGTCCAGAGGGAGCCGAAGGCCTTGACGACGCCGAAGGGGTCCGGAAGGGCGAACGGCGGCAGCAGCTTGCTGTGCGAAAGGCCGAACCAGACGCCGATGATTAAGGCCCAGACGGCCACGCCGAGAACGACTCGCGTGGCGGTACCGACGGGCTGGCGAATCTTGCCCACGGTTACTTCGCCGCCGGGTTGGCGTAGATCTTGATGTCGGTGCGGCGATTCTGTTCGCGGCCTTCGGCGGTGTCGTTGGAGGCGACGGGCTTATCGGGACCGTTGCCGGCGGTGCGGAGACGTTCCGGCGGGAAGCCGTACTTCTGGAGGAGATAACGGCGAACGGACTCGGCGCGTTCGCGCGAGAGGGCGACGTTCATGTCGCGGGCACCGACGGAGTCCGTATTGCCGTCGACGTCGACGATGGTGTTTTCGTAGGCGCGCATGAAGCCGCCGATTTCGTCGACGACGGCGCGGGAGTCCGGACTGATGGTGGCCGAGCCGGTCTCGAAGTAGATCGAGCGGCGCTGAGTAGCGAAGGGCGTGGCGCCTTTGGCCGGCTGCTGATATTCGACGGGTGCTTCGGTGGACTTGGCGGAGAACTTGTCGGCCATAGCGTCGACGAAGCGGCGGTCGACGGAGCCTTCGGGGTCGGGCGAAGACTTGGTGAGGCGCAACTCGCGATACATCTCGGTGGCCATCTTGAAGACGTTCTGATAGTCGGAGTCCGCACCTTTGGTGCCGAAGAAGCTCTTGTTATCGGCGTAGTCGGCGAGGCGGACGCCTTCGAGCATAGTCTTGGCGAGGTCGGCGGGGATGTTGAAGTCCTTGATGGTGCCGATCAGGTTGTAAGCGCGGCTGGGCTGCTGGTTGATGAACTGGACGCCTTCGAGCCAGCCTTCGAGGAACTTGGCGAGGGTCTCGGGGTTCTTGGCGGCGTAGCGGTCGCTGACGACGAGGACGTCGGCGATGAGGCGGTTGGCGATTTTGGTGTCGTAGATCTTACGGGAGCCGGGGCGCTTGGCGACGGCGTCGCTCATATCGGGGTCCCAGGCGACGGCGGCGTCGACCTTCTTCTGCGCGAAGAGGGTGGCCGGCTCGATGCCGTCCTTGGTGGGGATGGCTTTGGCGAAGATCTCGGTGCGCTGAGCGGTGGAGAGGCCGGAGTTGCGAAGGCCGTTGTAGAGCAGGAAGTGCGAGGGGGTGGCGGGCGCAAAGGCGATCTGCTTGCCGGCGAGGTCTTCGATGGACTTGATGCCAGGTCCGCCGATGACGCCGTCGGCGCCGCGCGACCAATCGACCAGATAGACGGCGCGGGCGTTGAAGCCTTTGTCGCGGAACTGGGCGTAGTCCTTGGCCCAGACGTCGGCGGTGGTGAGCATGACGTCGACGTTGTTGTTCGCGAGGGCGGTGGCGCCTTCGGTCCAGTCGTCGATGATCTTGAAGGAGACCTTCAGGCCTTTCTTGTCATAGATGGAGCCGGTGGCGGTGTCGAGGCCACCGTTGGCGACCAGGCCGCCGACGCAGCCGACCCAGATGTTGACGCGGACTTTGACTTCGTTGGTGTCCGACTTGCCGGAGGCCGACTTGGTGGGGTAGCTCGGATCGATCTGCTGCGCGGTTTCCGGGGCTTTGGACGAACTGCCAAAGAGGCTGCCGAAGTCGATGACGTTATAGCGGTTGAGGGCGTAAACGACCAGACCGGCGCCCAGCAGGAAGATGGTGACCCAGCCACCTTTTTCGATTTTGACTGCCATGAGTTAGACGGTCCTTTCGCCTTCGCGGCCGCCGATGGTTTTGTTCGGCGCGTCGGCACTGGCTTGCGGAGCCATGCCCATTTCGATTTTGAACTGCTTGAGGAGTTCGTTGGCCTGGAGCTTTTCGGCTTCTTTTTCGATCTCGTAGCGCTGTTGGTCAACGTTGTTGAGCGCCATATCCATGCGGGCTTCGTTGACGGCGGTTTGCTCTTCGATCTTGCGGATCATCTCGTCGTGAGTTTGCGAGAGGCCGGCGACTTCGAATTGCTCCATGGCATCGGCGACCTTCTTCTGCCAGGCGGAGCGGCGGTTGTCGCGAATGGCCTGCATCGCTTCGCGCGTTTTGCGTTCCTTTTCGCGCATGAAGGCGGATTTCACGACCATGGCTTTGTCGTAAGCGGCTTTGGCGTTGGCCAACTGAGCCTGCGTGCGCGCCATGGCGGAGCGGACCTGTTCGAGCTGCGCGGCGAAGGTGGCGGCGATGTCGTCGCGGCCGGCCTGGATGGCGGCCTTGGTTTTCGCGGTGAGCTCGCTGAGGTCAGTTTTGTACTTCGCTTCCTCTTTTTCGAGGAGCGTGACGTTGGCCTTCACCATGGCGATCGATTCGTTCATGCGAGGAACCTGATCGTTCATGTCGCGGATGTTCTGTTCGAGAATGATCTCGGGGTTCTCCGCGACGGAGATGAAAAAGCCGAAAAATGAGCGGAAGACTCGTGAGAGCCGTGGCCACATGAGTGTAGATCCCTTTCCCTTTAGCCCGTTTCCCCAGGGGCTAGTTTATGACGTCTTGGGTTCGGTCACCACGGGGCGCGGCCTGGTGGAGGTGGTGATCGGATTCTCGGTCACGAAGTAGGATACGCAATCGGCGATTTTTTGTTCCTCTTGCTGCTTCTGGAGCCGCCAGGCGAAGAAGGATTCTTTCTGCTGCGCGACTTCGTCGAGATTGGCTTGCAGCTTGGCACGGCGTTCGGCGATGAGGCGGTCCAGTTCTTCCTGCAACTGGCGATTCTCTTCGAGCTTACGGGTTTCAAGGTCTTCGACAGCTTTCTGGCGGACACGTTCGAAGGCGTCGAGCGCCTGGTCCCGGCGGACAGCGTCCTCGATGACGTCCTGAATCTTGACGCCGGCGGCATCCAAGGCGACCAGGATCGAGCCGCGCTTCATCTCGGCGGGCATCTGCTTCAGGTGGTCGCTCGAGAGCATGTCGTGGATTTTGAGAATGCTGTAACCGTTCGCCGGCGGACGGATCTCGGCCGCGGCGTAGATGTCTTCAAAGGTGGTGACCTGCGCAGCGGGCTTGTTGAATTGAACCGGGGGCGGCGGCGGAGGCGGCGCGACAGCCGCGGCAATCTCGGCGATCGACTGGGCAGCGTCAGCGGGCGCGGCGCTGCTGTTTCCTCCGTCTACCGTGACGAAGTACTCGTACCATTTCTTCGACATCGCATTGCTATTGTGGCACGAAGGACCAGGGCTGGTTCTGGTAGCGCTGGTACGTGTGAAAAGCGAGGGAAATGGGGGTGGCTGTGCTAGATTAGCGGGATGCTCACACGGAGGACGGGTCATGCAGCCTCCTGATCGACCGACGGCGAAGCGGGTGGAGTGGGTAGATACCGCCAAGGGCTTCGCGACTTTCCTGGTGATTGTGGGGCATGTGGTCCCCGGGCTGATCAACGGCGGAGTGATGCCGAATTCGCCCGAAGCCGAGTTTCTCAATCGCTGGATTTACTCCTTTCACATGCCGATGTTTTTTCTGCTGGGCGGCTTGTTCGCCATGCGGTCGGCACGGCGGTCCACCGGCGAGTATGTGGTGGACAAGCTGAAGGTGGTGCTGTATCCGTACGTCGTGTGGACGCTGATCCAAGTGCTGGTGATGAGCCTGGGCCGGGGGGCGACCAATCATCAGGCACCGCCGCTGACGGCGGCCGCGGTGGGGCGGGCGTTGCTGGTGGAGCCCGTGATGGAGTTCTGGTTTCTGCACGCGCTGTTTCTCATTCTGATGACGTTTTTGCTGGTGATTCGCTGGAAGCCGGAGGCGCGCGTGTTCTTGGGCGTGTCGCTGGCGATTCTGGCCCTAGACTTACTCTTCGAGAGCGCGCTGCCGAAGGTGGTGGTGGCCGCGGCGTTCCACATGCCCTTTTTTGCACTGGGCGTGCTGCTGAGCGATTGGATTCGGCAGGACCTGACGAGTTGGGCGACGGGCCGACTGGCCGCAGTGGCGACGGTGACGTTCGGCTTGGTGACGGCCGGGGTGGCCGCGGGGTTCCGGACGGAGGAGGGGTCACCGCAGCGGTTTGCGCTGGCGGTGGTGGGCATTCTGGGCGGGCTCGCGGTGTCGATTCTGATTGACCGGACCGACGGTGTACTGGCGCGCGTGGTGCGGCAATGGGGCGAGTACTCGCTGCCGATCTTTCTGATTCACGTGATTGTCGGCGGCGGGTTGCGCATCATTCTGAGCCGGAAGCTGGGCTTTACGGATCCGACGGGGCACGTGGTGCTAGGCATTCTGGCAGCTCTTTATGTGCCGATCGCGGTGGCGTGGGTGTGCTCCCGGATCGGCTTCCGCTATGCGTTTACGTTCGGCAAGTAACTGGTAAGTTACTTCGTCTTGCGGACTTGAACCCGGGCGGCCGAGGCATTGATCAGGCGCTGGGTGCCGTCTTCAAACTCGAGCTCGATGACACTGTGGTTGGGCGAATCAGGCGCGGGTTCGTTGCGGAAGGCGCCGACAGAGTTCGGCAGATTGCGGTGACGCAGGAGGCCGTTGAAGTCGTGCAGGACGTGGTCGCTGAGGGCATTGCGGACACCGGCGCGATTCAGGGCGCTGGCGGGTTGTAACTGGTAATTGTCCAGTGGCAAGCTTACGAAGTCCGGGGCGCGGCCGAGGACCGTGCCGCCCACACCGGAATCGGAGAAGTTGGCCTGGGCCGTGTCGCCGCTGCGGGGGAGTAGCGCGCGTTCGAAGCCGATGACGATGTTATTCAGATAGGCTTGGCGGGGGTTCTTTTGGGGGCCGAAGCGGATGGTGCGGTCGCCGCCGATGCCGAGGTCGATGCCGGAGGCGGCTTCGCCGCCGGTCCAGCCTTTACCACCGTTCCAGCCGCCGTTGATGGTGTTGTTGATGGCCCAGGTGTTACTCGAGTCCCAGGAGGCGATCATCGCCGAGTTGTAATTCAGGTGAGCCCGCATCCCGACGACTAAGTTATTGGCGACCAGGTTCGGGCCGGGCGAGGCTTCGATCCCAATGGCATATTGGAAGGCGTTGCGGACTAAGTTGCCTTCGATGCGATTGCCGTAAGTTTCCCAGTCCAGCCAAATACCTTGACCGGAGCCGCCGATCAGCGTGTTGTAACGGAAGATCAGCGCGGTGAGGTTGACGTTCTTACTACCGCCAGCCGACCAGCCGACGGGGAAGCCGGCCCAGTTGAAGTTCCGAATGTAGTTGTGTTCGAAAAGGACTGGGCTACGGCCGGGCGTGCCGGCGTTGATGTTCAGATTGTCCGGGGTGAGGGATTCCGAGCTGCCGAAGCAGCCGAAGCCGACGTTGCCGGGATCGAGAATCCAGTTGTTGCGGATGACGGTGGGCGGCGCCGAACTGCCGCCTTCGGCGCGGCAGATGATTCCTTGCACTTCCGCATTGACGAGGCGCGAACCTTCAATGGAGTTGCCGCGGCCATAGAGCGCAACCTGGCCGTGCTGCTGGAACTGGGCGCCGTGACGGAACTCGAGACCACGGATCTGGATGTAGTCGCCGGCCGCATGGATCAAGGTGCCGCGGGCGGCCATCGAAAGAGATTGGGTGGCCGGGTTGGCGTCGCCGGCAAGGCGGACATAGACGCCGCGATCGAGCTGCGTTGGGAAGGGTCCGAGGACGAGATATTCGGTAACGCCGTTGCCGGGGACGCCGCCATCGGGCGAATCCAGGCGAGCGGGCGTGCGCGCGCTGCTGCGCGAGTTCCGAATCTGGCTGGGGTAAAGGAAGCTGAATTGTAAGTCACGCGGATGAACAGTCGTGTCGAGCTGGAACATGAGATGATTCCAGCCCTCGCGCAGGGGGAAGTAACTCCACTCGTCCTCGGTACCGCCTTTGCGATTCGGATGCGGCGTGAGTAACTCGAACTGCGAGGCGGTGGAGTAAATGGTGGAAGCGAGCGGAGCGCCATTCACCCAAACACGGTAGCGGTTCAACTGCTGATCGTGCGGGGCGCCGGAAGCGCGGAAGGCCCGGAAGGAGCCTTCGACGAAAAGGCTGGTTTGCGTTTTGGCGGCAGCCTTCGCCGGGTCAAAGGGGAGCTTGCCCGGCTCGACCCAAACCCAGGTGGAGGCGTAATAGACGGAGCCGGCGGCGTCGCCCTCGTCAATGGCATTGAGATTGAGATTGGCGGAGTTGTCGGTACGGATGTAACGCCAGTTGCGGCCGCCGAGGCTATCGCCTTCGGCCGGTTGCAAGTCGCCACTGAGACGCGGGCGAACGAACTCACGCGAGGCGCGGTTGGTGGCAAATTCACCGGCGCGGAGTTCGCCCGGGGTACTGCGCTCGATGAGCGGCTGATCGCCGTGCACGACCGAGCCTTCGAGTGAGGTGCGGAAGTCCGAGCGAAAGACGCCGGGCCATTCGGTGGGCGTCCAGGCCTCGGCGGGCACCAGGTCGTTGCCGTCGAGGATGGGAAGTCCTTCGGCGGAACGGGCGCCTTCGATGATGATGGGCTGGTCCGCGGTGCCGTTGAGGTCGATGGTGATGGCTTCGCGGTAAACGCCGTAGTTCACGCGGATGATGGTGCCGGCTTTGGCGCGGCGAACGGCTTCGGCGATGGTGCGCAGCGGTTCGTCCGCGGTGCCGGGGTTCGCATCCGAGGCATTGGCGGCGCGGGCGTCGACTACGAAAGAGACGTTGCGGGAAGGTTCGATGGGCGCCGGGCCGGTGGGTTCGGCAGGCTCGGCGGTAGGCGTACCGGGCGTTTTGAGATACCAGTTTTTGATGGTTTCCAAGGGCGCGTTGAAGAGGATCTGGCTGAGGTTGGCGGGGCTGCCGCTGAAGTTTCGTACGCGCTCGAGCGGGTAATTGACGATCCACCAACCGGGATGGTTGGAAGTGAGTTGGTTGGTGTCGGAGTCGTAAGTGACGACGACGTCGGTCTGACTGAGAAGCAGGCGCTGGCCACGCGAAGTGATGACGGTGGGGGCGAGCTTGGGCTCGGCGGGAAGGTCGAGGGACGGTGCCGGGAGGGAGCCGGGGTTCGATTGCGCACTGCAGGCGACGAGGAAGGGCAGCGCGAGGACGAGTCGGAGCAGAGCCAGGCAAGGTAAAGCAGTTCGCATTGTTCTCAATTCAGTTCGTTTCCACGGAAATTTGAATAGTCGGGCAGCCTGGCCACGGTAGGCAAGCTGTAGGGACGCGGCTCGGGAGTTTCTTCGAAGTCCTGTTCGGCGGCGAAGTCGTCTTCGGGCTCTTCGGGCCGGTGCGCCAGGCAGAGACCCATGAGGACGTAATAGGGGATGGCGCCGAAGGGCGTCTCGAGCATGTTGCCGGCGGAGGCGGCGGTGAGGGTGCCGACGAAAAGCGCGAGGCCGAAGGAGAAGCCCGTTTGCCGGTAGTTTCTCCAGAGCGAACGCAGGATCATCAGGTTGACAGTGACAAAGAGTAATAGGCCGACCCAGCCGCCGAAGCCGAGCGCGTAATAGAACATACTATGTGGCGAGCGGATGACCACGCCGGCACCGAGGTAAGTGACGAGGGAGCCGAGGGGGAAGCCATAACCCAGGCCGAGGAAGGTGTTCTCCGTGGTGGCGTGCACCGAACGCCAGATTTCGTTCCACCAGTTCTTGCGCCATGAGAGTGTGCCGGCGTAGGCGTCGACGTCCTTCGAGAACTCGCGCGCTGTATCTTTATCGATGCCGGCCATGGCGCGGCCGATGATGTCGCGGACGGAAGTTTCGCCACCGCGGCCCGCGACGCCGGGCAGGCGGACGTCGGTGATGAAGCCGATCAGCAGGATGGTGAGCAAGACGGTGCCCGCGCGGATGACCTGCTGGAGCTTGCCGGTCAGCGCGCCCCAGACGACTAAGGCGACGAGGAAGCCGACCCAATCGCCACGGATTTGGGTGCCAAGCAGCACGAGGGCATTGATGAGGATGAGGAACTTGGTGTAGTTACCAGGCCGACCGAGAATGATGAGTCCGAGTAAGACCGCCATGGAGCCGCCGGGCTGCCCGAAGACGGGAACGTCCGAGCCGGGGATGAAGATCTGCATGTGGCTCAGGCCGCCGATGAAGGCGAGACCGTAAAGGCCATTGAAGAGCCCGATGCGCGGGATTAGGCGCTCCAGTAGTTCAGGTACCTGCCGGCCAAACCAGAAGCCGATGAAGATGTAGAACGGGTAAACGTTGAAGACGAGATTCATCAGCGCGACGGCCGGCGAGTAACCGAGCGAGATGCCGCGCAAGGTTTCGAAGAGTCCGTAGCCGAGGAAGATCAGGTGCGCCCAGGCGAAACCGGTGAGGGGGTTCGAGCGAGTGAGGCTCGTGAGCCAGACGCCGAAGAAGCCGGACGTCCAGGCAAAGATGAACGTGACGAGGAAGATCTCGCCGATGAAGACTTTGGCCGGCGGGATACCCAGATAGGCGAACGAGCGCCCCATACTGTAGTAGCCGATGACGAGAAACTGCAGGAACGCGACCCAGAACGCCATGTGCAGCCGCGCCATCTTGCTGGGCCGGGTGCCTTCCGGCGTTGGCCATGGCGGCTGAAGCGTCTCAACGTAGCCCGTCAAAGCAAGAATCTCCTCACTATTATACCGAACAATGCCGAAAAACCAGCGTCACAACACGCCAAAACCCTCGATTTCTCGCGGGTTTGAGCTATCCTCAGAGAAGCGTGAGGCAAGCGACAAAGGCCGGGTGGAGACGCGTTGACGCGGGGTGACCGGTGAGCCGTTTGGCCTGGACGCAGCGATTCGGCGGCGCCGCTCTGGAGCAGGCGATTTTCGCGGGATCGAACTTCCTGATTAACATTTATTTGGCTCGGCAACTGCCGGTGGAAAGCTACGGCGCGTTTGTGGCGAGCTATGCCTGGTTTTTGCTGACGCAAAACCTGTTCGACGCCTTTGTGAATGAGCCGATGGCGATTCTGGGCGCGGGTAAGTGGACGCAGTGGCTCGACGAATATCTGGGCTTCCTGTTCTCGCATCATCCGTGGGTGGGGGCGGCAGCGGCAAGCTTAATGGGTTTAGTGACGGTGGGAGTGTCGGTGGTAGGGACGCCGCTCGAGACCGGAGCGATGGTGGCGGCGACGGTGGCCACGCCATTTTTGCTGACGCGCTGGCTGACGCGGCAGCCGTTCTTCATCACCGGCCGGCCGACCTTGGCCGCGGTGGGAGGCCTGATTTATCTGGTGATTTCGCTGGCAACGATGGCGCTGCTCGACCATTGGTCCGCGCTGAGCGCGGTGAGTGCGCTGGCGGCGATGGCGGCCGGCAGCGTGATCGCGGCGATGATCGTCACGGTGGCATTTTTGGATGTGAAGTGGCGCGGGGCGCAGGAGCTCTCGCGGCGCGTGGTGGTGGCGGAGCATTGGAGTTACGGGCGCTGGGCGGGCGTAAATAAGTTGCTGGCCTGGGTGCCGGTGAATATCTTCTATGTGATGTTGCCGACGGTGGCGGGCCTGGCCGATGTGGGGGCGTTGCGGGCGGGGAGCAATCTGACCCTGCCGGCTTACATGCTGGTGACGGCGATGGTGAGCGTGCTGCTGCCGATCTTTGCGCGGAGTTATCACGCGGACGGTCCGCGGCAGATGGATCGCAAGGTGACCAAGGCGTTTTTGGCGTTCTTCGCGCTGACGAGCTTCCTGGGCCTGGTGGTGGTGGCATTCGGCGGACAACTGATGCATCTGCTTTACCGAGGGCAGTTCGACGCTTACTCCAGTTATGCGTTCTATACGGCGCTGGCGCTGCAGCCGGTGCTCGGCGCGCCGGTGACGGTGTACGATTCGGCGCTGCGGGTGTTGGGCGGAGTGAAATGGTCGTTTGTTTCGAGCATCATTCCGTCGGTGCTGACGCCGGTGCTGGGCTTATTGCTCTTTCGCCGGTTCGGTTTGATTGGCGTGGTGGCGGCGTCGCTGGTGCCGCAATTGATTTTGGCGGTACTGACGGTGGTGTTCTACCGGCGGCAACTGAAGGCGGCACTTACTGGGGATGCTGTCGCAGGTAGTTGACGACGGCGGGTAAGTGAGCGAGCGAGTCAGTGGGTGGGACGAGGCCTAACTGCTGCTGGGCGCGGCGAGTGTCGGCGACGAAGTAAGCGACTTCGGCGGCGATCTGCGGCTGGTAGGCGAGCGTGGCCTGCGAGCCCGTGACGGCGAGAATGCGTTCGGCGAGCGAGATGAGCGAGACGGGCGTGCCGGAGCCGATGTTCAGCGGGCCGGGCAGGGCACTGCTGCCGATGCGGAGGAACATTTCCACGACGGTTTCGACATCGATGAAGTCACAAACCTGTTTGCCGCCGAGCAAGGTGAGGTCCTGGCCGTTCAAGGCCTGGCGGGCGAAGATGGGGATGACGCGGCCATAGTCGCGGGGTCCGTAGACGTTGGCGAGGCGGAGGATGGAGACGGCGAAGTCAGCCGAGTACTGACGGCAGTAGAGTTCGCCAGCCACTTTGCTGAGGCCGTAACCATTTTTGGCGGTGAGTGGCGCGTCTTCGGAGATCGCGACGTTCAAGGTCTCGCCATAGACTTCGCGTGAGGAAGCAAAGATGAAGCGGGCGATGCCAGCGGCGCGGGAAGCCTCGAGTAAGTTGAACGTGCCCGTGACGTTGCTTTCGAAACAGTAGCGAGGGTCAGCAAGGGCGGTGCGGACTTGCGATTGCGCGGCGAGATGAAAGACGGTCTGGCAGCCGGCAACGGCGGCGGCTACGGCGGGCGAATCGCGTAAGTCGCCTTCGATGAGCTCAATCCGATCGAGGCAGGCGGCTAAGTTTTCGCGACGGCCGCGGTAGAAGTTATCGAAGACAATGACCTTCGCGGCGCCTTCATCGAGCAGACGCTCGACGAGAAAGCTACCGATGAAACCGGCGCCGCCGGTGACCAGGATCTGTTGGCCTGGATAACGCATTAAGCGACTTTCGCCTGCAGGGCGTTGGCGCCGGTGGAATAGACTTGGCGCCAGCCTTGGACGAAGCGGTTGGTGTCGTACTGCCGGACGCAAGCGGAAGCGAGTGCCGCCATGTGGGTGCGCTGTTCGGGCGTCATCGCGGCGAGGCGGCGGAGGCCCTGTTCGACGCCGTCGGCGTCGGGCGTGATCTCGATGCCGTTCTCCCCATCGACCATGAACTCTTCGACGCCGTTCAGGTGAGAGGACATGAGCAGGCAGCCGGCGGAGGAGGCTTCGAGAGCGACCATGGGGAAGACTTCATAGAGCGAGGGCAGGACGAAGGACTCGCTGGCCCAGAGGAACGGGCGAGTATCTTTCTGCATGCCCGCGAAGCGCACGCGATCGGAGAGGCCGAGGTTCTCGACGCGCTTTTCGTACTGACGGATGAGGTCGGGTTGGCCGCCAACGACGACTAACTTGAAGGGTAAGTCCTTGAGGCGGGAGAGGGCTTCGAGCAACGGCGGCAGGCCTTTGCGCTCGTACTGACCGAGGGCGACGAAGCTGAGGAGTAAGTCGTGGTCGCCGGCGCCCCATTGGGCGCGGAAAGCGCGGCGGTCGAAGGAGGGAGGGCAGGCCATGGTGGCGGCGTCGACGGGGTTGGGGACGACGGTGATCTTGTCGCGCGTGTAGGGGTAGAGCTCGGAGAGCTCACGCTTGAGGCCGTGCGAGGCGACGACGATGCGTTTGGCGCGGCGATAGACGATGGGTTCGACCAGGGCGTGGAGGTAGTGATCCACCCAGCGGAAGGCGCCGCGCAGGCCGGTGAGTCCGCAACGCTTCCAGTGCTTGGCGAGGAACCAGCGATGGCAGAACTGGGCGTGAATCAGGTTTGAGAAGAGGAAGTTACTTTCGACGCCGTGAACCCAATCGTAACTGCCGCGGTTGACGCCGCGCGAGTAATAGAAGTAAGCCGCCGCGGCATGGAAGGAAAGAAACAGCGCGGCGAGCGGACGGGCGATGGGCGGGCACGCGGGACCACTGGATGCGGCTCGGCAAGGGGTTATCGAACTGGCACGAGAACAGCGAGAAATCGTGTTCCTGGGCGAGGGCTTGCATCATGCGGCGATGGCACATGCCGATGGCGTTGTTCGGTGTGACGACGTAATCGAAAATGGCGATCTTCATGGCGGGTTTCCTCAAAATATTCAGTTAGGACGCGACGGCAGCGACGGGCTGAGGTTGAGTGACCCGGGCGCCGCTGGCGGCGTAGATCTCCATCAAGCGTTCGTAGGTGCGCTGGGCGGTGAAGCGTCGTTCAAATTCGGCGCGGCCGTTTGACGGCCGAGGGCGCGTTCAAGAGCGGGGTCCGCGAGCAGGGTGCGGACGGCGGCGGAGAGGGAGGCGGGATCGCCGGGCGTGAAGAGAATGGCGGTGCGGCGATCTTCGAGGTGGCGCTCCATGCTGCCGAGACGGCTGGAGATGACCGGGAGGCCGCTGGCCAGGGCTTCAAGCCCAGTGAGGGGGACGCCGCCTTCGTACCAGATGGAGGGCAGAATGAGACAGCGAGCGTCGTGCAGGAGTTGGCGGACTTGGGTGCGGTCCTGTTGACCGAGCCATTCGATGCCGGGCGTTTCGGCGACGGCGCGGCGAACGTCGGGGGCGAGCGGACCGTCGCCGGCGATCTTGAGGGGCAGGTGAACGCCGAGCGTGCGCCAGGCATCGAGCATCGTAGCGATGCCCTTTTCCGGGCTCAAACGGCCGAGGAAGAGCGCATAGCCGCCCTGATGCTGGCCTAAGCCGGGATCGGGATGCAGGCAGTTCGGCTTGACGTGGACCTTGGCGGCGGGCAGGCCGCCTTCAATGACTTTGTCGCCTAAGAAGGCGCTGATGGCGATGTAGGCGTCGACGGCGTTTTGCCCAGGTACCGGCGGCTTGATGCAGGCCGAGCAGGGAGGTGGTGGCGAGGGTGGCGGCGCGGCTGCCGCGATAGCAGGAATGCTGGATAGCCGGCGTCTTGAACGAGCGAGTGAGGCAATCTTCGCAGGGACGGCCTTCGCGGAAGAGCGTGGCGCCGGGGCAGACGAGCCGGTAGTTGTGCAGCGTCTGAACGACGGCGGGCGCCTTCGTGGCGCGCGGCGGTAGTAGACGGAGGGGGGACAGCAGGGGGAAGGTGTTGTGGAAGTGCGCGACGTCGGGCTTTTCGCGGCGGACAAGCTCGCGGAAGCGCCGGTAAGCGTCGTGGTTCCAGATGGTTTTGCCGGCGAGAGTGAGCGGGTTCAACTGGCGCGTGGCGTCGTTGTGAACGGTCTCGTGCAGAACCGTGTGACCGTGCTGCTGAAGGAGTTCGGACTCGGTCTTGAAGACCATGTCCTCGCCACCTGGCTGCTGGTAGTAGTTGTGCACGAGGAGGATCTTCATCAGGCATCCTCGACGCGGGCCGGGAGTTGGGAGCCGAGCGCGGCGGGTTGACGCGCGGCGGCGAGACGGCGATAGCAAATCGGTCATCTCTTCGGCGCGGCGGAGCCAGCCGAGTTGGGCGATGTAGTCGCGGGCGCCGAGGCTCAGGCGGGCGCGCACGGCGGGGTCGGCAATCTTGAGGATCGCTTCGGCGTAGGCCTGCACAGTCTGCTCGGGCGTGGTGACGGGAACTTTAAGGCTGGCTTCGGCGGGCACGGCTTCGCCGAAGCCCTGATGATTGAGGGCCACGACGGGCCGGCCCGCGCGTCATCGCTTCGGTGGACGACGGTGCCGAAGGGCGTCGCGGAGGCTGCAGAAGATGAGGGCGTCGCAGGCGTCGATGCGGGCGCTCATCTGGTCGCCGTTGATGAAGCCGATGAAGTCGACTTTGTCGGCGACGTTCATCTGCTGGGCGAGGGCTTTCCATTCGGCCTCGAGCGGACCTTCGCCGGCGACGGTGACCCTCACACGGAAGTCGCGCGGGAGCAGGGAAAGGGCTTCGATGATGATGGGCAGGGCTTTGCGATGTTCGAGGCGGCCGGCCCAGAAGAGCTCGAGGCGATCGTTCTGGCGCGGCGCGGAAGGCTCGCGGAACTGATCTTCGAGCAAGCCCTGGTCAGTAAGGTAGCGGATGTCGCGGGCACCGGCGAAACGGAGGAACTCCATAGTCTCGACGTTGGTGGCGAAGCAGACGGTGAGGTGGCGGGCGGCGCGGCGGATGCCGGGCAGGTAAGGCAGGATCTTCACGCGGAGCGTACGGAGGCGCTCGGAGAACTGATGATCGCCGAAATACTTGAGGAAGGCGGTGGGTGGGGTGGTGATGGCGCCACCGACGGGTCCCCAGAGGGCGGGGATGGGGAGCTTCCAGAGCGGCGTGGCGGCGGTGACGGTGGTCCAACTGACCTGGTGCGCGACGTCGAAGTTTTCGCGGGCGTGGAGTCGGCGGGCGGCCCGAAGGGCGGCGTTGGCTTGCCAGAGGAGGTAGTGCAGTCGGAGTCCGGAGGGGCCCTTTTGAGGGTTCCAGGGATTGCACCACGACGGCAGGTCGACGTAGTGGAAATGCAGGTTGGCGACCGGGTGCTTGGCGAGGTAGGCTTCAGTGGGCTCGCGGTACTGCGGATGGCAGATCACCCAGACTTGATTGTGCTTGGCCAGATGGCTGGCCCACCGCCAGGTGACTCCGGGTTCGGAGCCCAAATCCGGGCAGCAGACGTGACCAACAAGCAAGACCTTCGGCATGGATGTAGTTTCTTTCTGAGCGAACCGCGCGAACCGGGCCACGGGGCAGAATGCCCAGTGTGGCCCGGTGCGCGGCAGAAGAGCTAGCGCGTTTCGGCGACCAGCTTCTGTTTCGCGCCTTTCTTCTCGAGCTGACCGTCGATCCAGTTGTAGGTGATGGCGAGGCCGTCTTCGAGCGACATCTGCGGTTCCCAGCCGAGGATCTTGCGGAGCAGCGTGTTGTCGCTGTTGCGGCCGCGGACGCCTTGGGGCTTGGTGAGGTCGTGGGAGCGGTAGATGGTTTTGCCGGCGATCTTGGCGACGATGTCGACCAGTTCGTTGATGGAGAGCATGCGGTCCTGACCGAGGTTGAGCGGGTCATGGAAGTCCGAGCGCATCAGGCGGTAGATGCCTTCGACGCAATCGTCGATGTAGCAGTAGGAGCGGGTCTGGTTGCCGTCGCCCCAGACTTCGATGGTGTCGCCGTCGGCGGCCATGGCGATCTTGCGGCTGATGGCGGCGGGGGACTTTTCACGGCCGCCGTCGTAGGTGCCGAGGGGTCCGAAG
>CBDDIZ010000002.1:0-22244 GCA_965229305.1 Bryobacteraceae bacterium | reverse complement strand
TCGGCTTCGACTTCCGTCATCGCCGCCTGACGCAGTATCAGACCAACCGTGGCAACGGCCGCTTCAACTTCGGCCGCACCTTCACCGACAACCCGAACAACACGGGCGCCACCGGTGAAACCATGGCCGCGTTCCTGCTCGGCCTGCCGAACACGATCGAACAGGACTTCACCCTCTTCACGCCCCGCATCCTGATGTGGGAATACAACTTCTTCATCCAGGAAGACTGGCGCGTCAGCGACCGTCTCACCCTCAACTTCGGTCTCCGCTATGAAGTTGACACGCCCACGCGTGAAAAGGACAACAAGTGGACCAACTTCGACGTCGTCACCGGTAAGCTCCTCATCGCGGGCTTCAACACCGACGAGTACACGGGCGTGGTGGCCGACAAGAACAACTTCGCTCCCCGCGTAGGCTTTGCCTACCGCATGGGCCGTGGCACCGTCATCCGTGGCGGCGCCGGCATCTTCTATAACCCCGCCGGCAGCGAATCCGTGTTGCTCCGTCGCCACCGCCAGTTGCCCTTTGGCCCCATCAACGCCGCCACCATTGACCAGTTCGTGGCCAATCCGCGTCGTGTCAGCCAGGGCTTCGATCCGATCCCCAACCTCGACCCCGCCGTCGTTTCGAACAACCCCGTGGGCAACATGCTGGCCGTTGACCCGCACTTCCGCTCCGGGTACGCTCAGCAGTTCAACCTGCAATTGCAGCAGAGCCTGCCCAAGGACATGGTCTTCAAGATCGGCTACGTCGGCAACCTCGGCCGCCGTCTCGATAACGTGTTCAACCCCAACCAGGTGCTGCCGGGTCCGGGTGCGGTGGCTCCGCGCCGTCCCTACTTCGCGCTCGCTCCGGGCGTCGTCAACATCGACTACAACGTGTCGGATGGCCTCTCCGCCTACCACTCGCTGCAGTCCACCGTGGAACGCCGCTTCGCCAATGGCCTCGGTTTCCTCGCGGCTTACACCTGGGCCCACTCGGTGGATAACGTCGCCAACCAGTTCGGTGGCGCCGACAACGGTCCGCTGCCGCAGGATCCTCGCTATCGTCGCAACGATCGCGGCAACTCCGGCTTCGACATCCGCCACCGCTTTGTCTACAGCATGAACTACGAATTGCCCTTCGGGAAGGGCCGGAAGTTCGCCGCTGGCAGCAACCTCGTCAATCAGGTGCTCGGTGGCTGGGACACCAACATGATCTTCGTCAAGCAGACCGGTCTGCCGTTCACCCCCGTGTTGAACACCTCGGTGTCCAACGCCGGTGGCAGCCGTCCCGATCGCTTGAAGGAAGGCACCATCGACAATCCCACCATCGCGAAGTGGTTCGACACCTCGCTCAACACCTCCGGCGCTGCCTGGGCCACCCCCCTGCAGTACACCTACGGCAACGGCGGTCGCAACATCCTCTACGGACCCGGCCGCACCAACGTCGACTTCTCGCTTTTCAAGAACGTCACCTTCCGGGAGAACTGGAAGATTCAGTTCCGCACGGAAGTCTTCAACCTCTTCAACCACGCGCAGTTCGACCTCCCCAACGGAGCGGTCGGTGGCGCCAGCGCCGGCATCATCTCCGGCATCGTGGGTACGCCGCGTCAGGTGCAGTTCGCTCTGCGCCTCTCGTTCTAATCCACTCACCAAAACAAAAAAGGCCCGCCGACCCTCTGGGGTGGCGGGCCTTTTTCTTTGCTTTTTACCAGTGCGTCAGCGAACCATCCGGCCGCACAAACACGTTGCGGCGGCCCGGTTTGGTCACCTCGCCGATCAGCTTGCACTGCGCCAGATCCACCTTCACGCCCAAACCCGGGCGATCGTTGATCAGCGCCTTGCCGTCCTTAAAGTCCAGGCACTCCGGCAGATGCTTGATCGGCCGTCCGCCGTAGTTGTACTCCATGATCACCGGCCCCGGGAACGTCGACAGACAATTCACCAGCGCCGCCGTCGAGATCGGACCCGTAAAGTGCGGAATGATGCCCACCGCGTGCGTCTCGCACATGGCGGCGATCTTCATCATCTCCGTGATGCCGCCCACGTTCGGCAGCGTCGCGCGGATGTAGTCGATGTCGTGGTTCTCCACCAGCTTGTTGAAGTCGTAGCGCTGGCCCCACTCTTCGCCGTGTGTCAGCGGTGCCGTCGTCATCTGGCGCAGCTTCGGCAAGTCCTGATGCGCATGTTCGTCGCGCACGGGATCCTCAATGAAATAGGGCTCGTACTCCTCCAGCAGCTTGCAGGCGCGCACGGCATCGGAGTAGTCGAAGCGCTGGTGGAAGTCGATGCACCAGTCGCCGTCTTTGCCGATCGCCTGGCGCACTTCTTTGCAGTCCGCCGCCACTTTGCGCACGCGTTCATGCGAGTTGAAAACGGCGCCTTCGCGCGTGTCGCCCGCACCCATGCGGAACGCGCGATAGCCCGCGTCCATGGTCGCCTTCGCCCGATCGCCCAGGCTCATCGGACCCGAACCCGGCGGACGCGGCGCGCCGCCCGTCGCGTAGCATTCCAGATGATTGCGCACCGTGCCGCCCAGCAGTTCGTGCACGGGCATTCCCAGGGCCTTGCCCTTGATGTCCCACAGCGCCAGATCCAGCGCCCCCAGCGCATGGATCTTCTCGCGGCCCGGCGGATAGAACCAGGCGATGTACATCTCCTGCCAGATCGCCTCGATCTTGAACGGATTCTTGCCGATCAGCGTACCCGCGCATTGCTCGAGCGTATCTTTCGATCCGCCCTCGCCCACGCCCATCAACCCCGAGTCCGTCTCCACGGTCGCGATCATCGTGCTCTGGTTGAACAGCGGGTTCAGATTCGGCGGTTCATAGATGCGCACCCGCGTGATCTTGGACTTAGGCAAAGCCGCCTCGGACCGCGCCGGCGCCGCTAAATGCGCCGCGCCCGCGGCCGAAATAGATTGAAGAAATGTACGTCGATTCATATGGAGTCCTCTGCAGACTGAACGCGAGTATATAACAGGGGGCAGGGAATGAACGCCCCTTCAGCGGGGATCTCGCCTGTATGAAAGCCCTCTTCTGGCTGGCTTCGTTCGCCCTCGCCCAGGACCTGACTTACACCCGCCTCCCTGCCGGCGAACTCGTCCCGAGCGCGCGCGTCGACGGCACCCTCGCCTACGACTCTGCCGATCGCCTGTACCTCTTTGGCGGTCAAGCCGATGCCCCACTCAACGATCTCTGGACCTACTCCCTCGCCCAGCGCCGCTGGCAGCGCCTCTCCCCCACCGGCGACCTGCCCGCCCCCCCGCTTCGGCCACACGCTCGCCTGGGATACCCGCCGGTCCCGCCTCATCCTCTTCGGCGGACAGTCCCGTGGCTTCTTTAGCGACGTCTGGGCCTTCGACCCCGCTCGCAACGCCTGGCAGATGCTCGCTCGCGACGACGCCGGCCCCAGCCGTCGCTATGGCCACTCCGCCATCGCCGATCCCCCCCGCGACCGCCTCGTCATCTCCCACGGCTTCACGAACTCCGGCCGCTTCGACGACACCTGGGCCTTTGACCTCGCCACGAACGCTTGGCGCGACATCTCCCCCGCCGGCCCCCGTCCGCTGCGCCGTTGCCTCCACCACGCCGTCCTCGACCCCAGCCGCCACCAGATGCTTCTCTATGGCGGTTGCGCCAGCGGCTTCGGACCCTGCCCGCTTGGCGACCTCTGGGCCTTCGACCTCACCACCCATCGCTGGACCGAACGTTCCACTCAACCCGCGCCCCCGCCGCGCGAACACTACGGCCTCACCTTCGGCGATGGCCGTTTCACGATCTTCGGCGGCACTGGCGCCTCCGTCTTCAACGACACCTGGCAGCATGACGGCGTCCGCTGGCATCCCGCTAGCCTGCGCGGCGAACTGCCAACTCCGCGCTCGCGTCACGAGTCGGCTGCGAACTTCTTCTTCGGCGGCCGCCTCGCCACCGGCGAACTCACCAACGAACTCTGGATGCTCGGCCCCAACCTGCGCCTCGACGCCCTCACCAGCGCCTTCGCTCCCACCGGACCGCCCTTTGCACCCGGCCAACTCGTCTCCCTCTACGGCTCCGGTCTCGGCCAAGCCCAAGTCACCATCCAGAACCAGCCCCTGCCGCTCCTCTACGCCAGCGACACCCAGCTCAACCTCCAACTTCCCCTCACCGCTCGCCCGTCCGCTGACCTCGCCGTCAGCTCCAACGGCTACACCGTCACCCTGCCGCTCACCCTTGTCCCCGCTCAGCCCTCGGTGTTCCCTCTGGCCTGGAACGCCGATGGCTCCCTCAACGCGCCGGACCGACCCTCCCGCGTTCTCACCCTCTACGTCACCGGCCACGGCAGCCAGCCCCTCACCGCTGTCACCGTCGACGGCGAGCCCGCCCGCCTCGTCTCCCAAATCCCCGTACCCGAGGCCTCCGGCGTACTACGCGTCGACCTCGAAGCCCACCGGAGCGGGGAAGTCCGCGTCTTCTCCGGCGCCGCCATCAGCCAGCCGGGAGTGTTGGTGTATATCTAGTAGGTCATGAATCGCCGGCACTTCCTTCAATGCACCGCGTCCGCTGCAACCGCCGCTGCCCAAACCAAGTACGAATGGGGCAATCCGGTCCTCGACATTCACCTTCACCCGCGCCGCGATGCCCACTCCTCGCGCGAGCATTGCGATGGCGCCGGCGTCACCAAAGCCGTCCTCCTCACTCACCTCCGCGACCAGGACCGCGCCAAGGCCGAAATCGCCAAGCACCCTAAGGACTTCATCTGGTTCGCCGCCACCAACCCCGCCGAGCCCGGCGCGCTCGACAAACTGCGCCAGGCCGTCACTGCCGGCGGTGCCCGCGGCTTTGGCGAAATGAAGAACAACCTCGCCGCGGACTCCAAAGAAATGCGCCAGGTCTACGACCTCTGCGCCGAACTCAAAGTCCCCATCCTCATGCACTTCCAGGAAGTCAAAGGCGACTTCAACATGGGCTACCGCCACCTCGACCAGCTCCTCAAAGCCCACCAGAAGACGACCTTCATCGCCCACGCCGACTTCTTCTGGGCCAACATCAGCGCCGACGTCCCCATGGACACCAGCTATCCCTCCGGCAAAATCAAGCCCGGCGGCCTCACCGACCGTTGGCTCGCTGAATACCCCAACTTCTACGGCGACCTCTCCGCCAACTCCGGCAACAACGCCATCACCCGTGACCCCGACTTCGCCCGCGGCTTCCTCGACCGTCACAAAACCAAGCTCATGTTCGGTTGCGACTGCGGCTGCTACGACGGCCATGGCACCGGCGGCAGCCCGCTCCTGCCGCGTCTCAAAGGAAAATGCGTAGCCCGCGATACACTGCAAAACCTGAAAGAACTTACTAAACCCGACGTCTTCCGTCGCATCACCTGGGAAAACGGCATTCGTTTGTTGAAGATCCCGACTTAGAATTCGTCTAAGGTTCCCCTTAGAACCCTCGGGTGATTCACACGAACAGCTTACGTCTGTAAGCTGACCTTAGTGCGTTTCTTAGTTCTTTACCTCTCGCTCGCCGCTGGCCTGCTTCACGCCGATGACTTCTCCTTCGGCACCATGCTTCGCGCCGGCCTCGAGCTTCCCTTACTCCCCATCGGCGATTGGGAAATGACCTCAGGTGCCACTTCCGCCGACGCTTCGCGCCCGAAGGTCGATGCCTCGCCTTACTACTCGAACGGTGGCTGGCAATACTTCGAAATCGGCTACAACGGCTTGCAGAGCTTCTTCCGCCTTTACGATGGCGCCACGGCCACCGGGCACTATATCAGCAGCGTCTACACGGCAGTTACCCCGGCGGTAGCCAATGCCACCTGGACCGTGAGCGGCACTCTCACCGCCACCACGAATCTGCTCGGCATCCTCAAGCCGTACTCGGAAGTCGCCTTGCGCAATCTGTCGCTGGGCGGCGGACTCAGCGTGGTGACGAACCTTGCTTCTACCAGTTACAACGCCAATCAGACCGGCACCGCCGCCACCATGAACACCAACATCGCGCCCGTCGTCTTCCGCTCGAACAACGCGGACGGCGCTTGGCTGCTCTCCGGTCAGGTGCGCTTTGTCGGCCTGTCGAACTATGCACTGAACGGCGCCAGCGGCTCGCAGCTCCAATTCGGCCTCAACGCCACTTCCGCCCCCACGCCGACGCCTGAGCCCGAAACTTGGCTCATGTGTGCCGCAGCCTTGTTCATCGGCGGCTATCGCCGCCCGCGGAACCCGGCCTAGGTCTTACTTGTACTCGCTGTTCTTCGCGGCTCCGACGATCGGTGGCGGCGGAATCGGAACGTTGGCTTCCTTCATCAACTTCTCGATCGCCGCCACCGTCACCGGAGAAGGCTTAAAGTTGCCGAAACGATAGCCTTGCGCGATCAGCAGCGGCGTCCAGCCAAACTTATTCTTCTTGTTCCAGACGTCGACCTTCGCGCCCTTCTCCGCCAGCAACGCCACCACTGCCGGCAGATTCTTGTATGCGGCCCCGTGCATCGCGGTCTCGCCGTTCTGATTCACTTCGTTGACGTCAGCCCCGAACTCGAGCGCCGTCTTGACGGCTTCGAGTACCTCGCTCTCGGTGCCCGAGTCCTCGCCCGGCGACCGCGTCCCCAGCCCCGCCGCCGCAATCAGCGGCGTCGTGCCCTCCGCGTTCGCGATCTTCGGATCCGCTCCCAACTGCACCAGCAGCCGCATCAACTCCGCGTCCGCCGTCCGCGCCGCTAGAAAGTAAGGCGTCGCCCCCATCACATTGATGGCCGTCATGCCGAACGGCACCTTCTTGGTCATCCGCGCGTTCAGATCCGCGCCCTTGGTCGCGATCTTCCGCACAAACTCCAGACTGCTCATGTTCCCGGACCCATCCGGCGGTGGATCGTTATCGCCCACGCCCGGTTTACGCACCGTCGGCAACACATGCAGCGCCGTGTAGCCAGCCTCTGCCGCATTCGGATTCGCCCCGGCATCGAGCAGCACGGACGCCAACTCATAATGCGCATTCGTCACGGCGAGCACCAGCGCGCTCACGCCATTGCGCGGCATCCGCGACGGCCGTGGCGGCGCTGACGGCGCAATCTCCACTACTTCATTCGCGCTCGCCCCCGCCTTCAGCAGGGACCTCACCACGCCGATCCGACCCTCGCGCACCGCAAACAAAAACGGCGTATAGCCGGACTTCAGCCGCCCATTCCACTCCGCCTTTGCCGCGATCAAGGCCTCCACCACCGCCGTATGACCCTCGGCCGCCGCCCACATAATCGCCGTCTGCCCTTGTTGCGCCTCGCTCGCATTCACGTTCGCGCCGCGCGCAATCAGCCACTGCACCGGCTCTACCTTGCCCGTGCGCGACGCGGTCATCAGCACCGTCTCGCCGCCGGGTAGCGTCGTATTCGGGTCCGCCCCCGCGTCCAGCAACAGCTTCACCATCGCCCCGCTGCCGTTCGTACAAGCGAGCGCCAGCGGCGTCACGCCATAGCGATTCGCCGCGCCTGCCTTCGCTCCCGCGCGCAATAGCAGCTTCGCTGTCTCGAGATCGTCGTTCCGAGCGGCCCAATGCAGTGCCGTCGTCCCATCCACCTGCGCCGCGTTCGGATCCGCTTTCTGACCCAATAACTCTGTCAACGCAGCGCGATTCTGCTGCTTCGCCGCCTCCGGCAAACGCAGCTCACCCGCCACCAGTAACAACGCCAGCGTCAGACTCATAACGCCGCCGGATCCAGTAACTCCTGGACCTTTCCTTTGCTATCCGCAAACCGCTCCAGCTTCACGCCCACCTTATCGAGCAGCGTCAAATGCAGATTCGCCAACGGCGTCGGCTCCTTGTAGCGAATATGCCGGCCGCCCTTGATGCGCCCCTCGCCGCCGCCCGCCACCAGAATCGGCAGGTTCACATGATCGTGCACATCGGCGTTGCCCATGCCACTGCCGTACAGATACACCGAATGATCCAGCAGCGTCCCGTCGCCGTCGGGCGTCGCCTTCAGCTTCTGCAGGAACTCGGAGAACAGACTCACATGGAACGCATTGATCTTCGCCACCTGCGCCAGCTTTTCGACGTTGCCACCGTTATGCGTCAGCGGATGATGCGGGTCAGGCACGCCGATCTCCGGATACGTCCGCGTACTCGTCTCACGCGCCAACTGAAAGGTAATTACCCGCGTCACATCGCCTTGCATAGCCAGTAACTGCAGATCGAACATCAACCGCGCATGATCGCGATAGGACGCCGGCACGCCCACCGGCCGGTCCAGATCCGGCAGGTGCGAGTCCGCCGTTGCCGCTTCGGCCTTCTGAATCCGCCGCTCCACTTCGCGCACCGTATCGAGATACTGGCTCACGCGCGTCCGGTCGCCGGCCCCCAGCTTCCGCTGCAGACGAGCGATGTCGTCCTTCATCCAATCCAGCAGACTGCGATCCTGCCGCAGATCCGCCGTGCGGCTCTGCGCCGAACCCCCCTCGCCAAACAACCGCTCAAACGCCACGCGCGGATGCGCCTCGGCCGGCAGCGGCGTCGTCGGCGAGGACCACGACAAGTTGTTCTGGTACACGCACGCGTAGCCGTTGTCGCATTGGCCCACGGTCGTCAGTAAGTCCATCGCCAGTTCGATCGATGGCAGCCGCGTCGCTTGCCCGATCTGCTGCGCCGCCACCTGATCTGCCGTCGTCGCCAGATGATAGTCGCTGCTCTCGGTCCACTTCGCCGTCGCCGCGCTCAGGAACGCCGCATTCGACGTCGCATGCGTCCCCGGATACGCATTCCGCAACTCCATGTTACTCAGGACATTCACGTGCTGGCTTACCGGCGCGAGCGATTGCAGAATTGGCGAGAGCTTCGACAGGTCGCCACCGGGCGGCGTCCAATCCGGCATATGCGCACCCATCGGCACATAGACGAAGCCCAGGCGCCGCACGGGGGCTGCGGGCGCAGCCATCGCCGGCATCATCGCATCCAGCAACGGCAACGCCAAGGCCGTCCCCAATCCGCGCAACACGGTGCGCCGCGGCAAAGCCTTCTTGGTGATCATTGCGACCTCCTCATTTGAAACGGAGTACTGCTGGCAACCTGCACGATAAACGACGAGAAGCGATAATCCTTCGCCTGCGCCTCGCGCAGAATCTGCCGTACCGCCGGCGCATCGCTCGGCTCCACGCCGCGCCCCAGCGCATAAGTGAGTAACTTCTCGGTGAACGTTCCGGCGAAGATCTCCGGCCGCGCCAGGATCGCCTTCTCGAGCCCACTCGCGCCTTCGAACTGACTGCCATCCGGCAACCCGCCCGCCGCATCGATCGCCGTTGCCGCGTCGATCGTCCGCCAACGTCCCACCGCATCGTAATTCTCGAGCGAGAAACCCACCGGGTCCATCAGCTTGTGACAGCTCGAACACGCCGGGTTATCGCGATGCTGCGCCAGCCGCTGCCGCATGGTCAGCACCTTGCCATCGTCATGGCTCTCTTTCAGCGCCGGGACGAACGCCGGCGGAGGCGGCGGCACCACGCCCAGCAGATTCTCTAGAATCCACTTGCCGCGAATCACCGGCGACGTCCGCGTCGCATACGACGTCACCGTCAGCACACTGCCTTGCCGCAGCAGTCCGCCGCGATGCACCGCCGGATCGAGCGTCACGCGCCGGAACCGGCTGCCATAGATGTTCGGAATGCCGTAATGCTTCGCCAGCCGCTCGTTCAGATAAGTGTAGTTCGCGCGCAGCAGATCGAGCACGCTGCGATCCTCGCGCATAATGCTGTCGAAGAACAGCACCGTCTCTTGCCGGAATGCCTGCCGCAGATTATCGTCGAAATCGGCGAACAGCCGCATGTCCGGCGTAATCGAGTTCAGATTGCGCAGATAAAGCCACTGCTCGGCGAAATTCGTCGCCAGCATCCGCGACCGCGGATCGGCCAGCATGCGCCGCACCTGCTTCTCCAGCATCCCCGCACTGCGCAGCGATCCCTTCGCCGCCACGTCCAGCAACTCATCGTCCGGAATGCTGCTCCATAGGAAGAACGAGAGCCGCGACGCCAACTCCAGATCAGTCAGCTTGTACGGCGTCTTCGGCGCCGCCCCCGCCGGATCCTCTTCCACGCGGAAGAGAAACTCCGGGCTCACCAGCACGCTGCGCACGGCCATTTCCACGCCCGCTTCGAACCCGTCGCCGCGAGCCTGCTCGAAGAACTTCATCGGCACGGCTAAGTCGGTTTCCGTCACCGGTCGCCGATACGCCCGCCGCGCCAGCGTCGCCACGATCTTCTTGGCGCACGCCGCATCCTGCGTTTGGCACACAAATAAGCGACGGCGGCTGGGCGTGTCGCCCGCGCCTTTCGCCTCATACGGACCCGTCACGGAAACCGAATACACCGCCGGCCGCGGCCGCGGATGACGGTCCATGTTGAAGTGCGCCTGATAAGGCTGCCGCTCCGTCTCGAGCAACACCGACGGCGTCTTCGGAAACGCCACCGCCACCTCATGCGGACCCGCCTTTACGAACACCCGCACGTTCATCTCCTGGTCCACCACGCTGTGATCGTTGCCCTCGCCCGGCTTCTTCGTCGTGAACAACTTCACGCGCTCGCCGTCGATCATCAACTCCACCTGGTGCTCGCGATACTGCCCGTACAACCCTTCCACGTGCTCGTTGCGGTCGCGCGCCAACCGCAGTTGAAACTCATACTGCGCATCCACCGGGAACGTATGGTGCATCACCATGCCGCCGCGCGTCCCCATCGGGAGATTCTCGAAGTGCTCTTCCTGCGTCAGATCCGGCGGCAGATTCACGGTTACGCCGCCCGGCGAACGCGACGGCAGCCCCACCGCCAACCGGCTGATTTTGCGCGCCGACGACAGATACCGCTCGAGCAACGTCGGCGACAAATCGCCCACCGTCACGTTGTCGAAGCCGTGGCTCACTTCATCCGAAGGCAGCATCGAAGCGACATCCACCTCAAGGGCCAGCAGGTCGCGAATCGCATTCTGATACTCGGTCCGGTTCAATCTCCGAAACGTATCCGAACGCCCGGGATTCGGCTTCGCGGCGGCCGCCTGATCCAACTCCGTCTCGAGCGAACTCACCAACGCCTGATACGTCTTTTCATCCGGCCGCGGCACCCCGGTCGGCGGCATAAAGCGCGCGCGCAAGCGTCGCACCACCTTTTCCCACGCCTCCGGATGCGCACTCACCGGCGCCTGGCTCAGCACATCGAGCTCAAGCCCGGACGTCCGCGTCTTCGTGTTGTGACAGCCCACGCAATAACGCGCCAGCGTCTCGCGCTCGGCCCCCTGGCCGACGGCCATCAACAGAGTAAGCCCCATCGCCACACGCATCATGCTGAGGCCACTATATCAATCTTTCCCGTTTTTCCACCGCTCGAAAACTTCTGCCCCGCGCGGTTGCATTTCTCCGCCACTTATAGCATCATGGACAAAAATAGTCGTATATCTGATTGCCTGGACCGGCCACTGGGCTCTCAGACCTCAACAGGAGTATTTCTATGGAAAGACCCACCTTCGTCCTGGCCGAAACCCCGGGCTTTGGCCGCATCTTCGATTGCGGCGAATGCGGTAACATTCACGTCGCCATCGGACCCGTCACCCTCACCATCGACGCTCAGGCCTACATGCAACTCGTCGCTATGGTGAACACCAGCGCCGCCAACTTCGAAACTTGGCTCCAGCAACTCGGCGCCCGTGCCCCCCATGACGACTCCGCCGATCGCGGCGGGAAATGAGTCACAGTAAAATCATGCGTGCTTTCCTGTTGCTCGCCGTTACCTTGGGCCTGTTTGCCGATGAGCCCTACCGCGTCTTCCGCGGTGACGGCACCCCCGCCTCGCTCGACGACATCCTCGCCCAGGCCAGGGAAGCGCGCGTCGTCTTCCTCGGCGAGCTCCACGACGACCCCACCGCTCACACGCTCGAACTTCGCCTGCTTCAGGGCCTCACCGCCCAAGGCCCCACCGTCCTCGCCCTCGAGATGTTCGAACGCGACGTGCAGTCGGTCGTCGATGAATACCTCCAAGGCCTGATCACCGAAGAGCACCTGCTCGCCAGCGGACGCGCCTGGCGCAATTACAAATCGGACTATCGCCCGCTAATTGAGTTCGCGAAAGAGAAGCAATTGCCCGTCGTCGCCGCCAACGCGCCCCGCCGTTATGTGAACCGCGTTACGCGCCTTGGCTCATCGTCGCTCACGGCTCTGTCTCCCGGCGCCAAGGTCTCGCTGCCGCCGCTGCCCTACGGCGAAGCGTCGGAGCGTTACGCCGTCAAGTTCCGCGACTTCCTCGAGAAGTCCGCGCAGGAAGGCGGCGGCCAGCGCCGGCTCGACCCCGTCAAAGGCCTCGCCGCTCAATCCCTCTGGGACGCCGGCATGGCCTACTCCCTCGCCGAAGCCCTCAAGCGTTGGCCGGACCGCACCGCCATTCACGTCAACGGCAGCTTCCACTCCGAAGAGCACCTCGGCATCCTCGACCACCTCGAGCGCTACCGCCCCGGCACCCGCGCCCTGGTCGTCACCATGGTCTCGCCCAAGCACTTCCCGAACTGGCACGACGACCTCGCCCGCAAAGGCGACTTCGTCATCGTCACCGATCCGTCGCTGCCCCGCACGCCGCCCAAGCCCTAAAACGGCAAATCGTCGTCCTCCTCGGGCAGGCTCAGTCGGTTCTCGAAGTAGATATTCGATCGCCCGTCCTTGGTTCGCTTGGTCACTTCCAACTGCACATCGAACAGCTTGTGCAGGCTCTGCGGCAGCTCCGTCAGCGACCCCAATTCCAGCCGGCAAATCCGCAGATCCTGCGCCACATACGGCATCGTATTCGTGGAGATCACGCGCCGGTGCCACATCATCCGGTTCGCGCTGTGCGGCCCGATGATGCGCAGCGTCCACTTCAACATCGGCTGGCCGCTGCTCTTGGATTCGGTCAGCTCCACGTTATCCACGTTCACGTGGTAGCGCCCGTCGGGCACCTCGTCACGTGACGGCTCAGTGGGAGTCTTGGCTTTTTGACGGCGATAGTCGTCGTCGAACTGGGAGAGGTCAATCGCTGGAGAGCTCATACCAATAAGTGGTTTGAGCGAGCGATTCCTCTCAAGATCTTCGGTGGGGAGACCCCGTCGCAAATGCGGGGATCAGGCTATTCGACCTGTTCGAGCGGCTGCGCAAACCGCCGCGCATGCCACACCACGGCCGCTTCGGTGATTTCTTCATCCGTCATCAGACGCCGCGCTGCCGTTTCCGGCGCCACGCGCTCGCATTGCGTAGAAAGCAAAGCAAAAAGACCGGTCAGCGCCACGTACGTCTGCCAGTGCGACAGCAAGCCTTCGGTCACAAAAAAAGGCTGCGTCAGTTTCACGTCGTAGCCGAAACGCCACGCCGCCAGCGCAAAACTGCCCAGTGCCGCGATTCGCAACACATAAGCCGACCAGCGCGCCAGATCCGGAACGAATGTGGCCGCGTACACGATCGCCTGGTCGACGCGAGGCATCGCATCAGCCGTCCAATCGGACCACGGTCTCACTCTGAGTGTCACTTTAATCGTCATCGTTGCACACCTTGTCAGACAAGGTCCTACGCATGTAGATCGGAGGCTGCGGGCAGAACTTTATTATGCCCGACAAAAACAGGTACGGCCAGTTCTATTCGAACTGGCCGTCCTAACCCTAACAAATTTAACGGGATCTTCGCTATAGCTGCCACCCCTACTTGCGCGGGGCCTGCACCTTCGGCGTCGCCAGATATCCGACGATCTGATCCTTCTTCACTTCCATCACCACGATTTCGTACGGTTGCCGCGCCTTCGACGTGTAGAACTGGACGGGCTCACTTACGCCCTTGTCCTTTTTCTCCACCTTTTTGTCGTCGGCAATGATGTCCACCGTGTACTTGTTCTTCTTGTTGTCCGTCTTCTTCAACTGCACCAGCACGTCGCCGATGCGCTGCGGGGCCTTCGTCTTGCCCAGGTTGAACTCGAAGTAGTTGCGCTCGCCCAGAGCCTTCAGCGCCTGCAGCTCCTGACCGTTGGTCGCGATCAGACCGCTCTGCACGCCCATATCGCCCTGCACGGCCTTCAGACTGTTAATCGTCTTATCCAGCTCGGACTTCGTGCTCTTGACGTCTTCCTTCACCGCCACCACATCGGTCTTCACTTCGCCGATCTTGGTCGTGGCTTCCGTCTTCACGGCTTCGGTTTCGGCCTTCACCTTGTCGAATTCCGCTGCGACAATCGCCTTCTGCTTCGCCGCTTCGGCCGCCAGCGCCTTCGTCAACTGCTCCGCGCGGGCCACCGCTTGTTCCTTCGCTTGGCCGACAGCCATCGCCGCCTGCCGCTGCGCCGTCTCCAGCTGCGCCTGCAGCGTTTCCTGATTCCGCCGGCTCGCTTGAGCCGACTGCGAAGACGCAATCTTCAACGCTTCCACGTCTTCTCTGTAGCTTTTCTCGACCTGTGCCAGCTTCGTCGTCAGCTTATCCGTCTGCACGAACTGGTAAATGAGGCCACCAAATAGTGCCACCACCGCGCCGATCAGAATAGGCTGTACAACGCTTTTGGTCTGGGGTTGGCCGTAGTTGGGTTCTGCGCTCATGAGTTTGTCTCTCTTTCTCTCTCCTCGACCCGGGCCGATTTCTGGACCATCCGGGCTGTGTGTCAGGCTATCTTAACACTCGCGATTTAACACCGCTTCTGTCTGCGCTACATGACGCGCTCGCCTGAGAACAGGTTGCGAGTTTACTCTTTTTACCAGGTCCCCGTACTGCCATCCGTAGAGAAACCCTTCGGTTTCAATGTTTACGGCTCGAACTTGGCCGCCGCCCAGTACCCCGCGCGCGTCCGGACTTCGAGCTTCGCCCGCTTCACCGTCACCTGCAGTTTGTGCCAGCCACCCTCTTGCCGAGTCGCCTGTTGCGGCGAATAACTCAACAGATATTGGCTGTGCAGCTCCTCGCCCAACTGCTGAATCGCCTCTTCCAGACCCTTCAGGTTGACGAAGGAATACTCCTTGCCTCCGGTGTACTTCGTGTACGCCTCCTGCGGATTCTGCACGAAGATCGCCTTGGTCGCCGTAAAAATCTCCTGGAACACCGGCACATAGTTGCCGAAGCCGCCGCCTGACCCGCTATTCTGCATCGCCGTCGTCGGCGTCACTGCCGCGCCCATCGGCATCGGCCGCGTGCCCACCGGAAACGGATCGGGGCGGGGAACCGGCGTCTTCGCCGACAGCTTGTTCAGCCACCGCGACATATTCACCGGATACACAATCACGTTCTCGAACTCGAGCTTATACAGCGCGTCCTTCACCCGGCCTTCGCTGCCGCGGTCCTGCGTCTCGCTGATCAGCATCAGGATGCGCCGCCGCGTCTTATCCGTCCGGCCCAGCATCCGCGCCGCTTCCATCACCGCATCGTTCAGCCGCGCCGTGTTGCTACCCGGCCGCACCTTCGTCAGCGCTTCTTTCACCTTCGTAAAGTCATTGGTGAAGCCCTGCTTCACGTCCAACCGATGGTCGAACGTCATCACGGCCACTTCGCCCTGCTCACCGGTCACCACCGGCTCGATCATTGACCCGATCTTCGCAATCGTCGGCAGCACGTTGTCGGTCTGCGCGCTGTTCTGAATCGCGATCACCATCGAGATCGGGATAAAGCTCACGTCCACGCGGATCTTCTGCGGCCGGTCATTGTCGGTCAGCACAAAATCCTCGGCCGTCAGTCCGGAGACGAAGTTCCCGTCGCGGTCGAGCACCGTGGTCGGCGCAATCACCTCGGAGGTGCCTACGCGGATAATCGCCTCTTCCGGACCCGGGCCCGCCGCCGCGGGAGGGGTCGTGGTCTGTTGGCCAAACATCGCACTCGCGCCGGCCAGCGAAAGGGAAAAGTCGCGTCGTTTCACAGATTCTTCCTTTGGTAATCGCCACTCTTGCCGCCGGTCTTGGTCAGCAGGTAAACGTCTTGAATTTCAATGCCTTTGTCGAGCGCCTTGGTCATGTCGTAAACCGTCAGGGCGGCTACGGTCGCCGCCGTCAGCGCTTCCATCTCCACGCCCGTCCCGGCTTTCGTCCGGGCCTCGGCGATGATTTCCACCCCGTCCGCCAGGACGGTGATGTCTACACTGACGTGGCTCAAAGGCAACGGGTGACACATCGGAATCAGTTCCGCCGTCTTTTTGGCCGCCATGATCCCCGCGATCCGCGCCGTCTCGAGCGGATTGCCCTTCGGATTCGCCGGTAACGCCGCCATCACCGCTTCATTCATCCGTACCCGCGCGTGCGCCCGCGCCGTCCGCACCGAATCGTTCTTGCCCGACACATCCACCATCCGGGCCTGCCCTTGTTCGTCGTAATGCGAAAGTGTACTCATTGCATCAACACCCGGATGAAGTCCCCCGCCTCATAGCCATCCCGCTCCGGATCGCTCACCGTGAAACAATTGGCTTTCGCCAGCGACGGCACATCTCCCGACCCTTTCCACGCAATCGGCGTCACGCCTTCGTCATCCAGATACGCCGGCAGCACCCGCGTCAGCCCGGGCTTCTGATTCAGCGCACTCCGCAACCGCGCATAGGGCAGCGGCAGCAGCGGCCTCCGCACTCCACTCAGCAATTCGATCGCCGACCGCACAAAGAGCTCGAACGTCACCATCGTCGAACTCGGATTGCCCGGCAATCCGAAGAAAAAGCGCTCCCGGCACGTGCCGAACACCAGCGGCTGTCCGGGCTGCACCTTCACACGCGTGAAGTAGAAGTGGGCGGCAAACTCCGCCAGCACCGTCTCCACCAGATCGTATTTGCCGGCCGACACGCCACCCGAAATCAGCAGCAGATCCGTCTCCAGACCCTCGCTCAGCAACTCCCGCGTGCTGTCCACCTGATCGCGCGCAATCGGCAGGATCACCGGCTCGCCCCCCGCCCGCAACACCTGCGCCGCCACCGAGTAGGCGTTCGAGTTCCGCACCTGATTCGGCGCCGGACGCTCGTCCACCGGAATCACCTCATCGCCGGTCGCTACAATCGCCACGCGCGGCCGCTTGAACACCGGCACCCGCGTCACCCCGATCGTCGCCAACTGCCCGATCTGCGCGTATCCCAACCGCTGCCCCGTCTCCAGCACCCGTCCCCCGGCGGACGCTTCCACGCCTTGCGGATTGAAGTTTGCGCCGGCCGAAGGCAGATCTCGCACCTGCACGAAGTCGCCGTCGCGCCCCACGTGCTCCACCATCACCACCTGATCGGCCCCGTACGGCATCGGCGCGCCGGTCATGATCTCCACGGCTTCGCCCGCGCCCACGGTCCCGGTGAACGTACCGCCCGCCTGCACTTCGCCGATCACTTTCAGCCGTCCCGGCAGATCTGCGGAGCGCACCGCGAAGCCATCGCGCACCGACCTCGCCGTGGGTGGATAGTCCCGGTCCGCTGCTAAGTCCACGGCCAGCACGCGGCCGTTCGCCTCCAGCAGTTCCACTGTCTCGATGGGCGGCACTTGCACCGCGATTTTTTCGAGGACGCAAGCCCGCGCCTCAGCAAACGTGGGGACCGTCAATTGTTCTCCGCTTTCAGTTTATCCCTTAGACTGGTGAGCGTCACCCATGCTACATCGCCTGACGCTCTCCGACCTCCGTGACGAACTCGCCTCCGGACGCGTCACCCCCCTCGAAGTCCTCAACGACTATCTCGCCCACCTCGAGACCACCAACCCCGCCCTCAACGCCTACGTCGCCGTCTACGCCGAACGGGCCCGCGAACGCGCCGTCGAGCCTCTCACCGGCCCCCTCGCCGGCGTCCCCCTCTCCATCAAAGACAGCTTCGACGTCTACGGCCGCCCCACCTTCTGCGGCAGCCGCCTCCGTCTCCAACACACCGCCGGTACGAGCGCCACCTGCGTCCAACGCCTGGAAGCGGCGGGCGCCGTCATCCTCGGCAAAACCAACACGCCCGAATTCCTCGCCAACTACGAGACCGACAACCACCTCATCGGCCGCACGAACAACCCCTGGGACGTCTCGCGCACCCCCGGCGGCTCCAGCGGCGGCGAAGCTGCGGCCATTGCCTCGTTCTGCTCTGCCGGCGGCATCGGTTCCGATGGCGGCGGCTCCGTCCGCTGGCCCGCCCATGCTTGCGGCATCGCCGCGCTCAAACCCACCCCCGGCCGCGTTCCTGCCACCGGCCACGTCCCACCCATCATCCACCCCGGTGGCTTACTCGGCGTCGCCGGACCCATGGCCCGCACCGCCCGCGACCTCCGCCTTCTCTTCGATGTCGTCTCCGGCTACGACGATCAGGATCCGTTCTCCGTCCCCCTCGACCGTCAGGTCGCCAACTTCGCCCAGCTCAAAATTGGCTTCGCCGACCGCTTCGCCTCCGTGCCCGTCGCCTCCGCCATCGCCGCCGCCGTCAAGGACGCCGCCCACCGCCTCGAACGCGACCTCAAACTCCCCGTCGAATCCTGGTTCCCCCGCGGCATCGAGCGCGCACCCAATCTGTGGGCCTTCTTTTTCAGTGTCTTGCCCGCCGAATTCACCCGCGACCTGCTCGCCGGCCGCGAGGCTGACGCCCATTGGACCGGCACCGAACTCCTCGACCAGCTCGCCGGCCAACCCGCCCCCACCGGCCGCCAAGTCGTCGAGAACCTCGCCGCGCGCGACCACATGCGCGCCAATCTCCTGCGCCAAATGCGCGACTACCGCGTGCTCCTCTGGCCCGTTGCCGGCATTCAGGCCTTCCCCCACCGCGAACGCCGCTACGCCACCGACGGCAAAGAAATCGGCCTCTTCGAAGCCATGATGCCCCTCTACCCCGCGAACCTCCTCGGCCTCCCCGCCGTCGTCATCCCCTGGACCGTCTCCGGCGGCCTCCCCATCGGCATCCAACTCATCGGCCGCCCCTTCGAAGAAGAGCTCCTCCTCGAACTCGCCGCCCGCCTCGAAGACGCCCGCGGCCCCTTCGACCTTCCCGCAACGGAAAGCCTAAAATAGTCCCGTGAGCGCCCTGTTCCTGCTCTGGCCCCTGGCGGCCCTCCTCCTTCTGCCCCTGGCCGGCTGGCTCGTCCAACACGCCGGCGCCGCGCTCGATCGCTGGCGTTACGCGCCCCCCGGCACCCTCCTCCAGGTCGGCGGCCACAAGCAGCACTTTTACGTTATGGGCCCCCAGACCGATGCTCCGCTCATCGTCTGCGAAGCCGGTATCGCCGCTTCTTCGCTCAGTTGGCGCCACATCCAGGAGCAGATCGCCCAGGAAACCCGCATCGCCGTCTACGACCGCGCCGGCCTCGGCTGGAGCGACGCCGCCACCACGCCCCGCACCGCCAAGCAAGTCAATCACGAGCTCTTCGCCATGCTCGATCGCGCCGGCCACAAAGAGCCCGTCATCCTCGTCGGTCACTCGTTCGGCGGCATGTCGACCTTGCTCGCCGCCTGCGACCACCCCGAGCGCGTCGCCGGCCTCGTCCTCGTCGATCCCCTCCATCCCGCCGAATGGTTCCTGCCCGACCTCCAGCGCAAACGCATGCTCGATTACGGCGTCTTCCTCGCCAGTCGCGGCGCCTTCCTCGCTCGCTGGGGTTTCGTCCGCACCATTCTCCGCAGCCTCCTCCTCGGTGGTCACCGTTTCGCCAACCGGGTCAATCGAGCGGCCGCCGGACAGGGCTCGCCCGTCCTCGAACGCCTGATCGGCGAAGTCCGCAAGATGCCGCCCGCTCTCTGGCCCATCGTCCGCTCCCATTGGTGCCTCCCCAAGACCTACCAGGGCATGGCCGACCACCTGCGCCAGCTCCCGCTCAGTTCCGTTCAGACCGCCAATGCCCTCCGTCCCATCGAGATTCCGCTGATCCTGCTTTCCGCCGCCACCCTCGAACCGGAACGCCTCGCCGGCCACGAAGCCCTCGCCTCCCTTTCGCCCCGCGGCCAGCACTTGGTCGCCGAACGCGCCGGCCATTGGATTCAACTGGATGAGCCCGAACTCGTCATCCGGTCAATCCAAACCATAACGAAAATGTTTTAATAGTACTGGGCTCGTATTTCTAGTAACCTATACCTGTTAGGACCTTTATGCCTCGTAACGAAGACGGTGAATTTGAACTGATCCTCGGCAATAAACAGCTGCTCAGCGTGTTCTTTATTGTCGTCACTCTGCTGGCGGTCTTCTTCGCCATGGGCTTCATCATGGGCCGCAGTGTGAACCCGGTCGCCGAGGCGCATAAGATCGAAAACGGTCCTTCCGACAAGCCCATCGTCGTGGACGCCAAGCCCTCGCCCACCACCACCACGACCGCGAGCACCCGTCCGGTCGAGATCAAAGCTCCTGAGCCCGAAGTGAAGGCCGAAGCCAAGCCGGAGCCCAAGAAGCCGGAACCCAAGAAAGAGCCCGAGCCGGAGAAGAAGGCGGAGTCCAAGAAGGCCGAAGCCAAGAAGGAACCGAAGCCCGAGCCCAAGAAGCCGGAGCCCGCTCCCGCCGCCAAGCCCACCGGTGGCACGTACCTTCAGGTCGCCGCCGTCGGCAAAGCCGAAGCCGATCTCGTCTCCGAAGTGCTCGCCAAGAAAGGCTTCCGCACCTCGATCGCCCCGATCGACGGCAAGCCCGATCTCCACCGCGTCCTCGTCGGTCCCGTCAAAGCCGGTGCCGAACAGGCCAAAGCCATGGACGACCTCCGCGCCGCCGGCTTCAAGCCGTTCCCCCGCAAGATCTAGCCCTACAATAGGGATTTGTCCGACCTCGTCCAGATCGAACCTGCTCGCCCGCGTCTGCCAGAATGGCTGCGCAAGGGCCAAACCCACTTCGAGTCCGTCACCCACTTGAAGGCGGACCTGCGCCGCCTCCATCTCCATACCGTCTGCGAGTCCGCCCGCTGCCCGAACATCCACGAGTGCTTTCACCGTGGCGCAGCGACCTTCATGATCCTGGGCAACCTCTGCACGCGCGGTTGCGGCTTCTGCTCGGTCCCCAAAGCGAACCCCCTCAAAGTCCAATTCGAACTCGACCCCGCCGAGCCCGAGAACGTCGCCCGCATGGCCGCCGCCCTCAACTGTCGCTACGTCGTCATCACCTCCGTCAATCGCGACGAACTGCCCGACGGCGGCTCGCATCACTGGGCGGCCACCGTCCGTGCCGTCAAGCGCGCCTTGCCGGACGCTCAAGTCGAAGTCCTCACCCCCGACTTCAACGGCGACCACGCCGCCGTCGCTCGCGTCCTCGATGCCGGTCCCCACGTCTACAACCACAACATGGAGACCGTTTCCCGCCTCTACCGCCGTGTCCGTCCCCAGGCCAATTACCAGCAGTCCCTCGACGTCCTCCGTTTCGCCCGCCAGCATCGTCCGGACGTCCTCACCAAGTCCGGCCTGATGGTCGGCCTGGGCGAAACCACCGACGAAGTCCACGAACTCCTGCGCGACCTCCGCGAACAGGGCCACACCGACGTCGCCACCATCGGCCAATACCTCCAGCCCACCCGCCGCAATCTGCCCGTCCGGAAATACGTCACCCCCGAAGAATTCGACCAGTTCCGCGACTACGGCCTCTCCCTCGGCTTCAAAATGGTCTTCTCCGGCCCCCTCGTTCGCAGCTCCTACATGGCCGACATGGTCAGTGACGAGGCCCGCAAGTAACGTGCTCTGGGCAGTCTTGTCCGCGGCCCTCCTGGTCGCCATCCAGTTCGGCGCCCCGTTTCTCGCCCCCCTCGCCCTCCTCCCGCTGCTGTACGCCCCCACCTTCCGCCACGGCTGGGTCACTGGCATCCTCCAATGGGGCTTCACCTGCTACTGGATCGAAGGCACCCTCGCGCGCCACGGCGGCCTCGACCCTTGGCTCGCCTGGCTCGCCCTCATCCTTTTCAGCCTCGCCAAAGGACTCCACGCCGCCGCCTTCGCCTGGCTCGTCCTCCCCCTCACCCGCTACGCGCTCTGGTCGCCGCCCCTCATCGCCGCCCTCTGGACCGGCCTCGAACGCACCCACGGCAACTTCGGCTTCGCCTGGCTCACCCTCGGCAACGCCGCTATCGACTTCCCCCTCCTCCCGCGCCTCGCCCCCTTCACCGGCGTCTACGGCCTCTCCTTCCTCTTCGCCCTCACTGCCTCCGCCCTCCTCGCCGCCCGGCAGGACCGCCGCGCTCTCGCTTGGCTCGCCCTCTGGCTCCTGCCTCTCGCGCTCCCCGCGCTCCCCGACGCTCAGCCCACCCAACAAGCCATCGTCGTCCAACCCAACTTCGACGAAGAGCATCCGCCCCGCGACCCTTACTTCCCGCTCTTTGACCTCTCCGGCCAAGGCCTCAAGCAATCCGCCGCCTCCGTCATCCTCTGGCCTGAAGTCCCCGTCGG
>CBDDIZ010000001.1:0-48756 GCA_965229305.1 Bryobacteraceae bacterium | reverse complement strand
CCCCCCGCGAACTCCCCGCCAGCCGAACCAACCCAATCCGCTCCCCACCCACCTCGACCTCGGCCACCGCACCTTCTTCCTCTGGCCCCTCCGCTCCCCGAATGAACCCAATCTCCCGCCCGTCTCCGAACCCGTTCACGCGCCTCAAAAATAAAACAACCCCGAGTAACTCCAGTAACTTACCCCGTCCCCGCCGCCCAGAAACTAACTGCCCCTCCCGCACAATGGAGTTAGAGGAAAACCAACCATGGCGACCGAAGCTCAAATCAATGCCAACCGCCGCAACGCGCTCAAATCCACCGGCCCCCGCACGCCCGAAGGCAAAGCCCGCTCCGCGCAAAACGCCCTCAAACACGGCCTCGCCGCCATCAGCCCCCATGCCTTCCTCGCCGTCGAAGACAAACCCGCCTTCGAACGCCTCCTCGCCGGTTACATGCGTATCTATAACCCTCAGCACGCCGACGAAGTCGACTTACTCGTCGACGCCGCCTATTGTAAGTGGCGTCAACAGCGCCTCTGGAATACCGACACCCAGTTAGTCGAAATGGCCATCGCCATCAACCAGCAGGACTTACAGCGCCAACTCCCCAAAGCCAACGCCGCCGCCCACGTCGCCAACGCCACCGCTCTCTGCTCCCCCACGCCCAGCTCAACCGCCGTTACGAAGCCCAACTCCACCGCCAATACCTCCGCAACCTCGCCCTCCTCCGCGAACTCCAAGCCGAGCGCCAGGACCTCGAATCCACCCTCCCCGATCTCGATGCGCCGCATCAGGATGAACCCCATCCCACCAATCCCACCGTCGCGCCCAGTGCTACGAAGCAACCCGATACCACCCAGCCGCAGCCCCCGAAGACGGAAACCCCGCCACCTCAAGCCGCCAAGCCCAAACCCCGGTCGGACCAGGACCCCAAAAGACCCGCCGCGTGAGCGCTCCTACCCCAGCCGATTCATCAGTTCCAGCAGTTGCGCCACCGGCAGTTGCTCCGCCCGCAGACCCACCTCCGGCTGCCCCTCAATCCCGGGGTACAACAGCCGCAGGTTGTTCCGCGGAGTCTCACCGTGGCTGGCGCAACCCCCGTCCCGTCAGCCTCGACACGCCGCCGCGCCACCTCACCCACTTCGCCCGCAACCTGAAAAACCATCTCCCGGAAAAACAAAAGTTACCAAACAAACCCGGCGATCTCGCTCAAAACAAAACAACTCGCCTCTCAGGTTCTCGGCCAAACCCGAGCCCGGAAACTGCCGCCAAACGGCGCGTACCCCCGCTCCTCGCACCAGATAATTTTGCGCGCCATTCAGGGCGAACAAAAGGCGAAAATCATGCTATGCTGACCCTGCATGGTCCCCCAGCCCATCGTCGAAACCCTCCGCCGGCGTATTCAGGGGCTCGAAGAGACCTCGCGCCGCTTTGCCCGGGTCGTGCCGGTTGGCGAAGGCGTGGATGGCTGGCTTCCGCAAGGGGGGCTGCCCGCGGGTTGCCTCCATGAAGTGAAGGGAACGAACCTGGCCCACGCGGTTGCGCTCGCCTCGATTCTCTCGTCCCGCGTGGCGGGCGAGAAAGGGAAAATCTTTTTCCTGTCGCCGGACCGGTCGCTCCACGCGTTGGGTCTGCTGCCCTTCGGCGTCCATCTGTCCCAGGTGCTTCATCTCTCGATTCGGCGGCCTCCGGATCTGGCCTGGGCTTTGATGGAGACGTTGCGGTGTTCGCAGGTGAGCGCCGTGATTGCCTTGGTCAACGGCCTGGATCTGACGGAGTCGCGGCGCTTGCAGCTAGCGGCGGAGTCGTTCGGCGTAACGGGCTTCCTGCTGGGTGATGCGGCTTCGGCGCCCATCGCCTCGCCGATCACCCGCTGGCGGATCTCGCCGGCGCCCCGGGCCGTCGAACAGAGCTGGGACGAACCCGCGTGGCTGTTGGAGTTGCTCTACTGCCGCAGCGGACGTCCGGGGCGTTGGCGGGTGGTTTGGCGCGGCCAAACGCTCCAGGCCGAAACTTGGCCGGTCCGCTGCGAGGAACAGCCGGCTTGAGACCATGGAGCGGCGTTTTCTCAGTCTGTATTGCCCGGGGCTGACCGGAGAGAGTCTGGTTCGGCTGGTGGAGTGGTGTGACCGCTACTCGCCCCTGGCCGCTCAGGATGGTGACGACGGCGTCGTGCTCGACCTCACCGGTTGCGCGCACCTGTGGGGGTGGCGAGGCGAGTCTGCTAGTCGATCTCGAACGGCGCGTGCGGCGGATGAAGCTGCCCGCCCAGGGCGCGATCGCCGCAACCTGGGGCGCCGCCTGGGCCTTGGCCCGCTTTGGCGAGCCCTGGCTGGTGCATGGCGAGAACCTGACCGCGGTGCTGGAGCCGTTGCCCGTGGAAGCCCTGCGGCTGACGGCCGAAACCGTGGGTGAGTTGCGGCGCTTAGGGCTCACCACCGTCGGAGCTGTCCGCAAAATTCCGCGGGGCGCCTTGAGTACGCGGTTTGGCGAAAGTCTGCTGCGCCGTTTGGATCAGGCCTGGCGGCAGGCGGCCGAGCCCTTGCATCCTTGGCGCCCGCCGGCCGCCTATCGTGCCACCCGCCTGCTGGCGGAGCCGATTTCCACCGTGGCCTCGGTCGAGTTGGTGCTCGCTGAACTGCTCGAAGAAATTTGCGCCCGGCTCGAGAAGCATCAACTGGGCTCGCGGCAAATGGATTTAGCGGGCTATCGCACGGATGGCACCGTGGATCGTTGCGGCGTGCGGACGTCGAAGCCCACTCGCTCGGTCAGGCATCTGCGGCGTTTGTTCAGTGAGCGGCTTGAGTCGCTCTGGGCGGACTTTGGGTTTGAGTCTTTCGTGCTGTCGGTGCCCGAAGTGGAGCCGCTGGCGCCGAAGCAACTTACCCTCTCGGCGGCTGGCGAAGCCGGCGACGAGGAAGCATTCGATACCTTGATTGACCGGCTGGGAATGCGTTTGGGCTTCGCTGAAGTCAACGATCTGCGGGTCAGAGAGAGTTACTTGCCCGAGTACTCGGTCGAATTCTGTCCGGTGACGCAGCCGGGGCCGGCGGCAGCCGAGTGGCCGGCTTACCGTCGCCGGCCGTTGTATCTGGTGGAGCCACCCTTGCCGATTCAAACCCGTGGGGCGAACTGCTCCGCAACTCCCGGGGCCTTGGACAATCGGTCGCCGGCAGCACCGCATCGTGCGGATGGAAGGGCCCGAACGCCTGATGGCGGAGTGGTGGCGCGATCCCGCTCCGCCTTGGGAAAGGCGCGATTACTATCGCTGGGAGGATGAGAACGGTCTGCGGTTCTGGGTGTTTTGCGACTCGGCGCAGCGATGGTTTTTGCATGGACGTTTTGCCTGAAGAAAGAGCCGGAGATGCGCTACGCCGAGTTACAAGTATCGTCGAATTTCAGCTTCCTGCGAGGTGCTTCCCATCCGCAGGAGTTAGTCACCCTCGCCCACGCGCAAGGGCACGAAGCCGTCGCCCTTACCGATCGCAATACGCTCTCCGGTATGGTGCTGGCGCACAGTGCGCTCAAGAAGATGGGCGGCGCTTCTACCCGTTTGATCGTGGGCTGTCGCCTGGATCTCCGTCATGGCGAGAGCCTGTTGTGCTATCCCCGTCATCGTCAGGCGTACGGGCGGTTGACGCGGCTGCTGACTTTGGGACGTCGCCGGGCGGAGAAGGGCGAGTGCTGGCTCGATTTGGCCGATGTGGCCGAACATGCGTCCGGGCAACACTTCATTGTCCCTTTTCCGCAGGTGCTGAATGAGTCAGCTCGATTGCATCTCACTCAGTGCGCTGACTTATTTCGCGGCCAATTGCACTTAGCCCTTACCGACTCCGCGCGTGGGGACGATCGCCAGTGGCGGCAGACTGTCGCCGCGTTCGCCCGCAGCTTGAAGATCCCGTTGGTCGTCACCAACGATGTCCTCTATCATGATCCGGAAAGAAAGATGCTGCAGGATGTCGTCACTTGCATTCGGGAACACTGCACCCTGCGCGAAGCGGGCTTCCGTTTAGCGGCCAATGCGGAACGCCATTTGAAGCCCCCCCGGACCATGGCGAAGTTGTTTGCCGAGTGGCCGGACGCTTTGGCCGCCACGGTCGAGATTGCCGGCCAGTGCCGTTTCTCCCTCGACGAATTACGTTACGAGTATCCGGAAGAAGTGATAACTCCGGGACTCACGGCTTTTGAAGATTTGCGAGCGCGGGCTTTCGCCGGAGCCCGAACCCGCTATCCGGAAGGCGTGCCACCGGAGTTTGAGAAACAGATTCATCATGAGCTCAAGCTGATTGGTGAGTGTGAGTATGCGCCTTACTTTTTGACGGTGCACGAGATTGTCAAATTCGCGAAGGAGCAGCGGATCCTCTGCCAAGGCCGGGGTTCGGCGGCGAACTCGGTGATCTGCTTCTGCCTGGGGATTACGGAGGCGGATCCGATCAAGTGCGGCTTGTTGTTCGAACGGTTCATCTCGGCCGCCCGTCACGAGCCCCCGGATATCGATGTGGACTTCGAACATGACCGGCGGGAAGAAGTAATTCAGCACATCTACGAGAAGTATGGGCGCGAACGGGCCGGGTTGACGGCGACCGTGGTGCATTACCGCCGGCGACGGGTGGTGCAGGAAGTGAGTAAAGTGCTGGAACTTACTGGCGAGGTGACGCCGGAGCGCAAAGCCCGGGCCATCGACTTGATGCGGCAGTTAGTCGGCTTTCCCCGCCATCTGTCGCAGCATGTGGGCGGCTTTGTCATTTCCCGCGGACGCCTGGATGAACTGGTGCCCATCGAAAACGCGCGCATGGCCGATCGCACGGTGATTCAGTGGGAGAAAGACGATATCGACGAGTTACGAATGATGAAGGTCGACATCTTGGCGCTAGGCATGTTGAGCGCCATTCGCCGCGCGTTCGATTTTCTCGAGCACCAGTATCAGCGGCCGTTGACACTGGCCACCGTGCCTCAGGAAGATCCGGCGGTTTATGCCATGCTTCAGCAGGCGGATTCCGTTGGCGTGTTCCAGGTGGAGTCCCGGGCACAGCAGAGTATGTTGCCCCGGCTGAAGCCAGAGACGTTTTATGACCTGGTAGTCGAAGTGGCCATCGTCCGGCCGGGGCCGATTCAGGGCGACATGGTGCACCCGTATCTGCGGCGCCGGGAAGGGAAGGAGCCGGTGGATTATCCCAGCGTCGCTCTCAAGGCGGTGCTGGGAAAGACGATGGGCGTGCCGCTTTTTCAGGAACAGGCCATGCAGATTGCCATTATCGGTGCGAACTTTACGCCCGACGAAGCCGATGAGTTGCGCCGCTCCCTGGCGACCTTTCGTCATGTCGGGACGATTGGCAACTTCGAACGGCGATTCATCGAAGGGATGTGCCGCAATGGCTATACGGAGGAGTTTGCCAAACGTTGTTTTAGCCAGATCAAAGGCTTTGGCACCTATGGCTTTCCGGAAGCGCATGCGATCTCGTTCGCCAATCTGGTGTATGTCTCGGCCTGGATCAAATGCCATTATCCGGAGGTGTTTCTTGCCGCGCTCTTGAATAGTCAGCCGATGGGTTTTTACGCTCCGGCGCAGTTAGTGCGCGATGCCCGCGAACATGGCGTGGAGTTACGGCCGATTGACGTCAATCATAGCGACTGGGAAACGACCCTGGAGCCGGTGGACGGCACCGCGCGGCTCACCGTGCGGCTCGGTCTCAACCTCGTGGCCGGTCTGCAGGAGAAAGATGCGCGGGCCATTTTGGCGGCGCGTGGCCTGGGCTACCGGTCCCCGGCCGACATTGCGCGCCGCGCCCGAGTGACGCGCCGCGCGCTCGATCGGCTGGCGGAGGCCGATGCCTTCTGCTCGCTGCAAGTAGGACGCCGTCAGGCCTTGTGGAAGTCGAGCGTGTTCGATGAGAAGATCCCGCCGCTGTTCGCCGCGGCGGACTTATTCAACGAACCCGACGTTGAGTTGCCCGCCACCACCGCCAGCCAGGAGGTTCTGGCCGACTATCGCTCCGCCGGGCTCTCGCTGCGCGATCATCCTCTCAGCTTCCTGCGTCCCCGCTTGAAGCGGAAGAGCGCCATCACGGCGGCGGAGTTGAGGCAGACGCCCGCGGAGCGCTTGGTGGTGGTGGCCGGGCTCGTGCTCTTCCGCCAGCATCCACAAACGGCCAAGGAAACCATCTTCCTCACAATCGAAGATGAAACCGGCGCGGCCAATCTCATCGTCTGGAAGCACGTGCATGAGAAGTACCATGAGGCCGTCTATCACGGCAAGATGATTGCCTGCCGCGGCGTGGTGCAGCGCGAAGGACAGGTGCTGCATGTCATTGCGCGCCAGGTGTGGGATTGGACGGACGAGCTCAAACATCTGGACCCGCAGCAAAGCATCCCCGCGCTGGCGCACCGCAGCCGGGATTTCCGTTAAGCCGCGGCAGCCGGACTCTTCACCGTGAAGTAGAACGTCGACCCCGCGCCCGCCTGAGACTCCACCCAGATCCGGCCCTGATACCGTTCGACGATCCGTTCGCAGATCGCCAGGCCCATGCCGCTGCCCGGATACTCCGTGCTGGTGTGCAAGCGCTTGAAGAGCTCGAAGACCAGCGTTTGATACTCCTCGGCAATCCCGAGGCCGTTGTCCCGTACGGCGAAAGTGCAGACATTGTGCACTGTCTTCGCAGTGATGTGCACCACTGGGGGCCGCTCTGCAGGGCAGTACTTGATCGAGTTGCCGATCAGGTTCTGGAAGAGTTTGCCGCAAATGACTCTGGTGCATGTACACCTGCGGCAGCGGATCCCAGGTGATGGTGGCTCCACTGGCCGTGAGGCCTCCTTGCAAGCCTTCGAGTGCGGCCGCCAAGGCGTCATTCGCGTCGTGGAGCTCGGACGACGCTTCCACTTTGCTGACGCGGCTGTAAGCGAGCAGGTCTTGCACCAGCGTTTCCATGCGGCAGGCGCCCTGGTGCAGGTATTCGAGGAACAGCAGCCCGTCGCCTTCCAACTGCTCGCGGTAGCGGCGGTTGAGCAGTTCGCTATAGATCTTGATGTTGCGTAGCGGCTCCTGCAGATCATGGCTCGCGGAGAAGGCGAACTGCTCCAGATCCTTGTTGGCGCGGCGAATCTCGCTGTCGATGAGCTTGCGTTCGGTGATGTCGCGGGCGATCTTGGAGGCACCCACGATCCGGCCCTGCAGGTCCTTGATGGGCGAGATGGTCAGCGAGATGTCCAGCAGCGAGCCGTCCTTCCGCATGCGGACGGTCTCGAAATGGTCGACGCGTTCACCGGCGCGGATGCGCGAGATGATCTCGACCTCTTCCGCGCTCCGGTCCTCCGGAATGAGCATCGTGATCGACTGGCCCAGCGCTTCGGCTTCGGTGTAGCCGAACAGTCGCTGGGCGCTGGGATTCCAACTGGTAATGATGCCGTTCAGGTCTTTACTGATGATGGCGTCATCCGACGAATCAACGATCGCACTCAGCAGCAAGGCCGCGCGGTCCTGGACCGGGTCAGGCGGCAGGGACATACTCACACTGGTATCCTAGCGCAGCCGGATCCGTCTATTCCGGGAGAATTCGGCACGCCGGAGGCGCGTTCACCGGGTTGCAGCGGACGATTCCGGAGGGCAGCCGGACGGAGTAGCCGGAGGGCGCCTTCCAGTCGAACGGGTAGTCCGTGCTGAGGATCTGTGCGCCGCTGGCGAGCCCGGCGTCCCGGCGCTGGGTGTCGCCTCGTTGCACGGCGGCCGGCGAATCGGTCATGGTGCGGATCAGGTAGCCCTGCCGCACCAGCCGCGGAATCTCCGGCGACTGGGCGTGATTCACCTTGACGAAGGCGGCATCGGGAGTGCCTGGCTGGCCGTTGGTGAACATCATGCGGCCGCGCAGCGACGGATGACCTTCCGTGTAGAGCGGAGTCACGCGCTCCTGGTCGAGCAGAAAGACCACTTTGCCGCGCGCCCGGCTCAGCGCGGGCCAGCCATCCTGCAGCACCGCTGCTTCGAGTGTGGCGTGCTTCCCGCGGACGTCGTCCGGCGTGAGCACTTCGCCGGCGCGAAAGACGGAGCGGATCTCCGCGTCGAGCGCGTCCATCGTTGCGGCAGTGATCGGCTCCGGCGCCGTCAGTTCGGGGCGCGAGCGACCGTCTTTGTTCTCGATCTGCAGAAAAAGCGGCAAGTGCCGCGGATGCGCGCGCGACCACGTGCGGATGGTCTCCAGGCAAGCGACGAAAGTGAAACAGTGGCTGCGGAAGTCGACATCCTGGGCGTGAATCACCTTGAAGCCGGGCCGGCGCATCGCCTCCGCCCAGCCGGCGGGCATCGGCGTTGCAGTCTTGGCTTCCTGCGTAAGCCGCAGGTAGAGGGGATTGGCAAAGCGTCCACCTTCGCTATCGCCGTAGACGTCGATCTCGAGTTGACGGACGCCGGCGTTCAATTGGTCCAGCAGCGGCGGATGACGGTACGCCAAGGACTCCGCCGCGCGCGGGTTCTGCTGCTTCAGGAGCGCCATCTCCCCCTCCGCCAGCCCGGCATGGTAGCTGTTGTGGGTGCCGATGATCTGAATCTGGTTCATGCGCAAAGTCTCCTGAGCCGAAAGACTCAGGGCCGCGCACAAGAGGAGAAGCCGCATGACCTCAGGATAGCGTTGGCCGGTTACAAGCCGATGGCGATCCCCAAGTAGGGCGTGCTAACATGCGAACCAATCGGAGGATGGTAGTTGTCCTATTTCTATCGCTCGATCTGCGCCCTCTGTTGGGTGGCGCTGATCGGCCAGGCGGAAGAGATTCCGCTTTTCTCCCCCGCGTCCGGGCGTTCGGCTCAGCGGGGACCGCTCGATCGGCGCTGGCGCGATCTGCGGGGTGCCAGCCGCTTGGTGGGCGACACGATCCTGGCGTCCGGCCGTTCGCTGCAAATCCAGTCCTGGCGGGAAACCGGCCGGACCCGTCTGTTGCAGGTCGCCGGTGACGATGCGGAACTCACGCTTGCCGAAACCGATGGCGTCGTCTACGGCACTTACCGGCAGGGCCACGAACTGAGCGAACTCCGCACGGCGGCGAACGGCGAAACGACCCTGATTCCCGTGCGGCTCGAAGAGCGAGACCGTTACGACGAAGTGACTTGGCCCGTGGCCTTGAGCGAAACCCGGCCGTTGGCAGGCGAACCAACCGAACCTCCCCTGATCGACTTACTCATCACCTACACGCCCGCGGCGGCGGCCTTGTTCGAGAGCCGCGCGGCTTTTGAGTCGCGCCTGACGATCATGGTGGAGGAGATGAATCAGGCATTCGCGAATAGCCGCGTCAAAGCGCGCGTGCGCGTGGTGGGGACGCTGGAGGTGACTTACTCCGAGAAACGGTTCGGGGTGACATTGACCGGCAAGCAGATGCTGGTGGACTTAGCGGAGCGAGAGGGGGTGATGGCTGAAGTGCATCGGAGGCGCGAGGAGACGGGCGCCGATCTGGTGACGCTGGTGGCGGCGGTCACCGATGTCTGCGGCATTGCCTACCGAGGCCCACGCGACGGCTCGTCGCGGCCTGCTACCGGATTCTCTGTCGTCGATCCGCGGCCCGGCTGCGCGCTGACGCTGGCGCACGAGGTGGGTCATAATCTGGGGCTAACCCATGACCGTCTGAATGCCGACGATGAGCCGCCGGCCAACGACTATGGCGTGGGCTATCAGCAAACACGCTTTGCGCCACGCTTTCGCGACGTCATGGCTTACGAATGCGAGGGCCGGCCGTGTCCGCGGTTACCTTACTTCGCGAACCCCGAGGTGACTTACGCGGCGGTTCCTGGAGGCGTAGCGCCGGAGAATCCGTTGCCCGCCGATGCAGCCAGGGTGATCGGCGAGACCTACCCGCTAGTGGCCGGTCATCTGGCCAGTAAGTCGAGTGAGCCGGCGGTGCTGTTTCACTTGTCGCCCAGTTGGTCGTTGGCGTGCGATGTCGCCAATGTGGAGCAGACGCGCTTCTTTCCCACCGTGTCCTGGAGCGTAACTGGTTACGAGGAGATTCGTATCCGGGTGGGGTCGGAAGATGGCGCGGAGTGGTTTCGCGGCACCAACTTCCATGATCAGTCGCAGGTGGGCGGGTGGATTCCAGCGGGTGGGCGCTTCTTTCTGCAAGGCCGTCAAGGCGAAGAGTGGAAGACGCTCGCGAGCCTGACGTTTCGTCCGAATTTGAACAGTGAATTGTGTGCCGGCGATAAGCCTCTCAAAACTACGTTCACGATGAGGGGCGGGGAACAGCAGGTTTGCGATGGCACGCTGCTGGCGAGCCCCGTGGTGGATTGGGAAACGAATCAGGCGGCCAAGGTGGAGCTTCGTTTGGATCGGCCGGACGGCGAGTTGGTCCAAGCGGGGGAGGCCCGCGGAACCGTGCAGTTGCCCAAGACGATCTCGCAGGGGCGGGTGGTGTTTCTCGTGGCGCCGGACTTACGATACCCCGATGGCTCCGGACCGGTGACCTTGGGCCGCCTGGTCGCGATCGTGCGGAACCGAAACTGCCCGGCGCCGACGTTACGCGTGACCCCGAACGTCCTGACACGCTGCGCGCCTTCCCGTGACCCGGAGATTCCCGTTACGGTGAGTTGGGACTCGCCGGCTTCGCGTTCCGTCCGCATCTACTCGCACTTTCCCGCCTGCCCGGCGCCCAACCTGATCTGCGATCGGAGCGAGGTGCTGCCCAATCGCGGGACGATCTTGCATCGCTTGAAACGGGACGCGCGATTCCTGACGGACAGCCCGCCGAGCCTGGACGAGACCTATCAGATTGCGCTGGTGGATGAAGACGATGCACGGTTCACGACGAGTCCCCTGAATCCGGTGGGGATCTTCGGCACGGCGACGGTCCGGGTGAGTTCCGAGGCTTGTCCGAAGACTCCCAGTGGGGCTTTCAGCCAAGCCACTTATCCGTCTTGCGCGCAGAATCAGGAACCGATGGTCGCCACTTACTCCATCCCGTGGCGGGCGGGGGCAACCGGGACGCCGCGGGTGGTGGTGGAGGCGCTGCCGTCGCAGACCGGGGCCGAGGTCGGCCGCTGGGACGTCGCCGCGGGCACGGGGTCGGTGAGCGCGATCTACAGTCCCGCCCCGCACTGGTATTCGAGTACGCTGCGTCTTTCGGTGCTGGCGCCCGGCTTCGATCCGTACGTGACGTCGTCGGCGGAAGTCAGCCGGGCGGGCTGTCCCGCATCTCCGGAGGTGGTGGGGGTTGAGATCGGCAGTCCGCAGTACTTCGCCACGCCGAAGTCGAAGTTACAGTTCTACACTTACAACCCCGTGACGCGCCGGGAAGTTGAGTATGTGCTGCCATCGGCTGCGGTGGCGGTAGCTTCGGGTAACTATGTGGGTGGGTCCGCGATCCAGGTGCGGTCGGTCGTTCGTTATCTGCGCGTGGAGTTCACGCCGACGATCGAGTACAACGTCCTGGGGCAGGTTCTCTCGGGTTGGGGCAATCTGGAAGGCGTTCGCTCGATTCGCCTGGCGATGGCCTTCACGGGCACGAATCCGCCGGGACCGAGTGCGGCGAACGGACCCACCTTCAGCATTCACACCGCGACGGGGACGTTGCGCTACGAGGACCGCGCGGGCTATCTGTTCGGCAATCGCGGGACGTGGCGGCCGGTGGTGTTGCCGCTTTATCCCCGGCAGGACTCTCCGACGCCCACTTCTTTGTCGGCCAGCTACAACGCGAGTGTGCGTTCGGCGGGCGCGATCGAGAAACTGGCGTTCACCATTTACTTCGAAAACGACACGCCGCTCTCGGTATGGTTGGATGACTTCCGCTATCTGACGTTCGGCCCGACCGGGCGCTAGGCGGGTTAGCGCTTGATCAGAATTTCGCGGAGATGGTCGCGCGTGAGGTACATCTTCACGCTGGTGAAGTCGCGAAAGACGCGCTCGATGAAGGGATTCGTGAAGAACTGGTAGGGGACGCGGCGGCCGCGCTCCTGAATCTGCAGGTGGCGATAGTCTTGAATGCGGTAGTAACTGGCCGGGACGGTTTTCGCGCGCGGGTCGTTGTGGAAGAAGGTGAGCAGCAGGGACTCGGGCTCCAGCAAGCGGTGGAGTTCGGCCACGGTGAGCTCGAGCATGGTGGGGCTGAGGTATTGCAGGCAGTCCCACACGAGCGCGCCGTGGAAGGGGCCCTGCAATTGACGGAACGTCAGGTTCATGAACTCCTGGGCGCGGGCGGGGTTTTCCTGCGATTGAAAGAAGTCGTCGTCGCCGCCGAAGAAGTCATCGAGAGATGAGAGAAAGTCTTCGCAATACAGCCGATGCCCCAGCCCGGCGAGGAAGCTGACGTTGGCCTGCGAGACGGGCGAGAGGTCGAGCAGACGCAAGGTGGGGCGACCCTGCAATTGCTGGAAATACTGTTCGAGCCCCGCGCTGGGGCGAATGGTGCCTTCGGCGGCGCTCGGGCTCATCTCGGAAATAGGATACTACGTTCCGAAAAAAGTTAACGTTTAGGTTCGTTGGTGGCGGAGGCGGCCATCGCCTGCGGCTGGCCGGAGGGGGACGCGGCGGGGGTCGGAGTGGCGCTGGGCGTGGGCTTGGGCGCGGCCTTGGGGACCTCGACTTTGGTGACGTCGATGGAGCCTTTGAAGATGGCGCCGTCTTCGATGGCGATGCGGGCGGCGCGGATGTCGCCCACCAGATGCGCATCACGACGCAGGTCGATCTTGTCGGAGGCTTCCACGTTGCCGTGCACGGTGCCATGGATGACCACGTCGCGAGCTTTCACCGAAGCCTTCACGCGGGCCGTCTTGCCGATGGTGACCTTGTTTTCGAGCACTTCGATGGTGCCGTCGATTTGGCCGTCGATCGCGAGATCTTCCTTGGCGAAAATCTGACCGGCGATCAGGACGTTCTCACCGATCGTGGCGGTGCTACGCGAGGATTGGTAACCAGTAGGCGTGGTTGACACAGGCATTCCTTCCATGGGTGCGACAGGAGTGACAGGTAAAGTGGCGGCGGGGCGCGGTGCTTCTTCTTCTTTGCGGCGATTCCACATCAGGCGGTAGCCTCTCTCATCTTCTTCAAAGTAAGGTTTATCGTAGCGCCCGCACCGGGCAAAAGCAATTGATCCGAAGGGTGGGGATTGTGAAATGATCCGGGCAGCGTTTCTGGGATAATACCGGTAGTACTTTTATTGTGTCGCGTTCAAAAGACCTCGAGGCTCAACTCGCCCGCACCGAACAGCAGCTTCGTCTGCTCCAGCAAATCAGCCGCTTTATGACGCGGGAGATGAGCTTGCAGGAGATTCTCTCCGGCATCAATCGTCTGATCGTGGAATTCACCGCCGCCGACTCGTGCCTGATCTATCTGCTGCACGATCGCGACCTGGTTCTCTGTTCCGCCAACAACGCGCCGCCCGAAGCCTTGGGCCGCGTGCGCTTAAAGCTCACCGAAGGTCTCACCGGTTGGGTGGCGCGGGAGCGCCGGCAACTGGCGATTTCTCGCGAAGCCTATCACGACGCGCGCTTCAAGCATTTCAGCGCGCTGCGCGAAGACACCTACGAAGCGTTCCTGTCGACGCCGATCATCGCGCGCAATCGCGTGGTGGGCGTCATCAACGTGCAGCACCGGCTGCCGCATCAGCACGGCGGCGACGAGATGGAGATGCTGGCCACCATTGGCGAACAGATCGGCACGCTGCTGGTGTTGGCTCGCATGGATCGCAACGCGGTGGAAGACGCGAATCATCTGGAACTGGTTTTCCCGGACACCGTTCGCAATGCTTAGACGCTGCCTGGCCAGTTGCCTGTTGGTGCTCGTCCTGGGGGCGGAGTCGCTGCCCGCGCAGGCCTTCACGGCGACGCAGTGGAAGATCCGCTACTTTTACGACGAGAATGATTCGGCCATCAATTTTGTGGAGGTCTCGGCACCGGCTGCCGGCACCGCCATGGCGTTTGGCGGGCTGACGGAGAACAGCAATCGGCCGCGCGGCGTGCTGGTCGCAACGCGCGACGCAGGAAAGACCTGGCAACTGACGAAACTGCCGGAACTGCCCATCAGCGGCTTCTTCCTCGATGCGAACCAGGGGTGGATGGTGGCGCGCGATGCCGTCTACGCCACCACTGACGGCGGCACGGTATGGAAGCGCCGCGCGAAGCTGCGCGACGTGCTGCGCGTGCACTTTGTCTCGCCGACAAAGGGCTTCGCGGTGGGGCTGCAGAAGTCTGCTTGGTCCTCCAATGATGGGGGCGCGACCTGGCAGAAGATCGCCGAGGCGCAGGCGCCGACGGGGAAGCCGGAGAACACGGCCTACACGACGATCACCTTCTTTGGACAGCGCCAAGGGGTGATCACGGGCTTCTCGCGTCCGCCGCGGCGCGGCACGAGTCCGCTGCCGTTGTGGATGGACCCGGACGCGGCGAAGCCGCTGGTGCCGAATCTGATGCTGACGCTCGAGACGCAGGATGGCGGGGCGACGTGGCAGTCTCAGACGACGTCGATGTTCGGGCAGGTGACGCGAGTGGCGCTGGGGCGGGTGGGGCTGGCTCTGATCGACTTCGGGGCGAACTTCGACTATCCGAGCGAAGTGATCAATCTAACCGGCTCGAAGTCCTCGATGCGCAGCAAGGATCGCGCCATCAAGGACATCGCTGTGGACGGCAACTATCGGCTGTGGGCGGCCGGGACGGAAGTGACTGGCAAGCTCCACGAACTGCCGATTCCCAGCCGGATCCAGACCTGGCAAAGCATCGACGGACAGAACTGGTTTCCGATGGCGGTGGACTACCGCGCGGTGGCCAATCGCCTGCGGCTGGCGTTTTCCGGCAGCGAAGGCTGGATGGCCACCGACGGCGGCATGCTCCTGCATTTGGAATAAAACAGGACGTCCGACTGACGTTTTATCCACAGGATTTCGACAGACTAAATTCTGTAACTGCTTTGTAGTCAGCAAGATCAAAGCCGTTGAAATTACCCCCAAACACCCTACTTTTGTATTGACCGCAAATGGGGGTAGTGGCATCCTACAGATGGTTCCAAGAGGTTACGGGAACAGCCGAACCTGACAGATCGTAGCGGACTTGAGGCGTTGATCCGTTGCCGGAAGCGTAACTAACGTAGCGCAGCCGGTAGTGGGGAGCAGCAGGAGATCGGGCGAGGTGTTCGGGTAGACCCTCTGGTGCAGAATTCCGACGGCGCATTGAGCCTGATGGCCCGATAAGGGGAGACCCGAAACGGTGAGCCAAAAGGGGAGCGAGGCGGAAGGCGCGGCCAGGGGCCGGTCGTAGAGATTCGGGCAACGGGTGAACGCGTTGATCCGGTTCGTCGAGGCGAGCGATCGCCAGAGGCGGGCGGGGAGCGGTAAGCCGAACGGGCTTGAGACGAAGCGAGCGGTGCCATCGAAGCGGCAGTTCGGGAGCGTTGACCTCGTCATTGGGCCTCCGGAGACGGAGCGTTCAGGACGGGCGAGCGAAAGAACGTCGTGTGGTTGGCGGTTACGGTCGTGAGATGCAGGCGGACAGCGTGCTGGAGCAACGAAGCGCGGTCACCCAACAGTGGCTGCGGGGAGCGAGAGCACAAGTCACCGGCTTCACGGCTGCCATGTTTCGATCGTTGCTAGCCGATCGGTGAAACGCGGATGCTCCAACGGATCACTTGGAACCGTTTCTATTTTTCCCCTCCTCCTTTGCCGTCCCACCTTTTTTTCTCCCTGCGCAGATTGGTATAGTCCCAGAGGTGGCCCCGTGTGACTGGGGCCAGCCGAGATTGACTTGGAGGAGAGACATACCATGGCCGAATCCGTGAGCGGGGCTCAGTTTAAGAAGGAATTGCGCGAGGGCAAGCCCAAGATGGGTTTGTTCCTGAACTCGCACAGCCCCACGGTCGCCGAACAGTTGGCGCATAGCGGCTACGACTGGCTGCTGGTGGACATGCAGCATGGCCCGATGGGCTACGAGAAACTTTCGGCGATGCTGGCGGCGATCGCCCTGGGCGGCGCCAAGAGCATGGTCCGCGTGGCTGGCTACAGCGACCGGGCCGGCATTCAGCAGGCGCTCGATCTGGGAGCCGACGGCATCCTGGTGCCCTACATCAACAACGCCGACGAAGCGCGCGCGGCGGTGAGCTGTGCCCGCTATCCGATGGGCGGTACGCGCAGCGTCTATTTCCCGCAACGCTCCATGAACAAGGCGGGCCTGTTGGGCTATGCTGGCGCCGCGAACGACAACGTGATTGTCGCGCTGCAGGTGGAAACCAAGGACTGCATCGACAACATCGCCGAGATCGCCGCCGTTCCCGGCGTCGACATGCTGTTCCTGGGCCAGAATGACCTGTGCATGTCGATGGGCCTGTACGTGAAGTACGAGTTCCCGCACATGTACACGTCGCCCGAACTGCTGGAAGCGACCAACAAGCTGATTGCCGAAGCGCAGAAGAACAACGTCATCCTGGGCATCTTCCTGTTCGGCACCGGCCGCGTGGGTGAGTTCCTCGAGAAGGGCTTCACGTTCTTCAGCATCGGCAACGATCTGCACCACATCCTGACGCAGGCCACCGCCTATGTGAAGGACATGGAGACGATCGCCAAGGAGAAGGGCAAGAGCTGGACGCGCCAGACGACGGCCCTGATGTAAAGCCTACTCGCCCGGTGGCGGGGAGCCGGCGCCAGCCATCGCAGCGCGCGAGCGCGGCTGGGCCAGTTTCTCCGCCACCGGGCGAAGATGCAGCAGGCGTTGGCCGGTGAACCCGCAGGCGCAGGGTTCTTCGGTGATGACGCCAGTGAAGCCGGAACCCAGGCGGACCGCCGGAAAGACGCTGTTCGCCAGACTGGTGATCACCAGTTCGCCGCGTTCCGGATCGACGATTTCAAAGACGGCCTGCACCGGGTCAATATGCAACCCGGTATGCGCGCCGCACTCCCGCGCCAGCACTTCATGCCGATGGCCCAGGAAATACTCGTACACGGGGACGGGGAAGGCCTTCCAGAGCTGTTCGCGCACCGCATCAGTCAGCAAGCCAGGGTCGCCGAAGGGCAGGCCGGTGAAGGCCACCAGCGGCTGCTTGATCGAGAAGTGGGCGCCTCGGTTGAGCACGGAGGTGGCCATCCGGCGCAACTGCGAGACGGGGCCCGCCAGGCATTCAGCGCGGAAGTGTTCCAGGTCCTTGCACCAGCCTTCCGGAAAGCACATCACCTTTTCGGTCTCCACGTAGCCATCGGCGAGGATGGCCGTGCGCGGGAGCGGGGAGTGCGGATAGTCGAAGCGCTGAAAGCCGGATTCGTTGGATTGCAGGTTGAGGTAGCGCTCCCGCTCAAAGAAGTACTCGTCGCGGGAGATGACGGGGAACTCGGCCAGCAGGGCTTCGGGGCGAGGATCCTGGTCGAGACGCTCCAGGAGGCTGCGATGGTGGGGCAGGGCATGACCGGCGGGCGTGGCGAGCGCCAAGTGCAACAGGTCGCGAATCCGCTCCTGCCGGGCGGCGAGAGCTTTACGGTTTACTTTGGGGGACCGATCGGATCGCGCGCTCTTCGGCGGCGTCCATCGAATGACAACGCGCATAGCTTATCTATCAGTATGGTGGGTTGAGCCCGCCAAAATTCTCCAATATTTGTTGAAAACGCTCATTTTTCACAGAAGGCGAGGAAATTCTCAACGAAAAATTGACGAGCCAGTGCTGAATCGGCGCCGATCGCCTGGAGCGCGTCGATTTGCGCCGCAGCGACGGAGTCATTCCAGCCACGGGGAAAGAACGACGAATCGGAGCCAAACAGGAGGCGATGAGGTCCGGTGACGGCCAGCGTGTCGCGGAGCACGGTGGGCAAGTCGACGGACGGACCCTGGAGTTTCATCCAGCTATTGCTGGACGAGGTATCGAGATAGACGTTCGGGCAGAGCTGAGCGACCATCAGCGCTTCGCGCCAGTAGCCGGCGCCAAAGTGCGGGATGACGAAGCGCGTGCGAGGAAACTCGAGCGCCACGGCATGGAGGTCGATGGGGTTTGAGTAGCGGAGATCGAAGCGGGAGGGCAGGCCCAACTTGCCGCGGACGCCGACGCTCAGCACGCCGCAGTGCACAAAGAAGCGAGCGCCCGGCAGACCTTGCAGCAACGTCTTGACGGCTTCGTGCTGCACGCTATAGCCGTGCATGGCGGGAAACAGGCAGACGACGCGGATCTGATCGGCGGCGACCAGCGGCGCCAGTGTGGCGAGCGTGGTGGGTTCGAGCGGATTTACCATCGCGGCGCCGTAGAAGCGCTGCGGATGCGCCTGGACGGCCGTGGCGACCGACGCGACGTCGCCCGGCAGACTGGCAATCAGTAGGGCCCGCTCAACACCCTGACGGTCCAGTTCGGCGAGCCAGGTGCCCGCAAAAGCGACGGGGTCCTCGGCCGGACGATCCCAGCCGAGGACCCCGAAGACGGTATCGAGATCCGCTTGTTTTTGCTGCGCGAGCAGCGAGAAGAACCGGTGCGAAAAGAAGTGCAGATGCGCGTCGCTAATGGGGAGGTCACCCCAGGGCGTGCGCAAAGCCCCTACTCGCCGCCGACGGCGGACACGCTGAGCAACTGTTCACGGCCCACTTCCCGCGACGGCGGTCCGGGGAGCTTGGTGAGGCCAGCGGCCAAGGCCAACTGAGTGAGACCAGCGACGTTGTTGACGCTGAGCTTCTTCATCATCGTTTTGCGATAGCTGCGAACGGTCTGCAGACCAAGCGCGAGCATCACGGCGATTTCCTTGCTGGTTTTGCCTTCGGCCACCAGACGGAGCACCTGCAGTTCGCGCGGCGAGAGACCTTCCAAAGCCGAAGGAAGCGGCTTCGCGTCGAGGTCACCCTTCTGAATGCGGGTGAGTAGGCGATCGGAGACTTGCGGGCTCAGGTACGAGCCGCCCTTGGCGACGGTCCGCAGAGCATCGAGCAAATCGTTATCCGAAGCGCGTTTCAGCACGAAGGCGCGGGCGCCGGAGCGAATGGCACTGACCACGGAGTGCTCATCGTCGTACATGGAGAGAATCGCCACGCGGATATCCGGCTGATAGCGCAAAATCTCGGCGGTGGCTTCGATGCCGTTGAGCCCCGGCAGGCCGATGTCCATCAGAACGATATCGGGGCGTAATTTTCGGGTGAGCGCAACGGCTTCCGTTCCATTGTCTGATTCACCGATGACCTGAAAGTCCTCGTCAAGTTTCAGGATCGCCCGGATCCCGTCTCGCATAATCTTATGATCATCGACCAGCAGCACACGTGTGATCATTATCTTTTTTTGCCTATTCCCAATCCCGTACTAGCACTGACACAATTGTACCCCGTTCGCTTGACTCGATCGTCAGAGAGCCGCCGGCGAGGGCAGCATGGTGGCGCATCAGAGCCAGTCCCAAGCCTTTACCAGCCCCAGTTTGCGGGGGCTGTCCCACGTCGAAGCCGCAACCATCGTCGCGTATCTCCAGGCGAACGGAACTGGGCGTACCTCTGAGTAGCAGGTCGACCCGTTTGGCACCAGAGTACTGCACCGAGTTCTCTAGCGCTGCTTCCGCAATTCTATAGAGCGATGACGAAATCCGCAACGGGATTCGCAACCGCGGTTCAATTTTCTGACGAATCGGAGCGCGCCTCTGACGGCGATAGCGCTCGGCGAGCCGTTCGAGGGCAAAGACCAAGCCGACGCGTTCGACGACGGCCGGGTTGATCTCGTAACTGAGTTCGCGCAACTGCTCGATCACTTGACCGAGCAGGTTCTGCACTTCGGCGGTCTTGGCCGTAAGCTCAGGCACCTGAGTGCCGTGCTCCATGCGGATGAGATCCAGATGAAGTCCGGCGGCACTCAGGACCTGATTGACGTCGTCATGCAGGATGCGCGCAATGCGGGCCGACTGGGCCTCCTGCGCGTTCATCAGCGCAACGAGCGAGTCCGCCAGCGTAACAGCAGCGGCTCCTCCCGTAGCTTCGTTTAAGTCCGACAAAATCTAACCAATGATTGTCGCTTACTTTTTCCGCGCAAGCACCTTGCGAGCCGCAGAGATTACATCTCGGGCGAGCAAGCCGTACTTGTCGAGGATCGCCTCAGGCGAGCCGGACTCGGCGTAGCGATTTTGCACGCCGACGAATTCCATCACGCAAGGTGTACCGGAAGCGACGGTTTGCGCGACGCGCACGCCCAGGCCGCCATCTACCAGGTGTTCTTCGGCCACGACGATCGCGCCGGTTTCTTTCGCTGCCTTTTCAACAGCTTCCACGTCGTGCGGCTTAATCGAGTACATGTCGATGACGCGGGTGGAGATGCCTTCGCCTTCTAGGGCTTCGGCGGCGCGGAGCGCTTCTGCCACCATCAGGCCGTGGGCGATGATCGTGAGGTCCTTGCCCTCGAGCAGGGTCTTCGAACCGCCGACGGTAAACTTTTCGCCTTCCCCGTAGATCACCGGCACTTTGGCGCGTCCGGCGCGGATGAAGCAGGGCGATGGGTGATAAGCCAGCAGCTTGACGGACTCGAACATCGAGTGATCGTCGGCGGGCGAGAACACCACAAAGCCGGGTAGGGAACAGGCCAAGGCCAGGTCCTCGATCGACATCTGCGACGGGCCGTCTTCGCCGATCGAGATGCCGGAGTGCGTGCCGACGACCTTGAGCGGCACCTGCGGATAAGCTGCCGTGACGCGCAACTGCTCAAAGCCCTTGTTCAGGACGAAGGCCGAGAAGCTGGCGACAAAGGCGATCTTGCCGGAGGCGGCCAAGCCGGCGCCGATGGCGACCATGTTGGCTTCGGCAATGCCGCAAGAGACGAAGCGTTCGGGGAACTCCTTCGCGAACAGGTGCGTGTAGGTGGACTTCGAAAGGTCGGCGTCGCAAACCACGACTTGATCGTTTTCGCGGCCCAGGGCGACCAGGGCGCGGCCGAAGCCCTCGCGCGTGGCGGGGCCGGCTTTCAATTCATATTTCGTATTCGTAGGCATCTCTGGATTTCCTTACGCCAATTCGGCAAGCGCTTTCTGGCATTCTTCGGCGGAGGGGGCGGTGCCATGGAACTTCGGATTGTTTTCCATGAAGCTGACGCCTTTGCCCTTGATGGTGTGGGCGATGATCGCCGTGGGCTTGCCCTTGGTGGCGGCGGCTTCCTGATAAGCCTTGCGGACTTCCGCCGGGTTATGACCATCGATGGTGAGCGTGTGCCAGCCGAAGGCGCGCCACTTGTCGCCCAGGGGCTCCAGGTCCATGATGTCCTTCACCCAGCCATCGAGCTGGATCTTGTTGTAGTCGACGATGGCGACGATGTTATCGACCTTGTGGAAGCTACCGAACATAGCGGCTTCCCAGATTTGACCTTCCTGGATTTCGCCGTCGCCGAGGATGACGTAGGTGCGCGAGGGCGACCCATTCAGTTTCGCGGCGAGCGCCATGCCGAGGCCGACCGAGAGTCCTTCGCCCAACGAGCCCGTAGAGGCTTCGAGGGCCGGGATGAAGCGAACGTCGGGATGACCCTGATAGATCGAGCCGAGCTTGCGCAGCGTGTTCAACTGGTCCTTCGGGCAATAGCCGGCTTCGGCCATCACGGAATACAGGACGGGCGCGGCGTGGCCCTTGCCGAGGATGACGCGGTCACGATCGGGCCATTTGGGGTTCTTGGGGTCGTGCTTCAGCTGGTCAAAGAAGAGGCCAACGAGCAGTTCGACGGAAGAGAGCGAGCCGCCCGGATGACCGGATTTCGCGGCGGTGATCATCTCGATGATGTCGCGGCGGACACGCTTCGCGACGGCTTCGAGGTCAGAGAGAGACGGGGATTCGACTGACGTCATGGTACTTCAAATTAGGGTACCACTTGGGATTTGGTCGGTGCTCGGAGGGGCAACCGGCGAGATGGCAAACTAAGGAGTAACCAAGGGCCGGGCACTCGAGAGAAAGAAGCCCCGTGGACATTTCTAAACGCATTCAGCCGCAGCAGACGCCGATCCGGACGCTAGTCCGGCCGTTTCAGGATTTCGCCGCGCGGGAGACCGCGGGCGGAGTGCTGTTACTGGTTTGCACATTAGTTGCTCTGGTCTGGGCGAACTCACCTTGGTCCGCCTCTTACGCGGCGCTGTGGCACACGCCCTTCACCGTGGGGCTCGGGAGCTTCGTGCTGAGCCACGAGCTGCATTTCTGGGTGAACGATGCCCTCATGGCGCTCTTCTTCTTCGTCGTGGGTTTGGAGATCAAACGCGAGATGCTGGCGGGCGATCTGGCTTCGCCCCGACGGGCGGCGCTGCCGATTGTCGCGGCGCTGGGCGGCGTGCTCGTGCCGGCGCTGCTATATGTCGCGATCAATCGGAACGGTTCCGGCGCTCATGGCTGGGGGATTCCGATGGCGACCGACATTGCCTTCGCCATCGGCGTGATGGCTTTGCTCGGTGACCGGATTCCGCCTGCGCTCAAGGTGTTTCTCACGGCGCTCGCGATTGTCGACGACATTGCCGCCGTGCTGGTGATCGCCGTCTTCTACACGACGCAGTTGGTGTGGGGCGCGGTGGCGGTGGCCGGGGTCTGTTTGTGCGCGGCCTTGGTGGCCAACCGGCTGGGCACGCGGCATCCCTTGCCGTACGCGCTGATTGGCGTGGTGCTGTGGCTTGCGGTGCTCGAGTCCGGTATTCACGCGACGATCGCCGGCGTGCTGCTCGCCTTGATGATCCCCTGCCGGACGGCGATCAATCAGCGCGAGTTTCTGGCGCACGGACGGGCGATGCTCGATCACTTCGAGAGCGCCGCCCAGCGCCAGCCGGTCGATATCCTGACGGACATCGACCAGCAAACGGCAGTCGAAGCGCTCGAGGATGCTTGTGAGAAGGTCCAGCCGCCGCTTCACCGCTTGGAGTCGGCGCTGCATCCCTGGGTGACGTTCGCGATCATGCCGCTGTTCGCCTTGGCGAATGCGGGCGTGGTGCTGACGGGGAGTCTGGGGGCGATCGCGCTGCAGCCGGTCGCGCTGGGGGTGATTGTCGGGCTGGTGCTCGGTAAGCCGCTGGGGGTGACGTTCGCCTCGTGGGTCGCGGTGCGCTTGGGGCTGGCCTCGCTGCCGGAAGGCATCTCCTGGAAGCAGATTCACGGCGCGGGGTGGCTGGCCGGCATCGGCTTTACCATGTCGCTTTTTGTGACGGGCTTGGCGCTCACTGACGAGTTGCATCAGACGGCGGCGAAGTTCGGGATCTTGCTGGCGTCCGTGCTGGCCGGGACGGTCGGGGCATTGGTTCTGTCGCGGGTGCCGCGCGGGGCGTAGTGGCTAAGAATGGAAAGATCGTTTTTTAGACAGTTGATCCGTATACCAACCAAAAGTCCAAGATGCTCAAGCGCGATGTCAAACGCAGTGATGCTGAGCCTCGCCCTCCTTCTGACTTCGACTGCCGTCGCGCAGCGTACCTATGAAGACGGTGGAAACGTCCTCTATCAGGACGCTGCTGGCGCGAACACCGTGCTCGGACCTGGCTTCAGCCCCGTCCTTGCCAACGATGGAAAGGTATTGTTTATCCGAGGGAACGCGCGTCTCGAGGATCGGAGTGCTTGCCTGGATCCCTCAGCCAAGAATCGAGTTGTCCGCTATGACCCGTTGACGCGGAGCGAGTCAATTCTCTATGACAAGCCATTGCCGAACGAATTCGTTAATGGTGAACATGCCTGCATCTACCGGAGTATTGACGTTTCACCGTCCGGAAAAACCATTTACATCCAGACCCCCTGGGCTGTGACCTCGAATCGCTTGATGATCATCGATTTGCAGAGCGGCAAGGTGCGTCACGTCGATCAAATAATCGAAGTGCATGTGATCCGCACCGGACGGTTCAAGGGGGGGCTTCTGTACAGCGCCCGACGCACCCATGAACCGGAAGCCGCTGACCCAACCGCGCACGCATACTATCCGTTTTTCCACGCCAACCCGCAAGGACGCCCCATTAAAACGATCACCGTCCAACCGTACGAGGGCCGTGAAAAGCAGCTCACGAGATATCTGCAAGCAATTGGTGGGCGCATCTACTATTACGGCAATTGGCTGCCCTGAGGGCACAGCGGAGTCTGCCAGCTACTTCCGATAATCCGTCTTATGTCAACTCGTGTGGGTTGCGGTGATCCGTATCGTCGTCGCTGACGCCGAAATAAGTCGATCCCCTTGACAGCGGGGCGGGGGACATCGATAGAATCATTCATCAGATGAATGATCATGACACAGAATGATTCACAAACTCATCGGCCGCCGCAGGTCGGGGTGTCGTTCCTGCTGTCGCAGGTTGGGGCGCATGGGGCGGGGATGTTCGAGGACCGGCTGGCGCCGCTCGAACTGAAGCCGCATCATGCCGGACTCCTGCGGATGCTGGGGACCAATCCCGGGCTGAGTCAGCAGGAGATGAGTGAGCTGTTCGGCGTCTTTCCCAGCCGCCTCGTCGAACTGCTCGATCAACTCGAAGCGCGGCAGTTCATCGAACGGCGAGCCAATCCGCAGGACCGGCGCGGGCATCGCGTCTTCCTCACGCGACGTGGGCGCGGCGCGCTGCAGCGGATCGCGCGGCTGACACGACAACTCGACGACGACCTCACCGCGGCACTCGCCGCCGACGAACGCGAGCAACTGTGCCGCCTGCTGCTGCGCGTGGTGAGCCAACAAAAGATCACGCCGGCCGTGCACCCCGCCTATCGCAAACTGCGTGAGGCCCCAGCGCCACAGCCGAAGAAGCGAACCCGAACTTCCCCCAAGGAGACCTCATGAAGTCAGTGAATGCCTATGTGAACTTTGGCGGCAACTGCCGCGAAGCGATGACCTTCTACCAGCAGTGCCTGGGGGTGGAACTCGCCCTCCACGCCTACCCGGGGCCTGATGGCGCGCCTTCTATCGACCCGGCGGCGAAGATCATGCACTCGCACCTGGCGATCGGCGGCCGGCCGATTCTGATGGCCGCGGACTCGCCGCAGCCCGGCGCCCTCGAGCCCGGCAACAACGTCTCCATCTCGATCGACTGCGACACGCTCGACGAGCAGAGCCGTATCTTTGCCGCACTGAGCGAAGGCGGCACGGTGCGGATGCCGTTGACCGACGCGCCGTGGGGCGCGCGTTTCGGGATGCTGACCGACAAGTTCGGGCTGCCGTGGATGTTCAACTGCGCGCTTTAGGGCGTGCCGAATTCGATGCCCTGCGCGAGCGGCAGATCGTTGGACCAATTCACGGTGACGGTCTGCCGGCGCATGTAGGCCTTCCAGGAGTCTGACCCGGACTCGCGCCCGCCGCCCGTATCTTTCTCGCCGCCAAACGCGCCGCCGATCTCAGCCCCGCTTGTGCCGAGGTTGACGTTGGCGATGCCGCAATCGGAGCCACGATGGCTGAGGAAGGTCTCTGACGTCAACACATTCTTGGTAAAGACGGCGGACGAAAGCCCTTGCGGCACGTCGTTTTGCCAGGTGAGGGCTTGCTCGAAGTCGTCGAACTCGCAGACGTAGAGAATCGGCGCGAAGATCTCCTCGCGCATGATGGCGAGCGGATGCGGCACGCGGACGATGCAGGGTTCGACGTAGCAACCATCGAGCGGCTGACCGCCGTAGACCACCTCGCCGCCCTGGCGTCGAATGGTCTCGAGGCCGGCTTGCATGGCGTCCACGGCGCGGCGGCTGATGAGGGGGCCCATCAGGGTGTGCGGGGCGAGCGGGTGGCCGATCTTCACCTGCGAGTAGGCGGCGATCAGGCGCTCGAGGAACGTGGGCGCGATGCCCCGCTGCAGGAAGAGCCGCCGCAGCGAGGTGCAGCGCTGCCCGGCAGTGCCCACGGCGCCGAAGAGCGCAGCGCGCAAGGCGAGTTCGGGGTCGGCGTCGTCCATGACGATGATGGCGTTGTTGCCGCCGAGTTCGAGCAGCGTGCGGCCCAGCCGGCGTCCGACGACTTCGCCCACGCGACGGCCCATGCGGGTGGAGCCGGTGGCGCTGATCAGCGGGAAGCGCGCATCGGCGAGCATCGGTTCGCCGATCTCGTCGACGCTGCCGATGACGAGGTTGAAGACGCCTTTGACGCCATGGCGCGCGAGTACGCGTTCGCAAAGCAGTTGGACGGCGATGGCCGTCAGCGGCGTCTCCTCGGACGGTTTCCAGACCACGCAATCGCCGCAGACCGCCGCGAGGAGTGCGTTCCACGCCCAGACCGCGACCGGGAAGTTGAAGGCCGTGATCACGCCCACCACGCCGAGCGGATGCCATTGCTCGTAGAGCCGATGGCCGGGCCGTTCGCTGTGCATGCTGAGTCCGTAGAGCTGACGTGACAGTCCGACGGCGAAGTCGGCGATGTCGATCATCTCCTGCACTTCGCCGCGTCCTTCGGCGAGGATCTTGCCCATCTCGAGGCTCACCAGCGCGCCCAGGTCATCCTTGTGCCGGCGCAGTTCGTCGCCGATCTCGCGGACGAGCTGGCCGCGTTGGGGCGCCGGCATCATGCGCCAAGTGAGGAAGGCGCGCTGCGCTTCGGCGGTGACGGCTTCGAGATCGGCGCGGCGCGCCGTGCGGACGCGCGCCAGTTCCTGGCCGTCGATCGGCGAGTACGAGATTAGTTCAGGACCTTGAGTGGGGATCCATTGGCCGGTGGAGGCGCCGGCGTTGATGGCGCCAAGGCCGAGCCGTTCGAGGATGGGGCGGTGCTGGATGTCGGACGGGCTAAGCATGCGAATCCTTCCGGGCCAGAGGCGAACGGGCGTCCGGCCGATGAAGCCAGGCGGCGGATCTGCTCAACGAGGGCCGCCTGAAACGTGGGCTCAAACCATTGTCCTTCGTTTCGGCGCTCGGCAATTTTAAGCGCCACGTCGCGCGTAGTGGCGCCGCGCTTTTTGTTGGTGCGGTTGTGCGCCGGGTCCACGATCAGGGCTTCGGGCGAGGCGGCTAGGGCGTCGGCCACGAGCTCTTCCACGTGCGAAGGGAGCAGCGGCGCGAGCGTGGTGAAGGCGGGCACGCCGTTGGCGTTCAGGGTGCGGACGGCGTGGAGGCGGTCCTCGTAGGCGGGCGAGTGGGGCTCATAGTGACGCAGGACGTCGGCGCGGTTGGTGGTGATCGAGAAACTGACGCGAGCCCGGAGTTGGCGGAGCAAGTCCAGGTCGCGCAGCACCAGCGGAGAGCGCGTCTGGATCACCAGCAGGGCGGGCGGTTTGTCGAGCATGACGCGGAGCAGATCGGGCATGATCTGTTCGCCGGGCTGGTACGGGTCCACGAGCGAGGAGCAGTAGATGATCTCGCCGCCGCGCAGTTCTTTGGCGAGCAAGGCGGCGGCGTTTCGCTTGAAGGTTGTGTATTGTCCCCAGCGTCGCCAGTCTTCGGGCTGCAGCCCGCCCTGGATGCGCATCGTCGGCACGTAACAGAACGTGCAGCCAAACGTGCAGTTGCGCGCCGGCGTGATGGAGTGTGTGAAGCCCGCTTCGAGGATGTAGCCGCTGGTGCGGCTCAAGATCGTGCGGACGTCGGCAAAACGATGCTCAGCCATCCCGCTTACAGTGTAAGAAAGACATGCGAATCTTAGCCATTCACGCGCACCCGGACGATATCGAGATTCTGGCCGGGGGCACCTGTGCTCTGCTGGCCGCTGCTGGCCACGAGCTCTCCTTTGTGACGATGAGCGACGGCGATTGCGGGAGCCGCGAATACTCGCGCGAAGAGACGGCCCGCATCCGGAAAGGCGAAGCGGCGCGCGCGGCGGCGCTGGTGGGCGCGCGTTACTACTGGGGTGGCTTCCATGATTTGTCGATCTTCAACGACGACCCTTCCCGCCGCCAAACCACCGCGCTCATCCGACAACTGCGTCCGGAAATCGTCATCACTTCGGCGCCTTCGGACTATCTGGCCGATCACGAGATGGTCTCGCTGCTGGTGCGCGATGCTTGCTTTGCGGCCGGCGCGCCCAACTACGAAGTGCCCGATTCGCCGGCCGTGCTGGATTGGATTCCGCACCTCTATTTTATGGATCCGATCGAAGGCCTGGACCGGGAAGGCCGCGTGGTGCCGCCTGATTTCGTGGTCGACGTGACGTCCACCTTCGAGCGGAAGCGCGACATGCTGGCCTGCCATGAGTCGCAGCGGAATTGGCTGAAGGCGCATCACGGCATGGATAATTACCTGATCACGATGGAGCACTGGACGCGTCATCGCGGGGCGACGGCGGGCTATCCGTTGGGCGAAGGCTTCCGGCAGTACAAGGGGCATCCTTACCCGCAGACCCCCGTTTTGCAAGGCCTCTTAGGCATCTAGCGACCCCTCCTTGAGGCGCGCCGCCTGGGCCTGGATCGCCGTCCGCTGACTGCGATCCAGCCGCTCGGTGTTGCGCAACTGCATCGCCAGGCGCGGGATCTTATGCAGCCGTTGTTCGTGCCGCAGCAGAAAGTCCCAGTAGAGCGTCGTGAATGCGCAGGCGGTGGCGCCAGTGGATTGCGCGGGGTCGTAGCGGCAGCCCTGGCAGTAGTTGCTCATGCGCGCGATGTACCTGCCGGAGCCGATGTAGGGCTTCGACGCCATCACGCCGCCGTCGGCGAACTGGGACATGCCCATCGTGTTCGGCAATTCCACCCATTCCACGGCGTCGACATAGACGGCCAGATACCAGGCATGCACTTCGCGCGGGTCCACGCCGAGCAGGAGCGCGTAAAGCCCGGTGACCATCAGCCGCTGGATGTGATGCGCGTAGCCATGCTCCAGCGTCTGGCCGATGGCGTGACGCAGGCAGTTCATCTCCGTTTGGCCGGTCCAGTAGAAGGCAGGCAAGGGGGCCGTCGCCTCGAGCCAATTGCGTTCGGCGTACTCCGGCATGAAGTGCCAGTAGATGCCGCGCACATACTCGCGCCAGCCCAGAATCTGCCGGATGAAGCCTTCCACCGAGGCGAGCGGCGCGTGGCCGTTGCGATAGGCCTCTTCGGCGGCTTCGATCACTTCGCGAGGATCGAGCAGCTTCAGATTCAAGGCGGCCGAGAGACGCGAATGATGCAGAAAGGGCTCGCCCGTCCACATGGCGTCCTGGTAGGCGCCGAACAGGGGCAGGCGGTGCGCGATGAAGTCGTCGAGCGAGCGTCGCGCGTCGGCGGGAGTGACGGGCCAATTGAAGCTTTCGAGGGCGCCGGGGTGATCTGGAAAGCGCTGACGGACGAGGCCAATCACTTCGCGGGTGACCGCATCCGGAGGAAATTCTTCGGCGCGCGGCAGCAGTCCCGGGCCGCGCGAGTCGAAGGACTCGCGATTGTCGGCATCGTAGTTCCAACTGCCGCCGATCGGCTTGCCTCGCTCCATCAGAACGCCGTAGCGCTGGCGCATCTCTCGATAGAAGAACTCCATGCGCAACTGGCGCCGGCCGTGGGCATGGGCGGCGAAGTCGTCTTTGGTGGAGAGAAAGTGCCGGTCCACGCGCAGCTCGAGTTGCGGGGCGACGGCCAACAACGCCTGTTGCACGCGATAGTCGCCGGGCTCCACGGCGATCACGCGACGGGGGCGAAGTTTGCGGAGCGAACGCGCGAGCACTTCGCCGAGCGTGCCGTCGCACAACTCGGTGTATTCCACACGGCAGCCGCGCTCGCGTAACTCATCGCGGAAATGGCGCATTGCGCTGAGAAACAGCGCCGTGCGCGCCCTGTGACTCCACACATGCGTGGACTCAGCCGTCACCTCCGCCATCCACACGACATCTTCGTCGGCGTTAAAGCCGTCGAAGGCCGCCGACTGGCGGTCGAGCTGGTCGCCCAAGATGAGGATCAGGTTGCGCACTACTCGCACAGATGCCGTGCGCGGCGGCCGCGAGCTAGAAAACTAGGCCAGTACGCCCGGCAACCGGCCCGTGCTGTCGGCGAACCGTTCGGTGGACACGCCCATCGCCTCCAGCACGCACAAGTAGAGATTCGAGAGCGGCGTATCGGGCGAGTAGGACAGGTGCTGCCCGGCGGCGATACGGCCACCGCCACGCCCGCCCAGCAGAATCGGCAGGTTGTGCGGGTCATGCTTGTTGCCGTCGCGAATGCCGCTGCCGAACAGGATCATGGAGTTATCGAGGACGCTGCCCTCGCCTTCCTTCATGTTCTTCAGGCGGTTCATCAGATAGGCGAATTCGGCGACGTGCCAACGGTTGATCAACTGGTATTGCCGCAGGCTCTCGGGATTCTTTTCGTGGTGGGAGAGCGAATGGTGCCCGCCCTTCACGCCGTCGACGAACGAGAAGTTCTGATTCGTCACTTCGTTGCCGAACATGAACGTCGCAATGCGCGTGGTGTCGGACTGGAAGGCGACGGCGATCATGTCCATCATCAGGCGGACGTGCTCGGCGAAGTCCTTCGGTTGGGCCGGCGGCTTATCGGCGGCGCTCAGCGGGACGCGCGGCTTCCAGGAAGTCTTCTGCGGTTTGGCCGCGCGGGCCAAGCGCGTTTCCAGACCGCGCACCACGGAGAGATATTCATCGAGGCGAACGCGGTCCGCGCTGCCCAGCTGGCCGCGCAGTTGCTTGGCATCTTCCAGCACGCCATCCAAGAGCTGACGATCCTGCGCGGCCGTGTCCGTGCTTTGGGTGCCGGCGTGGAAGAGCCGCTCAAACACCAGGTGCGGATTCACTTCGCGCGCCAGCGGTGTGGTGGGCCCGCTCCAAGCGATGTGCGAGCCATACACCCGCGTGTAGCCCACGTTCTTGTCGACGCCGGTAGTGACCGGCGAGACGCCCAATTCGAGCGACGCGAGCGGCGTATGTTGACCGATCGTCTGCGCGGCCACCTGATCGACGGAGATGCCGTTGCAATTGATGTCGACGCCCAGCGTCTTGGTGACCGTGGTGCAAGTGAGCCAGCCGGAGATCTTGACGTAGTGGCCGTCGCCGCCCACGCTGCCCTGGTTCCAGAGATTCGTGAGCACGGTGAGGTCCTGCTTGAGGTCGGCCAGCGGCTCGAGCGTCGGCGTGAGCGAGAAGTTGCGGCCGGTTTCCGCCGGAGTCCACATGTCCTCACGGACGCCGTTGGGCATATACATGGCGGCGAAGCGCACCGGCGGCGCGGCGTTCGGCGTGGCGGCCATCGCTTCCAGCCAAGGCAGGCCCAGCGCCATACCGGCGCCTCGGAGCAGGGTGCGGCGGGAAAGGGGAGTGTGGCGCTTCATGGATCCTACCTTCTATTGTGATGCTTTCCTGGGCGCCGTCGTTACCGGTGCGGGAATCGGCGGCGTGGCGGGTTGCTGACGGAAGGGCACGCTATTGACGACGCCCATCACCAGGGTCTGGCCACGGTAGTCGTCGCGTTTGAGGTCGGCGACGATCTGGTCGACGGCACAGGCGTCTTCGCGATTCAGCCCGCGTCCCAGGGCAAAGCCCAAAAGCTTGGTGGTGACGTTGCGGATGAACAGGTCCTGCCGCGAGATCAGCACCTTCTTGAGTTCGTCCGGCCCGTTGAACTTGGTGCCGTCCGGCAATTCGCCGGCCGTGTCGATCGGTAGGCCGTTCTCGGTGGGGCGCCACTTGCCGAGCACGTCATAGTTCTCGAGCGCGAAGCCTAAGGGGTCGAGACGATTGTGGCAGGAGGCGCAAGTCGGGTTCTGCCGATGCAGCATCAAGCGGGCGCGCAGCGTAGTGGGCGTGGCCCCTTTGTGCTCTGGCAATTCGGGAACGTTCGGCGGGGGCGGGGGAGCGGGTGTGCCGAGGATCGAGTCCAGAATCCATTTACCGCGCAGCACCGGGCTGGTGCGCGTCGGCATCGAAGAGACGGCGAGCACCGCACCCATCCCCAACAAGCCGCCGCGATGCGTTCCGGGGGGCAGTTTCACCCGTTGCGGCTGCTGGCGCAGCTTTTCTTCCAGGGTGATGCCGTAGTGGCGTTGAAGCTTGTTGGTGAGAATCGTAAAGTCCGAATCGAGCAGCGAGAGCAGCGACAGGTTCTCCGTTAGCAATTCCTGAAAGAACAGGATCGGTTCGTAGCGCATGCCGCTCTGGATCTCGGCGTCGTAGAAGGCGGGGAAGAGCTTCGCATCGGGCTTGATGTCCCGGCCGAGTTCGCGCGTGCCGAGCCATTGCTCCACGAAGTTCTCGGCGAAGTCGCGGGATCGCTGGTCCTTCAGCAGCCGCAACGTCTGTTCGCGGAAGATAGCGGGGTCAGAAAGCTTGCCTTGAGCGGCCAGCGTGAAGAGCGTGTCGTCGGGCATGGAGCCCCATAGGAAGTACGATAGCCGCGACGCCAGCGCATAGTCCGGCACGGGCCGCGCCACGGGGCTGGGCTGCTCGAAACGAAACAGGAAGTGCGGCGACACCAGCACGCCTTGCAGCGTGTACGCGATGCGCTGGTCGAAGCTGCCTTTCTGGCGCTGGAAAACCGCCAGGTAGCGCATCACTTCCTCGGGCGTCGCCGGGCGGCGGAAGGCGCGCGGCAAAAAGTGGACCAGGACGTGCCGGGCGGCCTCTTCCGGCGACGTCTTCTCATTCGGTTCGGCCGTAATGAAGCGGGCCCGGGAACGGGCGTCCTTCAAGCCGTATTCGATGCCTTCGCGCGCCGCGGCCAAGTACTTCTCGGCATGCAAAGGCGAGAGGAACAACGTTTCAGCGGCATTATCGAACCCTTCGCCGCCCGCGCCATCGGCCGGCAGATTATGGCCGGCATCGATGTGAATGTTCAGGAGGTCGCGCAAGGTGGCGCCGTACTCATGCTTGTTCAAACGGCGGATCGGCGCTGGCCGCGGCTGAATGCCATCGGCGCAGGCGGCCACGCGCAACGAACTCTCCACCGTATTCACGAAAAAATCACGCGCGGCAGTGGTCGGCGCTTTGGCGCCTTGCGGAGGCATGTCGCCGTCGCGGACGCGCTGCAGGGCGCGCGCCCAGGCGCGGCCGTTTTCCGCCGTCAGTTGCGAAACGTTGAAGCCGCCGGCAGGCTTTTGCCCCTGGTGACACATGGCGCAGTTCTGCTTGACGAACGTTTGGGCCTCGGCGAGGGGACTGCTGTCGGCGAACGCAGCCATCAGGAGTGGGAGCAAAACCATAAGGCGAAAGCTCAGTTTATCGCGCTTGGCATAAGATATTGAGCATGCTGATGCGTTGGGCGGCGCTCCTGGTGCCCTTGTTGAGTGCCGCGGACTTCAATCGCGAAATTCGCCCGATCCTCTCGGACCGCTGCTTTTCGTGCCACGGGCCCGATGAGGCGAATCGCAAGGCCAACCTGCGGCTGGACACTGAGGCGGGCGCGCGCCGCGCCCTGCCCAAGCTCATCGAGCGCGTCACCACCGAGAAGCGCGGCCTGCGCATGCCGCCGGTCTCCGCCGGGCCCGCCTTGGCCGCGCGCGAGGTGGACCTGCTCAAGCAATGGATTGCCGAAGGCGCGCCCTGGCAAAAGCATTGGTCCTTCATTCCTCCTGCAAAGCCGGCGCTCAACGGCATCGATGCGCTGATTGAAGCCAAGCTAAAGCGGGAAGGGTTGACCCTTTCGCCGCCGGCCTCCAAGCGCACGCTAGTGCGCCGTGTGTCGCTCGATCTCACCGGCCTGCCGCCGACGCCCGAAGAAACGGACGCCTTTCTGAAAGACGAGTCGCCGCAAGCTTTCGAACGCGTGGTGGATCGTTTGCTCGCTTCGCCCCGCTATGGCGAGCGCATGGCGATGCGCTGGCTCGATGCGGCGCGCTATGCCGATACGAACGGCTATCAGACAGATGCGGAGCGCTCCATGTGGCGCTGGCGCGACTGGGTGATCGCGGCCTTCAACAAGAACATGCCCTTCAACCAGTTCACCATCGAGCAACTGGCGGGCGATCAATTGCCGCACGCCACTCGCGACCAGATCGTCGCCACCGGCTTCAATCGCAATCACCGCGCGAATGGCGAAGGCGGCAGCATCGGCGAAGAGTTTCTGGTGGAGTATGCCATTGATCGCGTGGAAGCGACGTCGACGGTCTGGCTGGGTTTAACCCTGGGCTGCGCGCGCTGCCACGACCATAAGTACGACCCGTTCTCGCAACGCGAGTTCTATTCCATGTTTGCCTTCTTCAATAACCTTCCGGAGAAGGGGAAAGTCTTCAAATACGGCAATTCGCCGCCGCTGATTCCGGCGCCGACGCAGGATCAGGAAGCGAAGTGGGCCACCTTGCAGGCGGCCGCTGAATCCGCCGCCGCCCGCTTCACCGCCTTGCGGCCGGAGATTGAACAGAAGCGCGCGGCCTGGGAACGCTCCGTCCGCCAGCCCGCCGATTGGTTTCCCAATCGGAAGTTACTCTGGCAATCGGCCGACGAACGTACCTTCGACGGAAAGAAAGTCGACGAGATAGGTGACCAGGCGAACTTTGGTTACTATGACCGATTCACTTTGTCGGCTTGGGTAAAGCCGGAATCACCGGACGGCGCGATTCTCAGCCGGGCGGCGGACAAAGAAGAAGAGTCTGGTTACGGCATTTACTTAAAGCAGGGCAAGGTCCAGGTCAACTTCGTACTGCGCTGGCTCGATGACTGCTTACGCGTCGAGAGTCAGTCGCCGCTGCCGCTGAACCGTTGGTCGCACGTCACCGTCACTTATGACGGTTCGCGGGAAGCCAAAGGGATTCGCCTCTATGTCGACGGTGCGCTCGCGCCGCTGCGGGTAGTGGTGGATGATCTCAACCAGGACTTCGCCTCCAAAGAGCCGCTGCGCATTGGCGCCGGCAACGGCTTGCGCTTGACGGGCGGCATCCGCGGCATTCGTCTCTATCGCGACGTCCTCAACGAGGAAGAAGTCGCCGTGCTGGGGCTCTCGCAGCCGCTCGAAAAGTTAGTGAACTCGCCTCGCCGGACTGCGGCCGAGGTCCGCAAAGCAGAGTGGGCCTATCTCGATCGCCACGCCCCAGAGCCGTTGAAGGCCGCTTGGCAGGACTTCTGGCGCACGCGCGATGAGCTGCGCGAGTATGTCGCCAGCTTGCCCACCGTAATGATTATGCAGGAGCGGCCGGACGTGCGCGAAGCACACGTGCTGCGCCGGGGCGCCTACGATCAGCCCGGAGACGTAGTGGGGCGAGCATTGCCGGCGGTGTTAACGTCGCAGCCGGTGAAGTCTCGGCTTGAGTTAGCCCGATGGATCGTGAGCCGGGAGAATCCACTTACGGCGCGTGTGACGGTGAACCGTTTCTGGCAGATGTTCTTCGGCACCGGCATCGTCAAGACGGTGGAGGATTTCGGCTCGCAAGGCGAATGGCCCACGAACCCGGAACTCCTCGATTGGTTAGCCGTCGAGTTCATGGACCAGGGCTGGGACGTGAAGCGCATGCTGAAGACGATTGTGCTGAGCCGTACTTACCAGCAGTCGGCGCGCGTCACACCGGAGTTACTCAATCGCGATCCTGAGAATCGTTTGTATGCCCGTGGATCGCGCTTCCGTTGGCCGGCGGAGGTCGTGCGCGATCAGGCGCTGGCGGCGTCCGGCCTATTAGTGGAGAAGGTTGGCGGACCCTCCGTTAAGCCGTATCAGCCGGCGGGGCTGTGGAAAGAGCTCTCCGGCGGCGAAGACTATCAGCGCGACAAAGGCGAAGCGCTCTATCGCCGCAGTCTCTACACCTACTGGAAGCGGGCGGTGCCGCCGCCCGGCATGATGACTTTCGACGCCGCGGGGCGCGAAGCCTGCGTGGTGCGTGAGAATCGCACCAACACGCCGCTGCAGGCGCTGGCGCTCATGAATGACGAAGCCTACCTGGAAGCAGCGCGGAAGATGGCCGAGCGCATGATGGCGGCGAACTCCGAAGCGGACCGGCTCTCCCGCGGCTTCCTGCTCGCCCTTTCCCGACCTCCCACGGAGAAGGAGACGACGCTATTGCTCGGCAGTCTGCACCACTACCGCGATCGCTACCAGACGAATCCTGAGGCCGCTGCGAAGTTACTCAGCTACGGCGAGTCGAAAGCCGGCAATCTTCCGAAGCCCGACTTAGCCGCCTGGACGATGGTGGCCAGCATGATCCTCAATCTCGACGAAACGGTGACCAAGGAATGAACCACCTCACGCGACGACATTTCTTTGGCCGTTCGGCCCACGGACTCGGCATCGCCGCGCTGGCGTCGCTGATGCGCGCCGAGGGAACCTTTCCGAACTTCCCCGCCAAGGCGAAGCGGGTCATCTATCTCTTCCAGAGCGGCGCGCCGGCGCAGCACGATCTGTTCGACTGGAAGCCGAAGCTCGCTCAGTTACGCGGCCAGGAACTGCCCGACTCAGTACGTCAAGGGCAGCGCCTGACGGGGATGACGGCCACGCAGGCCAGCTTTCCGATTGCCCCCACGATTTACGACTTCAAGCAACGCGGCCAAAGCGGCGCCTGGATCAGTGACTTACTCCCGCATCTGGCCAAGAAAGCCGATCAACTTACCTTTATCCGCAGCCTGCACACCGAAGCCATCAACCACGACCCGGCGATCACGTTTTTCCAGACCGGCTTCCAACTCGCCGGACGTCCTTCGATCGGCTCCTGGCTCGCCTATGGTTTAGGCAGCGACAATCAGGATCTGCCCGCCTTTGTCGTGATGGTGTCGCAAGGCACCGGGAACGTGGCGGATCAGCCGCTGTACGATCGCCTGTGGGGCTCCGGCTTTCTGCCGACCCGTTATCAGGGCGTGAAGTTTCGTTCAATCGGCGACCCTGTGTTGCACATTCAGGATCCCGACGGGCTGGACCGCGGCGATCGCCGCCGCTTTGTCGACGATCTCGCTAAGCTCAATGAACTCAAGCTGGCCGACTACGGCGATCCGGAGATCGCCACACGCATCGCACAATACGAGATGGCCTATCGCATGCAGGCCTCGGTGCCCGACTTACTCGATCTGAAGAAAGAGTCGAAAGCGACGCTCGACTTATACGGCCCGGAAGTACACCGGCCGGGCACTTACGCCTACAATTGCCTCCTCGCCCGGCGCTTGGCCGAACGGGGCGTCCGGTTTATCCAGCTTTTCCACCGCGGTTGGGACCAGCACAACACGCTGCCCAAGCAACTGCCCAATCAGTGCCGCGACACCGATCAGCCGTCGGCCGGTCTGCTGGAGGACCTCGAACAGCGAGGTTTGCTGAAGGACACGCTCGTCGTCTGGGGCGGGGAATTCGGACGCACGGTTTACTGCCAAGGTAAGCTGACCGCGGATAACTATGGCCGCGATCACCATCCGCGTTGTTTCACGATGTGGATGGCCGGCGGGGGGATGAAGCCGGGCATCACGTTTGGCGAGACCGACGACTTCTCTTACAACATCACGGCGGACCCGGTCCACGTCCACGACTTACACGCAACAATCCTGCACCAGCTTGGCGTCGATCACAAGCAACTGACGTTCAAGTATCAGGGACGCCACTTCCGCCTGACGGACGTTCACGGACAGGTGGTTCGGCAGGTGATCAGTTAGACGCGGCCAATCACGCGAATCTCGATCCGCCGATTGCGCATCCGGCCGTCGTAGCTCGCATTCTCGTCGATCGGGCGCGTGTCCCCGAAGCCGAAGCTGATGAGCCGATGCTCGGGGACGCCCAACTGCTCCAGGCGCTCTTTCACAGCCAGCGCGCGGCGCTCGCTGAGATAGAAGTTATTGCGGGCGTCACCGTGCTCGGTGTGGCCTTCCACCACCAGCCGGACGGGCTCGCTGGACAGAATCAGGTCGGCGATGTCTTCGAGCAGGAGATTCGAGTCGGGCAGAATGTCGGAGCGATCCGGCGCGAACTGGATGCGGTTGCTAAAGAGCAACTGCGTGAGTCCGCCGGCGAGTTGCGCGGGAGAAAGCAAGGGAATCGACGGTTCGGGTGGTTCCGGCGTCAAGGGGTCGAAGGTCGGCGCGCTGGGCGGCTCCGGGAACGGCTGCGAAAACTCCGGGGGCGGCGGGGGCAGGGTATAGCTCGCGCCGGCAGCCGCACCGGCAGCCATCGGCTTGGGCATCGACGTCACCGCTGCCACCGCCGGCACCGCGATCGCCGCCGCCAGCTTCTGATTGGCTTCCGCCAGCGCCACTTCGGCTTCCTGACGCCGCGCAATCGCGTCGGCCAGCTTGCGGACCAGTTCGTTGCTTGATTCAACTCGCGGGGCTTGCCGCAGTTGCGCCGCCAACTCATCGCGTTCCCGGGCGAGTTGTCCGGCTTGGGCATGCGCCAGGCCGAGTTCCGATACCAGGTCCGAGAGGCGCAAGCGCAACGACTCGATCGACGCGACCTCATGCCGCAAAGAGTCGATGGTGGCATCGCGTTCTCGCAACGACCGGACGACGGTTTCGTCGGAGACTGCCGGCGTTTGAGCCACCACGACCGGAGGCGGCGCAGCGGCGGCGGCTTGCGCGGCAACCTTGGCCGCATGCAATTCCCGTTCGAGTTCGTTCAAGCGCTCGGCAAAAGCCTGATGCTCGGCCAACTGCCGGCGCAGTTCCGCAATCTCTTGGGCGGCTTCGGGCGAAGGTTCGGTCGCCCCGACTGGGGTTTCCGCCGGCTTCGCGAGCACGGCTTCGGACTCCCGCAAGCGCCGGTTGAGCAACGTCAGCCGCTCATAGCCGAGCGAGATCGCCTTCTGTGCTTCATCCAGCTTCTGACCCTGCAACCGCGCTTCGTCGCGCGCGGCATGCATTTCGTCTTCGGCCGAACGCAGCAGGTCCAAGTGCTCTGTCTCGAGCTCTTCCATCTGGCGCACCAGCAGGAAGCGCTGCAAAAACCAGCCGGAAACCAACCCAATGATGAGGATGGCAACCGAAGGCCAAACGAGCTGAAGCTGAGAATAATCGATCAAAGCGAGAGATCTCTTCGAGCGCTGGGAGCGACCATGATTGTAGCCGGTTTTGCGACGCTAGCGGAAGTCTTTCCTGTTACTTAGCTGATCTGCAGCAAGAGTTTGCCGGAGGTGGCACGCGAGGCCAGATCACGCTGCGCCTGGCCTGCCTGGGCCAGCGTGTAGGAGCGCGTGGAAAACACGGGAAGATGCCCGCCCAGCTTCCAGCCGAACACTGCCGTGGCGCGCTCGAGCACCTCTTCGCGGGTCTGCGCATAATCCGCCAAACGGGGCCGCGTCAGGTAGAGCGAGCCCTTTTGGCTGAGCACCAGCGGCTCGAACGGCGGCACCGGACCGGAGGCATTGCCGAAGGTGACCATCGTGCCGCGCGGGCGCAGCGAGTCCAGGCTGGCCTGGAAGGTGGCTTGCCCCACTGAGTCATAAACCACGTGGACGCCCTTTTCGCTGATCTTGCGTACTTCGGCGGCGACGTTCTCATAGCCGATCACATGGTCGGCGCCGGCGCGGCGCACCAGTTGGGCCTTGTCGGGCGTGGAGGTGGTGGCGATGACGGTGGCGCCCAGCAGCTTGGCCACCTGCGTCAGGATCAAGCCCACGCCGCCGGCGGCGGCATGGATCAGGCAGGTCTGCCCGGCGGCGAGCGGAAAGGTGGAGTGCGTGAGGTAATGCACGGTCATGCCCTGCAGCATCAGCGCCGCGGCGTCGGCCAGCGGCAACTCGGCGGGCACCGGCACCAGCATCCATTCGGGCACCACGGCGTACTCGGCGTACGAACCGCGTTGCATCGCGTACGCCACCCGGTCGCCGACCTTCACGTGCTTGGTGTCCGGCCCCACTTCCGTCACCGTTCCGGCCGCTTCCATGCCGAGCGCAAACGGCTTCTCCGGAGCGGGATACAACCCCGTGCGGAAGTAGATGTCGATAAAGTTCACGCCGCTCGCTTCGAGCTTCACCAGCGCCTGGCCGGGGCCGGGCGTGGGAATGGCGACGTCGTCCAAAACCAGACTTTCTTCAGGACCGGGCGTATGAACACGAATGGCTTTCATAAGAATCTTCTTGATCAAGTGAGTTTCCTGCGGAGATGCATCCTGGCCGCAAACAGCGTCAGGTAGAGAAGGGTGAAGGGAAAAGCGAGCAGCCGCAACGGCGTGGTGACGGCTCCGGCACCGGACATGCCGGCGCGAAAACTGACGAAATGCCACATCAGGTCCAGGTGCGCGTAGTCCACCCAGAACCAGTCCGCATTCTCGTTGACGATGAAGAGCTTGGCCGGCACGCGGGCCGCCAGCAGCCACTTCCACTTCGTCATGATGTCTTCGTCGGTGCACAGAACGCCGATCACGTCGTAGCGGTTGGCGCGCAATTCGGCAAGCAGCGCCGAGCGCTTATCGGGCGTCGTGTAGTCCTGCACCCGGAACGTATCGCCGGCGAAATGTTTTGGCGTGCCGGCGTAGCAGGTGACGATATCGGGGGCAAACCCGGCGTCCCGCGCGGCCAGAAACTTCTCCAAAACAAAGCGCGACCCGCTTTCCACCAGCAGAGCGCGGCGCAAAGGCGGGGTGTAGCGGCGGAAGAAATAGCGCAATCACCTAGAGTCTACTATGCGGTTGCGCCGGATCGAAGTGCTTTACTTGCAATTGTTTTCGGGCTCCAATCGAGGGGTTGACAACAGGGTTGACCTCATGTACCATTCCGAGATACCGCAATTTCTAGGGTTGTCGGTAATGCATTGTGAACTGAGGACTTAGTCTCAAAAAGCTGAGTTACTCGCACTCCTGGGCCGCAAGCTTCCCTCGCCAATCCAGGAGGGTAAACACTCCCCGCCATGATGCCGGGAGCAACCCGAAAAAATCTGATGCGGTTGCTCGAAGAATGGCGCGTGGAGAACATGGCGAATGGCATTTCCCGCTGACGATAAAACCCAACCCTCGGACTCGCCTTCGAGTCCGGCTCAGCCGACTCCGGCTGCCCCCAGCCCCGGCCGGGTAGGGCTCCCTGGCATGCCGGCGGCGCCGGGCCAGCCGGTAGATTTCCCCGACGATCCGGCGGGCGAAGAGGGCTACGAAGACTTCGAGCAACTGCTCGCCATGGAAAGCCACGGTTCCTCCGGCCACTTCGGCGCGGGCCAGGGCATCCAAGGTTACGTCGTTTCGGTGAACGAGCGCGGGTTGCTCGTCGACATCGGGACCAAGCTTGAAGGCTTTGTGCCGATCGAGCAGGTGCAGCAGCCCGATGGCACCGTGCCGTTCTCTCCGGGCGACACGATTCACGTCGTCGCGGACCGCAACAACGCCTCGGCCGACGGCTACGTGCTGCTCTCCTACGAACGGGCCAATCGCCATCGCGTTTGGGACACGCTTGAAGCTGCCTTGCGCGACAATCAGCCGGTCACCGGCAAGGTCCTCGGCCGCGTAAAAGGCGGACTCGAAATCGATGTGGGCGTAAAGGCGTTCATGCCTTCCTCGCAGCTCGACATGCGGCCCATCCACAACCTCGATGCCTATACGGGGCAGGAGATTCAGGTGAAGGTCCTGAAGCTCAATCGCCGCCGTGGCAACCTGGTAGTTTCGCGCAAGGCCGTCCTCGAAGAAGACTTCAACCAGCGGAAAGACGCCGTCCTCGGGCACGTGGAAGAAGGCTCGGTGGTCACCGGCACGGTGAAGAATCTCACCGATTACGGTGCCTTTGTCGACCTCGGTGGGATTGACGGCCTGCTGCATGTCAGCGACATGTCGCATGGCCGCGTGAACCATCCGCAGGAGATTGTCCAGCCGGGCGACACCATCACCTGCCGGGTGCTCAAGCTGGACAAGGAACGTGGCCGCGTCAGTCTCGGCCTCAAGCAACTGGTGCCCGATCCTTGGGAGACCGTCGCCGAACGCTTCGCGCCGGGCACTCGCGTCATCGGCCGCGTGGTCAGTGTCACGGACTATGGCGCCTTCGTCGAACTCGAAAGCGGCGTCGAAGGCCTGATCCACATCTCCGAGATGACCTGGAGCCGCCGGATGAAGCATCCGTCTAAGGTGGTCAAGCCGGGCGATCAGGTAGAAGCCGTCGTTCTCGAGATCAAAGGCGCCGATCGCCGGATCTCGTTGGGCATTAAACAGCTCGAAGCCGACCCCTGGACGACGATTCAGGACCGCTACAGCATCGGCTCGGTCGTGGAGGGCCGCGTCCGCAAGCTTTCTGACTTTGGCGCCTTTGTCGAAGTGGAGGAAGGCGTCGACGGCCTGATCCATATCTCGGACTTCTCCTGGACCGAGCGTCTGAAGCATCCCTCCGAGGCGATCAAAAAGGGGCAGATGGTGCAAGCCGTCATCCTCAACATCGATACCGACAACCGCCGTTTGTCGCTCGGCGTCAAGCAGTTGCAACCGGACGCGTGGGAAACGTTCTTCCAGACGCACTTCGTCAACGACGTGGTGCACGGAAAGGTGGTTCGCGCTTCGTCATTCGGCGTCTTCGTCGAGATTTCGCCCGGCGTGGAGGGTCTCTGCCACAATTCCGAAATTCCGGGTCATGTGGCCGGCGGACGCGAAAAGCGGGGCGATCCGGGGTCGCCGCTCCCGATCGGCGCCGAGTTCGACTTCAAAATCATCAAGATGAATGAAACTGACAAGAAGATCGGCTTGAGCTTGAAGGAAATGGCCACCATGGAGGACCTGGAGCGCATCAAGTCCTACCAGGCGCGTGCTCAACAGGCCTCCTCGGTCGCCGAGAGTGCCATTGAAAAACCGGACGACGAACCGGCTTGACCCCGGCGCCTCTAATTTGGTGTAAATTAGGAACTTATGACGAAAGCCGATCTCATTGAGGAAGTCTCCCGGGTCGTCGAGATGACTCGTAAGGACTCGGAGGTCATTGTCGAGGCCATCTTCGATTCGGTTGTGCGCAGTCTGCGTACGGGCGACAAAATCGAGATTCGCGGTTTTGGCAGTTTCCGCACGCGTCAACGGCAGCCGCGCATCGGTCGCAATCCCAAGACCGGTACCCGCGTCGAAGTGCCTGCCAAGCGCATTCCTTACTTCAAGCCCAGCAAAGAGCTGAAGGACCTCGTCAACGGCGACGAAACCGCCGCCGTCTAAGCACGTGGACCATCTGTGGAGCCCGTGGCGCTACCGCTACGTCACGGCCGGTGTGCCGTCTCCGGGCTGTATCTTCTGTGAGATGGCGGCTGCGACGGACGATGCCACCACGCTCGTGGTGCACCGCGCCCGGCACAACTACGTCGTTCTCAATCGTTACCCCTACACCAACGGCCACTTGATGGTTGTGCCCTACCATCACGTCCCGAACCTGGAGCCGCTGGACGCCGCAGCCCTCAGCGAACTGATCCTGCTGGGCCGCCGGGCCGAAACCAACCTCCGCCAGGCGTATCGCTGTCCGGGGCTCAACCTGGGGTTCAACATCGGCGAGTGTGCCGGGGCAGGGGTCGCGCAGCATCTGCATTTCCACGCGCTGCCACGTTGGCCCGGTGACGCCAACTTCATGACGGCGATTGGCGAAACGCGGGTGATGCCGGAGGATTTGAGTGAAAGCTATCGCAAGCTGACGGCGCTGCCGTGGGCGATCGATTAGGGGAAGGATTCAGTCACCACCGGAGCTACTGGGGCTCTCTCTCAGTACCGGCAGCTCCGGTGGCGAATGATGTGCTCGCTGGACATGTCAGGTCCAGCTTGCGGACGGGGCAAAACGATTCAGGTCACCGCCGGAACGGCTGGGGCTCTCTCTCAGTACCAGCCGCCCCGGCGGCGAACAGAAACTCAATGAACTTGAACTAACTCGCGCGCGCCACCATGGCGGCCGAGTTCTTGCCGTACTGTTCCATGCGGGCCAGTCTCAGCAAGCGCACTAAATCTTCTACGATCGACTCCACGCGATCGCGCACCGCCCGGTGGACCGTCTCGTCCTTCCCGTTCGGATCCCGCACCAGCACCTTGATCACCGGCGTCTTCGTCTTCTGCAACGCATGGCCGCTCATGTTCACAATCAGATCGAATTCGTCCAGCTTGAACTGGCTGATGTTCTTCGGCACCGCGCCTCGCAGCGAAATCGACTTCTCTTCCATCACCATGCGCGTCGTGCTCATCACATGGCGGGCGGGCAACAAACCGGCGCTGGACGCCCGGATCACGTCCGGGCCGTAAGAGTTCGCGAACGCCTCCGCCATCTGGCTCCGGCTCGCGTTCCCGAGGCAAACGAAAAGAACGTTAATGCGGTCTTCCTTCACCTTGGTGTAGACCGCCCCGTACGGCGATTGGAACCGTACGTTCCGCAGGGCAATTTCTGGCGTGTGAATAATCACCTGTCTATGAGCCTAAGGCCCGAGATGGAGGACGTGGATAGGAGAATTTTCGACTTTGTACCAGAACGGTCCTAGAGGGTGTCCTGGTACTCAGTTCCGGTACCGTACGGTAGGCTAAGGCGGAAAATACGCGGAAATAGCTTGCAATCAGCCTGTTCCGGCTGAACGACCTGAACGTTTCGGTTACACTGAGAAAGAGCCCGCACATGAGTTCCTTGAATAGCCTTGCTTCCCGCGCGACGCTGAACGTCGGAGATAAGTCCTATACCATCTATCGGTTGGATGCCCTGAGTAAAGCCGGTTACGACCTCAGCCGGTTGCCGTTCTCGATCAAGATTCTGCTCGAGAATCTGCTGCGCCAGGAAGACAACCTGAACGTGCGGAAGGCGGACATCGAATACGTCGCCAAGTGGGACGTGGCCGGGGCCAAACAGGAAATCGCCTTCATGCCCGCGCGCGTCCTCATGCAGGACTTCACCGGCGTCCCCTGCGTAGTCGACATGGCGACCATGCGCGATGCCCTGGCGAAGATGGACCTCGACCCTACGCTCGCCAACCCGCTCATTCCTGTCGATCTCGTCATCGACCACTCCGTGCAGGTCGACAACTTCGGGCAGAAGGACTCCTTCGACCTGAACATGCTCCTCGAGTTCCAGCGCAATCACGAGCGTTACGCGCTGCTGCGTTGGGCGCAAAGCAACCTGCGCAACTTCCGCGCCGTGCCCCCCGGCACCGGGATCGTGCATCAGGTCAACCTTGAATATCTTGCTCCCGTCGTCTTCACCAACGCGGAGACCGGCGAAGCCTACCCCGACACCCTCGTCGGCACGGACTCGCACACCACCATGATCAACGGCCTGGGCGTCGTTGGTTGGGGCGTCGGCGGCATTGAAGCCGAGGCCTGCATGCTCGGTCAGCCCGTCACCATGCTGCTCCCCGACGTGGTGGGCTTCAAGCTCACGGGCACGCTGGCTCCCGGCGCCACCGCTACGGACCTCGTCCTCACCGTCACCCAGATGCTCCGCAAAAAGGGCGTCGTCAACAAGTTCGTTGAGTTCTTTGGCAACGGCGTACGCGCGTTGTCGCTGGCCGATCGCGCCACCATCGCCAATATGGCTCCCGAGTACGGCGCCACCATCGGCTTCTTCCCGATCGACGAGAAGTCGCTTGATTATCTCCGCCTGACCAACCGTCCCGACGAGACCATCGCCCTCGTGGAAGCCTACTGCAAGGAGCAGGGCCTCTTCCTGACGGCCGATACGCCGGACCCGGTCTACACCGATACGCTCGAACTGGATCTGGCGACGATCAAGCCGTCGATGGCCGGCCCCAAGCGTCCCCAGGATCGCGTCGAACTGCCTGGCCTCAAGGCGAACTTCGCGGCCACTCTCACGGCCGAACCGAAGTCCGCGCCGGTCACCATGAACGGCGAAACGTTCGAACTGCGTGACGGCGCCGTCGCCATCGCCGCCATCACTAGCTGCACCAACACCTCGAACCCGTCGGTGCTGATGGCCGCGGGCTTGCTCGCGAAGAAAGCTGTGGAACTGGGCCTCACCGTGAAGCCCTGGGTGAAGACGTCGCTCGCCCCTGGTTCGAAGGTCGTCACTGACTATCTCATCGAAGCCGGCCTCATGCCCTACATGGAAGCGCTTAAGTTCCATCTGGTCGGCTATGGCTGCACCACCTGCATCGGCAACTCGGGCCCCCTGCCCGACGAGATCGCCGATGCGGTCACGACGCACAAACTGAATGTGGCCAGCGTCCTCAGCGGCAATCGCAACTTCGAAGGCCGCGTGAATCCGCACGTCCGCTCGAACTACCTGGCTTCGCCGCCGCTGTGCGTCGCCTTTGCGATCGCCGGCCGCGTGGACATCGATCTCACCACCGAGCCGCTCGGCACGGGTAAGAATGGCCAGCCCGTCTATTTGAAGGACGTTTGGCCCACCACTGAAGAAGTGCAGGCCGCCGTCGGCCAGTTCGTGACCAAGGAACAGTTCGCGAACGAGTATGGCGCCGTGTTCGAAGGCACCGGCCAGTGGAAGCAGATGAAGGTCCCCACGGGCGATCAGTTTGCCTGGGACGAGAAGTCCACCTACATTCGCCGTCCCCCGTACTTCGACGAGATGGCTGATCCGGCGACGTTCGTGAAGGATCTCAGTGGCCTGGCTTGCCTGGCCGTGCTCGGTGACTCCATCACCACCGACCACATCTCTCCGGCCGGTTCCATCGCCAAGGGATCGCCCGCCGCGCAGTATCTGAATGCCGAAGGCGTCGCCAACGTCGACTTCAACAGCTACGGCGCCCGCCGCGGCAATCACGAAGTGATGATGCGCGGTACGCTCGCCAACATCCGCATCAAGAACGCGATGGTGGAAGGCGTAGAAGGCCCGTACACGGCCTACGTGCCCACCGGCGAGAAGATGTTCATCTACGACGCGGCGATGAAGTATCGCGATGCCGGCGTTGGCCAGGTGATTCTGGCGGGTAAGGAATACGGCTCCGGCTCATCCCGCGACTGGGCGGCCAAGGGCGTCAACTTACTCGGCGTGAAGCTGGTGATTGCCGAAAGCTACGAGCGCATTCACCGTTCGAACCTGGTCGGCATGGGCGTGCTCCCCACGCAGTATGTCGACGGGCAAACGCGCGAGAGCCTCGATCTCACCGGTTTTGAGAGCTTCTCGATCACCGGTGTGCCGGAGGGCGTGGCCAGTTGCGGCGCCAAGTTGGCCACCGTTACCGCGACGGCCCAGGACGGCTCCACCAAGCAATTCCAGGTCAAAGTCCGCATCGATACGCCGGTGGAAGCCGACTACTATCGCAACGGCGGCATTCTGCCTTACGTGCTGCGTCAGGTTGCGGCGAGCGCGGTGCGCGCCTAGGAACTTGTTGAAAAACGCGCGGTCGGTGTGACGCCAGAGCGTTGTTGGGCATCTATGTTTTATGCGCGGCAACGACAGTCAACAATCGTCCCTGATCAGCTACGTGAGCCTGGAAGAACGCATCGCCCAGGATCATCCGCTGCGAAAGATCCGTCCATTGGTGGATGGCCTTTTGAAGAGCATGGATGGCGAGTTCGCCAGGATGTACGCGCAAGTCGGCCGTCCATCGATTCCGCCGGAGCGGTTGTTGCGGGCGTTGCTGCTGCAGATCTTTTATTCGGTGCGCAGCGAACGTATGTTGATGGAGCAGGTGGATTACAACTTGCTGTTTCGCTGGTTCATTGGTCTGGAGATCGACGAGCCGGTTTGGAATCACGCCGTGTTCAGTAAGAATCGCGACCGGCTGCTGAACGAAAAGGTGGCGCAACAGTTCTTCGCGCGGGTCAATGAACTGGCCGCGGGTCATATGTCGGACGAACACTTCACCGTCGACGGAACCTTGTTGGAAGCCTGGGCGAGCCAGAAGAGCTTTCAGCGCAAGGACCAGGATGGGGCGAGGCCGAAAGACGGATCCAACTTTCATGGCGAGAAGCGCAAGAACGATACGCATGAATCCAAGACTGATCCGGAAGCCCGTCTTTACAAGAAGAGCAGCGGACAGGAAGCGAAACTGAGTTACCTCGGTCACCTCGTCATCGAGAATCGCCATGGCCTGATCCGCGAGGTGATGAGCACGCAGGCTGACGGCCACGGCGAGGCTGATGCCGCCATCTTGATGGCCGCTAAGCTCGTCCGGTCCGGCCAGCGAATCACGCTCGGAGCGGACAAAGCTTACGACCGGAAGGACGTCGTCAAGACGCTCAGGGAACTGGGCGTGACACCACATGTGGCGCAGAACAACAAGCACCGCCGTAGCGCGATCGATGGGCGCACGACCAGACACCAGGGCTATGGAATGAGCTTGAGTAAACGCTGGCTGGTGGAGAAAGCCTTCGGCTGGATGAAGCAAACCGGCGGACTCAAGAAGATCAAACTGCGCGGCTTGGATAAGGTCGGATGGCTGGTTACTTATACGGCCGCCGCTTACAACCTTCTCCGCATCAAGACCCTGCAGGAGAAGTGTGCCTAAATGAGGGGCAAACGCGTCTAACCGCCGATTGGCGGCTTCGTCGAGGGCGACTTCGGGACCACGCCAAAGGCAACCGTCCGATGCTAACTCCCCCTTAAAAACACTGCGGATACACGGGGAGGTTATTTTTCAACACGTTCCTAGCGCTCCGCGATCCGGTACCGGCGAAGTCGCATCAAGCCCATCGCGAGCACCAGCGCGGTGGGCAACCCGATCCCCAATAATGCCGCGCCGACGCGCTGCTGCACCAGTTCCCAAGGCTCCGCCTGATAGCGGAAGGCGGGGAACTGCGGCAGTTCGGCGGCCACGAACAGCTTGCGAGCATAGATCCGCGGAAAGAAGTAAGCCTGCCATTGCCGCAGAAAGACGGATGCCTGCTCGGAGAAATGGCGGAAGGCGGCGTCGCCCGTACCGGCCAGATCTGTGAACGCGCGCTGCGCCAGAACCGCGGGCGAGAGGTAACAGAAGCGATCGACGAACGCCTGTTGCGCCCGGGTCTGTTCGTCGTACCGGTCGAGGATCGGTTGAATCAGCCGGTCCACTTCCTGCTGCGCCGCGATCGCCAGGCTGGCCACATCGGGCCGCTTGCCCTCTTGCGGAGCCAACTCCGGATGGTCCTCGAAGTAACGGGCCAGCGACTGGCTACCCTTGCGCTGCGCGTCCTGGCCCGCATTGCGCATCGCCTGGATCATCTCCACCCGCGACGGCACCGGGTAGACCGCATTCGCCACCAGGCTCAGCAACGACGGCACCAACAAGGCCAAGCCCAGCCACACCGTCGCCAGGATCAGCGCATTGGTGGCCGACGTCTTGCCGAACGCGTTCACCAGGATCGCCACGGCAAACCAGAACGCGCCGTAAAGCAGCATC